>NZ_FXTO01000019.1 GCF_900182725.1 Thalassovita litoralis
AACGATAGGCCCGAAGTGCGGGAACTGTTTTCCGGGTTCCATATCGAGGCTGTGAACCTGACCTATACCATCGCCAAAGCGGGGGCAAAGCAGGTCAGCGAGTTGCTGATTTCCAACAGGGAAGTGCGGACGGGACTGCTGTGAGAGCGGGTAAACGGGGGCGGAGCACGTTGCGCGCCCGTTGTTGCTCTGCATGACCGGCCCTTGGACTGCCGTTCGTTCATCGCCTCTCATGCTGCGATGCGGCCCTTCGAAGTAGACTTTCGCCACCGCAACATTGATGGTGGTACCTGTGCTTTGCCGTGCAAACCTGCTTTAGGTATTGAGAAACAAAGCTCTAACTATAGATTGCGATAGATGCGGCCTCTATTCCCAATCTTAAGAATGAAGATTCTTCCTTCACTATCTGGTTGTAAATAGACCACTCGAAGACTTCCACTCCGAATACGCCAAAGCGAATCGTGGCCCTTAAGTTTCTTCGACCCCGCTGGGCTTGCGTCCTCTCCTAACTTGTCAATCTTCGCAGCTACTAGACGTTGGTCGGTTTTTGAAAGGGCCTGAAATTGTTTCATGGCGGCGGATCGGAACAGTATCTCAAATTTCAACTATTCTATCCCACTTTGGAACTTAAAATCCTTCCAAGACAACTCGGTCGGATCATCAATCGCGATCAAAGCATCTGCTAGGTCTTCAGCGTCTTCGAGAGCTTCAAACTCAGCTTCTGATTCAGCAAGATAGGGTTGCAAGCTAGCGTCTATTACTTCCTGATTTACCTTGAGTTTATCCTCCACCCACGCACGAGCACTTCGTGATTTTGGCAGTTTGAAGTCGGCTATTCTTTGCGGTGTGAGCTTCCTGCCGTAGCTGAAGCGCCACCGCTCAGCATGAAGTGTCGCGGCAGCTAGCACGAGATCGACCAGTTGTATACCTTCTCGGGGTAGGAGCACCAAGCAGTCGTCATTCACAGCACATGGTTCCAATTGCACAAACGCTTCACCAATGCTGCCTGTCTGCGCAACAGTAACAAATGGCGGCTCAATCACTTGTGAAAAATCTAGCCAGCCGTAACACCCATTATATTCCTCGGTTGGCGAGATTATCAGTGTCTTTCCAGGAACCATTCCATCGCGACTATGCAGCTCTTTCATTCCATAGAAAATTTCAAAAGCGCCGCCGACCGTATCTACTTCTTTTGGAAGCTTTTTCGCATTCCCAATTCTCTGTTTTGTCAAAATTTCTTTGTATGGAGCCGCATCGATCTCTTGTGCCAGAATAGCCAATCGCTGTGCTACGATTTCTGGCGCATATCGAGTATAAAATGATGCTAACCGTCTTAGCAAAACATCAACGGCCAGAGTCAGTTCTTTGTCTTCAGTTGGCGCTGCTTCGATATATGCGCCAACGGACCATTCATCGGACGCAGAAACATTCGCCAGTCCAGAGAAACCGGCCTCAATCACCTTGTTGGCGATGGCATCAACTGCCTTCTCAGCTTGATCAGGTACCGAATTTCGACGTACACGAGCACTTTTCTTAAGAACGAAACCATCGTGTTGCAGCCGAACGAATGAAGTCTTTCTCTTGGTGTCGTGAGGAATTCCTTTTGTAATCAGGGCAATTGATGTGTTTGCAGCTGCGAAGGGTTGGAACAAATCGTCGGGAAGTTGGCAAACTGCATCGAGACGATTGTTCCTTAGAATCGTTTCTCTCCAAGCGCCCTTGTCCTTCTTGGCCAGCAACGAGTTTGGTAGAATTACTGCTAACCGGCCACCATCCTCCAATCCTGACAATGCTTTGTCTACAAATGCCTCGGCAGGCGTGTCAGTCTTTTTGTGAGGGAACGGAGGATTGATTAGGGACACAGTAGCGGACGCTTTGGGAAAACTTTTGGAGGTGAAGACATCCTCCGCATGAATGCCAGTGGATCCGTCGCCACGGAGGATCATATTGGCGACACATAGCGCCGCCGTAATTGGCTCACTTTCGAACCCGATCAACTGGCTCGCCACGACATCAACCATGTCTTCTCGTTTCATGGAGTGCAGCTTTAGCATTCTGTCCATTGCCGCCACGAGGAAGCCACCAGAACCACAAGCTGGGTCCAATACGACATCCTTAACACCAATGTCCGTGATCTCAGCCATAAACGAAGTTATGTGCCTTGGAGTGAAATACTGACCAATGGTGTTTCCGCCAGTGTAGCGGAAAAATGTCTCATACAATTGGCCCAAATAGTCATGCTCTGCAGTCAGGACAGAAATATTCAAACGTTCTAGAATCGCAACGATGCGACGTCCGTTGTTTGCCAATTTCTTGTTTGCTGGGTCCACCCTTAAGGAATTTGACAATCCGAATTTCTTAGTGCCGAATGCCTCAGTGCAGAAATAATTGATATCGCGCAGTATAGCCTTGGGATCACGAGATACCGTACCACCAGTCCGACCACTCTGCCAAAGCGCGATCATAATTGCAGCTACGACCGCTGGACGGAATTCATCGCGAATATCGGATTCTCGAAGCAACCGATTTATTTCTTCGGCACGTCGGGCCAGTACCTCCTGAGACGGCATCGATGGGCGCAATTCGGAACCGCTTCCAAGCGCAGAAATTTTCACTACGTCTTCGTAGTTCGGTATCCAACCGATAGGAGCGCCATCATAAGTGATCGTTTCCCAATCCGTGCCAGTCCACTTTGTCACTTTGACTTGGAAGTCTACATCATCCGTGCCGGCCAAAGCGATGGAGACCGGTCTAAACCCTTTTGAGATAAATGCCTTCGCATAATGCTGTGCTTCTTCCAGGGCCAGCTCGATCTCTTGTGATCGAGCCTTGGCTTCAATCACCGCGATCGGTTGATTAGTTTCGTTGTCAAGTAAGATCGCCTCGGGAATACCGTAACCAGCTCCAGTCTTACTTGCGGATCTCATCATCATCGCGAGCTCAGGAAAGGCTCTATATTCAGTTTGGAAGAGGACGTCGCCATACGGCGGACGTCGCCGGTCCCAGCCTTGTGCATCAAGAAGATCATTGAGCAGATGTTCTGCTCTTCTCTCCGACGTTGCCATGTTTTTGGACGCCATTTTCCACCTTACGAGTTTTTCGATTTTTGATCCCGTTTGACAGAATCTACAATTTGCGGCAAGAAAATTTCGTCAAGCGCGCCGCCTTTATTTGCAAGTGTAGTGCGCATACGGCTGACATATGGAAGCTGCACCTCAGCGTGATCAAACCGGACAAATGTCATAAGTTGTCGATCAGCGCTGCAGAGTACTGCATTGCACATTACCGATTATAGTGATCGATACAGCATAGGCACCCATACCTACAGCGCCATGAATGACTGCTTTCCCCAAATGAAAACGATGACCAGATAAGCACAGCAGACTTCCGCTTTCCGCCCTTGTCACCCCCTCTCAAAAAAACCCGGATGAGGCAGATGTGCCTCATGGCGGATGGTGTCGGCCCCATACCGTCGGTTGATCAGGTCAATCACGTCAGAGGCCCGTTCACCGGCAGTCTTTTCAGCAGGCCCCAGCGGTAATAGCAGATCGCCGGATCGGATCGTGTCGCCGTCCATGATTGTGACGGCGGTCAGGATGAGGATGGCGTGGATCATGGTGGTGGGGTATAAATCAATAAATGCGGGCGCAATTTGCCTCGTTACATGATAGCCAATCTAAATTGCATGTCATTATGCGATCTGCCTGCGCAGATTTTACGTAATTAGTTAAATAGTCAAATATTATTAACGGCTTAATCATCCTGTATTGGGATGTAGAACTTATTCAGGACTAACGCAGATACGTTATTTTTATAACATTACGCGTTGTGAGCATCCGGTATCACGATTCCGGGGAGAAAAGGCAGTTCCTTGCGGCTTGCCAACTGTCCGGGTCTGGGGCGCAGATCAATCCGCCGGTGGTGTGAAACGGTTTGTATGCTGAGCCATCGAAATGCGCGCTATAGCCGCCTGCTTCCTGATGTAGAAGCCATCCGGCGGCGTGATCCCACGGCATCAGTTTGTTATAAACCAGCAGTTCACAGTTTCCGCTGGCGGCAAGCCTGTATTCATGGGCGGCGCAGCGCAGCCAGAAGTTCATTCCGAATTTTGAAAGGTTTCGTTGAACTGTCGGGCGAAGTGTGGGGGGCAGAAAGTTCGTTCCGGCGACGATGTTCATTTGGCTAGGGGCGCAGGGGGGCGAAACCCGCAGCCGCTGATCAGACAGCCCTGATTGCCGGAGCCAAGACCCTGCGCCCCGCAATGCTGTCGCCGTTCCCCCGGTGATGGGGTCGTGTATGGCCGCAAGGGTGATTTCGCCGTATGACAGCCCTGCGATCATCATGCCAAAGAGCGGCAGGCCAGAGGTAAAGTTTTTTGTCCCATCAATCGGGTCGATCAGGAATGCAATTGGTGCATCCGCCATTTTCTTGATAATGCCCGGATCGTTGCCGGTCCGTTCTTCGCCAACGATCAGCGCGTCGGGGAACATGGTAAGCAATGCTTCGGTAGTGCGGTCCTCGGCGGCCTGATCCGCTTCGCTGAAAACATCGAAGGACGAGGTTTTTTCGTGAACCGGGTTCGGAATCTGGGCGCGAAACCGTGGTAGCAGTTCTTCTTCGCCGACACGGCATAGAAGGTCACAAAGCTGGTCAACATGGGAAGGGTTGAATAAGGTCATGGGCTTTCCGTTTTGTTGGACCGTTGCATTTACCGATGGTTTTGTGAAGCTCTTGGGGCAATTTTCCCTAGGATGGATTGTTTGGCTCTTTCAGTTTGTACGGTGCCTGCTGTCTGTCTGATGCTGTATTTACCCTTTGGAATGCAAAAACGCCGCCCCGGTGGGCGGCGTTTTGAAGAGAGTAACCGAGATCGTCGAAGTGTCAGGACGCGTCGCCAGCGGGGGCGGCGGGTGCTTTGGGGGCAGCGCCTTTGGTCGACAGCGGGTCGTCCTGACGCTGAACCGAGCCTTCGAAATGGGCGCCGGATTCGATGGCGATGGTTTTGTGGATGATATCGCCTTCGACGCGGGCGGTCGAGGTCAGGCGCACCTTCAGGCCGCGCACACGGCCGACGACGCGGCCATTGACCACAACATCGTCAGCGACGACTTCGCCCTTGATGGTGGCGGTTTCGCCAACGGTCAGCAGGTGGGCGCGAATGTCGCCTTCGACAGCGCCTTCGACCTGAATGTCGCCGGTGGTTTTCAGGTTGCCGATGATGGTCAGGTCCGAAGACAGGATCGACGCCGGGGGCTTCGGTTTGGGGGCCGATGCCTTGAAATCGCTGGACGCCGACGAAGCTGGCGCTTCGGGCATTGCGGGTTTCGTGGTTTCGGGTGCCTTCGGGGCGGGTTCGTTGATTTTGCTTTTAGAAAACATCTCGTGCAGCCTTGATAAAGATCATCGGATTGACGGCTTTGCCGTCGACTCTCACTTCGTAGTGCAGATGGGGCCCTGTTACACGCCCGGAAGCTCCCATATCACCAATACGTTGCCCGCGCGATACCTTTTGCCCCACCTTCACGATAATTTTTGACATGTGGGCATAGCGGGTTTCGATTCCGAACGGGTGTTTGATTTTCACCAGACGCCCATACCCCGAGGACCACCCGGCATGAACCACCACGCCATCGGCGGTGGAATACAGCGGGGTGCCGACCGGCCCGGCGAAATCCACGCCCTTGTGCAGGCGGCGGCCCCCGGTCTTGGGATCGCGGCGATAGCCAAAGGGCGAAGTAAAGCGGAAAGATTTATGCACCGGGATCGCAAACGGGGCCTGTTCGGCGGCGATGCGATACAGGTTCAGTTGATCCATCTGGTTCAGCAGGCGGTTGGCGCGCAGCATGTTTTCGCTGGGTTCCTCGCCCGAGGTAGAAAAAGAGATCGGCGTCAGGGGGCCGCCCTGACCGGAATAGCCGCGGCGGACCTGATTTAGGATGCTGTCCGTGTTCATGCCAGCGGCGCGGAACATTTTGTCCAGCGGCTTGACGGAAACGCTCATCGCGTCTTCCAATTGGCGGAAGATTTGTTCGTTCTGATCCTGCATCAGCCGCAGCTGGTGGGTCAGTTCATCCGCCCGGACCAGCGCATCCTGAGCATCGGCAACCACCTGATCGCGTTGCTCTGCGGTGTCTTCCAACGCGTTGACCATGAAATCCAGCGTTTGAGTGACACCGGGGGCCGCGCTGGTCAATGTTGTGCCTTGCTGCCCGTCTTTTACCTGCCGCTCCAGTGCGGCGGCGGTGGCGCGGGCGGTATCGCGCTCTTTCAGGGTACGGCGCAGGGTGGTCTGGATGACTTCGATCCCGGTTTCCAGCTCGCGCCAGCGGGTTTCGGATTCCAGCAGTTGCGACTGCATGACCGAGATTTGTTCCAGCGCCTTGTTGAACCGTTCCTGCGCGGCCAAGGCTTCGGTGGCGCGGGTGTCGCGTTCCTGTGACAGCAGGTTCAGACGGGTTTCATAGGTTTTTTGATCGCGCTTGGCCTGTTCGCGGTAATTGCCCGATCCAATGGAATCCATCAGCAGGATTGCCGTTGCGATGATCGCCCAAGCAACCAGCGCCGCCGACCCGGTAAAGCCGATCAATTGCGTCACCGGACGCAGGCGTATGAACCGTGTGTCGTTTTCCGAACGCAGAAATACGCGGCGTTCCGGGAAATACTTTTCCAAAAGCGCGTCGGTCTTGATTGCCAAACGTGTTCTCACACGGTCGTCCTCTTACATCCCCATCCCCAAAGCGGTCCTTGGTGTTCAAATCCAAGAACCTGAAAGGTGATTAACGACCACAGGGGGGCAGGGCAAGGATTTTAGACCGATTGGTTGGAACGGCGGGACAAAACCCGCCGATCCGGCAATTTCCCGCCGATTTGAAGGGGTTGGCCGTTTAGCTGCGCACATGCGCCGGGGGCGTTTCATCGGCCAGTGGCCAGTAGAAGTCGGGGGGCAGCCCGGCCTCGGCGCGTTTTTCTTCGTTAAAGGGGGGCTTCAGGGCGCCGTGGAAATAGGTGCGGACCAGATCGTGAAACATGTCCTTGGGGTCTTTTTCATGGCGACCACACAGGAAATGGAACCACTTGGAGCCATAGGCGACATGGCCCACTTCTTCGGCATAGATCACGGATAGCGCATCCACCACGTCCTGTTGTTTGGCGTTCTGGAACACCTTGATCATGCCGGGGGTCACGTCCAGCCCGCGGGCTTCCAGAACCATCGGCACCACGGCCAGACGACCGAACAGGTCTTCGGCGGTGTCTTCGGCGGCACGCCACATGCCCGCATGGGCGGGCAAGGCCCCGTAATGGCTGCCCATTGCTTCAAGACGGTCACATACAAGATTGAAATGTTTGGATTCTTCATCCGCCGATTTCACCCAGTCATCATAGAACCCGATCGGCATAGGGATATGGCCGAAACGGGCGATGATGTCCCAATGCAGGTCCACGGCGTTCAGTTCGATATGGGCCACGGCATGAAGGATCGCCATACGCCCCTGAACGGAACCGGGGCGGCGGCGCGGCACGTCGCGCGGGTCCAGCAATTCGGGCTTTTCGGGCCGTGCGGGGCGCAGCGGCGGGTTGGCGGTGCCGACGGGGATTGGATGCCCCGATTTGCGGGACGCGAACCATGCGGCGGCGTGTTGATGCGACAGGGCGGTTTTGGCGCGGCCATCGGCGGTTGTCAGCACCTCGACCGCCATTTCAGTCAGTGTCAGGGTCATAGGGCGCGCGCGGCCTCCAGCACCTCTTCGACGTGACCGGGGACTTTGACCTTGCGCCATTCGCGCACCACGTTGCCCGCCGCGTCGATCAAAAAGGTGGACCGTTCGATGCCCCAGAATTTTTTGCCATACATGGATTTTTCTTTCCATACGCCCAGACGTTTACACAGGTCGCTGTTTTCGTCCGATAGCAAAGAAACGCTTAGTCCCTGCTTTTCACGGAATTTTTCATGGCTTGTCAGGGAATCTTTGGATACGCCAAAGACCTTCACGCCTGCGGCGTCAAATGCGGCCAGATGTTCGGAAAATCCAATGGCTTCCTTGGTGCATCCGGCGGTGTTGTCACGCGGGTAAAAGAACAAAACCACAGGCGCAGGCCGCAATGCGGACAGGGTGACGGGATCGCCGCCATCCTGCGGCAGGGTGAAATCGGGGGCGGCATAGGGCGTGTCGGTCATCAGCTGAATTCCTCGGATGCGTCATTGGTTTGGCTGTAGTAATAGTGTGATATACAAAAGAATAAAGGGACCGGGTGGGCGAACGGTCATCAGGTCTGAGCAGAAATGAGCGACGCAAAGGGCAATCACGATCACGGCGGTCATCCGCGCCGACATTTCAGGTGGCTTTGGTGGTCGCTGATCGTGGTGGGCTGTTTGTTGGCTGCCGGGGGTGGGACGCTGTATTCCTATGTCGGGCGTCCGATCAAGGCGCCGGACTGGTTACATGATCGTATCGAACAACGGCTGACGCGGGTCTTGCCGGGGGCGGATATTGATTTTGGCGATATTTCGCTGCTGATCCCGCGCACCGGACGGCCCCGTATCCTGCTGCGGGATGCTGAAATCACAACAGATGATGGCCGCCCGGTGATGTCGCTGGCCAATCTGGAAGTGCGGGTTGCCTTTCGCCCGCTGTTGAAAGGGCAGGTTTTACTGAGCAAACTGCGCCTGTCGGGGGCCACGGTGAATGTGCGGCGGCGCAAGGACGGATCGTTCGATCTGTCGTTCGGTCAATTGCCCGAGGCGCAAAAAGCCGCCAGCGTGGCCGATATGATTGCCGGGCTGGACGGGTTGTTACAGACACCGGAATTATCCGCATTGACCGGGGTGCAGGCCGATGGGCTGGTTCTGGCCTACGAAGACGCGCGGGCCGGGCGGGCATGGACGGTGGATGGCGCACGGTTCGACATGACACGCACGGGGGATGCGCTGGCGATCCGGGGCGATCTGGCGCTGTTGGGCGGCTATGATTACGCCACCACGGTCGAAATGCGCTTTGACAGCCGGATTGGCGACATCGCGGCCCAGTTGGGCATGAATTTTGAAGATATGGATGCGCGCGACATTGCCTCTCAGGTGGCGGCGCTGGCGTGGGTGAATGCGCTGCGCGCGCCGATCAGCGGGGCATTGCGGGTAGGGCTGGACGATCAGGGCAAACTGGGGCCGCTGTCCGGCACCTTGCAGATCGGCGCGGGGGCATTGCAGCCGACTGACAGAACCAGTCCGGTTCCGTTCGATTCCGCGCGATCCTATTTCACCTATGATCCCGCGTCGCAGCTTTTGCGGTTTGACGAACTGTCGGTCGAAAGCGCGTGGGTCAGCGGGCGGGCCGAAGGCAAGGCCATTCTGAAAGGGATGGATACCGGCTGGCCCAGCGAATTGCAGGGGCAGTTCACTCTGACCGGGCTGGCGGCTAACCCCAATGATATTTACCCCCAGCCCGTGACGCTGGATCAGGCGCAGATGACCTTTCGTCTGGGATTGGCACCGTTTGATTTTACGCTGGGGCAGGCCAGCCTGACCAAAGACGGCCATGTGGTTGTGCTGGATGGTCGGCTTTTGGCGGAACCCGAGGGCTGGAATCTGGCCGTGAACGGGCAAGTGGCGGAATTAAACCGGGATACGGTTCTGGGGTTCTGGCCCGAAACGCTCAAGGAAAAGACCCGCACTTGGGTGACTGAAAATATCCATGCGCTGACGCTCAGCAATGCGCAGCTTGCGTTTCGGGTGCGACCCGGCGTTGAGCCACAGCTTTATCTGGGATCGGAGTTTCGGGACGGGGATATCCGGTATCTGAAGCACATGCCCGAGGTCACGGGCGCGGCTGGCCGGGCCGAACTGATGAACAATCGCTTCGTGGTGACGGCGGCCAAGGGAACGGTGCTGGCCCCACAGGGCGGGCCGGTGGATGTGACCGGCACCAGCCTGATCATTGACGACGTGCGCATCAAAGGCCCGCCTGCGGTGGTGCAACTGGCGGCCGAAGGCACAATCACCGCCGCGCTGTCCTTGCTGGATCGTGAACCGCTGCGGGTGATGACCAAGGCAAACCGCCCGGTGACATTGGCCGAGGGGCGGGCGCGGGCAGCGGGACCAATCCATGTGCGGTTGAAAAAAGGGATACCTGCGTCCTCGGTCCGGTATGACATTCATGCGGATTTGACCGGGGTGCGCAGCAGCAAGTTGATCCCGGACCGGGTATTCGCCGCGCAACGGCTGAGCGCGCACGCCACGAATGAACGGCTGATCATTCAGGGAAAGGGCCGTGTCGGGCAGGTGCCGTTCGAGGGCGTCTGGGCGATGCCAATCGAAGGCAATGTTGCGGGCGTTAGCCGGGCCGAGGGGCAGGCGGTCTTGTCGCAGGCGTTTCTGGATGAATTCAGCATCGGCCTGCCAAGCGGAACAGTCAGCGGCGAAGGCACGGCGAAATTCACACTGGATCTGGCAAAGGACAAACCAGCAGAGTTTGCTGGCAGCAGCGACCTGAAAGGGCTGGGGCTGAGCATTCCGCAACTGGGATGGTCCTTGCCGCGAAACAGCGGTGGCAAGCTGGAAGTGCGCGGACGGTTGGGGCCGGTGCCTGCGGTGGACCGGATCGAATTATCCGCGCCGGGGCTAAAGGCCGAAGGCGCGATAACTGTGGCCGAAGATGGCGGATTGGGTCGGGCGGTGTTCTCGCAGGTGCAGGCCGGGGGCTGGCTGGATGCGCCGGTCGTGCTGACGGGGCGCGGCAAGGGCGCGGCCCCGGCGGTGCAGGTCACGGGGGGAACGCTGGATTTGCGCCGCTCTGATCTGGGCGGGGGCGGCACCTCTGGCGGGGGCGGGGCGAGCTTCCCGCTGAGCGTGGCGTTGGATCGCTTGCAGATCACGGACACATTGGCGCTGACAGGGTTTCAGGGGAAATTCACATCCTCGCGCGGGATGAACGGTCAATTCACCGGGTTGGTGAATGGGCAGGCACGGGTGACGGGCGAAATGACCCCAGACGGTTCCCGGTCGCGGTTCGTGATCCGATCCTCGGATGCGGGGGCGGTGGCATCTGCGGCGGGGCTTTTGTCCAAGGCCAGCAAGGGCGATTTGCAACTGGTGCTGACCCCGGTGGGGGCGGACAGTTATGACGGGCGGTTGAAAATCGCGAATACATGGCTGAAGGATGCGCCCGCGATGGCGGCACTGCTGAACGCGGCCAGTATCATCGGACTGCTGGAACAAATGAGCGGCGGCGGCATCCTGTTTTCCGAGGTGGACGCAAAATTCCGCCTGACTCCGGCGCAGGTTGTGGTGACAAAAAGCAGCGCCGTTGGGGTGTCCATTGGGATTTCGATGGATGGAATTTACGATCTGGCCAGCAAGCGGATGGATTTTCAGGGTGTCTTTTCCCCGATCTACGCGGTGAATGCGATTGGGTCTGTGCTGACCCGCAAGGGCGAAGGGCTGATTGGGTTTAACTTCACCATGCGGGGCAGTTCGGATAATCCGCGTGTGTCGGTCAATCCGCTCTCGCTCTTTACGCCGGGCATGTTTAGAGAGATATTCCGCCGCCCCGCGCCCAAGCTGACCCCGCCGAAAGAGAGCCAATGAAACTGTCCGATTTCGATTTCGACCTGCCCGAGGAACTGATCGCCACGCGTCCCGCCAAGCCGCGGTCGTCTGCGCGGTTGCTGGTGGCCGAAGAGGACCAGATCACCGATGCACGGGTGACGGATATTCTGCACTGGCTGCGCCCCGGTGATCGGCTGGTGCTGAATGACACCAAGGTGATCCCGGCGCGACTGTCCGGGACGCGGGAACGCGATGGGGCCGAAGGCCGGACCAAGGCGCGGATCGAGGCGACGCTGCTGGAACCGCGCGCCGGTGGGCATTGGGCTGCGCTGGTGAAGCCGTTGAAAAAAATCCGCGAGGGCGAGGAGATTGTGTTTTCCGACGCGCTGTCGGCCACGCTGATTGCCAAGGAAGACGGGCAAGCGGTTTTGGCGTTCAACCTGACCGGCGATGATTTCGATGTGGCGCTGGCGCAGGCGGGGGCGATGCCCTTGCCGCCCTATATCGCCGCCAAACGCGCGGCGGATGAGCAGGACAAACAGGATTATCAAACCGTCTGGGCGCGGGCCGCGGGGGCGGTGGCGGCCCCTACGGCGTCGTTACATTTCGATGAACCGCTGCTGGCGCAAATCCGCGATCTGGAGGTTCAGATCAGCTTTGTCACCTTGCATGTGGGGGCGGGGACGTTCCTGCCGGTGAAGGTGGACGACGTGACCAGCCACAAGATGCACGCCGAATGGGGCGAAGTCAGCGAAGCCGCCGCCGCCCAGATTGCAGCCACCAAGGCCGCAGGCGGGCGGGTGATCCCTGTTGGCACCACGGCGCTGCGGCTGATCGAAAGCGCGGCCCGATCCGGTGATATTCAACCGTGGCGGGGCGAGACGGATATTTTCATCTATCCCGGCTTTAGCTTTCACGTTGCTGATGCGCTGATGACCAATTTCCACCTGCCCAAATCCACGCTGATGATGCTGGTTTCTGCGCTGATGGGGCAGGACCGGATTCGCGCGATCTATGATCACGCCGTGGCGCAGGGGTATCGTTTTTTCTCTTACGGGGATGCCTCGCTGTTGATCCCAAAGGGGTGATCGTGGCACCAAGTCGGGAAAGGCCGCGCGGATGCCGCATCCGGGGCGGCGATTAAGTCATTCCTCTGTCACGAAAATCGGTGAAGAAGGAGCCGCCATGTTTCAAGTGCTTTCCAACGCCTGGGCCTTATTGCTGGGGATGATGCTGCTGATGGTCGGCAACGGCCTTCAGGGCAGTTTGCTGGGTGTGCGCGGCGAATTGGAGGGATTCAGCACCTTCCAGATGTCGGTGATCATGGCCGCGTATTTCGTGGGCTTTCTAGGCGGGTCACGCATGGCCCCCGAAATGATCCGCCGGGTTGGGCATGTGCGGGTGTTCGCGGCGCTGGGGTCGTTTATTTCCGCCGTGCTGATCCTGTTTCCGGCGCTGACCGATCCGTGGCTGTGGACTATCGGGCGGGTGATCATCGGATTTTGCTATTCCGGCGTGTATGTGGTGGCCGAAAGCTGGCTGAACAATGCCGCCACCAATGAAACCCGCGGTCAGGCGCTGTCGCTATACATGATTACGATGATGATCGGGATCGTTCTGGCGCAGGGATTGCTGCTGGTGGCCGATCCGTCTGGCTTTATCCTGTTTGTGATCCCGTCGGTTCTGGTGTCGATTTCCTTTGCCCCGATCCTGTTGTCGATCAACCCGACGCCCGCCTTTGATACCACGGCCCCCATGAGCCTGCGCGAATTGGTCAACGTGTCGCCGCTGGGGGCGGTTGGGATGTTCCTGCTGGGCGGGGTCTATGCCGCGCAATACGGCATGGCGGCGGTGTATGGTGCCAAGATCGGCCTGAGCATTGCGCAATTGTCGATGTTCATCGCCAGCTTCTATGTGGGGGCGACGTTCCTGCAATACCCACTGGGCTGGTTGTCGGATCGGATGGACCGGCGTTTGCTGATCCTGCTGGTGTCCGCTGCGGGCGGGATTGGCGGCTTGGCCGGGTTGTTTCTGGGGGGGTATTTCCCGCTTCTGATTGCGTCAGCCGTGCTGATCGGGGGAACCGCGAACCCGCTATATTCGTTGCTGATCGCCTATACCAACGACTTTCTGGAACCCAAGGATATGGCCGCCGCGTCATCGGGGTTGGTGTTTATCAACGGGGTGGGGGCGATTGCCGGGCCGCTGATTACGGGCTGGGTGATGACCACTGTGGGCGCGCAGGGCTATTTCCTGCTGATCGCCCTGCTGCTGATCGCGCTGGCCGGATATGCGGCTTATCGGATGACACAGCGGCCATCACCGATTCATGATGACAACATGCAATATGCGCCAGTGTCGCCTTCGGCCTCGCCCTTGGCGGTGGAAATTGCGCAAGAATTTGCCATCGAAACCCAGGAAGAGGACGATGCGAGCGCAAACACCGCCTGAGTTTGCGCTACCAACACTGAATATGACTGAATGTTGTAATTCGTGACTGTTCAGCACCGCTGAAAGATGTGTAACGTTTTCATGACCATAGGCAGTGGAAGGAACAGGAGGCTTCCGATGGTGCGCGTCGAGGATGTGTTGGAGTTCTGGCTGGATAAAACAGGGCCAGATGGGTGGTATGCGATTGATCCGAAATTGGATCAGGAAATCCGGGACAGGTTCATGGCCGCATGGCAGGCCGCGTGCGATGGCAGCTACAGCATGTGGCTGACCTATCCCAGTGGGGCGCTGGCCTATATCATTTTGATGGACCAGTTTCCGCGCAACATGTTCCGGGGGGAGGCGCGGGCCTTCGACTCGGATCCCATTGCGCTGGCGGCGGCCAAGGTGGCCATCAATCAGGGCTGGGATCTGAAGATCGACGAACCGGCCCGGCAGTTTTTCTATTTGCCGCTGATGCATTCGGAAAACCTGTGCGATCAGGAACGGTGTGTGCGCCTGATGGCAGAACGGATGCCACAAGGGGCGTCAAACCTGCTTCATGCAAAGGCGCATCGTCAGGTGATCCGGGAATTCGGGCGGTTCCCCTATCGGAATGATGCGCTGGACCGGCGCAGCACCGCGCACGAACGTGATTTCATTGACCAAGGCGGCTATGGCCAAGCGGTTCAGAAGCTACAGGCCGTCGGCTAAGCGGCGACACAAATTATTTCCGTATCCGTCCAACGGGTTATAATCCCGCTGCGCCTGTTTGCGCTGCGGGATTTTGTTTGTGTTGAGATGGGGTGAAAAATAGTTTAACGTCAAACTAGTTTTGAATCGGAGGGGCGCATGTCTGCCAAGTCGTTTGATATGATCGTGATCGGGGCCGGGCCGGGGGGCTATGTGGCCGCCATTCGCGGCGCGCAACTGGGGCTAAGCGTGGCCGTGGTCGAACGCGAACATCTGGGGGGTATCTGCCTGAACTGGGGCTGTATCCCCACCAAGGCGCTGTTGCGCAGCTCCGAAGTGTTCCACCTGATGCACAGGGCCAAGGAATTCGGCCTGAAAGCGGATAATATCGGCTATGATCTGGACGCGGTGGTGAAACGCTCGCGCGGGGTGGCCAAACAATTGTCTGGCGGCATCGGCCACCTGATGAAGAAAAACAAGGTGACGGTGTTCATGGGGCAGGCGACGCTGCCCGCCAAGGGCAAGGTCAGCGTCACGACCGACAAAGGGACCGAGGAGCTGACCGCCAAGGCGATTGTTCTGGCGACCGGCGCACGGGCGCGGGAATTGCCAGGGCTGGAGGCCGATGGCGATCTGGTCTGGACCTATAAAAACGCGCTGCAACCACCCCGGATGCCCAAGAAACTGCTGGTAATCGGATCAGGCGCGATCGGGATTGAGTTCGCCAGCTTCTATCACACGCTGGGCGCCGATACGACCGTGGTTGAAGTGATGGACCGCATCCTGCCGGTGGAAGACGCCGAAATCAGCGCCTTTGCCAAAAAGCAATTCGTGAAACAGGGCATGACCATCAAGGAAAAGGCGATGGTCAAACAACTGGATCGCGGGCAGGGCAAGGTGGTCGCCCATATCGAAGAAAACGGCAAAGTCGAGAAGATCGAGTTCGATACGGTGATCAGCGCCGTGGGCATCGTGGGGAATGTCGAAAATCTGGGTCTGGAAGGGCTGGGCGTGAAGATCGACCGCACCCATGTGGTGACGGATGAATTCTGCCGTACCGGGGTGGATGGGCTGTATGCGATTGGCGATATCGCGGGCGCGCCGTGGTTGGCGCACAAGGCCAGCCACGAAGGCGTGATGGTGGCCGAACTGATCGCGGGCAATCACGCGCATCCGGTGAAACCCGAAAGCATCGCAGGCTGCACCTATTGCCATCCACAGGTAGCATCCGTCGGCTATACCGAGGCAAAGGCCAAGGAACTGGGCTATGACGTGAAGGTGGGTCGCTTCCCCTTTATCGGCAACGGCAAGGCAATCGCGCTTGGCGAACCCGAGGGCATGGTTAAAACCGTGTTTGACGCGAAAACCGGCGAATTGCTGGGCGCGCATATGGTGGGTGCCGAAGTGACCGAGATGATTCAGGGCTATGTCATCGGGCGTCAGTTGGAAACCACCGAAGAAGACCTGATGAACACCGTGTTCCCGCACCCGACGCTAAGCGAAATGATGCACGAAAGCGTTCTGGATGCCTTTGGCCGGGTCATCCACATGTAAGTGGCGGTAAAACCGAATGCAGGGGGCGGTCCGGTGGGCCGCCCTTTTTCATTGCGGCTTGTGTTTGGGCGGGGCCGGTGGTGTGATGCCTGAAAAAGGAATTTTGAATGGCAAGTTTGAACCGGATCGCAATGGCGAAAGCCAGCCGCATTTTGATACGCAACTTGAACCCCGAAACGCTGGATGTGGCGGAAATTTCAGGGAAATGGGGGCAGAATTTCCCGTTCCGTAGCTATCAGAAATTTCGCTATCCCGAATATGACGTATGTCTTGATCCGTTCACGGATGCAGAAGGCGCGGTTCTGCAATTCGATCTGATCCTTGCCAATCAGGTGTGGGAACATCTGGATCGCCCATATCGGGCCACGCAAAACATTCAGAAAATGCTGCGGCCCGGTGGATATTTCTGGGTGTCCTCGCCATTTCATGTGCCGTTTCATGCCGCCCCCAACGACTGTTCACGCTGGTCGGCGCGGGGGCTGAAAAACCTGCTGGTCGAGGCCGGTTTCGACGAAGAAAACGTTCAGTCATGGCAATGGGGTAACCGCCATACCGCCCTGCGCAATCTGGAAGCAGGGCAGAAATGGCCGCCGGAATATGATGCGGACAAGGACACGCTGACCAATGAACCGGATATGCCGGTCATCAGTTGGGCGCTTGCCCGCAGAGGGGAATAAGCGTCAGGCCTTTTCCACCGTGCCGCCTGCGGCGATCCAATGGCCCAGCCCACCGATGTTGTGGACATTCTGGTAGCCCAGACACTTCATCAGACCACAGGCCATCTGTGACCGCGCCCCAGAGGCGCAATAAAGGCCAATCGCCTTGTCCGGGGACAGCGCCTTGTTGAAATCGGGGTGGCGCGGATCGGCCCTATCGGCCAGACGCATCATCGGAATATGCAACGCGCCCTTGGCCTTGCCGGAATAGGCCAGTTCCCCGTGGTCGCGGATGTCGATCAGGATCATGTCCCCGTTTGCGACCTGTTGAATGGCGTCGGCGATGGGCAGGGCGGGGGCGGATTGGCGCAGAAATCCGAACATATGCGTTTCCTTTGTCTGTCTGTCGGCAGCAATGCAGGTGCCTATTTGGGTGAGGCGCGACATTGCTTCAAGGCCAGTGTATCAAATAAATTCGATAAATGGAATGTAAATATGCTGCGCGTGCAGCGTACTGTTGCGCTGAATGGTAACCCGGCATGGCACACCAAAAGTTCGCGCAATGTTCTGTCTTTCTGCTTGGAGACTCGCGCTGTCTCAACTATCTCTTAACCATTCACCGGGGGACGGCATGGCTGAGCTGAAGAAAATCGAGGTGCGCGGCGCGCGCGAGCATAACCTGAAGAATATCGACGTGGATATTCCGCGCGATCAGATGGTGGTGATTACCGGGCTGTCGGGATCGGGGAAATCCTCTTTGGCGTTCGATACGATCTATGCCGAAGGGCAGCGCCGCTATGTGGAATCGCTGTCGGCCTATGCGCGGCAGTTTCTGGACATGATGGAAAAGCCGGATGTGGATCACATCAGCGGCCTGTCCCCGGCGATTTCGATTGAACAGAAAACCACCAGCAAAAACCCGCGTTCGACCGTGGGGACGGTGACGGAAATCTATGACTACCTGCGCCTGTTGTTCGCGCGGGTTGGCACCCCCTATAGCCCCGCCACCGGCCTGCCGATCGAGGCACAGCAGGTTCAGGACATGGTGGATCGCATCATGGGGATGGAAGAAGGCACGCGCGCCTTTCTGCTGGCCCCCATCGTGCGGGACCGCAAAGGGGAATATAAGAAAGAATTTCTGGAACTGCGCAAGCAGGGGTTCCAGCGGGTGAAGGTGGACGGGGAATTCCACGAATTAGACACGCCCCCCACGCTGGACAAGAAATTCCGCCATGACATTGATGTGGTCGTGGATCGGATCGTGGTGCGCGACGGTCTGGAAACCCGTCTGGCCGACAGTCTGCGTACCGCGCTGGATCTGGCGGATGGGATTGCCGTTCTGGAAACCGCGCCGAAGGAAGGCGATCCCGAACGGATCACCTTCAGCGAAAATTTCGCCTGCCCGGTCAGCGGCTTTACCATCCCGGAAATCGAACCGCGGCTGTTTTCCTTTAACGCGCCGTTCGGGGCCTGCCCGTCCTGTGACGGTCTGGGGGTTGAGCTGTTTTTCGATGAACGGCTGGTGGTGCCGGATCAAAACCTGAAAATCTACGATGGTGCGCTGGCCCCGTGGCGCAAGGGGAAATCGCCTTATTTCCTGCAAACCATCGAAGCGATTGCCAAACATTACGATTTTGACAAGAACACCCGCTGGAAAGACCTGCCGAAAAAGGTGCAGCAGGTGTTTCTGTATGGCTCTGGTCAGGACGAAATCGAATTTCGCTATGACGAAGGCGGGCGGGTATATCAGGTCAGCCGCGTGTTCGAGGGCGTGATCCCCAACATGGAGCGCCGCTACCGCGAAACCGACAGCAATTGGGTGCGCGAAGAATTTGAACGCTATCAGAACAATCGGTCTTGCGGCGCCTGTGGTGGCTATCGCCTGCGCGAGGAAGCACTGGCGGTCAAGATCGCGGGGCTGCATGTGGGGCAGGTCGTTCAGATGTCGATCAAGGAAGCCTTTGATTGGTGTCAAACCGTCCCCGAACATCTGACCAATCAGAAAAACGAAATCGCCCGCGCTATCCTCAAGGAAATCCGCGAACGTCTGGGATTCCTGAATAACGTGGGATTAGAATACCTTACGCTTAGTCGTTCAAGTGGGACGCTCAGCGGGGGCGAAAGCCAGCGCATCCGTCTGGCCAGCCAGATCGGCAGCGGCCTGACCGGGGTTCTGTACGTTCTGGACGAACCTTCGATCGGGCTGCACCAGCGCGATAACGACCGGCTGATCGGGACGCTGAAAAACCTGCGTGATCAGGGGAATACCGTGATCGTGGTTGAACATGACGAGGATATGATCCGGCAGGCCGATTATGTGTTCGACATCGGGCCGGGGGCCGGTGTGCATGGCGGACAGGTGGTGTCACAGGGGACGCCGGGGGAAATTTCGGCCGATCCGGCCTCTTTGACCGGGCAATACCTGAGCGGCCAGCGGGAAATCTCTATTCCTGCGGAACGGCGCGACGGAAATGGTAAAAAGCTGACGGTGGTCAAGGCCAGCGGTAATAATCTGCGGGACGTAACCGCCGAATTTCCCTTGGGAAAATTTGTGTGTGTCAGCGGGGTGTCGGGCGGTGGGAAATCCACGCTGACGATTGAAACCCTGTTTAAAACCGCCAGTATGCGCCTGAACGGGGCGCGGCAAACGCCTGCGCCCTGCGAAACCATCAAGGGGCTGGAACATCTGGATAAGGTGATCGACATTGACCAGCGCCCCATCGGGCGCACGCCGCGATCCAACCCTGCCACCTATACTGGGGCGTTTACCCCGATCCGCGACTGGTTCGCGGGCCTGCCCGAAGCCAAGGCGCGGGGCTACAAACCCGGACGGTTCAGTTTCAACGTCAAAGGGGGCCGGTGCGAGGCGTGTCAGGGCGACGGTGTCATCAAGATCGAGATGCACTTTCTGCCCGATGTCTACGTCACCTGCGAAACCTGCAAAGGTGCGCGGTATAACCGCGAAACGCTGGAAATTCGCTTTAAGGGCAAAAGTATAGCCGACGTTCTTGATATGACGGTTGAGGATGCGCAAGAGTTCTTCAAGGCGGTTCCCAGCATCCGCGAAAAGATGGATGCGCTGATGCGTGTGGGGCTGGGTTATATCAAGGTGGGCCAGCAAGCCACCACCCTGTCCGGGGGCGAGGCGCAGCGGGTCAAACTGTCCAAGGAACTGGCGCGGCGGTCCACCGGGCGGACGCTGTATATTCTGGACGAACCCACCACCGGCCTGCATTTCGAGGATGTGCGCAAACTGCTGGAGGTGCTGCACGAGCTGGTTGAGCAAGGCAATACCGTGGTGGTGATCGAACATAACCTGGACGTGATCAAAACCGCCGACTGGATCATCGACATCGGTCCCGAAGGCGGCGATGGCGGCGGCGAGATCGTGGCCGTTGGGACGCCCGAGGAGGTGGCCATTGAGCCGCGCAGCCATACCGGGCGCTATCTGAAACAGATGTTAGACCCGCAGCGCACAGCGGCGGAATAAGCACAGCCCCCGGAGTAGCCCCCGGACCTGCCGGGGGCTATTTCTTTAGTTCAGAATGGCGGACACCGCCCCGATCAGGGTCAGAACCTCCATCGTGTCGCGATCTATGCGGAACAGGTAGCCATCCTGCCGGGCATAACGGTGGCGTGGGTCCAGCCCATAGCGTTCCGGCGTGGTGACAATCACATAATCCCCGATCAGCCTATGCCCCACATAATCATGCCCCGATTTGCGGGCCTGTCCGGGTGGAATGCAGGCGGGGGATTTTTTCGCCAGACCGGGCGGGCAGGCGGCGTGATGGGCCGGGGGCGTTTTGGCCCGTTCGGGGCGGTGCGGGCTGTTGGCCTGTGCCGTCATGGGCAGGGCCAGCAGCGCGGCCAAAAGGGGCAGGGCGATCTTGGTCATGGTTCAACTCCTGTTCAGGTTTCAGGGGTTAAACGTGACGCGGGAAATTTCCGTTCCCGTCGCATTTGGCCCTGCGCGAAAACCCGCGCAGGGCGTTATTCTGGTGGGTTATTTCTTCATCGGGCAGGTGTTGATGCCGACCAGTTTGTACAGCGGGCAGGTGCCAAGCAGGCCCGTTAGCAGCGGAACCACACCGATCCACATCCACACGCCGTAACCCATCAGTGCGCCAACGATCAGCAAAGCGCCAATGACAATGCGAAGAATTTTGTCGATACCGCCAACATTTTTCATATCAGAGTCCTTTTCAAATGCTCTGTACTCAAGGATATCTGATTCTGCATGTGTTGTCTGTGATCTGTTGGCGGGGAGGCTCACAGTTGCGTGAAGCGGGCAGGGCGTTGATACGCCCCGCCCAGCCAAGGGGTTAACCGCGACCGCGTTTTTCAAAACGGGGCAGCATGGCGCTGAAATCCATGCCTTTGCCGTTTTCGCTTTCGACGAATTGTTCGTACAGCGCGGCGGCCATCTGGCCCATCGGCGTGTCGGCATCGGCGCTTTCGGCGGCCTGCTGCGACAGGCGCAGGTCTTTCAGCATCAGCTCGGACGCAAAACCGGGCTTGTAGTCATTATCCGCAGGCGATTGCGGACCAACGCCGGGCGCGGGGCAATAGGCGTTCATCGTCCAGCTATAGCCCGAGGAGGTGCTGACCACATCGAACATTTTCTGGCGATCAAGGCCCAGCTTGTCGGCCAGCGCAAACGCCTCGCAGGTGGCGATCATGGTCACGCCAAGGATCATGTTGTTACAAATCTTGGCCGCCTGACCCGCGCCGCTGTCACCGCAATGCACGGCCTTTTGGCCCATGATGTCAAACAGCGGGGCCGCCACGGCAAAGGCTTCGGCGCTGCCGCCTGCCATAAAGGTCAGCGTGCCAGCGGTCGCGCCGCCAGTGCCGCCTGAAACCGGCGCATCCACGGCCAGCAGACTGGCGGCAATCGCCTGTTCCGCCACGGCGCGGGCGCTGTCCACGTCCACGGTGGAGCAATCAACCAGTGTCGCGCCGGATTTCATCGCCGGAACGATCTGATCGGCTACGGCCCGCAGGATTTGGCCGTTCGGCAGCATGGTGATGACAACATCGGCGTCTTTCACCGCGTCCTGTACGGTGGCGGCGTTGGTCACGCCTTCGGCGGTGGTGCCAGCGGTGTCAAAACCGATGACGCTGTGGCCCGCCTTGGCCAGATTGGCCGCCATAGGCGCGCCCATATTGCCCAGTCCGATAAATGCGATTTGCATGGTTCAGTCCTCCTCAAACCCAAGTGTGTCAGCGCCCAGTGGGGCAAGCATCTGTGCCACGGCATCGTCAGGAACGGTGTCCGGGGCATGTTTCCAATGTGGATTGCGATCCTTGTCGATGATGGCGGCGCGGATGCCTTCCAGAAAATCGCCATGTTCCATGATGCGATGGGATACGCGATATTCCAGTTCCAGCGCGGTGCGGATCGTGGTGCCGGGCGCGCGCAAACGGGGCAACATGTCCAGCGTGACCGCCATCGACAGCGGGGCATTGCGGCTGATGGTTTTCAGCGTTTTCGCGGCAAAATCGCTGTCTGCCTGTTGCAGGGCCACAAACAGATCGGTCAGACCGTTGCCACCGAACAGGGCGTCTATGCCCGCCTGTTGCGCGGCCATCGGGCTGTCTGGCGGGGTCTGTGCGGCCTGATCCAGCGCGGCAATATCGCCGGTGTCAGACAGGGCAGAAATCAGCGCGGGCCATTGATCCTGCGGGATATAATAATCGGCAAAGCCTGCGTGGATTGCATCGCCCGGTCCCATCCGTGCGGCTGTCAGGCCCAGATATTCGCCCAGACGCCCCGGTGCGCGGGCCAGCAGGAAACTGCCGCCCACATCCGGCACAAAGCCAATACCGCATTCCGGCATGGAAATCTGCGAGCTGTCACATACAACCCGATGCCGCACATGGCCCCCCAGCCCAACACCGCCGCCCATCGTAAAGCCCTGCATCAGGCTAACGATGGGTTTGGGGTATTCGGCCAGTTTGGCGTTCATACGGTATTCATCGCGCCAGAATTTGCGCCCATAGCCATAATCGCCCGTGGTGCCAGTGCGGTACATTTCGGCAATGTCACCGCCTGCGCAAAACGCCTTGTCGCCTTCGGCGTCAATCACGATCAGCGATACGGCGGGATCATCGCGCCACGCATCCAGCGCCTGTTCCACGGCCATGCACATGTCATAGGACAGCGCATTCAGCGCCTTGGGACGGGTCAGGGTGATACGACCAGCGCGGCCTTCGATGCGGATGGAAATATCGCTCATATCCGTCACGCCCGATCCGCCAGCAATTGCCGCGCCACGATCATGCGCATGATTTCATTGGTGCCTTCCAGAATTTCATGCACCCGCAGATCACGCACGATTTTTTCGATCCCGTAATCGGCCAGATAGCCATAGCCACCATGCAATTGCAGGCATTCATTGGCGACTTTCGATCCCACCTCGGTCACGAAGCGTTTTGCCATCGCACAGAATTTGGTGGCATCGGGTGCGCCCTGATCCAGTTTCCATGCCGCCTGACGCAGGAAGGTACGCGCCGCCTGCAATTCGATTTCCATATCTGCCAGCCGGAACTGAAGCGCCTGAAACTGGTCGATGGTTTTGCCGAATGCCTTACGCTCGCCCATATATTGCAGGGTCTTGTTTAGCGCCGATTGCGCCGCCCCAAGCGAGCAGGCCGAGATATTCAGCCGCCCGCCATCCAGCCCCATCATCGCGTATTTGAACCCGTCGCCCTCGGTCCCGACCAGATTGTTCGCGGGAATTTTGCAATCGTCAAACTGCACCTGCCGGGTGGGTTGGGATTTCCAGCCCATCTTGTCCTCTAGCCCGCCAAAGGACAGCCCATCGGTGCCGGTTTCCACAACCACGGTGGAAATCCCCTTGGGGCCATCGTCGCCAGTGCGGCACATCACGACATAGGCATCGGAATACCCCCCGCCGGAAATGAACGCCTTGGTGCCGTTCATGGTATAGCCGTCATTCGTGCGTTCGGCGCGGGTTTTGAGCGCGGCAGCATCAGACCCCGAACCGGGTTCGGTCAGGCAATAGGACAGTACGGTTTCCATGCTGATCGCAGGGGCCAGATAGCGTTCCTTGACATCATCGCTGCCGAACGCATCCAGCATCTTGGCGCACATGTTATGGATCGACAGAAAGGATGCGACAGACGGGCAGGACATGCTCAGCGCCTCGAAAATCAGCGTGGCGTCCAGCCGTGACAGGCCCGACCCGCCCGACTCTTCGCTGACATAGATGCCGCCCAAACCCAAAGCGCCCACATCGGGCCACAGCTCGCGCGGGATAATCCCCTGTTTTTCCCACTCAGCCGCATGGGGCGCGATATGTTCCTCGCCAAAGGCGCGGGCCATGTCGAAAATGGCACCCTGTTCTTCGGTCAAAGCAAAATCCATGTCTTTCCTCCCTCTTGGCCGGTGGCCGGGTCTTTAATGAACGCCTGTTTAATTTCCGAGTCTTTCAGAAGTTTTGCAAGGCGCGAAATAGGTTACAGATCGGCGTGAAACTCCGTGATCAGATGATGCACGACCGCTTTCAGCGCGTCTTGTGGTGTGTCCCCGGCATGAACCGCGTCCTGGTAGACTGCGCGCTGCCGGTCCGCAGAATTCCCCTGTGCCAGAATGCTGCGCATATGTTCGATTTCCCGCTGGCACGACAGCGCCTCGACGTCTTCGGCCGTCAGGGCAATCAGGTCTTCGATCAACGTATCAAAGGGTTTGATTTCCCCTGCACCAAAATCAATCAGCCCCCCGGCCAGCCCATAGCGCTGCGCCCGCCAGCGGTTTTCTGCAATCAGAAAATTGTCATACAGCCGCCAGCGCTGGTTTTGCTGGCTAAGCCGCCATAACATCCGGGTCAGGCTTTGGATCAGCGCCGCCAGCGTCAGCGTGGTTTCCAGCCGGGGCGACACATCGCAAATCCGCGCCTCGATCGTCGGAAACCGGGACGAGGGGCGCAAATCCCACCAGATTTTCGAACTGTCCTCGATCAGGTCCATATCCACCAACGCGTTGACGGATCGTTCATAGCTGCCCCAACTGTCGAACTGTGGCGGCAATCCGGTGCGCGGCAGGTTGTCGAAGACCGTCAGTCGGTAACAGGACAGGCCGGTATCTTCGCCCTGCCAAAACGGCGAAGACGCGGACAACGCCAACAGATGCGGCAGGAAATAACGCAGCTGATTCATCAGGTCGATCCGCTGATCGGGGGTGGCGATCCCCACATGCACATGCATCCCGCAAATCAACATCCGTCGCACCACCCCGGCCAGATCGTCCCGCAGGTTGTTATACCGATCCTTGTCCGTGTGATGCTGATCGCGCCAATCCGAAAACGGGTGACAGGACGCGGCTATCGGGGCCAGATTATAATCCTTGGCAATCCGCGCCACGGTGGCCCGCAAATGCCGCAGCTCATCCCGCGCCTGAGCAATATCGGTGCAAACCTTGGTGCCGATTTCCACCTGACAGTTCAGGAATTCTGGGCTGAACTGGCCCTCTAATGCGGCGTTACATCGGTCCATCAATCCCGCGGGGGCCGGGGATAAATCCAGCGTGTCCAGATCGACCAGAAGATATTCTTCTTCGATGCCGATGGTGAAATCCGGTGTGGGAATGGGCATTGTGAACCTCCCGCGCAGCGAAACCCTGCTGAAACAGAGCAGATTGCCCCCCTCGCGGCAACCTCAACCGTGCCGCACGTGGCCTTGGTTGGATATTTGAGTATTTGGATCAGAAAGAAGCCGTTTTGTACTGATTTCTTTCTGATCGAAATACTCCGGGGGGTTGGGGGCAGCGCCCCCATTCCGCCCGAAGGGCTGATAAGGCGCGCGCGGAACGCGCGCCCTGTCGGATCAATCCATCGCCTTGAAGTGGAACTCGCCGCCTTCTTTGATCCCCGAGAACCAGCGTGCGGTGACCGTTTTGGTTTTGGTGTAAAACCGCAGCGCGTCCGGGCCGTATTGGTTCAGGTCGCCAAAGGCCGACTTTTTCCAGCCGCCAAAGGTGAAATAGGACAGCGGAACCGGGATCGGGAAGTTGATGCCAACCATGCCCACGTTGACCTTGTTGGCAAAGTCACGCGCGGTATCGCCATCTGCGGTAAAGATCGCAGTGCCGTTGCCGTAGTTGTTGGTGATCACCAGATCCAGCGCTTCTTCGTAGGTTTCAGCGCGCACGGTGGACAGGACCGGGCCAAAGATCTCTTCTTTGTAGATGTCCATGTCCTTGGTCACATTGTCGAACAGCGACGGGCCGACGAAATAGCCGTCTTCATAGCCTTGCAGGCTGAAGTCGCGGCCATCGACCACCAGGTTTGCACCCTGTTCCACGCCCGAATTGACCAGCCCTTCGATCCGCTGTTTTGCGGCGGCGGTGATGACGGGGCCGTAATCCACGTCTTCGCCAGCGGTGTAGGGGCCGACTTTCAGCGCTTCAACGCGGGGAATCAGCCGTTCAATCAGCGCATCGGCGGTTTTCTGACCTACGGGAACGGCAACCGAAATCGCCATGCAGCGTTCGCCAGCCGCGCCAAAGCCAGCACCCACCAGCGCATCGGCGGCTTTGTCCAGATCGGCATCGGGCATGATGATCATGTGGTTTTTCGCGCCGCCAAAACACTGTGCGCGTTTGCCGTTGGAGCAGGCGCGGCCATAGATATACTGTGCAATCGGGGTCGATCCCACAAAGCCCACGCCCTGAATGGTTTCGTTGTCCAGAATGGTGTCCACGGCTTCTTTGTCGCCGTTGACGACTTGCAGCACGCCATCGGGCAGGCCAGCTTCCTGGGCCAGTTCCGCCAGACGCAGCGCGGTCGACGGCACGCGTTCGGACGGTTTCAGGATCATGGCGTTACCGCACACCAGCGCGGGGGCCATTTTCCACAACGGGATCATGGCGGGGAAGTTGAACGGGGTGATCCCGGCCACAACGCCCAGCGGCTGACGCATCGAATACAGGTCGATGCCGGGGCCGCCGTCATTCATGTATTCGCCTTTCAGCAGCGCCGGGGCGCCCATGCAAACCTCGACCACTTCCAGGCCGCGCTGAACATCGCCACGCGCGTCGGGCAGGGTTTTGCCGTGTTCGCGGCTTAGCATCTCTGCCAGCTCGTCCATGTGGGTTTCGATCAGCGCGGCGAATTTCATCATCACGCGGGCGCGGCGCTGCGGGTTGGTCGCGGCCCATGCGGGCTGTGCTTCGGCAGCGGCGGCGATGGCGGCGTTCATTTCGTCCGGGGTGGCCAGCGGCACCTTGGCTTGAATTTCGCCCGTGGCGGGGTTGTAGACATCTGCAAAACGGCCCGACGTGCCTTTGACGTGTTTGCCGTTGATGAAGTGGGTCAGTTCTTTCATGGGAACTCCTCCTTTGAATTTGGCGGTAGCTTAGGCTTGCAAAATTCCTGTGAAAAGAGGCAAGTTGCCAAAAAGGTTTTGCATTTTTGCAAAGGGGGCCGAGGCCATGAATTGGGATGACCTGAAGGTGTTTCTGGCGGTCGCGCGGGCCGAAAGCCTGTCTGGCGCGGGGCGGGGGCTAAAGGTGGACCCGGCCACCGTAGGCCGCCGCATTGGGCGGCTGGAGGAGGATCTGGGCGCGCCCCTGTTCGCCAAATCCCCACAGGGCTATGCGCTGACCGACGCCGGGCAACGCCTGATGGAACATGCGGAACGTGCTGAACAGGCAATGGGCGCGGCGGTCGAAGAACTGGCTGGGCAGGCGGGGGCGTTGTCCGGTCAGATCAGGATTGGTGCCCCGGATGGCAGCGCGAATTACCTGCTGCCGCAGGTCTGCGCCCGTATCGCCGAAGAAAACCCCGATCTGGAGGTGCAGATTGTTGCGCTTCCACGGGTTTTTAACCTGTCCAAGCGCGAGGCGGATATGGCCATCGGGGTCAGCCCGCCCAACGCCGGGCGGCTGACGGTGCAGAAGATCACGGATTACAAGCTGCATCTTGGCGCCCATGAAAGCTATCTGGCGCAACACGCCCCGATCCGCACGATTGCGGACCTGAAAGGCCACCGGATGATCGGCTATATCCCGGACATGATTTTTGACAAAGAACTGGATTATTTGAGCGAGGCCGGGCTGGACCGCGTGGCGTTGGCGTCAAATTCGGTTTCGGTGCAGTTCAATTGGGTGCGGCAGGGCTGCGGCATTGGAATTATCCATGATTTTGCAATTCCTTCGGCCAGCGGCGTGCGGAAAATCCTGACGGATCAGCTAAGCCTGACGCGCAGCTTTTACCTGATCCGTCACGCCGATGATCGCCGCATGGACCGGCTGAATCGCTTTGCCACCGCGCTAAGCGAAGGTGTCCGCGCCGAGGTGGCGCGGTTGGATGCGATGTGTTGAGCGGCAAATTGACAGGCTGGGGTGGGGCGGATCGCGGTTATGCTTGACAGAATGTCGCAGGCGGGTGACGCTGGGGGTGTGAAATATTATTGCGGAGGAGACCCAGAATGCTTGTCCATCAAATCCTTAAGGCCAAAGGCGACGACGGTGTGGTGACGGTGAAACCGGGTACGCTGATTTCAGAAGTGGCGCAAATTTTGGCCGAGCGGCGGATCGGTGGCGTGGTTGTTTCAAAAGACGGGCAGGTTGCGACGGGCATTATATCGGAACGCGATATTGTGCGGGCGCTGGCCGTGAAGGGGGCAACATGTATGCACGAAAACGTGGATGACATGATGACCCGCAATCCGGTTTGCTGCGCCCGCAACGATACCGCTGACGATGTGCTGACCCGCATGACCGAAGGGCGGTTCCGCCATATGCCCGTGGTTGAAGAAGGGGTTTTGGTGGGGATTGTCACCATCGGAGATGTTGTAAAGGCGCGACTCCAGGAACTCGCTATGGAAAAGGATGCCCTGCAAGGCATGATCATGGGGCATTAGCCCTTGCATTCCGGTGCGCAATAATGTTGCGTGCGCAGCATGAATTTATTTCAGTTCCGAGGAGGGGACAATCTGATGCGCATCGGTCTGTATCCGGGGACCTTTGATCCGATCACACTGGGTCATATCGACATCATCCGCCGATCCGCCACGTTGGTGGACCGTCTGGTGATCGGGGTGGCAATCAACCGCGACAAGGGGCCGTTGTTCCCGCTGGAAGAGCGGGTGGCGATGATCGAAGGCGAAATGGCGCGCCTGATCGAAGAAACCGGCACCGAAATCGTGGTTCATCCGTTTGAAAATCTGCTGATTGATTGTGCGCATGATGTCGGCGCACAGGTGATCGTGCGCGGACTGCGCGCTGTGGCTGATTTTGAATATGAATTTCAAATGGTTGGCATGAACCGGGCGTTGGATTCCAGCGTGGAAACCGTGTTCCTGATGGCCGAAGCCCGGCATCAGGCGATTGCCTCGAAACTGGTAAAGGAAATCGCGCGGCTGGATGGTGACGTGTCCAAGTTTGTACCGCCTGCGGTGAATAAAAAGCTGCTGGCGAAACTGGGCAAATCCGTCTGACGTGAAAAGCCCCGCTTTGGCGGGGCTTTTGTTTGTCTCTGATCAGCGCGGATCGGCCTGCCGGATAAAGGCAGCGCTTTCGGCGATATGGGTCAGTGGCAACATATGGCCGCCATCCGTCAGGTGCAGTTTGATGTGCGGATGTGCGTCGGCCAGTTTTTCGCCGTGATCGGCTGGGTCCAAAATCCGATCATCCCGCCCGAACAAAATCTGTACGGGCACGGCCAGCGTTTCATACTTCCCGATCATCCATTTCAAATTCCGCCCCGAGGCCAGAAAATCCCGGCTGGTGTTACGGAATGACACGGGACGCAGCCCCAATAGCCCGCCACCGGCGATGGAATACTCGCGCGGCACCGTGTCCGGGCCGAAGATGTAATAAAACACGTCGTCGGCATTTTTCATCGAGGCGGGAATCGCCAGTGTTTCCGAAATCAGCCAGCGCTTGAAGGGCTTGGGCAGGTTCAGCCCCACAAAAGGCGGGGCGGTTTCGCGCGGCATCATTGTCAGCGGGGCCAATAACGCCAGCCCGCTGATTTTTTCCGGGGCATCCAGCGCCAGACACATGGCAATGGCCCCGCCCAGCGAATGCCCCACGATCAGCGGTTTTTCCAGTCCCAACGCCTCGATCACCTCGACTATCAGGGCGGCTTGGGCGCGGGGGCTGGCGTCGGCATCGTCGGGACGGTCTGACCAGCCCATGCCGGGGCGATCCACAGCAATGACACGATGATCCCGCGCCAGATCATCCGCCAGCCCGGTATCGAAATTCCCCAGTTGCGCGCCCAATCCGTGAATCATCAGGATGGGTGGGCCGTCGCCCTTGTCGATATAATGAAGCTGCCCGGTGGAAATCTGGATGAATTTCCCGCGCGGCGGCACCGCTTGCGCTACCTTGGCGGCGGTTTTGCGCGTGACCCAGGCGTTCCAGCCCAACCATCCCGCAATCGCGGCCACGCAGGCAAGCGCGATCCATAAAATTATCTGCATATTGATCCCCTCCTTGGTCCCCGCGCACAGGATACGGGGCGGGATCAGCCGTGCAAGCGGGCAGGGGGATAACGCAGCGTCAGCGCCAGAACGCCATCCAGTTGATCAATTTGCTAAGTTTCTTCATCAGAAACAGAACAACCGTGCCACCATTGAGGAAAATATCCACCGCAATCAGGGCGGTGATAATAATGGCCATAACGGCAGCGATGCGATTGGTCATGGAAATATCCCGCAAATAAAAAGGGCGCTGCGGCAGACTATGCCGAAGCGCCCCGATCAGTTCAAGCCACAGGGATTACAGCAGCTTGCCCATTGCCACGGCCACATCGGCCATCCGGCACGAGAAACCCCATTCGTTATCGTACCATGCCAGCACACGCACCAGACGCCCGCCAATCACCTTGGTCTGGTCAGCCGCAAAGTAAGAGCTTTCCGAAGTGTGGTTGAAATCAACCGACACCAGTTTTTCCTCGGTGTAGCCCAGAATGCCCTTCATCGCGCCTGCGGCGGCTTCTTTCATGATGGCGTTCACGTCAGCCTCGGTCACGTCTTTTTGCGCGATAAAGGTCAGGTCAACGGCGGATACGTTCGGGGTCGGAACGCGCACAGCGGACCCGTCCAGTTTGCCTTTCAGGGCGGGCAGTACTTCGCCCAATGCCTTGGCCGCCCCGGTCGAGGTGGGGATCATCGACATGGCCGCGGCGCGGGCGCGGTACAGATCCTTGTGGCGGCGGTCCAGCGTGGGCTGGTCGCCGGTGTAGCTGTGGATCGTGGTCATGATACCCGATTCAATGCCGATCGCATCGTTCAGCGCCTTGGCCACCGGGGCCAGACAGTTCGTGGTGCAGGAGCCGTTGGAAATCATGGTGTCGCCAGCGGCCAGTTCGCTGTCGTTCACGCCCATGACGATGGTTTTTTGCACGTTTTTCGCCGGGGCCGAAATCAGAACCGATTTTGCGCCGCGTTCGATGTGTTTCGCTGCTTTTTCACCGTCGTTGAAGTTGCCGGTACATTCCAGAACCACATCCACGCCGGACCAGTCCAGTTCGTCCATGTTATAGGTCGATTGCACCTGAAACGCGCCGCGCCCCATGTCCATCGTGCCGTCACCGATCACCACCTCGTTCGGGAAACGCCCATGAACCGAGTCATAGCGGATCAGGTGTGCGGCGGTATCCAGCGGGCCAGTGGCGTTGATCTTGACCACCTTGATATCCTCGCGCGCGCTTTCCGCGATATGGCTGAGGGTGCAGCGGCCGATACGGCCAAATCCGTTAATGCCGACGGTGATGGTCATGGTGCAACTCCTGAAACGACTGAAATTCGTGCGCCGTATATCCCCAGATGCCCTTAATCAAAAGGTGAAAATGCCCAAGATATAAAGGTGTTAGCGCAAACCTGCCTTGGTTGCGCTAACGACTGACCGGGGATCAGCCTTGTTCCGCCGATTACATCCGCTAGATTGGGGATAACGCTAAACACGAGGTACGGTATGAGCGGTCTTTTGGCCCTGATGGATGACGTGGCTGCAATCGCCAAAGTGGCGGCCACAAGTGTAGACGATATTGCTGCGGCAGCAGGTAAGGCCGGGGCAAAAACAGCAGGGGTGATTATCGACGACGCGGCCGTAACGCCGAAATACGTGCAGGGGTTCGCCCCCGCGCGGGAATTGCCGATCATCTGGAAAATTGCTCGCGGGTCGCTGTTCAACAAACTGATCGTGTTGCTGCCCGTGGCGCTGCTGCTGGCGAATTTCGCGCCGTGGCTGATCACGCCGCTGTTGATGTTGGGCGGCAGCTATCTGTGTTTTGAAGGGGCGGAAAAGATTTTCCACGTCCTGTTCCCGCATGGCGATACCCATGTCGAGGCGGATATGGACATCAAAGACCCCGCCCATCTGGAAGAACAGAAAGTCGCCGGGGCGATTAAAACCGATTTCATCCTGTCTGCGGAAATCATGACTATCGCCCTGTCCGCCATCCCCGAAGGGGCCGTTTGGATGGAAGCCGCAGCCCTTGCCGTGGTGGGGGTGGTGATCACGCTGGCGGTTTACGGTTCGGTCGCGCTGATCGTGAAAATGGATGATGTCGGCCTGTTCATGGCGCAACGTGCGCGGACCGGGCTGGGGCAGGCGATTGGGCGCGGGCTGGTGAAGGCGATGCCGAAACTGATGTGGCTGTTGTCCGTGGTGGGAACGGCGGCGATGCTGTGGGTCGGCGGGTCCATCATGATCCACGGTCTGCATGAATTGGGTATGCACCACCCCTATGAAGATATTCATCATCTGGCCGAATTGGCCGCGCATAAGGTTGACGCACAATTTTCCGGAACCGTCAGTTGGGCGGTTACGGCGCTGTGTGACGGGGTGCTGGGGCTAGTCTATGGCCTGATCCTGATCCCGGTGGCAACCCGGATCATCGGGCCGATGATTGCCGCCATCACCGGGAAAAAAGCCGCGCATTGAGCGCGTGATCAAGGGGCCGTTTGGCCCCTTTCATCTACCTGAACCCGCGCGCATGAAAAATAAAGCCCAGCGTGTTTAACAACACCTGCGCGGCCAATATCGCCGTCGATCCGCTGTGATCGTAGTCCGGGGCGACCTCGACCAGATCAATGCCGATGATATCGTGATTTTGGGCGACTTGTTGCAGCAGTTCCAGTACCTCGTAATACAGGAACCCGCCGTGGCTGGGCGTTCCTGTCCCCGGCGCGATGGACGGACAGAACGCATCAATATCCAGCGTCACATACACCCGCGCCCCGGTGGGGATACGTTGCGCCACCCCGTCCGGTCCCAATGTGCGGGCTTGCCGGACAGAAAGGATATCCGACCCCATCTTGCGGGCGTCCTCATAGCCTTCTTTGGCGGTTGACGATACATTGCGAATTCCCACCTGCGTTAACCCGGTGACATAGGGCTGTTCGGCTGCGCGGCGCATCGGGTTGCCGTGGCCGTGGCGAACACCGTGGCGTTCATCAACAAAATCCAGATGCGCGTCGATTTGCAGAACGTGAAATTCGCCCTGATCGTCAAAGGCCCGGATTGCAGGAATGTTGATCGAATGATCGCCGCCAATGGTCACGGGCAGCGCCCCGGCCTTTAGTGCCGCACGAATGGCGGTTTCGATATTGGCGTGGGATGTTTCCGTATCGGTGTGAACGATATCGGCATCCCCCATGTCCACGATCCGCACTGATCCGGGTAAATAGGTGGCATCGTCTTCGTGGTCATAAGCCCCGGCGTGGCCAAAGCTGAACAGGGTAGATGCCTCGCGGACAGCCCGCGGGCCAAACCGCGCCCCGGATCGCCATTGCGTACCAAAATCAAACGGCGCGCCGATAATCGCCACATCAGCCTCTAGTTGATCCCAATCGGGTTGATAGGGACGTTTGCCAAAGGTGGAAATACCGACAAAGGGCAGATCCAGCCGCCCGCTTTCATATCCATGTGCCATTCTTGCCCTCCGCTATTGGATTTTTCCGGCAGAATGGGGCAGGCGGCAGGGGCGCGCAATGCTGGTATGTCGCATCTGGCGGGGCGGTCGCGCTATTTTGGATATTTGGGCCAAGAAAGAGCCAAATGCCCCGTTAACCTTAACGCGCCGCTGTGCCGACAGGAGGCATCCGTTGATTTCATCTTGCTGAAAATACTCAAGCCCAAGCGCGCGTCTGGGTGGGACGTTGCCATTAATACGCCAACGAAAAAGACCACCCGGACAGGGTGGCCTTCTTTATCGTGATGACTGCCGCTTAGCGGTTTTCGACATCCACATAATCGCGATAGGTGCTGCCCAGATACAGCTGACGCGGACGGCCGATTTTCATCTGCGGGTCGGCGAACTGTTCTTTCCATTGGGAAATCCAGCCCACAGTCCGCGACAGAGCGAAGATCGGGGTGAACATCGAGGTCGGGAAGCCCATCGCTTCGAGGATGATGCCCGAGTAGAAATCCACGTTCGGGAACAGCTTTTTCTCGATGAAATAGGGGTCGTTCAGGGCGATGTGTTCCAGTTCCTTGGCGACTTGCAGCAGCGGGTTGTTTTCGACGCCCAGCAGTTCCAGCACTTCGTCTGCGGATTCTTTCATCACGGTCGCGCGCGGGTCCATGTTTTTATAGACACGGTGCCCAAAGCCCATCAGGCGGAACGGATCGTTTTTGTCCTTGGCGCGGGCGATGAATTCAGGAATGCGATCGACAGTGCCGATTTCTTTCAGCATTTCCAGACAGGCCTGGTTTGCACCACCGTGGGCCGGACCCCACAGACAGGCGATACCAGCCGCGATACAGGCAAACGGGTTCGCCCCCGAGGACGACGCCAAACGCACGGTCGAGGTCGACGCGTTTTGTTCGTGATCCGCGTGCAGGGTGAAAATACGGTCCATTGCGCGGGCCAGAATCGGATCGACATTGTATTTTTCGGCCGGAACCGAGAAGCACATGTGCAGGAAGTTGGCAGCGTAATCCAGATCGTTGCGCGGGTACACGAAGGGCTGACCGATCGAGTATTTATAGGCCATTGCCGCAATCGTCGGCATTTTCGCAATCAGGCGATGCGCCGCGATTTCACGCTGTTTCTGATCGTTGACATCGGTGCTGTCGTGATAGAAGGCCGACATCGCGCCAACGACGCCCACCATCGTGGCCATCGGGTGCGCATCGCGACGGAACCCACGGAAGAAATTGTGCATTTGTTCGTGGATCATCGTGTGACGGGTGATCGTGGTTTCAAATGCTTCCAGTTGGGCCGCTGTCGGCAGTTCGCCGTACATCAGCAGGTAGCACACTTCGAGGTAGTGCGATTGCGACGCCAACTGATCAATCGGGTAGCCGCGATGCAGCAGAACGCCTTCGTCACCGTCGATATAGGTGATCGTCGAATCGCAGGACGCGGTCGAGGTAAAGCCCGGATCGTAGGTGAAAACGTGGCCCTGCGCATAAAGCTTGCGGATGTCGATGACATCGGGGCCCACCGACGGGGACAGGATCGGCAGTTCAATTGTCTTGCCGTCAAAACTCAGCGTGGCAGTTTTTTGTTCAGTCATGGTGTTCCCTTCATCACTGGCCTCATGCGCGGACCGCACGGGCATTGCTATTCCCAATGGCCTTTCAGGATGGTTAACGGTCGTGGGCCGTTTTCCCCTCAGGCCGCTGCATCGGTCAGCCGGGCGATGGATTCTTCCCGCCCAAGGACCAGCATCATGTCAAAAACGCTTGGGGTCACACTACGCCCGGCAAGGGCCGCTCTCAAGGGGCCTGCGAGTTTGCCGAATTTGATTCCCTTCGCTTCCGCGAACTGGTTGGCTGCGCCTTCCAGATCGTCACGCGACCAGCTAGCATTTTGCAGATGCGGCGTCAATTCTTTCAGTATACCACGGGATACATCATCCAGATTTTTCGCGGCTTTTTCATCAGGCGAAATGGGCCGTTCTGTCAGTGCAAATTCTGCTTTTTCAAGCAGTTGCGGAAATGTCTTGGCGCTGGTTTTCAGAAAGGGCAGTGCTTCTTGCAATTGCAATAATTTGTTTTCCGGCAGTTTCGGCTGATCGGTTACATCACGGTATGCCAGCAGCTCTTGCAGCAGCGCGGCATCCTCGGTGATGGCCAAATGCTGACCGCACAGGTTTTCCAGCTTCTTAAAGTCCAGACGGGCCGGGGATTTGCCGATTCCCGGCAAATCGAACCAGTCTTTTGCCTGCGCATCGGTGAAAAATTCGTCATCGCCGTGGCTCCAGCCCAGACGGGTCAGGTAGTTGCGCATCCCGGCGGCGGGATAGCCCATCGCCTGATATTCCTCGACCCCCAGCGCACCGTGGCGTTTGGACAGTTTTTTGCCGTCCGGCCCGTGAATCAGCGGGATATGCGCCCAGATCGGCACGGTCCAGCCCATTGCGGTATAGATCATCATTTGCCGGGCGGCGTTGTTCAGGTGGTCATCGCCCCGGATTACATGGGTGACGCCCATATCGTGATCATCCACCACCACGGCCAGCATATAAACCGGCGTGCCGTCCGAACGCAGCAGGATCATATCGTCCAGTTGATCGTTGCGAATGGTCACATCGCCCTGCACCTGATCATGGATCACGGTTGCGCCGTCCAGCGGGGCCTTGATCCGCACCACATAGGGCGCATCCGGGTGGCTGGCGGGATCGGCATCGCGCCACGGGCTGCGGAACAGGGTAGACCGTTTTTCGGCCTGTGCCGCATCGCGGAACGCCTGAATTTCTTCTTGCGTTGAAAAGCACTTATAGGCCTTACCCTTGGCCAGCAATTGCAGCGCCACCTCGGCATGACGGTCGGCGCGGTCGAACTGGCTGATCACTTCGCCGTCATGGTTCAGCCCCAGCCAGTCCATGCCTTTCAGGATGGCGGCGGTTGCTTCGGGGGTGGAGCGTTCGCGGTCCGTATCCTCGATCCGCAGCAGGAATTTACCACCACGCCCACGGGCATACAGCCAGTTGAACAGCGCGGTGCGCGCACCACCGATATGCAGATAGCCGGTGGGCGAGGGGGCGAAACGGGTCACGACTTCGGACGACATGCGGTATTTAACCTTTCAGTAACCTGGAGGGGGTTAGCGTTGCCGCCTGTCTAGCGACCCACCGGAACAAGGACAAGACTTGGCGCGGTTTCCCCGTTTGTGGCCTGCGATGGGCAATCTGCTGTTGGTGCAGCGGTTACACCTGTTTCCTTGGGTGCCGGTTTGTTTGGCGCTGGGGATCGGGGCCTATCTGTTGTGGCCTGCGGAACCGGGCCTGCCGGTCTATGCCGGGGCGGTCGCGCTGGCGGGGCTGGGGGCGTTGGGCGGTTGGCGACTGGGGCCAAACTGGGCGCCGGTTGGCTGGGCGGTGACGCTGATGGCTTTGGGGCTGGGCGCGGCCGGTCTACAGGCGAATCTGGTGGCGGGGCCGGTACTGGGCTGGCGTTATTATGGCCCGGTACAGGGGCGGGTGATCTTGGTGGATCGGTCCGGTTCAGATGCGGTTCGGCTGACGCTGGACCGGGTTGTTCTGTTCGATGTCGCCCCGGATAACACCCCGCGCCGGGTACGGATTTCCCTGCATGGGGATTGGGGGGATTCCACGCCGCGCGTACATGAGGTGGTCCAGATGACCGCGCATTTATCCCCACCCAATGGCCCCGCAGAACCGGGCGGTTTCGATTTTCGCCGCCATGCGTGGTTTCAGAAAATTGGCGCGGTGGGATATACCCGCACCCCGGTGGTGCTGTGGCAGGATCGCCCCGCTGGTTCCAGCCTTGCCCGTTTGCGCAGTGATCTGTCCGCCCGTGTGCAGGCGCGATTGCCCGGACAGGTCGGGGCGTTTGCCGCTGCCGTGATGACCGGGGATCGCGCCGGTATGGGGCAAGGGTTGCTGGACAGCTTGCGGGCGTCGAATCTGGCGCATCTTCTGGCGATTTCCGGGCTGCATATGGGATTGCTGGCCGGGGTTGTGTTTGGGGCCGTGCGGGTGCTGCTGGTCCTGATCCCGTTTCTGGGGTTACGCCTGCCCGTGCGCAAAATCGCGGCAGTGGTCGCCTTGGCGGCGGCGGCGGGTTATCTGATGCTGTCGGGGGGCAATGTTGCCACCGAACGCGCCTTTGTCATGGTGGCGGTGATGCTGGTGGCCGTCTTGTTCGATCGCCGGGCGCTGTCCCTGCGGGCGGTGGCTGTAGCGGCTGTGATCGTGTTGCTGTTGCATCCGCAGGCCTTGGTGGGGCCGGGATTCCAGATGTCCTTTGCCGCGACAACGGCGCTTGTGGCTGTCTTTGGGGCGCTTCGGGATCACGGGATCGGGTTAGGGCCGCGCTGGTTGCGCCCGGTTTTGGCGCTGTTGATTTCCTCGGTCGTGGCGGGTGCGGCAACGGCACCGTTCGGGGCGGCGCATTTCAACCAGCTTTCGCAATATGGGCTGCTGGCGAACCTGCTCAGCGTTCCGCTGATGGGCACCGTTGTGATCCCTGCCGCCGTGTTGGCTGCCTGCCTGATGCCATTGGGGCTAGAGTCCCCGGCGCTGTGGATCATGGGGCTGGGCCTGCGCTGGATATTGGCCGTTGCCGAATGGGTTGCCGGGATAGATGGGGCCACGCGTCTGGTGATCGCCCCGGATTGGCGGGTTTTGCCGCTGCTGTCACTGGGGGCGCTGTGGCTGATCCTGTGGCAGGGATACGGGCGTTGGCTGGGTCTGTTGCCCTGTATCGTGGTGCTGATGCTGTGGGGGCAGACCAACAGGCCGGTTCTGTTGATTTCGGATCAGGGCGCATTGGTCGGGGTGATGACCCCCAAGGGCCGTGCGCTAAGCCGCGCCAAAGGGCAGGGATTCGTGGCGCAGGTCTGGCTGGAAAACGACGGGTCTGCCCAAACACAGGCACAGGCGGCGATGTTGTGGCCAACCCCCGCCATTGTTCAGGGGCAAACCCTGCATGTGCTACGTGGCAAGGCTGCCACTGCGACCCCACGCTGCGGGCCAACGGATTGGCTGATTTCTGATCGCGATTTGCCAGCGGGGTTGCCCTGTCGGATAACGGATGCCGCCACATTGCGGACATCCGGCGCGATGGCTGTCATGGCGGATGGCAGGCTGCGCACGGTGCGCGATGAAACCGCCTGCCGCCTGTGGTCGCCCTGTTCCGATACTCAATAGGTGCGGATCAGCCCAACCAGACGGCCCTGCACTTTTACCTTATCTTCGGGCAGGACACGGGTTTCATAGGCCGGGTTTGCGGCCTCCAGCGCGATGGCGTTGCCCCGGCGATAGAACCGTTTCAGCGTTGCTTCCTGATCTTCGACCAGCGCCACAACGATATCGCCATTATCCGCGACCGAGGTTTCGCGGATAATCACCACATCGCCATTGTTGATCCCCGCCTCGATCATTGAATCGCCCTTCACCTCCAGCGCGTAATGTTCGCCCTTGCCGGACAGCATCGCATTCGGCACGGCAACATTGTGGGACACATGGGCGATAGCTTCGATCGGGACACCGGCGGCGATCCGGCCCATCACCGGCAATTCCACCGCCTGCACGGCCTCTACCGGCATGGCGGAAGCCGGGGTGCTGTCGGGGCGGTCCCCATTAATCACACGCGGGGTAAAGCCCGGTTCCCCGCCCAGAGTTTCCGGCAATTTCACAATTTCAATGGCACGGGCGCGGTGGGCCAGACGGCGGATAAATCCGCGTTCTTCCAGCGCGGTAATCAGACGGTGAATCCCGGATTTAGACCGCAAATCCAGCGCCTCTTTCATTTCGTCAAAGGACGGGGGGACGCCATCGCGCTGCACACGTTTGTGGATGAAATCCAACAAATCCAGTTGTTTCTTGGTCAGCATGGCGCAACTCCAATCCGTGTCGGTTCGGTTTTGTTCTACGCATGTTCCTGTTTTGTGTCAACCGTCGTGGCGCGAGCGGTAATGTTCAATTCAAACCGTATGCCCACAGAAACCGTTACTATGATTAGCCTTAACGCTCGCGCCACGCCCGCGTTAGGGCGCAGTCAAGGGTTTCATCTTGCCAAAAATACTCAATGCGCTGACCCCGCCACACATGGGACGCCGGATCACAGGGGCAGGTATTCCACCAAATCCCCGACATCCCGCGCGGGATCATCTGCGGGGCGCAGGATCAGGGCATTGGCCTCGGACAGCACGGTTAGCAACGAACTGTCCTGACGGTCGAATACCGTGATCTGTCCCCGATCAACCCGCCCGCGCATGTAATGTTCGCGGGGGCCATTGGCGGGGGTCGCTGCCGTCAGGGTGGCGGACAACCGCGTGCGGGGCGCGGGGGCAAAGCCCTGAAGCGCGGCAATCACCGGCAACACAAAAACATTGCCGCAAACAACGGCAGACACCGGATTTCCCGGCAGCCCAATCATCACCGCATCGCCCATGCGTCCGGCCATCAGCGGCTTGCCGGGACGCATTTTTACCTTGTAGAAACTTTGCTGCATCCCCAATTGTTGCGCCACAGCGCTCACCAGATCGTGATCCCCGACCGAGGCACCGCCGATCGTGATCACCAGATCGGCCCCTTGTGCCAGATCGAACGCGGTTTCGATTGATGCGGGGTGATCCTTGGCAATAGGCAAGATGCGGGTTTTGGCCCCGGCGCTGTCAAACAACGCCTTCAGCCCGAATGTGTTGGACACGATGATCTGATCGGGGCCGGGCGTATCGCCGGGCATCACCAATTCATCGCCGGTGGAAATCAGCGCAATATCCGGGCGGCGGGTCACCTGTACCAGCGGCACGTTCATCGCCGCCAGCAGCGCAATATCATTGGGCGACAGCAGGCGCGGGGCGTTTAGCGTAAACCCGGCGGCAAAATCATTCCCGGCAGGGCGGATATTGGCGTTGCTGCCCGGATCGCTGTCTATGGTGATCGTATTGACGAACCGATCGCAATCTTCCTGCAACAGGACGAAATCCACGCCTTCGGGAACCGGGGCGCCGGTGAAAATCCGAACCGCTTCGCCGGGACCGACAGGGCCGGAAAACCCATGCCCGGCGGCGGATTCGCCTATGATTTTGAACTTTGCGCCCACGGCCACTTCGGCGGCGCGAACACCGTAACCATCCATCGCGGACGCGGCAAAGGGCGGCTGGTCGCGGGTTGCAGTCACATCTGCGGCCAAGACTCGCCCGGATGCCTGCGCCAGCGGCACCGTTTCGGACCCCAAGGGGGAAACCAGTGAAAACAGATGCTCCAGTGCCTGTTCGACCGTGATCATGATGCTTCGTACCGTCCTGATTTGCCGCCGTCTTTCAGCGTCACACGAATGCCGCCGATTTCCATTGCCTTATCGACGGCCTTTGACATGTCATAAACCGTCAATGCGGCGGTGCTGACAGCGGTCAGGGCTTCCATTTCCACGCCGGTCTGGCCGGTGGTTTTCACCGTGGCTTTGATCCGTACACCGGGCAAATCGGGGTCCAGCGTCAATTCCACGGCGACCTTTGTCACCGGCAAGGGATGGCACAGCGGGATCAGGTCGGGGGTTTTTTTCGCGCCCATGATCCCGGCCAGCCGCGCCACACCCAGAACATCGCCCTTTTTGGCGCGGCCTTCGGCAATGATGTCATAGGTGGCGCGGGCCATTTTGACCCAGCCTTCGGCGGTGGCAATGCGCGATGTCACGGCTTTGTCCGACACATCCACCATATGCGCATCGCCCTTGGCATCGAAATGGGTCAGGCCAGTCATCAAATCCGTCCTGCGGTCAGCGGATGAGCCAGCAACGCATGGGTGGCAGCGGCGACATCGACCTGCCGCATCAGGCTTTCGCCGATCAGGAAGCACCGCGCCCCGTAGCGGGCCATATCGGCCAGATCTTCGGGGGTGAACAGGCCGCTTTCCGACACCAGAAGCCGATCCGCCGGGGCCAGACGCGACAGTTTGCGCGTGGTATCCAGAGAGGTTTCAAAGGTTTTCAGGTTGCGGTTATTGATGCCGATCATCCGTGATTTCAACGCGGCGGCGCGTTCCAGTTCGGCCTGATCATGCACTTCGATCAGCGCATCCATTCCCCACGCGGTTGCGGCGTCTTCCAGTTCCTGCGCTTGTGCGTCGGACACGGATGCCATGATGATCAGGATGCAATCGGCCCCCAGCGCCCGCGCTTCGGCCACCTGATAGGTGTCATACATGAAATCCTTGCGCAGCGCAGGCAGATCACAGGCCGCGCGGGCGGCGCTCAGGTATTCTTTGGCCCCTTGGAAAGACGGGGTATCGGTCAGCACGGACAAACAGGTTGCCCCACCAGCGGCATAGGCCTGTGCCAGCGCGGGCGGATCGAAATCGGGCCGGATCAACCCTTTGGATGGGCTGGCCTTTTTCACCTCGGCAATCAGACCATACCCTTCGCGGGACGCGTTGAACAACGCTTGGGCAAAGGGGCGCACCGGGCTGGCCTCGCGCGCTTCGGCTTCGACCGCTTCCAGCGGTTTGACAGCTTTATCCGCTGCAATTTCTTCCAGCTTATAGGCTTTGATCTTGTCCAGAACGGTTCCGGTTTCGGTCATGCTTTTATCCAGTCGATTGGGGCGCCCCCTTGATCAATAAGCCACCTGTTCACCGATGAAAATGGGCGCGAGCCGAAAAATCCGCGATTGGCGGACAGCGGCGAGGGGTGAACGCTTTCCTGAACATGATGACCGCAGGCCCGCAGCCGATCTGCATGGGCGCGGGCATCGTTGCCCCACAGCACAAAGGCGCGGGGCCGGTCCGACAGGTGATCCAGCACCTGAACGGTCAATGCCTCCCATCCGATCCGCTTGCGGTGGCCACGGGCCACACCTTCGGGAACGGTCAGCACGTCATTCAGCAACAAAACACCCTGATCGGCCCAGCGGGTCAGGTCGCCATCGGGCGGGGTCGCGTTAAATTCGGTGCCTAACTCTTTGTAGATGTTGCGCAAAGATGGCGGCAACTTTTGCCCGGCCACCACCGAAAACGCCAACCCATTTGCCACGCCCGGCGTGTGATAGGGGTCTTGCCCCAGAAACACCACGCGCGTATCGGCAGGTTGGCAATGTTCCAGAGCTGCGAAAACACGGTCCTCGGGCGGCAAAATCGGGCGCGGATCGGCATCCAGTTGCGCCTGTATCCGGGGTAGGTCTGCGAAAAAGGGCAGGGCGGCCCAACCGCCCAACCGATCCGTGCGCAGTGCCATCAGCTTGCGGCGCTGGTGATGCGGGCCAGGGCGTCGATCTTGGCCTTGGCGGCCCCGCTGTCGATGCTTTGGCGGGCCATTTCCACCCCGTCCTTCAGTTCCTGCACCGCCCCGGCAACCTTTAGCGCCGCCGCCGCGTTCAACAGCACCGCATCGCGATAAGCCCCTTCGGCCCCATCCAGAAGCGCCGCAAAAGCCGCAGCATTTTCAGCAGGTTCGCCGCCAATGATCGCCTCGAACGGGTGAACCGGCAGGCCAAAATCTTCGGGATGGACCTCGAAATCTTCGATCTGCCCATCTTCGTTCAGCGCACTGACCCAGCTTACGCCGGTGATGGTCAGCTCATCCGTGCCATCCGAGCCATGCACCAACCACGCCTTTTCGCTGCCCAACTGGCCCAGCGTTTCCGCCATCGGGCGGATCAGATCGCGGGTGAACGCGCCGGTCAATTGCCGTTTCACGCCCGCCGGATTGGTCAGCGGCCCCAGAATGTTGAAAATCGTGCGGGTGCCCAGCTCGGCCCGGACCGGGCCGACATGGGCCATCGCCGGGTGGTGCATCGGTGCCATCATAAAAGCGATGCCACATTCGGCCAGCGCCTTTTCCACCACCTGCGGGCCAACCATCACGTTGATGCCCATCATGCTCAGCGCATCCGCCGCCCCTGATTTCGAGGACAGGTTGCGGTTGCCATGCTTGGCCACCGGCACGCCCGCACCCGCCACAACAAAGGCGGTTGCGGTGGAAATATTCAGCGTCCCCTTGCTATCGCCGCCAGTCCCCACGATGTCAATTGCACCCGCCGGGGCAGTGACATGGTGGCATTTGGCCCGCATCACGCTGGCGGCGGCGGCGTATTCTTCGACCGTTTCGCCACGGGTGCGCAGCGCCATTAGGAACCCGCCAATTTGGCTGGGGGTCGCTTCGCCCTCGAACAGGATGGTAAAGGCTTGCTCCGCTTCGGCGCGGGTCAGGGGGCGGTCGGCAGCAGCGCCGATCAGGGGTTTCAGTGCGTCGCTCATGCCGGGACTTTCATCACGTTCAGGAAATTTTGCAGCATCTTATGCCCATGTTCGGATCGGATCGATTCCGGGTGAAACTGAACCCCGTGAATTGGCAGGGTCCGGTGTTGCAGCCCCATGATCGTGCCATCCTCCAACTCGCCCGTGATTTCCAGACAGTCGGGCAGGGTGGCGCGATCCACGACCAGCGAATGATAGCGCGTCGCCGAGAATGGGGACGGCAGGCCCGCGAACAGCCCTTTGCCGGTGTGATGAATGGTTCCCATCTTGCCATGCACGATTTCGTGGCAGCGCACGACCTGACCGCCAAAGGCCTGTCCGATGGTTTGATGCCCCAGACACACGCCCAAAAGCGGGGTTTTGGTTTCCGCCGCCGCTTTGGTCAGGGCCAGACAGATGCCAGCCTGATCGGGATCGCACGGGCCGGGCGACAGCAAAATCCCCGCCGGGTTCATCGCCATCGCGGCCTGAACATCCAGCGCATCATTGCGGCGCACCACCACATCGGCACCCAATTCGCCCAGATAATGTACAAGGTTATAAGTAAAACTGTCGTAGTTATCGATCAGAAGCAGCATCAGCGCGGTCTTTTCGGTTTTTCATTGCGTTTTGGGGGCTGGAGACACCCCCACTGGTCGCGGTATACTTGTTCAGGCTTGACCCGGACCGTCAAGGGGCAGCGGGTCATTCGCGACAAACAGACAACAGGCGATCGGCACAACGATCAGGCACAGGCGAAAGGGCGGCACAGTGGCAAAGGGCGTTTTCAGGGGGTTCGTGACAGGTGTGGTGATTTCCGGCGTGGGGGTCGGGGCGTTGTCCCTGATTGCGGCATTGCCCGATGGGCCTGCCCCGGAAACCGGCGCTGTCGAAGTTCCCGCCGGATCGGATTTTCAGGGCAAGCGTGAAGATTCGGAACCCAACCTGCCCGCGACACCGGATGATGCCCCCAAAGCGGGCGATGCGCCGCGAATGGATACCCCGCCCAAAGATGGCGATCCGCTGGATAAGGACGCAACGAAACCTGCTGACCGCCCAGAAACCGGCACCCCGGCGAACACCCTGACGCCCCCGGTCGAAGGGGAAAACCCTGCCGATAGGCAATCGGATACCGATACCGCGCCGACCCCCGCAACCGATGTGCAGAAGCCCGCAGCCCCCGCAGGGGCCGAGGCTCCGATTTCCACGGACCCGGCGCAGCCCCCGGCTCCTGCCGCGCCCGAGGACAAGGCCTTTCCGGATACGCCCCAACCCACGCCGGTTGATGCCACCCCCGGCGCGGAAGAAAACGAACCGCCCGCACCATCAAAACGCGCCGACCCCTTGCCTTCGGTTACGGGGGATAGTGCGAGCGACGAAGCTAACCGCCCCCGCATCGGCACCCCGGCCGGAAACCTGACCGACAAAAACGATACCGAACAGGCTGAACCGCCCGTTGTCGAAACCCCGGCACAGCGCCCCATTGTTGCCAATGCCGCCCCCTTCGACAACCCAGAGGCCAAGCCGCTGATGTCCATCGTTCTGTTGGATGAAGGCGCGGATGCTATGGGGTTGGAGGCGCTGTCTGCCTTCCCTTATCCGCTTAGCTTCGCGGTGGACCCGCTGGCCCCGGATGCGGTGGACCGGATGCAACGTTACCGCGACGCCGGGTTCGAGGTTCTGGCGCTGCTGAACATGCCGCAAGGGGCCACCGCCACAGATACCGAATCCCTGATGCGGGCGTCTTTGGCCAAAATGACCGGCGTTGTCGCCGTGATGGAAGGCGACCAGACCGGCCTACAGTCGGACAAGCCGGTTTCCGATCAGGCGGCGGCCATTCTGGCCGAAACGGGGCATGGGCTGGTGCTGTTCCCCAAAGGGCTGAACACCGCTCAGAAACTGGCCGCCAAAGAAGGCGTGCCTGCTGCCACCGTGTTCCGTGATTTTGACGCCAAGGAGCAAAGCGCCCAAGTGATCCGCCGTTTTCTGGATCAGGCCGCGTTCAAGGCCCGTCAGGATCAGGACGGCGTGATCATGCTGGGCCGTTTGCGCCCGGATACGATTTCGGCGCTTCTATTGTGGGGCTTGCAGGATCGTGCCGCCAGCGTGGCGCTGGCCCCAATCTCGGCCCTGCTGTTGGCACAACAAGAGAAGGGTTAAGCGTCGCGCCAGCGTCCGCTTTCCAGCCCGTCCAGCGTCCAGTCGCCAATGCGATACCGGATCAGCCGCAAGGTGGGGAACCCCACTGCGGCTGTCATCCGGCGCACCTGCCGGTTGCGGCCTTCGGAGATTGTCAGCTCGATCCAGCCATCGGGAACGGATTTGCGAAACCGCACCGGCGGATTGCGCGGCCATAATCCGGCGGGTTCCGCCATCCGCCGCGCCTGTGCCGGGCGGGTTTTCCCATCTTTCAACACAACCCCGCGCCGCAACTGTTCCAGCGCGGCATCGGAGATTTCGCCCTCGACCTGCACCCAATAGGTTTTGGTCATCTTGTTGCGGGGATCGGAAATCCGGGCCTGCAATCGCCCGTTATCGGTCAGCACCAGCAACCCTTCGCTGTCCCGATCCAGCCGCCCCGCCGCATAGACCTGTGGCATGTCGATATAGGATGACAGCGTTTCCCGTTCGCTGCCCGCAGTTCCCTTATCGGTGAATTGAGACAGCACGTTAAACGGCTTGTTGAACAGGATCACGCGGGTCATGCAGCACTCTGCCTTGGTTTCATCTTGCCCGAAATACTCCGGGGTCTGGGGCAGCGCCCCGGAAAACCCGAGAAGGCCGCCAAAGGCGGACGACGAGAAAACCAGAGCGCGCCAGCGCACAATCGGATCAAACCCGCCCGCGCTAACGGGGTTGGGTCAGCTATTGCCGTTGCGGGTGAACCGCGCCGCATCGGCTGCCGCGCGGCGGATTGCGTTGGATTTGTGGACGGTTTCCATATATTCCGCCTCGGGATTGGAATCGTAGACCACACCGCCCCCGGCCTGAATATACAGCTTCTGATCCTTCACGATGGCCGTGCGCAGGGCGATACACATATCCATATCGCCATTGGCACTGAAATAGCCGCAGCCGCCGCCATAAATCCCGCGCTTTTCGGGTTCCAGTTCGTCGATGATTTCCATCGCCCGAACCTTGGGCGCACCCGAAACCGTACCGGCGGGCATCCCAGCGAAAAAGGCGCTCAGCGCGTCGTGATCTTCGGACAGCTCGCCCACCACGTTCGATACGATATGCATTACATGGCTGTAGCGTTCGATGATGAATTGCTCGGTCGGTTTCACCGTGCCGATCTTGGCCACCCGACCCACATCGTTGCGGCCCAGATCCAGCAGCATCAGATGCTCGGCCAGTTCTTTTTGATCCGCCAGCAGGTCCAGTTCCAGCGCCTTGTCCTCTTCCGGGGTGGCGCCACGCGGGCGGGTGCCTGCGATGGGGCGGATTGTCACCTGACGATCAAACACCCGGACCAGAATTTCGGGGCTGGCCCCGATCACCTGAAACCCGCCGAAATTGAAATAGAACATGAACGGCGACGGGTTGGTGCGCCGCAAGGACCGATACAGCGCAAAGGGTGGCAGTGGGAACTCCTGCGTCCAGCGTTGCGATGGGACGACCTGAAAAATATCGCCCGCGCGGATGTAGTCCTTGGCTTTCTCGACCGCCTCCATATAGGCGGCTTTTGAAAAGTTCGACACCGGCGCGGCGGCTTCGTGCGCTTCGCCCAGATCGCGGGTGGCCTGAGGCAGGGCGCGTTCCAGATCGCGCAGCGCGTCCATCACCCGTTCCGCCGCCTGCGCATAGGCCGCGCGGGCCGATTGCCCGTCTGACACCCATGCCGGGCTAACCACCGTCACCTCGCCCTTGACGCCATCCAGCACCGCCACGACCGAAGGCCGCAGCATCAGCGCATCCGGCAGGCCCAACGGATCAGGGTTCACATCGGGCAGGCGTTCCACCAGCCGGATCATGTCATAGCCCAGATACCCATACAGCCCCGCGCTGGCGGCAGGCAGATCGTCGGGCAGATCAATCCGGCTTTCCGCGATCAGCGCCCGCAGGGCTGTCAGCGGATCGTCCCCTTGCGCTTCAAAGGCTTCCGGGTCGAACCGGGCATGGCGGTTCAGCCAGCTTTCGGTGCCGTGGCATTTCCACACCACATCCGGCTTTAGCCCGATGATCGAATAGCGCCCGCGCACCTCGCCGCCTGTGACCGATTCCAGCATGAAGGCATCTTTTTGCCCCCCCGCCAGTTTCAGCATCAGTGACACCGGCGTATCCAGATCGGCCGCCAGCCGCGCATAGACAACCTGATTTTCCCCGGCCTCATAGGCGCGGGCGAAGTCTTCGAAAGAGGGGGTCAGTTCCAACTGTCAGTCCCGTCCTTATTGGAAATTCGCGTGAACCGCGTTGATTGCGGCCTGATCCAGGGTGATCCCCGCCCGCATCTGGATTTCCTGCGCATAGGCGGCATAGATATCCTGTGCCAGCGATGCGGCGGTATCCTGCGTCAGTTGCGCCCGGATTGCCACGACATCGGGATCATTTGCATCGGGGGGCAGGATGTCATCCAGACGCGCGATGGTCACCAGATCATCGCCCGCGATCACGGTCACATCACCCGGTTTCATGGTGAAAACCTGTTGAAGGAACCCACGCGGGGCGCCGGTCACGAACTGGCTGCGGGTCACGTTGGTTTCGATCTGTGCGGTCAGTCCAAGCGCGGCCATGTCGCCCTCGGTCGCCAGTGTCATCACCATGTCCTGTGCCAGTGTTTCCAGTGCTTTGGTGGTTTCTGCCGCTTCCCAGCCCGCGATCACCTCGTCGCGCACCTGATCCAGCGGTTTCACCGTCGGTTCCACGATGCTTTCCAGACGCAGGGCGGCCAGCCCGCCATCATCCAGATGGATCAGCGCGGGATAATCGCCGTCTTGCACGGCCTCTGCGGCGTCGCGGAATGCGGCATAGCCATTGATCGGGGCGTCCACATCAGCAAACCAGTCCACGGTGCCAAGCTGCATTTTGGCTTCGCTCACCAGTTCTTCCAGCGTGGCCCCACCGGCCAGAAGATCGTCAATCGCATCGGCCTGACCTTCGATCATGCGGCGGGCGCGGTCGTCTGCCAGTTCATCGCGGATGTCCTGACGGGCGTCTTCATAGCTGGTTTCTTGAGCTGCCAACACACCGTTCAGGCGGAACAGGGCCGGGCCAAGCGTGGTTTCAAACGGGCCAACCACATCGCCAACCTCGGCGTTGAACACAGCGCCGCCAGCCGCGCCCAGATCGTCCTTGGCGACATCGCCCATATCCACATCGGACAGTTCCAGACCGCGCTCTTTGACCAGCATTTCAAAATCGGTTTCGTTGGCCTCGATTTTGCCCTTGGCGGTCAGCGCGGCATCTTCGTCGGAAAATGCCAGCCGTTCGACCAGACGTCGTTCGGGGCGCATATAGTCAGCGGCATTCGCATCATATTGTTCGCGGATGGCTGCTTCGTCCACATCCACCTGATCCAGCAACATATCGGGCGACAGCCAGACATAGGTCAGCTTTTTCACCTGCGGCGTGGTGAAGTCAGCCTCGTGTGCCTGATGATAGGCGGTCAGTTGGTCTTCGGTCGGGGTGGGCAGTGGTGCGGTCAGCATATCCGGGGTCACCACGGCCCAGGTAAAGCCGCGCCGTTCCGCCAGAAAATTCATCAGCGTGTCCACATAGACACCGGGCATCTGCGCCCCGGCGATCAATGCGCCCTGCAACAGGTTGCGGGCAGTTTCATCGCGCATTTCTGCTTCAAACTCGGATTCCGTCAGGCCCGCCTGCGACAATGCGAATTTATAGGATTCGCGGTCAAATTTGCCATCCGGCCCGGTAAAGGCGGAAATCTGTGTGATCTGTTTCAGCAGGTTTTCATCCCCGATGGATAGGCCGATCTGGCGCGCTTCGTTATCCAGCGCCGCCGATCCGACCAGACGGCCCAGCACGGATTTATCCAAGCCAAAGGACTGCGCCTGTTGCAGCGAAATGCTTTGCCCGGTCCGGGATTCAAGCCCGCGGATTTCTTCCTGTAGGGCGCGGGCATATTCCTGCACGGTGATTTTTTCGTCACCCACGGCCCCGACCGTGCGCACATTGCCGGACAGATTGATCACCCCGAAGCCGCCAAGCCCCAGAATAAGCATCGCCATCAGGATCCAAACCAGAATTTTCGTCGTGCCGCCGCGCGCCATGTGCTTCCCTTCGCCGGGTCAGTTAAAGTCGTGGCTGCGTGTCTACGACGAGACCCCGCGCGGGGCAAGGGCTGCAAGCCTGTCAAACAGTTCTGTGATCCCGCCCCGGTCGATATTGGCAAAGGCAATCCGAAGCTGTCGTTCCCCCGCCGGATCATCACCCGGCATGAACATAGTGCCGGGCAGGGCCAGAATTCCGGCGTCTTTTACCAAATCCTGCGCCAATTGCGCCGATGATCGCCGGAACGGATGCTGGACATAGGCAAAATAAGCCCCCACACCCAGCAGCTTCCAGCCTTTTTCCTCCAGCTTGGGGAACCCGTCCTCGATCGCGGCGCGGCGGTCCAGAATTTCGGCCCGTTCCCCGGACAGCCATTGCCCCAGATTGCGCATCCCCCACAAAGCGGCATGTTGCGCCAACTGATTTGGGCAGATCGTGACGGTGTCCAGAAACCTTTCGACCTGCGACAACCGTTCGGGGCTGGTGATCAGCGCACCAACGCGATGCCCGGTCAGGCGATAGGCCTTGGAAAAGGAATACAATTGGATCACGGTATCGGACCAATCGGGATCGTGGAACAGATCATGCGGCGCACCGCTTTGGCTGTGAAAATCGCGATAGGTTTCATCCACGATCAGCGCAATGCCTGCGGCGCGGGCCACGTCCCGAAACGCCGCGATCAGTTCGGGCGGATATTCCACGCCACCGGGATTGTTCGGTGTCACCAGCACAATCGCGCGGGTCTGGGGGGTAATCAAGGCCTGCGCCAGATCGGGATCGGGTAGCAACCCCTGACCAGAGGGCAGCGCCACCGTGCGCACGCCCATCATATCCAGCCACATTTTATGATTGAAATAATAAGGGGTTGGAAGGATAACTTCATCCCCTTCGTCCGCCAGTGACATCATCGCCGCGCAAAAGGCCTGATTGCAACCGGATGTGATGCACACTTTGCTGTCTGCGATCTGCCCACCATAGGCGGCGCTGAATTGGGCCGCCACCTCGGCCCGCAATTCGGGCAGGCCCAGCACCGGGCCATACAGATGCGCCGATGGCAGGGCCAGCGCGGTTTCCGCAATCGCTTGCCGCAGCGGTTCGGGGGGCGGGTCAATCGGGGCGGCCTGACTGACATTGATCAGCGGGCGCTCGGGCGGGAATTCCACCCCCTGAAGCCAGCGCCGCGCCTCCATTACGGGCGGGGCAAAGGTGGTGGCGGTACGCGGCAAAGTCATGGTTGGCCTCGGGCAGTTCTGTCATTCCCGCCCGAGGATAGGCCAGCCCGCGTCCGGTACAAGGGTGGAATCGCCCTAAGCCGGGCTGTGACGCCGTTTTTTCCCACGTTTGCTCAGCAAACGGCTGATCCCGATCAGGGCCAGACTTAGCAAGAAAGAGCTGACAAATACCGCCAGCGCCAATGGCACTTTTTGCGTTTCGAAATCCAGCCAGTGGGTCCAGACCATCACGAAAAACGGGTGTGACAGGTAAATCCCAAAGGCCGAATCCCCCAATATCTGCGCCCATTTGCCAACGGTGCGGATGCGCAAGGCGCCCTCGAACAGCAGCGCAGAGATCAACAGATAAAGCGCGGGTTCCTGATGATGAGCCAAGGCCATACCCGTCAAAACCCCAATTAAGATGAACAACGGTCCCAGACTGCGGCCCGATGCGCGGGTGATCGCATAGAGCAGCGGCGGCACGGCAAAGGACCATTGCACGAACGGCACCGGCAGCGCCTTATGCCATTCAAAATAATAGGCCAGACAGGCCAGCGGCACTGTTAGCACTACAAACAGCCCGCCAAATACGCGCCCATGTGGCAGATGCGTCGCGGAATAGGCCAATGGCGCGGAAATCATCAGGAAGGGCAGGAACCACATATGGATCACCGGCCCGACCAGCAGCCACAGCGGTTCGGTCAGTGTGAACATCGTCGCCGGGCCATGTAACGCCCCGCGCAGCGCCAGATAAAACAGGCACCAGCCCAGCCAAGGCAATAGGATGCGTTGGACGCGCTGTATCAGGAAGGGGCGCAACGGGTGCCGCATGGACGCCCGTGTGCTGAGCGCGACGCTTAGAACGATAAAGGTATCCAGCCCGGCATAGGCGATTTCCTTCATCGGTGCGCCCAGATGTCCCCAGACAATCGTAAAGGCACAGAGGAAGCGCAGCAGTTCTAGTGAATAAAGCTTCTGATGGGTCTGATCCCCTGTGGAAATGCCGGGAATCTTGGTTGCGTCAATCGCAGCGGCGCGGGCAGGGGGCTGGCTCAATTCCGGCCCCCTTTGGCGCATGTGGCGCTGTGATCAGTCTTTGCCTCGATACGGTTCCACATATTGAAGTGCCATGTCCCACGGAAAGAATATCCAAGTGTCCTGACTGACTTCGGTGATAAATGTGTCAACCTGAGGGCGACCTTTGGGTTTTGCATAGACCGTGGCAAAATGCGCTTTGGGATACATCTGTCGTACCAGTTCCAGCGTCTTTCCGCTATCGACAAGGTCATCAATGACCAAAATGCCCTCGCCATCGCCCATAAGATCGGCATCCGGGGCTTTCAGGACTTGTGCATCCATCTGCGCCTGATGGTTGTAGGATTTGACGCTGATCGTATCAATGATACGGATATCCAGTTCGCGCGCGATGATCATTGCCGGGGCCATACCGCCGCGGGTGATGGCGACGATGGCGCGCCAATTGCCTTCGTCGGGTCCATGTCCATCCAACCGCCATGCCAATGCGCGGCTGTCGCGGTGAATCTGATCCCAGCTGATGTGAAACCCTTTTTCGTGGGGCAGGCGGTCTGACATGGGCGGCTCCTCTGGTTGGCGTGTATTTGGTAGGCTTAGCTTAGGTGGCGATCCGCAGCGCCATGACCCCCAGAACTGCAGCAGCGGCCCGGTCGAACACAGCTTTGAACCGCATATAGGCGGCGCGGAACGCGGGAATGGTCAGCCCGAAGGTCAAGGCGCTGTAGAACATGATTTCCAGCGCCAGATGATTGGCCAGCACCAGCGCCGCGCTGGCACCTGTGGGCATGGCCGGGAAAACGGTGGTGAAAATAGCGGCGATGAAAACCACCGCTTTAGGGTTGGCCATGTTGGTCACAAGACCCAGCCGAAACCCGTTCAGACCTTGGGGCGCTTCGGCCTGCGCGGGGGCATCGGCATTGCGCCACAGCGACAGGGCCAGCCAGATCAGGTAGGCCCCGCCCGCAATTTTCAGCGCCAGAAACGCCCACGGCGCCACGGCAAACAGTGCCGACAAGCCCAGAACGGCCAGTAAGCTCCATAACGTCGCGCCCACGGACAGGCCCAACCCGCACAGAAACCCCGCACGCCGCCCCGATCCAAGGCTGGCGCGCAACATCGCGATCACCGCTGGCCCCGGAGAGGCAAGCGCCCCTAAAATAGCAAGGTTGAAGGCAAGCAGGGCCGCGATGTCCACTGGATCAATCCTTGCGACCCGTCACAACATCAATATCCGGGGCGTCTACGGCTTTCATGCCGACCACATGATAACCCGCGTCCACATGCAGGTTTTCGCCGGTCACGCCGCTGCCCAGATCGGACAGCAGGTACAGCGCCGATTTGCCCACATCTTCGATGGTGACGTTGCGGCGCAGGGGCGAATTCAGCTCGTTCCATTTCAGGATATAGCGGAAATCGCCGATGCCGCTGGCGGCCAGTGTTTTGATCGGTCCGGCGCTGATGGCGTTGACGCGGATGCCGTCTTTGCCCAGATCCTCGGCCAGATATTTCACCGATGCTTCCAGTGCGGCCTTGGCTACGCCCATCACGTTGTAATGCGGCATCACCTGTTCGGCCCCGTAATAGGTCAGCGTCAGCGCGCTGCCGCCTTCGGTCATCAGCTTTTCGGCACGCTGCATGACGGCGGTGAAGCTGTAGCAGCTGATATCCATCGTCATCAGGAAATTGTCGCGGCTGGTTTCCACATAGCGCCCGCGCAATTCGTTCTTGTCCGAAAAGCCGATGGCGTGAACGATAAAGTCCAGCTTGCCCCATTTGGCTTCGATTGCGGCAAAGGCCGCGTCGATCGAGGCGGGATCGGACACATCGCAATCAATCAGCGTATCGACGCCCAATTGTTCAGCCAGCGGGACAACGCGTTTGCGGAACGCATCCCCCATATAGGTAAAGGCCATTTCAGCCCCCGCATCGGCACAGGCCTTTGCGATCCCCCACGCGATGGACTTGTCATTGGCAAGCCCCATAATCAGCCCGCGTTTTCCGGCCATCAGTTGATTTGACATATCGCATTCCCTGACCTGCTAATCTGGTGGAAATGCTTTAGGGGATCGGGGCTAAGGCTTCAAGTCCGGGCTTGACCTAACGTCGCTGAAACCTCCAACTGCGGGTGGGTGATATTCTGGCCCGATCTGGCCCTTGGTGGTATTTTAGCGCAAGGGCAGGGGCGGTAGATCGTAACAGCGGGCCTGAACAAAAGGGTGAGACACACAAACATGAGCGACAGAACCGGAATTTTTGCGGGCGATGACCCGTTCCAGATTGCGCGGAATTGGCTGGCCGAGGCCGAAAAGGCCGAATTGAACGATCCCAACGCGATTGCGCTGTCCACCGTGGATGCGGATGGGTTGCCGAATGCGCGGATGGTTCTGCTGAAAGAAATCGAAAATAACGCGTTCGTTTTCTATACCAACTACGAAAGCGCCAAGGCGCAGGAAATCGAACAGGCGGGTAAGGCGGCTTTCGTCATGCACTGGAAATCCCTGCGCCGCCAGATTCGGGTGCGTGGCACCGTCACCCGCGAAGAAGGACCGCAGGCGGATGACTATTATCGTTCGCGGTCGCTGAAAAGCCGCCTGGGGGCATGGGCATCCAAACAGTCGCGACCGTTGGAATCGCGCACAGCGCTGATGACCGAAGTCGCAAAAGTCACCGCGCGTCATGGGCCGAACCCCGCCAGACCATCCTTTTGGGGAGGTTTTAGAATCAGCCCGGTCGAGATTGAATTCTGGGCGGACGGGGCTTTTCGCCTGCATGATCGGTTCGTGTGGCGGCGCCAAGCACCTGAAAAAAACTGGACAATCACACGTCTGAACCCGTGACACTCGCGTAACGTGAAATGCAAGCGGTTGAAAAAAGTCAATTTTTGACTTGCAGCCGATAGCGAGTTTGTTCCATGAGTGGAGCGGGGATGACGTTCATTTAGGTACCAACGCTGTGATAACTGACACAAACGGCGCTCGCAGGGTACACGGGCACGTTAAATGGTTTGACCCTGTCAAAGGGTTTGGTTTCGTGGTCGCTGATGATGGCGGCCCGGATATTTTGTTACATGCCAATGTACTGCGCAATTTCGGGCAAAGCTCGATTGCTGACGGCGCATATATCGATATCTCGGTGCAAGAAACCGGGCGGGGCATTCAGGCAACTGAAGTCCATCAAATCGACCCTCCGAAGGCTTCGGAAGGATCTGTTTTGGCGGATTTCGAGGAAATTGATCCTGAATTGATCCGCAATGCACCGCTGGAACCCGCAAGGGTGAAATGGTTCGACAAGGCCAAAGGGTTTGGTTTTGCCAATATTTTCGGGAGGCCCGAGGATGTGTTCGTGCATATCGAAGTGCTACGACGCTCGGGGTTGGCCGATTTGCAACCGGGTGAAGCGGTCGCGCTACGCGTGATCGAGGGAAAACGCGGGCGCATGGCCACTGAAATTTTGGCGTGGGAAGCCGCGCTGAAACAAAAGGATATGCTCTGATGGGGTGGGGGCGGCTGGTCTTGGCTGCCCTCGTTGCCATTGGGGTGCCTGTCGCCACTTGGGCCGCGGGGTGTCGTGCCGATACCGTCTTTCTGAAGGGGGATTGGGGGCAGGCGCGGTTTTCCATCGAACTGGCCGACGAGGCCAGTGAACGGGCGCGTGGCCTGATGTTTGTGCCATCCATGCCTCGAAGCGCTGGAATGCTGTTTGTGTATCCGCGTCCGCAGGCCGTGGCCTTTTGGATGCGCAACACATTGATTCCGTTGGATATGATCTTCATGGATGAAACCGGCACTGTGCAACGTATCCACAGCAATGCCGTGCCGGGGGATGAAACGCCGATTCCCGGCGGCAGTGCGATCCGCTTTGTCCTAGAGGTGAACGGTGGTGTCGCCGATCAGCTTGGGCTGACGCCCGGCAGCGTTATGCGCCATCCATCCGTGGCGCAAAATATTGCGGCCTGGGGCTGCTAAGTCTGCACGGCCTGTTTTGTCGATTTAGGGCGATTTTCGCTTTTCATTCCTGCGCGGGGCTTGTATGTCGCTTCCACGGTCCGGGGCGTAGCGCAGTCTGGTAGCGCACCTGTTTTGGGTACAGGGGGTCGTGAGTTCGAATCTCGCCGCCCCGACCACTTATCTCTGATAAAATCATCTAACATACATCTTTTGGAATGCCTTCCAAAAGGGCGGATGCCTTGGGTTTCAGCAACGCCAGCGATTCGGGCATGTTCCCAGATTTAGTGTGTTCCTGACGACACTCTTACTGCATCTATGTGATTTTCCCGCTGCGTGATGATGCGGGGCTGCTGCGCTGCGGCGATGTTCTGGCATTTTGACAAGTCATCCCGCTAACGCGCCCCGATCAAAGGAAAAACCGGATTTGTCCACACATTGCTCCACAGGGCTGTCCCCAGACACGTTAACTAATTGAATCACTCGTGTTCTTGTCCTTTAGACGGTCAACCTCAAAAACGATAACAGAGCGTAAAAAAAGACGTTGACCCATTAGGGCGCAATACGAAAAGATGTGGGTGCCGGTCAAAAAGCCTACAAGATATAGTGGCGCTACAGGCGGGGGACAGAAGACATCGGGAATGATGGGGGCGTGGCCCCATTTTGCTTGGCCGTTTGGCCTTGGTGGAATTCTTTTGGCCTGATTGCACCCTGTCATGGCTTTGATCGGCCCGGACGCACAGACGACCGGACAAGGGACCAAGGCTGAGAAAATGGGGCAGCGCTGATGAGAATCGAAAGAAAGTTCACCAAGGCCGGGCAGGATGCTTATGCCGCGCTGGATTTTGTCACTACCGTTTCGGAAATTCGCAACCCTGACGGCACCATCGTGTTCCGTCTGGACAATGTCGAAGTTCCCAGCAGCTGGAGCCAGGTGGCTTCTGATGTCATTGCGCAGAAATATTTCCGTAAAGCTGGCGTTCCGGTCAAACTGAAAAAGGTGAAAGAGGCCGGTGTGCCAGAGTTTCTGTGGCGTTCGGTTCCGGCGTCAAAGGAAACCACGACGGATGGCGAAACCAGTGCCAAGCAGGTGTTCGACCGTCTGGCGGGGGCGTGGGCCTATTGGGGCTGGAAAGGCGGCTATTTCAGCACCGAGGAAGACGCCCGCGCCTATTACGACGAAATGCGCTTTATGCTGGCGACCCAACGCGCCGCGCCCAACAGCCCGCAATGGTTCAATACCGGCCTGCATTGGGCCTATGGCATCGACGGCCCGTCGCAGGGGCATTATTACGTCGATTATCAAACCAAGACGCTGACGAAATCCTCCAGCGCCTATGAACACCCGCAGCCCCATGCTTGTTTCATTCAATCGGTGGCCGATGATCTGGTGGGGGATGGCGGCATCATGGACCTGTGGGTGCGCGAGGCGCGCCTGTTCAAATACGGGTCCGGCACCGGCACCAATTTCAGCAGCCTGCGGGCCGCGAATGAACCCTTGTCGGGGGGGGGCAAATCCTCGGGGTTGATGGGGTTCCTGAAAATCGGCGACCGCGCGGCGGGGGCGATCAAATCGGGCGGCACCACGCGACGGGCGGCCAAAATGGTGATCTGCGACGTGGATCACCCCGACATTCAGGAATTCGTGAACTGGAAAGTCAAGGAAGAACAGAAAGTTGCCAGCATTGTTGCGGGCAGCAAGATGCACGAGGCGAAACTGAACGAGATCTTCGCCGCGATCCGCGCGTGGGACGGCAGCACCGAAGACGCGGTGGACCCGGCGAAAAACGAAACCCTGAAAGCCGCCATTCGTGGCGCGCGCAAGGTGCAGATCCCGGAAACCTATGTCAAACGTGTGCTGGATTACGCGCGGCAGGGCTATGACAGCATTGAATTCCCGACCTACGATACCGATTGGGATTCCGAGGCTTACGCCAGCGTGTCGGGGCAGAATTCCAACAACTCGGTCCGGGTCACGGATGCCTTCCTAAAGGCGGTGAAGGACGATGCCGATTGGGAATTGCTGCGCCGCACTGATGGCGCGGTGGCCAAAACCGTGAAGGCCCGCGACCTGTGGGAAGACATCGGCCACGCCGCATGGGCCTGCGCCGATCCGGGTATTCAGTTTCACGATACCGTCAACGCGTGGCACACCTGCCCGGAAGATGGCGAGATTCGCGGCTCGAACCCCTGTTCGGAATATATGTTCCTGGACGATACGGCTTGTAATCTGGCGTCGATGAACTTGCTGACCTTCCTGAAGGATGGCGAGTTTCAGGCGGATGACTATATGCACGCCACGCGCCTGTGGACCGTGACGCTGGAAATCAGCGTGATGATGGCACAATTCCCGTCGCGCGAAATTGCGCAACTGTCCTATGATTTCCGCACGCTGGGGCTGGGGTACGCCAATATCGGCGGGCTGCTGATGAATATGGGATTGGGCTATGACAGCGATCAGGGGCGTGCGCTTGGCGCGGCGCTGACCGCGATCATGACCGGCGTCGCCTATGCCACCAGTGCTGAAATGGCCGGGGAACTGGGCGCCTTTGATGGCTATGCGCGCAACCGTGCGCATATGCTGCGCGTCATCCGTAACCACCGCACTGCCGCTTATGGCGCGACCGAAGGGTATGAAAAGCTGGCGATCAAGCCCGTGCCGCTGGATCTGGCCAATGTGCCGGATAGCCGCCTGTCGGAACTGGCCATGACGGCATGGGACGAGGCGCTGAAACTGGGCGAACAGAACGGCTATCGCAATGCGCAGGTGTCCGTGATTGCGCCCACTGGCACGATTGGGCTGGTGATGGATTGTGACACCACCGGGATCGAACCCGATTTCGCGCTGGTGAAGTTCAAGAAACTGGCCGGGGGTGGCTATTTCAAGATCATCAATCGCTCGGTTCCGGCTGCGCTGGAAAAACTGGGCTACAGCAGCGCCCAGATCGAGGAAATCATCGGCTATGCCGTGGGACATGGCACCATCGGTAACGCGCCGGGGATCAACCATGCCAGCCTGATGCGCCACGGGTTCACCGAAACCGAACTGGACAAGGTGGAACGCGCGCTTGGCAGCGCCTTTGATATCCGGTTCGTGTTCAACCAATGGACCCTGGGCGAGGAATTCTGCACCAACGTGCTGAACATCCCGGCGGAAAAACTGGCTGATCCCACGTTTAACCTGCTGTCGCATCTGGGATATTCCAAGAAAGACATCGAAGCTGCCAATGATCATGTATGCGGGACGATGACGCTGGAAGGCGCGCCGCACCTGTCCGAAGATCATTACAGCATCTTCGATTGTGCCAACCCCTGTGGCAAGAAGGGCAAGCGTTACCTGTCCGTCAACAGCCATATCGACATGATGGCCGCGGCGCAGTCGTTTATCTCGGGTGCGATTTCCAAGACGATCAACATGCCCAACGATGCGACGATCGAAGATTGTCAGGCCGCCTATGAACGGTCGTGGCAGATGGGGATCAAGGCGAACGCGCTGTATCGGGACGGGTCCAAACTGTCGCAACCGCTGGCTGCCGCACTGATCGAGGATGACGACGAAGCCGCCGAAATTCTGGAAAGCGGATCGGCGCAGGAAAAAGCCGCCGTTCTGGCCGAAAAGATCGTGGAAAAGGTTGTGGTCAAAGAAATCGTCCGCAGCCACCGCGAAAAAATGCCTGAACGCCGCAAGGGATACACCCAAAAGGCGGTTGTCGGCGGGCATAAGGTGTATCTGCGGACCGGCGAATACGAAGACGGGTCGCTGGGCGAGATTTTCATCGACATGCACAAGGAAGGCGCGGGGTTCCGTGCGATGATGAACAATTTTGCCATCGCCGTGTCCGTAGGCCTGCAATACGGCGTGCCGCTGGAAGAATTCGTGGACGCCTTTACCTTCACGAAATTTGAACCTGCGGGGATTGTGCAGGGGAATGATTCCATCAAGAACGCTACGTCGATCCTTGATTACATCTTCCGCGAACTGGCCGTGTCCTATCTGGATCGCACTGATCTGGCGCATGTGAAACCGCAAGGGGCCAGCTTTGACGATCTGGGCCGTGGTGTCGAAGAAGGCGTGTCCAATGTCGAAGAACTAAGCGAAAGCGCGGCGTCGCGGTCGCTGGAAGTGCTGAAACAGATCAGCTCGACCGGCTATTTGCGCAAACGTCTGCCGCAGGAATTGGTGGTGCTGCAAGGCGGTCAAAGCATTGGCGGCATGGCATTCGGCGGCAAAGACCCCGAAGCCGCGCTACAAACGCTGGTGCCTGAAACCATCGGCACGGGGACGGGTACGGCGGTGCTGTCGTCCAGCACGGCGGTATCCTCGGGGGCGGTCAGCATGGATGCCCGGACCAAGGCGAAAATGCAGGGCTACGAGGGCGAAGCCTGTGGCGATTGCGGCAACTACACGCTGGTGCGCAACGGCACCTGTATGAAATGCAACACCTGCGGCGCGACTTCGGGCTGTAGTTAAGGAATAGGGCCGGTCCTTAGGGCTGGCCCAAATTCTTGAAAAGAATTTGGATAAGAATTTTTCAAAAATTCTTATCTGCTCAGACAGAAAGGGCAGTGACCTCTGCCCACAGATCACGGGGCGGATGCGTTCGGCCCGGCGACGCTCAGGCCGCAGGCAAAAACAAACCGGGCGGTACGAATGATTGAGCCTGAGCGGCGAAACTGGGGGGCTTATGCCCCCCATTTTTATTCTGAACCCAAAATAATGTGACACAGCGACATAGAACCCGTGGTTTCGCGGCTTTTACTTGATGGTATGGTTATATTATAACATACCCTCCGTCCGAAGGTGACGCCGTGCGAATAAACGCGCGCAACCATGCGCATCACCTTTTTGAGCAACCAATAAAGAGGTCACAATGAATATTCAGGATACTCGCCTTCCCGTTACGGTCCTTTCGGGCTTTCTTGGGGCAGGTAAAACCACGCTGCTGAACCGTGTGCTGAACAATCGCGAAGGTCGCCGCGTTGCGGTGATCGTCAACGATATGTCCGAAGTGAATATCGACGCTGATCTTGTGCGCGAGGGGGCCGAACTGTCCCGATCCGAGGAAAAGCTGGTCGAGATGTCGAACGGCTGCATTTGCTGCACGCTGCGCGATGACCTGCTGCAAGAGGTACGCCGCCTGTCCGAGGAGGGGCGTTTTGACTATCTGTTGATCGAATCCACCGGCATTTCCGAACCGCTACCCGTGGCTGCGACCTTTGATTTTCGGGATGAACGGGGGGACAGCCTGTCAGATGTGGCGCGGTTGGACACAATGGTGACGGTGGTCGATGCCGTGAATCTGCTGGGTGATTTTTCCAGCCACGATTTCCTTGCCGACCGTGGGGAAAGCCTGGGCGAAGGCGATGATCGCAGTCTTGTCAGCCTGTTGACTGAACAGATCGAATTTGCTGACGTGGTGATCCTGAACAAGACAGAGGCAGCCGGACCGCAGCGGACGGAAGCAGCCCGGTTGATTATTCGTGCGCTGAACGCTGATGCTAAAATCATCGAAACGAACCATTCCAATGTCCCGGCTGGTGCGATTCTTGATACCGGGCTGTTTGATTTCGACAAGGCACATGAACATCCAATGTGGGCCAAGGAATTGTACGGTTTTGCCAACCACACGCCCGAGGATGAAGAATACGGCATTAGCTCGTTTGTTTACCACGCCCGTGCGCCGTTTGATCCCGCGAAAATTCATGCGGTTCTGAATGGCGAATTGCCCGGCGTGATCCGCGCCAAGGGGCATTTCTGGTTGGCGACACGGCCTGATTGGGCGGTGGAATTCAGCCTTGCAGGGGCGATGTCATCAGTGACGCCGTTGGGGCGTTGGTGGGCATCCGTGCCTCAGGATCGTTTGCCCTCTCACCCCGAGGCGCAGGCCGAAATCGCCCGAAACTGGGCAGAGCCGTGGGGCGACCGGCGGCAGGAAATTGTGTTTATCGGGGTGGGGCTGGATCGTGACGTGATCTGTGACAGGCTGAATGCTGCGCTGGTTCAGGGGAACGATTTTACGCCTGCGGCTTGGGCGGGGATGGCTGATCCCTTCCCGCAATGGCGCGCACGGCAGGTTGCCTGATCTTTTGCTGCGGGGCAGCTTGTGCTGTCCCGTGGCGACGACATCCAAAGCGCCCGAAATTCCCCGTCAGCGCAGATGTGCTGCGGGTTAAATGCTTCTGATACGGCTGGCGTTCAGGTCTTGGCGCGGGCGGCCATGATCCACAGCACCATCAGCCCAAAGGAAAAGATCGCGTTCCAGCTTGCCATGGAAACCCCGAACAAGTCCCACGCGACCTGATCGCACAGCACCAGCTTTGGCCCATCCAGCGATAACAGGTTCCCCGCGTCCATGCCGCCTGATCCGGTGCAGCTTGTGGGGCCTTCCCACCAATCGCGCTCAACCCCTGTGTGATACACACCCAACCCGCCAGTAATTGCCGCCGCCAGTGCGCCCAACCAGCACAGCAGCCGCGATGGTGCGGCCAGTGCCAGAACACCAATCAGGATTGCCGCCGCATGGGGCCAGCGCTGCCACAGGCACATTTCACAGGGGGCATAGCCCAGAAACTGGAATACAAAAGCCCCGCCCAACAGCCCGGCAGATCCGGCAGCCGCCAGCGAAATCAGTGTTTTACGGTCAAGAGTCATAGGTATTTCACAATATAGAAGCCGCCCAGAAGGATGACGATGAACAGCGTGAACATCAAGCCCAGACGCCGCTCGATGAAATCACGAATAGGTGCGCCGAATTTCCACAGCAGTGCCGCCACCACGAAGAACCGAAGCCCCCGCGCGATGATTGACGTTATAATGAATGTCCCCAGCGGCAGCCCGGTCCAGCCGGACATGATCGTGATCACCTTGAACGGGAAGGGGGTGACACCGGCAATCAGCACCGGCCAGAACCCGAAATCGTTGAACCGGGTGTTGAATTCGGTCATCGCGTCGCCTTTGCCCATCGCCTGTAGAATGGGCTGTCCCAACTGGTCATAAAACAGCGCCCCGATGGTATAGCCCAACAGCCCACCGGCCACAGAGGCCAGCAGCGCCACCCCGGCAATCAGCCAAGCCCGCGATGGGCGCGCCAGAATCATCGGGATCATCAGCACATCGGGGGGAATCGGAAAAACGGATGCCTCGATAAAGGAAATAGCAGCCAAAACCCACAGCGCACGGGGGTGATCGGCAAGGGACATCGTCCAGCGATAAAGTGAATTCAGCATGATTTGCGTTCCGCTTGGTTCGGCCCGTTACGCCACGAAGGGGGCGGGGCGTCAACCGCTGATGGCGATGTTTGATGATGAAGCTGTGAACAGGCTAGCGCCAAAATGTGCCGGGAATAGCATGGGATTGGATGGGCGATAAAAAATTCTGATTTAGGGGATTCTGATCGTTTTGGGTGCGCTTTGCCTCTGGACGTTGGCGCGACGGTTGGCTAAATGATCCCCAGTGCCCAAGTGGCGGAATGGTAGACGCAGGGGATTCAAAATCCCCCGCTAGTGATAGCGTGCCGGTTCGAGTCCGGCCTTGGGTACCAGCTTGAATATTCAAGTTATTTCCGCAAATTCAGAAAATTCTTAGCAGATTGATTGCTTCACCATCGCACGAGTGGCGATAGACCTTGTGTTGTTTTGCCCTTGCGCAGATGGGGCAGGGGTTTGCGATTCTCTGGCGGATTGTGCCCGGCCTTTGGCGTTGGTTCTCGGCTTTTCAGGAAACTTTGCTGCCGCAATTACGCCCAAATTATGGCTGCGGGCGCCGGTTGCGATTTATGCCACGGTGATTCGGCCACTTTCCGCCGGATTGGCGGGTTTCGTGCCAAAAGATTCATTGCTAATGCGTAAATTTCGGCGGAATTGGTTCTGAAACAGAGACAGTTTCGGGGGCTGCCTCACAGAATTGGGCAAAAATATGTCAGAGATTTGAATTGTGGCATTGTTGAGGAACGGGCAACAGAAAACCACTTTTAGGCTACTGTTTATGGATCATTTGATCTAATTTATTCGCCTATATGGTGTTTGCATGATTTTCTAACCCCATATGTTGTTGTGTTTTCGTGATCAATTCGTTTGATATTTTGATCGGTCTTTCTGCGAATTTGAGCGAAATTTGGACAAAAGACGGCATTTCTGTGGAAATCCTATCTTTTGCGAATGCGGGACAGCAGGTAGATTTCAATAAAGCCCGACTGGGGGGCGAAGTTCAGTTGGCCACTGGGGCGGCCACAGAAACCGTTACGCATCCGTGTGATGTGAAGCTGCCAATGTACTATTACCTGGGGGGAAACAGGTCCGGTACATGACTGTTAAACTGACGTTGGAAATGCGTTTTCCAGCGATGGGATAGGTTTGCTTCGCTGATTTCGACTGCGTGACATTTTGAAAAACCGTTCCGGGCCGCTACCCGCCTGTGCGCGGTAGCAACAGGCTGTGCTATGCTGCGCCTGAAGGGCAGTTGCCGATGGCTTATTGGTGGGCTGGACCCCGTTAAAAAACGTGGCACATGGGCCGATGCGCACTTGAGAGTGGTGACGCCGCCATTTCGGTGATCCCGGTTAGGAAGATGACGAACTTGCATGGCTCACGCTCTTCACCCTGAACGGAGGAGATGTCATGACAAAGCGTAAAACCGGCGACCACCCGGACCTGAAGATGGTCAATCCCAATGCGGCGGCGATCGATATCGGCTCAACGATGCATATGGCGGCGGTGAACCCTGCCGCCGATATTATGCCAGTGCGTGCCTTCGGGACATTCACTCTGGATTTGCACGACCTTGCAGACTGGTTCCAGTCATGCGGCGTCACCAGCGTGGCCATGGAGTCGACCGGCGTCTACTGGATACCGGCCTTCGAGATTCTGGAGGCGCATGGCTTCGAGGTCATCCTCGTGAATGCGCGCTACGCCAAAAACGTGCCGGGTCGCAAAACCGATGTCAGCGATGCGGGATGGCTGCGTCAGTTGCATTCCTATGGCCTGTTGCGTGGTAGTTTCCGGCCTGCGGCTGAGGTCGCCACCCTGCGCGCCTACATGCGCCAACGGGAACGGCTCACCGAGTATGCCGCTGCCCATATCCAGCACATGCAGAAGGCACTGATGGAGATGAACCTGCAACTGCATCATGTCGTCTCCGACATCACGGGCGCGACGGGCATGCGGATTATCCGTGCCATCGTTGAAGGCGAGCGTGATCCAGAGGTGCTGGCAGCGTTCCGGGATGTCCGCTGCAAATCCTCGACGGATACGATTAAAGCCGCGCTGGTCGGTAACGACCGCGAGGAGCATGTCTTTGCGCTGATCCAGTCGCTGGAGCTATACGACTTCTACAAAGCGCAGATCGAGGCGTGCGACCACAGGCTGGAGGCGGCGGTTGGGGCGCTGACGGTCCGGGCAGACGATGATCTGGCCCCACTTCCAAAAGCACGGATCAAAGGCAGGCAGCACAATGCGCCGTCATTTGATGTTCGGGCCGCACTTTACGGGGTGCTGGGCACGGATCTGACCCAAATCCACGGTCTCGGCCCATCGTTGGCGCTAAAGCTGGTGGCCGAATGCGGCACGGACCTGCGCGCCTGGAAAAGCGCAAAGCACTTCACGTCGTGGCTCTGTCTTGCCCCAGGGAATAAGATCTCCGGGGGCAAGCTGCTGTCATCCCGAACACGCCGGTCCTCCAGCCGCGCCGCTGCACTTTTGCGTCTGGCTGCCGTCACGATTGGTCGAAGCGACACCGCCCTCGGAGCGTTTTATCGACGCCTCTCGGCAAGGATCGGAAAGCAGAAGGCAGTCACAGCCACGGCGCGCAAGATTGCAGTGTTGTTCTACAATGCCATCCGGCATGGCATGACATATCAGGATCAAGGTGCAGCGGCCTATGATGAACGACATCGGCAACGCATGCTGTCAAACCTTCAACGGCGCGCCAAGACCCTCGGTTTTGCATTGGCGCCCATTCCCGAGGCCGCGGCTGTTTCTTAGGCTCAGGACTCATAACCAAAACATGACTGTTGCGGCGAGAGCGATGGCCGAGAGGAAGACTTCGGGGCAGCGGTCATATCGGGTGGCGACCCGCCGCC
>NZ_FXTO01000020.1 GCF_900182725.1 Thalassovita litoralis
GGCGGCGGGTCGCCACCCGATATGACCGCTGCCCCGAAGTCTTCCTCTCGGCCATCGCTCTCGCCGCAACAGTCATGTTTTGGTTATGAGTCCTGCGCCTAAGCAATCTGCACCTCTACAGGTTATCAAAACCGAAAATCGCAGGTTTCAGGCTCAAGTCTGCGAATTTTGTTTTATGAAATCAACAGCGCAACTGTTGACGCAAAAGTGAACCAAGAGTAGCCTTTTGACAGATATTTCCCTTTGGAAGGGAGAGTGCCATGCTTCGCTCTTTCCTGACGACTTTTATTCTTCTGACTTTTGGTGCCGCATATCCTGCGACCGCAGGTCAGCTTTGTGACCACAGAAATACCGGCATTATTGAAATAATCGTCGGCACCCGGAATGCAGGGCAAACCCAACGCATTGCTTATCGGCTCAGCGGCACGGGTGTTTTGTCTGCGGCAAGCTGGACCGACCAAAATCAACTGACCGGCGTTTCTAAAACCATTAAATTAGGTGTGGGGAACTTTGATCAGGCAATCGCCGATCTGAAAGATTTGAAATCGTCACCGCCGCCATCCTATGCGGACGGCACGATCCCGACACCCCCGAATCTGACGGTCGAACTTGCACTGGCGAACGGTCCGGGGTCCGTGCGTTTTGTATTGCGCACAGATATGCCCGCCGTGGTTCAGGCGCTTTTGACCGATTGGAAGATTGCCGCGCCATTATACAGGCCAAAGCGCGGCACATACGTCTGGACGATTCCGGGGCCGCACAACCCCGGCCCGTCAGATTTGACCGTCACACCCCAAAATTGCGGGGACGGTTTGGCAAAAACGGTGGCAAGCGGCGTTTCCAGCACGTCCATCGTGATACCGGCCCCGGTCGGTATCGAAAATTATTTGGCAAAGGGCAGTTCGGCACGCTCGCGGTTTATCGCGTATCTGCCGGGTGATTTCGCATATTTCGGCGTCCTCGCATCAGGCTGAGTTAAAGCGCCTGAACATCGTGAAGAAGGACACGATTTATTTTCGGGGAACCTAAAAAGGTGGAGGAAATTGTAAAAATGAAGCGTTTAAGACATCGTATTGCCAATGTTCTGGGCACAACCGGCCTGGTCTGCTTGGCAGTTCAACCAGCCTTGGCAGGGTCAAGCTGGCTTTCATCCGTAACTATGGAAGGCGGCGGTAAAATCGCCCCCGCCGGTACTGGGGCCGCAGCGGAAATTATCAGCCGCGCCACCAGCGCATCTTCCGTATTCAACATCTCTATCTCGTTGGAAGAAAACCCAACCGGGGATGACGACTACACCGCTGATCCCGGCGCAGCCGACGACGCTCAAAATAAGTTCGAAAAGAAAATCGAAGAATTTGCCGACGCTGTGTTCCAGATGACCAACAGCAAACACAAAATCGGCACCGTGACGATTTTCCGGCAAGGCAAGCAAGCCAATAACGCCGATGTGCAGTGGAAAGAAAACTGCCCCAGCGATGCAGGGCCGCGCGCCAATCCCAGCGGCTTTGGCGTTTCCGGCAAGCGGATTTATTTCTGCACCAACTGGGATGGCGCACCGTCATTGATGGACACCCCCAAAGGCGCGGGCTTTACGCTGGCTCACGAATGGGGGCACTACGCCTATGGCCTGTATGACGAATATGTAGCCAACTGCGGCCAAAACCCGGAAACCAACTGTCCGATTTGGCTGCCCCGGTCTACAGACACACCGTCTTCACCGTCCATCATGCACATGCAATGGAATGCGGCCGTGGCGGGTGGCGATCAGGACTGGCTGGAGTTTTCGACCGCAGACGTTGAGCCGTATAAAACAACGGCGGATGGCGACGACAAAAACGCCCACGCCCGGACTTTTGGTGAAAACGCCTGAGCCACGCTGACACGCAGCCCAACAACGGACCCGCGTCATGCATTCCTGCCGTCGCGGACCCAGTACACCAATCTGGTTGCCCCGACCGGCGCGGATAAAACCGTCAGTGACGACGAAAGCACCGCCCGCAGCGAATTGAAAATCGTTTGGGCAGGCAATCAGGTGGCGGAACTGATGATCGACACGTCAGGGTCGATGTCCGGCACACCGATGAACAACGCCAAAACCGCTGGCAGCCTGCTGGTTGGGCAACTGACCCCCGGTGAAAATGCCGTGGGCGTTGGCCGCTTCACCAGCTCGGCCAGTCAGGTCTTTGCCATCACCGATATTCCCGATCCGGATACGGGTGTGCGCGCAGCAGCCCAATCGGCGATTTCAGCCTTTGTGGCCAGCGGCGGCACCAATATCGAAGGGGCAGCCCTGACGGCATTGGCACAGGTTCAGGGCTTCCAAGGCGGCACGCGTCCTTCGGTTGTATATCTGTTGACCGACGGCCAAAGCAGCGTGAACGTCGCGAATGTGGTCAACCAGTACACCGCAGCGAAGGTGCCGCTGATTACCTTTGGCTTCGGCTCCAGCGTGGATACGGCGCTGTTGCAATCGCTGGCCAATGGCACTGGCGGGCAATATTTCTTCTCGCCCACCAGTCTGGCAGCGATCCAACAGGCGTTTATCGCAGCGAATGCCGCGTTCTCGTCCAGTGTTGTGGTGTCATCGGGGACTGCCCCCGCAGCCCCCAGCACGACCGAGGTTCGCACGATCCCGCTGGATAGCACCATGGCCACTGCCGCGATCAACGTGACCTATGGACTGGCCGAAGCAGACGTATCGCTGCGCCTGCTGGACAGCACCGGCGCGGATACGGGGCTGACCTTTACCTGTAACGCCACCTCGGAAGTGTCCTGCGACACCGAAGTGGACGTGTCCACATTGGGCGCGGGCGATTACGGGCTGGAGATCACCAACAACACCGCAGGCGCCAAGGATGTTTCGGTTCTGGTTTCGGGGTCGCCTTCGACCTTCGAGAACTATGACATCGCGGTTCAGTTCGACAATGCCAACTACCCGGCATCGTTCGGCATTCAGGCGACTGTCAGCGCCGGTGCAGCCCTGACCGGGCTGGACGTGGTTGCCCGCGTCACCAAGCCCGACAATTCAACCGTGGATATTCCGCTGCTGGACGATGGCCGCAATGGCGACTTGAATGCCGATGACGGAACGTATTCGGCCGATGTCGCCTATGACATGGACGGCACCTATACTGCGGTTGTGACGGCATCGAACGCGGCGGGCAATGCACAAACCACGTTCAATTCGGTTGCGATTGCCGTAGGCGAGGACGGGAATGGCATCACCCCAACCCCAACCAATGTGACCGAGAACTTCACCCGGACCGGCGTGGCGAATGCTGTCGTCGCCGGGATGGCCGCAGACGATCACAGCGATGATCCGACCGTTCCGGGGGCTTGCACCGCATTCACGGACGATAACGTGGATGTTGTGGGCCGGATTGATGCAGCCGGGGATGTCGATTGCTTCTTCTTCACCCCGACCGCAACCTCTGACGATCTGATCGCACGTATCACATCACTGCGTATGGATATGGAGCCGGTCATCCGGGTCTATGACCCGACCGGCACGACCGAATTGCTGATGGCCGATCTGGCAACCAGCGAAAACGACAAATCGGGCGTGATCGTCACTATTCCGGCAGGATCGCTGGATGCAGCCGGGCATGTCGTCACGATCGAACATTCCGATGCCGCAGCCACCGCTGGCGGATATGCTCTGTCCGTTGGGGCCAAATTGGTTTCGGATGAACCTGCACAGGAAGCCGAAGAAGAAGACACTGGTGGGGCCGTGGGCCCGCTGGGCCTGCTGTTCGCGGCCTTGCTGGCAGCCGTTGGCCTGCGTCAACGTCGCCGCTTTGTCTGATCCAAGCGTTTAACACAAGAAGGGGCGGCAGAACATTTTGCCGCCCCTTTTCCTTGGCCGCTGAAATGGCGAAATACGCCCGCAATCCATTTACAGGGTCACGCCTGTCCCTCTTTCAGGGCGGTGTGCCCAGCGTCAGACAGATCATAAATTCCGGTCGCAACCTTCTGAAACCAGCCATAGTGATTTAACCGCATCAAAGTGGTGGCCTTCGGAGCATCGGCCCCCTTTGCGACATCAGCCCCCTTGGACGCACCGGACACCGCCAGAAAGGCGGCGCAGCGCAGTGCTTCTTGCCGATAGGACGTAATGATCCCCCGCCGCACGGCGCCTCCCTGATTTGGATCCCCCTGCCGACGTTCAAATTCCGACATCAATGAAACCTGACGCCGTTTCACCTTGCGCGGCAGGAACGGGGCCGGGTCATGGTGAACCTGCACTTCGCCAGCGAGGGACACAGTAATCACCCCCAGACCCAGCCGTTTGCACAGCCCCAAATTGCCCTTGAACGCACGCCACCCGGCTTTGCCCTTCCAGCGTGGAACCGCAACATAGACCTGATCCGTCACCGCTTGCCGGGCCACGGCCTGTTGCAGCAATGTCAGCGAAAACCCGGTTTTCAGTTCAACAATCACCGGCGGTTCATCCGCCCGCACCGCCACAACATCCGCCGCGCCAATTTCCGCTTTCACGGCATACCCGCACCCTTCGAAAAAGGTTTTCACCGGGGCATACAGATCGGTTTCAACAGGTTTGCTCATGGCAGTGGTGTAGCGGCAAACCCCGGCAACACCAATAGGCCGCACCATCATGCCGCAGCGCGGCACGGACAGGTGACAAACGCCCACCGGATGCGTATAAGGCCCGCAAAACAACCTTTCTCGAATAGGAATCCCCATGACCATTCAGGTTTTCGGCCATAAATCCCCCGACACCGACTCGACCGGATCGCCCATTGTCTGGGCATGGTATCTGAACGAGATCAAAGGCGTGGCCGCAGCCCCGAAACTGCTGGGCGAACCCAACACCGAAGCGCTGTTTGTGCTGGACCGCTGGAAGCTGGAAAAGCCCGAAATCATCAGCGGCGTTGCGGCAGACACCCCCGTCGTGATCGTGGACACCAACAATCCTGCGGAATTGCCCGAAGGCATCAATGACGCCGACATTCAGGCCATCATCGACCATCACAAACTGGTTGGCGGTCTGGAAACCAAAGGCCCGATTGACATCACCATCCGCCCGCTGGCCTGCACCGCGACCATCATGGTTGACCTGATGGGCGAAGCTGCCGCCAAAATGCCCGACGCCATCAAAGGCGCGGCGCTAAGCTGCATCATCTCGGACACGCTGGAATTCCGCTCGCCCACCACAACCGACCGGGATCGCGAAGTCGTGGAATCGCTGGCGGCTGACCTGGGCGTGAACGTGGCCGATTATGCGGCTGAAATGTTCGCTGCCAAATCTGACGTTTCGGCCTTTTCCGATGCTGAACTGATCCGCATGGATTCGAAAGAATACGAAGTGGGCGGCAAGAAATTCCGCGTTTCGGTTCTGGAAACCACCGCACCGCAAATCCCGCTGGACCGCAAAGACAGCCTGATGGACAGCTTCAAATCCGTCGCCGCCGAGGATGGCGTGGACGAGGTTCTGCTGTTCGTCGTCGACATCATCCGCGAAGAAGCAACGCTGCTGGTGCCGAACGATCTGGTGAAAACGCTGGCCGAAAAATCCTTTGGCGCGACCGTGTCGGGCGATACCGTGGTCCTGCCCGGTGTCATGAGTCGGAAAAAACAGATCATTCCGAACCTGAAACTCTGATTGACTATCAATCGAATTGGAAGCGCCCCGGACGATCCGGGGCGTTTTCGTTTTCATGCTTTGCAAGGCTTTGATAAGAATATAAAAACTCTCTTGGTGGGGCTGCGTTCCGCGAATACCAACCAAGGACACAACAATGACGAAACTTCTCTTCCTCGCCGCGCTGGTTTTGCCGGTTGCTGGGTGCAATACATGGACCCAAACCAATATTGACCGCACCACCAAAAGCATCCCCGTCAGCGAAGCGCAGGTGCAACACGTCAGCTTGTCCTCGGCACCGTTCAATCCAGCACGGCAAGAGAAACTGGCGGACCTGGATGTGGCCGTGAATAAAACCACCGCATTCCCCCCCAACCCAACCGTCGAAGCGGTTGAGGCGAAGCTGCGCGAAGATGCCGCCAAACTGGGCGCGACGGCCGTGGTGGACGTAAAAATTTCCGACGTAAAAATCAGCGCGTTCAGCTGGGGAACCCGCACGGGAACCGGGATCGCTGTAAAGGCGAAATAAACGCCACACGCTCTTTTCGGGGGCCCACCGTTGTCCCGCAAGTGCGCGGTTAAATGAACGTGGTTTGCCCATTGGACGGGTTTCCCCCGGTTCTGGCGGTTTTATGCTGCGGTGGGCTGTGGACGTGGTAGACAGGCGGAAGTTTACGTTCAGCCCCCGAAAGGCCCATAATGACCCAGATCATCACCGCCCTGTCCGAGGTTTCCAACCGCTATGATGCCCTGTTCGTGGATCTGTGGGGCTGTGTGCATGACGGGGTAAAGGCCCTGCCCGATGCCGTCGCCGCATTGCAGGACTATCGCCGCAAGGGCGGAATCGTGGTGCTGGTCACGAATTCACCAAAACCCCGCAAGGGCGTTGAAGCCCAGTTGAAGCTGTTCGGCGTGGCCGAAGATGCGTGGGACACGATTGCCACCTCGGGCGACAGTGCGCGGTCCGCCATGTTCCGGGGTGTGGTCGGGCAAAAGGTGTTTTTCATGGGTGAATGGGACCGAGACGAGGAATTTTTCACCCCGCTGAAGCTGCTGGACGATCCGCTGGAAATTGCTCTGGTCGATCTGGACGAGGCCGAGGGGATCGTCTGCTGTGGCCCGTTCGACCCGATGGCGGACCCGTCCGATCTGCGGCCCCAATTGCTATATGCCAAGCAAAAAGGCCTGAAACTGCTGTGCGCCAACCCCGATATTGTCGTCGACCGGGGCGAGGTGCGCGAATGGTGCGCCGGGGCCGTGGCGCGGCTGTATACGGACATGGGCGGCGAAAGCCTGTATTTCGGGAAACCCCATCCGCCGATCTATGATCTGGCACGGCGGCGGCTGTATGCGCTGGGGCATGTCATTCCCGACAGCAATATTCTGGCCATTGGTGACGGCATCCAGACCGATGTCAAAGGGGCGATGGGAGAGGATATTGATTCCCTGTTCATCAGTGGCGGCTTGGCCCGTGCCGATACAAAAACCACGGTTCAGCCAGACCCAGAAGCGCTAAACACCTATCTGCAAAGAGAAATGTCCGCGCCAACCTATACGATAGGACAATTGCGATAAGTCAGAAAATGCTTGATTTTCTGCATCTGCAAAGTAATAAAGTTGCCAGCATGACGCCTTGGGCGTCCTAAAATTACTCACCGGACCAAATCGGAGGGTCTAATGTTGGATAACTTGCCGCGCGGAACGATCTGCATCGAAGACATCGAAATGGGGATGATGCGTTATGTACGCAAAGTCGTCACCGATGAAGATATTGAAATGTTCGCCAAAGTATCGACGGACCACAACCCCGTGCATCTGGATGACAGCTATGCGCAGGACACGATTTTTGAAGGGCGGATCGCGCATGGAATGCTGACTGCCGGGCTGGTGTCGGCCGTGATCGGCGAACAGCTTCCGGGGCATGGCACGATCTATATGGGGCAGACCCTGAAATTTCTGGCCCCGGTACGCCCCGGCGATACCGTCACCGCCGAAGTCGAGGTGATCGGCATCGACATCGCCAAGCGCCGCGTGCAACTGGATTGCCGCTGTCTGGTCGGCGGCAAAAAGGTGCTGGTGGGCGAAGCCACCGTTCTTGCCCCATCACGCAAGTTCGACTGACCGTTTCAATTTTGTCAGCACAGCTTTTTTCAGCGCCGCACCGCAAGGTCGCGGCGCTTCGCTTCTTGCACCGCAGTGAAATGGGCGCTACGCCTGCGCCATGCGTATCATCCGTGACTATACCTATGTGAATGACGTGGACCGGGGTGCCTCGGTCGCCATTGGGAATTTCGATGGCGTCCATATCGGGCATCAGGCCGTAATTGAAATTGCCCGCAAGGCTGGCAAGGCGATTGGCGCACCGCTGGGCGTCATGACCTTTGAACCACACCCCCGGCAGTATTTCGCCCCCAACGCCCCGGCGTTTCGCCTGATGAGCCGCGAAGCCAAGGCACATCGGTTGGAAAAGCTGGGCGTAGATCGTGTGTATGAGCTGAATTTCAACGCCGCCCTGTCCGGGCTGACGCCCGAGGAATTTGCCCAAAAGGTGATCGTGCAGGGGCTGGGGCTGGCGCATGTCGTGGTTGGCGCGGATTTCTGTTTTGGCAAGGGCCGTGCCGGATCGGTCGAGGATCTGAAACGCTTTGGCGCGGAAATGGGATTTGGCGTCACAGTGGCCGAACTGATCGAAGGCGATACGGGCGAGGTATCCTCGACCGCGATCCGCGAGGCATTGAGCGAAGGCCGCCCGCGCGATGCCGCCGCGATGCTGGGCCATTGGCACCGGATCGAAGGCCCGGTCATCGGGGGCGATCAGCGGGGCCGTGAATTGGGCTATCCCACCACGAACATGTCACTGGAAGGACTGCATCAGCCCAAATTCGGGGTCTATGCGGTGCTGGTGGACGTGCTGTCCGGCCCGCACAAGGGGCGGTATCACGGGGCTGCATCGCTGGGGGTGCGCCCGATGTTCAATGGCGAGGTTCCCAATCTGGAAACCTTTATCTTTGATTTCACGGGTGATTTGTATGGCACCCACCTGTCAATCGGGTTGGTGGACTATCTGCGCCCCGAAATGAAATTCGATGGGTTGGAAGGGCTGATTGCCCAGATGGATCAGGATTGCGCCAAGGCCCGCGATATTCTGGCCGCGCTATGACCACGCTGCGCCCACGGTTTTGGGAAACCGTCCCGCCCGAAAAAATGACCCATGCAGAATGGGAAGCTCTGTGCGATGGCTGCGGCAAATGCTGCCTGAACAAGCTGGAGGACGAGGACACTGGCGTGGTCGTCCTGACGCGTGTGGCCTGCCGCCTGCTGGACGATGCGACCTGTCGGTGTTCACAATACCCGATCCGCCATCAGTTCGTGCCGGAATGTATTGTGCTGAAACCCGGCAACATGGAACAAAACCTGTATTGGATGCCGGAAACCTGCGCCTATAAGCTGCTGTGGAACCGGGAACCGCTGTTTAGCTGGCACCCGCTGATTTCCGGCGATCCGGACAGCGTACATCGCGCTGGCGTGTCGGTGCAGGGCATGACCGTTCCGGAATATGAAATCGACGAAGACGATTGGGAAGATCATATCATCGAGGAGCCAGTCTGATGTTTTTCGCCTCTGATAATGCCGGTCCGGTACATCCGAAAATCATCGAAGCCCTAGCGCAGGCCAATCAGGGGTATGCGCTGGGTTATGGCAATGATCCGCAAATGGCGCAGGTGCGGCAGCAAATCCGCGACCTTTTCGAAGCCCCTGACGCAGCGGTCTATCTGGTGGCAACCGGAACGGCGGCCAATTCACTGGCCCTGGCAACGCTGTGCCAGCCGTGGCAAACCGTGTTCTGTTCCCCCGTCGCGCATATCCACGAGGATGAATGCAACGCCCCTGAATTTTATTCCGGGGGCGCAAAGCTGACGCTGGTGGGCGATCAGGACAAAATGACACCCGACACCCTGCGCCAGACCATCCTGAACGAAGAAGTCCGCGGCGTGCATGGTCCGCAGCGCGGCCCGGTGTCGATCACGCAGGTAACGGAACGCGGGCAGGTTTACACACTGGACGAACTGCACGCGCTGACCAGCGTAGCACAGGAATTCGGCCTGCCAGTGTTCATGGATGGCGCCCGGTTTGCCAACGCGCTGGACGCATTGGGATGCAGCCCGGCAGACATGACATGGAAGGCCGGAGTAGACGCCGTCAGCTTTGGCGGCACGAAAAACGGCTGTATGGGGGTCGAAGCAGTGATCCTGTTCGATCCGGCCAAAGCGTGGGAATTTGAACTGCGCCGCAAACGCGGGGCGCATCTGTTTTCCAAGCATCGCTATCTGTCGGCGCAAATGCTGGGCTATCTGGCGGATGGGTTGTGGCTGCAAACGGCCCGCGCGGCCAATGCCACCTGCACCCGACTGGCCGAAGGACTACGCGAACTTCCCGGTGTAGCCCTGCTATACCCGCCGCAAGCGAATATGATTTTCGCGGACATGCCCCGCGCGCTGCACCAACGCCTGCACGATGCAGGCGCGGTGTATTACATTACGCGCGGCACGTTGGCGGGCGATGACCCTGATGAGCTGCTGACCGCCCGGTTTGTCTGCGACTGGTCGCTGGGGGCCGATCAGGTGGATGCGTTTCTGGCTGCGGCCCGCGATTAAGCGGGCACGCCTGCCGGAACGGTTTCCAGAAATTCGCGGATCAATGCGCCCACCTGTTGCGGGTGGGTGATGGGCAGCATATGGCCGCTATCGGGCAGGATTTCGCGCCGTGCATCGGGCAGACGCCGTTGCAGTCCTTCGTTCACCAGCCCCAGAATTTCCGGCGATTTCGCGCCTTCCAGCAGCAGGGTCGGGAACGGGATTTTTTCCAGATTACCCGAACGCAGCATGTAGCCGGAATCTTCCTCGACCGCGGGGCGGGCCGAAATAATTGCCCCAAAACGTTTGGTCATATTGGCCCGCATCTGCTCCGGCAGGCTGTCCCACGGCATATCCGCGTCCCCCCACAACCCATTGAAGGCCTGCGCGGCAGCAGTCATATCACCCCGCGCCATAGCATCCAATTGCGGTTTTTCGCGGTCGTGATGGCGCTGTTTCAGCCCCGGCACGTCAGCAAAGGCAACGGCAAAGAACACGGGTTCGATCAGCGTCAGCGACCGCACCAGATGCGGGTGTTCAATCGCCAGACGCAACGCAACGGTGCCACCAAAGGAATGCCCGATCACGTCAACCGGCCCATCCGGGAAATCGGCGGCCATTGCGGTGGTCACGGCCTGAATATCATCGCGGTTATCCCAGTCTTCGCTGCGGCCATGACCGGGGATGTCGAACGCCGTCATATGCAGCATATCGGACAATTCCCCCGCCAGCGCGGTCCATGCGCCGGAATGCGACAGGGAACAGTGAATCATCAGGGCTTCGCGCGGGCCGTGGCCAAATTCGCGCCAGAATGTCGGGTATCCCCCGCGCAGTTCCTTGGGCATAGGTTATAGTTTTCCTTCGAGATGCAAATCGAGGTCTTCCAGACTGTCCTGACCCCAAAATTTCTGTCCGCCGTCTGTGACATAAAACGGAGAGCCAAACACCCCCTGAGATACCGCATCTTCCAGATTGCGGGCATATGTCTCGGCCCCGACCAGCAGACCGCTGTCCGTCAGGGATGGATCAAAACCTGCGGCGGTCAGGCAGTCCTTTAGCACCGCATCATCGGAAATGTCGCGCTCTTCCACCCAAGAGGCGCGCAAAATGCCGTGGCACAATGCGCCCATATCCCCGCCCCCCGCCTTTTGGGCGGCGATAATCGCATAAGACGACGGCGCGGCATTCACCGGCCAATGCGCGGGCTTCATGTTCAGTGGCATTCCCAGCTTCTTTGCGGTGCGGGGCAACACCTGTGCGCGGTAATCGGTGCGCGATGGATGACGCTGCCCCACGGGTAGCCCCCCGGTACGGGGGAATGCCGCCATCAGATCAAAAGGTTTATAGGTGATACTTGTGCCGTGACGCTGCGCAATTTGTTCCGCGCGAGTGCCAGCCAGATAGGCATAAGGCGAAAGCGTCGAAAAATAGTAATCAATATGTGGCATATATGCCCCTTCCCCATGTGCATAGCTTTGCCTGACGGTAACGAGGTGATAATCGGTGTCAACATCACGAATCTGTCATGCCGAACACCTTGGGGAACCACTCTCATGGCCAATCTCAACGAACCGAAACTGATTTCCGGGAATGCCAATATGCCATTGGCAAAATCCATCGCCCGCCGCATGTCCATTCACCGGGGCATGAACATCGGACTGGTCGATGCTCGCATTGAACGTTTCAACGATCAGGAAATCTTTGTCGAGGTTTACGAAAACGTCCGTGGCGAGGATATGTTTATCATTCAGCCCACCTCGAACCCGGCGAATGACAACCTGATGGAGCTGCTGATTATGGCAGACGCGCTGCGCCGGTCCTCGGCTGCGCGGATCACGGCGGTCATCCCCTATTTCGGCTATGCCCGACAGGACCGCCGCACCAAGGCGCGCACCCCGATCAGCGCCAAGCTGGTTGCCAATATGCTGGTCGAAGCCGGTATCGAACGTATCCTGACCCTGGATTTGCACGCCGCGCAAATTCAGGGTTTTTTCGATATTCCGGTGGATAACCTGTACGCCAGCCCGGTCTTCGCGCTGGACATCAAAGCCCAGTTCGAGGGCTGCCTGGAAGACGTAATGGTGGTGTCGCCCGATGTCGGCGGCGTGGCCCGCGCACGCGAACTGGCGAAACGGATCAACGCGCCCCTGTCCATCGTCGACAAACGCCGCGAAAAACCCGGCGAAGTCGCGGAAATGACCGTGATCGGGAATGTTCAGGGCAAGAAATGTATCATCGTGGATGACATGTGCGACACTGCGGGCACCCTTTGCAAAGCCGCTGAAATCCTGATGGAACACGGTGCGACCGAGGTGCATTCCTATATCTCGCACGGGGTTCTGTCCGGTCCGGCTGTGGAACGCATCACCAATTCCGTAATGAAATCTCTGGTCATCACCGATTCCATTCAGGCAACCCCCGCAGTGCAGGCAACGCCGAACATTCGCATCCTGCCGACCGCGCCGATGTTCGCGCAGGCGATCCTGAACATCTGGAACGGCACCAGCGTGTCGTCGCTGTTTGAAACCGAAACACTGGAACCGATTTACGAGGGGCAGTTCAAAGGCTGATCCCCCCGCCAACAAGTTTCAAAGGCCCGCTATCATGGCGGGCCTTTTGCGTTTCAGACGTCCCACATATCATCGTCCGGGGCCGCGCCAATCGCCAGCCAGCTTGCCCGCGCTCGGGCCACACGGGTATTCCCCCATGTGCGGAACACGATTTCAAACCCTTTGCGGGTGATCTTGTCCACGGTCAGATCACAGCGGACATTGGTGGCATAATCCACATCCCACAGCGAAATTCCGCAATGCACCGCAGGCGGCGCGGCAAATGGGGTATCGAACTGCACCTTGGTTCGGCGCTCGCGGCTGCCTTGTTCGGTCCACATTGGACCGCCGGTCGAATAATCCTCGAAAAGATCAGTGTTGCCCTGCGCCACGGCGACAAGGCTGGAATTCAATGGCTTCATATAACTTGCGCGTCTGATTTTCTTATGTGCAACACACAGTCTTGCCGCAGCCCCTTGGTTGCGCAAGGAAAAAGGCCCCGAAAATCGGGGCCTTTTCCTGTTTCTTCACGTTCCGGGAACGGTTCAGAAGTTGGACACGTTCGGGTCCAGCCCGATATGCGTACCCATCGCGACCATGTCGGCCAGCAGCTTGGCTGCATCGTCGACCGGGCCGGGTTCGTTTTTGAACACTTCTTTCGCCTGCACCAACGCGTCCGAGGCCGCCTTGAGCATCTCGTTCAGATGCTCTTGGGTGATCTCGGTGCGCGGGATGGCGCGCTCCGCCAGAACCGAGATACCGTCAGCCGTGATTTCGGCGAAACCGCCGGTCACAACATATTCGGCCTCGCCTTCCGGCCCCGTCACCCGCAGAACACCGGGGCGCAGGGTGGTGATGGTCGGGGCGTGACCGGCCATTGCCGTCATATCCCCGTCCGCACCCGGAATTTGAACCTGTTCGGCCTTAAGCGAAGCAAGGCTCCGCTCGGGGCTGACCAGATCGAATTGCACAGTCTCAGCCATTTGGGCCCTCCTTAGGCGGCCTCAGCTGCCATCTTCTCGGCTTTTGCGATCACTTCGTCGATGCCGCCAACCATGTAGAAGGCTGCCTCGGGCAGGTGGTCGTATTCGCCAGCCACAACGGCCTTGAACGAAGAAATCGTGTCTTCCAGCGGAACCTGAACACCGTCCGAGCCAGTGAACACTTTTGCCACGTCGAAGGGCTGCGACAGGAAGCGCTGAATCTTACGCGCACGCTGCACGGTCAGTTTGTCTTCTTCCGACAGTTCGTCCATGCCAAGGATGGCGATGATGTCTTGCAGCGACTTGTAGCGTTGCAGGATACCCTGAACGTCACGAGCCACTTGGTAATGCTCATCACCGATCACGGCCGGGTCCAGCAGACGCGAGGACGAGTCCAGCGGGTCCACAGCGGGGTAAATCCCCAGTTCCGAAATCGCACGCGACAGAACGGTGGTTGCGTCCAAGTGAGCAAAGGTCGTTGCCGGTGCCGGGTCGGTAAGGTCATCCGCAGGCACATACACGGCCTGAATCGAGGTGATCGAACCGGATTTGGTCGACGTAATACGTTCCTGCATCGCGCCCATGTCGGTTGCCAGCGTCGGCTGGTAGCCCACTGCGGACGGGATACGGCCCAGAAGTGCCGACACCTCGGAACCTGCCTGCGTGAAGCGGAAGATGTTGTCCACGAAGAACAGAACGTCGGTCCCGGACTGGTCACGGAACTGTTCTGCCAGCGTCAGGCCGGTCAGAGCAACACGCGCACGTGCCCCCGGAGGTTCGTTCATCTGACCGTAAACCAGAGCAACCTGCGATTCTTCCAGATTGTCGGGCTTAATAACGTTGGATTCGATCATTTCGTGGTACAGGTCGTTCCCTTCACGGGTCCGTTCACCAACACCTGCGAACACCGAGAAACCCGAGTGCACTTTTGCGATGTTGTTGATCAGTTCCATGATCAGAACGGTTTTGCCCACGCCGGCACCGCCGAACAGTCCAATCTTACCACCCTTCGAGTAGGGGGCCAGCAGGTCGATCACCTTGATGCCGGTGACGAGGATTTCCGATTCCGTCGACTGTTCGTTGAACTCGGGGGCGGGCTGGTGGATCGCGCGGGTTTCAGTCGCGTTCACCGGGCCTTTTTCGTCCACGGGTTCGCCCACAACGTTCAGGATGCGGCCCAGAGTGGCGTTACCAACCGGCACCGAGATCGGGCCGCCGGTGTCTTCCACTTTCTGACCGCGAACCAGACCTTCGGTTGCGTCCATTGCGATGGTACGAACGGTGTTTTCACCAAGGTGCTGGGCAACTTCCAGAACCAGTTTCTTCCCGTTGTTTTCGGTGTTCAGTGCGTTGAGGATCTCCGGCAGGTGATCTTCGAACTGCACGTCCACAACGGCGCCGATCACCTGAGTGATTTTGCCTTTTGCGTTTGCCATGTGTCGTATCTCCGGTTCTTAGAGCGCTTCGGCGCCCGAGATGATTTCAATAAGCTCGTTGGTGATCACGGCCTGACGCGAGCGGTTAAACTCGATGGTCAGTCGATCAATCATGTCACCCGCGTTCCGTGTCGCGTTGTCCATTGCGGACATACGCGCGCCCTGTTCGGATGCCGCATTTTCCAGCAGAGCCGAGAAAATCTGGGTTGCGACACCACGCGGCAGCAGGTCGGCCAGAATGGCCTCTTCGTCCGGTTCGTAATCGTAGAGGGTTGCGGCTGCGTCAGCCTCGACCTCGTCGAATTTTGCCGGAATGATCTGCTGCGCCGTCGGGATCTGGCTGATCACCGACTGGAAGCGGTTGTAGAAGATCGTTGCCACGTCGAATTCACCCGCATCAAAGCGGTTGAGCAGGTCACGCGCGATGTTCTGCGCATTGACGTAACCGACGTTTTTCACCTCGGACAGGTCCACATGACCGACGGACAATTCGCCCAGATCACGTTTCAGCTGTTCACGGCCTTTCTTCCCGACGGTCAGAATTTTGACCGTCTTGCCCTGCGCCAACAGCTCTTGAGCTTTGGAGCGGGCCAGTTTCACGATGGTGCTGTTGAAGCCGCCACACAGGCCGCGTTCAGCAGTCATGACCACCAGCAGATGCACCTTGTCGCTGCCTGTACCGCTGAGCAGCTTCGGCGCACTGTCCGAACCGCCCACCGATGCGGCCAGCCCACCCAGAACGGCATTGAACCGTTCTGCGTAGGGACGACCGGCTTCGGCAGCATCCTGCGCGCGGCGAAGTTTCGCCGCGGCAACCATCTGCATGGCCTTGGTGATCTTCCGAGTGTTTTTCACACTCTCGATCCGATTTTTAAGGTCCTTAAGACTCGGCATCGCCTCGTCCCCCCTTAAGCGAAGTCAGCTGCGTATTCGTCGATCGCGGCTTTCAGTTTGTCCTCGGCGTCGCCCTTGATTTTGGGGTCTTCCTTGGTCAGCCATGCCAGCAGATCGGCATGTTTGCCACGCAGGTGCGACAGCAGACCTGCCTCGAAACGGCCAACTTCACGTACCGGCACTTTGTCCAGATAGCCGTTGGTGCCTGCGTAGATCACGCAAACGATTTCGGCGTTGGTCAGCGGCGAATACTGCGGCTGTTTCATCAGCTCGGTCAGACGCGCACCACGGTTCAGCAGGCGCTGCGTTGCGGCGTCCAGATCGGAACCGAACTGAGCGAAGGCCGCCATTTCGCGGTACTGAGCCAGCGACAGTTTCACCGGACCAGCAACCGATTTCATCGCGTTGGTCTGAGCCGACGAACCCACACGCGACACCGACAGACCAGTATTCACAGCAGGACGGATACCTTGGTAGAACAGTTCGGTTTCCAAGAAGATCTGACCGTCGGTGATCGAGATCACGTTGGTCGGAATAAACGCGGACACGTCACCACCCTGAGTTTCGATAACGGGCAGCGCGGTCAGCGAGCCTGCACCGTGATCTTCGTTCAGCTTTGCCGAACGTTCCAGCAGGCGGGAGTGCAGATAGAACACGTCACCCGGATATGCTTCACGTCCCGGCGGACGACGCAGCAGCAGCGACATCTGACGATAGGCCACAGCCTGTTTCGACAGGTCATCATAGATGATCAGGGCGTGACGGCCATTGTCGCGGAAGTATTCTGCCATCGCGGTTGCGGCATAGGGGGCCAGGAACTGCATCGGCGCAGGGTCCGAAGCGGTAGCAGCCACAACGATGGAGTATTCCATCGCGCCGTTTTCTTCCAGCTTCTTCACCAGCTGGGCAACGGTCGAACGTTTCTGACCAACAGCAACGTACACACAATACAGTTTCTTCGACTCGTCGTCGCCTGCTGCATCGTTGTACGATTTCTGGTTCAGCATGGTGTCCAGAGCAATCGCAGTTTTACCCGTCTGACGGTCGCCGATGATCAGTTCGCGCTGGCCACGGCCAACGGGGATCATGGCGTCAACCGACTTCAGGCCGGTTGCCATCGGTTCGTGAACCGATTTACGGGGGATAATGCCGGGGGCTTTTACGTCCGCGATGCGGCGTTCCGAGGCAGCGATCGGGCCTTTGCCGTCGATCGGGTTACCCAGACCGTCAACAACGCGACCCAGCAGAGCTTCGCCTGCGGGTACGTCCACGATGGCGTTGGTACGCTTCACCGTGTCGCCTTCTTTAATGTCACGGTCCGAACCGAAGATCACAACACCGACGTTGTCGTTTTCCAGGTTCAGCGCCATGCCCATGATGCTGCCCGGAAATTCGACCATTTCACCGGCCTGAATGTTGTCGAGGCCGTACACACGGGCAATACCGTCACCGACGGATAGCACGCGGCCAACCTCGGCCACTTCGGCTTCCTGACCGAAGTTTTTGATCTGGTCCTTCAGGATCGCAGAAATCTCTGCAGCTTGGATACCCATTTATCCGACCTCTTTCATTGCATTCTGGAGGGAATTCAGCTTGGCACGGATCGACGTGTCGATCATCTTCGAGCCGACTTTTACAACAAGACCGCCGATAAGGTTTTCATCGACGGCCGCATTAATCTTCACGGTTTTGCCCACACGTTCGGAGAGGGTTTTCGCCAGTTTCTCCGATTGGGTCTTGGTCAGCGCCTTGGCGCTGGTCACTTCGGCGGTCACTTCGCCTTTTTCTTCTGCGATCAGCGCTTGCAGCGCGGTCAGCAGCGCAGGCACCACGAACAGACGGCGTTTTTGTGCCATGACGCTCAGGCCGTTTTTCAGGACGGGCATCAGGCCCATCTTGGCGGCGATGGCGGCAATGGCTGCACCTTGTTCATCACGGGAAATCACCGGCGACGCAATCACCGACGACAGATCGGCGCTGTCGGCCAGAGCAGCGCCCAGATCGTTCACATTGGCTTCCAGATCGCTCAGAGCATTGCTCTCTTTCGCAATCTCGAAGATGGCGGTGGCATAGCGCGCGGCAATGCCAGAGGAGATCGAAGCTGGTTCGGACACGTCCACCCTTCCGACTATTTTGGCCCTGTCCGAAATCCCGATGATTCCGGTTAGGGGCGTTTAGACCCTTGATTTGCGTCAAAGTATCGAAATCGGCGTGGGTGTAGCAGAGCAATTCACACCTAGCAACCTGCTATGACGCCCCAGTATACAATTGAATACCATTGGTTTTCAATTAGTTAACACATCTGCGACCGTTTGCACCTGTTTTTCAGATGCATTTTTTTCGACATTTAGGGCGATTTCGCAACGCTTCGGGCAAAGACCGGGCAATCCGTTATCGCTATCAAGCGGGCATCTTGTAGATGACGTTACGCAAATGGTGCGATTTCACGGCTTCGTGACAGGGATTCGCACCCTTTGCGACTGACATCATTCCAAGCCGGATTCGCCGCATAAAACCGCGAAAACGGGCCGCAATGGCAGCATGATCCGGCGGGATTTTCGCCGCAATCCAGATCACTAAGCCATGTCATTTGCGCATAGCTTGGGCGGCGCGCCCTGCATTCCTGCGCCACCCCGTCAGGCAGGCTTGGGTTTCTGCGCGGGGCTGGGGGCCAGAACCGACAGCGGCTTGCGCACGGCCTCTTTCAGGCCCGGCCCACTTGGGGCATGAACACGTTTGGACGCTTCCACCATAATCACACCGCCCGCCACCACCACGGACAGGTTCGCGCCCAGCTTTTCCCACAGATCCCCTGTCTTGCGCCAGAACCGCCGATGCGAAGGCGGCTGATACAAGGTGGTCGCGGTACGTTCTGGCATGAAATGGTGACGCTTTAGCTGGGTTTCCAACTGGCCGAATGTATAAGGCCGCCCAAACCCAAAAGGCGTGCGATCGCTGCGCGACCACAGCCCAGCCCGGTTGGGAACGATAAACATCACCTTTCCCCCCGGTCCCAGCACGCGAAAGCATTCCTCTAACAGCGCCGTGGGTTGTTCGCTGGTTTCCAGCCCGTGCAATACGATCAGCCGATCCACATGGCCGGTTTCAATGGGCCACATGGTTTCCTCGCATAATACGGACAGATTGGGCAGCCCCGCAGGCCACGGCATCACCCCTTGCGGCCCCGGCATCAGCGCAGTCACACGCCGCGCCTGATCTATATAGGGCCGCAACAACGGGACCGCGAAGCCGAACCCCACCACCGTCTGACCATGCGCTTCGGGCCATAGCGCCAAAAGCTGATCCCGCACGGCCTTTTGCGCGGCCCGCCCCAGCGTGCTGCGATAATAAAAATTGCGCAGGTCTTGCACATCAAGATGCATTGCAGCCAGCCCTGTGTTCTGCCTAGTCTGGGTCACAATAGCGAACAGCAAAGGAAAAACCATGCCCCTTGAGCTTGTCACCATTCCGTGCCTTTCGGATAACTACGCTTTCCTGATCCATGACGCGGAAACGGGCGAAACGGCGCTGGTGGATGTCCCCGAGGCCGGACCGATCAAAGCGGAACTGGCCAGACGGGGTTGGGTGCTGTCGCATGTCTTGCTGACCCACCACCATTGGGATCATGTGGACGGGCTGGCCGATCTGCTGGTGGACCACCCCGCGCAGGTGATCGGAGCGGCGGCGGACGCCCATCGCCTGCCCCCGCTGGATCAGGCCGTTGCCGAAGGGGACAGCATCACCATTGGCGGCGAAACCGCCCAGATTTTTGACGTATCCGGCCACACCGTTGGACATATCGCGTTCTATTTCCCTGACAGCAAATTGCTGTTTACCGCCGATAGCCTGATGGCCTTGGGCTGTGGCCGTCTGTTCGAGGGAACACCGGATCAGATGTTTGACAGCCTGTCAAAGCTGGCGGCCCTGCCCGGTGACACCACGGTCTGTTCCGGCCATGAATATACCCTGTCGAACGCAAAATTCGCGCTTACCGTTGACCCGGACAATTCTGCGCTTATCTCTCGGGTGCAGGCCGTGCAGACGGCCCGCGACGCAGGCCAGCCCACAGTGCCTACCTCCCTTACCGAAGAACTGGCGACTAACCCGTTTCTGCGGGGCCATACCGAAGGCGTTCAGAAAGCCGTAAATATGGTGGGTGCCGACCCCGCCCAAGTCTTTGCCGAAGTCCGCAAGCGCAAGGACAACTTCTAGGGGCAAAGCCGCCCAGCCAAACAGCAGCCCCCGGCATTGTGAAAGAAAATAAACAAAAAACACTTGAAGCCGGGCGCGTATCGACCAAACTTTAATGTTATGAGGCCAAGGCTGGATAAACACCGCCGTTTGTCCGGCCCAGATCAGGAAGGAGCACACCGTGCCTTCATTCTCGAACACGCTTGAACAGGCAATCCATGCGGCGCTGGCCTTGGCCAATGCCCGCCGACACGAATTCGCAACGCTAGAGCATCTGCTGCTGGCATTGATTGACGAACCCGACGCGCTGCGCGTGCTAAAGGCGTGTTCGGTCGATACCGAAGAATTGCGCACCACGCTGGTGGAATTCGTCGACGAAGATTTATCCAACCTTGTGACCGACATCGACGGGTCCGAAGCCGTGCCAACCGCCGCATTCCAGCGGGTGATTCAGCGCGCCGCGATCCATGTGCAATCATCCGGCCGGACCGAAGTAACCGGGGCGAATGTGTTGGTTGCCATCTTTGCCGAACGCGAATCCAACGCGGCCTATTTCCTGCAAGAACAGGACATGACCCGCTATGACGCGGTGAATTTCATCGCGCATGGGGTGGCAAAGAACCCCGCCTTTGGGGAACAGCGCCCGATCATGGGTGCCGACGAAGAAGAACCCCATCGGGAAACATCCGCCGCGCAGGACACAGTTGAACAAAAGGAATCCGCGCTTGGCAAATATTGCGTGGACCTGAACGCCAAGGCGATGAAGGGCGATGTAGACCCGCTGATCGGGCGCGATTCCGAAGTGGAACGCTGCATTCAGGTGCTATGCCGCCGCCGCAAGAACAACCCGCTGTTGGTGGGTGATCCCGGCGTGGGCAAAACCGCCATCGCCGAAGGGCTGGCCCGCAAGATCATACAGGGTGAAACCCCCGAAGTGCTGTCAAAAACCACGATCTATTCGCTGGACATGGGCGCATTGCTGGCTGGCACCCGCTATCGTGGTGATTTCGAGGAACGACTGAAAGCAGTCGTGACGGAACTGGAAGACCACCCTGACGCCGTGCTGTTCATCGACGAAATCCATACGGTAATCGGCGCCGGGGCGACCTCGGGCGGGGCGATGGATGCGTCCAACCTGCTGAAACCTGCGTTGCAGGGCGGCAAACTGCGCTGCATGGGATCGACCACATATAAGGAATTCCGCCAGCATTTTGAAAAGGACCGCGCCCTGTCCCGCCGGTTCCAGAAAATCGACGTGTCCGAACCCACAGTCGAAGATTCGATCAAAATCCTGAAAGGACTGAAACCTTATTTCGAGGAACACCACAGTGTGCGCTACACCGCTGATGCGATCAAGACCGCGGTCGAACTGTCTGCGCGTTATATCAATGACCGCAAACTACCGGACAAAGCGATTGATGTGATCGACGAAGCCGGGGCCGCGCAACATCTGGTGGCGGAATCCAAGCGGCGCAAAACCATCGGCCCGAAAGAAATCGAAGAGGTCGTCGCCAAAATCGCCCGCATCCCCCCGAAAAACGTTTCCAAGGACGATGCAGAGGTTTTGAAAGATCTGGAGGCCAGCCTGAAACGCGTGGTCTTTGGCCAGAACGCCGCGATCGAAGCGCTGTCCGGCGCGATCAAACTGGCCCGCGCGGGCCTGCGCGAACCGGAAAAACCCATCGGGAACTACCTGTTCGCCGGTCCCACCGGCGTGGGCAAGACCGAGGTGGCAAAACAACTGGCGGATACGCTGGGTGTGGAACTGCTGCGGTTCGATATGTCCGAATACATGGAAAAACACGCCGTCAGCCGCTTGATCGGCGCGCCTCCCGGCTATGTCGGGTTCGATCAGGGCGGCATGTTGACGGACGGCGTGGATCAGCACCCCCATTGTGTGCTGCTGCTGGACGAAATGGAAAAGGCCCACCCCGACGTCTACAACATCCTGTTGCAGGTGATGGATCACGGGAAGCTGACCGATCACAACGGGCGCACGGTGGATTTCCGCAATGTGATCCTGATCATGACCTCGAACGCGGGGGCAGCCGAACAGGCCAAGGCGGCCATCGGGTTTGGCCGCGACCGGCGCGAGGGCGAGGATACCGCCGCCATCGAACGCACCTTTACCCCCGAATTCCGCAACCGTCTGGATGCTGTGATCAGCTTCCAACCCTTGCCGAAAGAGGTGATCCTGCAGGTGGTCGAAAAGTTCGTGCTGCAACTGGAAGCACAACTGATGGATCGGAATGTTCATATCGAACTGACCCGCCCCGCCGCCGAATGGCTGGCCGACAAAGGGTATGACAGCAAAATGGGCGCACGCCCGCTGGGCCGTGTCATTCAGGAACACATCAAAAAACCGCTGGCCGAAGAGTTACTGTTCGGCAAGCTGGCCAAGGGTGGTGTCGTCCGCGTTGCCGTGCAGAATGATAAGATCGACCTGCAAATCGAAGGTCCGAGCCAGAAACGCCTGTCTGGTGACAAACCGCCGCTGCTGACCGCAGAATGATGCGTCTGGCGGCTGCAACCATGCTTTGCTCCCTCGCCGTGCCTGCCACGGCGGGGGAACTTTCTTTGCGGTTGCCGATTGATTGCATGCTTGGGGAAACCTGTTTCATCCAGCAATATGTGGATCAGGACACCGGCACCGGCGCGCGGGATTTTACCTGTGCCGGGCTAAGCTATGACAAACACAAAGGCACAGATTTCGCCCTGCCATCATTTCGCGCGATGCAACAGGGGGTGGATGTTCTGGCCTCGGCCCCCGGTACGGTGCGGGGTATGCGTGACGAGATGCCCGATACCGGCTATTCCAAGGACACCGCCGCCGCGATCGAAGGTAAGGATTGCGGCAATGGCGTGGTCATTGACCACGGGGATGGCTGGCAGACCCAATATTGCCACATGAAACGCGGATCAATCCGGGTGCGCAGCGGCCAGAAAGTCGCCGCAGGGGTGGTTCTGGGACAGGTCGGCTATTCCGGGCGCACGCAGTTTCCGCATGTTCACCTGTCCGTCCGTCACGATGGACAGGTCGTGGACCCGTTCGACCCGGATGGGAAAATCACCTGCGGCAGCCCTGATACCGATACCTTATGGCAAACCCCCATCGCCTATGCCCCCGGCGGGATCATCAGCGCCGGGTTCAGCGGGACGCCCCCCACCTATGCCGATATTCGGGCAGGCGACGCAGGCCGTACCACCCTGTCCGCCGACAGCCCCGTTTTGATGTTCTGGGCCTATATGTTCGGATCGCAAGCGGGCGACAGCCTGCGGCTGGAGGTAACTGGCGCGGGCGGCATGAACCTGACCCAAACGATTGCATTGGAAAAACCGCAGGCGCAGTTTTTCCGCAGTTTCGGCAAACGCCGCCCCGATACGGGGTTCGCCCCCGGCACCTATCAGGGGCGCGTGACCTTAATCCGGAACGGGCAGCAAATTGATACGCAAAGCGTACCGCTGACCATCACGCCCTGATCCTTAGCGTTCTGTCAGCTTCAGTTCGATCCGGCGATTTTGGGCGCGGGCTTCGGGCGTGTTGGCGGGGTTCAGGGGTTGATATTCCCCAAACCCATTGGCGCTCAACCGTTGTGGCTGCATTCCCAAGAACTCCACCATATAGCGCACGACGGACAAGGCGCGCGCCTGACTAAGCTCCCAGTTGTCGGCATATTCTGCCCCATAGGACAACGGCACATTATCGGTATGCCCATCCACCTGAATCACCCAGTCGATTTCAGGCGGAATATCCTTGGCGATCCCACCCAAAATATGCGCGACCTTGGCAATTTCCCCCTGCCCCGCAGTCGACAATTCCGCACTGGCGGATTCAAACAGTACCTCGGACGAGAACACGAAACGGTCCCCGACGATTTTCACGCCATCCTGCCCGCGCAGTACATCCCGCATCCGGCCAAAGAAATCGCTTTTGTATTTCTCAAGGTCTTGTTTTTCAGCCTCCAGCGCCTTTTTCTCGGCTTCCAGCCGGATACGCTCGGCCTCTTCCAACTCACGGCGTTTGCGTTCCTCGACAGCGGCCCGCGCCAAGGCGGCGTTCAGATCGGACCCCAGCGTTTCCAACTGCACCCGCGCGACGACATCACGTTCTTTGTAATCGTCCAACAACGCCTGAAGACTGCCCAGTTGCGTCCGCAAGGCGGCGATCTGTTGGTTCAACAAGGCCTGTTGCCGCTGCGCTTCGGTTGAAACGGCTTTTTCACTGCTCAGCGCCTTGTTGGCGGCGGCCAAAAGGGCGGCTTGCCGCTCGGCCTCAGTCATCTGCTGATCTGCGGTCTGTTCGGCAGCCAGCTTCGCCGCCAACGCCTGCGCCAAGGCCTGTTCAGCATCCTTGATCTGACCTTCCAGCTTCATCTTTGCAGCCAATGCCTCGGCCAGACGGGTTTCCAGATCGGTCTTTTGTTGCGCGGCACTGCCTTCGGACGCAGCCAATTTCGCCTCGGCCTCGCTTAGTTTGATCTGCAAATCTTCGATCCGCGCCGCGCCCGCCTTGGTGTCTGCCAAAGCAGCAGCCAGTTGCGCCTGTAGGTCAGACAAACGGCTGGCCGCATCCGATTGCCCGGCCTGCACCGTAGCCAATTGCGTTTCGGTTTCTTGCTTGGCCAGCAATGCCGCCGCCAGCTTGGCGGTCAAATCCTGCCCTGCGGCTTCTGCTGCTGCCAGCAAGGTCAGGGTTTCTTCGGCTTTTTTGCGCTGTGCTTCCAGGGCCAAGGTCATCGCGGTCAGTTCGGTATCCGCGTTTTTCAGCTTCTCACGCAGGGCTTCTGCGGCGGCGGCCTCTGTCAGCTTGTTTATTTCTTCCTGCGACAGCCGGGTTTCCAGATCGGAAATCCGGGCTTCCAAGGCTGCGTTTTGCGTGTCGGCGTTATCATTTTGCGCACGCAAGTCGGCAATCAGCGCCTCTAATGCCTCGCGTTTGGCCGCAGCCAGACGGGCCGCTTCGGCACCTGCATCAATTTCACTTCGCGCCTGCGCCAAAGCCAGTTGAAGCGCCTCGCGGGCGTCGATCAGCTTTTGCTTTTCGCCCTCCAGCGCGGCGACGGTTCCCAATGCAGTGTCCCGTTCAGCCAGAAGCGCGGCCACTTGTGCCTCGAAATCACCAATCTGCCGGGCCTGCGCGTCGCGTTGCTGGGACAAGGATGCAATCAGCGCCGCCTGCTGACGGGCCTGCTCCTGTTCAGCAGCCAAGGTCGCGGTTAGTTCACTGTTACGGTCGCTCAGATCCGCCGTTTTACGCCGCTCCAGCCCCAGCGCATCGGCCAACGCCGCGACCTCTTGGGACAGGGCGTTCAGTTTGCTTTCCTGCCCGGTGATGGTTTCACGCAAAACCGATTGCACCACCATGAAAATGGTCAGCACGAACATCAGCACCAGCAAAAGCCCAGTCATCGCATCCACGAAACCCGGCCAGATCGAGGCCTGAAACCTTTGTCCGGTGCGCCGCGACAGGGCCATGTCAGCTCTCCTCGGACCCGTTGCTAACCCGGCGCCGCCCCACAACCTGCGTCAGGGCAGCAATGTCGGTGCGCAGTTCGGCCATAGTTTCCTGACGGCCTGCGCTGATTTCTTCCAGAATGCGCAGCAATTGCACATCAATCGACCGCAGGCGCATCCGGCTTTCGGCGTCGATACCTTCGCCTTCGCGTTCTGACAGGGCTTCGATCAGGCGCTCCTGCCCTTCGGCCATGCGGATCAGCGCGTCATTCGCCTGCGCGGTCCCGGCCATTCGGTCTGTCAGTCGTTCGATAGACACCGCCAGCGAGGACAGCTTATCATCGACTATCGCCCGGCTGACATCGGATTGGGTGAACATTTCCTGCATGGATTCGATTTGACGGGTCATGTGATCCAGCACCACCGCCACCGGCGATCCATCCCCGGCCCCATCCCCGTCCGAGGCAAACCCAACGCGGGTGATCGTGGACAGCCATTCTTCCAGTTCACGATAGAAACGGTTCTGCCCGTGGCCTGCGAACAGTTCCAGCAGCCCCACCACCAACGATCCCGCCAACCCCAACAGCGACGACCCGAACGCAACGCCCATCCCTGAAAGCTGGGAATCAAGACCGCTCATCAAGCGGCCAAAGACATCGACCCCGGCTTCGCCCTCTTGCGGGGCAAGGCTGCGGATCGTTTCGACCAGCGCGGGAACAGTTGTGGCCAGCCCATAAAATGTTCCCAAAAGACCAAGGAAAATCAGCAAGTTGACAATGTATCGGGTGATTTCCCGCGCCTCATCAATCCGGGTGGCAACCGAATCCAGAATGGACCGCGTCGAAGACGCGCTGATCTGCATCCGCGCCCCGCGCGTCCGCAACAAGGCCGCCAGCGGGGCCAACAGGCGCGGCGCCCGGATACCTGTCAAATCCGCCTCGCCCCCGGCGAAGGCTTCGATCCAGCGCACGGAATTGAACAATTGTGCCACCTGCCAGAAACAGGCCAGCACCCCCACCCCGAAAACGAACATGATAAATCCGTTAAGGTAAGGGTTCGCCTCGAACACGGGCAGAATGCGCGGCAACGCAAGAAAGACGACGAAAGAGGTCAGCCCCAGCACCATGAGCATCAGCATGATCTGACGCACAGGTTGCGAAAATTGCGGCTCTGCCTCGCGGTCTGGCTGCTCCATCCCGGAGTGCTCCTGACACTGTTTTAATTATTCGCAACTTACGGGGTATGGGCTTTTAAGCCAAGGATTTATGCAAGAATCTCACGCACTCGTTCCGTCAACCAGTCCAGTTCGTGATCTCGAATGCCCAACTCGCCCAGATGTGCGGCGGTATTGTACAGATATTCGGTATTTGGCCCCCGCCCGCCAACTGCATGGGCGATGATTTGGGCCTGTTCTTCCAGCGGCAGACCGCCGCAATACTGCACATGATGCGGGTCCACGATATAGGTCAGCGCCGACACCTGCCGCCCATCACGCAACTGCACCTGTTGCACCGTTTCCAGATAGGCCGAGGACACCAGTTCCCGTTCTCGCAAATAGGCTAGAACCGTATCCTGTTCGTGATCGTGGACCGCTAGCGCCACACCGTTGCAGGCCGCCGCGTCGGCAGCATCCAATGCCAGCACCAGACCGGGGTTTTCCTCTGTTCCGCGATGGTGGATAGACCGCATACAAAAGCTGCGGTGAAAGCCCGGCAACCGCGCCAGTTGGCTTTCGGCCACATCAAACCCCGGATTCCATAATAAAGAGCCGTAGCCGAAAACCCACATCGTCATGTTACTGGTCCTTTTCCATGCGCCCCTGTAAACACCAGACCAAGCAAACAGAAAAGGGGTGGCCCGGATGAAACGCCTGTTGATAGCAATCATCGTCATGGCAGCGGCGTGGTCGGGCTATTGGTTTTACGCCACCTACAACGTGAAGCGCGAATTTGCGGAATGGTTTCAGGACCGCCGCGACCGGGGATGGGTGGCCGAATATTCGGATCTGTCCGTTGCGGGATTTCCCAATCGGGTCGATACCACCTTCAGCGATTTGTCACTGGCCGATCCTGAAACGGGCTGGGCATGGGATGCGCCGTTTTTCCAGATCATGACGCTCAGCTACAAGCCCAATCACATTATCGCCGTTTGGCCGAACGAACAGCGACTGGCAACACCGCAAGAAAAGCTGACAATCACCAGCACGCAATTGCAGGCCAGCGTGGTGCTGCAAGCGGGCGAGGCGCTGCCGCTGGATCGCGCCAATCTGGTGGCCGACACGCTGACGCTGGCCACGCAAGACGGACAAGCCACCACGATGACGGCGCTGCGGGCTGCAATCCAATCCCAGCCCGATGACCCAAACAGCTATCGGTTCGCGCTTGAAACCGACGGCTTCGCCCCACCTATGCAATTTCGCGGGCTGATCGGTGCAGCAGACCACCTGCCCCGGACATTTGACGCGCTGCGTGCGCAAGTCACCGTCAGCTTTGATGAACGGTGGGACCGCGCGGCGGTTGAACGCCGCCGCCCACAACCGACACGCATTGACCTGCAACTGGCCGAGGCCAAATGGGGCGATCTGGAACTGATGCTGGCCGGGGCGGCGGATGTGGACGATCTGGGGCGCTTAAACGGATCGCTGACGATCAAGGCCCGGAACTGGCGCGACATCGTAGATATGGCCGTAGCCTCGGGGCAGGTGTCGCGCAAAATGGGCGAACGTCTGACCGATGCGTTTAAATTGTTGTCGCAAATGGCAGGCAATCCCAACACGCTGGACATCCCGTTGGATTTCCGCAAAGGCACGATTTATCTGGGGCCGGTGCCGGTGGGCAAACTGCCCCGGCTGGTCCTGCGCTAACGAAACGAACCTTATCTGCAATAGGTGCCGTTGCGATACCGCGCCGTATCAAAATGAAAATGGTCCTTGTGGTAGCGGTCAGATTTCGGACCCAACACCGTGCCAAACGGACCGCAGGCGGTTTCGTGCATTTCTTTCAGGATGCGGCCCTTGCGTCCGTTGTCCCAATCCTTCAGCACAGTCATTTCGCTACCGTCTTTCAGGATAAAAGCACCAATATCCACGGCGCGCCCTTTGCCATGTTCGGAAATCCGGGCGCCTTTCTTGCTGTTGCGGGTCCGGCAGGAATAGCTGGCAAACAGGCGCATTTCCTGCACCCCGCCGCCACGTCGCCCAATGGCAGGCTTCATGCCCCGGTCCACCCAGGTTTTCAGCGCCTTCGCGGTTGGGCAGTCGATCAATGCACCCCGGCTTAGCCGAACCCCGGAAACCGAGGTCACGCGAACGGCCCGCGCGATACCGCAGCCCTTAATCTTGCCGGGTACGTCCCCAACAACCGCCCCCATGATTGCAGGATCCCCACAAACCGAGCCGGGCTTTGGGTTGGCTAAACTCTGTGTCGCACGGGGTTTCACCCGATCGGCCCGCGCCTGCGGTCGCAGGGAGCGGCGCACTATCACCGTATTTGTCTTAGGCACCTCGGGGCGCACCCCAACCGTATCCGGGGACACCGGGCGAATAACCGATGGCGCGACCTGCCCCCGAGCAACCGGGCGTAAAGAACTGCCGGGCGCATTTGCAAACCCGGCCGAAGCGTCGATCACGGCCCAAAAGGCACATAGGATCAACGCCCCCCGTTTCATTTGGCCGCCTTGCCCCGCCCAAAATCCGGGGCATCGGTGTCCTGCCCCGCATCAATAATGCCACGGCGAATGGCACGGGTCCGGGTGAAGTAATCGAACAACTGATCCCCATCCCCCGTGCGAATAGCCCGCTGCAAGGCGAACAGTTCCTCGGTGAAGCGGCCCAGAATTTCCAGCGTCGCTTCCTTGTTGGTCAGGAACACATCCCGCCACATGGTTGGATCACTGGCGGCGATACGGGTGAAATCCCGGAAACCTGCCGCCGAAAACTTGATCACTTCCTGATCCGTCACGCGGTTCAGGTCATCCGCGACACCCACCATAGTATAGGCAATCAGGTGCGGGATATGGCTGACCACAGCGCAAACCAGATCGTGATGCTGAACCTCCATCCGTTCGCAATTTGCCCCCAAGGCATGCCAGAAATCCTCTAGCCGCCGGGTCGCATCTTCATCTGCACCGTTCGGCACAATCAGACACCAACGATTATCGAAAAGCGAAGCAAAGCCGGAATCCGGCCCGCTGTGTTCCGTCCCTGCCATCGGGTGCGTGGGAACAAAATGCACACCTTCGGGGATATGCGGGCTAACCGCCTCGATCACCGATTTTTTGACCGATCCCACATCGCTGAGCGTGCAGCCCGGTTTCAGATAGGGCGCGATTTCTGTGGCTACCGCCCCCATCGCCCCGACCGGCACACACAACACCACCAGATCGGCATCTTTCACCGCATCAATGGCGCTGTCGTAAACGTGGTCGCACAGCCCCAAACGCCGGGCGGTATCGCGTGTGGCCTGCGACCGGGCATAACCCGTCACCTGCCCCTGAAACCCCGCGCGTTTCAGCGCCCAGAACATAGAGGACGCAATCAGGCCCAGCCCGATCAGCGCCACACGATTGTAGGGGATGCTCACCGCGCGCCCCCTTTGAACTGGCCGATGGCATGGGCCACGCGGCGGCAGGACGGTTCATCCCCCACGGTGATCCGCAAACAATGCGGCAGGCCATAACCGGCCACCTTGCGCACGATAATGCCTTGCGATTTCAGATAGGTATCGCAGTCGTCCGCCTCTTGTGCCGATCCGAACCGGGCCAGAATAAAGTTGGTGCTGGACGGGTCCGACTCTACGCCATGCGCCGCCAAGGCCTCGCCCAACCATGCCCGCAAGCGCGCGTTATCCGCCCGGCATTTATCGGTATAGGCCACATCGCGCACGGCAGCTTCGGCAGCGCCAAGCTGTACGTTGGACAGGTTAAAGGGCTGACGCACCCGGTTCAGCACGTCGATAATCGCACGCGGGGCATAGCCCCAGCCGATCCGCAGCCCGCCCAAACCGTAGATTTTGGAAAAGGTGCGCGTCATGATCACGTTGTCCCGCGCCTGTACCAGCGCCGCCCCGCCATCAAACCCATCCACAAATTCCGCATAGGCGCCATCCAGAACCAGCAACGCCCCTTCGGGCAGGCCAGCGGCCAGACGGGCGCATTCATCTTCGGCCAGCAGGGTGCCGGTGGGGTTGGCCGGGTTGGCGATGAACACGATCCGCGTTTTATCGGTGCAGGCCGCCAGAATGGCATCCACGTCAACCACGCGATCCTTTTCCGGCACCTTGACCGGCGTCGCACCAACCGCATGGGCCAGGATCGGATACATGGAAAACCCATGTTCGGTATAAATCACCTCGTCCCCCGGACCGGCATAGGATTGCGCCACGAATTGCAGCACCTCGTCCGAGCCAACGCCACAAATGATGTTATCGGCCTCTAGTCCGTGAATATCCGCAATCGCAGCCCGCAACCCGGCATGGTCGGTGGGCGGATAGCGATGCAGTTCAAACGACGCCCGGCGCAATGCTTCAATCGCCGCTTGGCTGGGACCATAGGGATTTTCGTTGGAACTTAGCTTCACCACGTCCGAAACACCCTCGACATGGCTGGCACCACCGACATACAGCGCAATCTCCATAATGCCGGGTTGGGGGGTGATCTTGGTCATGGTTTGGTCTCCTTCACCTTCTCCTTACAAAGCCCCCTTGGCCAAGTGAAGGTTGAAACGGTTCATATCGTCTTTTCCTGAAACGTCCCTGCCAACGCGTTGCCAAACTGCCATGACTGGCGTTTTATTCAGGGCATTCCGCTGCCGATTTCCCAAAACAGAAAAACCCGCCGCACGAGGCCTCGTGCGACGGGTTTTCCAAAATTTGAATATTCCGGCGAAGAACCCTTAGTTCTTCGCGTAGAATTCCACGACCAGGTTCGGTTCCATCATCACCGGGTACGGAACATCCGACAGGCCCGGAGTACGCACGAATTTCGCGGTCATTTTGGAATGGTCAGCTTCGATGTAATCAGGCACATCACGCTCGGCCAGTTGCACGGCTTCCAGCAGCGCGGTCATCTGACGCGATTTTTCGCGGACTTCCACAACGTCGCCTTCTTTCACGCGGTAGGACGGAATGTTCACCGGCTTGCCATTCACCAGAACGTGACCGTGGTTCACGAACTGACGTGCAGCGAACACGGTCGGCACGAATTTCGCGCGGTAAACAACGGCGTCCAGGCGGCGCTCCAGCAGACCGATCAGGTTTTCACCAGTATCGCCCTTCACACGCTCGGCTTCGCCATAGATGCGACGGAATTGTTTTTCGGTCAGATCGCCGTAGTAGCCTTTCAGCTTCTGCTTGGCGCGCAGCTGGGTGCCGAAGTCGGACAGTTTGCCCTTGCGGCGCTGGCCGTGCTGGCCGGGGCCGTATTCGCGGCGGTTAACAGGCGACTTGGGGCGGCCCCAGATGTTTTCGCCCATGCGGCGGTCAATTTTGTACTTGGCAGACGTGCGTTTGGTCACGGCTGATCTCCTTCTAAAGGTCGAGGCCCAAAGGCCACTATGAAGGGCGTTGTCCTCTTGGCCGAAGCCATGACAGGCATACCCCTTGCGGGGGCCACCAACACCAATGAAGTCGCGCTTATAGACGAAGCCGGGACAGAGTCAACGCTGTTTCTGCCTGCGCGGATCAGGCCAGTTCATGCGCCAGAATAGCGGCTTCGGGGCGGCTTAGCACCCGGCGAGCATAATCGCCATATTCTGCGGGATCATCCATTACATCAGGGCGGACAGCCGCCAAGCGGCGCCGATCACTGTCTTCCAAGGCATCGAAATGCGCACTGGCGGGGTGGAAGCTTTCGGTTTCAACCCCGTTCGCGCGGATCACATGATGATCTGGCAGCAATATATGGATATAAGACACTTCGCGCAGCCCCATATCCACATTCACGCTATGGCCATTCACCAGATCACGGGCCGCCACCAGCACCTCGGACGTATTGAACAGCGCCCGCGCCGCATCCCCCCGCAACAACAGGCGATGATCGGGGGACACCAGTAATTCCTGATCCGGGCGTTCAACCCCAAACGCCCCGGCGCGGATACGAATAGGACGCAGATAAGGCATTACATATAGACGCGCCCCAGTCATCCGGCGGCGTCCGATCCACTGGATTTCCTGTGCGCCGCTGTCTTGTGTCTGCACCTGATCACCTTCGCGCAGGTCTTCGACCAGACGCACACCATCGGGGGTGTCGATCCGAGTGCCGGGGGTAAAACAGATCACCCCCCGCCGAGTATCATAGACTTCGCCGCCATCATCAGGCCGCAGCGCGGTATGAACCACCCACAATTCGCGGTCTTGTGGCGGCGATTCCCCCACGAACATTGCCAGCGGTGCGCCGCCTGCCCCCGCCTCGATCACCGTGACAGTATAAGAGCGTTGCCCATCAGTGACGATGAAATACATATCGCGCAAAGGACGAGCCGCAATCGGCGCATCCTTGCCCTTATCCGACATCGCCAAACCCACCAGCCGCGACACCATGCGCGCCGCGCTTCGGCGGAGGGTGTCCTCGCCGTTCGCATTCTCCAGACGCAACAGATCGTTCCGGCCATCGACGCGCAGCGCCTTTCCGTGCCAGCCCCACAAGGCGCCAACTGCCATCTGCCCCGGCAGCGCGGCCCGCAAGCCATCTAGTTCTGTTTGCGACCAAGAAATGACGAACGTGCCGTGATAGCCCGTTCCCATTACCTGTATGCCTGCCATTTTTATGTTTTATTACATGCAGAATATCAGATGATTTCTGCATTGCATAGCCTAACAAGCTGCCAGAAACCCTAAAATTCAGGGCAGTTTCAATCAGTTGCCGCAGAGTCACCCCGAATGTTCGCCCCGCTGCGGCCGATCAGTTGGCGATAAAGCTCGGGATCGGTATCGCCTTCGGTGCCGAACAGCATCACGCGCGACTGGCCATCCAGCCCCAGCAATTCCCTAGCCTGCGGGTCACTTAACCCCGCCCGCAGCCCCGCCAACCCGGCCACGGCTGATTCCCCGGCCACAACCGGCGTATCGCCCCCGGTCGGCAAAGCCAGATCCCGCATCGCCTGCACCGCCGCTGCATCGGTAACAGTCATCACCGCATCGCCGTGATCGCGTAAAATCTCCCATGCCAGCGCAGAAATCTCGCCGCAGGCCAGCCCGGCCATCAACGTATCCAAATCGCCATGTACCGCCGTGGGTTTCCCCGCCCGGATGCTTTCCAGCCAACAGGCGGATTGATCCGGGTCCACCAGCACGATCCGGGGCCGTGATGCCCCCCAGCGCCGCTTGGCCTGTGCGGCGACCGCTGCCGCCATACCACCCACCCCGGTTTGCAGGAAAATATGGGTCGGGGGCAGGTCAACCGCATCAAACGCTTCAGCGGCCATAACCTCGTACCCCTGCATCACATCGCGCGGCACATCCATGTAACCGGGATAAGACGTATCCGAGACAACAAACCAGCCTTCGCGCGTCGCCACATCCTGCGCCTCGCGCACGCTGTCATCGTAGTTACCCGCGCAGCGGCGTACCTCGGCCCCGTATGCCTCGATCGCGGATTTACGCCCCTCGGACACCCCTGCATGGATAAAGATCACACAGTTGCAGCCAAAACTTTGCGCACCCCATGCAACGGACCGCCCATGATTGCCATCGGTCGCACAACAGACTGTAATTTTCGCGGCCTCTTCGGGATGGGCAATCGCGGTGATTTCCTCCATCCCGACCGCCCGGCCCAGTGCGGCGCCAATCTTTGCCTGCAACAGACGCGCCACCGCATAGGCCCCGCCCAGCGCTTTGAAACTGCCCAGACCAAAGCGCCCGCCTTCGTCTTTGTAATACAGGCCCGCGACACCCAATTGCCCAGCCAAATCCGGCAACACAACCAAGGGCGTTTCCGCATACCCCGGCCAGCCGCCAATCGTCGCCCGTGCAGCAGACAGCCCTGCATCGCTAAGGATGGCGTTTTGCGCATCCGTCCACGCCGCCCCGACAGCGGCCTGTTCGTTCACGCACAGGGCAAAGGCCGCCTCGGTTCCTGCCTTACGCTCGATACACTGCGCCATCTTGCCTACCCCGCGTGATTTCAGATGCTTCTGCGGAGTCCGCTCGGAAAACCGCCTATGATCGAACAGACCACAGCCCTACGGCCATGAACAAGCCCTAATGCCCATCCCGGTCCCGCAGATCACTTGCGACAATCACATTTGCCAAACCGGAACAGAATTACCGCCCGGTATCACGCTCCAACGCGTCCAGTTCGTTCAGCAAATCCAGCAACGCGTTCAGCTTGTCCGGGCCAAAGCTTTCGCGCAGCCACGCATTCAGCCGCTGGCTTTCCTGCATGTTATCCACGATCACCTGACGCCCTTCGTCCGTGATGGACACCAATTGTTTGCGCCGGTCTGTCGGGTGCGGGGCGCGGCTGATCAGCCCCTTGCCTTCCAGCGTTTGCAATATCCGCGTCAGGGATGGCAGCAGCAAACAGGACCGTTCCGCGATTTCCGTGGGGTCCAGCGTGCCGCGTTCGTTCAGCACCCGCAACACGCGCCACTGCTGTTCGGTCACGCCCACATCCGCCAACATCGCTCGGATCGGTCCCATCACCTTTTCACGGGCGCGCAACAGCGCGATAGGCAGCGACCGATTCGTTTCAGGCGGGGGCGTAGTCTTGGCATCCATGCCCCTTCTTTGCCCGTGTTTTTTGCAACTGACAATATGGGGGCTTGACGCAGGCAGTCGCATTTGCTTAACATGTTAACAACAATTTAGTGCGCCGCCCGTGGAGGACACATGCCGCATTTCATGATCGACTATTCCGCCAACCTGGAGGATGCGCTGGACTGGCCCGCCTTTTGCGACCTGCTGCGGCGCGAAGCGATTGCCACAGGGGTTTTCCCATTGGCCGGGGTCCGGGTGCGGGCCTTTCGGGCCGATCATGTATCCATCGCCGATGGCGATCCAAAACACGGCTATATCGACCTTAGCGTTCGCTTGCGGGCAGGCCGCGATCTGGAGACCCGCAAACGCGCAACAGCGGCCATTTTCGCTGCCGCCGAAACCTTCTTGAAACCTGTGATGGCTACCCGCTCGCTCGCCCTGTCGATGGAGATGCGGGACATCGACCCCGAACTTTCGCCAAAAACCGGCACGATCCGCGACCACCTGAAAGGCTGACCCATGTCCGAGCTTGAAACCAATCTTGACAAACTGAACACCTATCTGGCGCGCTTCAAGGAAACCGGCGTGATGAACCGTATCGGCGGTCAGGACGTCCCCGCCCAAAGCGGCGCGACCTTTGAAAACACCTCGCCCGTGGATGAAAGCTATATTTGCGCGGTCGCCAAATCCGGTGCCACAGACATCGACGCCGCCGCACAGGCCGCAAAGGCCGCGTTCCCGGCATGGCGGGACATGCCCGCGACCGAACGCAAGAAAATCCTGCACAAAATCGCTGATGGCATCGTGGCACGGGCCGAAGAAATCGCGCTGTGTGAATGCTGGGACACCGGGCAGGCACTGCGTTTCATGTCCAAGGCCGCGTTGCGCGGGGCGGAAAACTTCCGCTTTTTCGCAGACAAGGCACCGGCGGCGCGGGATGGTCAACATTTGCCGTCCCCCACGTTGATGAACATCACCACCCGCACGCCCATTGGCCCGATTGGGGTGATTACCCCGTGGAACACACCCTTCATGCTGTCCACATGGAAAATCGCCCCCGCGCTGGCGGCGGGCTGTACCGTGGTTCACAAACCGGCTGAATTCAGCCCCGTCACCGCCCGCATCCTGATGGAAATCGCCGAAGAGGCCGGATTGCCCGCTGGTGTGTGGAACCTGGTCAACGGATTTGGCGAAGACGCAGGCAAAGCACTGACCGAACATCCCGACATCAAGGCCATCGCCTTTGTCGGGGAATCCAAAACCGGCAGCATGATCATGAAACAGGGCGCGGACACCCTGAAACGTGTGCATTTTGAACTGGGCGGCAAAAATCCCGTTATCGTGTTCGACGACGCCGATCTGGACCGTGCGCTGGATGCCGCGATTTTCATGATCTATTCGCTGAACGGCGAGCGCTGCACTTCGTCCAGCCGTTTGCTGGTGCAATCCAGCATCGCGGATGATTTTCTGTCGAAACTAACCGCCCGCGTGAACAACATCCGTGTGGGCCACCCGCTTGACCCGCAAACCGAGGTTGGCCCACTGATCCACAAGACCCATTTCGGCAAGGTGTGCAGCTATTTCGACATCGCCAAACAGGACGGCGCCACCATCGCCGCCGGGGGCGAGGCGCTGGACCAGCCCGGCTATTACGTCAAACCCACCCTGTTCACCGGCGCGAAAAACGACATGCGGATCGCGCAGGAAGAAATCTTTGGCCCGGTGCTGACCGCCATCCCCTTTGACACCGAAGAGGACGCGCTGGAGATCGCCAACTCTGTGCAATACGGTCTGACCGGCTATGTCTGGACACAGGACATCACCCGCGCCCTGCGCTTCACGAACAAGCTGGAAGCGGGGATGATCTGGGTGAACAGCGAAAACGTGCGCCACCTACCCACGCCCTTTGGCGGGGTCAAGGCATCCGGCATCGGGCGTGACGGCGGTGATTGGTCGTTCGAATTCTACATGGAACAGAAACACATCGGTCTGGCCATCGGTCAACACCACATTCCCCGGCTGGGCGCATAACCCGCCCAAGGAAACGCGCGAAGTTTCTTCAGGAGGAGAAAGAAAATGGGTGAAATCGTACTGGCCGCCAAGGTCACACATGTGCCGACCATGCTGATGTCGGAACAACCCGGCCCCATCGAAGGCAAACGCCAACCCGCAATTGACGGGCATTATGAAATCGCCCGCCGCGCCAAGGCGCTGGGGGCGGATACCGTGGTGGTCTGCGATACCCATTGGGTGATCAACGCGGGCTTTCACATCAACGCCAACAGCCGGTTCCACGGCCTGTTCACCTCGAATGAATTCCCGCAGTTCATTCAGAATTTGCCCTATGACTATCAGGGCAACCCCGCCTTGGGCGACGCCATTGCCGAAGCGGCCACAAAGCGCGGCGCCTATACCCTGTCACACCATCTGGACAGTCTGGAACTGGAATATGGCACGCTGGTGCCGATGCGGTTCATGGCGCGGGAACATGAAATGAAGGTCGTTTCCATCGCCGCATGGGCCACCGTCCACGGCCACGACGAAAGCCGCATCGTTGGCGAAGCCATCCGCGAAGCGATCGAAGCCAGCGACAGCAAGGTTCTGCTGTTGGCCAGCGGCAGCCTGTCCCACAAGATTTGGGCGAACAAGGACTATGCCGCCAACAACGGCACCTTTACCATCAGTTCCGAATTCAACCGCCAGATGGACCTGCATGTGCTGGATATGTGGAAACGCGGCGATCACGCCACCTTTTTGAAAATGCTGCCGGAATATGCGCAATTCTGCTGCGGCGAAGGGTCCATGCACGATACCGCCATGCTGTATGGCGCGCTTGGCTGGGACAGCTACGATAAACCCTGCGAGGTCGTGACCGAGTATTTCCCAAGCTCGGGCACCGGCCAAACCAATGTGATTTTCCCGGTCACCTGACCGGCCCGACACCAACAGGAGAACACCAAATGCCCGTTCCCGTCCCCAATCTTTATCCGGCCTTCAACATCGTGCGGCTTAGCCATGTGGAACTGATCGTCACCGATCTGGCCGCATCCCGTGCCTTCTATGTGGACACGCTGGGCCTGCAAATCACCGACGAAGATGATCAGACGATCTATCTTCGGGCGATGGAAGAACGCGGCCATCACTGCATGATCCTGCGCAAAGGGGATAAGCCAACGGTCAACTACCTGTCCTACAAGGTTTATTCCGAAAAGGATCTGGATCTGGCCGAAGCGTGGTTTCAGGAAAAAGGCCTGCCGGTGGCATGGGTGACGCGCCCCTATCAGGGCCGCACCCTGCGCACGCAGGATATTTTCGGCGCCCCGATGGAGTTTTATTACCAGATGGACCGGCTGGCCCCGATCCATCAGCAATACAAGCTGTATAACGGGGTCAAACCGCTGCGGATCGACCATTTCAATTGCTTCAGCCCGGATGTCGATGCCTCGGTTGCGTTCTATAACGAAATGGGCTTCCGCGTGACCGAATATACCGAGGACGAGGAAAGCGGGAACCTGTGGGCGGCATGGATGCACCGCAAGGGCGGCATCCACGACATCGCCTTTACCAATGGCACGGGCCCCCGTCTGCACCACACCGCGTTCTGGGTGCCGACCCCGCTGAACATCATCGACCTGCTGGATTTGATGAGCACCACCGGCTACCTGTCCAACATCGAACGCGGACCGGGGCGGCACGGGATTTCCAATGCCTTTTTCCTGTATATTCTGGACCCCGACGGCCACCGGATCGAGATTTATTGCTCGGACTATCAAACCGTTGACCCGGATCTGGAACCGATCAAATGGGATCTGAAAGACCCGCAACGCCAAACCCTGTGGGGATCGCCCGCACCGAAATCGTGGTTCGAGCATGGCAGCACCTTTGAAGGGGTGGACCTGCGCGACAGCAAAATGAAAGCCCAGCCGATCATCGCGCCGTGACAACGAAGGGGGCGCAAAATTCTTGGTAAGAATTTTGCCCGGAAAATTTCAAATTTTCCGGGCCTCCGGCGGGAGTATTTTGGATCAGAAAGAAGCAGGAATGAGTATGAAATTCGCAACCGTTTCAGCAGGGGATAAGCAGCTTTATGGTGCTGTGGTAGACGGGGGCTTTATCGCCCTGTCGCCCGATTTCCCGCAATGGCCCAGCCTACGGCAGGTGATCGAAGCCGGTGCTTTGGCAGATCTGGCAAAGGCCGCAGAAGGCCGCGCTGTCACCCACGCCGAGGGCAGCTTTAGCTATGACATCCCGGTGCCGAACCCTGAAAAAATCCTGTGTGTCGGGGTGAACTTTCCGGACCGCAACGCCGAATACAAGGACGGCAGCAGCCAGCCGAAATACATGTCGCTGTTTCCCCGCTTCGCGCGCAGCTTCACCGGCCACGGTCAGCCCCTGATCCGCCCCCCGGAAAATCACACGCTGGATTACGAAGGCGAAGTGGCCATTGTCATCGGCAAGGGCGGGCGGCGTATCAAGGCTGAAGATGCCTATGACCATATCGCCGCGCTGACCCTATGCAACGAAGGCACCATCCGCGACTGGGTGCGCCATGCGAAATTCAACGTCACGCAGGGCAAGAACTGGGACAAATCCGGTGCCATCGGCCCGTGGCTGGTGCCGTTCACCGATCCCGCGCAACTGGACGAGGCCCGCATCATCACCCGCGTGAATGGCGAGGTCCGGCAGGACGACGTGCTGTCGCGCATGATGTTCCCGATCCGCGAAGAAATCGCCTATATCAGCACATTTACCACGCTGGTTCCCGGTGACATCATCATCACCGGCACCCCCACCGGGGCCGGAGCGCGGTTTGATCCGCCGAAATATCTGGTCCCCGGCGATGTGGTGGAAATCAAAGTGGGCGGCATTGGCACCCTGCGCAACACGGTCGAGGATGAAGCATGACACCCGAGCAACATATCGACGCCGCCGAAGCCCTGTGGCAAGCCGAAGTCAGCGGCCAGCAGATCGGTCTTTTGTCCCTGCAATATCCGGGCATGACGATGGATGATGCCTATGCCGTACAGGCCGCGCTGATCGACCGCCGCAAGGCTGCCGGACGCAAGGTGGTCGGCTGGAAAATCGGCCTGACCTCCAAGGCCATGCAACAGGCGCTGAATATCGACATTCCCGACAGCGGTGTGCTGATGGACGATATGCTGTTCGATACTGGCGGCGTGATCCCCAAGGGCCGTTTCATCCAGCCCCGGATCGAGGCCGAGATTGCCTTTGTCATGAAAGCCCCCCTGGCCGGGGCGACCGTCACCCGCGAGGACGTGATTGCCGCCACGGATTACGTTGCCCCTTCGTTGGAAATTCTGGACACCCGCATCTTGCGGGCCGACCCCGCGACCGGGAAGCCCCGGATCATCACCGACACGATCAGCGATAATGCCGCCAATGCCGGTCTGGTGCTGGGGACCGAACGTCATGCCATCGACGCGCAGGATTTGCGTTGGGCCGGGGCCATCGTCAGCAAGAACGGCGAGGTCGAAGAAACCGGCCTTGGCGCAGGGGTGTTGAACGATCCGGTGCAGGGGATCGTCTGGCTGGCCCGGCGCATGGAACAATATGGCCAGCGGATCGAGGCAGGGCAGGTCATCCTGTCCGGCAGTTTCATTCGCCCTGTCGAAGCTACCCCCGGATCGCTGATCGAGGCCGATTTCGGCCCGTTCGGACAGGTTTCAATCCGGTTCGACTGATCCTTATCCCCGGCGCTGGCCGAACCCGGCCAGCGCCCCCAGCCGCAGACGCTGTACCACAGCGTCCAGCACCAGCGGCAGCGCCACGCCCAGCACTGTTCCCAACACCAGATGCAACCCCACCCCGGAAACACCCAGTTTCAGCAGCATCACCCGCGTCGCGGCCGTGACGATGATATGCACCAGATAGATCGGCATGGTGCGCGTCCCCAGCCACGCTAAAACGCCCCCCACCGCGCCACCGATCCAGCCCACCGCGCCGGCAAACCCCAGCACCGCCAGCAACGCAACCAATTGGAACCACGGCGCATCCCCGCCATCGCGGAACCGTAGTGCCTCGGCCAGCAGGAACAGTGCCAGCGCAGCCATCAGCCCCATCATCCCGCGCGGGATCAAATGCCGTCGCGCCCCCGATAACAGCACCCCCAGCAGAAAATAGGGTGCATTTTCCACGATTGTCACCGCACTACCGGGATCAACCCGCAACAGGAACACCGCGACCGAGGCCAGCAACAGCCCCACCAGCACAGGCCGCGCCATCCCCGGCACCCAGCGCCGGACCGCATAGGCCACCATCTGCAATACAAACAGCGCCCACAGGAACCAGAACACGCTTTTCACCGGCACCGGATAGATCAGCACCCCCAGCGGGGCCCGGTCAATCCGCGATCTACCCCCTGCCCTGACAGCCATAGTGCGGCGCCTTCGACCCAGCTCCATAACAGCAGCGGCCACAGCAAGGTCAGCAGCTTTTGCCGCAGAAACGCTGCCGGGGCCGCACGCGACGAAAAGAACAGCCCCGACACGAAGAAAAACACTGGCATATGAAACAGGTAGATCGCCGCCTCGACCGTTTGGAACAGGGTGTCATCCCTGATCAGCCCCGCGCTGCCCAGCCCCAGCCAGACATGACCGAACACGACCAAGACGATCGCCGCCCCCTTGACCCGGTCAAACCCGTTTTCCCGTCCCATCGCTTACCGCTCCTGCCGTTTTCCCCAAAATTTCCGCTACTTCGTTGCGGGTCAAGCCTGCATCGTCTGGACAAGCCCGCCAGACGGGGCCAAAACCGTCATAAGCAGGGAGGCACACCATGATTAAAGACCTTACAGCCATTGTTGGCGACGCGTATGTTCTGACCGGATCGGACACTGAAAAGTGGTCACATGACTGGATCAGGAAATACCACTACAGCCCGTTGGCAGTGGTTCGTCCCGCGACCACACAAGAAGTTTCCGACATCGTGAAATGGGCCAACCGCACAGGCACGCCCTTGGTGCCGATTTCCGGCAATACCGGGCTGGCGGGCGGCGGGCGTGCCGATGGGGCGGTTATGCTGTCGCTGGACCGGATGAACACAATCCGCGAAGTGCGCGACGCATCCCGCATCGCCATTGTCGAAGCGGGCGTCGTGCTGGCCGATGTTCATGCCGCTGCCGAACAGCAGGACATGATTTTCCCCCTGACCTTCGGGGCCAAGGGATCGGCCATGATTGGCGGCGTGCTGTCCACCAATGCAGGCGGGTCCAACGTGCTGCGCTATGGGAACACCCGCGATCTGGTGCTTGGGATCGAAGCTGTGCTGCCCAACGGCGAAATCATGAATATCATGTCCGAACTGCACAAGGACAATTCCGGCTATAACCTGAAACATCTGCTGATCGGGGCCGAAGGAACGCTGGGCATTATCACCGCTGCCGTGCTGAAGCTGCACCCGAAACCCAAAGCCTATGCCACGGCAATGGTAGCGGCCCCGTCGCTGCCTGCCGCGCTGGATCTGCTGAACCGCCTGCAAGAGGCAACCGGCGGCGCGGTCGAAGCCTTTGAATACATGCCGCGCCACCATATCGAAGCCTATATGCAGATCAAACCGGGCGCGCGCGAACCCTTTGATGCGCCCTATGACGTGAATATCATGGTCGAAGTGGGCGTGACCGCCCCCCGCGATGCCACCCCCGGCCCGGACGGGCAAATCCCCGTCACGGGCTATCTGGAGGATGTGCTGGCCCAGATGTTCGAGGAAGGCACGGTTCTGGATGCCGTTGTGGCCCAGTCGCAGGCCCAGCGACAGGACATGTGGGAACGCCGCGAAGCCGCCGCTGAAATCGCCATGTCCCGCCTGCCGATTGTCAGCAATGACATCGCCCTGCCGCTGGACAAGGTCGCCACCTTCCTCGAGATCATGGAAACCCGCCTGCCGCAGGTCGACCCCGCCGCACAGCCCGTTATCGTGGCCCATCTAGGGGACGGGAATATCCACTATACCGTCTGGCCCGGATCGCAGGACGAAGACGTGCATGACGCCATCATGGAAGCCACCGAGGAAGAAGTGCTGAAACTGGGCGGCAGCTTTTCCGCCGAACACGGGATCGGCACCTCCAAGCTGCCCTCGATGCGGCGGCGCAAAAATCCGGTGGCGCTGCAAACCATGAAAGCGATCAAGGCGGCGCTGGACCCCAACAACATCCTGAACCCCGGCAAGCTGCTGCCGTAACATCCCACCGGGCGCAAAGGGGCGGGTCGCGCCGCCCCTGCTTTGGCCCTTGGCGCATTTCGTTATGTGATGTAACAGTTGTGTTAGCCAATTAGATGACGGGATAAACAGGAGGACGCCATGACTCAAGCCAAAGTATTGATCGCCGGGGGCGGCATTGGGGGGCTGTCTATGGCCCTGACCCTGCACCAGATCGGTGTGCCTTGTGTGGTGTTCGAATCCGTTCCCGAACTGAAACCGCTGGGGGTGGGGATCAACCTGCAACCCAACGCGGTGCGTGAACTTTATGATCTGGGTATCGGCCCTGATGATCTGGAGCAGGTCGGCGTTCCCGCCAAGGAATGGGCGCTGGTCGGGCTGAACGGCAATGACATCTACGCCGAACCGCGTGGCACGCTGGCGGGGTATAACTGGCCCCAATATGCCGTCCATCGCGGCGAATTTCACATTCTGCTGTACCGTACATTCACCGAACGCGCCGGGGCGGATGCCGTGCGTCTGGGCTGTCAGGTTACGGGCTATGAACACAACGCCGATGGTTCGGTCACGGCGCTGATCACCCATGCTGATGGCCGCGAAAGCCGGGAAACCGGGACAGTGCTGATTGGGGCGGATGGGATACACTCGAAAATCCGGGCGCAGATGCATCCCGATCAGCCGCCGATCCACTGGGGCGGCGCGATAATGTGGCGCGGCACGACGCGGGCCAAACCCACGCGCACCGGATCGTCCTTTCTTGGGTTGGGAACGTATAAGCACCGGATGGTGATCTACCCGATTTCCCATCCCGATCCCGACACGGGCGAGGCACTGATCAACTGGATTGCCGAAGTCACCTATGACGACCCATCACTGCGCGAAAACACCGGCTGGTTCCGGCAGGTCCAGATTGACGATTTCGCCCACCATTTTGACGGCTGGACCTATGACTGGCTGGACGTGCCCGCGCTGATCCGGGGGGCCGATGTGGCCTATGAAAACCCGATGATCGACCGCGACCCGATCCCCACATGGCGCGATGGCAACGTGGTGCTGATGGGGGATGCCGCCCATGCAATGTATCCCACCGGATCGAACGGGGCCAGTCAGGCGGTGATTGACGCGCGGACACTGGGCGCAGCGATGCTGGATCACGGCGTCACCGAACAGGCGCTTGCCGCCTATGATAAAACCCTATGCGGCCCCGTGTCTGAACTGATCCTGCGCAACCGCGGCGCTGGTCCCTTTGGCCTGCTGAACATGGTCGAGGATCGCTGCGGCGGCACGTTCGACAACATCGACGACGTGATCCCAGCCACGGAACGGGCCGAGTTCATGGCCAAGTACAAGGCCGCTGCCGGGTTTGCGATTGAAAAGCTGAACACCAGCCCCCGCACCATCCCCGAAGGGGCCAAGGTCTGAACAAAAACAGGGGCGTGATCGCACGCCCCTGCCCCGACCTGTCCGGCCTGATCCGTCTGACGAAAAATCAGCGCCAGCTAAAGAAATCAGGCCCGGCTTTTGCCAGCATTTCACCCGCCATCACGCGGCCCAGTTCCGCGCCATCCTCGATGGGGCACGTACGGTCATCCGCGATCACCTCGTACCCATCAGGGCGCAACACTTCGCCGCGCAGGCGCAGGGTGCCGCCATCCAGCTCTGCCAGACCGGCAATCGGGGTTTCACACGACCCGTCCAGCGCCGCCAGAAACGCCCGTTCAGCAGCCAGACGCTGCCCGGTCACGCCATCGTGGATGGCCTCCAGCAGGGACGCGGTGTTGCGGTCATCCAAACGCCGTTCAATCCCAATGGCACCTTGCGCCACAGCGGGCAGCATTTCATCAGGGCTAATGGCCGACCGCGCAACATCCGCCATGCCCAGCCGGTTCAGCCCGGCCATAGCAAGGAAAGTCGCATCTGCCACGCCCTCTTGCAGCTTTTTCATACGGGTCTGCACGTTGCCCCGAAACTCGACCAGTTTCAGATGTGGAAAACGGTTCAGAATTTGCGCCCGGCGCCGCAACGACGACGAACCCACCTGCGCCCCTTCGGGCAAAGCTGCCAGACTGTCCGCATTCAGCGACACGAACGCATCGCGCACATCCTCGCGCGGAAGGTAGCAATCCAGCACCAACCCTTCGGGCTGCAAAACCGGCATGTCCTTCATGGAATGCACCGCGATGTCGATATTGCCCAACAACATCGCCTGTTCAATCTCGCGCGTGAACAGCCCCTTGCCGCCAATGGTTTTCAGCGGCTGATCCGCATCAATCAGGCTCTGGGTATCGCCAGTGGTGTGAATCACCACAATTTCGAACGCCTCGGGCGGCAGATCAAAGGCGCGCGCCAGACGGTCACGCGTTTCATGCGCCTGCGCCAGCGCAAGCGGGGAACCACGGGTGCCGATCTTCAGCGGTTGGGCGGGGGTGGGCAGGGTCAGTGTCATATGCAAAGCCTTAATCGCGGCGTGTTGTCCTGACAAGCACCCGATGCTTGACATCTTGTCGCCGGGGAGGGACGAACCGGAGGAACGAAAGGAAATTCTCATGACCGAACAGAAAAAGATCCTGCGCGCACTGGCTGGCGAAACCCTGCCCACCCCGCCGATCTGGATGATGCGGCAGGCGGGCCGCTATCTGCCCGAATACCGCGCCACCCGTGCGCAGGCCGGGGATTTCCTGTCACTGTGCTATAATAGCGATCTGGCGGCCGAGGTCACGCTGCAACCGATCCGCCGCTACGGGTTCGACGCGGCCATCTTGTTCGCAGACATCCTGCTGCTGCCACAGGCGCTGGGGGTGGACCTGTGGTTTGAAACCGGCGAAGGCCCGCGCATGTCCACCACCACCACGGCCAACGAACTGGCCGCGCTGAAAGACAAGGACGCAATCCACGAAACCCTGAACCCGATCTATGACACGGTCAAAATCCTGTCACGCGAATTGCCCAAGGACACCACGTTGATCGGCTTTGCCGGGGCACCGTGGACCGTGGCCACCTATATGGTTGCCGGGCGTGGCACCAAGGATCAGGGACCAGCCCATGCCCTGAAATCCGAAAATCGTGCCGTGTTTCAGGGGATTATCGACCTGCTGACCGACTCGACCATCGAATACCTGTCCAAACAGATCGAAGCCGGGGCCGAAGTGGTCAAACTGTTCGATAGCTGGGCCGGGTCGCTGAAAGGGCAGGATTTCGACGATTTCGCCCTGACCCCGACCAAGAAAATCATCGCGGCCCTGAAAAACCGCCACCCCGGCATCCCCGTCATCGCCTTCCCGCGCGAAGCCGGGGATCGGTATATCGGCTTTGCCAAAGCCACCGGCGCCGATTGCGTGGCCGTGGACAATTCCGTGACAGCCGAATGGGTGGCCGAGCATGTACAGGTGGATGGCTGCGTGCAGGGCAATCTGGCCTCCAGCCACATGGTCACTGGCGGTCAGGCGCTGATCGACGAAACCCAACGCATCGTCAAAGCCCTGTCCAAAGGCCCGCATATTTTCAACCTTGGCCACGGCATCACCCCGGATGCAGACCCCGAGAATGTGCGACTGATGATCGACACGGTGCGCAGCGCGAATTGATCCAACGGCCAAACGGCTAAACAATTTGGGGGCCAGCCCCCAAACCCCCAGAGTATTTCGAATCAGAAAGAAACCAACCTGCTTCTTTTTGATTAAAAATACTCTGGGGAGGGCGCCGCAGGCGACCGGGGCAAAGCCCCATCCCGAGACCGCAGCCGAAGGCGAGGATCGAGATATTCAGCGCGCCACAGGCGCACATTCAGATCAGCCCAAATAAAAACGCGCGGAGAAGCCCCCTCCGCGCGCCATCGGTCGGGACGCGTTGACCGATTACTTCACTTCACCCGTTGGGCGCGGGGTGCTGGCGGTTTCCGCTGGCAACACCGGATAGGTCACTTCGGGCAAGTCCCCAGTCAGCGATCCCAAGAAAGCTACGATCTGATCCGCCTCGGTTTCGGTCAGTTCTTCACCCAACTGGCTTTCAGCCATGATCTGCACCGCGACTTTCAGATCCCACACTTTGCCCGAATGGAAATAGGGGGCGGTCTGGTCGATATTGCGCAATGGTGCGGCGCGGAACACATATTCGTCGTCCGCCGTATCGGTCACGGCAAAGCGGCCCTTATCCCCTTCGGGCAGAATATCCGCACCGGGCTTTTCGATCAGGCCAAAGGGATAATATCCGTTCCCACCCAAGTTCACGCCGTTGTGGCAAGACGCACAGCCCTTGTCCATGAACAGCGACAGGCCTGCCAGTTGGTCGGCATTCAGCGCATCGTCATTGCCGTTCATCCACGCATCGAACGGGGCCGGGGTGGTCAGCGTGGCCTCATATGCTTCGATTGCTTTGGCGAAGTTATCGAATGTGACGGGATCGGCTTCTTCCGGGAAGGATGCTTTGAACCAGTCCACATATTGCGGCATCGAATTTAGCGTCGCGATGACGTTATCGGGGGTGTTGGCCATTTCCACACCCGCCTGAACCGGACCTTTGGCCTGTTCAGCCAAATCCGCCGCGCGGCCATCCCAGAACTGCGCCTCGTTAAAGACCGAGTTCAACACCGTCGGAGAGTTGCGCGGCCCTTTTTGCCAGCCATGCCCGATAGACGTGGGCATGTTATCGTCGCCGCCCGTCGCAAGGTTGTGGCAAGAGTTACAGGAAAATACGCCCGAAGCAGACATGCGCGGATCGAAAAACAGCGCCTTGCCAAGGTCGATCTTGGCGGGCGTGATTGGGTTATCCTTCACCGCCGGGATGGTCGACGGCAGCGGGGCGAACGCGTCTTTGGCATCGTCACGCAATTCAGACGCAAAAGTGACAGATGCGGACACAGCAATCAAGGTTGATGAAAGCAATACGCGGGTGAGTGTCATAGGGTCGGACCTCCTGAGCCGAAAATATCCCTTTGAAATGCACGTTTCCGACTTAGGGTTATAACTATTCTAATTACACCACTTTGACGCAGATCAACCCAAGCAGAAAGCGCCACCACTTCTCTGTTTATTTTCAGATAGTTAAAATGTTAAATGCGCCTTTCCCCGACGGAAAGGCGCATTTCAACAGACTGAAAATTCAACCTTTAAGGGTTAAACCCACTTCGCCATCGGCGGTAGACTCATCAACACGGCATTCGCATCATGCCCGGTTTCCAGCCCGAATTTCGTCCCCCGGTCGTAGACAAGGTTATATTCGGCATACAAGCCACGATGCACCAATTGCACGTCTTTGTCCGCCTCGGCCCAGACTGTATTCCGGCGCTTTTCCGTGACCGGCACAAAGGCAGGCAAAAAGGCCCGGCCAACATCCTGAATAAAGGCAAAATCCGCCTCCCAGTCGCCGGTGTTGTGGTCATCCAGAAAAATGCCCCCCACGCCCCGCGCCCGGCCCCGGTGCGGCACATAGAAATATTCGTCCGCCCAGTCCTTGAAGCGCGGATAATAGCCCGCGTCGTGACGGTCGCAATGTTCCTTTTGGATGGCATGAAAATGGGCTGTGTCCTCGTCATACTCCAGACAGGGGTTCAAATCCGACCCGCCCCCGAACCACCAGGCATGAGGGGTCCAGAACATCCGCGTGTTCATGTGAACGGCGGGCGTATGCGGGTTCTGCATATGCGCCACCAGCGAAATGCCACTGGCCCAGAATCGCGGATCGTCTTTCATGCCGGGGATGCCCTTGCGGGCCGCCATCGCAGCCTGCGCCCGGTCACCCAATTCGCCGTAGACGGTGGAAATATTGACCCCCACCTTTTCAAAGACGCGGCCACCGCGCATCACGCTCATCAGGCCGCCGCCTGCATCCGACCCATCCGCCGAGGCCCGTTTGGTTTCCGTCACCTCGAACCGTCCGGCGGGTTGATCCGCAAACGGGCCTTCGGTCTGACTGTCTTCCAGCGCCTCGAAGGCGGCAACGATCTGATCGCGCAAGCTGCGGAACCACGCGCTTGCACGGGCTTTTTCTTCGGTGAATTGGTCACTCATGGCGGGCCTCTGTTGGTCTGTGTCCGCCAGACCTAGCAGGCGCGGCGCGTTTGCGCCACACCCGCCTGCGTGACATCAATGCGCGGGGGCCGCCACCGGATCAATCAGCGTGCGCCCACCATCTAGCGTCAGCACCTGACCCGTCATGAATGACGATGCATCGGAGGCCAGATATTGCGCGGTATGCACCAATTCACCGGGGGCCGCGATGCGGCGCAATGGGGTGTGATGTTCGATTTCACCGCGATAATCGCTGTGATCGCGCAACGTATCTTTCAGGCTGTGGGACATGACCGACCCGAATGCCATGCCGTTCACTCGAATCCGGTGCGGGGCCAGCGCCACCGCCAGCGACCGCGTCATTTGATCCAGCGCCGCCGTAGATACGGAGTAGGCCAACAATTCGGGATTGGTGCGCCGCCCGGCGATACAGGACAGGTTCACGATGGTGCCAGCCGATCCTTCGGTCTGGCCCTGCGCCTGTTTGATCATGCGTTTTGCCACCATCTGCGATAGCCGCAGCGCATTCAGCAGATTTTGCTGCAACAGCGTGTCCACCGCGTCATCGTCACTGTTCAGCGGGTCCACCGCGATCATCTGACGCGAGGCATTGACCAGAATATCCACGCTTTCAAACGCGTCAATCGTAGCGGATAGCAGGTTCGCCTGCGTCAGCTTTTCCCGCAGATCGCCCGCGAAATAGCGAAAGGCGTTATCTTCGCTATTTTCGCCAAATTCCTTGACCAACCCATCTTCGTCCCGGTCCACGAAGACGACATTCGCCCCCTTGCTCAGAAAATGGCGACCAATCGCCAACCCGATCCCGTTTGCGCCGCCAGTGACGATGGCGGTTTTACCGGCAATAGAGAATGTCATAGATGACCCCTGATTCTTTTTTCGCCAGCCTAGCCGTTCTTACCGTTTCAGGCGAGTGGGCCGGGCCGCATGCAGGATTTTGAACCGATTGTCGCCGCCGATTTCTTCGACCGTGACGAAATGGGCGGCAAGCGCCGCCTCGTAGGGCAGGTGCCGGTTGGCGACCAGCCACAATTGCCCGGACGGGGCCAGCGCCGCCGCCGCCGTTGCAATGAATGCGCGGCCCAGATCCGGTTCCGCCGCGCGGCCCGTGTGGAACGGCGGGTTCATCACCACCGCATCCAGTTTTGTTGCCGGGCGCCAGACCGTCGCATCGGCCCAATGAAATTCCGCCCGCGCGTCGCTGACATTTTCCCGTGCGCAGGTCAGCGCCTCGTGATCTGCCTCGACCAGATGCAGGGCTTTTATGCCAGGATGATCCGCCAGCATCCGCGCCGACAAATAACCCCAGCCCGCGCCCAGATCGGCCACCTTACCCGTCAACACGGGCAATGCCTCAGCCAACAGGGCCGAGGCCGGATCGACCCCATCGGCGGAAAACACGCCGGGCCGGGTAACATAACCGGACACTTGGCTGGGCCGCGCGGCCCAATCGCTGAAATCGCCCTGCGGCGCGAACCAGAACAGTTTGCCGTGGGATTTAGAAATGACCCCATCCACCGCGGTACGTTTGCGCACGTCCTTCAGGATGGATTCCACCCCGTCCGTTTTCTGTCCGTCAACGATCACCAAATCGGCAGCCGATGCCGCCGCCAGCATCGCCCGCGCCAGCGCCTTCGCGCGCGGAACAATCACGACGGCCACCGCAAACGCCCCCTGAGGGGCAACGGCACAGGCATAGCCCTGCGCGGTGAACCCATCCATATCAGGCTTCATTCCGGTGATCAGCACCAGCCGATTCTTCGGCAGCGCCGATAAATCCATGCCCAGACGCGGGCCAAACACGGCGATCTGCCCATCGGCGGGCAGGACCAAACCAGCCCCAAGGGCTTGTGCGATACGGCTGTCACTCATTCGGGGTGCGGAACTCCGGGCGGGGCCGGGTCATTCCTTCTCCATCGTGCATTGCAGGGGGTGTTGGTGCCGCCGGGCGAAATCCATCACCTGCGTCACCTTGGTTTCGGCGATTTCATGGCTGAACACACCAACCACGGCCAATCCCTTTTTGTGGACGGTCAGCATGATTTCAAACGCCTGCGCGTGGGACATGTGGAAAAACCGTTCCAGCACATGCACCACGAATTCCATCGGCGTGTAATCGTCATTCAGCAACATCACCTTGTACAGCGGTGGGCGCTTTGTCTTGGGGCGCGTTTTCAGGGCCAGGGACGGATCACCGCCCTCGTCCTCGTCGCCGGACATCCGCACCGGGCCAAATGTCATCAGTTCGCTTTGCATGGTTTGACCTGATTTCCTTTGAACGGTCTATATAACCTCTGTGCCCGAATAGAAAAGAGGGCGAAAAGGCCCAGACCACCGGGAAAGGACGCAGAGTGGCAAAACTTACCACCATTGGTTTCGATGCAGACGATACGCTGTGGCAGAATGAACGATTTTTCCGCCTGACACAGGACCGATTCGCAGACCTGTTGCGCGACTATGCAGACCCCGATCATCTGATGGATCGCCTGCTACAGGCCGAAAAGCGCAACATTCAGCACTATGGTTTCGGCATCAAAGGCTTCGTGCTGTCGATGATCGAAACCGCGCTGGACGTTACCGAAAACCGCGTTCCTGCCCCCGTCATCCGCGCCCTGATCGACGCCGGGCAGGACATGTTGCAACACCCGATTGAACTGCTGCCCCATGCCCGCGCCGCAGTCGAGGCCGTGGCCGATACCCACCGCGTTTTGCTGATCACCAAGGGCGACTTGATAGATCAGGAACGCAAACTGGCGCAATCCGGGCTGGGCGATTTGTTCGACGGGGTGGAAATCGTTTCGCACAAAACCCGCCCCGTTTACGAAGGCATCTTTGCCCGGCACGGCGACGGTCCGCGTTGTGGGATGATGATTGGCAACTCGATGAAATCCGATGTGCTGCCGATGGTACAGGCCGGGGGCTGGGGCGTGTATGTCCCGCATGGGCTGGTCTGGGACATCGAACATGCCGACCCGCCGGAAAACGCCCCCCGTTTCATCACCCTGTCCGATCTGGGCGGCCTGAAACCACTGCTGGACCAAATCGACGACGAACCGGATTGACAGGCGACCGCCTGCGCGATTGCCTGTGAGCAGTATTACCAGCCGCCCCTTTTTCGTTTCTTAGACAAGCCACCAATCATGCAAATCACCCAATGGACCGCCGCTGACCTGTCCGCCCATCTGGACTCCATGACCGACCTGTTACATGCCTGCGTCCATGCAGGGGCCAGCATCGGGTTCGTCCTGCCCCACCCACGGGACGAAGCCCGCGCCTTTTGGCAGACCGCCATCCTGCCCGCCGTCACCGCCGGGGATCGCGCCCTGTTTGTTGCCACCGCTGACGGTGCCCTGCTGGGCAGTGCGCAACTGATCATGGCCACACCCGCCAACCAGCCCCACCGCGCCGAAGTGTCCAAGGTTCTGGTCCACCCGGACGCCCGCCGCCGTGGGATTGCCCGCGCCCTGATGCGCCAATTGGAAACCCACGCCCGCGCACATGGCAAAACGCTGCTGACGCTGGACACCCGCACCGGCGACATGGCCGAACCGCTGTACCTGTCCGAAGGGTTCAAAGCCGCCGGTGTCATTCCCGGCTACTGTCTGTCGCATGATCATCAGTCATGGGATTCGACGACTTATATGTACAAAACACTGACCTGACCCGCGCCAAACCGGCCCCAGCCCGCCATTCAGCCTATCAAATCAGCAAAAATTCGCCTTTTGACAACGGTCCTGAGCCACCCCAACCCCACTGTCTTGGGGCTAGGCTTTCGTCTTCCGCTACATATTGCCATTCGCGTAACGCAAGTGTCAAAAGCGTTGGAAATGCACACTTTATCCGTTTCTTTTTCCATGTTAGCCTTTCGTTAAGCAGAAAAACAGCCGACTGAAAAATCAGCGGCACAGAGGCAGAAAAGGCAAGGACCGTGAAAGATCGGCGCATTGGGCTGACCCGTTTGGGTCTGCTTATCTCCGCATTCCTTTGGTTAATGGTCGTAGTTCCCGCATCCGTGCGCGCCGCCCCCTATGCTGCGCTGGTCATGGACGCCCGCACTGGCGAAGTGCTGCATTCGACCAACGCCGACACCCGGCTTCATCCCGCATCTCTGACCAAGATGATGACGCTTTATATCGCCTTTCAGGCGGTAGAACGCGGTGAAATATCGCTGGATACGATGGTGCGAGTGTCGCGCAACGCGGCGGCGGAACCCCCATCGAAGCTGGGCCTGCGTGCCGGGCAAAGCATCAAGCTACGCTATCTGATCCGCGCCGCTGCCGTGAAATCCGCGAATGACGCAGCCACAGCCATCGGCGAAGCGATCGAAGGCAACGAAGCCGCCTTTGCCCGCCGGATGAACCGCACGGCCAAGGCGATGGGGATGACCCGCACGACCTTTAAGAACGCCAATGGCCTGACCCGCGAAGGCCACCTGTCCACCGCCCGCGACATGACGCTTCTGGGGCGGCATCTGCTGTATGATTACCCGGAATATTATAACCTGTTCAGCCGCCGCTCGACCGATGCGGGAATGCGGACGGTCAACAATACCAACCGCCGACTGCTGGACGCCTACAAAGGCGCGGATGGGATCAAAACCGGCTACACCCGTGCCGCCGGGTTTAACCTTGTCGCGTCGGCAGAACGCGGACAGGAACGCATTATCGCCACCGTATTCGGAGGGCGGTCAACCGCGACCCGCAACGCCAAAGTGGCGGAACTTCTGGATCTTGGCTTCCGCCGTGCGCCCAGCCGTGCGCCCCTGCGCAAACCCGGCAAACCCGCTTATGCCGGTTCAGGAGGCAGCAAAGGTTCGGGCGACACCCCCGGCGGTGCTGGAAAAACCATCCGCCTGATCACCGCAGTAAAGAAAAGCCTGCGCCCACAGGCCCGTCCGGGAAGCGCACAAGCCCCGGTTTTGGTCGCGGTCAAGGATGACATCAAGTCGGCATTGAAAGAGGTCATGGCCGACACCCCCGAAGCGGACGACACCCAAACCGCCGCGGCCGCCCTGCCAGACGCAGACCTGCCTGTCAGCACCGCAACCGCCGACACCCCATCGCCCAGAATGCGGCCCTCGGATCTGGTGCTGGCCAGCACCGCCGACCAGAATGAACAGGTCGAAGATATCGTCGCGGCCGCCACAGAACCCGCGCAACGCGAGGTCGTTACCCGCTTGTCCACCTCGGGCGGGCATCACTGGGGTATCAACGTGGGGCGCTACCCCAGCCGATATGCCGCTGAAAAGATACTGGTCAAAACCGCACTGGCAGAAATGGCCACGCTGGACGGCAGCCTGCGCAAAGTGGTCAATCGCAAAGGCGGGTTTGATGCGAATTTCATGGGGCTGACCCGCGAACGCGCCGATCTGGCCTGCCGCAGGTTGCAAGCAAGGCAAATCACCTGCTTCATGATCGGGCCGGGTTAACGCCCGCCCCTCCGTGCCAAAAGCCGCCTTCGGGCGGCTTTTTCATGCGCATTCCGGCATTGTCACGCCCACCGTTCGGGTGACGCAATGAGTATTTTTGGCAAGATGAAAGCAAAGGGGCGTTAACCTTAACGCCCTATGAAACAGGATAGGCCCCCTGCCCTTTGGTCTTTCTTGGTCAAAATATCCAAAATCCCGCCGCCTGCCGCATGTGATCGGCCAAGAGCAGCAGCGAACGGGTCAGGGTTTCGGATGATCGTCCCATTCGTCCGACAGGATGCGCTGGCTGTTACCATCAGGGTCATCATATTGGTTTGACCGCACGGTATAAATAAAGGCCAGCAACCCCACGCCCCCCAAGACCAGGGAAATCGGGATCAGATAGGACAGGACTTCCATAGGGGGATTACCTCAGCCGTAATGCATTCAGTGACACTGTAATCGAACTGGATGACATGGCCAAGGCCGCCACCAGCGGCGTTGCCAGCCCGATCACGGCAATGGGAACAGCAATCACATTGTACAGCGTGGCAATCTGGAAGTTTTCACGAATACGCTTGATGGCCGATTGCGCGGTTTTCAACGCCTCGGCAATGGGGGACAAATCACCGCCCAGCAGCACGATATCCGATGCCACACGCGCCGCATCCAGCGCCGAGGCAGGCGAGATCGACACATGCGCCGCCGCCAGCGCCGCCGTGTCATTCAACCCATCCCCCACCATCAGCACATGTTTGCCCTGCCCGGACAAATGCGCGATCCGCGCGGCTTTGTCGGCAGGCAATGCCTCGGCCATCCAATGCGTGATCCCCAGACGGTTGGCCAATGCCTCGACCGCGCGGGTCGTGTCACCGGACATCAGGATCACGTCTTTACCCGCCTCTTGCAGGGATCGGACCGCTTCGGCCGCGCCATCGCGCAGGCGGTCGCTAAAGGTGAATGCCTTCGGCGCGTCCCCCGCAACGGACAGCCATGCAGCGGTTTCCGTCTGCCCTTCGGCCCCGACCCACGCCGCCCGGCCCAACCGAACACGTTGCCCATTCCACACCCCTTCGGTGCCATAGCCCGGCACCTCGGTAATCGCATCGACACGGGCGGGTTTTACCCCAGCGTCGCGGGCCGCTTTTGCCAAAGAAACAGACAGCGGGTGGGCCGATCCATCGGCCAGTGCCAGCGCGATTTCCAGATCACGGGTGGCGTGATCGCCCAGATTGGTCAGTTCCGGCGTTCCGGCGGTCAGCGTCCCGGTTTTGTCGAACACAACCGTATCCACCTGCGCCAGCCGTTCCAGCGCCGTGGCGTGTTTGATCAGCATCCCCTTGCGGAACAACCGCCCCGAGGCCGCCGTTGTCACCGCAGGCACCGCCAACCCCAGCGCACAGGGACAGGTGATGATCAGCACCGCCGCCGCGATATTCAGCGCCGTGCGCAGGTCGCCGGAATAGGCCCACCAGCCCAAAAAGCTGAGTGCAGACAGGATATGCACCCCCGGCGCATACAGTTTGGCCGCCTTATCCGCCAAGGACGTATAGCGCGACCGCCCCGATTCCGCGATAGCCACCAGATCGGCCATCCGGTGCAGCGACGTATCTTTGCCCACCGCCGTGGCGCGGATCACCAGCGGGCCGGTCAGGTTGACCTCGCCCGCCGAAACGCCCTGTCCGGGCTGCGCCAGAACCGGCACGGTTTCCCCGGTCAGAAGCGAGCGGTCAATTTCGCTCATGCCTTCGACGATTTCACCATCTACAGGCATCCGCCCGCCGGGCCGCACAAGGATCAGATCGCCCACGACAACCTCGGCCACGGGAACTTGCTGTTCCTCACCATCGCGGATCAGGATCGCGCGGGGGACTTCCAGCGCCGCCAGCTCCTCGGCTGCGGAACGGGCAATGGCGCGCGTCCGGTGATCCAGATAGCGCCCTGCCAACAGGAAAAACGTCAGCGTCAGCGCCGCATCGAAATAGGCATGATGCCCGGACAAGGACGTTTCCCACAGCGATGTCACCAGCGCCAGAACAATTGCCAGAACAATCGGCACATCCATGTTCAGGCGGCTGTGCTTCAACGCGCCCCATGCGCTTTTGAAAAACGGCACCCCGGAAAAGGCAATCGTCGGCAGGGTAATTGCCGCGCTGATCCAGTGGAACATATCCCGCGTTGCATCCGCCGCCCCGGCCCAGACCGAAACCGACAGAAGCATCACGTTCATAGACGCAAACCCAGCCACCGCCAGCCGCATCAGCAGATCGCGCCCGGCCTTATCCGTCTGCGTGGCGGATAACGCCCCGGCGTCCAGTTCGAACGCCTCGTATCCCACGCGTTCCAGCACACGGATCAGATCGTCTGGCATGATTTCGGGATCGGCCTCGATCTGCGCCCGTTTCAGGGTCAGGTTGACCCGTGCCGAATGCACCCCCGGCAGATCGGCCAGCGCCTTTTCCACCGTGGAAATACAGGCCGCGCAATGCACCGCAGGCACGGACAGGGCAATCCGCGCCTCCTTGGGCGCGTCCAGTTCCGCCAATGCCTCGGCTGCGGGGGCGGCGGCACAGGCCGGACAGGCCGAAGGTGTGGGGCGCATCGTGGCAGTCATGATCAGTCTCTTGATAAATCGTCAGCAGGCCAGAATATTATTTTACCACATGCAGGTTCAGGCGCTGGGTGAATTCGGTCCCATCCTCGGCCAGGGCCGTCAGGCGAATGATCCATTTGCCACCTGACAGTTCCACCGGAGCGATGAATTCCCCGCCCTCAAACGCCAGAGCCGGCGCCATGTCATCCGAATTTTCCGTCGTCCGCCCCACAATCGCATCTACGGATTTGGGCCGAACCGGCGCACCATCCGCCCCGGTAATGGCCAACCGCAACATGCCATCCCGATGTTCAGCGCGCACAGACCAGCCCAACGCCTCTTGCGCGGCCTTACGCTTGTTGAACTCTTGGCTGGCGACATAGGAATTTGCCACTTCCAACCCCGGAAATGTCTTTACCGCCTTTACCGCCATAAAGACATTCACCGCGATGATCAGCCCAAAGGCGGCGGCAAACCCCATAAAGACCTGCCGCCCAGTGATTTGACGCTCTGTCATTTTTCGTCCCTTCCGTGGAAAACGGTGTCCTTATAGGCGCGGTCGCCGGTCGCGTTATCTTCGACCCAAATACGGATATCCGTGCGTTCATGGTGGGACGGATCAGCATCTTTCGGCGCGATCACATAAACCCGTTGCAGCTTCATCGAATCCGCAGGCACCGTAACTGTCGCATAGGGCGTGCCTTCCAATTGCAGATGCAAGGAACTGTCCCCCTTCACAGAAATACGGAACGGCCGGTCTTCGCCATGTTTGTTGCGCAGCCGCACGTCATAGGTATTCCGGATCGACCCATCTGACAGCGTCACGAAAATCGGATTCCGGACCGGGGCCACCGTCAGGTCAATATCCGACCGCATGAACAGCGCCACAACCAGACCCACGCCCACCAGTGCCCACAATGTCGTATACAGCACCGTCCGGGGCCGGAAGACGTGTTTCCAGATGTTCTTTGCTTTACCACCAGCGCGTTCCGCAGCTTCGTCCGTCAGCGCCATATAGTCGATCAAACCGCGCGGTTTGCCGATCTTGGCCATCACGTCATCGCAGGCATCAATACACAGCGCACAGGTGATACATTCCAATTGCTGACCATCACGAATGTCGATCCCCATCGGGCAGACGTTCACGCAGGCCATACAGTCGATACAATCGCCCTGCGCCTCGTTTTCGGCCGCCTTGCGGTGCTTGCCACGCGGTTCGCCCCGCCAACTGCGATAGGCGACAGTGATCGTGTCCTCGTCCATCATAGCGGCCTGAATCCGCGGCCACGGACAGGCATAGATACAAATCTGTTCCCGTGCGAAACCACCGAAAATAAAGGTCGTCGCCGTCAGCACCAAGATCGTCGTATAGGCCACCGGATGCGCATTGCCTGTCACCAGATCCACCAACAGCGTCGGCGCATCGGTGAAATAGAACACCCACGCCCCACCCGTTGCCAAGGCAATCAGGAACCACGCAATCCATTTGGTCATGCGCAGGCGGAATTTGCGGAAGTCCATCTTTTTCTGACGATGCAACCGCAAGCGGGCGTTACGATCGCCCTCGACCCAGCGCTCCACCAGAATAAACAGGTCCGTCCACACGGTTTGCGGGCAAGCATACCCACACCAAACCCGCCCCAGCGCCGAGGTAAACAGAAACAACCCCAGCCCCGCCATCACCAACAGGCCCGCCACGAAATAAAATTCGTGCGGCCAAATCTCGATCATGAAGAAGAAAAACCGTCGGTTGCCCAAATCCACCAGCACCGCCTGATCCGGCAGAGCCGGGCCACGATCCCAACGAATCCACGGCGTTAGGTAATAAATGCCCAACGTCACGGTCATCAAAATCCATTTCAGATTGCGGAACGCACCAGACACACGGCGCGGAAAAATTGGCTCACGGGCAGCATAAAGGCTTTCGGGAACTTCGGGATCTGTTTGCGACACGGAATCACTCCGGTAAATGGCTATTGGTCTGCGCCCTTGTCACAGGTACGGCCAGTCAGGACTTTGACCTGCATCAAATCTGCATCTTTCCTGTACCTAAAGCACATTGCGATAAATCAAAGGGATATCGTCACCAAACGTCAGATGGGCAAGAGGTGGATCAAACACCTGCCTCAAGGGCACTTTTCCCTGTGCTGCAACGGCATAATGGCCGCACATCTGTGCCGGAACCTGCGCAGACAAGACCCTGATTTTTCGCCCATGAAGCCAAATGCAAAAACTTTGTCATTTTCGCGATTCAGGGCTTGCACCCTCCCGACGTCCGCATTAATTACCCGCACACCGTTGGGGTGTAGCCAAGTGGTAAGGCAACGGTTTTTGGTACCGCGTACCGTAGGTTCGAATCCTACCACCCCAGCCATTTCATCGCACAGAGTGAAAAGACCTTCTTTCATCGGGGTTTGGCCCGATGGGAAGCTGACGATTGCCCCACCCGATGCCCCAAGCGGTTAGTCGTCGCCTAGCGAAGTTTCACACCAACAGGTCGTATTCCGTACCAGTGATCACCAAGTTAATACTGGTCTGCCCCCCCGCCATCAGCCAGCGCCCAGAGAATCTGACCTGTTGGGCGGGCTTTGTAACAGTAAATGCGATCAAAGGAGCGGCATCAAACCGCGACACGTCCACATCGCCACTCATATTCAACCCCTCCTGAGATGCTCGCAGAAAAGAAAATATTCTTGATTTTCAGTTGCACGAGGATAATCTTGGTACTGAGCAGTACACAAATTAGGAAAGTTAGACACCAGAAATAGACAAATAGACCTTGGAAAAAGTCGATGCCGACACTTTATTTGATCACAAAAGAAGTTTTCGGATTTCTTACAATTTTTGATGCCCTCGCGGCCAGTCGCTACGGGGTTGGGCGCAATGCCGACACCCTCATAACCGACCCCGCAATTCCTGACATCCCAGTCAGATTAGCGCTTTCTTGGGACGCACAAAACCCCCTAACACCGTTAAAGGTACAGCCATTCATTGGCCCGCCCGAGGCCACCACCATCTCAACGTTCGCCTCTATTCTCACCGACCAGAACATCTCCGACCTACAGGAGTTCAGGGACTTCGGGTATGCCGTCTACGAAATCGCTCCCGGCGGTGCTCTGATTGATGATTTCGAGATTTTGGCTCAGGTCTATGGATATCTTTCCGAGGGATTTCCCTCCACACCAAGCGATCTTATCAACCAGAAGATAGCGGTGTTTGGAAATGACACACTAGAAGTAAATCTCGTCAACTCTGGCGTGATCACAGTTCGCATCAGTGTAGACGAAGTGGTTGCTGCACTAGAAGCAGGTACAATTGACGGCGTTCTGAGCACAGATGCCGCGATCCTCAACGACCTAACTTCACCCAGATCAGAGTTTTTTACAGCAGACGTGGGAAACACAGGAATATCAAACATTGATGACTTCGTCATCGGATCAGAACCTGAGAACCCGATACCGGATGATCCACTCCCCGACTCCATTGACGAGGACGGTCTCTACATAATCTCGGCATACTCGTCGTTTGAGATTTCCAGCTATATCATTCAGGCAAGCGACGACCCTGATTTCCGCTTCGTCGTCCCGGTTCAAATTTTTCTAATGGATGGAACCGGCGCATATATAGAATATGCAGGACAAAGGTGGCGAATAGGCGATCAAGAGGGCACTTATGCGATCCCGGCAACCACTGCCGCCAAGCACGGTGCCCTTCTCACTGGTGAAGCTCAAGCTCTTATTGGCGACGGTGAAGATGTTGCTGACTTCTGGCAATACCGCTCCGAACATCTGGATTATTTCTCCAATTGGCACATTTACGAAGTTGATCCTGCTTCGCAAACCCTAATCTACATTCCAATCAACACGACACCCCTCGCTGATGACGGCCCGAATACCCTGCATGGCGATGAACACGATAATTCAATTGCTGGGTTGGGTGGCGATGATGAACTGCGTGGAAATGGGGGAAATGACATGCTGGATGGAGGAACCGGTGATGATCTTGCTGTATACTCGGGCCCTCAGTCTGCATATACGATACGCTTCACACCCTCCGGTCAGACCGTTGAAGATCGGCGACCGAACCATGACGGCACTGACACCCTAACTAGCATCGAGACGCTTGTATTCTCTGGGGACGAGTGGCCTCTCGACATTTTTTCCGGTGTCGGAAACCTGTCGGAAGAGGATCTGAGGGAATTTGTCGAAGTGTACATCGCGTATTTCAATCGCGCACCTGATGCCGAGGGGCTGTTTTTCTATGGCACGGCTTTTGCCAACGGTACCTCTTTGGAGGCTTGCGCAGCGACATTTCTAAACTCTGTAGAATACCAAAGCACATATCCGCCTGGACTGTCGAACCATGAATTTGCGGAAGCGGTCTATAATAATGTGCTCGGTCGCATCCCGGACCCGCTTGGCTTTGCATTCTGGGTCAATGTTCTTGATACAAGCGCTAGGTCCAGAGACGTGTTCATTCTTGAGGTACTTGCAGGAGCCAAAGCTCCTGCGCCAGCGGATGCCACCATTGAGTTTATTGCTCAGAAGACAGCTGATCTCGCGTATCTAAGCAACAAGACTGACATCGGCCTCTATTTCGCAACAACAAAAGGCATGAGCAACGTTTCAAATGCAAATGAGGTTATGCAGATCTTTGCGAGCGGTGACCCGACAGATATTACAGCAGCGGTCAACGCGATAGATGCGTTTCACAATTCGGCGCTCGACCCTGACAATGGCGAATTTCTTTTGCAGCTTGTGGGCGTTGTCGATGATCCTTTTGTGGCATAAGTGACAAGACTACGTGGGTCCCCATGATTGTAGAGGCCTAACACGGGTAGCTTTCCCCAACCTGCCCCCAATCTCAAGGTGTCTTTTGATGCGGGGACGCCGAAGCGCCCCCCAACAGTTGTCGTTACAGGCCCCGAATGTGCCGCTAACCAACAAGGTTGACCTGTGGCCTGCGCCCCTCGTCAGCACCAACTTGCGCCATCCGTATGCCGATCAGTCGTCCGTCGCGGGCAAGCTGTCTGACTTCGTCGATCGTCTGGCAGGCGATCACCGCCCGGTATGGGTAACGCCCTCCATATTCAGCCTCGTGGAACAGGGTTTCGCTGCCATCTTTTTCAATGCGAATGCGGGTAAGTTCGTAAGCTTACGCCGAGGGCCGTCTGGCGGGCTGATTTCGCGAGGGTTTAACGAGTGTCCTTATGGACGCACACGAAGACACCCCCCGCATTGAAG
>NZ_FXTO01000021.1 GCF_900182725.1 Thalassovita litoralis
GGGAAAGAACGGTCGCAGCCGCGCCATCTGTTCGTCGGTCAGCCAAAATAGATTGCTCATGATACCCCCTGAAAGTTTGGGGATTTGAAGCATGCGACCAATGCGATCTCAAGCCGATTAATGGGTCCTGAGCCTACCAATTGCACCCCGGCGAAAGCGCCGAGGAGGCCACGCGCGAAGAAAACGTGCGGGCCTCGGTCGCATCGGTGTTGGAGGAGATCGGCCATCGCGGTGCGTGGGATCTGGAATGGTGGAGCGTCTATTCCGCCAATACGCTGGCCTTGGATAATTACCGCGATGGGCGGGTGTTCTTTATCGGGGACAGCGCCCATATCGTGCCGATTTTCGGGGTGCGTGGGCTGAATAACGGCATGGCGGACGGGCAGAATATCGGCTGGAAACTGGCCTGGGTGCTGAACGGTTTGGCGGACGAGGGGCTGTTGGACAGCTATTCGCCGGAACGGCGCGGGGCCACGTTGGATGTGTTCGCCAATGCGGGCAAAAGCACGCGGTTCATGACGCCGCCCACCGCCGGGTGGCAGGTGATGCGGGACGCGGCGCTATCGTTGGCGCTGACCCGGCCCCGGATGGGGCAATTGGCCAATCCCCGGCAGATGACGCCCTATACCTATGCGGATAGTCCGATCACGCTGCCGGATGCGGATACGTTCATGGCCGGACCCGCGCCGGGGGCGGTGGCGCTGGATGCCGCGCAGGGGGATGGATTCCTGAGTGACGGGTTTGGCGCAGGCTTTGCCGCGCTGGCCTTTGGTCCCGCCGGGGCCGAGGCGGTCAAGGGGATCAAAGCCACAGTGGTAACGCTGACCGCAACGGGGGCGGTGGCCGCGAAATACGGGGCGGTGGATGGCACGGTGTATCTGATCCGCCCGGATATGCACATTGCCGGGCGTTGGTTGCAGGCCCGCCCCAATCAGATTGGGGCGGCGTTGGACACGCTTTTGACCGTGAAAGGGGGCGCAGAATGACCCATCAGGATTTGGAAACCGTGTACGAGGCATTGGCGACAGGCATAGACGCCGTTGGCCCCGAACAGGCGCAGGTCTATCTGGCCAAGATCGCGCTGGCGCTGGCCGATGCGCTGAACGATCCCCCGGCCACGTTGGCGATTATCGCGGAATGTCAGGCGCATATCTAAGCCGAATATCAGGCGCACCCGGTTTGGGGTGCGCCTGAGCATGTCAGGCGGCTGTGGCCTCGAAACCGGCCTCTTTGATGGCAGCAATCAGGGCGGCCGCGTCATCGGCGCTGTCGATGTCCACGGTGCGGGTGTCCAGATCAAAGGACAGCAACGCGGTGGGGTCGGCGGCGGTGACGGATTTTTCGATGGCTGCCGTGCAATGGCCGCAGCTCATTTTTGGAACGCTGAATTTGGTCATGATGAGTCTCCTTTCTTGTCCTCAGATGGACCCTTCCCCCGCTGGAAGGTCAAGAGGGTGAAAAAATTATCGCGTCGTGCTTGACCTTCTAGCTAGTGGAACCTCTATCTAAGGGACAGCCTTGTGAAACAGGAGTCTGTCATGACCGCGCAAACCACTCAATTTCAAATCGAAGGTATGACCTGCGCCGCCTGCGTGGGCCGTGTGGAAAAGGCCCTGACCAGCGTGGCCGGGGTGCAGGACGCCGCCGTAAATCTGGCGACGGAAACCGCGCGTGTCAGTTATGACGCGCCCGCGGATGTACCGGGGCTGATTGATCGCCTGAAATCCGCAGGCTACCCCGCGCGGATTGAAACGGTGACGCTGGATATCGAAGGCATGACCTGTGCCTCCTGTGTGGGACGTGTCGATAAGGCGCTGGAGGCGGTGCCGGGCGTTATCCGTGTGGCGGTCAATCTGGCGAATGAAACGGCACAGGTTGAATATGCCGAAGGGGCAGTGAACCTGTCTGATCTGCTGAACGCGGCCAAGTCGGCGGGCTATCCGGCCAAACCGCGCGATACGGGCGCAAAGCAGGTGGAAAACCGCAAGGAAGAAGAAGCCAAAGCCCTGCGCAAGCGGTTGATTTTGGCAGCGGCGCTGGCATTGCCGGTATTCATTTTGGAAATGGGCGGGCATTTGGTGCCTGCGTTCCATCACTGGATTGATATGACGATTGGTCAGCAAACCAGTTGGTTGCTGCAATTCGTGCTGACGACGCTGGTGCTGATCGGGCCGGGGCTGTCGTTCTATACCAAGGGATTTCCGGCCTTGTTCAAGGGCGCACCGGATATGAATTCCCTGGTCGCGGTGGGGACGGCGGCGGCCTATGGGTTTTCCGTTGTAGCCACATTTGCACCGCAGGTTTTGCCGGGCGGTACGCGGGCGGTGTATTTTGAATCCGCTGCCGTGATCGTGGTCTTGATCCTGCTGGGCCGCTATCTGGAAGCGCGGGCAAAGGGCCGTACCGGACAAGCCATTCGCAAGTTGTTGGGATTGCAGGTGAAAACGGCGCGGGTGGAACGGGAGGGCACTGCAGTGGACCTGCCGATCGAGGAGGTGCAGCCGGGCGATATCGTGCTGGTGCGCCCCGGTGAACGGATCGCTGTGGATGGCGCCGTGATCGAAGGTAAATCCTATGTCGATGAAAGCATGATCACCGGCGAACCCCTGCCCGTGGCCAAGGAACAGGGTGCGCATGTTGTTGGCGGCACTGTCAACGGTACGGGGATGTTGCGGTTTCAGGCGGAAAAGGTGGGCAATGATACGATGCTGGCCCAAATCATCCGCATGGTGGAACAGGCGCAGGGGGCCAAGCTGCCGATTCAGGGCATGGTGGATCGCATAACGCTGTGGTTCGTGCCCGTGGTGATGGGCGTGGCGCTGCTGACGATGATTGCTTGGGCCGCGTTCGGGCCATCGCCTGCCCTGACACATGCGCTGGTGGCGGGCGTGGCCGTGCTGATCATCGCCTGCCCTTGTGCGATGGGGTTGGCGACGCCGACCTCGATCATGGTGGGGACGGGGCGGGCCGCTGAAATGGGCGTGCTGTTCCGCAAGGGCGATGCCTTGCAAGCGCTGGAAGGCGTGGACGTGGTGGCGCTGGATAAAACCGGCACGCTGACCGAAGGCCACCCGGCACTGACGGATTTCGTGGTTGCGGATGGGTTCGACCGGGCCGATCTGCTGCGCAAGGTGGCAGCGGTCGAGGCGCTGTCGGAACACCCGATTGCACGCGCGATTGTGGCCGCCGCCGAAGGGCAGGTGCCAGAGGCGGAAAATTTTGGATCGGTCACGGGCTACGGTGTGATCGGCACGGTGGACGGCGCGCGGGTCATGGTGGGCGCGGATCGCCTGATGACACGGCGCAAGGTCGATATGGGACCGCTGGAAGCCGCCGGAAAGGCATTGGCGCAAGCCGGGAAAACCCCGCTTTATGCGGCGGTGGACGGGCAGATTGCGGCGGTGATTGCCGTGTCCGATCCGGTCAAGGCGACCACGAAAGAAGTGATCGCCGCCTTCCATGCCAAAGGATTGCAGGTTGCCATGATCACCGGGGACAATCAGGCCACCGCGCAGGCCATAGCGGCAGAGCTGGGCATTGATCATGTCGTGGCCGAGGTGCTGCCGCAAGGCAAGGTCGAGGCGCTGCAAAGCCTTCAGGCTGGTGGCCGCAAGGTGGCCTTTGTGGGGGACGGGATCAACGATGCCCCGGCGCTGGCCCATGCGGATGTGGGGATTGCCGTGGGGTCGGGAACCGATGTGGCGATTGAATCGGCGGACGTGGTTTTGATGTCCGGTGATTTACGTGGGGTGGTGAATGCCTTTGGGATTTCGGGGCGTACCATGACGAATATCAAACAGAACCTGTTCTGGGCCTTTGGCTATAACACGGCGCTGATCCCGGTGGCGGCTGGGGTGTTTTACCCGCTGTTTGGCTGGCAATTGTCACCGATGCTGGCGGCTGGGGCTATGGCGATGTCTTCGGTGTTCGTTTTGTCCAATGCATTGCGGTTGCGGCGGGTGAAACCTGATTTGCAACTGACTGAAAAGAAAGGGTGATATGATGAATATCGGTGAAGTGTCCAAACGGTCCGGGTTGCCCGCGAAAACCATCCGCTATTACGAAGATATTGGCCTGATCCGGCCACATCGCAGCGAAAACGGGTATCGGGCTTTCGGGGAAAACGACCTGCACAAGCTGGCCTTTCTGGGGCGGGCGCGGGCGTTGGGGTTCAGCATCGAAGATTGCCGCAACCTGTTGACCCTATACGAGGATCACACACGCGCCAGTGCCGATGTAAAGGACATCGCGCGGCACCATTTGGATCGGATCGACCAGAAACTGACCGAGTTGCAAGAGATGCGTGCAACGCTGGCGGGGCTGGTTTCGGCTTGCGCCGGGGATAATCGGCCCGATTGTCCGATTTTGGCCGATCTGGCGGCTGAAAGCTGCCACTGATCGGATGGGGTTTACCCCGCAATGCGGAGGGGCGTGGAATAAAATAGGGTCAGACAGCCCCCCTCGGACTGTCTGACCCATCAGCGCGCATTGCCACGGGAGTGGACAATGCGGGCCGGTTCGGTCGCCTTAGCGGCGGTATTTCGCAACTTGCCCGGTCAGGCGGTCCGCTGCGGCGAAATATTCATCTGCCAGACGGTCCACCAGATCGGCGGTGGGCAGGACTTTTTTAACCGCGCCAATGCCCTGACCAGATCCCCAGATCGTGGACCAGCTTTTGGGTTTCTGGCGGTTTTCGCTGAAATCCATGTTCGATGGGTCGGACCGTTCCAGATTGTCCGGGTCCATCCCGGCAGCAGCGATGGACGGTTTCAGGTAGTTGCCCCAAACCCCGGTGAACAGATCGGAATAGACGATATCCGATGCGCCGCATTCGGTGATCATTTCCTTGTAGCGGTCAGCGGCGTTTGCTTCTTCCGTGGCGATGAACATCGACCCGGCATAGCCGCCGTCTGCCCCCATCGCCTGCGCGGCCAGAATGGAATCGCCCCGACCAATCGCGCCGGACAGGAATAGCGGGCCATCAAACCATGCGCGGATTTCCTGAATCAGCGCCAGCGGCGACAGCGCCCCGGCATGACCACCGGCCCCGGCAGCCACGGCGATCAGACCATCGGCGCCTTTTTCAATCGCCTTGTGGGCAAATTTGTCATTGATGATGTCATGCAGAACGACAGCCCCCACGGAATGCGCGGCCTCGTACACCCATTCCTGCGCCCCAAGCGAGGTGATCCAGACCGGAACCTTGTGTTTGACACACAGTTCCACATCGCGTTCCAGCCGCGCGTTCGAGCGGTGAACGATCTGGTTCACGGCAAAGGGCGCGGCGGGGCGGTCCGGGTTGGCTTCGTTATGGGCGGCCAGCGTGTCCGTGATGCGGGACAGCCATTCGTCCAGATCGTTGCCTTCTTTTTCCCGCGCGTTCAAAGCGGGGAAAGACCCGATGACACCGGCCTTGCACTGGGCAATCACCAGATCAGGGTTGGAAATGATGAACAGCGGCGACCCGATCAACGGAATGCGCAGCGTGTCGAATACAGCGGGAAGTGTCATCTGTTTACTGGCCTTTGAATACTGGTTTACGTTTTTCGATGAATGCCTGAACGCCTTCGTGGAAATCGGCGCTGTGGGTCAGTTTTCCCTGAATCTGTGCTTCTTGGGTAAACGCTTCGGAGAATGAAGCCTCGCCAATGTTGCGCAGGATTTTCTTGGCTCCGGCAGCGGCCAGCGGCGCGGCAAGGGCAATGCGGGCGGCCAGATCGCGGGTGGCGGTGTCCAGTTCGTCCTCGGGGACGATCTGATTGACCAGCCCGTATTGCTGGCATTCCTGTGCGGGGATTTTGCGGCCTTCGATGATGGCTTGCAGGGCGCGGTGATATCCCATGCCTTTCAGCAGCAGCCAGGTGTTGCCGCCATCCGGCACCAGCGCGATTGCCGCAAAGGCCATGTAGATCGAGGCGTTATCGGCCATAACCACCATGTCGCAGTTCATCGCAAAGGCTGCGCCGACACCAGCGGCGGCACCGTGAACCTGTGCAATCCACAGTTTCGGCGAATTGGCGATGCCAACAAGGCTGGGGCGATATTCGGCTTCCAGCAGGTGATCGGTGGGCATTCCGGCCAAGCCACCCTTCAAATCGGCCCCGGCACAGAAGCCGCGCCCTTCGCCTTTCAGGATCACGACGCGGATTTCATCCAGCGTATCGACATAGGCCACCACATCAATCAAAGCGCGGCGCAGGTCGGCGTTGATGGCGTTAAAGGCATCGGGGCGGGTCAAGGTGACGGTGGCAATGGCCCCGTCGGTTTCAAGTTTCAGGACGCCGTTGAAATCCTTAGTCATGTTTCCTCCTCAGGTCAGGGTGCCGCTGTCGCGCAGCCCTGCAATCGTATCAGCGTCATAGCCAAGTTCGGCCAGAACGGTTTCAGTATCGGAACCGGGGGCGGGCGGTTTGCCCACAGGGCCGGGTGCCGAGCGGCTGAAGCGGGGGGCGGGTGTGACCTGCGTCACGCCATCCACTTCGGTGAATACGCCGCGTGCCTTCATGTGCGGATGCTGTGGGGCCTCGGACCACGTAAGAACCGGGGCCACGCAAGCATCGGTGCCGTCAAACAGCGCGGTCCATTCGTCCCGAGTCTTGGTGCGGAATACTTGTGCATACAAGTCGTGACGCTGCGGCCATTCGGTTTCGTCGTTCTGGGTGATCTTGTGATCGGCGGGCAATCCGGCGAGATCGACCAATTGCGCAAAGAACTGTGGTTCCAGCGGGCCAACAGACATGTATTTGCCGTCAGCGCATTCGTAGGACCGATAGAACGGCGCACCGCCGTCCAGCCAGTTGCTTTCGCGCTGTTCGCCCCAAGTCCCCATCGCGATCATGGAATGGATCAGGGCCAGCAGCGCTGGCGCACCGTCCACCATCGCGGCGTCGATCACCTGACCACGACCGGAATGCTGACGTTCAAACAGGGCCGACAGGATGCCCAGCAACAGGAACATGGTGCCGCCCGCGTAATCCGCGCCGATGTTCAGCGGTGGAATCGGAGGCAGATCACGTTTGCCGATGGCGTGCAGAACGCCGGTGATACCCAGATAGTTGATGTCATGCCCAGCCATTTGCGACATGGGGCCGGTCTGCCCCCAGCCGGTCATGCGCCCGTACACAAGGCGCGGGTTGGCGTGCAAGCAGTCATCGGGGCCAAGTCCCATGCGTTCCATCACGCCGGGGCGGAAGCCTTCGATCAGCACATCGGCGCTGCCGATCAGTTTCAGCGCCGCCTCGATCCCTTTGGGGTCTTTCAGGTTCAGCGCAACGGATCGTTTGCCCCGGTTGTTGATGTCAGCCTTGTTGGCCTTGCCGGATTTGCGGGTGATCAGGATGACTTCGGCGCCGAGATCAGACAGGAACTGCCCCGCCAAAGGGGCGGGGCCGATACCTGCCATCTCGACGACCCGAAGGCCGTCAAGTGGTCCGTTTGTCATGCTGCCTGTGCCTTTTCGTTCCGAAGAATGTCAAAGGCCGAGGCATCCAGCGCAAAGCGTTCGCCGTATTTGTCCGCCAGTTCAGCGGCGCGGGCGGCGAATGCGTCGATCCCGATACCACGGATGAACTGAATCGCGCCGCCGGTATGGGCCGGGAAGCCGATGGCGAAAATGCCGCCAAGGTTGGCTTCCACTTCGGTGCGCAGGACGCCTTCGTTCAAGCAGCGCAGGGTTTCGATGGCCTGACGGTACAGGATGCGATCAATCGCGTCCTGAAGCTGCACATCGGCATTGCCCTTGGCGAATTGCGACAGACCATCCCACAGGGATTTGGACCCATCGGCCGCATAGTCATAGAAACCGCCACCATAGTGACGCCCGCCACGGCCCTGTTCGATCATCGCATCACACACTGCGCGGGACGCGGTGTTGTGTTTGCCAAAGCCGCTGTCCACGCCAAGCCGCGCGTCCAGATCCTTGTGGGTTTTGGACACTTTTTGCGACAGGACCAGCGATACCTCGTCATGCACGGCCAGCGGGCCAACGGGCATACCGGCCAGCCATGCGGCGCGTTCCACCGCGACGGGCGACATGCCGTCCACCATCAGCGAAATGCCTTCGTCCATGAAGGTGCCGAACACGCGCGAGGTAAAGAACCCGCGGCTGTCATTCACCACGATGGGCATATAGCCGATCTGCTGAACGTAATCATACGCTTTGCGCAGGGTTTCCACGGACGTTTTTTCGCCCATGATGATTTCCACGACCTTCATCTTGTCCACGGGGCTGAAGAAGTGCAGCCCGATGAAACGGCTGGGATCGGGGCAGCATTCCGCCAGAATGGAAATCGGCAGGGTCGAGGTGTTCGAGCCATAGATACCGTTATCGGACAGTTGCTTGAAGGTTTCGGGGATGACCTTTTCCTTCAGGCTGATGTCTTCAAATACGGCTTCGATGATCAGGTCGGTGCCTGCAAAGGCGCTGTCGTCGGTGGCCGGGGTGATCTGGTCCAGAAGCGCCTGTTTTTTGGCGTCATCCATCCGCCCGCGCTTGATGGCCTTATCAGCCAGCATCGCGGTATAGGATTTGCCCTTTTCGGCCTTGTCCAGTTCCATATCCTTCAACACGCTGGGCAGGCCCGCGTTGGCGTGCGCCCATGCGATGCCCGATCCCATCATGCCCGCGCCAAGGATGGCTGCATTCTGGGCTTTCCAGTGATCGCCAGCGGGGCGAACCTTGCCGCCTTTGATGGCCTGCATCCCAAAGAAGAAGGTGGTGATCGCCGCCTTGCATTCAGGAGTTGTGACCAGCGCGCACAGGCCGCGGCTTTCGCTGCGCAGGGCGGCGTCATAGTCGATCCGCATCGAATTGACCGCGATATCCAGAATTTTCGCGGGTGCAGGCAACAGGCCACGGGTTTTGGCATACAGGAACGCGGACGAACCAACGATCAACTGGCGCACCTTGGGGTGCAGCACGTCGCCGCCGGGATAGCGGAAGCCCTTGGCGTCCCACGGCTGGGTGTGGCTGTCGGGGTTGGCTTTGATCCATGCCTTCGCGGCGGGGATCAGATCGTCGGTGCTGGCAACGACTTCGTCCACCATCCCGGCCTTTAGCGCAGCTTGCGGTTTTACAGGCTTGCCTTCGGTCAGATGCGGCAGCGCCTTTTCCAGACCCAGCAGTTTGGTCAGGCGCACCACGCCACCGGCACCGGGCAGCAGGCCCAGTGTCACCTCGGGCAGGCCAACGACCGCGCCTTTGACATCGGCAATAATGCGGTGATTACAGGCCAGACACAGCTCATAGCCCCCGCCAAGCGCCGCGCCGTTGATGGCGGCAACCACCGGAACCTGTAGCTTTTCCAATTCGCGGTAGGGGCGTTTGTTTTCCTCGATATAGCCAAAGGTTTCCGCGTCAGCCTTTTCAATACCCAGCAGCAGGTTTAGGTCACCGCCCGCGAAAAAGGTTTTCTTGGCCGAGGCGAATACAACGCCTTTCAGATCGGTTTCGGCACGCAGTTTGCCCAGCACCTCGTCCATGCCCGGAACATAGCGTTCGTTCATGGTGTTAGCGGACTGTCCCTGCATGTCCATTGTGACGGTCACGATGCCGTCGGCGTCTTTTTCATAAATGAAGTCAGTCATTTGTCCGTATTCCCCCCTTAGACGCGTTCGATGATGGACGCGATGCCCATACCGCCGCCGACGCACATGCAGATCAGCGCGCGTTTCAGGTTCCGCCGTTCCAGTTCGTCCAGCATGGTGCTGACCAGCATCCCGCCGGTTGCGCCCAGCGGGTGCCCCATTGCAATGGCCCCGCCCACGACGTTCAGTTTTTCATCCGGCACGTTCAGGTCACGTTGCAGGCGCAGCGCGACGCTGGCGAAGGCTTCGTTGATTTCCACCAGATCAATGTCGTCGATGGTCAGGCCAGCCTTGGCCAGCGCCTTTTCCGAAGCGGGGCCGGGGCCGGTCAGCATGATGGTGGGATCGGTGGCGGTCAGACCCACGGACACAACGCGCCCGCGCGGGGTCAGGCCCAGATCTTTGCCCACCTTTTCATTGCCGACCATCACCAGCGATGCCCCATCCACGATACCCGAGCTGTTGCCGGGGGTGTGAACGTGGTTGATCGCTGCGACTTCGGGGTATTTCGCCAGCGCCACGGCATCGAATCCAAGCTGACCGGGCATGGCGAAGCTGGGCTTTAGGGCGGCCAGTTTCTGCATGTCGGTGTCTGGTTTGATGAAATCGTCCCGTTCCAGAATGATCACGCCGGTTTCATCGCGCACCGGCACGACCGAGCGGTCAAACCAGCCGTTATCACGGGCATGGGCGGCGCGTTTTTGCGATTCCATCGCAAAGGCATCCACGTCATCGCGGCTCCAGCCTTCGATGGTGGCGATAAGGTCAGCGCCGATGCCTTGCGGCACGAACCCGGTTTGAATCGCGGTGGCAGGGTCTTCGGCAAACGGGCCGCCATCGGCGCCCATCGGCACGCGCGACATCGATTCGTACCCGCCCGCACAAACCAGATCTTCCCAGCCGGATGCGACCTTGGCCGCGGCGGTGTTAAACGTATCCAGACCCGAGGCGCAGAAGCGGTTCACCTGCGCCCCCGCGACCTTTTCATCCCAGCCCGCTTTTTGCAGGGCGATCTTGGGCAGCACGGCACCCTGTTCCATCACCGGGGCCACGCAGCCCAGCATCACGTCATCGACGCGGCTGGTGTCCAGATCGTGACGGGATTGCATTTCGCCCAGCAGGGTTGTCACCAGATCAATCGGTTTGACCTCGTGCAGGGTGCCATCGCCCTTGCCCTTGGATCGTGGTGTTCGGATGGCGTCATAAATATATGCAGTTTCCGTCATATCGCTCCTCCTTACGGAAATGACTTAGCCCAAGATATGTTCGGGCGTTCTTTCGGGGTAATCCACGGTCGAAAAATCGACACGTGGCAGGGGTTCAAAATGTTGCGTACTTAGGGTGTGGGCCTCGTCCGGGGGGATGCCCACGGCGCGCAGAAACAGTTCGGCGGTATCGGCGCCGGATTTGCGCCACGTCGCCAGACCGATCAGGATTTGCGAGGTTGCCCCCATGACCGCGCCGCCGCCAAGTGCCGTGATGGATTTTACCTGATCTTCGCGGAAATCGAAGCGCCCGGATGCAAGCCCTTGCCGCAGCAGATCGGCGGGTAATTTTCCCCAGAAACGGCCAAGGCGCGGGTCAATCATGGCGAATTGGGCCACGAATCGGCCCCAGTCAGGCTCTTCGTAGACGCGGCGAATGGTCTGTCGGATGATAAAGGCCAGACGCAGGGCCGGGTCAGGCTCATCGGCATAGCTGGTGGCTAATGTCTGGCACAACTCCAGATACATCAAATCGCACAGTGTATTGAACAACTCGTCCGGGTTTTCCACGTTATTATAAATAGTTCCACGCGACAGCCCGGCCTCTTTTGCCAGATCGCTGATGGAAATTTGCATCGAGCCTTTTTCGGCAATCAACCGCAGGGCGGCGTGCAAAATTCGGGCATTTACGGGTTTCATCCGGGTCTTCCATGATCACTGTTGACAGAATTTGAACACGCGTGTTTAGATCAGTCAATAGCGTTCATCGGTCAAGGGAGGAGACAGAATGGATGCGTACAAGAGTGGCCCAACAGGGCCATTCCCGGCTAAGCGCCGGGCGCTTCTGACCGCGTGTCATGCCATCAAGCCGGAAAACCGGCAGGGTATTGGAAAGGCGGTCAAATGGAACTGATTCAACTTGTCATCGGGGGCATCGCCACGGGCTGTATTTACGGCCTTGTCGCGCTTGGCTTCGTGCTGATCTACAAGGCGACCGAGGGCGTGAACTTTGCCCAGGGCGATATGATGATGCTGGGCGCGTTTATCGCGCTGGGGCTGGTCAATTCGGAATACGGGGCGCTGCCCTTTGTGCCGGGTGTGATTCTGGCGGCGGTCATCATGGGGGGCGTTGGATATGGCGTGGACCGATTGGTGGTTCGCCAGATTTTCGGCCAGCCACAGTTTGCGCTGGTGATTCTGACCATCGCGATGGGTTTTGTGTTCCGGTTTGTCGCCGGGTCGATCTGGGGCTTTACCCCGCTGGTGCTGGAAACGCCGTTCGCGGGCAATACGCTGCATATCGGCGGCATCATCATCGGGTACGAGGATCTGACGACCATCATCGTGACGGCGTTGCTGACCTTGTCGCTATGGGCGTTTTTCCAATTCACAAAGCTGGGGCTGGCGGCACAGGCCGCATCGCAAAACCAGATGGCGGCTTATATCGTGGGCGTGCCGGTGCATCGGGTGAACTCGATCATCTGGGCGCTGTCGGGCGCTGTTTCGACCATCGCGGGGGTGCTTTACGCATCCAAGGGCGCGATTGATCCGAATATCGGTCTGCTGGGGATGAAAGCCTTCGCGGCGGCGGTGATCGGCGGCTTTGGCAGCCTGCCGGGCGCGCTGTTGGGCGGCATTCTGATCGGTGTGGTGGAGCCTGTGGCGGCGCGTTACCTGCCGGGCGGTTTCAGCCAGATGAGCCCCTATATCATCATGCTGGTTGTGCTTGTCACCCGGCCAAATGGGCTGTTCGCCCAGATCTACGCAAAGAAGGTCTGAGCCGATGAAAGTTATCTTTAAGACAAGCTACGACAACGATATCGACCTGCACGAAGATTGGTGGGATCGCGGTAAGATGATCGCGCTGGTCGCGGTTATGGCGGTGCTGCCTTTCGTTCTGGGCGAATACTATCTGGCCGAGATCACCAATACCCTGATCTGGTCCTTGGCGGGCATGGGTCTGATGCTGCTGGTGGGACACACCGGGCAGGCCAGCCTGGGCCACGCGGCGTTTCTGGCCATCGGGGCCTATACCGATGCGGCGCTGATGAATATCGGCGTGCCGTGGATCGTGGCCTTTCCGCTGGCGGGGATTGCCGCCGGGATTTTCGGGGCCATTGTCGCCATTCCGGCGGTGCGGATGTCCGGCATCTATCTGGCGATTGCCACGCTGGCGCTGTTCGTGATCGTCGAGGAACTGATCATCGTGGCCGAACCGATCACGGGTGGGGTCGGGGGGATTTTCGCCCCTTCGATCAATATTTTCGGGATTGATTTCGACCGCTATGCCAGCCTGAATAACTTCTACTGGTTGTGTCTGGGCGTGGTGGTTCTGGTGACGTGGCTGTATGCCAACCTGATGCGCAGCTCTACGGGGCGCAGCTTTCTGGCCGTGCGCGATTCCGAAGTATCGGCGCGGGCGCTGGGGATCAACGTAACCCGCACCCGTTCGCTGGCATTCGGTCTGTCCTGTGCGATGACCGGCTTGGCCGGGGCGCTGATGGGGCATTACATCACGTTCTTCAACTATGAACTGTTTTCGATCTTCATTTCGATCAACCTGCTTTTGGTGGTGACGATCGGGGGATTGGGGTTCATTCAGGGCGCGTTTTTCGGGGCGATCCTGATTACCGCCGTGCCGCAGCTTATTTCCATTCTGCGTGACAGCATGATGTCCAATCTGGGGATCGACCTGTCCATGCCGGGGCTGGATACGCTGATTTTCTCGGGCATTCTGATCGGGTTCATCATCTACGAACCGACGGGGCTGTATGGCCGCTGGCTGAAAATCCGCGTCTGGTTTGAACTGTTCCCGCTGGCGCGGCGCGACATGTTCCGCCGTCAGAAAACCTACTTGAAAACGGAGCGGATGAAATGAGCCTTTTAGAAGTCGAGGATCTGGCCGTTCATTTCGGTGGGGTAAAGGCGGTCGATGGCGTTTCGTTCAGGGTCGAAGAAGGCGAAGTGTTTTCCATCATCGGGCCGAATGGCGCGGGGAAATCCACCATCTTCAACCTGATTTCGCGGTTCTACAAACCGACGCGGGGGAAGATCATGTTCGACGGGCGGGACATCACGCCAATGTCGGCGCATGAGATCGCCCCGCTGGGAATTGCGCGGACGTTCCAGAATATCGAATTGTTCGATCATTCTACGGTGCTGGATAACCTGCTGATGGGGCGGCACACGCATCGGGGGACCAACTGGATTCAGGACATGCTGTTCCTGCCCAAGGTTCGCCGCGAAGAACGCGAACACCGCCGCGTTGTCGAGGAGGTGATCGAGTTTCTGGAACTGGAAGCGTACCGTGAAAAGCTGATCGCGGGCCTGCCGTATGGCGTGCGCAAGGTGGTGGAAATCGGGCGCGCGCTGTCGATCGGGCCAAAGATGATTTTGCTGGACGAACCGGCCTCGGGGCTGTCGGTCGAGGAAAGTCAGGAAGTCGCGTTCTGGGTCGAGGACATGCGCCGCGACATGGGGCTGACCGTGCTGATGGTGGAACATGACATGAAACTGGTGACGCAGGTCAGCGACCGGGTTCTGGCGGTGGCCAATGGTCAGCCGCTGGCGATGGGCAGCCCGTCCGAGGTGCAATCGGACCCGCAAGTGATGGCGGCCTATCTGGGAACGGAGGTGGACGCATGACCAAGGTTATGGAAATCCGCAACGTGGAAACGTTTTACGGCGCGATCATGGCGCTGCGGGGCGTGTCGCTGGAGGTGAACGAAGGCGAGATCGTTACCATTCTGGGGGCGAACGGTGCGGGCAAAACCACCCTGATGAAAACCATTTCAGGGTTGATGGACCCCGAAAAGGGTCAGATCGAATTCAATGGCGAACGGATTGACGGCAAACAGCCGGATCAGATCGTGCGGATGGGGCTGGCGCATGTGCCTGAAGGGCGCGAGGTGTTTCCTTATCTGACCATCGAAGAAAACCTGAAGATGGGCGCCTATTGTCGGTCCGGGAATATTCGGGACGATATTGATCTGGTGTATGAATATTTCCCGATCCTGAAGGAACGGCGCAGCCAGTCGGCAGGGTTCCTGTCTGGGGGGCAACAGCAGATGTTGGCGATTGGGCGGGGCCTGATGGCGCGACCCAAGCTGATGCTTCTGGACGAACCGTCCTTGGGTCTGTCGCCGCTGCTGACGCAGGAAATCTTTGCCATCATCAAGCGTCTGAATGCCGAACAAAAGGTGACGATGCTGCTGGTGGAACAGAATGCCAATGTGGCGCTGCATACGGCGCATACGGGCTATGTTCTGGAAATGGGCCGGATCGTGATGGCCGGTTCCTGCGAAGAACTGCGCAAATCCGACGATATTCAGGAATTCTATCTTGGCCGCCAGGAAGAGACCCAAAGGGGTCAGAAACGCTGGAAGCGCCGGAAGACGTGGAGGTAACGCGATGACGACAGATATGTTCATCCCCGCCGACGCGCCGATTGCGATGGACGGTTGCGATACCGTCGTGAAGCTTTGGGCAAAACGCTGCCGAGAACTGGGCCAGAAAACAGCGCACCGGGAAAAGGAACTGGGCGTCTGGCAGGCCTATAGCTGGGCAGATTATTACAACGATGCGCGTAACGCCGGGCTGGGGCTGCTGGCGATGGGGCTGGAAAAGGGGCAACCCGTCCAAATCCTGTCCGAGGACCGGCGCGAATGGCTGTATGTCGATCTGGGTGTTGCGGCTGTGGGGGGCATTCCCTCGGGGGTATACACCACGGATTCGGCCTCGCAATTGGCCTATCTGGTCAATGACTCTGGCTCGCCGTTCCTGTTCGTGGAAAATGACGAACAGTTGGACAAGTTTCTGGAAGTACGGGATGAAATGCCCGGCCTGAAAAAGGTCATCGTGTTCGACCGGGACGGTTTGGCCACGTTCAGCGACCCGCAGGTGATGTTCTGGGACGAACTGATGGAGCTGGGCGCGGCAGAAGCCAAGGCCAACCCCAAGAAGTTCGAGCAGGCCTTGGAAGCGGTGAAGCCGAACGATCCGCGGATGCTGATCTATACCAGCGGCACCACCGGCCCGCCCAAGGGCGCGATGATCACGCATCGCAACGTGATTTATCAGATGTTTGCGGGTGAACAGACGCTGGAATTCTTCGACACCGATGAATTGCTGTGTTTCCTGCCGCTGTGTCACGTTCTGGAACGGCTGATTTCGGTGGAATTCCCGATCTTGGCCGGGTGCAAGGTGAACTTTGCCGAAAGCCCGGAAACTGTGTTCGATAACCTGCGCGAGGTCAGCCCGCATTCCTTTACCGGGGTGCCGCGGATCTGGGAAAAGATCTATTCCCGCGTCACGATCATGCGGTCCGAAGCGGGCTGGATCGGCAAGGCGTTTCTGGATTGGGCTGTGAATGCGGGCATGAAGAAGGTGGCTGCCATCGAAGAAGGCAAACGCCTGAACCCGGTTGCCGCGCTTAATCTGGCGCTTGCGGATGTGCTGGTGTTGCGCAATCTGCGCAATCTGGTGGGGCTGGCGCGGACACGGCGCTGCACCACCGGGGCCGCTCCGATTTCGCCCGACCTGCTGCGCTGGTTCGAAGCCATCGGCGTGCATCTGCTGGAAGGGTACGGGATGACCGAAACCTCGGGGGTGGCAACGATCAACACGGTGGCCGAAAACCATATCGGCACGGTTGGCCCGGCCATTCCCGGCACACAGGTGCGGATTGCCCCGGATGGGGAAATTCAGGTCGGTGGTCCGGCGGTGTTCGGGGGCTACTGGAACAAGCCGGAAAAAACCGCCGAAACCCTGACGGATGACGGTTGGTTGCGCACAGGGGACATCGGGCGGCTGGATAATCGGGGCAACCTGACCATCACCGGACGCCTGAAAGACATCATCATCACAGCCGGGGGTAAAAATATCACCCCAGCCGAAATTGAAAGCAAACTAAAGTTTTCGCCCTATATTTCGGATGCGGTGGTGATTGGCGATAAGCGCAAATATCTGACATGCCTGATCATGATTGATCAGGAAAATGTTGAAAGGTTCGCGCAAGAGCGTCAAATTCCTTATGCGGACTTCGCGTCTTTGACGCGAGCAAAAGAGGTGGTGGAACTGATCGGCAAAGTGGTCACGGAAACGAACAAGTCTTTCGCGCAGGTGGAACAAATCAAAGATTTCCGCCTGATCGACATCTTGTTGACCGCCGAGGATGAAGAACTGACACCCACCATGAAACTCAAGCGGAACTATGTGAACTCGCGTCACGCCGGCTTGATCGACAGCATGTACTGATCGCGCCCAGAGGAGGGGCGCGGTTGGTAGATAACCAGATCGCACAAGATCAATGGGAGGAAGTAAAACAATGAAAGCAATCAAAACACTGGCCGCCGTCGCGGCGCTGTCGCTGGGGTTAGGCGCCCCGGCAATGGCCGAAGATGGCGTAACCGACACCGAGATCAAGCTGGGTGCGGCGCATGACCTTTCGGGCATTTTCGCGCCGTTTTCCGTGCCGACGGTGAAAGCCATCAACATGTATTTCGACGAGGTGAACGCCAAAGGCGGCGTGCATGGCCGCAAGATCACCTATATCATCGAAGATCACGGCTATCAGGTGCCAAAGGCCGTTCAGGCGGGCAATAAGCTGATCAACCGCGATAAGATTTTCGCGATGTTCATGACCTTGGGAACGCCGCATAACCTTGCGCTGTTCAAGATGATGGAGCCGAAGGGCATTCCCAGCGTTGCACCGCTGTCGTCGGCGCGTCAGATGGTGGATCCGCCTGCGCCGTGGAAATTCATGTCGAACGCTTCGTACTATGATGGGATCAAAACCGCGACAGAATATCTGGCCAAGGAACAGGGCAAGAAAACCTTCTGCCTGATGTATCTGCCCACCGATTTCGGCAAGGAAATCGAAATGGGTGTGAAGGATGGCGCAAAAGCGTCTGGCGCGGCCTTTGGTATCGAAACCCAGCACAAGCCGGATGAAACCGATTTTTCGGGCGCATTGGGTAAGCTGAACGACGCAGGTTGTGAACTGGTGGCAACGGCGCTGGGTATCAGCCAAACCATCAACGTGATCGCCACCGCCAACAAGCTGGGCCTGAAAATGGAGTTCCTGCAAAGCTCGGCCGGGTTCCACACCGTTGTGGCCAAAGGGCTGGGCGCGCAGGGCGTGACCGGCGGCGTTTGGGCTGCATCCGGCTGGCAGGATCTGGAAGCCCGCGTTTCGCAGCCCGAAGTAGCGGCATGGGTGAAATCCTATACCGAAGCCACGGGGGAAAAATTCCCCGGTACTGGCGCGCTGCTGGGCCGTTCTGCGGCGGAAATGATCGTGAAAGCGCTGGAAGCAGCCGGTCCCGATCTGACCCGCGAAGGTTTCATCAAGGCAATGGAAACGCTGGATTATGACGATCCGATCGTTGCCGCCCATGTGAAATACACCGCAGATAAGCATGTCGGGACGACCGATATCTTCATCTCGCGCGTGAATAACGGATCGTGGGAGCTGGTAGAAACCATCAAATAATCAACGCTGCGGGGCGGTTTCGGACCGCCCCGCGCCCCCCTAAATCCCCCTCGTAAAATTGTTAACTTTTGATCAGACAGGAGATGTCCCGTGCTGAAACGGACGATCTATGACGAAGAACACGAAATCTTCCGCAACTCGGTGCGCAAATGGGCCGAGGAAGAGGTGTTTCCCCATGCCGAAACATGGCGCGAGGAGGGGTGCGTCAGCCGCGAGGTGTGGAAAAAAGCCGGGGAACAGGGGTTCCTGTGCATGTATGCCGATGAAAAATACGGCGGTCTGGGGCTGGATGATTTCCGCTATGACATGATCCTTGCCGAAGAAATCAACCCGCGCGAGCCGGGGTTTTTCATTGCGCTGCACAACCGGATCGTGGCCCCCTATATTCATAAGCTGGGCACCGATGAACAACGCGACCGCTTCATGCCGGGAATCGTTTCGGGCGATTGTGTGCTGGCGATTGCGATGACGGAACCCGGCACCGGGTCTGATCTGGGCGGGGTGCGAACCCGTGCCGTTGAAATGGACGATCATTGGGTGTTGAACGGGTCCAAGACCTATATTTCCAACGGCTTTCTGGCTGGCTTGGTGGTGGTTGCCGCGCGTACTGGTGACGGCCATGAAATCGGGCTGTTTCTGGTCGAAGACGGGATGGAAGGCTTTAGCCGGGGCCGTAATCTGAAAAAGATGGGGCTGGCATCGCAGGACACCGCAGAGCTGTTTTTTGACGATGTGAAAATCCCCAAGGCCAATGTGCTGGGCGACCCGCGCAAGGGGTTCAAATCCATGATGATGAATCTGGCCGAAGAGCGGATCATGGGCGCCCTGGGGTTCACCGCCCGCGCCGAACGCGCCTTTGACGTCACGATGGAATATATCATGGATCGCCGCGCCTTTGGTCGTCCGATCGGGACGTTCCAGAATTCGCGCTTCAAAATGGCGTCGATGCGGACGGAACTGGATGCGGCATGGGCGCTGACGGATCATTGCGTGCGCGAGCACCTGAAAGGCGAATTAAGCGCCGAAATGGCCGCCCAAGCAAAGCTGTTCACATCCGAAGTCGAAGGCCGCGTGGTTGATGAATGCGTGCAGCTTCATGGCGGGGCGGGCTATATGGAAGAATACGAAATCTCTCGTCTGTACGGGGATGCGCGGATCAGCCGAATTTATGCTGGTACGTCTGAAATCATGCGCGAAATTATTGGGCGTGGTCTGGGTCTGGATGAACGGAGCCGGAATTGAGCCATGCAACTGACGTTAGCGCTTCATAAAGTACTGCGGGAACGACCGCAAAAAACCGCGACCGTATTTCAGGGCCGCCGCCAGACCAACGCCCAGATGATTGACCGCGTGGCGCGGCTGGCCGGGGCGTTTCAGGCGCATGGGGTGAAACACGGCGACCGTATTGGCATGTTATCGCCCAATACCGACAGATATATTGAATATGTCTGGGCAACCTTGTGGGCCGGGGGCGTGTTCAACCCGGTGAATGCCCGCTGGTCGGCGCAGGAAATCGCCTTTTCGCTAGAGGATAGCGATACGCGGGTTTTGTTGGTCACGGATGAATTCGTGCCGATGGTGGACAAGCTGCGGGATTTGTTTCCGGGGTTGGAAACCGTGATCCATGTAGGCGATGCCGATGCCCCTGATGGGATGCTGTCCTATGAAGGTCTGATCGCCAGCCATGACCCGGTGGACGACGCCGGGCGCGGCGGCGATGATCTGGCCGGGCTGCTGTATACCGGCGGCACCACGGGCCGATCCAAGGGCGTGATGCTAAGCCACGACAACATCCTGTGGAATGTCATGGGATTGGGGGCCGCCTGCCGGAACGCAGGGGATGCGCCGGGGCTGCATGTGGCTCCGTTCTTTCATATCGGTGGGATCGGTACGATTTTTCAGTTCTCCTATCGCGGGTCAACGCAGGTCGTTCTGGGGGCGTTTGACGCCGGAAAGGCCTTGCGCCTGATCGAAGAGGAACGCGTTGGCGATATTTTCGTGGTGCCAACGATGCTGCGCTGGCTGCTGGATCACCCGGACCGTCCGGAGCGTGATCTGACCTCGTTGCGGACGATCCGCTATGGGGCCGCCCCGATTGATATGGTGCTGTTGGAACAGGCCATCGCGGCGGTGCCGACCACGGGCTTTACCCATCTATACGGCCAGACCGAATTTTCCCCAGTGGTCACGGCCCTGCGCCCCGAGGATCATCTGGGCGAAGGGGCCGAGGCGCGTCTGAAAACCATAGGCCGCCCCATTCCCACAGCCGAGGTTAAGATCGTGGACGAGGACGACCGCGAAGTGCCGATTGGGGAAGTGGGCGAAATTGCCGTGCGCGGCCCGCAAACCATGCTGGGCTATTGGAACCGCCCCGAGGAAACCGCCCACGCCATGCGCGGCGGCTGGTTGCATACGGGGGATGCCGGGCGGGTCGATGAACAGGGCTATGTCTATATCGTGGACCGCGTGAAAGACATGATCGTGTCAGGGGGCGAAAACGTCTACTCGGCCGAGGTGGAAAACGCTTTGGCCAGTATGCCCCAGATTGCGGCCTCAGCCGTGGTGGCCGTGAAAGACCCCGATTGGAGCGAACGGGTCCATGCCGTGATCGTGCCGAAACCCGGTGCGAATATTACGCTGGAAAGCGTGCGGGCGCATGTGAAATCGCTGATCGCCGATTACAAGGCGCCCCGGTCTATATCGCTGGTCGAAGAATTGCCGTTGTCCCCGGCGGGCAAGGTTCTGAAACATGTATTGCGTGCTGAATTAGCAAAGGAGGCCGAGTGATGGCATTCCCCCGAGTTCATTTGGAAGAAGAACATGAAATGTTCCGCGATTCCGCCCGGAAGTTCCTGCAAAAGGAACTGTCAGGCGATGTGGAACGCTGGCGCGCCCAAGGCCATGTGGACCGCGAAGCCTTTTTGAAAATGGGCGAGCAGGGCTTGCTGTTGCTGTGGGCCGAGGAACAATATGGCGGCCTGGGTATTCGGGATTTGCGCTATGAACAGGTGTTGATCGAAGAAAGCATCCGCTGGACCGACATCGGGTTTTTCCACAACGCCCATTCCAAACTGGTCGGTCCCTATCTGGATCGCCTGTGTACGCCGGAACAAAAGGCCCGGTTCCTGCCGCCTGCCGTGCGCGGGGAATCCATCCTTGGCATCGCCATGACCGAACCCAACACCGGCAGCGATTTGGCCGGTATCCGCACAAAAGCGGTGGATATGGGGGATCATTGGCTGGTGAACGGGGCGAAGACCTTTATCTCGAACGGGATCATCGGCACGACCTTTGTCACGGCGGCGAAAACCGGCGACGGGCGCGGGCAGATCGGCCTGTTCGTGATCGAAGAAGGCATGGAAGGGTTTAGCCGCGGGCGGCATCTGAAAAAATTCGGCCTTCCCGCACAGGACACGGCAGAGCTGATTTTTGACAACGTCAAAGTCCCCAAGGAAAACCTGCTGGGCGATCCGGGGATGGGGTTTGCCTATATGTCCGAATGTCTGGCCGTGGAACGCACGATGAGCGCGATTTCATCGCTGTCTCATGCGCAGGTGGCCTTTGACGTGACGCTGGAGTTTATCAAGGATCGCCGCGCCTTTGGTCGTCCGGTGGGGGCGTTCCAGAATTCACGCTTCAAAATGGCGGAAATGCGGGCGCGGCTGGATGCGGCGCAGGCGTGGCTGGATCAATGTGTGATGCTGGCCAATGCCGACCGCCTGACCCCCGAAGATGCGGCGGCGCTGAAACTGCTGTGTTCTGAAATTCAGGGCGATATGGTGGATCTGGGCGTACAGATGCACGGCGGGGCCGGGTATATGGAAGAATACCGCATCTGCCAAATGTATCAGGACGCAAGGATCAGCCGGATTTATGCCGGGACATCCGAGATCATGAAGGAAATCATCGGTCGCGGTCTGGGGTTGGGTGAAAAAGACCTGCGTTGATGTAACGGGCGTCTTGCGGGGACGTTTGGGGGCTTTGCCCCCGGCCGCCTGCGGCGACCGCCCCCAGAGTATTTGAGATCAGAAAGAAGCGGATTGGTTTCTTTTTGATCTCTGCGGCTTTGCGACGCTATCGGGTCAGAACAGGCGTGGAATACCGTCTTTGCCGTGGGTTTTTTCCACAACGCCCGCGCGTAATGATCGCCCGATGCGATGGGCCAGTTCGGACCATGCTGCCGCCTGTTCAGGGCGCAATTCCAGCCGCAGGGTCAAATCAAACAGGCCGAGCCAAGGATCGAACATGCCGGGGCGCACATTCCTGGCTTGCCGGTGAACCTCTAGCGGGTTGCCGTCATAGCTGCGTTCGTACAGGATTGCATTGGCCCAGAACCGGATGATTTTTTCCTCGTGTTTGGGCCAGTCGGTGATATGCGCGGCAAAGACCGGGCCTAATCCCGGATGATCCCGCACCATCGCATAGAAGGCATGAACCACGCGGGCGATGTCATCACGCGTAACGTCGAACTTCGGGGGCAGGGCGGTCATGGTGGCTCCGGTCTGTGATGTGGTTCATCTAAGGGTAGGGGCAGCGTAAGGCAATGTTTTCCCGATAAGAATAACTGTGTCTTAATTCCGACTAAATAACTCAACATATTGAAATGTCGTAATAAATTGACGGGATGTCAGGGGCGCGCTATGTTGTCCCTAACACGCGAATCGCAGTTTTCCACCACGGAACGCGCAAGCCAGATACGCCACGCAGCCAGCCCTGTGCCAGCCACGCAGCCCAATCAAGCCAGCCATTCCGTTAGGGGATAACCGCGCATTCCCGTCTTGGGGTCGCGCCCGCGCCATCCAGCGTTTTGCCAGATGCAGCCAGCCTGTCGCCCCCGTTATTTTACGGATTTTTCTTTTATCTCGGCCCCTCGCAGCCGCTTTACCCTGCGCGTTGTGCGCCGTATAAGCCGCAGCATGACGCATATGATCGCGATCATTATTCGAATTACATGCCCGGCGCTCTGAGCATAAGAGCCGCCGGGACAAGGCGTATGGGTTTCCGCGCCGCCCCCATCCAGACTTCACACGACCATTCGAAGGACGCCACCGATGTGCGCCGACACCCCTGAATACAAAGACACGCTGAACCTGCCGCAAACCGATTTCCCGATGCGGGCGGGTCTGCCCAAACGTGAACCGGCTTGGCTGCAACGCTGGGCGGATATGGATATCTATGGCCGCCTGCGCGACAAGGCCAAAGATGGCAGCCGCCAGCCCTTTACCCTGCATGATGGCCCGCCCTATGCCAATGGCCACCTGCATATCGGCCACGCGCTGAACAAGACGATCAAGGATATGATCGTGCGGTCGCATCAGATGATGGGCTTCGATTCCCGCTATGTCCCCGGTTGGGACTGCCACGGTCTGCCGATTGAATGGAAGATCGAGGAACAGTACCGCGCCAAGGGCAAAAACAAGGACGAAGTGAACGTGGTGGATTTCCGCCGCGAATGCCGTGCCTTTGCCGAAAAATGGGTTGATATCCAGCGCGAGGAATTCAAACGTCTGGGCATCACCGGTAACTGGGACGATCCTTATCTGACGATGGATTACCACGCCGAGGCCGTGATCGCCGAAGAATTCATGAAGTTCCTGATGAACGGCACGCTGTATCAGGGATCGAAACCCGTGATGTGGTCGCCGGTGGAAAAAACCGCGCTGGCCGAGGCCGAGATTGAATACCACGATCATAAATCGCACACGATCTGGGTGCCGTTTGCTGTGGCCTCGGGGGCTGACACTTTGGCCGATGCCCGTGTCGTGATCTGGACCACGACACCGTGGACCATCCCATCGAACAAGGCCGTGGCCTTTAACCCGAAGATTGCTTATGGCCTGTACCGCGTGGACGCCACGCAGGATGAAAGCTGGACCAACCCCGGCGATCTGTATCTGTTCGCTGATGCCCTGGCCGAGGATGCGCTGACCAAATCCCGTGTGACTGAATTTACCCGTGTGCGTGATGTGGATGCGGCGGAATTTGACGGTATGATCCTCAAACACCCCTTCGCCGGTCTGGACGGGGCAAATGGCTTCTGGGATTACGACGTGCCGATGATCGACGGCGATCACGTCACCGACGATGCCGGGACCGGTTTCGTGCACACCGCGCCCAGCCACGGTGCTGACGACTATGAATGTTTCGTCAAGCGCAACTGGATCGACCGCATGACCCACAATGTTGGCGAGGAATCGGAATTCCTGCCGCATGTGCCGTTCTTTGCCGGGCTGAAAGTGCTGGATCACAAGGGCAAGGAAGGCAAGGCCAACACCGCCGTGATCGACAAGCTGGTCGAGGCGGGCGGTATCATCGCCCGTGGCCGTGTGACCCATAGCTATCCGCATTCGTGGCGGTCCAAAGCGCCGGTGATCTTCCGCAATACGCCGCAATGGTTTGCTGCCATCGACCGTCCGGCGGGCGGGGATGATACCTATGGCAAAACCATCCGCGAACGGGCGCTGACCTCGATTGACCAGTTGGTGAAATTCACCCCGCAATCCGGGCGCAACCGCCTGTATGCGATGATCGAAACCCGCCCCGATTGGGTGCTGTCGCGCCAACGGGCGTGGGGCGTGCCGCTGACCTGTTTCGTGAAAAAGGGCGCGCTGCCCACCGACGATGATTTCCTGCTGCGTGATGCTGCCGTGAACAAACGTATCTTTGACGCGTTTGAAACCGATGGCGCGGATGCTTGGTATGCGGACGGGGCCAAGGCCCGCTTTATCGGTGACGCGGCCAACCCGGACGATTACGAACAGGTGTTCGACGTGCTGGACGTGTGGTTCGACAGCGGTTCGACCCACGCCTTTGTTCTGCGCGACCGTGCCGATGGCACCGCGGACGGTTTCGCGGATGTCTATATGGAAGGCACCGACCAACACCGCGGCTGGTTCCATTCGTCCTTGCTTCAAGCTTGTGGCACCAAGGGCCGCGCACCCTATCGCAACGTGGTTACGCACGGGTTCACGCTGGACGAGAAGGGCAATAAAATGTCCAAGTCGTTGGGCAATACCATCGTCCCCGAAGAAGTGGTGAAGCAATACGGCGCGGACATCTTGCGCCTGTGGGTGGCCCAGACCGATTACAGCACCGATCAGCGGATCGGGCCGGAAATCCTGAAAGGCACGGCTGACAGCTATCGCCGTTTGCGGAATACCATGCGGTTCATGCTGGGGTCGCTGGCGCAGTTCGATGAATCGCAACGCGTGGCCCCCGCTGACATGCCCGAACTGGAACAATGGGTTCTGCACCGTCTGGCCGAATTGGATCATCGGGTGCGCAACGGTTATGCGACCTTTGATTTCCAGGGCGTGTTCAGCGCGGTGTTCAATTTTGCCACGGTGGATCTGTCGGCCTTCTATTTCGACATCCGCAAGGATGCGCTGTATTGCGATGGCGATACGTTGCGCGCCAATGCCGCCCGTACCGTGCTGGACATCCTGTTCCATCGCCTGACGACATGGCTGGCCCCGATCCTTGTCTTCACGATGGAGGAGGTTTGGCTGGAACGCTTCCCCGGCGATGACAGCAGCGTGCATTTGCAGGACATCCCCGAAACGCCTGCCGATTGGCTGAACGAACCGCTGGCCGCGAAATGGGCCAAGGTCCGTCAGGCCCGCCGCGTCGTGACCGCAGCGTTGGAAATCCAGCGCACGGACAAGGTGATCGGCGCATCGCTGGAAGCGGCCCCGGTGGTCCATGTCCGCGATGCCGATATGCTGGCCGCGCTGAAATCGGTGAACTTTGATGACATCTGCATCACCTCGGCCCTGACGCTGAGCGGCGATCCGCTTCCGTCCGAGGCCTTCCGTATGCCCGAAATCGAAGGCGTCGGCGTGGTGTTTGAAAAGGCAGAAGGTCAAAAATGCCAGCGGTGTTGGAAAATCCTGCCGGATGTTGGCACCCACAGCCATGCAGGCACCTGCAAACGCTGTGACGAAGCGCTGGGATAATCAACCCTATGCCATCATACATTCGGCCCCGCCTTGTGCGGGGCCGTTTGATTTTTAGCTGTCCGTTCAGTCTTGCGTCGTGCTGGCAACCTCTTGCACTATTGCAAACATGCACAGCCTGACCCTTGCCACCCCAACCGGGCCGATCACCCTGACCGAAAGCGATGGCACCATCATCGCTTGCCGATGGGAGCCGCCGCAGACCGCGACAAGCCAGCCGCCGACGCCGCTATTGCAAGACGCCGCCGACCAGATCACCGCCTATTTCAACGGAACGCTGCACGCCTTTGATCTGGCGTTAAACGTGCGTGGTACGGGCTTTCAACAGCAGGTCTGCGCCGCTATTGCCGCCATCCCGTTTGGCGAAACCCGCACCTATGGCGATCTGGCGCGGGATTTGGGCGTGTCCGCGCAGGCCGTGGGGCGGGGCTGTGGCGGCAATCCAATCCCTATTCTGATCCCGTGTCACAGGGTTCTGGGGGCCAATGGGTTGGGGGGCTTTTCCGGTCTTGGGGGCGTGGAAACCAAGGTTTGGCTGTTGCGCCACGAAGGCGGCGGTGGGCTTCTGATCTGACCGCTTTACCAAAGGGTAAGGTTAACGCGCCAGCCCGCCTTTCATCTTGCTAAAAATACTCAAATTCCGCCGCTTTCCCCAATGACCGGGGGGCGGTGGGGCGTTGTTTCATCCACTGCGGGTCAGTCGCGTTGTGGGATAACCTGCTGGGCGATCCCAACCAGCAACAAATAGATCGACGTCAGAACCAACCCCCAATGCGCCCAGCTTTCGGGGTGGAAATCCACCCAAGCCGCCCAGCCCGCGAAAAATGTCCATGCCAGCGCCACCGGCAAGGACAGCTTGCGCCAGCGTTCCGTGCGGACCGGGTGAATGAATTTCAGCGGCAGGAACATGCCCACGGCCAGCGCGGCAACCAACCCCAGAATGATCCAGAAATTCGGCTGCAAGGCGAACAGGACCAGCACCAGCATATTCCAGCAACCGGGAAACCCATGAAAGGAATTATCCTTTGTTTTCATGCGACTGTCGGCGAAATACATCGCGCTGGCAAAGGTGATAAGGATAATCGCAACCCAGCCGGTCCAGCCCGGCAACAGATCGGATTTGAACAACGCAAAGGCCGGGATGAACACATAAGTCAGATAGTCGATGATCAGGTCCAGCAACACCCCGTCAAACCGGGCGGCGTAATGTTTGACCTCGTATTTTCGGGCCAGTGGCCCGTCGATCCCGTCCACGGCAAAGGCCACAACCAGCCACAGGAACATCAGGCTCCATTTTTCCTCGACCGCGGCCAGCATCGCCAGCATGGCGAAAACCGCCCCTGTCGCGGTCAGCAGATGAACAGATAATGCTTTGGATTCATGTGTAAAAGTCAACGAATTCCCCTGTGGGTACAGTGCTTATGCCTTGGGATGGGTGTTTTCGTATACGTCCAAAAGCCGGTCCAAGTCCACCGCTGTATAGGTTTGTGTCGTCGACAGGGACGCGTGGCCCAGCAATTCCTGTATCGCCCGCAGATCACCCCCGGCATTCAACAGATGGGTGGCAAAGCTGTGCCGCATCGCATGGGGGGTGGCGCTGGCGGGCAGGCCCAGTTGCATCCGTGCCTTTTCCATAACCTGCTGAATTTGGCGGGGGTTCAAGGCCCCACCGCGTACCCCGCGAAACACGGGCTGATCAGGTTCCATCTGGTGCGGGCACAGGCTGACATAGCGATCCACCGCTTGCCGCGCCGCCCCGATGACGGGAACGATCCGTTCTTTGCCGCCTTTGCCCAGAATGCGCAGGCTGTCGCCCAGCGGTAAAACCCGGCCCTGTAATCCCAGAGCTTCGGAAATCCGCAGGCCGCAGCCATACAGCAGCGTGACCACGGCCAAATCCCGCGCTGCAACCCAATCCTTGCTGGCTTGCAATTCCACCGTTTCCAGCATCTTGCGGGCGGCATCAACGTCCAGCGGGCGCGGCAGCTTGCGGTGAAATTTCGGGCTGCGGGTGGACAGGACGGCAGAGGGATCAAAGCCCTGACGCTCGGCCAGCCAGCGAAAGAAGCTTTTGACCGAGGATAGTTTCCGCGCCATTGAGCGGGCCGCGATCCCATCGCCGCGGGTTTGTGCCATCCATGCCCGCATGTCGGACACGGTGACGCGCTCCAGCGCCTTCAATCCTTGTGGCTCGCCTTTATGAACCGTGATGAAACTCAGAAAATCCACCACATCCCGGCGATAGGCGTCCAGTGTGTTTTGGGATGATCCGCGCAGCGCACTTTGGCTTTCCAGCCACGATTGCAGGGCGTCCCGCGCGGCTGGTGAAATCAGGCTCATGCCAGCCAACGGCGCATGGTTCGTTCAAATACGCCTGCAAAAAACGACAGAAGGTCAGTGCCTTGCTGGGGGCTGAACTGGTGCGGGTCTTCCGATCCCATGACCAGCATTCCCGGCAATCGGTTCGGGCCGAAATCCAGCTTCAGGCAAGCTTCGGACCGGATAAAGCCCGCATCGTCGCCATAGACCCGTGTATTGCCCTCTTGGACTTGGCGCAATGTGACCTGCCGCACCGGCACATTGCGACCGGCTGTCAGGTAGTCGTCAATAAAGCCGGGGCCGGATATGGACAGCACCTTGCCCAGCCGTTGCAATACGGGGTCATCTTCGCTTTGGGCGGTTTCCAGCAGCAGCTTTACGCAATCCACCCGCAGCACCTCGGCCACGGGGCCGCCCAGATCGCGCAGGAAGGTTTCAAAGCTCAGCGGTTCCAGCATTCGCAGGATGGCACGATGCACCTGATTGGTGCCTGCCAGATTTTCATAGGCGGCGGCAATCACGCTGCGGTGGGTGTCTTCCAGCCGGTCCAGCCGGGTTTCCAGACGTTCCATCGCAATGCCGCGCAAATCCACGATATTGCTGCCCATTGCGCGTTCATTGGCGGCAACAAGGGCGCGCATCAAATCCGTGTCATCCAGAATGACATCGGGTTGCGCGATAATGCGTTCGCGCAAATTCGCGTCGATCAGGGGCTTGGTGCTCATTCGTGCCTCTTGGTCTTTACCGGGACAGTAGCAAATCCGCCCCGGTATTTCCTTATCTTTTTTAGAACAGGCAGAAGCCCGCCCGCCGTCCTTTTACAGGATCTTGATATTGGCGGCTTTGATGTCTGCCAGGAACGCGTCCAGCCCCTTGTCCGTCAGCGGATGGTTGACCATTGCCTTGATCACGGCGGGGGGGGCGGTCATCACATCGGCACCGATCCGGGCGCAATCCAGAACGTGATTCACCGACCGGATCGAGGCGGCCAGAATCTCGGTCGTGAACCCGTAATTGTCATAGACCACGCGGATGTCCTCGATCAGTTCCATGCCGTCCAGCGCGATGTCGTCCAGCCGTCCGATGAAGGGGCTGATAAAGGTCGCGCCCGCCTTGGCGGCCAGCAATGCCTGATTGGCGGAAAAACACAGGGTCACGTTGACCATTTTGCCTTCGTCCGTCAGCACCTTACAGGCCTTTAGACCGTCCCATGTCAGGGGGACTTTGACGGCGATATTTTCCGCGATTTCGGCCAGCTTACGGCCTTCGGCGATCATTTGATCAGCATCGGTGGCGGTGACTTCGGCGGATACGGGACCATCGACCAGATCACAGATTTCCTTGGTCACTTCCAGAATGTCGCGACCGGATTTTTTGATCAGTGACGGGTTGGTGGTTACGCCGTCCACCATGCCCAAGGCGTGCAGCTCGGCGATGGCGTCGATCTCGGCGGTATCAACGAAGAATTTCATGTCAGGGCCTCAAGTAGGGTTGGACTTTGCTATTGCAGGCTTTACCCCAGAAGGGATGATCCCGAAACCCTTTTCACCGGACGGAACGTGACGCAGGCGGAATTCTACAGCGAGGGCGAACTGGTGGGGGTGCTGACTGCGCAGCCCATCAATCGTGTGCTGGATTACAAAGCCCCCGAGGGCGGGTGTTGGGCCGGTGCCTTTGTCGAGGTGCCGCTGGGACCGCGCAAGGTGGTTGGCGTGGTCTGGGCGGGTGGCAAAGGGGATTATGACCGCAGCAAAATCCGCAGTATTATCCGCGTGTTGGATGTGGCCCCGATGCGAGAGGAAATGCAGATTTTCCTGCAACGCGCCGCCGATTACACGCTCACCCCGCTGTCTGCGATGCTGCGGCTGGCGTCCCGTGCGCCGGGGCTGGGCGATCCGCCGTCGATGCAGAAAGTCTATCGTTTGGGGGCGTCTGAACCGGATCGGATGACAGATGCCCGGACCCGTGTTCTGGCGGTGCTGGAGGATTATGGCGGGCTGGCCTTTACCCTGAAAGAACTGGCCGAAGCGGCAGGCGTGACGACGACCGTTGTCAAGGGATTGGTCAAGCAGGGCGCAGTGCTGGAAGAGGATCGCCCGCGCGATTTGCCCTTTGCCCATCTGGACCCGGCCTTTGGTGGCAAAACGCTGACCGGGGATCAGGAACAGGCGGCGCTGTCCTTGCGGGCGGCGATACAGTCGGGGCGCTATGGCACAACCTTGCTGCGCGGCGTCACCGGATCAGGCAAGACCGAGGTTTATCTGGAAGCTGTCGCTGAATGTTTGCGTCAGGGGCGGCAGGCCTTGGTTCTGCTGCCTGAAATCGCACTGACGGCGGAATTCCTGACCCGCGTGCAGGCGCGGTTCGGGGCGAAACCTGCGGAATGGCATTCTGGCGTCACAATGACCGAACGCCGCCGGATCTGGAAAATGGTCGGGCAGGGCGGGGCGCAAATGGTGATCGGGGCGCGGTCCGCGCTGTTTTTGCCGTTCCAGAACCTTGGTCTGGTGGTGGTCGATGAAGAACACGACACGTCCTATAAACAAGAAGATGGGGTATTGTATAACGCCCGCGATATGGCGGTTCTGCGGGCCAGCATTTGCGGGGCGCGGGTGGTTCTGGCGTCGGCCACGCCATCGCTGGAAAGCTGGACCAACGCCGAAGCGGGCAAATACGATAAGCTGACCCTGACCAGCCGGTTCGGCGAAGCGGTCATGCCTGATATGCGGGCAATTGATATGCGGGGGGAAAGCCTGCCCTCGGACCGCTGGATTTCCGGGGCCTTGCAGCGCGAGGTAAAAGCGCGGGTCGAACGTGGCGAACAGGCGTTGTTGTTCATCAATCGTCGTGGGTATGCCCCGATTACCCTGTGCCGTGCCTGTGGGCATCAGATCGCCTGTGATCATTGCGATGCGCGCATGGTTGAACATCGCTTTCAAAAACGGCTGGTGTGTCATCAATGCGGTGAATCTGCCCCGATCCCGGAAACCTGCCCCAATTGTGGGGCCGAAGGGCGGTTGGCCCCGGTCGGCCCCGGCGTTGAGCGCCTGACCGAGGAAGCGCAGGCGCTGTTTCCCGATGCGCGTGTGGTGACGCTGAGTTCCGATTTATACGGATCGGCCCGCGCCCTGAAGGCACAGATCGAAGACATCGCTGCGGGCGGGGCGGACATCATCATTGGCACGCAATTGGTGGCCAAGGGGCATAACTTTCCCTTGCTGACGCTGGTGGGGGTGATTGATGCTGATCTGGGCTTGCAAGGGTCCGATTTACGCGCGGCAGAACGGACGTTTCAATTGATGCGGCAGGTGGCCGGGCGGGCAGGGCGGTCTGAACGCAAGGGGCTGGCGCTGTTGCAGACCTATCAGCCGGAACATCCGGTCATCCGCGCTATTATCGCCGGGGATGAAGACGGGTTTTGGCGGGCCGAGGCCGAGGAGCGCCGCCATGCCGGTGTGCCGCCGTTTGGGCGGATGGCGGGGATCATCCTGTCCTCGCCCGATGTGCAGGATGTGTTTGATCTGGGTAATGACATGGCCCGCCGCGATGGGCCGCTACGGCAGGTCGGGGCGCAGATCTTTGGCCCGGCCCCCGCCCCGATTGCCCGGATACGCGGGCGGCATCGTGTGCGCCTGTTGGTCAAGGCGGATAAGGGCGCACCGCTACAGGCGGCGCTGACCCGCTGGCTGGCGCAATTCCGCCCCAGCAACCAAACCCGTATCAGTGTCGATATCGACCCGCAGACGTTTTATTGATGGCTTAGGCGGCTTTCGTTTTCAGGCCGCGTTGATCTAGCAAAATATCCGTGGCCATTGCGCCGACCCACATGCAGAACAGGGCCAGCCATGCGGTTCCGGCAAACACCGATCCGCCGGTCACGCCCGCCCCGATGGCACAGCCCCCGGCCAGCATCGCGCCAAACCCCATCAGCACCGCCCCGGTCATAGATCGGCGCATGTTGGATTCGTCGGAAAAGCCCTGAAACTTGAATTCACCCTTCAGGAAAGAGGATGTGAACGATCCGACCACGACCCCCGGCACCAAGCCGACCGAGAATTGCAGAACCTCGTTCCGGTCCAGAAAGAACATCAACGTATGGGCCGACGGGCCGGAAAAGGTGACGCTTTCGACCGTGACCGGATCAAAGGCGATCTGGCTCAGCGCGTAGGTGCTGACCCAGCCCACCGCCACGGCAAAGCCGACGCCCGCCCCAAAAATCAGGCGGCTGGCAGAAATCTGGTTTTTCCACGACAGCACCAGCGCCAGAATGGCGAAAACCACCCCAATCGCCAGCCCGCCCCATTGCGGCAGGCCGAAAAAGGCGACCAGATCCAGATTGCGCCCCCCGCTTGTCACCCACAGCGAGGCCAGCGTATTACGGAAATCGGACAGGATGCCGGACAGGCTCATTTGTGCCACCACCGCGAAAACCAGCCCCGACACCACGGACCGCAGGTTCCCTGTGGCGGCCAAAACCAGCAGGCGACCGGAACAGCCCCGCGCCAGAACCATGCCAACGCCAAAAATCAGCCCGCCGATGATGGCACCGGACCAGCTTCCGGGGATGGCCATTTGGCGGGCGTCGGCGCTGTTGAACAGGCCCAGCAATTGCGCCCCCTGTACCCAGACGACAGCGGTGGAAAAGGTCAGGAACCAAACGGCCACCTTGTCCCCCAACTGTCCACGGGCGAATTGTACGGTTGCGGCCCGCAGGCAGAATTGCGACCGCTGCGCCGAAACGCCAAAAATGATGCCGGTGATCAAACCCAGCACGGCGGCTGTGTGGTATTCACCCAGCCATTCAACAACTGAAAGAAGGTCCATCGCGCGTCTCCGTCCCTTGCTAATCTGGCGCATATGCCACGGACTGAATGTAAATGCCTTGATTCAGATCAGGTGATGACTGTGCCCCGCCTGTGTGGGCTGGTGCAACCGAAGTGCGCGCAGGCGCACACAGGGGATGGGGATTCTGCCTCGCCAAAGGATAGAAACGGGCGTAAAGAATTTTTATGATACGCGTGACCCCCTTGGATCAGGCCCGCCATTTGCCGGTCTGGCGCCGCCCCACCACATTGTTGTTTCTGATGGCTGCGGCCATGCCTGTGGCCTTTGCCACTTGGTCGGCGCTGCTGAATAATTTCGTGATCGAAGTGGCGAATTTCGATGGTTCGGACATCGGTTGGCTGCATACGGTGCGGGAAATTCCGGGCTTTTTCGCTATTGGGGTGATTGCCCTGATTATGGTGATCCGCGAACAAGTGCTGGGTCTGGTGTCGCTGATTTTGTTGGGGGTGGCCACGGCGATGACGGCGTGGTTCCCGTCCTTGGGCGGGATTTTGACGATTACGATGCTCAGCTCTATCGGGTTTCACTATTACGAAACGGTGAACCAGTCACTGCAACTGCAATGGCTGCCCAAGGATCGCGCGCCGCAAATTCTGGGCTGGTTGCTGGCGGCGGGGTCGGCGGCGACCTTGGTGGCCTATGGCCTGATCGTGCTAAGCTGGGATACCCTGGGGCTGACCTATAATACGGTTTATATGCTGGCGGGTGGTGTCACTGCGGTGATTGCGCTGTTTTGCTTACTGGCCTATCCGCAGTTCGAATCCCCCAATCCACAGGTCAAGAAATTCATCCTGCGCCGCCGGTACTGGCTGTATTACGCGCTGCAATTCATGGCGGGTGCGCGGCGGCAGATTTTCACGGTCTTTGCCGGGTTCATGATGGTCGAACGCTTCGGGTTCGAAGTGCATGAGGTCACGGGCCTATATCTGATCAATTTGGTGGCCAACATGGTGCTGGCCCCCGTCTTTGGGAAAATCGTCGCGCGGTTTGGCGAACGCCGGGCGCTGGCCTTTGAATATGTCGGGCTGGTGACGGTGTTCCTGTTGTATGGCGGGATCTACTGGTTCGGCTGGGGCGTTTTGCTGGCTTCGGCGCTATATGTGATCGACCATATGTTCTTTGCCTTGGCTTTGGCGTTGAAAACCTATTTCCAGAAAATCGCCGATCCGGGCGATATTGCCCCCACTGCTGCGGTTGCCTTTACCATCAACCATATTGCGGCGGTGTTCCTGCCCGCGTTGCTGGGCTATCTGTGGCTGGTGTCGCCGGGGGCGGTGTTTTTTCTGGCGGCGGGCATGGCGGGTATATCGCTGACGCTGGCCCTGATGATCCCGCGCCACCCAGAGCCGGGAAATGAAACCATATTTTCGCGCTTTGCCCCGGCACCGGCGGAATAAACCATGACAAACCGCGCGAAATTCACCACCGGGTCCACCATGCGGCATGTCGTGGTGATGACCCTGTCGGGGTCGTTGGGGCTTAGCTTCATGTTTCTGGTGGATTTTCTGGCCCTGTTCTGGGTCAGCCGCCTGAAGGACGAGGCGCTGATTGCCGCGATTGGATTTGCCGGGACATTGCAGTTTTTCGTCGTGTCGATTTCCATCGGGATGATGATTGGCGCGGTGGCGCTGGTCAGCCGGACGCTGGGCATGGGCAAGGTGCAGCGGGCGCGGCGCATTGCGACTTCGGCCATGATATACGGCATCGGGGCGCAGGTGGTGATCGCGGCGCTGGTCTATGTGTTCCGCTATCCGTTGCTGCGCCTGTCCGGGGCCGAGGGCGAGGTGCTGGAGGTCGCAGCATCTTTCCTGCAAATTTCACTGCCCTCCTTGCCGATGATTGCCGCGGGTATGATGGCTGGCGCGATTTTGCGGGCGCTGGGGGATGCGTTGCGGTCTATGCTGGTGACAAGTTCAGCCGGGTTGGTTGCCGTGGTGCTGGACCCGCTGTTCATCCTGTCTATGGGCTGGGGCGTCGAAGGGGCGGCGGCGGTGATCGTGATTTCCCGCGCGGCGATGACGGCGGTGGGGCTGTATTGGCTGCTGCGCACCCATAAAATGCTGACCCGCCCGGCGCTGCCGGATATGGCGCTGTATCTGAAGCCTTTTGCGGTGATTGCTGTCCCGGCGATTGCCACGCAGATTTCCACGCCATTCGGGAATTGGGTGCTGGTGCGGGCGATGGCCGAACACGGTGACAGCGCCGTGGCCGGGCTGGGTGTGGTGATGCGGCTGACGATCCTGTCCTTTGGTGGCATCTTTGCGCTGTCCGGGGCGATTGGCGGTATCATCGGGCAAAACGCCGGGGCTGGGCTAAAGGATCGTGTGTCCGGGGCCTATATGGATGCGATCAAATTCTGCGCGGTGTATACCGGGGTTGCTTGGGTCTTGTTGGCATTATTCGCGGATCAGGTTGCCAATGTTTTTGGCCTCAGCGGCGAAGGCGCGCAGATCGTGCATGTCTTTTCCATGTATGCGGCGGGCAGTTTCGTATTCACCGGGGCGCTGTTCGTGTCCAATACCGCGTTCAACAATCTGGGGCGTCCGTTGTGGGCGACCGTGGTAAACTGGACCCGCGATGGCCTGCTGATGGGGCCGCTTGCCTTTGTCATGGGCGCAGGGTTTGGCGCGGCTGGGGTTGTGATGGCGCAGGCCCTGGCGAATACCTTGGTTGGGCTGGTTGCGGGCTGGGTCGGTTGGCGCTTTGTCAAAGCGGGAAAAGGGATCGAACCCCGCCCCGGACACGGCCAAAAGCGTCCTGCCGCTTGACCGCGCGGGGGAAGGCGCTTAGGCGCTAGGGGCAACAGCCTTTAGCCTCGGAGAGCGCCATGCCCACCTTTACCGCCCTGACCACCCTTCCCGGAAAAGACCCTGCCGAGGCGCTGGGGCTGGCGATGGAAGATCTGATCCCCGAACCCACCGGCATTGGCGTGTTCGAGATCGAGGACGGTTCAGGCCTGTGGGAGGTCGGCGGATATTTCACCGAAGCACCCGATCAGGCCGGTCTGGCGCTGCTGGCCGTGGCCTATGGGGCGAAACCCTTTACCGTGTCGGAATTGCCGGAAACCGATTGGGTCGCCAAGGTAAAGCGCGAACTGACCCCGGTGTCGGCTGGTCGGTTCTTTGTCTATGGCAGCCATGACGCCGATAAAGTCCCCGAAGGGGCCGAAGCGCTGCTGATCGAAGCGGCAATGGCCTTTGGCACCGGACATCACGGCACCACGCAGGGATGTTTGCGTGCGCTGGACCGTCTGGCGAATAACGGCAAGGTTTGCAAAAACGTCATCGACGTGGGCTGTGGAACGGCGGTGCTGGCGATGGGCGCGGCCCGGATTTGGCCGAACCCGGTTCTGGCCAGTGATATTGACGAGGTCGCGGTTGACGTTGCCGAAGCCAATGTGCGGGTGAACGATCTGGAGGGCCGGGTAGTCTGTCTGGAAGCGGCCGGTTTTGAAAACCCCGAAATCAAGGCCAAGGCGCCGTTCGATCTGGTCTTTGCCAATATCCTGAAAGGACCGCTGATCGACCTTGCCCCGGATATGGCGGCCTATCTGACCGAAGGCGGCTATGCGATTCTGTCGGGGATTCTGAACGAACAGGCCGACGAAGTGATCGAGGTTTATGCACGGAATGGCATCAATCTTATCAATCGCGAAGAGATTGGTGAATGGACCACCCTGACCTTGCAGAAATGAAGTCATTTCAAGGCTGAATTGTAGCGAGATTGAGGCGCTTGCCCCATTTTCGCCACAATTCATTTGTAGTAATATCCTTGTCGCTGGTGGGGGCCAGCACAGGAGTCTGCCAATGGCTGACATGTTTGACCAGTTCGACGACCGTTTGCGGCGTATCGAAACCACGCGCACACGCATGAAGCGGGGCTATAAGCTGACCGTGGATCGCGACGGTCTGATTGTTGCTCGTCCCAAATCCAGCCGTCGGGGCTTTCCCGTAAAAGGTGCCATTTTTTTGGTTGTGGGCTTTATCGGGTTCAAGGCGTTGTTGATTGCCTATCTGGGTGTCCAGACCTATCAGGATCGTGTTTCGGTGCTTCAGGATGGGGCAACCATTGAACAGGCCGGTGCGTGGTTCATGCAGACAGATCGCGTGTCCTTGGAATTGGCTGCGAAATTGCGCCCCCTTATCCGCTAAGCGGGGGCGGTTCCTCTTCTCTCTCTACACTTTCTCTCTCGCAATATCCCTTCAAAAGCAAAACAGCCGCCTCGAATTCATCGAAGGCGGCTGTTTTCATGTCCGAAGGCGGTTCCGCTTAGCGGCGGGCAATCCATTCGATATCGCCACGTGACAGGCCAATATCATCCAGTTCACGGTCGGTCAGGCGCGACAGTGCGGCGCGGGTTGCGCGTACGTCGTTCCACGAGACAACAGCATTCACGATCAAGGCAAATGTGGTGGCAATACGGCTGGCAGCGCTGCCAGCCTGATACTGGGTGCGGGTGTTTGCAAAGACAGCCATATCAGGTTCCTAAAGTTTCAGGGTGGGTTGCAATTTCTGAGCCGCACATAAGATGCAAAAATATTCCGCACAATCGGGGCATTTTGCATAGTCCCTATGCGGTTTGTGCATGGCTTTCTGCGCTGCGGCGATCCATGAAAATAAGGGCTAAAACGTCAGTTTCGGGGGCTGTAGACGATCAGATATGACGTTCTGTGTCGTCGAAATGTCGTTTTCATGTGAACGATCCCGTGACGGTCATTCAGCTTGGCATGTGTTCGCGTTTTGTGCTACTGGGGTAAAAAGCAACAGAGCAGGGGATACAGATGCGGGTTTTGGGAATCGACCCCGGTCTGCGCAATATGGGATGGGGTGTGATTGAAGCGCAGGGCAGCCGACTCAGCCATATTGCGAACGGAATTTGCCATTCCGAAGGGGTGGAGCTGGCGGAGCGTCTGTTATCCCTGCATGACCAACTGACCGATATTGTCGCCCGATTTGCCCCGGATACGGCGGCTGTCGAGCAGGCCTTTGTGAACAAGGACGCGGTTGGCACGCTGAAACTGGGGCAGGCGCGGGGGATCGCGCTGCTGGTTCCGGCACAGGCGGGGATACCCATCGGGGAATATGCCCCCAATAAGGTAAAGAAAACCGTGGTCGGCGTAGGCCATGCGGCCAAGGTTCAGGTGGATCACATGGTTAAAATGCAATTGCCCGGCGTGGTGATTAACGGGCCGGATGCGGCGGATGCGCTGGCGATTGCGATATGCCATGCCCATTATGTGCGTGCGCCCGGTGCGACGCTGCGGGTAAAGGGGGCGGCATGATCGGCAAGCTGACAGGTATATTGGACTATCGCGGCGAAGATCACGTTCTGATCGACGTGCGCGGCGTGGGGTATATCGTGTATTGTTCGGACCGGACCCTTGCCAGCCTGCCCCGAAACGGAGAGCCGGTGTCGCTTTATACCGATATGTTGGTGCGCGAAGACCTGATGCAGTTGTTCGGGTTTCCGACATTGCTGGAAAAGGAATGGCACCGTCTGCTGATGGGGGTGCAGGGCATCGGGGCCAAGGCGTCACTGGCCATTCTGGGCACGCTTGGGGCCGAAGGGGTCAGCCGTGCGATTACGCTGGGTGACATTGCCGCCATCAAGGCGGCCAAGGGGATCGGCCCGAAAACCGCGCAGCGCGTGGTGATTGAACTGAAAGACAAGGCCCCGGCGGTTATGGCCTTGGGGGGGACATTGGCGCAAGCGGCGGGTGCGGTTGCGGCACAGCCGGATGACGCGGTGCTGGATGACGGCCCCGCGCCCAAATCAAAACCCAAGCCCGTGCAAGCGGCCCCCAACAACAGCGCCGCTGCGCAATCTGATGCGCTGTCAGCCCTGTCTAATCTGGGATATTCCCCGTCCGAGGCCGCCAGTGCCGTGGCTCAATCGGCGCAGGATGATCCGCAGGCCGATACAGCGGCGTTGATCCGGGCGGCGCTGAAACTGCTGGCACCGAAAGGCTAAGCCATGACAACGCCCGAACCTGCCTTGCGGCCCGATCCGCTGCCCGAAGATAACGACCGCGCCCTGCGCCCGCAGGCGTTGGATGAATTTATCGGTCAGGCCGAAGCCCGCGCCAACCTGAAGGTATTCATCCAGTCCGCCCGCCAGCGGGGCGAAGCGATGGATCACACGCTGTTTCACGGCCCGCCGGGGCTGGGAAAAACCACGCTGGCGCAGATCATGGCGCGGGAACTGGGCGTGAATTTCCGCATGACCAGCGGCCCGGTTCTGGCCAAGGCGGGCGATCTGGCGGCGATCCTGACCAATCTGGAAGCGCGGGATGTGCTGTTCATTGATGAAATCCACCGCCTGAACCCGGCGGTCGAAGAAGTGTTGTATCCCGCGCTGGAAGATTACGAACTGGACCTTGTGATCGGCGAAGGTCCGGCGGCGCGGACGGTGCGGATCGAATTGCAGCCCTTCACGCTGGTGGGGGCGACGACGCGGCTGGGATTGCTGACCACGCCCTTGCGGGATCGGTTCGGCATTCCCACGCGGTTGCAATTCTACACCGTGGACGAACTGAACGAGATCGTCACCCGCAACGCCCGCCTGTTGGGTGCCCCGGCCGATCCCGAAGGCGCGCGCGAGATTGCCAAACGATCCCGTGGAACGCCCCGGATTGCCGGGCGGCTGCTGCGCCGGGTGGTGGATTTCGCCGTGGTCGAAGGCAACGGGCGGGTGACGCAGGCGATTGCGGATCACGCGCTGACTCGGCTGGGGGTGGATCATCTGGGGCTGGATGGGGCTGACCGGAGGTATCTGCGCCTGATTGCGGAAAACTATGGTGGCGGCCCGGTCGGGATCGAAACCATGAGCGCCGCGCTGTCAGAAAGCCGTGATGCGCTGGAGGAGGTGATCGAACCCTTCCTGCTGCAACAAGGGCTGATCCAGCGCACGCCACGCGGGCGGATGCTGGCCGCGAAGGCATGGCGGCATCTGGGGCTGGATGCGCCCAAGGCACCGGGGCAGTCGGATTTGTTTGGCTGACCTGTCATACAAATCCGCTGGCCGATCCGCTGGTGGTCAGGTCGGGATTTGGATATTTGGACCAAGAAAGAACCAGAAGGGGCGTGTCCCCATGAAGGAGTGCGCATGACCCCGGCCCAGATCGAAGCCCTGTTTACCCGTGCCGATGGCACCTATGGCTTTGCCCGGTGGGGGCGGCCCATCGTGCCGATTGTGTTCGGGGTCGAAGATAAGACGCTGGAAACAGTGAAGGGCGCGATCGAAGCCGTTGTGGGCATGGCAGGGCATCAGATGGCCGAAACTGACCCGGAACTGGGCGTGAACCTGATGTTCTTTTTCTTCCGTGACTGGGACGAGCTGTTGGCGGTGCCTGATCTGGATTGTTTGATCCCGGACCTTGCCGCGTTGGTGGCACGGCTGACGGCGGCGGATGCAAACCAATATCGGGCGTTTCGGTTCGAGAATGACGGGGCGATTCAGGCGGCGTTTGTGTTTCTGCGGATGGATGCGGAACTGTCGAAAATGCCCGCCGAAGTTTTGGCGCTTAGTCAGGTGGTGCAGGTGATGGTGATCTGGGGCGACCGCGCCTTTGCCGAAGTGTCGCCGCTGGCGGTGGCGGGCGGGGTGACGATCCTGCGGCCCGACATCGCGGATGTCATCCGGGCGGGGTATGACCCGGTGATGCCGCGCGTGGCCGGGGACAAAAGCCACGCTTTGCGGTTGTTCGCACGGGTGCAGGCGGGCTGATGCGGCTGTTCGTGTCGCTGGACCTGCCTTTGGGGTTGCGGCAGGTGTTGGGCGACATACAGGACGATCTGGGCGTCGGGCGCATGGTGCCGGATGAAAACCTGCATCTGACCCTGACCTTTCTGGACGATCAGCCCCCACAAATGGCCGAGCGGTTGCACGCTTACCTGTCCGCCATTCGCGCGCCTGCGGTGCGTCTGGCGATAAGTGGGGTCGAAGTGTTTGGCGGCAATCACCCCGCCGCGCTGGTGGCCTTGATCCAGAACACCCCCGAATTGACCCTGCTACATGATAAGGTGGCACAGGCCGCGCGTATGGCTGGGATCGACCTGCCGCGCCGTCGGTTCAAGCCGCATGTCACGCTGGTGCGGTTTCCGCGCCGGATGCTGGATTATGCCCCGCACCGGATTGCGGCATGGTTATCCCAGAATGGGGATTTGCAGGCGGTGGGGGATGTGGCGGCACAGTTCAGCCTGATCCGGTCCACCCTGCATCAGGATGGGCCGCTATATGAAACGCTGGCCAGCTATCCCTTGGTCCCGTGACGGGTTGCACGGGGTAGGTGCCGCGCCTAGTCTGCGCCCAACCACACAGCGGAGAGCGACATGAACATGCATAAGATGAATATCCGGGTCTATTACGAGGATACGGATATGGCCGGGATCGTCTATTATGCCAATTACCTGCGCTATATCGAACGCGCCCGCAGCGAATGGGTGCGTGAACTGGGGATCGACCAACGCGAACTGAAGGAAAACGGGCTGGTGTTCGTGGTTCGCCGGGTCCAGGCGGATTATCTGGCCCCCGCGCGGCTGGATGATTTGCTGACGGTCGAGACAGAGACGACTCAGCTTACCGGGGTCCGCTGGATTCTGGAGCAGCGGGTGAAGCTGGGCGAGGATGTGCTGTTTCATGCGATGGTCACTGTCGTGATGATGACAGATACCGGCCATCCCACGCGAATGCCGGCAAATATCCGCCAGCTAATTCACTAAAACACGCGGCAAACTGGAGTTCTGTTTCCCAGATGACGCCAATGTGTTGGCTTTCCCCTTAAAAGTCGGCTATTTTCGCCTGTAACTCAGGTCCACGACAGAAACGGGCCGAAACAAAGAGCAGGCTTATGGAAACAGAAACCCTGGCACTGGCGCAGGAGATTGATTTCTCTATGTGGGCGCTTTTTGCCCGTGCAACCCTGACTGTGAAGCTGGTGATGATTATGTTGATCGTCGCCTCGTTCTGGTCTTGGTCGATTATTGTACAGAAAACCATCACCTATCGCGCCGCTCGGCGCGAGGCGCAGCGGTTTGACCGCGCCTTCTGGTCAGGGGAGCCGCTGGACGAATTGTTTGACCAGATCGGCCCGGAACCTGATGGCAGTTCGCAGCGGATTTTCGCGGCGGGAATGATTGAATGGCGACGGTCACATCGCAATGATGGCGGGCTGATTGCCGGGGCATCCGCGCGGATTGATCGGTCTATGGATGTCGCTATCGCCAAAGAAGCGGAAAAGCTGCAAGGCGGATTGCCGGTCTTGGCAACAGTCGGGTCCACGGCCCCGTTTGTCGGGCTGTTCGGAACGGTCTGGGGCATCATGCACGCGTTTATCAATATCGCGGAACAGCAGAACACCAATCTGGCCGTTGTTGCGCCGGGGATCGCCGAGGCGCTGCTGGCGACCGGGCTGGGCCTGTTGGCGGCTATTCCGGCGGTGATCTTCTATAACAAGCTGAGCGCCGACAGTGATCGTATCATCGCGGGCTACGAAGCCTTTGCTGATGAATTTGCCACCATCCTTAGCCGTCAGTTGGACAGCTAAATGGGGGCGGGTGTGATGCAAAAGGGCGGGGGTGGCGGACGCCGCCGCCGTCATCGCCGTGGCGGGGCGCGGCCCATGTCGGAAATCAACGTCACGCCTTTTGTGGACGTGATGCTGGTGTTGCTGATCATTTTCATGGTGGCGGCCCCGTTGATGACGGTGGGGGTGCCGGTGGAACTGCCAAAGACTGCCGCGAACGCGCTGCCGTCCGAACAAGAAGAGCCGCTGGCCGTGACCATCACCGCCGAAGGTGTGGTGATGATCCAGAAAACCGAAGTACCGCTGGACGATCTGGTGAACCGTTTGCGGGCGATTGCCGCCGAACGCGAAGGCGACCGCGTGTTCCTGCGGGCGGATGGGGCCGTGCCTTATGAAACCGTGGTGCAGGTCATGGGGGCGCTGAACCGGGGTGGGTTCAGCAACATTGGTCTGGTGACGGATACAGGCGGCCCCAAGCTGGATGGCGCGGGGCAGGCGGGACAGGGAAACTGAGCCGCAGATGAATACGGGGCAGTATATCTCGGGGATTGGCCATATCGGGCTGATCGGCTGGCTGTTGCTGGGCGATGTATTCGCACCGGCCCCAGAGCCGTTCGAGGTGACAGAGGTGGCCGTGGTATCGCCCGAGGAATACGAACGCATCGTGGGGATGCAGCAGCCGCCGGAAACCGAAAGCGAAGCCCCGCAGCCGCCGAAGCCAGTGGACGTGACAGACCCCGAGCCGGTGCAGCCCGTGACCGAGCCAGAGCCGCAGCCTGTCCCTCGCCCCGAGCAGCCAGAGCCGGTGCAGGATACACAGCCGCGTGACGATAGCCCGGACGTGGCCAAGGTGTTGCCACCCGAACCGACCGAGGTACAGGACACGCCGCCGGAAATCGCACCGCCCCCCCAAGAGGATGTCGTGCTGGCCCCCAAAGAATCGGTGCGCCCCAAACCGCGCCCTGCGCCGCGCGTGGCCCCCGAACCTGTCGCCCAGCCCGCGCCGGAATCCAAACCGGATGACGTGGTCCGCGAAGAGGTGCGCAAGGACGACGCGGGCGAGGTGCAGAAGGAAGAGGCGGATGCCACGGCCCCCGAAGAGGCCGCCAAAGAGATCGTGACCGAAGCCGAGGATGAACCAGCCCGTGCGCCGGTGTCGTCCCTGCGCCCCAAAACCCGCCCGGCGGCCCCTGCAAAACGGGCCGAGAAACCGGCGGAAAAGGATGATTTGCAATCCGCCATTGAAAAGGCGGTTGCCGAAGCGGCTGGTGGTGCGGACAAACCGGCCCCCGCCGATACGCCTGCGGCCCCTGCCGGTCCGCCGCTGACTGCCGGGGAAAAAGACGCGTTACGGGTTTCTGTGCAACGGTGCTGGAATACAGGGTCTTTGTCCTCGGATGCGTTGCGGACGACTGTTATTGTCGCGGTGCGCCTGTCCGAGGAAGGGCGGCCCGATGCAGGATCGATTCGTATGGTATCCAGTTCGGGGGGCACGTCGGATTCGGCCCGGCAGGCCTTCGAGGCGGCGCGCCGCGCGATTATTCGCTGTGGGGCCAGTGGCTTTAATTTGCCGAAAGATAAGTATGCGCAGTGGCGCGATATTGAAATGACATTCAACCCGGAGAAAATGAGGATCAAATGATGAAACGCTTTCTGACCCTCCTGTCCGTCTTTTTTTGTTTGCTTGGGGGGCAGCCATTGGCGGCGGCACCACTGCGGATTGAAATCACCGAAGGGGTGATTGAACCGCTGCCCTATGCCGTACCCGATTTCGTCGCTGAAAACGCGGCTGCGGGGACAGTGGCGCGGGATCTGGCCCGTGTGGTGGCCGAAGATCTGAGCGGCACCGGATTGTTCCGCGATATTCCGGCCAGTGCGCATATCAGCAAGATCACCAGCTTTTCGTCGCCAGTGGAATTTGCCGACTGGAAGGCGATTAATGCGCAGGCGCTGATAACCGGGGCGGTCAGCCTGCAATCGGGTGGGCGTCTGGTGGTGAAATTCCGGGTCTATGACGTGTTCGCCGGGCAAGAGCTGGGCAATGGTCTGCAATTCGCCGGAACGCAGGATGGCTGGCGGCGGATGGCCCATAAGGTCGCCGATGCGGTCTATAGCCGGATCACCGGCGAAGGCGCGTATTTTGACAGCCGGGTGGTGTTCGTGTCGGAAACCGGCCCCAAGGATGACCGCAAGAAGCGTTTGGCGATCATGGATTATGACGGGGCGAACGTGCAATATTTGACCGACAGTTCCAGCATCGTGCTGGCACCGCGGTTTTCGCCCACCGGGGACCGGATTTTGTACACCAGCTATGAAACCGGGTTCCCGCAGATTTATGTTCTGGATGTAGCCAGCGTGGGCCGCCGCGTGCTGGAGCAGCAGGCCGGAACGATGAGCTTTGCGCCGCGTTTCAGCCCGGATGGCCGGGCGGTGGTCTATTCGCTGACGCAGGGCGGCAATACCGACATCTATAAGATGGACATCGGCACAGGCCGGTCGCAGCGGTTGACCAGTGCGCCGTCGATTGAAACCGCGCCCAGCTTTAGCCCCGATGGCCGCCGGATCGTGTTTGAAAGCGACCGCAGCGGCACCCAGCAATTGTACATCATGAGCGCGGACGGCGGAGAGCCGCAGCGGATCAGTTTCGGGCAGGGGCGTTATGGCACTCCGGTTTGGTCGCCGCGTGGTGATCTGGTGGCCTTTACCAAGCAATCCAAGGGCCGGTTCCACATTGGCGTGATGCGCACCGACGGGTCCGAGGAACGGCTGCTGACCGCCTCGTTTCTGGACGAAGGGCCGACATGGTCCCCGAATGGCCGCGTGATCATGTTCACCCGTGAAAGTCAGGGCGCGAACGGATCGGCCAGCCTCTATACCGTCGACATCACAGGGCGGAACCTGAAACGGGTGAAGACCATCAGCGGGGCATCCGATCCGGCATGGTCCCCGTTGCAGGACTGAAATCGGCATCTGCGTTCCCAGACGGGGCGCGATATGGTACAACCAAAGAAAATACGCAAATCGAGTAGGACAATTCCATGAAACATCTGACGCGGGCCGTTCTGCTGACTTCGGTCCTTGCCCTTGCAGCCTGTTCCAACCCTGATCGTTTTCAGGGGAATGAAGTCAACCTTGGCGGTGGTGCCGGTGGGCCGGGGTCGGCCAGCGATCCGACCTCGCCGCTGTATTTCCAGCAATCGGTCGGTGATCGGGTGTTGTTTGCCGTGGATCAGTCCAATCTGGGCAGCGATGCGCAGATCACGCTGGATGGTCAGGCGCAGTGGTTGATGACGAATTCGGATTACACAGCGATCATCGAAGGCCACGCCGATGAACAAGGCACGCGGGAATATAACCTTGCACTGGGGGCGCGCCGGGCCAATGCGGTTCAGGAATATCTGATCCAGCAGGGGGTTTCGCCATCGCGGCTGAAAGTGGTCAGCTATGGCAAGGAACGCCCGATTGAAATTTGCAGTCAGGAAGCCTGCTATGCCAAAAACCGGCGGGCGGTGACGGTCATCGCGGCCGATTACAACAGCTAAGGGGATCGTGATGCGCTGGGTTTTCGCCGCTGTTATCGCTGTTTCACTGCTGCCCGCCCTGCCGGGGCGGGGGCTGGCGCAGGACCGTACACAGACGCTGGCCGATATTCGTCAGGAATTATCGGTTCTGTATGTCGATATTCAGCGCCTGAAGCGGGAACTTAGCACCACAGGCGCACCAACGGGCGGCAGCGGCGGGTCTGTTCTGTCGCGGGTCGATGCGATCGAAGCGCAGATGCAACATCTGACCGCCAAGACGGAACAGTTGGAATTTCGGATTAACCAGATTGTGCGCGATGGCACCAACCGGATCGGTGATCTGGAATTCCGTCTGGTCGAACTGGAAGGCGGCGATGTGTCCAAACTGGGCCAGACGACCACCTTGGGCGGGGATCAGGGCAGCACTGGCCCCGCGCCCGATACCCGGCCTGCCGACGCAAACGGTGATGCGCAGCTTGCCGTGGGTGAACGCGCCGATTTCGAGGCCGCGCAAAAGGCATTCGCGGATGGCGATACTGCTGGGGCTGCGGCCAAAATGCAGGCGTTTCTGGATGCCTATCCGGGCAGCCCGCTGACAGCGCAGGCGCATCTGGTGCGCGGCAAGGCTCTGGACGCAACCGGCGAACAGGCTGGCGCGGCGCGGTCCTTTCTGAATGCGTTCAGCAGCGACCCGCAGGGGCCGGACGCCCCCGAGGCGCTGTATCATCTGGGTAAATCGCTGGGCAACTTGGGGCAAACCCAAGAAGCTTGCGTGACCTTGGCCGAAGTTGGCGTTCGGTTCCCGACCTCGGGCTTTGTGCCGCAGGCGCAAGAAGGGCGCCGAGCGCTGCAATGCCAGGGGTGACGGTGAGGGCGGCTTTTGCTGCTGCCATGCGGGATTTCAGTGAACCGGCCCTTGGGGTGGCCGTATCGGGCGGTGGGGATTCCATCGCCCTTTTGCGTATTGCGGGGGATTGGGCGGCGGATCGGGGCATCCGGTTGGCGGCGGTGACGGTGGATCACGGTTTGCGCCCCGAGGCCGCACAGGAAGCGGCATTCGTGGCCGAGACTTGTGCCGCGTTGAGGGTGGCGCATGACACCCTGCATTGGGGCGGCTGGGATGGGCGCGGGAATTTGCAGGCGCAGGCCCGTGCGGCACGCTATCGGTTGATTGCAGACTGGGCCGGGGCACGGGGGATTGGCGTGGTGGCGCTGGCGCATACCTGTGACGATCAGGCGGAAACCTTTCTGATGCGTCTGGCGCGTCAGGCGGGGGTGGATGGCCTGTCTGCAATGGCGGATCGTCGGATGGGCGATGTGCGGTTCATGCGGCCTTTGTTGTCGGTATCGCGGGCAGCGTTGCGCGATGAATTACAGGCGCTGGGGCAGGGTTGGGTCGAAGACCCGTCTAACACCGATGTGCGCTATGACCGGGTGCGGATGCGTCAGCAGCTTGACGGGCTGTCCGATTTGGGGATCACGCTGGGGGCATTGTCGGCGGTGGCACACAACCTGTCACAGGCCCAAGAGGCGCTGAACTGGGCCGCGCATGGCTTTGCCCTGCAACATGTGCGGATGAACGGCCCGGATGTGATGATTGACCGGGCGGCGTTTTTGGCCTTGCCGGTAGAGCTACAGCGCCGGGTGATGGTCCATACGTTGAAGTGGCTGACGGGCGCTGATTATGCCCCGCGCCGTCAATCCGTGGCGGATGTGCTGGACGCGGCGCAGGGGCTGCGTCCAGCCACATTGCATGGAGGCCGGATGACCCACCGCAAGGACACGCTGTACCTGTTTCGGGAATATGCGGCTGTGGCGGATATGCGGGCGGCCCCCGGTCAGGTTTGGGATCGGCGCTATTGCCTGAGTGGACCCGAGGGGGGGCATGTCGCGGCGCTGGGACAGGTGGGATTAGACGCGCTGCCGAATTGGCGCGACATGGGCCGTCCGGCGGCGGCGGTGATGGCGGACCCGGCGATCTGGCAGGACGGGCGGCTGCTGGCCGCCCCGGTCAGCGACATGGCCGATGGATGGCACATAGATTGGGCGCCGGGCCGCACAGATTACCATTCGGCGCTTTTAACGCATTGAAGATGGGTGCATGATCTCTATTTAAACACCGTGGTCGCTGTGATAGGCGCAGGGCCAACCGAAATTTTGGGAGACTATCCTTGGGCAACGCGAAAAATATCGCCTTCTGGGTCGTTCTGTTCCTGCTGATCCTTGCCCTGTTCAACCTGTTCAGCGGCTCCGGCTCGACGCTGCAAAGCCAGTCGATTCCGTATTCGGATTTCGTGCAGGCGGTTCAGGATGAAAAGGTCAGTAAAGTGACCCTTGACGGGGAAAAGGTGCGCTATCGCAGCACCGATGGGCGCGATTATGTGACCATTAAACCCGACGACGCCAAAGTGACCGATCTGCTGATCGACAAGGGCGTGCCGGTCACGGCAGAAAGTCAGGAACAATCGGGCTTTCAGGCCTTTATCCTTAGCCTTCTGCCCTTCTTGTTGCTGATCGGTGTCTGGATTTATTTCATGAACCGGATGCAGGGCGGCGGCAAAGGCGGGGCGATGGGCTTTGGTAAATCCAAGGCCAAGCTGCTGACCGAAAAGCAGGGTCGCGTGACCTTTGACGATGTGGCCGGTATCGACGAAGCCAAGGAAGAACTGGAAGAAATCGTCGAATTCCTGCGCAATCCGCAGAAATTCAGCCGTCTGGGCGGTAAAATCCCCAAAGGGGCGCTGCTGGTTGGCCCTCCGGGGACGGGTAAAACGCTGCTGGCGCGTGCTATCGCAGGCGAGGCGGGTGTGCCTTTCTTCACCATCTCTGGCTCGGATTTCGTGGAAATGTTCGTGGGTGTGGGCGCATCGCGTGTCCGTGACATGTTTGAACAAGCCAAGAAAAACGCGCCCTGTATCGTTTTCATCGACGAGATTGACGCCGTGGGCCGTGCGCGTGGCGCTGGTTATGGCGGCGGGAACGACGAACGCGAACAGACCCTGAACCAGTTGCTTGTGGAAATGGACGGGTTCGAGGCGAACGAGGGCGTGATCATTCTGGCCGCCACCAACCGCCGCGACGTTCTGGACCCTGCGCTGTTGCGTCCGGGCCGGTTTGACCGGACCGTGACGGTGCCGAACCCCGACATCAAAGGCCGTGAAAAAATTCTGGGCGTTCATGCCCGTAAAACCCCGCTGGGGCCGGATGTGGACCTGCGGATCATTGCCCGCGGGACCCCCGGATTTTCTGGTGCGGACCTGATGAACCTTGTGAACGAAGCTGCGCTGATGGCCGCCCGTGTGGGCCGTCGTTTCGTCACGATGGAGGATTTCGAGAACGCCAAGGACAAGGTCATGATGGGGGCCGAGCGGCGTTCTATGGTGCTGACGCAGGACCAGAAGGAAAAGACCGCCTATCACGAGGCAGGCCATGCCATCGTTGGTCTGGCGCTGCCGAAATGTGACCCGGTGTATAAGGCCACGATCATCCCGCGCGGTGGTGCGCTGGGGATGGTGGTCAGCCTGCCGGAAATCGACCGTTTGAACTGGCACAAATCCGAATGCGAGCAAAAGCTGGCGATGACGATGGCCGGGAAAGCCGCCGAAATCCTGAAATACGGAGAGGACGACGTGTCCAACGGTCCGGCTGGCGATATTCAGCAGGCGTCCAGTCTGGCGCGGGCGATGGTGCTGCGCTGGGGTATGTCCGACAAGGTGGGCAATATCGACTATTCCGAAGCGCACGAGGGCTATTCGGGGCAGACGCCCGGTTTCTCGGTTTCGGCGCACACCAAGGAAATGATCGAGGAAGAAGTGAAACGCTTCATCCAGGACGGTTATACCGAAGCGATGCGCATCCTGACCGAACGCAAGGACGAATGGGAACGTCTGGCCCAAGGGTTGCTGGAATACGAAACCCTAACTGGCGAAGAAATCGAACGGGTGATCCGGGGCGAACCCCCGCAGGCTGGCCCGGACGAACACGACACGCCGGATTCTGGGGGGACGGCTTCGGTCACGGCAATCCCGAAGACCAAGCCGAAGTCCAAACCCAAGGATGACGGCGGGATGGAGCCGGAACCCACCGCATAATCAGATCGAAAAGGCCGGGGCAGTCCCGGCCTTTTTTTGTGGCTTGTGAACAGGGGAACGGCTGATGGATTGGAACCCGGCCAAATACGCACGGTTTTCCGGGCTGCGATTGCGCCCGGCGGTGGACCTGTTGGCGCAGGTGGGCACGTTGCCGGATGGTCCTGTCTGCGATCTGGGATGCGGGGCCGGGGCGGTTGGCCCGGTGCTGCGGGAACGGTTTGCGGGGCGGCATCTTCTGGGGCTGGACAGTTCAGCGGCGATGTTGGGCAAGGCGGCAGAAATCGGGGCATACGACGCCCTGCAACAGGCGGATATTGCAGATTGGCACCCTGAACAGCGGTTCGCGCTGATCTATTCCAACGCCGCGCTGCATTGGCTGCCGGATCACCCCGGCCTGCTGCCGCGACTGGCCGGGATGCTGACCCCCGGCGGGATGCTGGCGGTGCAGGTGCCGCATCAGAACGATGCGCCATCCCATCGGGCGTGGCAGTCCGTGGCGGCGCGGTTGTTTCCGGGCCGGATTGCCGAAGATGGCGGTCCGGGTGTTCTGGCTGCGCCTGCCTATTTCGATCTACTGTCGCCGCTGGGACAGGTTTCGGTGTGGGAAACCGAATATATGCAACGGTTGGACCCCGTGGCGCAGGGGCATCCTGTGCGGCATTTCACGGAATCCACCTTTGCCCGCCCGATTTTGAACGTGCTGAACGCGGCGGAACAGGCCGAATTGATTGCCGCCTACGAGGTGGAAATGACACGGGCCTATCCGCTGCGTCCGGATGGGTCGGCGCTGTTTCCGTTCCGCCGCTTGTTTTTCACCCTGTCGGTTTGATCGCCATTCCGGCGGGTGATACCGCAGATCACAAAGACATGGGTTGAGCATGGCGCAGGGGCAGGGCAAAACTTCGCCCAGTGATCTTTGTGCGATCTTACAGGAGTGTCCCAATGCCCGCCTTGAAACCCACGCAATTCCGCGCCACCGTCACTTATCTGGGCTATGTGCCGGACCGGGGCGCATCCCTGCGGTCGCAACCGTTGGAACAGGCCATGCTGACATGGGCCGGGATCGCGGGCGAGGCACATGGCGGCACCACGCGGCCATCGTGTTCGCGGGTCAAATCGCAACACCCGCGCGATACGGAAATCCGCAACGTGCGCCAACTGTCCATTTTGTCAGCCGAAGAACTGGCACAGGTGGCGGCGCACATTGGCGTGGATCAGTTTCAGCCCGAATGGGTGGGCGCGTCGATGATCATCGAAGGCATTCCCGATTTCACCTATGTGCCGCCGTCATCGCGGCTACAGGCGCCGTCCGGTGCGACGCTGGTGATCGACATGGAAAACCGCCCCTGTGTGCTGCCCGCCCCCGTGATCGAGGCGGACGCGCCGGGCGCGGGCAAGCTGTTTAAGCCTGCTGCCGAAGGCAAGCGCGGCGTCACGGCCTGGGTCGAGCGTGAGGGGCTGATTCAGGTGGGGGATACGCTGGTGCTGCATATCCCGGATCAACCCGTCTGGCCGCATCTGGGCGCAGCCCGCGCCTGAGCGCAAACGGCGTTTTGCGCTGGGAAATGTCGGATTTACCAGCCTTTGCGCGGGCGGGCTGCGGTATAGCGGGTCATAGAGTACAGACCGAGGGAGGGGATATGAGTTACAAATCCGACATCGAAATTGCACGCGCCGCGCAGAAGCAACCGATACAGAAGATCGGCGCGGGGTTGGGAATCCCTTCGGAACATTTGCTGCCCTATGGGCACGACAAGGCGAAGATTTCGCAGGATTTCATCAACTCCGTGCAAGACCGCCCGAACGGGAAGCTGATCCTTGTGACGGCCATCAACCCGACCCCAGCGGGCGAAGGGAAGACGACAACCACCGTTGGGCTGGTGGACGGGCTGAACCGGATCGGCAAGAAAGCGGCGGTGTGTATCCGCGAAGCCAGCCTTGGCCCGTGTTTCGGGATGAAGGGCGGGGCCGCTGGTGGCGGTTACGCGCAGGTCGTTCCGATGGAAGAAATGAACCTGCATTTCACCGGCGATTTTCACGCCATCACCAGCGCCCATAACCTGCTGTCGGCGATGATCGACAACCATATTTATTGGGGCAATGAACTGGAAATCGACGAACGCCGCGTGACGTGGCGGCGCGTGATGGACATGAACGACCGCGCCCTGCGCGATATGGTGACATCGCTGGGTGGGGTGGCCAACGGGTTTCCGCGCCAGACCGGGTTTGACATCACCGTTGCATCCGAGGTTATGGCGATCCTGTGCCTGTCCCGCAATCTGGACGACCTGCAAAAACGTCTGGGCGACATCATTGTGGCCTATCGCCGTGATCGTTCGCCGATCTATGCGCGTGATCTGAACGCGGATGGCGCCATGACGGTGCTGCTGAAGGATGCGATGCAACCCAATCTGGTGCAAACGCTGGAAAATAACCCGGCCTTTGTGCATGGTGGTCCGTTCGCCAATATCGCACATGGCTGTAACTCGGTCATCGCTACCACCACGGCGCTGAAGCTGGCGGATTATGTGGTGACGGAAGCGGGCTTTGGCGCTGATCTGGGCGCTGAAAAGTTCATGAACATCAAATGCCGCAAGGCCGGGATTGCGCCGGATGCGGTGGTGATCGTGGCAACGATCCGCGCGATGAAGATGAACGGCGGCGTTGCAAAGGCCGATCTGGGGGCCGAAAATGTTGATGCCGTGGTTCGGGGGTGTCCGAACCTTGGCCGTCACATTGCCAATGTGAAATCCTTTGGCGTTCCGGTCGTCGTGGCGATCAACCATTTTGTCACCGATACTGACGCCGAAGTTCAGGCGGTCAAGGATTACGTGGCCCAGCAAGGCAGCGAGGCGATCCTGTGCCAGCATTGGGAAAAAGGCGGCGAAGGAACCGAAGGGCTGGCAACCCGTGTGGCAGAGCTGGCAGATGGCGGCTGGTCGCATTTTGCGCCGCTATATCCCGACGACATGCCGCTGTTTCAGAAAATTGAAACCATCGCCAAGCGGATTTATCACGCGGACGAGGTGCTGGCGGACAAGAAAATCCGTACTCAACTGCGCGAATGGGAAGAAGCCGGATATGGCAATCTGCCGATCTGTATGGCGAAAACGCAATACAGTTTTTCGACCGATCCGAACCTGCGGGGCGCGCCCACCGGGCATTCCGTGCCGGTCCGCGAGGTGCGGCTAAGCGCCGGTGCCGGGTTTGTCGTGGTGATCTGCGGGGAAATCATGACCATGCCGGGCCTGCCGCGCCACCCCAGTGCCGAACAGATCATGCTGAACGACTTGGGCCAGATCGAAGGCCTGTTCTGATACCCCCCCCGCCAAATACGGGTCAGCCGGGTTGGCGGGGGATTTTCCGCACGATTGTTGCCTTTTGCGGCGGCCCGTTGCGGATTGGAAACTTCAAAACGCCGCAGGGTGGGAATTTTCCAGAACTGATGCTGGCCCAAAGCCAGCGCCAAAGGTAAATGCGTGGCAACGGGCCTGTCGGGATGCGGGTCCACAAGTGGAAAGGTCAGGCGCATGACGGCACAGATTATCGACGGCAAAGCCTTTGCCGCAACAGTACGCGAAAAGGTGGCGGGCCATGTGGCGCGTCTGAAAGCGGATCACGGAATCACGCCGGGTTTGGCCGTGGTGCTGGTGGGCGAAGACCCGGCCAGTCAGGTTTATGTGCGGTCCAAGGGAAAACAGACCGTCGAGGCCGGGATGAATTCCTATGAGCACAAACTGTCCGCCGACACTGCGGAGCAGGATTTGCTGGCGCTGATCCAGCAGTTGAACGCCGATCCGGCGGTGCATGGCATTTTGGTGCAATTGCCGCTGCCCAAGCATCTGAACGAAGATCTGGTGATCAACGCGATTGACCCGGCCAAGGATGTGGACGGGTTCCATATCTCAAACGTGGGTCTGTTGGGGACGGGGCAGAAAAGCATGGTGCCTTGCACGCCGCTGGGGTGCCTGATGATGCTGCGCGATTATCACGGCAGCCTGTCGGGAATGGATGCGGTTGTGATCGGGCGGTCCAATATCGTGGGCAAACCGATGGCGCAGCTTTTGCTGGGTGATAGCTGTACCGTGACGATTGCCCACAGCCGCACCAAGGATTTGCCCGAGGTGGTGCGCCGCGCCGATATCGTGGTGGCCGCCGTTGGTCGCCCGCAGATGGTGCCGGGCGATTGGATCAAGCCGGGGGCCACTGTGATTGACGTCGGCATCAACCGCATCGACGCCCCGGAAAAGGGCGAAGGTAAAACCCGTCTTGTGGGCGATGTGGATTTCGACAGCGCGGTTCAGGTGGCAGGCGCGATTACCCCGGTTCCCGGTGGCGTGGGGCCGATGACGATTGCCTGCCTGCTGGCGAACACCGTGACCGCCTGTTGCCGCGCCAATGGCCTGCCAGAACCCGAGGGGCTGACGGCCTGAACCGGTTTCGCGGGATAGCGCGGATCAATCGAACTGGGGGCGGATCACAGGATGCGCCCCCGGTTTTAATTCAGCTATGGCCCACCCGGATGGCCCGGCCCAGAAACGTGCCGGAACATAGACCCAAAACAATGGCCAGCGTTGCGATATAGCCCGGTGCTGTCAGCAAGTCGGGGGCGATTGCCCGGATCACGCCGGTTACAAAATTCGACCAGAACAGGATCATGACAACGATCAGCGTCAGCCACTCCGGGCGCAGGGTCACGGTATTGCGGGTCCGTTCAATCAGCCAGCGGCCTTGCAGGCGGTATCCCACGGCGGCACCGATCAGCAGCAGAACCGCCCAAAGCGCCAATCCCCATCCGGGGGCGGGCAGGGCCAACAGGCTGCGCAGCCCAAGCAACCCCAGAAATGGCAGGGCATAGAACAAGGCAATGGGCGCGCGGCGCGGACGTATGGCACGCAGCCCGACAAACAGCAACAGCACAAGCAGCGGCCACACCCAAATCGGGGCATTGGTAAAGAACGCCATGTTTCAGCCCGCCATCAATACGTCATGTGTGATCCGATCGGGCAACCCGGCCCCGGTCAGTCGGATTTCATGCACCCAGAACGAAGATAGCGGAACTAGGGCCAGTGCGATGAAAGCATGAAGCTTTATTGCGAAAGGGGCCAGTAATAGTGGCATCAGGTTCATCTGGGAAACTCCGTTTTGGTCAGTTAGAACCTGATGAAATGGCGTAGGCGGCAGACAAAGCGGGTTTTCGTCAATGAAGAATGGGGATGCGTGGGTGACGAGTTTGGGGGAACAACAGGCATTGGCGCTTCGTGAATGGCAGTGGCTTTTCGTGCCTGTCGTGGTGTGGGTCGTGTTGACAGTGCTGGCCGCGCTGGCGGGACCGTTTGAAACCTATGACAGCCTGACATTCCTGCCTCGGTTGGCCTATTGGGCGCTGGTAGTCGGGGTGTCGGTAGGGATCGACGCCGGTTTTCGTTGGGTGTTGCGTCACTGGCCTATAGTCTGGCGCGTGGCGGCCCGGTTGGGCTATGCCGCAGTGTTGGGGGCGGTCATTCACGGGATCAACAGCGCGGTTTTTCCGGCTTGGACGGGCTGGGGGCGGTTGTTTTGGTTGGTGATGATCGTCTGGGTCGTGGCTATGGCGGTCGAAGGGATGGTGGCGCTGATGAAGCATGTCACCCTCGCAAACCATGCCGACATTCCCGCCGAGGCTGAAACCCCGGCCCCGGATGCTGTATTCCAGCAGCGCCTGCCGCACGATAAGCGCGGTACGTTGATCCGGCTGGAGGCGCAGGATCATTACCTGAATGTCGTAACAACCGCAGGAGAGGCGTTAATCCTGATGCGGATGTCGGACGCGGAAATGGAACTGGCGGGGTTTGCAGGGCTGCGCGTGCATCGTTCGCATTGGATCGCGGCGGCGCAGGTGCAAGACGTCAACCGCGCTGGCGGGCGGCTGACGTTGTTGATGGCGGACGGGTGTACCATCCCGGTCAGCCGCAGTTTCCGTTCCGGGGTCGACGCCGCCGGATTGCTGGCATAGGGCGCGGCCTACAGGCTCAAAGCGGCACCGGCACCATCGTGCCTTGTAAGATCGCCACCAGTTTTTCCTGATCGCCGGTGCGGGCCACCACCTCGGATGTGACGATGACCAGCCGCTTGCCGGGTTTGATCACCTTGCCGGTCGCAATCAGCAGATCACCGCGGGCGGGGGCCAGCAGGTTGATTTTGATTTCGGCGGTTACAACTTCGTGATTCTCGGGCATGGTGGTCAGGGCCGCATAGCCCGCGGCTGTATCCCCGATGGCAAAGGTCAAAGCCGCATGACCATGCCCTTGTTGCTGGCGTGATCCGGGCAGGATGGGGGCCTCGATCACGGTTTCGCCTTGTCCGACATGCGCCAAACGCGCGCCAAATGTTTGCATCATCGCCTGTTGGTTGAAGCTGCCAATGATGCGTTCATACAAGGGGTGGGTCATGTGGGGTTCCTTTTTTCAACAAGGTAGCCGCATGTTGATTTATATTCAATCTAAGCTTGCTGTTGCGTCACCCACAGGGTTCGGTGTAACAGTCTGTTATTAATTGCTTTTAACTGTCCTGTGTTGTGCCCTTGGAACTATGACTGCGAAAATCAAACAGTTGGCCCATAACCTTCTTAGCCGGGTGAGCCTGTTGATCTGGATGCTGTTTACCGTGGCAGCGACCATAATGGGGCCATTCAATACCTCGGCTGTTTTGGGGTTGGGGCAACGTGGCATTTACTGGGGCGTCATGGTGGCGCTTGCGCTGTCTGTGTCTGCGGTGGTCGCGGAACTGGTGGCCTTGGTGGTGCCGGATCGTCGCCGCTGGGCGTTTGACATCCTGCGTATCATCGGGATGGTTTTGGTCTTTTCGCCGATGGTGCTGCTTTGGACCAATTTCATGCTTGGGGATGTTGCAGAGTATAGCCCCGATCTGGGCATGATTGCGCTGTTCGTAGCGTTGGTCGGAACCGTTACCCGTGTGATGCGCCGGATATTGCGCGACGAACAAGCCACATTCCTGCACGAAGAACAGGGCGCTTTGGCGTTACCCGGTGACGCAGAGGATGTGCCGGGGGCGGGGGCTGATCTGGCATCCCCCGAAAACGCCGACCAGCCGCGCCTGATGCGCCGCTTGCCGGATGGTGTGACCGGGCCGGTATTGCGGCTGTCGGCCAAGGATCACTTTGTCGAGGTGGTGCTGCCCGATGAAACCCACAGCTTGCGGATGCGGTTTGCCGATGCAATCGACGAAATGGATGGGGTCGAAGGTTATTGTGCTCATCGGTCGCATTGGGTGGCGCGGGATGCGATTGATGCTGTGGAACGCGATGGGGCGCGGATTTATCTGCGCTTGGTCAATCGGGACGTGATCCCGGTCAGTCGTACCTACAAACCCCGGTTGGAAGAGGCCGGTATCCTGTAGGCGGTGATTGATGGGACCGGGCGCATTGGAAAAGCGCCCAGTCCCGTAATGTCCGATCCTGTGCTTTAAGCCTGCGGGAGTGTCGCGCGGATGTCGGTTTCGCTGGCACGATCCGGCAAGGTATAGAACCGATGCGAATTCATCGGACCCTTTTGGGCCTTGCGGATCGCAGAGCGGCCAATGGCCCGCAGGTGAACCTCGTCCGGGCCATCGGCCAACCGCAAGCTGCGGGCCATCGTCCACAGATCGGGCAGGGGGGTGTCCGGGGTGACGCCCATGCCGCCAAAGATTTGAATCGCACGATCCACCACGCGTTCGTGCATTTCCGGCACCAGTACCTTGATCATGGCGATTTCATCGCGGGCTTCCTTGGCGCCGACATTGTCGATCATCCATGCGGTTTTCAGCACCAGCAGGCGGGCTTGTTCGATTTCGCAGCGCGAGCGGGCGATTTTTTCCTGTGTGACGCCCTGTTCATGCAGGTATTTCCCGAATGCTTTTCGTTCCAGCGACCGCTCGACCATTAGTTCAAATGCCAATTCGGCCTGCCCGATGGACCGCATCATGTGGTGAATGCGCCCCGGCCCCAGACGGGCCTGTGCGATGGCAAAACCTGTGCCTTCCTCGCCCAGCAGGTTGGTCGCGGGGACGCGGACATTGTGATAGACGATTTCACAATGGCTTTCGTAGCTTAGGTGGTTCATCACAGCGATGTTGCGGGTGATGGTGATGCCGGGTGTATCCATCGGCACAAGGATCATGCTTTGCTGGCGGTGGCGTTCGGCATTGGGATCAGTTTTGCCCATCACGATGGCCAGCTTGCAATGCGGCGAGGCTGCGCCGGTTGAAAACCATTTACGCCCGTTGATCACATATTCGTCACCATCACGGCGGATCAGTGTTTCGATATTCGTCGCGTCAGAGGAGGCGACATCGGGTTCCGTCATCGAAAAACAGGACCGGATTTCACCGTTCAGCAATGGCATCAGCCATTTCTGTTTCTGTTCGGGGGTGCCGAACATATGTAGGATTTCCATATTGCCGGTATCGGGGGCGGAACAGTTGAACACCTCGGGCGCCCAGGGCAGACGGCCCATGATTTCGGCCAGCGGGGCATAGTCCAGATTAGACATGCGGGTGCCGGGTTCGTCGTCACGCAGCGCGGGCAGGAACATATTCCACAGCCCTTCGGAGCGGGCCAGCGCCTTCAGGTCGTCCATGAAGGACAGGGTATAGGTGCCATTGCCCTGTTCCGCCATGTACTGAGCGTGGCGGGGGATGACGTGATCTTCCATGAAATTGCGCAGCTTGGCCTGCATGGCAAGGCTGTGTTCGGAAAAGGCGAAATCCATTCTCTGTCTCCTGTCAGGGGCATGTCGGGGGCGGGTGTGGCAACAGCGGGCGCTGCGGCTTTGCCCTTTCGGTTGACAGATGGCACAGGCAGGCGGCATAAAAAAATGAATTTATAAAATGGTGGGATATAGATAAAATGAATATATCCAGAACCGACCTGAACCTGTTTGTCGTGTTTGAAGCGATCTATTCCCAAGGGGGCGTGACCCGCGCGGCCGAGGTGCTGCATCTGACCCAGCCCACGATTTCGCACGCGTTGGGGCGGTTGCGGGACCGGGTGGGCGATCCGTTATTTGTGCGGCATGGGCAGCGGTTGGTGCCGACGCCATTGGCTGACCGAATGATCGGCCCCACGCGCGAGGCGCTGAAACTGTTCCAGCGTACCTTGGGCGAATTGGATGGGTTTGACCCGCTGACTGCTGAAATGCAGTTTTCCATCGGGATGCGGGCGCTGATGGAGGCTAGCTTTTTCCTGCCTTTGGTGCGGTTGCTGAACAGTGCTGCGCCGCGGGTTATGGTATCGTCTGTCCCATTGGACCGCAGACGGATCGAGGCGGATTTATCCGCCGGGGAACTGAGCGCCGCGATAGATATTTTCCTGCCGCTGGGCGAGGATATCCGGCGGGAACATCTGAGTACGTCGCGCACGGTGGTGGTGGCGCGGCAGGGCCACCCGCAGGTGGTGGGGCAAATCACGCTAGGCTCAGGACCCATTAATCGGCTTGAGATCGCATTGGTCGCATGCTTCAAATCCCCAAACTTTCAGGGGGTATCATGAGCAATCTATTTTGGCTGACCGACGAACAGATGGCGCGGCTGCGACCGTTCTTTCCC
>NZ_FXTO01000022.1 GCF_900182725.1 Thalassovita litoralis
CTTCAATGCGGGGGGTGTCTTCGTGTGCGTCCATAAGGACACTCGTTAAACCCTCGCGAAATCAGCCCGCCAGACGGCCCTCGGCGTAAGCTTACGGTGGTTGGCGGTTCGGTCTCTCTCTTCCGGCCCGCTGCCGTCTTGGTATGAGCCTATATAGCCCCCCGATTCAGGCGAGAGTTGGGCGTGATTGGTACATTTATGAAGAATTTCTTAATCTTTTTCAGGACATTGGTCCGAAACGAAAAGAGCCGCGCACTGGGCGCGGCTCTTCTTTGGTGGGGCGTTGCAGAATTAGCTGCCGATTGTGGTGGTTGCATCGGCGGCGGTCAGTGCTGCAACGATGTCAGCGACCAGGTCCGCGATTGACGTTTCAACCGAAGCGAAGGCCGCGACAGCCAACCCGACAACAGCGGCGGTCAGCACCACCCAATCGACGGTTACGGCCCCGGATTCGTCACGGTGAAAACGGCGGATGAAATTGAACATGATATGGTCCTTTACTCGTTATCGTACCCGCCTTCGAGGCGGAACAGAGCGAGTTTGCCAAATTTGTCTGGCAATAAAATGGCCGTAGCTGGGCCGGTTCAGGACGTTTGGGGAAAGGGGTTGGGGCGCGTTTCAGGAAACGCCGGGCTGCCGCGATTCGTGGTGCCGAAATGCAAAAGAGCCGCAGCAAATGCGCGGCTCTTGGGATGTTTTGGAACCGGCCCCTGTGTTTGGGGCCGGAAGGCGCGGGGCCTATTAGCCGCCAATCGTGGTGGTCGCGTCAGCAGCGCCGATTGCGGTGGTCATTTCGGTGGTCAGGCCCGAGGTGGAGGTTTCAACAGCGGTGAACGCTGCAACACCCAGACCCACAACAGCGGCGGTCAGCACAACCCAGTCAACGGTCACGGCGCCAGCTTCGTCTTTGCGGAAGTTTTTGATGAACTTGATCATGATTTTATCCCTTCGGAATGTGTTTTCAGTTTTGCTTAACCTTGGCGGTGGTTGGCGGTTCGGTCTCTCTCTTCCGGCCCGCTGCCGTCTTGGTATGAGCTTATATAGCCCCCCGATTCAGGCGAGAGTTGGGCGTGATTTCAGCGAAAACAGTGTCTTTTTATAAAATCCTGAATTTTCTTTTAACCATTTGAAAATGCAGAAAATAAAAATGAATAATTCGTTAATGCCGGGATGGGGCAGGGTGAAATGTGGCAGGAATTCCCGATTTCAGGCGTTCTTGGAATGGTCTGGCTGGTTTTGAACGTGATTTTTTGCGACACTGTATTCAATAAAAATGGGCAGAGCAGGCAAATCCATGAAATCCGGGCAAGGGCTGTTGGGCGCCGTGCTGGCGCTTGTGGTGGCTGGGGGAGCGTTGGCAGAATCGCCACCGCCGTTTCCCGAGTTCACGTTCAAGCGGGTAAAGCCACCGGCGGCGGGAGATACGAAGCGGATCACGGTGCAGATCACCCCGCAGGATATGAAAATACAGAAACCGGCAGCGAAATCGGCCGAACCGCAGGGCGAAACGCCCAGCCCGGCCACAGGTGACAGCTTTGGCTGGTTCTGGGAGGTGATTTCACCGGAGCTGACGGCGAGCGGGCCGGGACGATTAGAGCCCGCGTTGACCCAATTGGCGAATCCTCCGGCAGGGCAGGGGATGGGGGCCCCGCGATTGCAGGTTCTTTTGTCCATTGCACGGGACCGGAACGCAGATTTGCTGATGACGACTGTCGGGACCGGGGTTTCACCCGCGCTGGTGCTGGCGGTGATCGCGGTGGAATCGGGGGGCCGGGTCGATGCTGTCAGCGGGGCAGGGGCACAAGGGCTGATGCAGCTGATTCCCGCGACGGCAGATCGGTTCGGCGTGGCGGATGCGTTGAATGCGTCAGACAATATCCGGGGCGGCGTGGCCTATCTGGATTGGCTGCTAAAGGAATTCGACGGTGATCCCATTTTGGCGCTGGCCGCCTATAACGCCGGGGAAAATGCGGTGCGCAAACATGGCGGGGTGCCGCCCTTTGCGGAAACCCGCGCCTATGTGCCAAAGGTTCTGGCCGCATTCGCAACGGCGCGGGGGCTGTGCAAAACACCGCCGCAACTGATTTCGGACGGATGCGTGTTTAATCTGGGGCTTTGAACGCAAAAGCCCGACCGCGATGGGCCGGGCTTTGCCAATACTTCATCGTGGGGCTTAGCCGACGATCGTGGCCTCGGTCGCGGCACGCAGTTCATCCTCGGTCACGCCATCGGCGCATTCGACGATTTTCAGGCCACCTTCGACCACATCCAGAACGCCCAGATTGGTGATGATGCGATCCACCACGGATTTTCCGGTCAGCGGCAGGGTGCATTCTTTCAGCACCTTGGAGTCGCCGTGTTTATTGGTGTGGTCCATCACGACGACCACGCGGCCTACACCGGCCACCAGATCCATCGCGCCGCCCATGCCCTTGACCAGCTTACCGGGAACCATCCAGTTCGCCAGATCGCCGTTTTCGGACACTTCCATGCCGCCCAGAATCGCCATTGCAATTTTGCCGCCGCGAATCATCGCGAAGGAGGTGGCACTGTCAAAATAGGCGGTCTGCGGCAGTTCGGTGATGGTTTGCTTGCCCGCGTTGATCAGATCGGGGTCTTCTTCGCCCGCAAAGGGGAACGGACCCATGCCCAGCATCCCATTTTCCGATTGCAGGGTCACATGGACGCCTTCGGGGATGTAGTTGGACACCAGCGTCGGGATACCGATCCCAAGGTTCACATACCAGCCGTCTTGCAGTTCTTGTGCCGCGCGGGCGGCCATTTGGTTACGATCCCAAGCCATGAATTATGCCTCCTCACGCTGGCGCACGGTGCGCTGTTCGATCCGTTTTTCGTGCTGGCCCTGAATGATGCGATGCACATAGATGCCGGGCAGGTGGATGTTGTCGGGGTCCAGTGACCCGGTCGGCACGATTTCTTCAACCTCGACCACACAGACCTTACCGCAGGTGGCGGCGGGGTGGTTGAAGTTGCGGGCGGTTTTGCGGAACACCAGATTGCCGGTTTCGTCCGCTTTCCACGCTTTCACGATGGCCAGATCGGCGAACAGGCCAGTTTCCAGAATGTAATCCTGCCCGTTGAAGTTTTTCACTTCTTTGCCGTCTGCAATCACGGTGCCGACGCCGGTTTTGGTGTAGAAACCGGGGATACCCGCACCTGCGGCCCGCATCCTTTCGGCCAGCGTCCCTTGGGGGTTGAATTCCAGTTCCAGTTCGCCGCTCAGGTATTGGCGCATGAATTCGGCGTTTTCGCCCACATAGGACGAAATCATCTTTTTCACCTGACGGGTTTGCAGCAGCACACCCAGACCGAAATCGTCAACGCCAGCGTTGTTGCTGGCAACGGTCAGGTCTTTGGTGCCAGCGTCGCGGATGGCGGCAATCAGCAATTCCGGAATACCGCACAGGCCAAAGCCCCCGGCGGCGATCAGCATACCGTCGAACAGCAGCCCATCCAGGGCTTCGGCGGCGTTTGCGTAGACTTTCTTCATGGATGTCTCCCTCAAACCCATAGGGCCAAACGGTACGGGACGGGGCCAAAACCAAACACAGGCCACGCCACCACACCATTGGCATTGCCCGCGTTCTACGAAATTGGCCCGTCCGGGCCAATACGTAGAAATACGAGCGGCAGTTTAAGGGGCGGCCTTTACTTCTTGGCTTTGGTTTTGCGGGCGGGTTTTTTCTTGGCTGCTTTTTCCGCAATCAGGGCCACTGCCATTTCCATTGTCACGTCTTCGGGTTTGGTGTCCTTGGGCAGGGTGGCGTTCACCTTGTCCCATTTGACATAGGGACCATAGCGGCCTTCCATGATGTTCACCGCACCGCCGGATTCCGGGTGTTCGCCCAGTTCTTTCAGGGCTTTTGCTGCGGCACTACTGCGGCCCCGGCCCGGATTGGCGCGTTTTTCGGCCAGCAGTTCCACCGCGCGGTTCATGCCCAGCTCGAACACGTCATTGGGGTCTTTCAGGTTGGCGTAGACCGGCTTTGCCTCGTCCGGCAACTGGTGCATGGCATAGGGGCCGAAGCGCCCGAAATTGGTGGTGATCATGCCACCATCGGGGTGTTCGCCCACTTCGCGCGGCAGGCTTAGCAGGGTCAGCGCCTTTTCAAGGTCCATGTCATCCTTGGACCACCCGCGCGGCAGGCTGGCCCGCGGCGGCTTTTTGTTTTCCGGGGTCGGCTCGCCGCGCTGAACATAGGGGCCAAAGCGCCCCGCCTTCAGCCAGATTTCATCCCCGGCATCCTCGCCCAGCAGGCGTTCGTCGCCTTCGGCCCCTTCGCCCGCGATCGGGCGGGTATAGGTGCATTCGGGATAGTTGCCGCAGCCCACAAACCCCCCCGTGCGCGAGGTTTTCAGATGCAACCGACCGTTTCCGCATTTGGGGCAGACGCGCGGATCGCTGCCATCTTCGCGCGGGGGGTACAGTTGCGGCGCCAGCGCATCATCCAGCACATCCAACACTTCGGTGATGCGCAGGTCGCTGGTTTCGGTAATTGCGGCGGAAAAGTCGCGCCAGAACCGCGACAGCACGTCCTTGTAATCGCGATCCCCGGCGGACACGTCATCCAGTTGGGATTCCAGATCGGCGGTGAAATCATATTCCACATACCGCTTGAAGAAATTCATCAGGAACACCGTGACGATCCGGCCCTTATCCTCGGGGAACAGGCGGTTTTTGTCCTTGCGGACATATTCGCGATCCTGAATCGTGGTGATTACGCTGGCATAGGTTGACGGGCGGCCAATCCCCAGTTCTTCCATCTTTTTGACCAGCGTCGCCTCGGTATAGCGGGGCGGGGGCTGGGTGAAATGCTGTTCGGGGCTGATCTGGCGCTTGTCGGCTTTTTCGCCTTCCATGATCTGCGGCAGACGCTTGTCGTCATCGTCCAGAACGCTGTCGTCGCGGCCTTCTTCGTAGACGCGCAGGAACCCGTCAAACAACACAACCTGACCCGTGGCACGCAGTTCCACCTGTCCGTCCTTGCTGCTGACATCCACGGTGGTGCGTTCCATCCGGGCGGCTTCCATCTGGCAGGCGATGGTCCGTTTCCAGATCAGATCATACAGTTTTTTCTGATCGGCTTCGGTGACTTTCAGCTTCCCGGCGTCCAGCGTCATATCCGTGGGGCGGATACATTCGTGCGCTTCCTGCGCATTTTTCGCCTTGTTTTTATAAATACGCGGGCTGGCGGGCACGTATTCCGCGCCGTAGCGGTCCTTGATCGCGTCACGGGCGGCGGCCACGGCTTCGGGGGCCATGTCGATGCCATCTGTCCGCATATAGGTGATATATCCGGCCTCGTACAACCGCTGGGCGGCGCTCATGCATTGGCGCGCGCCCATGCCGTATTTACGGCTGGCTTCCTGTTGCAGGGTCGAGGTCATGAACGGCGCGGTGGGGTTGCGGCTGGCGGGCTTGGCCTCGACCGATTTCACAGTCAGATCGCGGCTGGTGATCGCCTGTACCGCGAGTTCGGCCTGCGTTTCATTTTCGATGCTGTATTTATCCAGCTTGTCCCCGGCCAGAACGGTCAGCCGTGCCTCGTATTCCTGACCGCGCGGGGTTCCCAAAACCGCGCCGACAGACCAGTATTCGCGGGGCTTGAAGGCTTCGATTTCGATTTCGCGTTCTACGATCAGGCGCAGGCAAACGGATTGCACCCGCCCAGCAGACCGCGCACCGGGCAGTTTACGCCACAACACCGGCGACAGGTTGAACCCCACCAGATAGTCCAGCGCACGGCGGGCAAGGTATGCGTCCACTAGCGGCTGGTCGATATCACGGGGATTTTTCATCGCCTCGGTCACGGCGGATTTGGTGATGGCATTGAACACCACACGGGACACCGGCGTGTCCTTTTTGATGGCCCGCCGCTTGCGCAGGGTTTCCTCAAGGTGCCAGCTGATTGCCTCGCCTTCGCGATCAGGGTCAGTCGCCAAAATCAGAGCATTGTCGTTTTTCAGGGCGTCAGCAATCGCTTTGACATGCTTGCGACTGTCGTTTCCGACCTCCCATGTCATGTCAAAATCGTGGTCCGTGTCGACCGAACCATTTTTGGCGGGCAGGTCACGGACATGTCCGTAAGACGCCAAAACGGTGTAGTCTGACCCCAGATATTTGTTGATTGTCTTGGCCTTAGCCGGGGATTCAACAACGACAACTGGCATGGAAATTCCTTTCGACTCGCACCTTAGCGTATGGCGGCGGAAAATGTGGGTCGTAAGGGGGGTTTGTCAATGCAACGTTGCAGGGTGGCTTGGTCGCACCTTTGGCGCGGTGTTTTTCAGCCTTGTATTAAGGCACAAGTGACAGCAGTCCGCCCGGTTGGCGTTTGATCCTGCCATCCAGTTCCAAATCGGTCAGCGCGGGGGCTAGGGCAGATGCAACCCCACCCAGATCGCGGATTAGCTGATCTTCGGCCACCGGAGAGGGACCAAGACGGCGCAGGATTCGGCTGTGCAGGTCAGCGGTTTCGCGCAGCGACCGTTTGGGTCGTGCCGTGGGTGGCGGGGCTGCCAAGGGCAATTCAGGTTCGGGTTTGGGGGCGTCAGCTTGTGGCAGGGCGTCTATAATGTCATCGACATGGCGCACCAGCATGGCCCCGTCGCGGATCAACATATTGCAGCCTGCGGCGCGGGCATCGAACGGGTGGCCGGGAACGGCCAGAACTTCGCGCCCTTGATCTAGCGCGTTTTTTGCGGTGATCAGGCTGCCGGATCGGGCGGCGGCTTCGACCACGACCAGCGCCTGCGCCAACCCGGAAATCAGCCGGTTGCGGCGGGGGAAATGCCGGGCTTGCGGGGTGATGCCGAACGGGAGTTCAGACAGGCGCAGGCCGGTTTTTACGATCTCTTCGCCCAAGCGGGTGTTTTCCGCCGGATAAATCACATCGACCCCGCCCGCCATGACGGCGATGGTGCCTGTGTCCAATGTGGCCGCATGGGCGGCTGTGTCGATGCCCCGTGCCAGACCGGACACAACCACATAGCCGCGTTTTGCCAAATCCTTGGCCAGCCCCTTGGCCATGCGTGTCCCAAGGGACGAGGCATTGCGCGCCCCGACCAGCGCAATCATCGGGCGGTGCAGAACCGACATATCGCCCACGACCCACAGGATCGGAGGCGTATCGGAAATTTCGGACAGGTGGCGGGGGTAATCTGCTGCCCCGGCACAGATCATCCGCGCCCCACAGCGGCGGGCCGCGGCCAGTTCCGCCCGTGCGACACCTTCGGGGCAGGGGGTATAATCGGTAACGCCTGCGGTTGCGGCCACATTCGGCAACGCTTCCAGCGCGGCGGCGGCCGATCCGTGTTCGGCCAGCATCCGGTAAAAGGTGCTGGGGCCGACACGGTAGGATCGCAAGAGGCGAAGCCACAAGACCCGCTCATCTTCCGTGGTGGGTGGGAGTGGGGGGTGAGTGGAAGGATGATTGGTGTTGGTCATCGTCGCCTCGCCTACTTGCCCATTCGGTGTAGGGGCAAAGCGGTTAACGGCAGGTAAACCGAAACAGGATTTTTTGCTTGGGGGTGATTTTGTTTTTCCCGGCGCGTTTCACCAAAGCAAACCCGCCGGGAATATCATGTATCGCTTTCATCGGATTGGCGCGGGGCGACAGCGTCGGGGCACAGGACAAGGATCATGAGCCAATATACCCCGCCGCAGATCGCGCCGATCACGGGCAGTACAATCGCGCTGTCGATGGCCTGCGCGATTCCCCAACCGATACCAGCCCCGCCTAAAATCGCCATACCCGGCCCGGCCCATCCGTAGATCATCGCCACGACTGACAGCAACGCACCGATGACCATGCCCGCCCAGGATAGCAGGGGGGAATAGACCAGCATCATCCCGATTGCCGAAACCAGAATTGGCAAATCTCCGGTGAAACCGATCAGTTCCCCCAATGGCTGACCTAAATAAACCATGCACAGCCCCAGCAGCACTGGAACGAACAGGCTGATCATGCCCGCCAGAAAGACGGCGCCCCAGTTCAGTTGCCGGTGGCCGCGCAGGCGACTGCGCAGGCGCAGAATCATGCCGCTGCGCCGCCTACCGTCAGGCCGCCAATCATCACCGTGGGCTGGCCCACGCCAACCGGCACCCATTGCCCGGCCTTGCCGCAATTGCCCAAACCGGGGTCCAGCGCCATGTCATTGCCCAAGGCGCGTATCTGGTGCAGCGCGGTGGCCCCGTCCCCGATCAGGGTGGCCCCTTTGACCGGCGCGCCGATCTTGCCGTTTTTCACGCGATAGGCCTCGGTGCAAGAAAACACGAATTTGCCATTGGTCACATCGACCTGACCGCCCCCGAAACCAACGGCATAGATCCCGTCCTTCAGATCGGCCACGATGTCGGCGGGGTTGGCATTGCCCCCCATCATATAGGTGTTGGTCATCCGGGGCATCGGCGTATGGGCATAGGATTCGCGCCGTCCGTTCCCGGTGGGTTTGACGCCCATAAGACGCGCATTCTGACGGTCCTGCATGAAACCCACCAAAATCCCGTCCTCGATCAGCACATTTTTCCCCGATGGTGTGCCTTCGTCGTCGAAACTGATGGAACCGCGCCGGTCGGGGATGGTGCCGTCATCCAGCACGGTCACGCCCTTGGCGGCCACTTGCTGCCCCATTAGCCCGGCGAACACGCTGGAGCCTTTGCGATTCGCATCCCCTTCCAGCCCGTGACCGATGGCTTCGTGCAGCAGGATACCGGGCCAGCCCGGCCCCAAAACCACATCCATGACACCGGCGGGGGCGGGTTCGGCCTCCAGGTTCACCAGCGCGATGCGCAGGGCCTCTTGGGCTTTGGCCTGCCAATCTGCCGGGTCCAGCAGGCCAGACAGGCCAACACGCCCGCCACCGCCCGCCGTGCCGGATTCGCGCCGCCCGTTGTGTTCCACGATGACGGAAACATTGACCCGCGTCATTGGCCGCACATCGCGTAAATGGGTGCCTTCGGGGCGCAGGATTTCGACCTCTTGCAGGGATGCGGCGATGGTGGCTGTCACCTGTACCACCCGTGAATCCAGCCCACGGGCAAAGTCGTCAATCTGGCGCAACGTGTCCAGTTTCACCGGAAAACTGGCCCCGCCAATGGGATCGTCGTCGGTATATAGCCGTTTATTCGTGGCCGCCGGGGGTAGCGCCAGTGTGCCGCCGCCATCCCCCACGGCCAACCGGGCCGTGGCCACGGCGCGGCGCAGGGCGGATTCGGAAATTTCGGTGGAATGAGCGTATCCGGCCACCTCGCCGCGAACAGCACGCAGGCCAAATCCTTCGGATGCGTCGTAGCTGGCGGTTTTTACGCGACCATCATCAAAAACAAGCGCTTCGCTGCGCCGACGTTCCAGAAAAAGCTCTCCGTCCTCGGCGCCCAAGGTGGCTTCTTTCAGCAATTCAAGGGCCTTACTTTGGTCCAACGTCTGCTCGAACGGGCGAAAAGCGGTATCGCTCATGTTTGTTTTTCCTGTCTTTTCAGCGGCGGGGATTTGATCTAAATCAAAAAAAGCGTCCGTTTGCCGCAAGTGCCATTGTTGTTCTGTGAAGGAGAATATGGTTTCTAGCGGCGACAAAACAACGGGTTTTCCCTGTGACGGGGAACCTGGCGTCGAAATGAACAACAAACACCTCAACCGATCAGGGTGACATATGAAACTGAATTCCAGCCTTCTGGCGGCAGCAGCAGCCTTTATCGCGGCCCCGGCCCTTGCTCAGGACGCAGTGGAAACCGTGGGGAAACCCCATCCCGGCCTTATGGGTTTCCAACCCGCAGCAACTGAACTGGCCCGCGACCTGCAAGGTTTGGATCACCTGATCCTGATCATAATCTCTGCGATTACGCTGTTCGTTATTGCGCTGATTGCGATTGTGGTCGTCCGCTACAACCGCCGCGCCAACCCGACCCCGGCCAGCTTTACCCACAATTCGCCGCTGGAAATCGCATGGACGATTATCCCGATTGTGATTCTGGTCTTCATCGGTGCGTTTTCGCTGCCGGTTCTGTTCAAGCAGCAGGAAATCCCCGAAGGCGAAGTGCATATCAAAGTCACCGGCTACCAGTGGTACTGGGGCTATGAATACACCGACCATGAATTTGCCTTTGACAGCTACATGATTGGCCAGCCTGCCACGATGACTTCGGAAGATGACGATGCAGGCGCACAGGCCTATGTGTCGAGCGATGCAATGAAAGCAAAGCTGAAAAAAGCAGGCTACAACGAAGATGAATTCCTGCTGGCAACCGATACTCAGGTTGTGATTCCGGTGAACAAGGTCGTCGTGATGGACGTGACCGGCGCTGACGTGATCCATTCGTGGACCATTCCCGCCTTTGGCGTGAAGCAAGACGCCGTGCCGGGCCGTATCGCACAGCTGTGGTTCAAGGCTGAAAAAGAAGGCATCTATTTCGGTCAGTGTTCGGAACTGTGCGGCAAGGACCACGCCTATATGCCGATCACCGTCAAAGTGGTCAGCGAAGCCGAATACGAAAAATGGCTGGAGCAGGCGAAAGAGCAATACGCCGGTACGCCCAGCAGCATGAAAGTCGCCGCGCTGAACTAAGCTGAGGCCGACTTAGATAAGGGAAGGCGCCAATCTGGCGCTTTCCGAACAGACGACTTACCCATCGGTCGCTTTATGCGGCTTCGGAAGGCAAAGAATGAGCGACGCAAGCATCAATACCCAGACACAGGGCGGCGAAGCCGGTTTCCGCGATTATTTCGCCCTGCTGAAGCCGCGCGTGATGTCGCTGGTGGTTTTCACTGCTATGGTTGGTTTGCTGGCCGCGCCGGGCGGCATTCATCCGTTTATTGCATTTTGTGCCGTGCTGTTCATCGCCGTGGGCGGTGGTGCGTCTGGCGCGCTGAACATGTGGTGGGATGCCGATATTGATCAGGTGATGAAACGCACCACATCGCGCCCGATTCCCTCGGGCAAGGTGACGGGCGGCGAGGCGCTGGCGATCGGTCTGACGCTTTCGGTCTTTGCCTGTGTCATGTTGTGGCTGGCCACCAATGCTGTGGCCGGGGCGCTGTTGGCCTTTACCATCTTCTTTTATGCCGTCGTCTATACGATGTGGCTGAAACGCTGGACCCCGCAGAACATCGTGATTGGCGGCGCGTCGGGTGCGTTTCCTCCGATGATCGGGTGGGCGGCTGTGACGGGTGGCGTCAGCGTTGAATCCGTGCTGATGTTCATGCTGATTTTCATGTGGACCCCGCCGCATTTCTGGGCGCTGGCGCTGTTCATGAATTCGGATTACGAAAAAGCGGGCGTTCCGATGCTGACCGTGACCCACGGTCGCCGTGTGACCCGCAATCATATTCTGGTCTATACGATTCTGCTGGCCCCCATTGCGATTGGCGCGGGCTTCACGGAAATCGGTGGGCCGATTTACCTGAGCGTTGCTGTGGTGCTGAACGTCCTGTTCCTGCTGGGCGCGTTCAAAATCTGGCGCCGGAACGAAGGTCAGGCGCAGGTAGATAAATACCGGCTGGAAAAATCGTTCTTTGGGCTGTCGCTTATGTATCTGTTCCTGCATTTCGGTGCGATTCTGGCCGAAGCAGCCTTGAAACCTTATGGTCTGGGGGGCTGGTAAGATGGGTTTTGAACACGTCGAACACGAATTGCATAAACGCCGCTCGGGGCGGAATATCGGGCTGGGGCTGGTTCTGGTGGCCTTTGTCGCGATTGTTTTTGGCATGACCGTCGTCAAAGTCACCACGGGCGGATTGGGGCCGAAACCCACCGCAACGCAGGGGGCAAGCAAGTAATGGCAATGGACGGCAAGAAAAAAACGTTGCTGCAACTGGTCAGCGTTGTCGTTGTCATGGGCGGTTTGGCTTGGGCATCGGTGCCGTTTTACAACTGGTTTTGCCGCGTCACGGGCTTTGGCGGTGTTACGCAGACTGCCGATACCGGGGCCGATCAGGTTTTGGACCAGACCATCAAGGTGCGGTTCGACGCTTCAAAAGAACGCGGAATGCCGTGGGAATTCAAACCCATGCAGCGTGAAATGGAATTGCGCATCGGCGAAACCGGGCTGGCCTTTTACGAGGCTTATAACCCCACGGACAAACCCGTTGCCGGGCAGGCGGCCTATAATGTGGCCCCGTTTTCGGCGGGCGGCTATTTCACCAAGATCGACTGCTTTTGCTTCACCGAACAGGTGTTGCAACCAGGCGAGCGGGTCCAGATGCCTGTGACTTTCTATGTCGACCCCGAAATTGTGCAGGACCGGGAAGCGAAATACGTTCACCAGATCACCCTGTCCTATACGTTCTATCAAATCGACCTGCCGGAAAAGCACGCTTCGCTTGCTGCCGACAAATCGAAAAACCTAAACTAAGAAGCCTTCCAACGAGGGAAACGCGATGGCGCACGAAAAAAATCATGACTACCACATTCTGCCACCTTCCTTGTGGCCCTTATTGGGTTCGGTGGCGGCTTTCATCATGCTCTTTGGGGCAGTGATCTATTTCCACACTGATTCTCCTTGGATGCTGTTGATCGGCTTCATTGGCGTTCTGTACGTGATGTTCGGCTGGTGGTCTGACGTCGTACAAGAAGGCCAGATTGGCGATCACACCCCCGTGGTGAAAATCGGCCTGCGCTATGGCTTTATCCTGTTCATCATGTCCGAGGTGATGTTCTTTGCCGCGTGGTTCTGGAGCTTCTTCAAGCATGCCATGTACCCGATGGGCGAAAACAGCCCCCGCGTGGATGGCATTTGGCCCCCGGCTGGGATTGAAACCTTTGACCCGTGGCACCTGCCGCTGATCAACACCCTGATCCTGCTGTGTTCCGGTGCGGCTGCGACTTGGGCGCACCATGCCATCGCGCATGAAAATAACCGCAAGGACATGATCAACGGTCTGGCAATCGCGGTTGCGCTGGGTCTGATCTTCACCGTGTTCCAAGCCTATGAATACAGCCACGCGGCCTTTGGCTTCTCGGGCAACATCTATGGCGCGAACTTCTTTATGGCGACGGGCTTCCACGGCTTCCACGTGGTTGTTGGCACCATCTTCCTGTTCGTTTGCATGTTGCGGGCGATGAAGGGGCATTTCACCCCCGAAGCGCATGTCGGTTTTGAAGCTGCTGCCTGGTACTGGCACTTCGTGGACGTGGTGTGGCTGTTCCTGTTCGCCGCTGTCTACGTTTGGGGCGGCTAATCGCACCTGTTTCCGGTTGAAAATCCGGGCATAAACAGCAAAAAGCAAAGCGCACGAGGGGCAGCCTTGTGCGCTTTGTGTTTCCAAGGGGTCGCCTGATGCGTCGCATCCTGTTTCCGCTGATCTTTGGCCTGCTGGGCGCTGCGATCCTGATGTCGCTGGGCGTCTGGCAATTGCGCCGGTTAGAGTGGAAAGAAAACGTGCTGGCCCAGATCGAGGCCCGCATTCACGCCGATCCCGTAGCATTGCCCGCACAGCCAGATCCGGACGCAGACCGATTTTTGCCGGTGCGTGTGCGCGGGGATATTCTTGGCCCGACAATCCGGGTTCTGGTCAGCCAGAAATCCGAAGGGGCCGGGTATCGCCTGATTAATGCGATGAAGCTAAGCGATGGCCGCGAAATCCTTGTGGATCGCGGGTTCATCCAGCTAGAGGGTACGCCGCCCCAACCGCCTTTTGAAAATGTCACCGTTACGGGCAACCTGCATTGGCCGCAGGAACGGGACAGCTATACCCCTGAAAACGACCGTGCCGCTAATATCTGGTTCGCCCGCGAGGTGGACGTGCTGGCGCAGGCGCTTGGCACGGCCCCGATCCTTGTGATTGCGCGTGATACCTCGTTCGACGACGCCCCGGTTTCCCCGCTACCTGTCGGGGTCGAGGGCATTCCCAATGACCATTTCGGATATGCCGTGCAATGGTTCGGTCTGGCCGCCGTCTGGACGGCGATGCTGGGCCTGTTCCTGTGGCGCCAGATCAAACCCGCGAAAGGGAAAGACCAGTGAAATATATCTCGACTCGGGGGCAGGCCCCTGTTCTGAGCTTTGAAGAGGCTATGCTGACCGGGCTGGCGCGTGATGGGGGGCTGTATGTTCCCGAAACCATCCCGACGCTGGACAAGGCGGAAATCGCTGCGCTGGCGGGGCTGTCCTATGAGGAAACCGCCTTCCGTATCATGCGCCCCTATATCGGCGACACGTTTACCGATGCAGAATTCCGGGACATCATCGCCAAGGCTTACGCCGGGTTCGGTCACACCGCCCGCGCGCCGATGGTGCAACTGGACAGCAATCATTTCCTGCTGGAACTGTTCCACGGTCCGACGCTGGCGTTCAAAGATTTCGCCATGCAACTGATCGGCCAACTGTTTCAGGCCGCGCTGAAACGCAATGGCAGCCGGGTGACGATCGTCGGGGCGACCTCGGGCGATACCGGGTCTGCCGCGATCGAGGCGTTCAAGGGGCTGGACGCGGTGGATGTGTTCATCCTGTTCCCCAATGGCCGCGTGTCCGAAGTGCAGCGCCGCCAGATGACCACCCCCGCCGAGGCGAATGTTCACGCGCTGGCCGTCGAAGGCCATTTTGACGATTGTCAGGCCCGCGTGAAGGACATGTTCAACGATTTTGATTTCCGCGATGGGGTCAAACTGGCGGGCGTGAATTCGATCAACTGGGCGCGGGTGCTGGCGCAGGTTGTCTATTATTTCTATTCCGCTGTTGCTTTGGGCGCGCCTGATCGCAAGATCAGCTTTACCGTGCCGACCGGCAACTTTGGCGACATCTTCGCGGGCTATATCGCGAAACGTATGGGCCTGCCGATTGATCGGCTGGTGATTGCCACCAACCAGAACGATATTCTGCACCGCTGTCTGACGACAGGGGAATACCGCCCGGATGGGGTGATCCCGTCAATCAGCCCGTCGATGGATATTCAGGTGTCCTCGAATTTTGAACGGGCGCTGTTCTATGCCTATGGGCAGGATGGGGCGGCTGTCAGTCAGTTGATGGACGAACTGAAAAACGGTGGGTTCACTGTCAGTCAGGGGGCGCTTCAGGCGCTTCAGGAATTGTTCGATTCCGGCAACTGTTCCGAGGCCGAAACCAGCGCAACCATCACCGATATGTTTGCCACCACGGGCGAACTGATGTGTCCGCATACGGCCGTTGCCGTGAAGGTGGCCAACGAACACCGCAAAACCGATGTGCCGATGATCACGCTATCCACCGCACACCCGGCGAAATTCCCGGCGGCGGTCAAGGCGGCGACGGGCGTGCATCCGGACTTGCCAGCCCGCATGGCTGACCTGTATGAGCGTTCCGAACGCGTGACCGAGATCGGCAACGATCTGGCCGCGCTTGAATCCCTGATCCGCGAGCGTATCCAGAATTGACCGTCCAACTGCACACTCTTTCCAACGGCTTTCGTATTGTCACTGAACATATGCCCGGCCTGCAATCTGCGGCGATTGGGCTGTGGGTTCTGGCGGGCGGACGCCACGAAAGGGTGGAACAGAACGGCATCGCGCATTTTCTGGAACACATGGCGTTCAAAGGCACCAAGCGGCGCACCGCGCTGCAAATCGCCGAAGCGATCGAGGATGTGGGCGGCTATATGAACGCCTACACCTCGCGCGAGGTGACGGCCTATTACGCCCGTGTTCTGGAAAACGATGTGCCGCTGGCGCTGGATGTCATTGCCGATATCGTGCTGAATCCGATTTTCGACGAACGCGAAATCGAGGTCGAGCGCGGTGTGATCCTGCAAGAAATCGGGCAGTCGCTGGATACCCCGGACGACATCATCTTTGACTGGTTGCAGGAAAAGGCCTACCCGGATCAGCCGCTGGGCCGGACGATCCTTGGCCCGGCGGAACGTGTGCGGGCCTTTACCCGCGATGATCTGTCGGCATTTGTGGCGGAGCAATATGGGCCGGGGCAGATGATCCTGTCGGCGGCTGGGGCCGTAGATCACGATGCGCTGGTGCGCGAGGCTGAGAAACTGTTCGGCCACCTGTCGCCGCTGATTTCCGTTGCCCCGTCCGAGGCCCGGTTTCATGGTGGGGAAACCCGCACGGTGAAGGCGCTGGAACAGGCGCATTTCGCAATGGCATTCGAAGGTCCGAATTACGGCGATACGACCCTGCATACCGCGCAAATCTATGCCGGGGCTTTGGGTGGCGGTATGTCCAGTCGTCTGTTTCAGGAAATCCGCGAAAAGCGCGGCCTGTGCTATACGATCTTTTCGCAGGCCGGGGCGTATGCGGATACCGGCATGATGACGATCTATGCCGGGACATCGGGCGAACAACTGGCGGAATTGGCGCTGGTGACGCTGGACGAAATGAAACGCGCAGCCAGCGACATGACCGAGGAAGAAGTTGCCCGCGCCCGCGCCCAGATGAAGGCCGGGCTGTTGATGGGGCTGGAAAGCCCGTCAAACCGGGCTGAACGGCTGGCGCGGATGATCCAGATCTGGGGCCGTGTGCCGGGGCTGGAAGAGGTGGTCGAGCGCATCGACGCCGTAACCACGCAGGACGTGAAAGCATTCGCCGAAGATATGGCCGTGCGCGCGCCAACGGCATTGGCGCTTTATGGCCCCGTGGAACAAGCCCCAACGCTGGAGGCGTTGGAGGAAAGGCGCGCTGCCTGATGTTACTGCCCAAGCGGAAGGTTCGGATCGAAACCGAGCGCATGACGTTGCGCCCGCCCGTTCATTCCGACTATCGGGATTGGTCGTCGTTGCGTTTGCACAGCCGGGATTTCCTGCAACCGTGGGAACCCACCTGGGCTTCTGACCATCTGGCGCGCAAGGCATTTACCAATCGGGTGTATTGGGCGCAGCGGTCGATCAATAATGGATCGGCGCTGCCGCTGTTCTTGATCCGGCGGGACGATCAGGCGCTTTTGGGGGCGATCACGCTGGATAATATCCGGCGTGGCCCGGCGCAGGCGGGAACCTTGGGCTATTGGATCGGTGAACCCTATGCCCGGTTGGGCTATATGCGTGAAACCATTCTGGCGGTGGTGCATCACGCGTTTCACAAACTGGACCTGAGCCGGATCGAAGCCGCCTGTTTACCGGAAAACACCGCCTCGCGCGGGGTGCTGGAAAAAGCCGGTTTCAAATACGAAGGCGTTGCCCAATCCTATCTGCAAATTGACGGGCGCTGGCGCAGTCATGTCCTGTATTCGTCGTTGCGAATGGACCGGCGGGGGCGGACAGACGTCGGGCAGGCGTAATGGTGGCGTGACAGACGCCAAAGGCGTGCTACCTTTCCTGTAGGAGGTTGCGCCCGATGTTTCTGCGTATTGTTTTTGCCCTGATGTTTTGTACCGGCCCTGTATGGGCGCAGCAAAACCGCCCACCCAGCCATTGTATTGCCATTGCCGACGCTGCACCGGGAATAGAGTATGTGCATAAGGCAAGTTTCCGCGATCCCTTGCCGGATTATACTGTGCGCATCAGCTATCTGGCTCATGCGTCGTTCTTGATACAATCGCCGGGCGGGGTGTCGGCGGTGACGGATTATACCGGCTATATCGGAAATGTGGATTTTCTGCCCGATATCGTGACGATGAACCACGCCCATGACACGCATTGGACCGCCTACCCCGATCCGGCGATCCCGCATGTTATGCCCGGATGGGGTGATTATGGCCAAGGTATCGAACATTATCAGGAGATTGGCGATATGTTGGTGCGCAATGTGCCAACAGACATCCGTGGTATGGGCGGGATCGAGGAAAAGGGAAACTCGATCTTTGTTTTCGAGGTCGCGGGGCTGTGCGTGGGGCATTTGGGCCATTTGCATCACGAACCGGACGCGGCGCAATATGCGGCTTTGGGGCGCTTGGATGTTGTTATGGCCGCTGTGGACGGTGGTATGACGCTGGACCTGCCAACCATGATTAAGCTGCTGAAAAAACTGCGCTCTTCAGTTGTGATTCCGATGCATTGGTTCGGGGACTTTACCCTGTCCGCCTTTCTGGACGGGATGCAGGACGATTTCGATATTGTGCAGGATGGGGACAGCGAAGTGATGGTTTCGCTGCGTAGCCTGCCGCGTCGACCGACCGTCGTGGTTTTACAACCGCGATATCTGCGGTCGCTTCAATAAGGCTGCACTGGACGAAACGGGAAAGCGTGATAATGATTTGCGCATGACCCTGAATGCAGCCACCCCCGCCTTTGTCCAAGACTTGAAAAACGCATTGCCGGAAAAGGCGTTGCGCGACCCTGAACCGCGCTATCTGGAAGAACCGCGCGGGGCATGGACCGGACAAGCCGCCGCTGTGGTGACGCCGGACAGTGCGGAGCAGGTGGCAACGGTGCTGCGTATGGCCAATGCGGCGCGAGTGGGGGTTGTTCCCTATGGCGGTGGTACGGGGCTGGTTGGGGCGCAGGTGATGCCGGATGGGCCAATGCCGATCGTGTTGTCACTGGAACGGATGAACCGCGTCCGTGGCATTTATCCCACTGAAAATATCATGATCGCCGAAGCGGGCGTGATCCTTCAGGATTTGCACAGTGCCGCCGAAGCGGCGGATCGCTTGTTTCCGTTGTCTATCGCGGCCAAAGGGACCGCCCGGATTGGCGGGAACCTGTCCACCAATGCGGGCGGGGTGAATGTGCTGCGCTATGGCAATACGCGCGAACTGTGTCTGGGGCTGGAGGTGGTTTTGCCGGATGGCAGGATCATGAATAACCTAAGCCGGTTGCGGAAAGATAACACCGGCTACGATCTGCGCGATTTGTTCATCGGTGCCGAAGGAACGCTGGGGGTCATTACGGCGGCCAGCCTGAAGCTTAGCCCGCGCCCGGCGGGCGAAGGGACCGCGCTGATGGTGGTCGATAGCCCCGAAAGCGCGCTGAAACTCTTGGCCTTGGCGCGTGATCTGATGGGCGAGGGCGTCAGCGCCTTTGAACTGATTTACCGCACCGGGTTGGAGTTTTTGCGCGAATATTTCCCGGAAATGCGCCAGCCCTTCGAGGAACTGCCAGAATGGTTTGTCCTGATTGATGTGGGCTTGGCACGGGGGCTGGTGCCGTCTGACGCGTTAGAGGCGTTGTTTGTGGCGGCCTTCGATCAGGGGATCGTCAGCGACGGCGTGATCGCCCAATCCGAAGCGCAGCGCACAGAATTTTGGGAGGTCCGTGAACAGCTTCCCGAAGGGAATCGTCGGGTGGGGGCCATTTGTTCGCATGACATTTCGGTGCCGTTGGGATCGGTGCCCGAATTCATTGCACGGGGAAATGAGCTGGTCCAAAAAAGCGGGGATTTCCGGATCAACTGCTTTGGTCACCTTGGGGATGGCAACCTGCATTACAACGTATTCCCCCCCGCTGGCGGGCATAAATCTGACTATCCCCAACAAAAAGAGCAGATCAGCAGGCAAGTGCATGATCTGGTGCATGAATTGGGCGGATCGTTCAGCGCCGAACATGGGGTGGGGCGGCTGAAGGTCGACGATCTGGAACGATACGGCGACCCGGTGAAGCTGGATCTGATGCGCGGGCTAAAGGCGTTTTTTGACCCGAACGGGATCATGAATCCGGGTGCGGTGCTGCGCTAAGGCCGGGGGAACGCGGGGCGTTACAGCCCCTCGAACGCACAAAGGGCGTGAACCTCCATCCCCAATTGGGTCAGCCGGTCCCGCCCGCCCAGATCAGGCAGGTCCACCACAAAGGCGCAGCCAACGATTTGCCCGCCCAGACGTTCGATCAGCTTGATCCCAGCCTCGGCGGTGCCGCCGGTGGCCAGAAGATCATCGACGACCAGTACGGTTTCGCCCGGCTGGATTGCGTCATCGTGGATTTCCACGATCGCTTCGCCATATTCCAGCTTATAATCTTGGCTGATGGTGGTGTGGGGCAGTTTGCCCTTTTTGCGGATTGGCACAAAGCCGGTGCCAAGCTGGTGCGCTACAGCCCCACCCAAAATGAAACCCCGCGCTTCCAGCCCCACCACCTTGTCAATGCGCTGCCCGGCATAGGGATGCAGCAGTTGATCCACGCACAGACGAAACCCGCGCGGATCGGCAAACAATGTGGTGACATCGCGGAAAAAGATGCCTTCGTGGGGGAAATCAACGATGGTGCGAATATAATCGCGAACGGATTTCTGCGGGGTCATGGCGGCCTCTTGTTCAGTCAAATATCTGTGCAAAACAGGTGTGACCGATGGCGCCAGACAGGGCAAGGGGCAGAACCGCGCAGGTCTGCCAAAACCGCCCCGCCGATTGGCGTAGGGCGGTTTTGGCGGCGTTGGGGTTAGCCGCGACGATTGTTTGAAAAGAACCGGTAAAACCGGCCCGAAATCCACGGCACATGGGGTTTGCGCCAATCCATGCGATCACGGACCAGCATGGATTTTGCTGCTTGTAATGTCATTTTCTCTTCCCTTTTTGGTATCTGTACGGCACAAGGAATGTGCAGCGTTTGGATATATAATGTATATACATTTGCTGTGCAAAATTCAAGTGTTCGGGGAAAAGAGTTTTGTCAAAGAAAGACGCGAAGAAAGCGGGCAAGAAAGACAGCCAGTTGGTGTTGCGTCTGGACAAGGCCGAACGCGATGCTTTTGTGGAACTGTGCAAGGACATGGACACCAGCGCCGCCCGCGAAATCCGGGGCTTTATCCGGCGTTTCATGAAGGAAAACGGCGGGGACTAAGCCGCGCGGCGCAGTGTTGCTGTCAACACGCCCATACCGATCAAGGTGACACCGCCCAACCGGGTTAGTCCTTGCAGGATGGCGGGGCGTTGGATACGGGCGCGCAGCCGATCAGCCAGCAGCGCATAGGCCAGCGCGTTCAGCGCCCCAAGGCTGACAAAGGTGGCAATCATTACCGCGAATTGCGGGGCCAACGGGCTGCCTGTATTAATGAACTGCGGCACGAAGGCGATGAAAAACCCAATGCCTTTGGGGTTGAGTGCCGTAACCACTGCGGCGTGTCCCATGACATTCCGGGCGTCGCGGGGGCGGGTTTTCGTCAACTGTCCCAATTCGGCATGACGCGCCCCACGCAGCATTTTTATCCCCAGCCACATCAGGTAAACCGCGCCCACCCATTTCAGCGCGGTGAACGCCAAGGCCGAGGTCAGGACAATCGCCCCCAATCCCAGCAAAGAGGCGGTCATCGCTGTCAGATCGCCCAAGGCCACACCCGCAGCGGTGGCCAGCGCGACGCTGCGCCCTTGGGTCAGCGCATAGCTTAGCACCAACAGGATCGTCGGCCCCGGTATCAGCAGCACCACAGCCGAAGCCGCAACAAAGGCCAGCCACAGATCAGGTGCCATCAGCCCAGAATCCGCCCTGCCACGGCATCCAGTTTCGTCATCAGCGTGGGGTCGCGTTTATCCGGGGCGGTCAGGATTGCATAGTCCAGCGCCCGGTCGCAGCCATGCGGACAAGGATCGCGTTGCGCCCCCAGCAGCGCGGGCAGGCGGCTGACCAGCGCCCGGCCTTTTTCCGCGTTGCCCATCAGGGTGGCGATGATTTGTTGCACGTCGACTTCGCCGTGGTCGGGGTGCCAGCTATCGTAATCGGTGATCATCGCAACAGAGGCATAGCAAAGCTCGGCCTCGCGGGCCAGTTTGGCCTCGGGCATGTTGGTCATGCCGATGACATCACAGCCCCAGCTTTCGCGGTACATTTTGGATTCCGCCAGGGTGCTGAATTGCGGCCCTTCCATCGCCAGATAGGTGCCGCCGTTATGCACGGTGATTCCGGCCTGTTGCGCGGCGGTATGGCAGACCTCTGACAGGCGGGGGCAGGTGGGATGCGCCACTGACACATGCGCCACGCAGCCGGTGCCGAAAAACGATTTTTCCCGCGCAAAGGTGCGGTCGATGAACTGATCCACGATCACGAAATCGCCCGGCGCCATTTCCTCGCGGAATGACCCGCAGGCACTGACGCTGATCACATCGGTAACGCCCAGCCGTTTCAGCGCGTCGATATTGGCGCGATAGGGCACAGAGGACGGAGAATGCACATGCCCACGCCCGTGACGCGGCAGGAAACACATTTTCACCCCGCCCAGTGTGCCGGTCAAAATCTGGTCCGATGGATCGCCCCAAGGGGTCGCCACGCTGACCCATTCCGCGCCTTCCAGACCGTCGATGTCATAGATGCCCGATCCGCCGATAATGCCCAATGTGGTTTGCATGTGGTTATACCCCTGTGACTGCCGCCTTTGCGGCTTATGGTTGCGCAGCGCGGCGCTGTCTGCAAGCGGGTTTCGTCGCGTGGATCAGGCTTTGTCGTCCGGGCGGGACAGGGCGAACAATTCGCGTACCACGGCATAATCGCGATACCCCAGACGGGACAGCGGGTTGAACGTGGTCACATCAAAAATACCGTCCCTCAGACAGGCATCGTTGATATAGATGCCGGTCACTTCGCCCAGCACCATCTGATTGGTTTCGCCACGCAGTTTGATGATGTCGATCAGGGTGCATTCCAGCACTGCCGGGGCGGCGGCGACATAGGGGCAGTCGATGGTGCGGCACTGGCCCTTGTCCAATCCGGCATGGGCAAATTCATCCACATCGGCGGGCAGGGTGGCGGAACTGGCGTTCATCGCGTCCCGCAGGGCAAAGGACACCACGTTCAACGCAAAGACCCCGGTGGCCCGGATATTGGCCACGGTGTCCTTGGCGTCGGTCTGGTCCGGCTTTACCCCGGTCGAGGCAAACATGACCTGCGGCGGGGTATATGCCACGGCGTTGAAGAACGAATACGGCGCCAGATTGTCCACGCCATTGGCGCAGCGGGTAGACACCCAGCCAATCGGGCGGGGGGTGACAATGGCGTTAAATGGGTTATGCGGCAGGCCATGCCCGTCCTTGGGTTCGTAAAACATCTGCCCTGTGTCCTCTGCGCGTCTTTTGGGATTGGCGTTTGTCTCAGACCTAGCGCCGTGTTAGGGGCGTTTCCACCTGAAATTCGTCGAAGCCGGAGTCGCACGCCGTCAATGTTCACTCTGACCCAGGAAATGCCAAGCGATTGGTGGGAAGTCGAAGCCCTGTATGATCTGTGTTTTGCGCCCGGTCGGACGGCGCTGTCGTCCTATCGGTTGCGCGATGGCGTGCCTGCGGTCAAGGAACTGTCGATCCTTGCACGCGATGGCGATGGGATTTTGGCGGGCGCAATCAGATATTGGCCGGTGCTGGTGGGCGAGCAAAAGGTGCTGCTGCTGGGGCCGGTCGCGGTTCACCCCACACGGCAGGGCGAAGGGCTGGGGGCGCTGTTGATACAGGACAGTCTGGCCCGTGCGCGGGCATTGGGCTGGGAACGGGTGATGCTGGTGGGCGATGCCCCGTATTATCGCCGTTTTGGGTTTGAAAAGCTGACAGGCGTGGTGATGCCGCCCCCCACGAACCCCGACCGGGTGCTGGGACAGGCCCTGGCCGAGGGCGCTTGGGCTGGCGTGACGGGGGATGTCACGAAACTGACCGCTTGAAACCGGCCTTTGCGGGACCAATCTACGACAGGTAACGCAGCAAAGGGCGGGCGGATGAAGAACGCGAACGATCTGCTGGATCTGGAAACCGAACTGGACGCATTGGCGCAACGCTACCGCGCGGCAGGGGGCGTGGGCGTGCAGGTGTTAACCCTGATCGGCGGCAAGGCCGAAGGTCTGCTGGATCGACTGCCCCGCACTGTCCGCGACCGGCTGGAAGACGGCACCGAAGCGGCGCTGAACGTGGCCATGAAGGCCGCCCACGGATCACGCGGGATGGTGGGCGATCAGCCCATGTGGCTGAACACCGCTGTGGCAACCGCAATGGGGGCGGCGGGCGGGTTTGGCGGGCTGCCTTCGGCCTTGGCGGAGTTGCCGGTCACAACCACGGTTCTGTTGCGGGCCATACAGGGCGTTGCGGTGGAATATGGCTTTGATCCGGCATCGGACAGCGTACAGTTCGATTGTATCCGGGTTTTATCCGCCGCCGGGCCTTTGGCGCAGGATGATGGGGCCGATCTGGCATTTTTCACGACCCGGATGGCGTTACAGGGCAAGGCGATTCAATCGCTGATCGCCCGTGTCGCGCCGCATCTGGCTACGGTTCTGGGGCAAAAGCTGGCCGCGCAAACCGTGCCTGTTCTGGGCGCAGTGGCCGGGGCGGCGACGAATTACGCCTTTACCAGCTATTACCAGCAAATCGCCCATGTTCATTTCGGATTACGCAAACTGGCGATTGACGCAGACCACCCCGAGGATGAACTGCGCATGGCCTTGGCGGAACGGTTATCGCTGCCGCAAATGCGGCGGCACTGATCGTATCGTTCGGATGTGAAAAGGGGGGCTTTGCCCCCGGTCGCCTGCGGCGCCCTTCCCCCAGAGTATTTTCCATCAGAAAGAAGCAGATTGGTTTCTTTCTGATCTGCAATACTCCGGGGTTTGGTGCAGCGCCCCAAAAGTCAGGTACAAGCCGCAGGCCGGTGACGAAAGGTCAGGCGCTCAATTCGGCGACAGCGCGATGCGCGGCGGTAGAACGCCCCAGCCATCGACCCCGCCGGTATCGTTGCGGGCGGCTTGTTTGCGGAACTCAAGCCGCGCCAGCTGATCCCGGTGGACCTCGTCGGGACCATCGGCCAGACGCAGGAAGCGGGCGGTGGCATAGGCGTGGGCGGTGCCGAAATCATTGCCGGTGCCGCCGCCGCCAAAGGCCTGAATGGCCCAATCCGCGATCTGGCAGACCATGTTGGGAACGGCGATTTTGATCATGGCGATTTCGGCTTTGGCTTCTTTATTGCCGACGGTATCCATCATATGCGCAGCACGCAGGGTCAAAAGACGGGATTGTTCGATCATGATCCGGGCCTCGGCCACGCGTTCGCGGGTGACGGATTGTTCCGAAACCGGCTTGCCAAAAGCCACGCGTTGCTGGGTGCGCAGGCACATTTTTGCCAGCGTCCGTTCCGCCAGCCCAATCAGGCGCATACAATGGTGGATGCGGCCCGGTCCAAGGCGGCCTTGGGCAATTTCAAACCCGCGCCCTTCGCCCAGAAGCATATTCGAGGCCGGAACGCGGACGTTATCGAAAACCACTTCGGAAGCGCGGTCGGGGACACCGTAATAACCAAAGACCGGCAAGGACCGTTTCACCGTCACGCCGGGGATGTCGCGCGGCACAAGAATCATCGACTGTTGCCGGTACGGATCGGCATCAGGATCGTTTTTCCCCATGAAGATGAAGATCTTGCAATTCGGATGGGTGGCCCCGGTCGTATACCATTTGGTGCCATTGATGACATATTCATCGCCATCACGGATGATCGAGCTTTCGATGTTTTTTGCATCCGAGGATGCCACATCCGGTTCCGTCATCGCAAAGGCCGAACGGATGTCACCATTCAGCAGCGGGGTCAGCCATTCTGCCTGCTGTTCGGGCGTACCGTAGCGGGCCAGCACTTCCATATTGCCGGTGTCGGGGGCATTGCAGTTGAAGACTTCGGGGGCCAGATGGGACCGCCCCATGATTTCGCACAGCGAGGCATATTCGATGTTCTTCAACCCGGCACCGTGTTCTGATTCGGGCAAGAACAGGTTCCACAACCCTGCTTCACGCGCTTTGGGTTTCAGTTCTTCGATGACGGGGTACAGTTTCCAGGGGCCGTGATCTTCGGCTTCCTGATAAAAACGCTGTTCGTTGGGGTAGATATGCTCTTCCATGAAAGCCAGAAGTTTTTCTTCCAGCTCCAGCACACGGGGGGATTTGTCTGGGATCATCTGTTTCCTCCTTGCTGCCAATCCGGTTGGGGACTGGCCTGATCTTGGCATGACGTTACGACAAATTTTGTGATCAGGCAATATCGTCTGACGATCATAATTGACACATCTGTTCAAAATCCGCAGCCTAGGGGCGCGCGGCCTTGTCCGCCTAAGGGGAGGAGACATCGTTGAATACACCGTGGAACCCCAGCGTTCTGATGATCGGGCGCGAGCGGTTGTTTTATTCCGGTTTGGCCGGAAATTCGAAAAAGCCAAGAAATCTTGGCTCTTTTTCGCTGTATTGCGCGACCGAGGGGACATTTCAGATCGCCATCGGGGTAGGTGAATGGGCGGAATGCGAGGTGGCTTTGGTGGCGCCTTATCAAAGTCACCGGCTGGTATCGCCGACAGGGGCGATTCACAATCTTGGGTTCGAGCCGGAAAGCCTGTCGCCCGCTGCGCAGGTTCGTTTGGGGGAATTGGTTCAGAATCCCGACAGCCGGAAGAGGGTGTTGACGCGCGTGCGAGAGCAGCGGGACCAGTTGGGACAGGTGTTGTCGCAGGGGTTTATGACAGCGGAATTCGACTGGCTGTTTCTGGGCGAACGGCTGGAGGCGCGGCAGATGGAGCCGCGTATCACCAGCATTCTGGAACTGATGTGCAACGATCTGGAGGATTGTACCGTATCCGCCGAAGATTACGCCCGCGAGATCTTCCTGTCGCCCTCACGGTTCCTGCATCTGTTCAAGCTGAATACAGGGGTATCGTTCCGGTCGCTGCGGATGTGGAAACGGGCGCGGCGGTTTCTGGATCATGCCAGCGGAGACAATTCCCTGACCGATGTGGCGCTGGATTTGGGCTATCCCGATAGCAGCCACTTCAGCCATTCGATCCGCCGAACCTATGGGTTGAAACCGCGTTCGATCCGGCAGGGATCGCGGCATCTGAAGGTGTATCCGGGGGCGAACTATACGCTCGCACCCGAAAACTGGGCCAGTTAAGGCTGCGGGGCATCACGCCCCGCGCAACATCCGCTGCAATTTTGCCATGCCGCCAATCCAGCGGTCATAATCGGCCAGTTTGTTTTCCATATAGCCCCGCACCTGAGTATGGGGCAAAATCAGGAAGGTGTCGTTCTGAACCCCATCCAGTGCGGCCTTGGCCACCTCTTCGGGGGACAGGATGCCGTCTACCCCGGCCGATCCGCCCCCATCAATGCCGGTGATCATAGCGGTTTGAACCGCTTGCGGGCATAGAACCGAAACGCGGATTCCGGCATCCCGATGGGTAAAGGCCAGATTTTCGGCAAAGCCAATCGCCGCGTGTTTGGTGGTCCCGTAAACCGCGCTGCCGATCTGATTCAATACCCCGGCGGCGCTGACCGTATGAAGGAAATAGCCGCCGCCCCGTGCTTCCATTCGGGGGATCAGATGCTTGGCGGCATGGATATGGGCCATTACGTTGATATCCCATGATGCCTGCCATTCCGCATCCGAGGCTGAAACCGCGCTGCGCATGTCCGTGTCCAGCCCCATCAACACACCTGCGTTGGAGCAGAACAAACCGATTGGGCCTTCTTCGGCCTCGATGGTGTCGATCATCGCGCCAATGGCGGCCCCGTCGCGAACATCCAGGGCAAAGGCCCGCCCGTTGATCGACGCGGCCACGGCCTGCGCCTTGTCCCCGTCCAGATCCGCGACGATCACCTTTTTCGCACCACGCTGGTGCAGCCCTTCGGCCAGTGCTTTGCCGATTCCGTTGGCACCGCCCGTTACGACGGCGATCACGCCTTCTAATTGCATTGGAATGCCCTCCCTTATCTCGCTCCGCGGGCAGTGTTCCCCCGGCGTGTCCCCGGCGCAAGGGGGCGGCCCGTTCACGTAACGTCACTTTTGGTCAGTGGGTTAGCGCAAGACCCCGGCACAGGTCTGTCACAGGATGCGCTAAATGTCATAAAAGAGACCCACCCGATGAAACTGACCGACGATCACGCCGCCCTGCGCGACACTATCCGCAAATGGATTGATACCGAAGTGAACCCAAATGTCGACGCTTGGGAAGCCGCAGGGATTTTTCCGGCGCATGATCTGTTCAAATCGGCGGGTAATCTGGGCCTGCTGGGGATCGACAAACCGGAACAATTTGGCGGGATGGGGCTGGATTACAGCTTTGCCGCTGTCATGGCCGAGGAATTGGGCCGCATCAAATGTGGTGGCGTGCCGATGGCGATTGGCGTGCAAACCGATATGGCCACCCCGGCTTTTGCCAAACACGGCAGCGACGACTTGCGCGCCGAATATCTGGCCCCGGCGATTGCAGGCGATCTGGTGTTTTGTCTGGGCGTATCCGAGGTGGGCAGCGGGTCTGACGTGGCCTCGATCAAGACAACGGCGGTCAAGGACGGGGACGATTACGTTATCAATGGCGGCAAGATGTGGACGACCAGCGGCACACAGGCCGATGTCTGTTGCGTGCTGGCGAATACCTCGGATGGGGCGGCACATAAAAACAAGTCGCTGATCATCATGCCGATGGACACCAAAGGCGTCGAAGTGGCCCGTAAGCTGGAAAAAGTGGGGATGCGGTCCTCGGATACGGCGCAGCTGTATTTTGACAACGTGCGTGTCCCGCAGCGTAATCTGGTCGGCGTCGAAGGGATGGGCTTCATCTATCAGATGGAACAGTTTCAGCTGGAGCGGCTCTGGGGGGCGTTTTCCACGATAGGGTCGTTGCAACGGGCCATTGACAGCACCATTGACTATACCCGCCAGCGCAAGGCGTTCGGGAAATCCCTGCTGGATAACCAGTATATTCAGTTCAAATTGGCGGAATATCAGGCTGAACTGGACCTGCTGCGGGCCTCCTGCTGGCAGGCCGCTGGGATGGTTGTGGACGGTCAGGACGCAACGCGGCTGGCGACGGTCTGCAAGCTGAAGGCTGGTCGTCTGGCCCGCGAAATCGCAGATGGCTGCTTGCAATTCTGGGGCGGGATGGGCTTCACCGAAGAGGTGGAAATCTCGCGCATCTGGCGCGATGGCCGGTTAACCTCGATCGGTGGCGGCGCGGACGAGGTGATGCTGCAAATCCTGACCAAGATGATGGGAATCTATTCCTGACCGCGCTCAGGGAAGTCCTGTTGCGAGCGTCCCAAACCTAAACCGTCGCTTACCAGAACGAAACATCCCGGCTTCTTTCTGATCTGAAATACTCTGGGGGGTGGGCGCCGCAGGCGACCGGGGGGGCAAAGCCCCCAAGCCCCCGTTATCTCAGATCGCGGCTTTGACGCCCTGCGCCGTGGCATCTGATGTCTGGCGTGTCTGTGCGGCGCGGAATCCATCACGGGCACGCAGCGCATCGTGCCAACGCAGGCAATTGGGGGGCAGATCATCCCGCATCCCGATCCGGGCCGCCAGAAACAGTGCGTAATGCACGGCAATATCTGCCATCGTGAATTGCCCGCCCACCAGATAGTCGCGGCCATCTTCCAGCACGGCTTCTAACATGCGCAGACGTGCCAGGAACCACAGTTTGTAATCCTCTGCCACACCGGGTTGTTTGCGTTCGTCCGGTTCAAATTGGGCATAGCGCAGCCAGATCGTTTGCGGGAAAGTCAGTGTTGCTTCGCCGTGATGCTGCCAGTTCAGGTAGGCACCGTATTCGGGATGATCCGGTGCCAGCGTCAGCCGCCCGTTTCCGTATTTCATGGCCAGATAATGCGGGATCGCGGCGCTTTCGGTCATGCGCGTATCGCCGTCTACCAGCAGGGGGATCGTCCCCAACGGGTTTTCTGCCAGATAGTCCTTTTTCAGAAAACGCGGCGGGAAGGGCAGCATTTTCAGCTCATACTCCAGTCCCAGTTCTTCTAATGCCCAAAGCGGCCGAAAGGATCGCGCGTTTTCGCAATGCCACAGTGTTAACATAGTCTTCCCCCCTGTTTTTCCTTCGGTAAATGCTATTTCGCCCCGGTAGGGGCGACTTGTGCCGATGCGGCGGCGGATGTTGTGCCTCGCTTGATTTTCCCCATCCGCGCGGTATGTACTAGGTCAGTTTTGCAATCGGCGGGTTTATGATTCAATTCAACCTCAAATGCGATAGGGATCATCGTTTCGACAGTTGGTTCCAGTCTGGTGATGCTTTTGACAAGCTCAAGGCCGCCGGGATGGTGGCCTGTGCCATTTGCGGCAGCACAGAGGTACAAAAATCCCTGATGGCCCCGCGTGTTCAGTCGGCCCGCACGGCTGCGGCCCCGGCAGAGGGTGAGGCCCCGGCGACAGATAAAGCGCCGTCCTTGCGTACCCCCACCTCGGACGCTGAACGCGTTCTTACGGAGTTTCGTCGTAAGGTCGAAGAAAATTCCGAATATGTCGGGACGAATTTCGCTCAGGAAGCGCGTGCCATGCATGACGGCGACAGCCCGGAACGCGCCATCTATGGCGAGGCCAAGCCTGATGAAGCCAAGAAACTGATCGAGGATGGCGTGCCCGTCCTGCCCTTGCCTTTCTTGCCGGGACGCAAGACCAACTAAGCGAAAGGAAACCGCTTATGCACATCGTTATCACTGGTGCCAACCGTGGTATTGGTCATGAACTGGCGACACGCTACGCCCAGACTGGCCACGATGTCACCGGCACATCCCGCCAAGGGGGCGATTATGTGCCGTTGGACGTGTCGGATGCAGCGCAATTTCCCGTGCTGGCGCAGGCTGTCGCGGATCGTCCGGTCGACTTGCTGATCTGCAATGCCGGTCAGTACCTAGACAAGGGGCAGGTGTTGGATACCGGATTTGCCCCCGAACTCTGGGCGCAGATGATGGCCACCAATGTGACGGGTGTGTTTCTGACGATCCAGACGTTGCTACCTAATCTGCGGCGGGCGCAGGGGGCGAAGATCGCAATTATTTCCTCGCAAATGGCCAGCGATACACGCGCGCCCGGCGGCAGCTATATTTACCGCGCCTCGAAGGCGGCGGCGCTGAATCTGGGGCGGAACCTGGCGACGGATCTGAAACCCGAAGGTATCGCCGTCGGCATCTATCATCCCGGCTGGGTGCGGACCGATATGGGGGGAACTACCGCTGAAATCAGCACCGAGGAAGCCGTGACAGGGTTGATGTCCCGCTTTGCTGCGCTGTCGCTGGATAGCACGGGCTGCTTTGAAACATGGGATGGCCGCGCGCATCCGTTTTGATTGGCAAACCAATCAAAACGAGCCGCTGAGCGCACGGTTCAGGCGTTGGCTGGTCAGGTTGCGCTGCGCAGATAGTCCATGACGGCGGGACGGACGGATTGGTGCCCCTCTTCGCGGGCCTGTTCGATGACCGCGCGCAATTCTTCCAAATTCAGGCGGCGTAGCATGTGTTTGACCGGGCCGATTGATGCCGGACGCATTGACAGCATACGAAAGCCCATCGCGGCAAAACAGGCGGCCTCGACCGGGCGGCCCGCGTCCTCTCCACAAAAGCTAAGCGAGGTATTCGAGGCGTCACAGCGTTTGACGATATTTTCCAGAAAGGTCAAAAAGCTAACGTTTAACGTATCATAGCGGCGGCGGACGCGTTCGTTTTCACGATCCGCAGCAAAGAAGAATTGCTTCAGGTCGTTGCCGCCAATCGACAGAAAATCCACCTCCTCATAGAAACGATCGGGGGCGAAAGCCAGCGAAGGCGTTTCCAGCATGGCGCCGATTTCCAGCGTTTCGGGGGTGGCATGGCCCAGAATGCGTTCGCGTTCCAGCGCCTTGTCCATTTCAGCCTTGGCGGCTTTGTATTCTTCGTATTGAGCCACGAAGGGGAACATGATTGTCAGGGGGCGCCCACCTGCGGCGCGAATAAGCGCCTGCAATTGCATCCGCATCACACCGGGTTTATCCAGACCAACCCGAATGGCGCGCCAGCCCAGAGCCGGGTTCGGTTCTTCTTGTGGCTTCATATAGGGCAGCACCTTGTCCGACCCGATGTCCAAGGTACGGAAGACCACCCGTTTGCCGTTCGAGGCGTCCAGAACACGCGCATACAGCGCCGAAAGCTCGGACCGGCGGGGCATTTGGTTGCGGACCAGAAATTGCAATTCCGTGCGGAACAGGCCCACACCTTCGGCCCCGGAACTGTCAAGGCTGGGCAGGTCCGCCATCAGACCCGCATTCATATGCAGGGCAACGGTTTTACCGCACAGCGTCTGGGCCGGTTCCTGCCGGATCGAGGCATAGCGTTCCTGCGCCTGTGCCTGCATGGCGATTTTATCACGGAAGGCGGACACAACCGTATCGTCCGGGCGCAGGTGTGCGATGCCTTGGTCCCCGTCCACCATAATGTGATCACCGTTCAAGGCGTCGGTGGTAATGCCGGTGGCGTGGATCACCAGTGGAATTGCCAAAGCGCGGGCGACGATGGCGGCATGGCTGCCGACTGACCCTTCTTCCAGAACGATCCCCCTCAACGACCGGCCATAATCCAGCAATTCAGCCGGGCCGATATTACGGGCGATCAGGATCGGGTCCGCGGGCATATCTGCGCCGGTTTCCTTGCCTTGCCCGGTCAGGATGCGCAGCAGCCGGTTGGACAGGTCATCCAGATCGTGCAAGCGGTCGCGCAGATAGGCATCGTTGACTTGTGACAGGCGGGCGCGGGCGGTGGATTGTTCTTTTTCCACGGCGGCTTCTGCGGACAGGCCACGGGAAATATCCTCTTCCATGCGGCGCAGCCAGCCTTTGGAATTGGCGAACATCCGGTAGGCTTCCAACACCTGTAACTGCTCGGTATCCCCTGACGAGCTGGCCCCTGCCAGCAATTGATCCACACTGATGCGCAGTTTATCCACGGCTTCGTGCAGGCGGGTCAGTTCCTTATGGGGGTCTTCTGCGATGGGGTTGGTGATCACCACACGGGGTTCGTGCAGCCAGACATGGCCTTCGGTCGCGCCTTCCTGTGCCGTTGATCCACGGAACATCACGGATTGCTGATGCCGGGCTGTCATCGCGGCATTGTCGCCGGTAAAGGCGCCCAACTCCGTCATTTCCGCCAGAACCATTGCGACAACTTCCAGCGCATATACCTCGTCCGAGGAAAACTGCCGCGCCTGTTTGGATTGCACCACCAGAACGCCCAGTTTTTCACCAAGCCGCTGAATAGGAACACCAAGGAACGAGGAATAAATCTCTTCCCCGGTTTCGGGCATATAACGGAAGCCTTTGGCGCTGGGGGCATCGGCTTCGTTCACCACGTTGCCGCTGCGCGCGACGCGCCCCACAAGCCCTTCGCCCAGTTTCATCTTGGTCTGGTGGACGGCTTCGGCCTTCAGGCCTTCGGTGGCGCACAGTTCCAGCGTTTCGCGATCCCGGAACAGGTAGATCGAACACACCTCGGTCCCCATCGAATCTGCGATCAGATGGGTGATCTTATCCAGCCGCGCCTGTCCGGCGCTGTCTTCGGCCATTGCATCGCGCAGGCGACGCAGCAGTTTGCGGCTTTCTGTTTCCGTGGTTTCGGGCATTCCGGCGGTTGTCCCTAGTTCTTCCGATCCGATGGGCCTTAGATCACAAGTCGCGGGCAAGGAAAACGGATATCAATACCGCGCGTTCGATTTTTGCGTAAAAAGTGCCTGTTGCGGAATTATCTTGCGCATGTCGGTACGATTGTTGTGCAGCCCCTTAAAATACCGGGCAAAAGTGATGTATCAGACAAGGGTAAAAAATCAAGCGTCTTCGCCCTATGCTGGCATGTCGCGCAGGTGTGCGCATGTATCCGCCCATCCGCCTATCGGGCAACGAAAAAGGCCGGGCGGTAAATCCGGCCCGGCCTTTGAATGTGGTCTGCCGCTTTTGATCAGGCTTTTTCCAGCTCGAACGCATCATGCAGGGCTTGCACGGCCAGTTCCATGTACTTGCGGTCGATCAGCACGGAGATCTTGATTTCGCTGGTGGCGATAACCTTGATGTTGATCCCTTCGTCCGACAGGGTCTTGAACATCTTGGCGGCCACGCCCGATTGCGACCGCATACCGATGCCCACGGCCGAAACCTTGCACACGTCGGTATCCGCGATCAGTTCCTGGAACGCGATGTCGCCGCGGGTTTTGGCATCGTCCAGCGCCTTTTGGGCGCGCATCACCTGATCCGTGGGACAGGAAAAGGTCATGTCGGTCAGGCCTTGTTCGGCCACGTTCTGAATAATCATATCCACATTGACCCCCGCATCGGACAGCGGGCCAAAGATGGCGGCAGCAATGCCGGGTTTGTCCGCGACCGAGACAAGGGTCATCTTTGCCTCGTCGCGCGAATAGGCGATACCGGATACGGGACGGTTTTCCATGACTTCCTCCTCGGCACAGACAAGCGTGCCGGCTTCATCAGACGGTTCTTCGAAAGAGCTGAGCACACGCAGTTTCACCTTGTAGCGCATGGCCAGTTCGACAGACCGGGTTTGCAAAACTTTCGCGCCCAGGCTGGCCAGTTCCAACATCTCCTCGAACGAGATTTTGTCCAGCTTGCGGGCTTTTTGGCTGATCCGCGGGTCGGTGGTGTAAACCCCGTCCACATCGGTGTAGATGTCGCAGCGTTCCGCGTCGAACGCGGCGGCGAATGCCACGGCGGTGGTGTCCGATCCGCCCCGGCCCAGCGTGGTGATACGGCCCTCGGGCGAAATGCCCTGGAACCCGGCCACAACGGCCACGCGCATCCCTTCGCCGAATTTGGCGGTGATATTGTCGGTCGGGATTTCCTCGATCCGGGCAGAGCTGTGGGCGCTGGTGGTTTTCACCGGCACTTGCCAGCCTTGCCAGCTGCGGGCGGGAATATCCATTTCCTGCAACGTCAGCGCCATCAGACCGGCGGTTACGTTTTCCCCTGACGACACGACAGCATCATATTCGCGCGCATCGTATAGCGGCGAGGTTTCGTTGACATACCCCACCAGCTTATTGGTTTCACCCGACATGGCGGAAACGATGACGATCACGTCATAGCCTTTGGCCACTTCCAGCCCCACGCGCTTTGCAGCGCGTTTGATCCGGTCCAGCGTGGCGACGGAAGTGCCGCCGAATTTCATCACGAGAACGGGCATTGTCAGTCCTAGCTCCTTGGTCTCGCGCGAATTAACGGTTTGCCGCGTCAAGAGCAAGATTGCATCGCGGTTGCCGCCGGATTTTCGACGAATATGTGACAGGCGCGGCAAGGGCAGCCCCAACTTCATCGCTTCTTTCTGATTTCAAATACTCTGGGGGAGGGCGCCAAAGGCGACCGGGGGCAAAGCCCCTGCTTTCGCAGACACCCAGACGGGGGACTGCGTCAATCTTCGGGGAAAAGCGTATTCAAAAGCGAGATCGACCGGCGCACATAGGCTCGCGCTTCGGCTTCGGCGGTGGCTGCATCCCCCGACAGAACCGCCGTGCCAATTTTGCGATAGGATTGACGACGGTGCTCGGGGCTGACTTCCATCCGATGACCGAAAACATGCGCGTTTACATTGGCCAGCAAGGTTTCCAGTTCAGCATTCCCACCGATCCGGGCCAAGGTCCGGTTGAATTTGTTGCGCAGCCGGGAAAATTCAAATTTGTCCAGTGTATCATTGGCTTGCAGCAGCGGCGACAGAATCTGAGTAAACAGTTCCCGGTTGCCGGGCATGTCAATTTTTTGCGCGGCCTGTCGGGCGGCCAGACCGATCAGTTGTTCCAGAATAAGCAGGATATTTTCAGCCTCGGTCCGGGTAAGCTGCCGGATACGCGCCCCGCGGTTCAGATGGGATTCGGCGATGCCCTGGGCGGTCAGCTTCTTGATGGCCTCGCGGACGGTAGAGCGGCTAACGCCATATTTCGCCACCAAATCAGGTTCCACCAGCCGTTGCCCGGCGGCGTAGCGTCCTTCGTAAAGTCCACGCACAATATCCCGCGCCAGTGCGTCCGAGGAACTGAGTTTTTTCGCGGGCGTCTGTGCGGTGTCGCTGGTCATGGCCGTTTCCGTCTGGCGTTTTCGTCGAACCATTCGACGGTATCGGGGATGATTTGGCAAGCACCTAAAGCGGTCCGCCAAAAAACCTGTGTCACAGATTTTGGCGTGACGCTTTAACCAAGGCGAGGCGATCGGGAAAGGTTTGCGGTGTCGCAGGCTGGCGGGCTTGTTTTGTCTGATGTCGGGGGGCAATGTGATCACGACATTCGAAGGAGGAGCGATAATGTCTGACCGTCCGGCCCTTGCGCCGCCCACGCTGCGCCATGTGTGTGATCTGTATGTCGATCTGGACCCGATCAAGGAATTGGGGCCGGGGCAGGCGGGGCAGCGGCGGATTATCCCGATCATCGGCGGGCGGGTCGAAGGTCCGGCATTGAATGGGCGGATTCTGAATGTCGGGGCGGATTGGCAAACGATCTGGGCGAATGGCGTGGCCGAACTGGTGGCGCGGTATGCGTTTGAAACCGATGACGGTGCCGTGATCGAAATTCGCAACTACGGCTATCGGCATGGCCCAGCCGAGGTGGTGGCGGCACTGGCGCGCGGCGAGGAGGTGGACCCCGCAACATATTACATGCGGACCACGGCGCAGTTGGAAACCGGCGACCCGCGCTATGACTGGGTGAACAAGACGATGTTCACCGGGGTTGGCGCACGATTGGCCGGGCAGGTCGTTATTTCGCTTTATGCGCTGGATTGATCGGGGCCGCTGACATCGCCTTGGGCGACGGATACCGATTTTACGATGGCATGGCAGCGGGTGCCGGGACGCAGGCCCAACGCGGTTGCGGATCGGCGCGTAATTCGGGCCAGAATATAATCCGGCCCTGTGGCCAGCCGCAGCAAAACGCCGGGGCCGCTGCCTTCGCGGATTTGATCCACCACAGCGGGCAGGACATTCAGCGCTGAAATGCCCTGCGGCGGGGTCAGGGCCAGCATGACCTCGTGGGCGGGAATGCGGATGCGAAGGGTGCTGCCCGTGGCGGCGGAAAGCCGGGGCAGGTGCAGATGCCCGCCCGCGGTCTGTAATTCGGTTAACCCGTCATCGTGATGGGCCAGAACGCGGGCGGTCAGGATCGACCCCGCCTCGCGCAGGCCGATCAGCGGGGCCAGATCGGGATCAGACAGCAGATTGGTCACCGGCCCCGCGCGGCGAACTGTGCCGTCTTGTAGCAGCACCAGCGTGTTCGCCAATCGCGCGACTTCGGTCATGGCGTGGCTGACATACAGGATCGGTAGGCGGGCTTGATCACGCAACCGTTCCAGATAGGGCAGGATTTCGTCCTTGCGGGTGGCATCCAGCGCCGCAAGCGGTTCATCCAGCAGCAGAATATCAGGGGCCGACAGCAGCGCCCGCCCGATGGCGACGCGCTGTTTTTCCCCCCCGGACAGGGCCGTGGGGCGGCGGGACAGCAGCCCGCCAATGCCCAACATGTCGATCACTTCTGATTCTGGCAGGGGGCCGGGGCGGTGATTGAAGCGTTTCCCATACCGCAGGTTTTGCGCCACAGTCATGTGCGGGAACAGGCGGGCGTCCTGAAACACATATCCTACGCGGCGTTTATGGGCGGGTAGGTTAATACCTGCCGCGCTGTCAAACAGGACGCGCCCCGCCACGGTGATATTGCCCTGCTGGGGCGTCAGAAGCCCCGCAACCGCATTGATGACGGTGGTTTTTCCGGACCCGGATCGACCGAACAGGGCGGTCAGGCCGGGGCCAGCCTGAAACGCGGTATCCAGCCGGAAGGGGCCGAAATCGTGGCTGATCTGAATGGAAACGGTCATCCCTGCACCTTTTGGGCGGCGCGGCGGGCCAAAGCTTCGGATGCCAGAAGCGCCCCCATCGCCAGCGCAACAGACACGCCAACCAGTTTCAATGCAGATGCTTCGCCGCCCGGCACCTGAAGAAACGCATAGATGGCCGAAGGCAGGGTTTGCGTCTGGCCGGGGATGTTGGACACGAATGTAATGGTGGCGCCGAATTCGCCCATCGCTTTGGCAAAGGCCAGAATGGCCCCGGCGATGATGCCGGGCAGCACCAGCGGCAGGGTGACGGTGGCAAATACCATCAGCCGCGACGCGCCCAATGTGGCGGCGGCCTGTTCCAGTTTGGGGTCAACGGCCTCGATCGCCAGCCGGATCGCGCGGACCATCAGCGGAAAGGCCATGATCGCGGCAGCCAATGCCGCGCCGGTCCAGCGAAAGGCAAGCACAAGGCCGAATGTGTCATACAGAAACGCCCCCACCGGGGCGCGTTTGCCAAAGGTGATCAGCAGCAGATACCCGGTGACGACAGGGGGCAGGATCAGCGGCAGGTGGACCAGCCCATTCAGCAATTGCTTGCCGGGGAATGTGCCTCGCGCCAGCGCCAGCGCGACCAGTATGGCCAGCGGCAGGCTGCCCACTGTCGCCCACAACGCAACCCTGAGCGACAGGGCGACGGCGGCCCATTCCTGTGGCGTCAGCCAATCCATCAGTCAGCGGATACCGGGCTGAACCCGAACCGTTCAAAGACCTGTGCGGCGGCGGGGCTGCGCAGATAGGTCAGAAAAGCCGCTGCATCGGGGGCGGCGCTGTCCGTGGTCTGTGCCGCCGGGTACAGGATAGGGGGGTGGCTTTCCGCCGGAAAGGTTTTCAACACGGTCACGCGCGGTTCAGCCACGGCGTCTGATCCATAGGTGATGCCCAAGGGGGCTTCTTTTAGCGCGACCAAGGCCAATGCGGCGCGGACATTATCAGCCTGTGCCACCTTATTTTCGACGGTGGGCCAAAGATTCAGATGTATCAGGGCGGCTTTGCCATAGATGCCAGCCGGAACCGCATCCACCAAAGCCATCGCCAAAAGATCATCGCCCAGCAATCCGGCCAGATCGGTGGCCGGGGTGATGCCGGGCAGGGGGGCTGTGCCTGCGGGGCCAATCAGCACCAGCGTATTGCTTAGCAGATCGGCGCGTGTATCGGTGCGGATCAGCCCATTTGCGGCCAGATGATCCATCCATCCGGGGTTGGCAGAAATAAAGATGTCTGCTGGGGCGCCCGCCTGAATTTGTCGGGCCAGCGCGGAACTGCCCGCAAAGGACAGGGTGGCCGTATTTCCCGTTTCGGTCTGCCAGTCCAAGGCAACCTGTTCCAGCGCATTTTTCAGGCTGGCGGCGGCAAAAACAGTTACATTCCCAGCCCAAAGTTGGGTGGGCAACAAAAGCAAAAGGCACAAGCGAAGAAAGGACATGGGACTCCGGGGTTTCAATATGTTCACGGAAATATATCGCTTTGGGTGGCAAAAAAATGCAAGCGTTATTTTTCTGCGGACATATCGAAGTCGGGCGAAAGCAAATCTGAAATCTGGGCGATTTCGGCAGCGCCTTCGTGTTCCAGCTTTTGTTCCAGATGACGGAATGCAGTCAGAACCTGCTGGCCTGTGTCTGTCAGCGCGGCCCCGCCGCCCTTGGCCCCGCCGCGCGACGAAATCACCAGCGGCATACGAAAGGCCGCATTCATTTCTTCGACCAAAGACCACGCGCGTTTATAGCTCATACCCATACCGCGCCCTGCGGCGGATATGGACCCGGTTTCAGCGATACCTTGTAGCAGATCAGCCTTGCCGGGGCCGATTTTCAGGCTATCGCCATAAACCAGCCGCAGGCGCAGGCGGGGCAGGGGGATCATCGCACGATCAGCAGGTTGCGCCTTCGGCGGCATCTGTCGGGCTACAGAACAGGCGATACAGCAGTTGGATCACTTCGTAGGTGTTTTGATCCGCCAGCGAATAATAGATCGTCTTGCCATCGCGGCGGGTGGCAACCAGCCCTTCTTCGCGCAGGCGGGCCAGCATTTGGCTGACGGCGGCTTGACGGATTTCCAGCAGACTTTCCAGCTCGCCCACGGATTTTTCACCCGATCCCAAATGACACAGGATCATCAACCGGCCTTCGTGGGCCAGCGTTTTCAGATAGGCGGCGGCGCTGGCGGCGCTGCGTTCCATTTCCGAGGGCGGTGCGGGGGGCGCTTGTACGTTCACGTCTGTCAAATCCTGCGCTGTTTATTCTTCTGTAACATGCCCTGCATAAAAGGGCGAGGCCGGGGCCACAGCGGGGCCGTCTTATCCGTAGATGGGCATTTTCCCCAAAATGACAAGAACGACATAGGCCAACGCGGCGGCATTGGATGCGGGATAGCCTTATTTTACAGCGATTTGATAGGGGGTGTGAAGGTGTTTCCGCAGTTTTACAGCACCCAGTGGGCAGGAAAGATGCGAAAATTCCCGAAATGGGCAGGTGGCGAATATCCGCCACCCGCTATTGGCGTGTTTTGCGTCAGTCGTCGTGCGACAGCATGATAACATTGCGACGGGCGGCCCCGGTCATGGTGTCCGCAAAAGCCTCGTTGATCTGGTCCAATGTCCAGCGGCCTGAAATCAGCTCGTCCAGCTTCAGGCGGCCCTGTTGGTACAGGTCTACCATCCACGGGATGTCACGTTTGATCACCACATCGCCCATTTTCGACCCAAGGATGGATTGCCCGATGTCAGCCATCAACAGCGGGGAATAGCTGGCATTCGATCCAAAATGCGGCAGGCCGACCATGACGACATTGCCGCCATTGGCCAGATAGCGCGGCGCCTGATCGTATACGGCGGCAACGCCGACCGTGACCAGCACGGCATCCGCGCCCCGCCCGCCAAGGATTTCCTTGACCTTCATCCAAGGTTTCGCGTCGGGAACGATACCGTGGGTCGCGCCAAATTCCTTGGCCACTTCCAGCTTGTCGGGGTTCATATCCACGGCGATGATCCGGCGCGCACCCGCGATCCGGGCGCCCTGAATGGCGTTCAGTCCCACACCGCCTGCACCGACCACCACGACATCATCGCCGGGACGGACATTGGCGGTATTGATTGCCGCCCCTACCCCCGTGATCACCCCGCAGGAAATCAACGCGGCGGCGTCTTTGGGCATGTCATCGGGGATCACCACGACCTGACTTTGGTCGACCACAACCTTTTCCGCAAAAGCCCCGGTGAAAACGCCCTGATACAGCGGTGCGCCATCCTTGGTTTTCAGCGGCCCGTTTTTCCAGTCGCCGGGGTCTTCGCATGTGGTGGGATGGCCGGTGCCACAGGACGGACACACCCCGCAGGACCGGATCAGCGTGACGGCCACGGCGTCCCCTTCGGCGATGCCTTTGACGCCCGGCCCAACGCCGGTGACGGTGCCTGCGGCCTCGTGTCCATAAACGGCGGGAACTGCGCCGCCAAACCCGCCTTGCCAGAATGAAATATCGGAATGGCAGACGGCAACGGCATCAATCCGAACCTCGACTTCGCCCTGTTCCGGGGCGCGCAGTTCGATTTCTTCGATCACCATCGGGGCGTTATATTCGTAACAAACGGCAGCTTTGACTTTTGACATGATTTGAACCCTCTCTCCTCTTGTGGGAAAGGTGCCTGCGGGGAAGGTTGGGTTCAAGTGCGAAAATAAGTTCCGTAACGCAAAAAAATACGCGATGTCAGGCGTAACGCCCCTGTGGTCTTTGACAGGTCGCAAAGACAGCCCATCCCAATGCCATCAACGCGCTTGCCAGCAGAAATGGCGCGCCCGGCAGATGAAACGGGGCGTGGTCCGAGGTGAAAAGCGCGAAGACCTGTGTCATCAGTATGGGACCGATAATCATGGATACCGACGCAATACTGGACAAGACGCCCTGCAATTCGCCTTGGGCATCGTCCGGGGCCGCATGGGACAGGATACCCTGAAGGGCGGGCAGGCCAATCGCGCCCAAGGCGGAAATCGGGATCAGTGCCATGACCAGCCAGCCGTTTGACAACAGGGCGACTAGGGCCAACGCGATGACCTCGATCCCCAGACCGATGATCACGGTTCGCCGGTCCCCGAACATACGGATGGCGGGCCGGATCAGCCCGCCCTGAACCACAACCATAGACACCCCGTAAACCGCCAGTGAAATGCCAATCACGCCGGGGGACCAGCCAAAGCGGGCGATGGTAAAATAGGCCCAGACAGCGGGGTAGACCACATTCGCCAGATGATACAGAAACACCACCCAAAGCAGCGGTGCCACCGGGCCTGATGTTGAATTGAGCGCAGAAAGCGACCGGAACGCCGAAAAGGGATTGGCCCCGGACAGGCGAAAGGGTCGGCGGGTGGCATCGGTGACGGTTTCGCGCAGAACCACCATACCAAACAACGCATTCGTCAAGGCCAGCGCCGCAGCGGCATAGAATGGGGCGCGGGTGCCGTATTCGGCCAACAGACCGCCCAGCATTGGCCCAAACACGAAGCCTACCCCGAAACCTGCCCCGATCAGTCCAAAATTGGCGGCCTTATCCTTGGATGCGGAAATGTCGGCCATATAGGCGTTGGCGGTGGAATGGGTGGCCGCAGTAATGCCGCCCACGATCCGCCCGGCAACCAGTACCCAAATGGACCCGGCCACCGCCATCACCAGATAATCCGCCGCCATCACCAGCAGGGATACCAGCAGGACGGGGCGGCGGCCAAAGGCATCGGATAACCGGCCCAGCAATGGGCTGAACAGGAATTGCATCATCGCGAAAGAGGTCGACAACACGCCGCCCCAAATTGCGGCATTGCCAATATCGCCGCCTTCGACCTGTTGGATCAGCTTGGGCATCACGGGCATGATCAGGCCAATGCCCATCGCGTCGATCATGACAGTGATCAGGATGAACAGGATGGGCAGGCGGTTGGTCATGTGGCGATCCATGCGGCAGGGCTGCGGCAAAGATAGGGGGGCGGGGTGCGTCAGGAAAGAGTGACGTAGGGAACGCCTGCGGCGGGCGGGGTGGGGGGGCTTTGCCCCCCGGCCTGAAAATTCAGGAAATTTTCAGGCCACCCCCCAGGATATTTTAACCAAGAAAGAACGTGTGAGATCAGGAGATCAAGTTTTGCGTGGCAGCAGCGAAGGCGCGGGCCTCCGCCGGGGCCTGCCCGGTTTGGTGTGCTGGGTCGAAAACATCGTCCAGCGTCAGATCGGGATAGGCGGCGCGGGCCAGATCGGACAGGGGGGTATTTTCGGCAATGGCCTGTTTGCACAGGGTTTTGATGGCCGCCTGTGCCTCGGGGCGGGGCAGGTGTTCGGCCAGCCGGAATGACAGGGCTTCGGCATGGATCAGGTCCAGTGTGCCGGATAGGGCCGATGACATGGCCGCAGGGTTGGGCGTCAGCGTGGCGGTGATCGTGGTGGCCTGTTCCAAGGCCGATGCCGCCGACAGGCAAAGCTGTGGCAGGGTCAGCCATTCGGTGAACCATGCGGCACCGTCGCGGTCCTGACGGTGCAGGCCCGCGTCCTGAAGGATCGCGTTCAGCCCGATGGCCTGTCGCGCCAATGCGACAATGGCCGAGGGCTGCACGGGGTTTTGTTTTTGCGGCATGGTTGACGATCCGCCGGAGGCGCCCAATGTGACCTCGGATATGCCGGTTTGGGTCAACAGGATCGTATCCTCGGCCATTTTGCCAAGTGCGGCACACAGGCGGGTCAGCCAACCGCAAAGCGCCAGAATAGGGCCACGGTCGGCGTGCCATGTGCGCTGGGGGTCTTTCAGGTTCAAGGCCTTGGCAAATTCGGCCCGCAATTCCGCAGCACGGGGACCAAAGGCCGCCCCGGTCCCCGCCGCCCCGGACAGGGACACCCAAAGCACGCCATCGCGCAGCGCAGGCAGGTCCGTCAGCAAATCCAGCAGCGGTGCCCCCCAATGGGCGGCGGTGGCCCCAAAGGTGATTGGGGTCGCGTGCTGGCCATAGGTCCGCCCCGGCATGGGCAGGTCGGCATGGGTGTGCGCCAGAAGCCCAAGCTGGTGCAGGGTCTTGCGCAGGTTGGTTTCCAGCAGGGCCAGGAATTGACGCAGCCGCAGCATTTGCGCGGTGTCAGAAATATCCTGTGACGTGGCCCCCCAGTGGACATATTGCGCGTGTTCGGGGGCTTCCAGCGCCTTGCGAAAGGCCGCAACCAGCCCCGGAACGGTCACGCCATTGGTGCCGGTGGCTTGGGCCAATCCGCCGGGATCCAGCGGGATTTCCATTGACGCCCGGTGAATGAAGGCGGCGCTTTCTACGGGGATCAGGCCCATTTCGCCCTGCACCTTGGCCAAGGCCCCTTCGACCAGCAGCATGGCGCGCACTTCGGCGCTGTCGGAGAACAGGCGACCGGCGTCACCAGTGGGAAAAAGGCGGCTGTAAAGTTCAGAGGCAAAAACCGAGGCGGCCATAAGCGTCCCTTTAGTTTAGTGTTGTGCGATATGGTCCAGCAGCCGCGCCAGCCCTGCCGGATCGGCAAAGAACGGCGAATGTGCGGTGGGCAGGGTATGAACATCCGCCGCGGGCCAGTCCTGTGTCATGGTGATCTGATATTCCGGTGGGATCGTGCGGTCATTGGCACAGCGGATATAGCTGCGGGGGACGCTGGCATAATTTGCGCCTGTCGTTACCGGAACCGAGGTGGGTTGCGTGGCCTGAACGCACAGGTTTTGCAGGGCAAATTCCGTGGTGCCATCGGGGCAATCGTGGTAAAAAATATCCCGCACCATTGTGGGGTCGGCGGTCCAGCCCTGTTTGTCATCGGTCATACGAATAGCGGGCAAAAGGGGCTGATAGGGGGCTTCCATCCGCATCTGGGCCAGCGACAGGTCGGATGTGGGAACATAGGCGCACAGATAGACAAGGCGCTGAAACCGGGATGGATCGCGTTCAGCGGCCAGTGTGATCGGATAGCCCGCCATGGAATGTCCAACCACAATGGCCGGTTCAGTCAGCGCATCCAGCACCGCATTGGCGTATTTATCTAGCGTAACCTGCTGATAAGGCGTGGAATCATTGCCATGTCCGGGCAGGTCAATCGCGTGTGCCGTATGGCCAAGCGCGGCCAGTTCGGGGATCAGATCACGCCAGCACCATGCGCCGTGGGCCGCGCCGTGGATCAGCAGGAAATTTGCCATGCCGTTTGCCTTTCGTTCGTCGTTGCAGGCGGTGTTAGCACGGCAAGGGGCAGAGTACACGCTTCGTTAATTCCCGCGCGGTATGTTTTGGGGAAATTAACTCATATAGGGGCCGAGATAGGGACTGGGGCACGCCGAAGCGCACCCCGCCCAATGCGTCACATGTCCAGAAACACGGTTTCGTTGTCACCCTGAAGGCGAATGTCGAAACGGTACTGACCTTCGCCGGTTTTCTTGGCGATCAGGGTTTCGGCGCGGGGGCGTTGTTCGATCCGTTTCAAGAGCGGGTCGGTGCTGTTGTCCTCGTCGTCGAAATAGATGCGGGTTTGCAGGCCGATGTTGATGCCACGCGCCACGATCCACAGGGCGATATGCGGGGCCTGAAATCCACCGCCGCGCATTGGCGTTTTGCCGGGCTTCACCGTGCGCAGGGTAAATTCGCCGCTGTCTTTGTCTGCGGCAAAGCGGCAAAATCCGTTGACCTGCGGATCGGCGCCATCCTGACCGGGGAATTTGCCAGCGGCGTCTGCCTGCCAGCTTTCGATCATGGCATCGCGCAGCGCCCAGCCAGTGCCGTCAATGACTGCGCCGGTGATGGTGATGATGTCGCCTTGTGCGCCATCTTCGATCGCGCGCAGGCCCAGATCCTCGGGGTAGATGCCGGGATTGCCCGCAAAGGATGGGATCGCACCGATATGGACATAGGGACCAGCGGTTTGCGACGGTGTTTCAATCAGGGTGTCGAGCTTCTGAACCATGACTTACATCCCTTCCAGTTTGTTTTCAAACATGGTCTGACGGCGACCGCGCAGCACGATGTCGAACTTGTAGGCCAGAAAATCCAGCGGGCGCGATTTCGAGAAATCCAAGGGTGCGACCAGCCGATCCAGTTGGCTGCGGCTTTTGATCGTGGCGGCAATCGGGCAGTGGTCGATCAGGGGGTCGCCTTCGAAATACATCTGGGTGATCAGGCGCTGGGCAAAGCTGTGGCCGAAGACCGAGATGTGAATGTGCATGGGCCGCCAGTCATTCGCGCGGTTCGGCCAAGGATAGGCACCGGGGCGGATCGTCAGGAATTCGTAGTAGCCGTTTTCATCCGTAATGGTGCGCCCGCAGCCGCCAAAATTGGGGTCCAGCGGGGCAAAGTAGCTGTCCTTGATATGGCGATACCGCCCCCCGGCATTGGCCTGCCAGATTTCCACCAGCGTATGCGGCACGGGGCGCCCGTTTTCATCCAGCACGCGACCATGCATCAGGATGCGTTCCCCCACGGCGGGTTTGGCCGGGTCTTTGGAAAAGTTCAGGATCAGGTTGTTATCCAGCGGTCCCAGCAGGGAATGGCCGAACCGGGGGCCGGTTTCTTCGGACGGGGTGGATTCCATCGACAACAGCGGCCATTTGGGGCTGCGTGAAACGCTGGTTTTGTAATCCACGTCATAGGCAACCGGGTGTATGGCCCGGTTTCTGGGGATCAGTGGCCCCATGTCTGTTGGGATGATCGGATCGCTCATTCCTGGGTCTCCTCCATTTCGGCATAGGTTGCCTTGGCGATTTTCAAAGCGTGATTGGCGCGGGGCACCCCGGCATAGATGGCGACATGCTGGAACGCTTCTTGTACGTCCTGCTTGCTGGCGCCGGTGCGGGCGGTGGCGCGGATGTGCATGGCGATTTCTTCAAAATTGCCGGTCGCGGCCAGCAAGGCCAGCGTGATCATGGATCGTTCGCGCGGTGTGATCCCGTCCGAGGCCCAAACCGTCCCCCACGCCCCTTCGGTGATTAGGGTTTGGAATGGGTCGTCAAACGCGGTTTTAGCGGCTTCGGCCCGGTCAACATGCGCGTCGCCCAGAACCGAGCGGCGGACCTGCATTCCCTTGTCAAAACGCTCAGACATGGCCGACCTCTTTCAGGAAATCGGTCAGGATGGCGGCGTATTCGTCGGGCCGTTCGACACAGGGCAAATGCCCGGCCTTGCGGATCAGTTGGAACTTGGACCCCGGCACCAGATCAACGGTTTCGCGCACCAGATCGGGCGGGGTCGATCCATCTTCGGATCCGGCGATCCCCAAAAGCGGCAGGCGCAACCCGCTGGTGGGGGTATAAAAATCGGTGCCGGAAATAGCGGCGCAACAGCCAACATAGCCCTGCACCGGCTGGCGGACCAGCATATTGCGCCACGCGGAAAATTCAGCGGTTTCGCGGAACGGTTTGGCAAACCAGCGGTCCAGAATGGGGCCTTCCAAGGCCTCGATCCCGCCATTGGCTATGGCGTCAATCCGATCTGCCCACATCTGCGGCTGGCCGATTTTTGCGGCGGTGTTGGACAGCACGACAGCGCGGACCAGATCCAGCCGTTTCACCGCTAGCCCTTGGGCGATCATGCCACCGATGGACAGACCGACAAAGACGCAATCCTTGACCTGAAGATGATCCAACAGGCGTTCGACATCGCGCACCAGAGTGCCCATCGAATAGGGCGCAGGCGTGCAATCCGACAGGCCATGACCGCGCTTGTCATAGCGGATCAGGCGCAGGTTTTGCGGCAGGCGTGCGATCACCTTGTCCCACAGGCGCAGGTCGGTTCCCAGCGAATTGGCGAACACAACCGGCGCGCCGTTCGGGTCGCCGTCTTCGCGGTAGTGAATCTTGATGTCGTCCAGATCAGCAATTTGCATCAGTATGGTAATCCTACATAGTTTTCCGCCAGCACCGTTTGGGCGGCGTCGTTGTCACGCAGGAATTCAAGGTCGGCGCGTTGCATCTTGATGTCAAACGCGGATTGGTCGGGGAAACGGTGCAGCAGGTTGGTCATCCACCAGCTAAAGCGTTCTGCCTTCCAGATCCGGGACAACGCTTTTTGGCTGTAGGTGTCCAGCCCGTTGCTGTCATTGTGCAGGTAGTGCTGCACCAGCCCGGTATACAGGTAATGGATGTCGCTGGCGGCGGTGTTCAGCCCCTTGGCGCCGGTGGGCGGCACGATATGGGCGGCGTCCCCGCACAGGAACAGCGCACCATAGCGCATGGGTTCGGTGACAAAGCTACGCAGCGGGGCGATGGATTTTTCGATGGACGGGCCGGTGATCAGCTTATCCGCGGCGTCTTCGGGGATGCGGCGTTTCAGTTCGTCCCAGAATGCCTGATCGGTCCAGTCATCGGGGCTGTCGGACAGCGAACACTGAACGTAATAGCGCGACAGGTTGGCGTTGCGCATGGAACACAGGGCAAAGCCGCGTTCCGAATTGGCATAGATCAGTTCGTCATCCACGGGCGGCGTTTCCGACAGGATGCCAAGCCAGCCAAAGGGGTATACCTTTTCGTATTCGCGGCGCACGTCCAGCGGGATGGCCTGACGGGACGGGCCGTGGAACCCATCGCACCCGGCGATGAAATCGCAATCCAGCCGCTTTGATTGGCCGTCATGGGTGAAGGTAACATAGGGTTTTCCGGTCAAGTCGTTCAGTTCCACATCGCTGACGCCGTGGATCACCGTACCCCCCATTGCATCACGGGCATTGTACAGGTCGCGGGTGACTTCGGTCTGCCCATAGACCACAACATGATTATTGGTGTGTTTGGCAAAGTCGATGCGGAATTGTTCATTGTCATAGGCGATCAAGGTGCCATCGTGAACAAAGCCTTCGGCATCCATCCGTTCGGCAACCCCGGCTTCACGCATCAGGTTGACAAAGCCGGTTTCCAGCACGCCCGCCCGGATACGTCCCAGCACATAATCGCGTGTCTGACGTTCCAGAACGACGGTTTCGATTCCTGCCTTGTGCAGCAGTTGCGATAGCAAAAGCCCCGATGGGCCGCCCCCGATGATGGCAACTTGGGTCCGCATGGTTTCCTCCCTGTTCGCTTGGGCAAAAAGTTCCAAATTTAGTGTGCAGTGTCAATTAAAATCTCAAAAAATAATTAACAATGCAAATTTATTCGGAAAAGTTGGACTTTTCCGGCCGCAAGGACAGATTTGGGGGACCGATTACAGGAAGCGACTCAGCGCTGTCTGGAACATGTCCGGGTCCACATTCCCGCCCGAGGCAACGGCGATCACGGTATCGCCTTCGATTTCATCGCCATGAAACAGCGCCGAGGCCAACCCGACCGCACCACCCGGTTCCAGCACGATTTTCAACCGCAGAAAGGCCAGTGCCATCGCGTGCAGGCATTCATCCTCGGTCACGGCAATGCCGGGGCCACACAGGCGGTTCATGATGGGAAAGGTCATATCGCCCGGTTGCGGCGTAATAATCGCGTCGCAGATTGATCCGGACAGGGCGGGGTTGCGCTGAATTGTGCCGGTTGCCAGCGACCGTTTCACATCGTCAAACCCCTGTGGTTCGGCAGGGCGGGCGCGCAGGTCGGGGGCGCGTGCCTCTAGTGCAAGGGCAATGCCCGAGGTCAGACCGCCGCCCCCGCAGCAGACCATGACATCGGCGTGGGTGACGCCCAGTTCAGCCGCCTGTTCCGCGATTTCCAACCCGGCGGTGCCTTGGCCCGCGATGACCTGCGGATCGTCAAAGGGTTTCACCAGCGTCAGCCCCCGTTCTGCGGCCAGCCTGGCGCCCAAGGCATCGCGGTCTTCGCCAGCGCGGTCATATAGCACCACCTCGGCCCCCAAGGCGCGGGTGTTGTCGATTTTCAGCTTTGGGGCGTCTGACGGCATGATGATCACCGCAGGCACCCCATGCAGTTTAGCGGCATAGGCCACCCCCTGCGCATGGTTGCCGCTGGAAAAGGCGATTACGCCATTGGCACGTTGGTCATCCGGCAGCGCCGACAGGGCCGACCACCCGCCCCGGAATTTGAAACTGCCAGTATGTTGCAGACATTCGGGTTTCACCAGCACCCGCCGCCCGGCAATGTCATCCAGAAACGGCGAGGACAGCAGCGGCGTGCGCCGCACATGCCCCGCAAGACGCTGTGCGGCGGCTTCGATCAGGTCGATATTCATTGCAATTTCCCTAGCCATTGGTGCAGCGCGTCCAGCGATTGCGGTTCGTCAAGAAAGGGGATGTGGGCGCGATCCGGCACATGGGCGACAATCAGGCCCGGCATTTCTGCCGCCATACGGTCCACCGATTCAGCGCTGAGCAATTCAGAGTTTTCCGCATGGATCACCGCGCAGGGCAGGGGGGCAACAGCGCGAAACAGCGGCCACAGATCGGGTGTGTCTCCGATGGCGGATTCGACAATCGCATCGCGCAGGCGCGGGTCATAGTTGATTTCCATCCCCCGTCGGGTCTGGGTGAAAATGTGGGTGGCTTCCTGCTGCCAGCGTTCGGGCGGAACGTTTGCAAAACCCGGTGTTTGCGCGCGTTGGGCGGCCAGTTCGTCCAGCGTTTTTGCATCCGGGTTCACCCCCAGATTGGCAACGATGCCCGCCAGCCCGTCCTTGTTCAGTTCCGGGCCGACATCGTTCAGGGCAACACCCAGCAGCCGGTCCTTGGCCGTTGCGGCCAGAAACATCCCGATCATCCCCCCGCGCGAGGTGCCAAGGATAGCCGCTTTTTCCAGCCCCAGATGATCCAGCAGTTCCAGCGCGTCCCGTGCTTCGCGGGGAACGGAATAGGTGCTGTAATCATCCGCCCAACCGGATTGGCCCCGCCCCCGGTAATCCATGCGGATCAGGCGCACACCGGGCAGGTGCGGCGCGACGAAATCGAAGTCCCGTGTGTTGCGGGTCAATCCCGCCAGACACAGGACGGGCAGGCCCGCGCCGTCATCCTCGTAATGTAGTGTCAGGCCGTCTGAAGTGGTAAATTTAGCCATTATGCCCCCGCCAAAGCTGGAATCCCTGTCAAATCGGACAGGATATGTTGCGGTTTTGCGGGCAGTCGGTCCACTGGATCGCCCGCACGGTTGACCCATGCCGTCACGAATCCATAGCCCGATGCCGCCGCCGCATCCCATCCGTTCGAGGACACAAACAGAACCTGTTCAGGTCTGCAATCGAAACGCTGCCCGACCAGATCATAAACCGGGCGGGCGGGCTTGAAGATGCCGACGGATTCAACAGACAGGTTATCGTCCAGCAGGTCGCCCAGCCCGGCAGAACGCACCGCCCCGTCCAGCATTTCGGGCGATCCATTGGACAGGATTGCCGCCTTCAGCCCTGCCTGTTTCAGGGCGCGCAGCATGGCGGGAACCTCGGGGTAGGCGGATAATTCCCAATACAGTTGCAAAAGCCGCGCCCGCAGATCGGGGTCGGGGGCCAGTCCCGTTGCCTCCATCGCCCAATCCAGCCCGTCCTGCGTGACCTGCCAGAAATCACAATGCTGATCCATGACCGCGCGCAGCCAGCTATATTGCAACTGTTTCAGTCGCCAATGCTGCGCCAGTTCGGGCCATTTGTCCGCCAGCGCCTGACGCCCCGGTTCAGCGGCGACCTCGCGGGCGGCGGCGGCCACGTCGAATAATGTGCCATAGGCATCAAAAATGCAGGTTGTGATGGTCATTGCGGTTCCTCCCGTTTGGGGCAGGGTGGCACGGGGCGCGGGCGATAGAAAGGCCCCAGAACGCGCGGTTTGCAATCCAGTGCTTTGCCCATTAGGCTGCGCCCATCAAACCCAGAGCACCCGCCTGAACGGCGGCCTCTTCATTCATCCCCTTACAATACAGGAAAACCGATGACCCAGGTTAAACCGGGCGATACCGTCCGTATTCACTATACCGGCACGCTGACCGATGGCAGCCAGTTCGACAGCTCTGCCGGGCGCGATCCGCTGGAATTCACCGTGGGATCGGGCCAGATCATTCCGGGTCTGGATAAGGCCATTCCGGGCATGGTTGTGGGCGATCAGAAAACCGTGGTGGTCCCTGCCGCCGAAGCTTATGGCGAAAGCCACCCGGATGCGGTGCAGGCGATCCCGCGCTCCAATATCCCGGCTGAAATCCCGCTGGAACTGGGCCTGCAATTGCAAATGCAATCGCCCACCGGGCAGGTTGTGCCGGTCACGGTGGTGGGCATCACCGAAGAAGAAGTGACGCTGGACGCCAATCACCCGCTGGCAGGCAAGGAACTGACCTTTGCCATCGAACTGGTGTCGATCGGCTGAACGCCATCTGATCCAAAGCTGCCGGAAAGCCCCGCTTGAAATGGCGGGGCTTTTTGCATCGGCGAACCGTGTTAAGCTGGTACGGTGTCATTGCCCGAGGGTCCAAGATGTCGAATGCCGCCGAAACGTTGCTGGAACGCATCCGCGCCTTGCAGGATGAATTTGAAACCGAACTGGCCAAACGCCGGGCCGCATTTCGGTACAAGATGGAAAACGATCGCGTCGTCTGGGAAGAAGGCGTGCGCCGCCAGCATCGCGCCCTAAAGGTCCGCTGGCTGGTCTTTTTGCGTCACACCCGTCCGTTGACGGTGATCACGGCCCCGGTGATTTATTCCCTGATCCTGCCGTTTGCATTGCTGGATGTGTTCGTGACGATCTATCACGCGGTTTGTTTCCCGGTTTACGGCATCCCCAAGGTCCGCCGTGCGGATCACATTCGTATTGACCGTCAACATCTGGCTTATCTGAATGGTTTGCAGAAATTGAACTGCGTTTATTGCGGCTATTGCAACGGGTTGCTGTCCTATGTCCGTGAAATCGCAGGCCGGACTGAGGCCTATTGGTGCCCGATCAAACATGCCGCGCGGGTGGATGGCACCCATGCCCATTATGGGGCGTTTGTGGAATATGGCGATGGCGAAGGGTTTGATGCAGGGCTGGCGAAGTCACGCAATCACCTGAAGAAGCTCAAAGACTGACGAAGGGGGAACCTGCGAACGCCCTGATCTGAATTGGGGTCCTCTGAATGGGGAAGCCGCATCGCCCCCGATCCATAACCCCACTGACCGCGTAATCGCCGAACGGTTGCGCAGTGGATATTTGGACCAAGAAAGAGCAAGGGTGACGTGCATCCCGCTGGTGTGGCTGATCTACAGGCACGGCGCATCGTTACGATTTTAGCGCGTCACCCGCTTTCATCTTGCCCAAAATACTCAAATTCCGCCGCTTTCCCCAAATGACCGAGCGGAGGGGTTATTCAAAAGACACCAATACGGCACCTTTCCGATGGCCGGTTTCAACCGCTTCATGGGCTGCGGCGCATTCTTCGGCAGGATAAATCGCACTGATATCGAGGTGTAGCGCCCCTTCGGTCAGGGCAGAGTGCAGGCGCATGATGGCGGCGATCCGGTCTTCCATCGGTAACAGATAGATCAGCACCATTTGCAGCGTTACATGTTTGAACATCAACGCATAGAAGGGCAGGGTAAATTCGGTTTTTTGCGCCGAACCATAGGCCGCGATGGACCCGCCGACGGCGATGACCTCGGTGATCAGGTCGATGTTCAGCCCGGCCTCTACCTCGATCACGCGATCAATGGGGGTGTTGTCATTGGCAGCCAGAACTTGTGCGGCCAGATCCGGCGCGGCGTAGTCCAGGACAGCATCGGCCCCGGCGGCACGAACGCGGGGGGCTAGGGCGGGGGATGCGGTGGCGATCACTTTGGCACCGCCCCATTTGGCCAGTTGCACGGCCAGCACCCCAACCGTACCCGAGCCGCCAGAAATCAGCAGCGTTTTGCCCCGGATTTCACCGCCACCAAATACACAATGACAGGCTGTCAGGCCGGGAATGCCCAGAACAGCCCCGGTTTGGAGCGTGACCGAATCCGGCAGCGGAACCGCCTGTGCCTGTGGCAGGCAAACATAATCCGCCGCCGTTCCGTTGGCCCGTTGCCAGCCAGCATTCCAGATCCAGACGCGTTCCCCCACCCGATCGGCAGGGACACCTTCGCCCACGGCTTCGATAATGCCCGCGCCATCGCTGTGGGGGATCATCACGGGAAAGGGCGGGGCGGTTATGCCCGGTCGTGCGCCGTTGCGTAGTTTTACGTCCGATGGGTTCACACCGGAATAATGAACGCGAACCAGCACTTCGCCCGTCGCTGGGCTGGGGCGGGGCAAATCCGTCAGATGCAGGACATCCTGCGCCGGGCCAAGGGCCTGATAGGTGATCGCGCGCATTGTCCATCCTCCGCTGCTGTGGCTGGCGCGATGGTACGGGACACGCGGCGAAATGCAACGCGCATGACGCATTGATTCGCGGTCATAGCAGATGTGGGGTTATTTCCGGCGCAGACGGATGACCACATCGACGCTGGTCACCTCGGCCCCTTCGGGGGTTTGGGGCAGGCGCGAAATCACCAGTTCATCACTGGGGGCATCGGTCAGTTGACCGTTATCTTCCCAGAAGAAATGCGGGTGTTCGTGGATGTTGGTGTCGAAATAGGATCGGGTGCCGTCAACAGTGACTTCTTGCATCAGGCCAGCCTGACAAAAAGCCCGCAAGGTATTGTAAACCGTAGCCAAAGACACGCTTTCGCCCTGTTCGACAACCTTGGAATACAGGCTTTCGGCTGTCACATGGCGATGCTGCCCATCCCCGACCAGCAAGGCGGCCAGCGTCGTGCGTTGACGGGTCGGGCGCACATTGCCCCCAGCCAGCCATTCGGCGCCGCGCTCTTTTGCCTGATCCGTCACGTTCATGTCGCGTTTCCCTTAGTTCACCTGTTAATATAGGGCATCAGGGCAGGGAATTTCAATTGAAAACAGGTTGCAACTGGCAAGCGTGGCTGTTGCGCGGACTTGCGCGGGGGGCGAACCGGGTGCTAGAGGGAAAGAAACCGAAAAAGACTGAATAAAAGGGGTTTCATCTTTATGTCCCAGTATCCGAGCAGTTTTGACCGCGATGATCTTCTGAAATGCGCCCGAGGCGAGCTGTTTGGGCCGGGCAATGCCCAACTGCCCGCGCCGCCGATGTTGATGATGGACCGCATCACCGAGATTTCGGGCGATGGCGGGCTGCACGGCAAGGGGCATGTGGTGGCGGAATTCGACATCACCCCGGACCTGTGGTTCTTTGACTGTCATTTTCCCGGCAATCCGATCATGCCCGGCTGTCTGGGTCTGGACGGGCTGTGGCAGTTGACCGGATTTAACCTTGGCTGGCGCGGCTGGCTGGGGCGCGGTTACGCGCTGGGTGTCGGCGAAGTCAAACTGACGGGCATGGTCCGCCCCGACCGCAAGATGCTGACCTACAAGGTGGATTTCACCAAGGCGATCCAAACCCGCCGCCTGACGATGGGCGTGGCCGATGGTATTGTCGAGGCCGATGGCGAGGTGATTTACATCGTTAAGGATATGAAAGTCGCGCTGAGCGAGAGCTGAGACTGGCGTGGTTTGAAGAATGGGGAAGGGGCCGGAAGGCCCCTTTTTATTTTTTGGGGCGGGTATGGCTGTTTGAGATCAACCTTACCGAATGCTGCACTGCTTGCGAACGTCTGCTTTCCTAGGCTCAGGACCCATTAATCGGCTTGAGATCGCATTGGTCGCATGCTTCAAATCCCCAAACTTTCAGGGGGTATCATGAGCAATCTATTTTGGCTGACCGACGAACAGATGGCGCGGCTGCGACCGTTCTTTCCC
>NZ_FXTO01000023.1 GCF_900182725.1 Thalassovita litoralis
GGCGGCGGGTCGCCACCCGATATGACCGCTGCCCCGAAGTCTTCCTCTCGGCCATCGCTCTCGCCGCAACAGTCATGTTTTGGTTATGAGTCCTGAGCCTAGGGTCAGCACGCGTTCGAAGCAGGTAATCGCTTCCTCGTGATTGAAACCGTATTGCCAAACTAATCCCCTATCGAACCAGACTTGCGCTTCGGCAGAGGTATTGTTCAACGGGCGCCCAAACGAACCGAGATTGAAATAAGTCATCACGATAACTCATCCCTCTGTTGAAGGCCAAATCATGAATTGAGAATACATTAAAATGCCTAACCGAGATAGATGCGGTGCAGGTCAGGCTGGCATTTCCGGTGGGAACGATCCTGCGGAACGCCATGTTTGCGGCGCGGCGTATGGTTTCGCCGTCAAGGCACAACAGTACTGACGCCAAATTATCTGGCGGGGTGCGAGGGCATAAATAACATGTTTTCCGTGCATTACGCGGATTTATCCGGGCCGTTGTTTTTCAGCAAAAAGTGGGTGGGTGAAAATCTGCATTAGATGCCCTTGAAGACGCCGATTGAAATCGTGGATGGTGTTCCGAGAGGACAAGGGAGTTGGGGAATTGACAGATCAAAATTTGCGTTGGGAGGCACCGCTGCGGCGGGAACGTCATTATGGGAACCGGGTTGTCGCGTGCTATCCTGACCGACCGGCGAATGTGTATGCGATGTTCGCGCAGGCCGTTGCCAAATGTCCCGACAACACAGCGATCGTTTTCGGGGATCAAAGGCTGACCTATGCCATGCTGTCCGATCAGGTGGCCCGCGTGGCCGCCGGGCTGGCCGCGCGCGGGCTGGGGCAGGGGGACAGGATTGCGCTGCTGCTGGGCAACGGGATTCCCTTTGTGGTGGTGGTTTATGCAGCGGCGCAGATCGGCGCGGTGGCGGTCCCGCTTAGCACCCGCGACCAGCGTCCGGGGCTGCTTCATGCGCTGACCAATTCGGGAGCCAAAGCGATTGTCACCGACGATGAATTTACCCATCTGGTGCCGGATGCCGCCGATGCCCCCGATCTGGTGATCCGTCTGTCTGTTGGCGGCGCCGACGGGTTCGAGGAATATCAGGCCTTGCTTGCCGCGCAGCCCATGATTGGCGTGGCAGAAGTGGCAGAGGAAGACCCGGCTTTTATCCTGTACACATCGGGAACGACAGGGGTTCCCAAGGGGGCCATGCTGACGGGCCTTGGGGTGGTGCATTCCGCGACGAACTTTATTCAGATCATGGATCTGGGGCCGGATGATTGCACGATCCTTGTGGTTCCGATGAACCATGTGACGGGGCTGGTGGCGGGGATTTTGACGATCCTTCGGGCTGCGGGAACGCTGGTGGTGATGCGTGAATTCGCGGTTCAGCCTTTCCTTGAAACCGCCGCGCGCGAGGGGCTGACGTTCAGCGTTCTGGTTCCGGCCATGTATAACCTGTGCCTGCATCGCGCGACCCTTTCGGATTACGATCTGTCCGCGTGGCGGATCGGTGGGTATGGCGGTGCGCCCATGCCTGCGGCCACGATCGAACGCATGGCGGATGCCCTGCCGGGGCTGGGGCTGATGAATGTCTACGGCGCGACAGAGCTTAGCTCGCCCGCGACGGCGATGCCTGTGTCAGAAACGGCGCAACGGCGGCTGTCGGTCGGGTTGCCCGTGCCGGGGGCCGAAATTTGCGTGATGGACAACGACGGGCGCGAGTTGCCTGCCGGTGAAACCGGCGAACTGTGGATCAGGGGGGCCATGACGGTGCCGGGGTATTGGAACAACCCCGAAGCCACCGAACGCGAATTCGTTGCCGGGTTCTGGAAATCCGGGGATATGGGCATGATCGACCAACAGGGTTTCGTCCACGTTCAGGACCGCAAAAAGGATATGGTGAACCGAGGTGGTCACAAGATTTTCTCGTCCGAAGTGGAAAGCGTCCTGACCGCCTATCCCGGTGTGTTCGAGGCCGCAGTCGTGGCCAAGCCCTGCCCGATCCTTGGGGAACGCGTTCATGCTGTGCTGTCCGTGGCCGCAGGCGGGATCGACGAAGAAGGGCTGAACCAGCACTGCGCTGAACGGCTTTCGGATTACAAATGCCCGGAAAGCTTTACCTTGCAGGAAACGCCTTTGCCGCGAAATGCGAATGGCAAGATCATGAAACGCGAAATCAGGATAGAGCTGGGATACGCCTGAGCAGAGTGTTTGTGATCGTGGGCTGTGTCGGGTGAATGCTTTTCGGATTCACCCGATCCGCCGCAGCAATTGCCTGCCACCCCATCCTTTCGATTGCGGACGCCTGCGGCGATGGCTCTGGTCAGGGGCGGTGTTGCGATGTAGAAGATAGCCTTCCTTGCTATTTAGTGCGTGCTGCCCGATGCCTGCTGTTGATCCCAATCCCCGTAAATCCGAATTGCTGATGCCTGCCGGTTCCCTTGAACGGCTAAAGGTGGCGGTGTTGTATGGGGCGGATGCGGTGTATCTGGGCACGCCGGACATGTCGCTGCGGACGAAATCCAAATTCTCGCTGGAGGATATCAAGGAAGGCGTTGCTTTTGCCCATGCGCATGGGGTGCGGGTGTATCTGACGCTGAACCTGTTTACCCATAACAAGGACGTCCCAAAGCTGGACGCCTATCTGGGGACGCTGCGCGAAATTGGTCCCGATGGGGTGATCGTGGCCGATCCCGGCGTGTTCCATTACCTGCGTAAACACGCGCCGGAATTGCCGCTGCATGTATCCACGCAGGCGAATGTCTGTTCTTGGCTGACGGTGGATTTCTGGGCCGATCAGGGGGCCGAACTGGTGGTTCTGGCGCGTGAGGTGACATTCCCGGAAATGCAGGAAATCCGCGAAAAATGCCCCGATATACGGCTGGAAAGCTTTGTTCACGGGGCCATGTGCATGACCTATTCGGGGCGCTGCCTGTTGTCGAACTTTCTGGCCGAACGCGGGGCCAATCAGGGCAATTGTGCTAACTCTTGCCGCTGGCAATACAAGGTCCACATGAAACTGAAGGACGGCACGATCAAGGAACTTCCCCTGTCCGAAGAAAACGCCGAACTGTTTGAATTCGTGCTGGAGGAAGGCGTGCGCCCCGGTGAATTCATGCCCATCGAAGAAGACATGCGCGGGTCGTATATCCTGAATTCCAAGGATATGTGCCTGATGCCGAAACTGGATGATCTGCTGCGTGCGGGTATCGACAGCCTGAAGGTCGAAGGCCGCAACAAAAGCCCCTATTATGTGGCGACGGTGGCGCGGGCCTATCGGCGGGCGATTGACGCGTGGTATGCCGATCCCGAAGGCTGGGATGCCACGACCTATATGCAGGAATTGGATGCGGCCACGAACCGGGGCTATACGATTGCCTTTCATCAGGGGCGGTTGCAGAATTTCGCGCACGGGTATGAACACACCAAGGCGATGGCCCCGTGGGAATTCGCGGGTATCATCGAAGAAACGCACGAGGACGGGTTGGTGCTGGCGGTGAAAAACCAGCTAGAGGCAGGCGAGGTGCTGGAATTCCTGCCGCCCGATCCCTTGGCCGAGCCGGTGCTGCTGCGCCTGTATGCGTTCCAGATTGGTGGTGAACAGCGCGACGCGGCCTTTGGCAGTCGTCAGGACCGGGTGTTTATTCCCTATAGCGCTTTTGACCGCGAAACACCGGATTCCGTGCGCCGTCGGTTCCCGCCCTATACCATCGTGCGCAAGGAATCCCTGCTGGCCGAAGACGAATGGCGTCGCCTGAAGCTGGATAAGACCGCGCAGAAGATCGAACTGGGGCAGGTGGGGCGCGAAACGGCCTATCGCCGACAGACTCGCTTGCTGCAAGAAGCGATCGGCGACGAAACAATGGAAAAACGTGCCCGCACATCGCGCAAGGGGGCCGAAGGCTGCTGTGGGCGTGGCTGCAACGGGTGCCTGATGTTCTGGAATGACCCCGAGTATGCCAAGGCCCGCGCCTTGCTGGCGCAAAAGAAACCGGGACAGTTGTTGGACCGCGACATGCGCGAAGAAAGCGCCTGAATCGCGTGCCGCCTTGATGTGTTGCTCGGCGGCTCCCCCAAATCTGTGGTTCCGGTTTTGGGCGGGCTGGTCTTGATGATGACCGGTCTGGTGGCATGGTTGCCCTTTGCGTGGGGTTCGGGCAGTAGACCGGCGCCATCGGGGATATGATTGAGGGGCGATCCAGTTTTGCCTAGCAATATATATTTTTGATAGGCATAGTTGTGCCAAGCATTAATGGAAATTGATAGGCATGATCCCCCTGAGCAGCATCGCGATGAGCGCCTATACCGATCTGGTCCGGCTTTTGCGGGACGAGGCCGCAGCCGGTATCAAGGGCAAACCCATCCTGAAACAGCGTGGGAAACGGGGGTATTGGTACGCCGCGCGCCGGGTCGGGTCCGAAATGAAATTCTTCTATATCGGGGAAGATACGGATGAAACGCAGGCGCGGATTAACCGGATCGAGGAATTGCGCGCCACCGCCAAAGCCCGGCAGTCCGAACGATCCCGATTGGTCCGGTTACTGCGCGCCGAGGGGATGACGCCCACCGACCGGGCCACCGGCGCGATCCTGTCGGCAATGGCGGATGCGGGTACGTTTCGTTTGGGCGGCACGATTGTCGGAACGAATGCCTTTCGCCTGTACGAGGGCGAGCTTGGTCTTCGGCTGCCCTTGGGCGGGATGGCAAATACCGGGGATATTGATATTGCACAGTTTGAAAAACTGAGCGTCGCGCTGGAGGATCAGGTCGAACCCAGTCTGGCGGCCGCCTTTTCAGCGCTGAAGTTTGAACCTGTTCCCGGCCTGAACCCTCGACAAACCTGGCGCTGGTCGCAGGGCGGAAGCGGCCAGTTGGTTGAATTTCTGACACCGGCCTTTGGTGAAGAAACCATCCGCGATTTGCCCGCGCTGGGGGTGAATGCGCAGGCGCTGAATTTCCTGAATTTTCTGATAGCAGACCCGATTTATGCGGCGGCGCTCTATCGGTCGGGCGTTCTGGTGCAAATCCCCCGCCCCGAGCGGTACGCGATTCATAAGCTGATTGTCGCAGACCGCCGCCGGGACGGGGACGGAACCCTGAAAGCATCCAAAGATCGGGAACAGGCTGCCTTTTTGATCGAAGCGCTGGCCGAAGATCGCCCCGATGATCTGACCGAAGCATATGAAACGGCAATCGGGGTTGGCCCACGCTGGCGTGAACACATTGCAAATTCACTGAAACGGATGCCCGAAACGGCCAAGAGGCTTGGCAGCCTGAGCGGCTAAGAGCCTGACAACACCCGAACGAAGCCCGTCTTGCCAAAACATTCGGCGCAACCCAAGACTGCCCTTGGAGGATGACAGACGGGGTAGGACCGGGGAACCGTCGTCCCCGATCCATAAGTTTATCAAATACGTCCGCCATAGACGGGGAACATGCTGGCCTCGCCATAATCCTTGATGCGGTCCACTGATTTCAGCGTTTCCATATCCGTGTCCGATATCTGGAAATCCAGCGCAGCATTGTTGCGCATGTGATCCGGGTTGGCCGTTTTCGGAAGGGGCAAAAGACCCAGTTGCAGACAATAGCGGATACCCAGCTGAGGCACGGACACGCCGTAGCTTTCGGCGATTGCTGCGATCTGGGCATTTTTCAAAAGCTCGCCGTGGCCGACCGGGGAATAGGCTTCGACCAGCAACCCCTTAGCTTTTGAATAGTCGATCAGATCGAACGGCGTGTTCGAGATATGCGCTAGGATCTGGTTCAGCATTGGGGCGACCGCGGCATTGTCGATAAGATTGTCGAGATCGGCTTGCAGGAAGTTTGAAACGCCGATGGCGCGCAGCTTTCCTGCGTCATAAGCGTCTTCAAGGGCTTTCCACGCTGCAAGGTTGCCTGCGAAAAACCGATCCGCGTCGTGGAAGTTCTGCCAAGGGGTCGGGCTGTGGATGATCATCAGATCTATGTAGTCAAGCTGCATCGCGGCAAGCGAGGCATCAATGGCTGCTTTCGCGCCTTCATAGTCCTTGATGCCAGCGTCAAGCTTGGTGGTGACGAAGATTTCGCCGCGCGGAACGCCGCAGGTGCGCACGCCTTCTCCGACGCCACGTTCGTTGCCATAGGCTTGGGCGGTGTCGATGTGGCGATAACCGATCTTGGCGGCGGCGCGGACAGCCTGTGCCGCGTCGTCGTCGGGGATCATCCAAGTGCCAAGCCCCAGCTTTGGGATTTCGACGCCGTTGGATAGGGTATAGGTTTCATCGAGGATCATTGCTGTCTCCGGTATTTTGAAATTGGTTCGGTATCGTTGGGGGCGGGTTTGCCCTATGGGGGATTGGGTTAGCGGTTGTAGGTTTCGTCCGGGACTTTCTCCATCCAATCAACGGCCTTGCCATCGAGTACTTCCTGAATCGCCATGTGGGTCATCGCGCTGTCGGGGGCGGCACCGTGCCAGTGCTTTTCACCGGGGGCGAACCAGACCACGTCACCTGTGCGGATTTCCTCGATTGGACCGCCCCAACGCTGCACGCGGCCCGTACCGGCCATGACAACCAAGGTCTGTCCAAGCGGATGGGTGTGCCATGCGGTGCGCGCCCCCGGCTCGAACGTTACATTGGCGCCTTGCACCCGTTCCTTGTCAAAGGCGTTGAAAAGCATCTCGACCTGCACCGCGCCTGTAAACCAGTCTGTCGGTCCGGGCATGGTTGGCCGTTTTTCCGAGCGGATAATTTCCATGGAATATCCTTTCCTGTTTCGCTGCATCTGCTGGCAATTTAGTGGAGATTCATCTATGCAATTAGATGCGATAATCGACATGATCTATTGAGTTGGATTCAGTAATGGCGCGTGATCAATTCAGCGAATTACGTGCATTCATCGCCGTTGTGCAGGAACGAGGCTTTGCAAAGGCTGCGACACGGCTTGGGGTTTCTGCTTCTGCGCTCAGCCACACGATCCGGAGGCTGGAAGAGCGGCTTGGATTGCGGCTGTTGTTACGCACGACGCGTTCGGTCTCTACGACCGAGGCGGGTGAGCGTCTGTTCCACGCGATTGCACCGCATTTCGAGCAGATTCATGCTGAACTGGATGCGCTAAGCGAATTACGGGACAAACCGTCCGGTTCGCTGCGGATCAGTTCGGGGATACATGCGGCGCAAACGATCCTGCAACCCAGATTGGCGGAATTCCTGCCGCGCTATCAGGACATCAATGTGGAGGTGTCCATCAATGATGGTTTCGTTGATATTGTGCGCGACCATTTCGATGCCGGTGTTCGGCTGGGGGAATCCGTTAGCAAAGACATGATCGCCGTGCGGATCGGGCCGGACTTTCGGTTTCTTGTTGTCGGTACACCGTCCTATTTTGCCCGCCGCTCGGCCCCTGAACATCCGCGGGATCTTACCAACCACCAGTGCATCAACCTGCGCATGGCTGCGGCGGGTCATCTGTATGCGTGGGAGTTTGAAAAAGATGCGCGAGCATTAGAGGTCCGGGTTGGTGGCCAGCTTGCCTATGACAGTATCATGTTGGTGGTTCAGGCCGCGCTGGATGGGCTGGGCCTTGCCTTCATTCCAGAGGATCTGGCGCAGCCTCATATCCAAGCCGGACGGCTGCAAAGCGTTCTGAACGACTGGTCCGCGCTGGTGCAAGGGTATCACCTGTATTACCCCAACCGGCAATTGGGTTCACCGGCTTTCGCCCGACTGCTGGATGCGCTGCGGTATCGGGACAAGTCGCATATCTAAACTGGGGGCGCGGGGTAAGGCACAGATGCGGGTATCCGTGCCCTACCCGCCGGGGATCAGGCGTTCCGCGCCAGATGCGACGCGGCGATATAGCCAAAGGTCAGCGCCGGGCCAAGCGTGATACCGGGGCCGGGGTAGCTGCCTGCCATAATCGAATTCATGTCATTTCCGGCGGCATATAGCCCGCTGATCGGGGTGCCGTTGGCATCCAGAACCTGCGCGTTTTCATTGGTCACGATCCCGATACTGGTGCCAATATCGCCGGGATAAATCCGCAACGCATAAAACGGCCCCTGATCAATCGGGCGCAGGCAGGGGTTGGGGGTATTCTGCGGATCGCCCAAATAACGGTTATAGGCGCTGCCGCCCTTGTCAAAGGCCGTGTCCGTGCCGGTGGCGGCATCGGTGTTATAGCGCGTTACGGTTTGGGCGAACGTATCCGCCGGAAGCGACAGCGCCCCACCCAGATCGGCCAGCGAGGCCGCCTGCGTGACATAGCCGTTGCGGATGAACGGCGACAGGCGACCGGGGAACGGACGCACCGCACCCAGCCCGTAGCGGCGGATAAAACGGTGGTCACAGATCAGGAAGAAATCCTTGGCCCCGGTTTCCATCGCCCGTAACATCCCCGACACGAAATCGTGGTACGAGGCGCTTTCGTTCACGAACCGCTGGCCGTCGGCAGTCACGGCAATCAGTCCCGGCTTGGCACGGTCCAGAAACAGATGCGGGAAGGGAACCTTGGTCCCATCCGGGCGGCGCAGTTTGGAAACCGGGGTCCAGAACGCAGCGTTCAGGTTATTTTGCCCACGGATTGCGCCTGCGGCTTCGGCGGCGGTCAGCCCGTCACCCGTATTGCCCATGGGTGACATGGAATGATGTTCCCCGCCGTTGCGGGCGTGATCCATGACCTGCTGGCGCAGGCTGTCGGATTGCGGAAACCCGCCCGAGGCAAGGATCACCCCATGGCGCGTGGCAATGCGATGGGTTTGCCCGCCTTGTTCTACAGTGACCCCCTGCACACGGCCTGTTTCGTCCTGTTCCAACCCGGCCAAGGCGGATTCATAGTAAATCGGGATGCCCAGATCATGCACAGTTTTGCCCAGACGGGCGGCCAGCGCGTTGCCCATCACCGACCGGGTGCCGCGCCCGAACCGCAGCAAATCGTTCAAATGCCGCAGCACAACGCGCGTGGTATACACGAAGGACGACAGCGAGCGGTGCATATTCGGCAGTTGCCCCAAATCGGTGCGCCCCACCATCATGCCCTTTAGCACGGTAAATTCGGGGATCGGTTTGCGCAGGCGCGACAGGGCCGAACCCAGTTTCCGGGCATCGTAATCCAGCGGGTCCATCACCCGCCCGCCCAATGTTCCTCCGGGCAAATCGGGGTGATAATCCGGGCCAAGCGCCCGCGCGGCAAAGCGGGCTTCGGTTTCGGTTTCCAGAAAGCGCACCACTTCGGGGCCGGTGTCCAGAAAGGCATTGACCAGCGGCGCGTTCATGCGGTTGCCCATTTCGGCGGACAGATAGGTGAGCGCCGCCTCTTTGCTGTCGTCGGCGTGGCCCACTTCGGCGGAATGGGGGTTACAGGGAATCCAGACCGCCCCGCCCGAAACAGCGGTCGAACCGCCAAACGCATCGGTTTTTTCCAACAGGATCGGGGACAGCCCCAGTTTTTTCAGACGGATTGCGGCGCTCATACCGGCGGCGCCGGTGCCGACGACGATGGCATCGGCCTGCGTGGGAAGCTGGGTCATTGCGCGGGTTCCTTTGGGGCAGGGGCCAGACGGCCCGTCATCCAACCGCCATCGACCTTCAGGATTTCGCCGGTGATGAACCCGGCCCGATCCGAGGCCAAAAATGCAATGGCGTCAGCGACTTCTTCGGGTTGACCGGTGCGGCCAAGCGGGGTGCCTTCCAGCATGACGCGCTGTGTCCATGCGCCGGATTTGATCCTGCCATCGGTGAGCGGGGTATGGATCAGGCCGGGCGCCACGGCGTTGATGCGTACCCCATCGCGGCCAAATTCACAGGCCAGTTGCGTGGTCAGGGCCGCCACTGCGCCCTTGGACATGGAATAAGCCGAGGTGCCACCGACCCCCGTCAGCCCAAAGACAGAAGCGACATTGACAATCGCCCCGCGCCCCTGCGCTGCCATCACCGGCAGCGCGGTACGACACAGACGGAAGGTGCCAGCGATGTTGATGTCCAGAAACCGGGCCAGATCGTCATCCGTTGTGGTGATGATCGGCGGCGAGGCGGCAACCCCTGCGTTATTCACCAGAACCGCCCAGTTCAGCCCGGTTGCGGCCACGGCATCCGCAATGCGGGCGGGGCTGTCGGGGGCCGCGATGTCACAGGCCAGACGCCCGGCCAGCGGGGTTTTGAAACGGTTGTCAGGCAGCGCATCCAATGCCGCCGCGTCGCGGTCAACCAACAACACCCGCGCCCCGCGTTCGGATAGCAGCGTGGCGGTGGCCAGCCCAATGCCGCTGGCCGCGCCGGTTACAACGGCAATCCCTGTGATCCGATCAGACATTGCCACCCCCAACAGAACGGCCACCGTCTACGATGATCACTTGTCCGGTGATGTAATCGGTGCGCGGGCTGGCCAGCATGGACGCCACATTTGCCACGTCCTTGGGCTGCCCGATCCGGCCCAGTGGTTGATACGAGGCAAGCTTCGCGCGCTCTTCGTCGCTCCAACCTGCCAGAATGGGGGTTTCGATCACACCGGGCGCAATGGCGTTCACAAGGATATTGTCCGGGGCCAGTTCCAGCGCCATGCAGCGGGTCAGGGACACGACCGCACCCTTGGATGCCGCATAATGCGCCACGTTGGGCGATCCCAGATAGGCGCGGGATGCGATATTCACGATCCGCCCGCCCGATTGCGCCATCCGCTGCATCGCCAGTTTGCTAAGCTCAAACAGGGCGATCGTGTTGATGTCATACATGCGCGAAAAATCAGCGCCAGTCAGGTCGGCAATCGGGGCAGGGTTGAAAATTCCGGCGTTGTTGACCAGCGCGAACAGATCCCCAGCGCGATCAATCAGGGCGGTGCGGGCGTCGGCATCGCCCAGATTGGCGGTGAAATACTCGACCGAGCCGGAAATCCCTGCTGCCGCTTCGGCCAGTGCCGCTTCGTTCATATCTGTCATCAGGACGTGAAATCCGTCCTCGGCCAAGCGGGCTGAAATGGCCCGCCCCATACCCCCGGCAGCGCCGGTGACGATTGCGGTTTTTCCGTTGCTTGCTGTCATGTTTGCCTCTTGCGTCAGTGGGCTGCGGACCCAATTGCCCGCAGCCCGTTTTGCAGCCGCCCACGGAAGGTCAGGCGGTGCAGATTTGCCTTATTCCATGCCGTAGGTGGACACGTTGATCTGATCGAACAGGTTTTCTTTGATCACCTTGGTCACGGCTTCTTCGTCGTGCCGATCCACATTCGCAAACAGGCCCTGCCATTTGGCAACATAGGGGCGGAAGCGGGCATACAGTGCTTCGGGGTCTGCAATGCCGTGGGTGGATTTGGCAATCTCGGCCATGCCGCCCACGCCGCCAGCGGCCCAATCGTCATAGGCCTTTTGCAGGGTTGCGTCCGGTTCGATCAGGGTAACGCCAGCGGCCTTGGCTTTTTCCAGCGCGTCCTGGGCTTCTTTGTCGTAATGGATTTGCATCCGGGCCATCGCGCGGGCGGATTGATCGAACAGGGTCCGGCGCTGTTCGTCTGTCAGGCCTTTCCAGAAGGTTGGGTTATAGGCATAGGTCACACCGGCATAGAAGGGGCTCATCTTCAGCAGGGTGACGGATTTCGCCACTTCCATCAGCGTCGCGCCGGATGTCAGGTGTGTCGGGTCCGAGGCGGTGCAATCAACAGAGCCACGCTCAAATGCGGTATAGATTTCCGAGGATGGTACGTTCACACCAACCACGCCGATTTCCTGACCGAACCGCGCCCAACCGCCGCCGGGCATCCGCACGCGTTTGCCTTTGACGTCAGCCAGCGTTTTGACGGGTTCGCGGCAGATGAAATAATAGATCGGGGTGGAATAGCTGCCGCCAAAGATCACGCCGTTTTTGCGCCAGTCATTATAGCCTTCGGCGTCGTTCATCATGAAATCGCCAAAGGCCAGCGACATGACATAGGCATCGGGGGTTTCAAACCCCATGTCGGCCAGCGCATTCGAGACCGGCAGGTCCGACGGGGTATAGGTTGCGGTATGGAACCCGACCTGTGCCAGCCCGTCAGCGGTGCCTTGCATGGTGGATTTCGCCGGGATCAGCGCGCCGCCCACGAAGACCTCGAAATCAATTTCGCCTTTGGTGGCTTCTTTGACCAGATTGGCCCAGCCTTGGTGGGCTTCCAGCGTGATGATGTGATTGGGTTCCAGCCATGTGGACAGCATTTGCTGTGCGCTGGCGATCTGGCTGCCCAGTGTCAGGATGGCCGAACTGGTCAGCGCCAGCGCCAGTGTCTTCATAGGTTTCATTTTACGTCTCCTCCTTGTTTGGATTCATTGCATCTGGGCGGGAAGCCACAGAACGATGGCCGGAAAGGCCACAAGTATCGCGATGGTCAGAACATCCATCGCCATAAACCACAGCGCCCCGCGAAAGATCGTGGGCAGCGCCACCTGTCCGCGCAGCGCGGAATTGATGACATAGACATTCAACCCCACCGGCGGCGTGATCAGGCCGATTTCCAGCAGCTTGATGACGATGATGCCGAACCAGATCATGTTCACATCGGCAGCATTCAGCAGTGGCATCAGGATCGGCAGGGTCAGCAGCATCAGGCCGATTGAATCGATGAACATGCCCATGACGATATAAATGATGGCAATCATCAGGATCAGCGTCAGCGGGTCATCCCCAACGCTTAGCATGGCGTTGGCAACCACCTTTGGCACGCCGGTCAGCCCCATGAAGCTGGTGAACATGCTGGCCCCCATCGCAATGATGAAGATAACCGAGGTTCCCGCCGCTGCATCTTTCAGCGCGCTGCGCATCATTTGCAGGTTCAGCGTGCGGCGCATGGCGGCGATCCCCACCGCGATGAAGGCACCGACAGCCCCGGCCTCGGTTGGGGTCATGATCCCCAGAAAGATACCGCCAAGCACGCCGAAAATCAGCAGGGGCAGCGGCCAGATTTCACGCAATGCGGCCTTTAGTTCACCGGGTTCAATCCGCACGTCGGTTGGCGGGGCCAGCGACGGGGTGAATTTTACCCGAGCCACGATCATGCCCATATAGATCGCCGCCGACAGCACGCCGGGCAGGAAACCCGCCATGAATAACTGGCCCACCGATTGCTGGGTAAATACGCCATACAGCACCATCAGGATCGAGGGCGGGATCAGCGATCCCAGCGTCCCGGACGCCGCAACGCAGCCGGTGGCCAAGGCCTTGTCATAGCCGGATTTGATCATTTCCGGCACGGCAATCCGGGCCATTGCGGCTGACGTGGCAACGGATGACCCCGAAGCGGCGGCAAACAATGCGCAGGCGCCAACGGTAGAACAGGCCAATCCGCCCGGCACCCGCGCCAGCATCACCCGCATGGCGCGGAACAATCCGTTGGTCAGCCCCGCGTGGCTGGCGATATAGCCCATCAGCAGAAACATCGGCACCGCGCTGAAAGACCATGTTGCGATGAATTGATAGGGAACCGCGCGCACCAGACCCCAGGCGGCAGTCAGGTTCGTGCTGGCCCAGATACCGCCGAAGCTGACAAGGGCAAGAACGACACCAATGGGCATACGCAGCCCGATCAGGGTCAGCACCGCACCGATGCCGATAAAACCGATTTCAAGACGATCCATCAGACCGTTCCTCCGTCCGTATGATTGCCCAGAATGCGGCGGCGCGCATCGGCGTTGGTGATAAGCAGGATCAGATGATAGGCGCAGGCCAGCGCCCCCAGCGCAAAGCTGATCGGCAGCACGAAACGGCTGGGCCAGACAACAACGGTCACAGGCCCCATCACCACCTCGCCACTGTTAAAGGACCGGATGGCATCGCCATAGGTGATCCAGCCCAACCCGGCATAAACCGCCGTGCAAAGCGCCAGCACCAGCCCCATGCACAGGATTTGGAAGGGGCGGGAAAACTTGTCATAAAACAGGTCAACCGCCACCGATCCGCGTGTCATTTCCACAAAGGCGATCGGCAGGAAGACGGCCCCGACCATGTAGTAATAGGACACGACCTCTAGCGTGCCGGGAACGGGCTGGTTGAACAGGTATTTCATGCCCACGTCCAGCGTGACATGCAGCATCATGACCAACAGCAACAGCCCGCCGATTTCCAGCAAACGATTGGACAGCCAGTCCAGAATATTTGGGCGCGGTTGGGTGGTCATTGCATCCGGTATCCGCCATTGACGTCAATCACGCCGCCGGTGACATAAGACGCATCTTTGGAAATCAGGTATTCGACGGCGGCAGCCACGTCCTGCGGCTGACCGATCCGGCCCAGCGGGATGTTGCTGGCGGCGGCGGCTTCGTCACCTTCGGCCAGTGACAGGCGCAGCATGGGGGCGTCGATCAGGCCGGGCGCGACGGCATTGCAGGTGATACCCATTGGCGCGGCTTCGCGGGCGGTGGCCTTGGTCAGGCCGATAACGCCGGATTTGGATGAAATATAGGATGCCGAACTGCGGAACCCGCCCAGTTGCGCGGCACTGGAGGTAAAGGTCACAATCCGGGCATTGGATACAGGATTGGATTTCCGCCGCCGCAGAAATTCCCGGATCGTCAGGAATGTGCCGGTCAGGTTGACGGTATGCGTGCGCTGCCAGTCGTCCATATCCATGTCGATAATCGGGGTGCGATCACCGTCTGGTCCGAACAGCAGGATACCGGCGTTGCACACAACGGCGGTCAGTGGCCCGTCCGCTTCGGCGGCATCGAACCCAGCGGTGACGTCTGTTTCGTGGCGCACGTCCATTGCAATGCCGATATGGCCCTGTCCGGGCAACGTGGCCGCTGCTGTCTGGGCCTGTTCGGCGTCCAGATCGGCGATTACGATGCTGTCGCCGCTGGCTGCCAGTCTGGCCGCAATTCCTAATCCGATTCCACGGGCGCCACCCGTTATCAAGATACGTCGAGTCACCGGCCCCTCCTTCTGCTCGCTCGTAAAATTGTATCCAAAAAGGGTGTCGAATCGTTAATATGTCAACAAAAAAATTAAGATGTGTTCTAGATTGGATAAAATCTTGCGCTCGGAAAAATTGTCTGTAAGTTGTATCAAGCGCCTTCGAACCACAGGAGGAACAGGCCACATGTCTGCAACAAGTACCGAAGAAGTCACGAATATTTTGCGCGAACATATCATGTGCGGGCAGATACATCCGGGCGAACGATTGCAGCAAGAACGGCTTGCGCGGGCCTTGGGGGTTTCCCGCACACCGCTGCGCACGGCGCTGGCGAATCTGGCGAACGAAGGGCTTTTGCAATACGAGGCGAACCGCGGTTATACCGTGCGGGCGTTCGACCGTAAGGACATTATTGACGGCTACGCCGCGCGTGCCGTTCTGGAAGGTCTGGCCGCCTCCAGCGTGGCCACTGCGGGGATTGATTTTAGCACGCTAGAGAAAATGGAACGCTGGCTGGACATTGGCGACACCGCTTTGGCAAAAGGAAAATTGGATCCAAAAGACATTGATGCCTATCGACGGATGAATGTCTGTTTCCATGATGAAATCATCGCGCGTGCCGATAATCGCTGGATCTCTGAACTGGTGCGGCAAACGCAATTGATCCCTTTTGCGTCAAACCGGATGATCGTCTGGCAGGATTTTGACATCATGTATCGCACCCATGACGACCATCACCGGATACTGGAGGCGCTGAAGCGCCGCGATCCGATCCGCGCGGATTATCTGATGCGGGAACATGTGAATTTCGCCGGGGAATATCTGGCGCAATGTATCGAAACCGGGCGGATCATAACCGCGCCCGATGTTTCAGCCTCAACAACGGAGCTTGTCCAATGAAAGTGTATTTTTCGCCCTTTTCGCCCTATGTGCGCAAGGTCATGATGGTGGCCGCTGAAACCGGGCAAACGGTTGAAAAACTGGATTCCGCCGCCAGCCCGATCCAACGCGACCAGACGATCGTGGCCAAAAATCCCACGGGCAAAGTCCCCACCGCCATTCTGGATGATGGCAGCGCATTGTATGACAGCCGGGTTATCACCCGTTGGCTGGATGCGCAGCACGATGGCCCGCGTATGTACCCGGATGGGGATGCGCTTTGGACGGTCTTGCGGCGCGAAGCTGTGGCCGACGGATTGCTGGATGCCGCTTTGTTGGCGCGCTATGAAACGGCCATGCGTCCGGCGGAAATGCTGTGGCAGGAATGGCTGACCGGGCAGATGGACAAGATCGAAAGTTCGCTGGATCAGATGGAATCCGAAGCCGCAGGGTTTCAGGGGGTCGATGCCGGGCTGATCGCGATTGCCTGCGCTTTAGGGTATCTGGATTTCCGGTTCCCGGATCACGATTGGCGCACTGGCCGCCCTGCGCTGTCCGGGTGGTTCGGTGATTTTTCCAAGCGGGCGTCGATGCAGGACACCCGCCCGGATTAACGGCAGGGCCGTCACACCTGTGGCAGGCCGCACCTAACGGCCTGCCATATTTCATAAGGGTCAGTTGATCGCGCGGTCGCGGTTTTCCCAGAACTTGCTGCGAATATCGCGTTTCAGCACTTTGCCAACGGTGCTGCGGGGCAGATCGTCCCAGATTTCCACCGTTTTGGGGGCTTTGACGCTGCCCAGCAGGGCCTTGGCGTGGTCAATCAGCGTCGCTTCGGTCGTGGTTTGACCACCGCGTAGCTGCACCACGGCCTTGACGGCCTCGCCCCATTTGTCATCGGGAACGCCGATCACGGCGCAATCCTGAACGGCGGGGTGTGACAGCATCGCCTGTTCCACTTCGGTGGAAAACACGTTGAACCCGCCGGTGATGATCATGTCTTTCATACGGTCAACAAGGTGGTAGTAGCCATCCGCATCCTTGAACGCGATATCCCCGGTCAGATGCCAGCCATTGACGGTTGCCGCTGCGGTGGCCTCGGGGTTTTTGTAATAGCCCATCATCACCAGATCGGACCGCACGGCCAGTTCCCCCCGTTCCCCATCGGGAACAGGATTGCCACCTCCGTCCAGAATGGCCAGCTCCACATAGGGCGTGGCCTTTCCGCAGCTTGACAGAACCGAGTCAGAGGCGGGAACGCCGTTGGGGATATGTTCGGCGGGCGACAAATGGGTGCAGGTACAGGGGGCCTCGGACTGACCGAAGAACTGGGTCATGACGGGGCCAAAGACCGTGATCGCCTCTTTCAGCTTGGCAACAGACATCGGGGCGGCGCCATACAGGAAATACCGCAGGGAACTGTAATCGAACTGGCTGACCTGCGGATGGGCCAGCATCATGTAAATCACGGTCGGCGGCAGGAACAGATCGGTGACGCGGTGACGCGCAATCAACTGCATCAGGTTCAGCGGATCGGGCGAGGTGGTGATCACCGTCGTTCCCCCCTGCGCCATGATCGGAAAGCAGATCAGCCCCGCCGCATGGGTCAAGGGTGCTGCCGCCAGATAGACGGGCGGTTCATCATGCGGGCAAAGTTCTACGACCGTGCGGCAAAAGACGGCGATGCTGTGGCGGCTGAGCATGGCCCCCTTGGGCATACCCGTGGTCCCACCCGTAGGCAGGATCATAGACAAGCTGTGGGGGTCTTGTTGTGCGGGGGCGGCAATGTCAGAAACATCACCCAGCCAGTTTTCAAGACTGGGGTCCCCGTTCATTGGTTGATCCACACACACGAAGATTTCCACTTTGGGCAGGCCATCGCGAATGTCCTGTACCGTGGCGGCCATGCTGGAGTGATAGAACAACACCTGCGCATCAAACGCATCACACAGGTAACGGTTGTTGTCCGGTGTGTTCTTGGCGTTCAGCGGCACCCATGTCATGCCCGCCTTCAGAATGCCAAACACACAGGTAAAGGCGATGGCGTCATTGGGGCTGAGGACCGCACCTTGTACGCCATCCTGATACCCACAAGCGTTCAGCTTGTTGGCGATACGGTTGATCAGGCGGCCAACCTCTTGGTAGGTCCAGCTTTGGTCGCCAAAGATAAAGCAGGCCCGATCCGGGTGGTTTGCCAAACCTTTTTCAAATGCAGAAATCGCGTCCATTGTCTTACCCCTCAGTTGGTTCCAAGAATTGTTACGCAGGCGCTGGCCTCTTCCACGCCCAGCAGGCCGCCGCCGTTTTCGGCAATGCCGAAACGTGCGTTTTCCACCTGCCGCGCCCCGGCCTGTCCGCGTAGCTGATGTGTCAGTTCATAAATCTGGCCCAAACCCGTTGCGCCGATCGGGTGGCCCTTGCTTTCCAATCCGCCCGACGGGTTGATCGGGATGCGCCCGCCCAACCGGGTTGCGCCGCTTTCCGCCAAGGCACCGCCTTCGCCGATGGGGGCGAAGCCCAGACATTCGGACTGGATGATCTCACCAAAGGCGGCGGCATCGTGAACTTCGGCCACGCTCATGTCTTGCGGGCCGACACCGGCCTGTTCATAGGCGGCTTTCGCGGCCAGCGCAGTGATGTGGTTGGCGTAATCGCGTGGGTCGCGTACCGTGCTGGACCGCATGATTGCGGCCAGAATTTTCACGGGCTGACCTGTGAACCGGGGCAGCATATCCGCGCTGACAACCACGGCTGCCGCCGCCCCATCGCTGACCGGGGAACACATTGGCACTGTCAGCGGCCCGGTGACGACCGGCGCGGCCAGCACCTCTTCGATGCTCATGTCTTTCTGATACTGGGATTTCGGGTTCATCGTGGAATGGAAATGGTTTTTCGATGACACGGCGGCCATCTGGCGCTGCGTGGTGCCGAAGGCGTCCATGTGGTGCCGCGCCATGTGGTTGTAGAGATCCATAAACATGGAACGTTTCTGCGCCGCACCCGGCGGGGTGTCGGGGGTGAAATAGCCACCGATCAGGGTTTCGATATTCTGCTCTGGCGTGTGAACATCCCAGCCCGCGCTGAAAATCCCAAAGCTTTTGGCCTTGTCCTCGGACAGCAGTTTTTCCGCGCCAACGGCCAGCACCACATCGGCAGCGCCGCTGCGCACATGATTGACGGCCATATGCAGCGCGGTGCTGGCGGTGGCACAGGCGTTTTCGACATTGACCACTGGAATGCTGTGAATGCCCATCGCCCCCAGCGCGATCTGACCGGGGATGATATATTGCCCCTCCATGATGCCTTGTGCGGTGTTGCCGAAATAGGCGGCCTGTATATCGTCAACCGTTGCACCCGCGTCTTGCAGGGCGTCGGTGACGGCTTCTTGGGTCAGTGATTTCACGCTTCGGGTCAGGTGGCGGCCAAACTTCGTCATGCCGACGCCGATGATGTAAACGTCTTTCATGGGTATGCTCCTGTTGAATGGTTGGTGCGCCCTTGGCGGCGGGGGGGGTTAGAAAAGCATCCCCGGCAGCCAAAGCACGATTTGCGGAAAGACCGTGAAAAGGACGACCGCCCCCAACATGATCAGGAAGAAGGGAAAAGTGGCGCGGGCGATTTCCCCGATGGGTGCATTCGAGATGGATTGCACGATGAACAGGTTGAACCCCACCGGCGGCGTCATCAGCCCCAGTTCAATCATCAGCACAAGGAAAACGCCGAACCAGATCGGATCAATTCCGGCGGCCATGATGATCGGCATGACCAGCGGCAAAGAGACCACCATGATCGAAATGCCATCCAGAAACAGACCCAGAAAGATATAGAATATCGCAATGGCAATCAGCAGCATGGTCATGCTCAGGTTCAGGCTGAGGACCCAGTTCACCAAGGCTTGTGGGATGCCCACGATCCCAGCCGCAGCGGACATGAAGGACGCCGCGATCACCACAGCCCCCATGACACAGGTCAGCCGCGTGGCTGCAATGAGCGAGTCACGGATCAGTTCCCACGTCATGCGCCGTTCGATCAGGATCAGCACAGCCGCCCCGGCAACGCCTACGGCTGCCGCTTCGGTCGGGGATGCGATACCGCCGTAGATACTGCCCAGCACGGCCACCACCAGCGCAAGGATCGGCAACAGACCGAACAGCGCCCGCATATTCGCGGGTTTGGGATCGACCGTGGCCTTGCCGCCGCGCAGGGCGATATAGGCGGAATACATCAGCGCCAGCACCAGACCGGGCACCAGCCCCGCCGCGAACAGGCGCAGGATGGAAACATCCCCGATTACGCCGTACACGATCATGGCAATCGACGGTGGGATCAGCAGTCCAAAAGACCCAGCCCCGGCCAGCGATCCCAACACAAGGCGGCGATCATACCCACGCCCCAGCAATTCCGGCACACTGATCCGCCCGATGGTGGCCGTTGTCGCCGCAGACGACCCGGACACAGCGGCAAAGGTGGTGCAGCCCGCCACGTTCACATGCAGCAACCCGCCCGGAAAATGCCGGAATATCGGCACCAGCCCCTCGAACAGACGTTTGGACAGATCGGCCCGAAACAGCATTTCCCCCATCAGCAAAAACAGCGGAATGGCTGACATTTCCCATGACCGGGATGCGCGTACAGATACCTTGGCCGCCAGAATCCCCGCTTTGTCAAAACTAAAATCTCCGCCCAGCACCATGATCAGCGTGGCGACGACGAACAGTGTGGCAAAGGCCCAAAGCCCCAGCGCCAGCCCGCCGATAAAGATGACAAACAGGATAAGTGCGATTTCAAATTCCATGATCGGATGCCCCTTTGGTGGTGCTTGGGGTGGGCAGCAGCAGGCTTAGCCCGTGAAACAGCAGGATCAGCGCCAATGCTGAAACCCCGAACAGGGCAACCGCTTCGGGCAACCACAGCGGAAAGGGGACCACCCCATAAGATGTGGCACCCCGATCGAACAGCTTCAGCGTGGCGCGCAGGATGTAGCGCGCCCAAAACAGGGCAAAGCCAAGAGCAACCAGCGTCATGCACAGTTCCAGCGCCCGTTGCTGGCGTTTGCCCAGCCGGTCGCTGACCAGGGTCAGCCGGATCATGGCCCCGTCTTTGAACGTCGGGGCCAGCGCAAGAAGGATCGCTGCGGACACCAGATACCCCGCGACTTCCTCGGTCACGAGCAATGAACTGCTAAAGACGGACCGCAGGACGATCTCAGTCAGGATCAGGATCACCAGACCGGCGACTGCGGTCGCCGCGCCGATCATGCAAATTGCACAAATACTGTTGGAAAGGCGTCGAACAAAAGCCATGTCATTCTCCGGGCAAAGGGAATGCGGCAGGCGGCCAGCCTGTTGGGCCGCCTGCGGATGTTTTCGAACGGTTGTCGAAAGATCGGGGAATTATTTGTTCTGGATCTGGTTGAACAGGGCTTCGCCTTTGGGGCCAGCCTGCTTCACCCATTCCGCCGCCGACTGGCGCGAAATTTCCCCGAACCGGGCTTTCAGCGCATCATCTGCGGTTTCGTGGATGGTGATCCCGTTTTCACGGAACGCGGCCTTGAAGGTTTCAATCGCGGCCTGTGCTGCGGTCCAGTTGGTTTCGGTGTAGACCTTCCCGGCCTGAATCAGAGCGTCCTGATATTTTTCAGGCAGATCGTCAAACGCATCCCGCGACACATGCAGCAGGGTGACAGGGGTGGAATACCCGATATCGCTGAAATCGGTAATGCCCAGATCCCATGCCTTGATCGTTGCGCCGCCAACTGACGAGGTCAGAACCGCGTCAATGACACCCGAGGACAGCGAAGGTACAACATCGCTCCAGGCCAGTTGCACGGGGGTCGCGCCAACCTCGCTAAAGGCATTGGCGGAAAATGAATCGTAGGTGCGGATTTTCACTCCGGCGAAATCCTCGACGCTGGTCATCTTGTGCTTGCCGAAAATGCCGACGGCGGGGAACGTCCCCCAGCCGATCATGATCTGATCGTGATTTTCAAACGCCGCCTGAAATTCAGGGGTCACGATGGCCATCATGCGCTGCACATCGTCATTCGTCGGCGCGACAAAGGGCAGACCGACAACGCCGAACACCTGCTCATACCCGATCAGCGCCGCTGCCCCGGTTTCGGCCACTTCGACCACACCATCGCGCACAACTTCGAAATTGTCTGCGGCTTTGAAGCCCAATGAACCGTCAAGGTTCAGTTCAAGGGTAAAGCCGCCGTCGGTCAGACGCGACAGTTCTTCGGCCATTGCGGTGAACGACGCCCCGACATGGGATTTCGACGGATAGTCCGATGTCACCCGCCATTTCACATCCTGCGCGGACAGGGTGGTTGCGGTCAGCGTGGCAGCAACGCTGCCGATTAGCAGTGCGGTTTTCATGTCTCTTACTCCTCCTGAAGAGTTCGGGCGCCGAATCTGGCAGCTCACAAGAAAGCTATCCATTGCAGAATATATATGCAAGACATATATACTATGTACTGCATTGTTGCTATTTATGCGGCGGCGCGGCAAAACGGATGGAACAGGAAACAACTTGATGCGCGACATGACAGATTTTCACGAACTCCCGGATGCCGTGCATATTTGCGCTTCGGAACTTGCGTTCTGGGGGCCGCGTTTTGCGATGGTTGCCGCGAATGAAAAGCTGGCCGAAATGGGGCTGACGCGGTCGCATTTTCGCGTGATGTATTTCGTGCGGTTTCGCGGCGGTATCCGCACGAACGAACTGCAAGAACTGTTGATGATCAACGCCGCCAGCCTGAATCGCGTGATGAAGGAACTGGTTCGCGATGGCATGATTGAGCAGGTCACAGATAACGAGGATCGGCGGTTTCGCCATCACTATGTTACTGACAAAGCGATAAAAGTTTTGGACATCGCCTTTGCAGAGCAAAAGGCGACGCTGGACAAGGCCTTTGCCGAGGTTGGCGAAACTGCGATCCGTCATTTCCTTGAGGTGCTGTATCATCTGGTCCCGCCGGAACGGCGGGCTTATCTGACGATCCAGCCACAGGATATTCCTTCTGGTGCTTTTGCAAACCCGACGGAACGCTAGCGGCACCCTTGTCACTACGATCTGATAATGTCCGGCAACCGGCTGTCATCCTGTGGGTGGGAACCGGATCAGCGCGGCCACCAGCCTGCGCATGATGGCAGTGTTGCGCAGCGATTTCTGAACCGCCACGGCCATTGGGATCGGGGTGCCTAGTTTGAAATTCAGCGCCACGAACCGTTGATTGAACCCCTGTGTCCGCGCGAAATTGTCTTGGACAATGCCGATGGCGTCACCCGTTTCAACCAGCCGCGAGGCGATTTGATAGCTGCCAATGATATGCAATCGTCGCATCGGATCACCCCCAAGCGATGCCAGAACCTCCAGCAATGGGGGGACAATCGGGTTTTGGGTATCCGGTGCGACAATGGGATAGCGGGTTATGTCATCCACGCTTAGCCCGCCCCGTGTCGTCAGCGGGTGGCCCTTGCGGACATAAAGCAGCGGTTTCAGATCGGGCAGGGGGGTGCAAACCGTGCGGGGGTCTTCGTCCAGCACGCGGCGGGGGCCGACAACGGCATCGACATCCCCCTGCCGAAGCTGTTGCAGCGACACATCCAGCGGCATGGCAAACAGATGCAATCGCAAATCTGGGTCCGAAGCGATCACATCCAGCACCGCCCGGTTCATCAGCCCCTCAAGCGACGCCGGTGTGACAGCCACGCGCAACAGCGCCTCGCGTTTCTGGCGGGCGGCGGCCATGTCCGCGCCCAGCGTTTCCACATCAGACAGGATACGGGCGGCGCGGTCGATAAAGGCACGACCATCCGGCGTGGTATCAACCCCACGGGCGCGACGGTCAAACAGGGTCAGGCCCAGTTCGGTTTCAATATCCGCAACGGCCTTTGTCACCGCGGATTGGCTGATGTTCAGCGTTTTAGCAGCGACCGAAACCGATTGCGCGCGATCCACCGCGACAACATATTTCAGCTTGGTGAAATTCATGCGCTATTCCAAACTTAGATATCTTTGGACAAAATTCTATTTGTTGAATTGATCGGTCAAGCGCAGAATTCGCCCGCACCAGACGGAGGAGCCACGATGACCAAGACTATTGTTGCCGGTGTCGGCATGACCAAATTCGCCAAACCCGGCGCATCCGAAACCTATGACGTGATGGCCGAGGATGCGATCCGTCAGGCATTGAAGGACGCCGGGATCGGGTTCGAAGATATTCAACAGGCCTATGCCGGGTATGTTTATGGCGACAGCACCTGTGGGCAAAAAGCGATTTATCGCGTTGGCATGACCGGGATTCCGGTGGTCAATGTGAACAATAACTGCTCCACCGGATCGACGGCGCTGTTTCTGGCGCGACAGGCGATTGAATACGGGATTGCCGATTGCGTGCTGGCTGTAGGGTTTGAACAGATGCAGCCCGGCGCGTTGGCATCGGTCTTTACTGACCGGCCCAGCCCGTTCGCGGATTTCGATACCACCTGTGATGCGCTGGTCGACAATGCCGATATTCCGCTGGCGTTGCGCTATTTCGGGGGCGCAGGCAAAAGCCACATGGACAAATACGGCACCACGCTGGAAGATTTCGCCCGCATCCGCGCCAAGGCCAGCCGCCATGCCACCCGCAACCCGCTGGCGCTGTTCGATAAGGAAGTCTCGGTCGAGGATGTGATGCAGGCGCCGGTGATGTGGCCCGGCGTGATGACGCGCCTGATGGCCTGCCCGCCCACCTGTGGCGGCGCGGCGGCGATCCTGTGTTCCGAAGATTTCGCACGCAAACACGGGATCGACAGCCGGGTTCAGATCACCGCGCAGGCGATGACCACGGACACCCCCGCCACCTTTGACGCGCGGGACATGATGCAATTGGTTGGCTACGACATGACTGCCGATGCCGCCCGTCAGGTTTACGAAGCCGCCGGGATCGGGGCCGAGGATGTGGATGTGGTCGAACTGCATGACTGTTTCGCCCATAACGAATTGATCACCTACGAAGGGCTGGGCCTGTGTCCCGAAGGTGGGGCGCAGAAGTTCATTGCCGATGGCGACAACACCTATGGCGGGAAATATGTGACGAACCCATCGGGCGGGCTGCTGAGCAAGGGGCACCCGCTGGGCGCGACCGGGCTGGCACAGTGTTATGAACTGACAGGTCAATTGCGCGGCACCGCCGGGCAGCGGCAGGTTGAAGGCGCCAAAGTGGCGCTACAGCACAATCTGGGCCTTGGCGGGGCTTGTGTGGTCACGCTGTATCAACGCGCCTGAATGAATGCGGCGGGGCATAACTGCCCCGCCACCGCAATTTTGGATGCCTTAGCCCCGGCCTTCGTGATGCCGGATTGCGGCTTCCATGACCCGGCGCATGGCCTTGCGGCGAAAACCCCAGACCTGCGCGAACCAGTTGCCGAAACGTGGGAACCAGATGAACGGCATATGCGTCCATGCCGGAACCGTGTTGCGGCGTTTGCGGCCCATGATCATGCGTTCTGCCGTCCATGCCGCCCACGACAGCGGGAATTCAAAGAACAACAGTTTCGAAGTCGACTGGATCAGCCCGCCATAGGTATCTTCGTAGATCGCGCCGTCAATCAGTGGGGTGCGGATAAAGGTGGGGTGGATCGTGCCGACCTCGACCCCCCAGCCATACATTTCGCCGCGAAAGGATTCCGCCAAATTCAGCACCGCCGCTTTGGAGGCAACATAGGAGCCAGCAAAAGGCAGTGCCACTGTTGAACTGATGGAGGACGTGATCAACACATACCCGGCGCTGTCGCGCAGATAGGTGGCTGTCGCCCTGAGTGTGCGAAACACGCCGTTCAGGTTGATGTCGATCACCTGAAGCCATTCGTCCTCTTCGGCCAGCATCAGGGGCTTGGCCCGCGCGATTCCGGCGTTGGCCCAAACCACATCAATCCGCCCGAAGTGGGCCGCGGTCTTGTCGGCGGCGGCCTGAAGCCCGGCCATGTCGCGCACCGATCCTTCGATCGTCAGAATGTCGCCGCCTAATTGAGCGGCTAAAGCATCCAGTTCCGGTTTGTTGATATCAAACAGCGCCAGCTTGCAGCCCTTACGGTGCAGCCGTTCAACCGTTGCCCGCCCGATACCTGTTGCCGCCCCGGTGACAAAAACCACCTTGGTCATGTGTTATCCCTCCCTTTTTTGGCCTTGCGGCGCCAGATGTTAAATCTGACGCCCGGCGCCTTCCCAGTATTGTTGGCGCAGGTCTTTTTTCAGCAGCTTGCCGACCGGGCTTTTGGGCAGGGTGTCTACGAAATCCACCGTTTTGGGGGATTTGACGCTGCCCAGTTCGCCTTTGCAATAGGCGATCAGATCATCCGCGCTGATCTCGGCCCCGGCTTTCAGTTGTACCACGGCTTTGACCGCCTCGCCCCATTTGTCATCCGGCACACCAATCACGGCGGCTTCGTGGACTGCGGGGTGCTGCATCAGCCAGTTTTCGATTTCCGACGGGAACACGTTCAGCCCGCCGGTGATGATCATGTCCTTGGTGCGGTCCAGAATGCGCAGGTATCCGTGGTCGTCCAGCGTGCCGACATCGCCGGTATGGTGCCAGCCGTGGGTGGATACTTCGGCGGTGGCTTCGGGGTTTTGGTAATATTCAGACATCACCAGCGCCGAGCGGCAGACGATCTCGCCCTTTTCCCCGGCGGGCAGGATGTTCCCGTCTTCGTCCATGATCGCCACCTTGGCAAAGGGCGAGGCGCGGCCCACGGTATCCATCCGATCCGCGCGCAAGGTGCCATTCGCGTCATAGCAATCGGCAGGGGTCAGCACCGTCAGGATCGCCAGCGCCTCGGTCTGGCCATAAAGCTGCACCCAGACCGGGCCAAGCAATTCGGCCACTTCGCGGGCACGGTCGGGGGCCATCGGCGCGCCGGTGGAAATGAAGCTGCGCAGCGACGAAAAATCAGCTTCGGCCACGTTCGGCTGGGCCATGATCGCGAGCGTGGCGGTGGGCGGCAGGAAGGTTTCCGTCACCCCGTATTTCGCAATATCCGAGATGAAAAGCTGTGGGTTGATGCCGTCGTGGAACAGGATCGTGCCGCCCATCGTCATCACCGGAAAGGCGTAGGCGCCTGCGGCGTGGGTCATCGGTGCGGCGGCCAGATACACGGTGTCGGCGTCAAAGGTCAGCGTCGACAGCATATTGGCGATAAAGCAATCCCATGACCGACACGGCATGACCACGCCCTTGGGTTTGCCCGTCGTGCCGCCGGTGCCTGCAATCACCTGCGCGCGTTCATCATCCCACGGCAGTGCGATGGGATCGGTGCCTGCGTCCTTGATGAATTCCGCAAGGGTGGGGCCGTGATCGCTGTTGTCGTCCAGACAGACCAACAGTTTCAGGCTTGGCACTTCGGCTTTGATGCGATCCAGAATGCCCTCGTACGCTTTGGTAAAGAACAGAACCTGCGCTTCGACCAGCCCCAGAAAATCGCAATGCGCCTGCACCGCGTTCTTGGCGTTGACCGGCAACCAGATACAGCCCGCCCGCAGGATGCCAAGACAGGCGTTAAAGGCCAGCGGGTTGTTATCGCTCATCACCGCGCATTTGTCGCCCAGCCCGAACCCGTTATTGCGCAGCGCGTTGGCGATGCGGCTGTTTTGGTCGGCTGCCTGGGCATAGGTGGTTTCGGTGCCGTCAAAGATAAAGACGGGTTTATCGGGGTTGGCCAGAACGCCACGGTCAAAATGTTCGATCAGGTTCATTTCAGTCTCTCCTTCACAGGCCACGATGCAGGCGCAAACGGGCCAATACTGTTTCGGGTTCCGCATCGGCGGGGATGGTCGCATAGATCGCCTGAGCAACCGGATCGGCCTGCAATCCGTTCGCGGCCCAAACGCCATCCAACCCCTTGGGGGTGAATACGATGTCGGCGCTCATGGGGCTTGTGATATCCGCCTGCGTTGCCAGTGCCAGATGCCAGCGCATGTGACTGGCAAGGTTTGACAGCGGGTTCAGCGCCCATTTGTAATTCGCATCCGCCGCTTCGCCATCGGGATCAACGATCATGATAAACGCCCCGGCGGGTTGCCCCAGCGACCCAAGGAAATCGGTCAGGTAGACCGCCGCACGTTCGCAATCGTCTTCGCCAATCTGCGGCAGGGGGGTGCCATAGGCGAATTCATGCGCCATATTCAGCAGTCGCAGCGGCGACGACACCGACAAGGCCAGCGGCTTTGATTTGCGGGCATCTGCCGTAACATTACACAGCCCCGATACCAATGCCCGCAGGCCGGGATCCCCCATCAGCGTTTTGAGCGGATAGCTGGACCGCGCCCGATAGGTCATTTTATCCTTCATATGCGGGTTGCGGTGCAGATAGGCCGCAATCACCCGGTCCAGATCAATCGGTGCAATCGCCGGGTCCAGCAGGCCCAGAATTTGGCGGTAAAACCCATCAAATTCGCCGGGGGTCAGCCAAGGGGCTTCGCCGCCTTTCAGGAACAGGGTTTGGGCGTAGTCCCAGAAGTCCAGCCATACCAGCGGGCTTTCCAATCCGGGGAATTTTTCGGTCAGGTCGCGTGTCATTGTGTTGCCCTCAAACATATTCGCTGTCATCCACATCCACCCCAAGCGTGCGGCGGATTTCGCGCAGCAGGTCGCGCCGCGACGCCGCCAGCAGGAAGGGATCGTTCAGTGGTAGCTTGCCATCGCGGAAAATCAGCCGCGGCAGTTCGTGCCGTGTGTATTCCACCACATCAAATTCCGGGTCGATTTCATGGACGAGGCCGGAAATCGTGATGTCGCCCACCATTAGCATCACCAGTTCACGATCCAGCGGGACACGGTGTTTGCGCAGGTTCATCATGATCTGGAGCCAGAGTGTGGTCAGGTCTTTGGTGTGGCCCTTGGCGCGGTTTTTGTCCCAACGCTGATACATCTTGTGCAGATCGTGGCTTAGGGCTTCCTTGGTTTTTTCATCCGCCATCCACGGACGGTCCCCAAGATAGTTGTCGCCCTGTAACCAGCCATCCACAGCCGCCACGCACAGATAGGCGCGCAACTGGCGTTTGATGTAATAGTTGGGGAATTCATGGGCCAGCCCGGTATCCAACAGCACCGCCTTGCCCTCGCCCTCGATCAGGATGTTGCCCGAGTGCAGATCGGCGTGGAAGAACTTGTTGGAAAAGGCCATGTCGAAATACATCGAATAGATGTTCCGGGCCAGGTCCGGGTCATGCTTGCCGCGCTTGCGCACGTAATCCAACGCCTTGTCGCCATTGATGAATTCCATCGTGATCACTTCGCCCGATGAAAACGCGTCATAGACGTCCGGCAGACGCAGCCAGTCCTTTTCGGCGAAGTCGCGGGCAAAGCGGCGGTTGTTGTCGATCTCCAGCCGGAAATCCATCTGCCCGCGCACGGCCGCGCCCAGTTCGCTCAGCATTTCGCGGGGGTTCATGCCCTTGAAGCCCGGAACGATGGCGCTCAGAACGCCAGTCATGGTGCCAAGCGCCTTCAGGTCGTCGGTCACACCTGCTTCCAGATTGGGGCGCTTGACCTTCACGGCCACTTCGCGCCCGTCTTTCAGCCGTGCCTTATGCACCTGCGCGACCGAGGCCGAGGCGATAGGCGCATCTGGGAAGTCGTCGAAAATCTCCTCGACCTTGCGGCCAAGGCTGCGTTCGATGATCTGACGGGCAAGCCCGTGTTTCATTGGCGGCACGTTGTCCTGAAGGTTGCGCAACTGTTCTGCCACCCGCACACCCAACAGGTCTGGCCGGGTCGAAAGCACCTGCCCCAGCTTCACAAAGGTGGGGCCACAGGCCACCAGATAGCTGACCAGATGCTTACCGATTTTATCTTGCCAGCGCCCCATGCGGGTGCCGCGCTTGGCCAGAAGCGAGGTAGCCCCCGACGCCGCGACTTTCGTCAGCATCCACCCCAGAAGCCCTTGCACGCGCAGGAACTTGCGGAACGAAGACAGCGTCCACGGTTTTTTCATTTCCTCGGCGATGGGATCGTATTCGATCTCGTCATCTGTCGAAACGCCCGACACCACGCGGCGGTTCAGGACTGCCTCGTACACCATTTTGGGGTCGGGTAGCATGATTTCACGCGGGAATTCGCCGGGCATTTCCTTGTACATGCCGCCATAGATTTCCGGGTCATCATTCCATCGCCCGAAATACAGCAGCCCCACGGGCGGCGAGGGTTTGACGTGATCCGCAACAAACTGATCCCATGTTTTACCGCGTTTGATGCGGGCCATGCGTTCAGCGCGGCGGGCCTCTTGGGTCTTTGCCTCGTCTACCAGCATCGTTTTGGGGTCATAGGCGATGTGATAGATATGGCTGGCGGTCCAGTCGGAAATCAGCCCTTCGCGCAGATCCTTGATGATCGCCGCAGGTTCGCGTTCCAGACAATCGCCATAGGCCCCGGCGGCACCCTGATGGATGACGTATAGTTCCCCCTCGAACGCCAGTTCAAATTCCAGCGCCCCGGCGCAGGTTTCGTAACTGGCCCCTTTGAAGGGACGTTTGTTCAGCAGATCAACGACATCCGCATCATATCCTGCGGTGCCTTCGGCCAAGGCCTCGAAGACGTTTAAGCCTTTGATTTTCGTGATCGGATAGCAAGGCGATCCATAGCCGCCAAAAATCCCAAAGGTTGACGGAAAACGCGACCCGTTGGTGATCGCCTGAAAGCCGAACGTCGATTTGCCATAGCGTGCGTGCATCGTCTGATACCCGGCGCCACCGCGGTATTTGCCGAATGTGGACAGGTCACGGTTAAACTTTTTCGACGAAAACATGACGATCGGCAGGTCTTCTTCGGTCTGTTCGGTTTCGCCCACGTCGTTCATCTGGGCAAAGTTGGCACAGATCGAATGTTCACCATCCCGGTTCCAGCGCGCGCCGCCCGCCATGCCGTTCAGGTCGGCGCAGACATTACCCACCTCGTTGCCGTGCTGGGTTGTGCCGCCGTACATCATGCCTGCGGGCTGGTTATACCACGGTGCCTTGATCGTCGCGTGTTTCTGCGGCACCTGAAACATCAGCTTGGTCAGCGCCAGTTCGGTCGCTGTGATCAGCTTGAACCCGGTGGATACGTTTTGTGAGTTTGGCACGTCATAGGAACAATCCAGCAGGCTTTTGGGATCGGTGACAAATTCCACATGTTCGATGATCGCCGGGGATTTGGGCAGGTCCGGCCAAAAGAAGTTCATCAGCGGCACCATCGTGCCCAGTTTGGCGGTGACAATCGTGGCGTTGATCGAACGGTTGTGCAATTCGGGCGAGGAGCCGCGCAGATCAACCACGATCCGGTTATCCGGGGTCACGGTGATGGCAAAGTTGACCTTTAGCATCGCCGTTTCGCGCGAGGTTGAATCGATATAAAACTGGCTGCGCACCGTGCCGCGCGGCAGTTCAGCAATACGGCGCTTGGTTTCGTCGGCCACCAGTTCCATCGTGTGACGCATGGTGCCAACGACCGCGTCCAGCCCGTAATCGGCGACCGCCTTGTCGTATTCTTCGGCCAGTCGCACACAGGTTGCCAACCGGGCGCGCAGGTCGACCAGCATCACCTCTTTTTCGCGGACCGAGTTTTGAAGCAGCGTGACCAGATCGGATTTAAGTTGATAATTCTCGGCAATCTTGATGGGTGAACCGCGGAAGCCTTCCTCGTAGGGGCTTTCGATGGACGGCCCCATGCCACCGGGCGCACGGGCGCCGATTTCGCCTTCGTGCATGGCGCAGACGGTCCATGACACTAGCTCGCCATCCACAAAATGCGGCATGACCATCGACTGATCGGGGTTATGAATGCCACCAAACCGTGCGTCGTTCATGATGAAGGCATCGCCGGGGCGGATGCTGACGGTGGGATCGTTTTGCCAGTACTTCAGGATGTGGCGCACCGGATAGTGCATGACCACGGCAAAGGCCGCCACGCCCCGGTTCGCCAATAGCGCCACATCGCCAATCGACGTCATATAAGCGGTGGACAGGTCCGCGACCTTGGCCGCAGGCGCGGCCACGGTCTGTTCCGCGATTTCGAAATTTTCATCCAGAACCGAAGTCAGCCGCGCGCGGATTTCCTGAAACAGGTTCAGGTCAATATCGCCAGACAGAACCCGCTCTTCCCGTGCGCTGCGCGGGCCAAGGCGGTGGTCATACAGGATGTCCGAATCCGGCCCGACGAAACCTGAATTGGTGGTCAGGAAGTCATCGAACAGTTTTTGTTCTTCGGCGTTGAAGCCAAAGTCATTTTCATCCGCAAAGGCCCCATTCAGCCCGGTTTGCAAATCAAGTGTCATTGGTGTTTCCTCCCTTACCCTTGCCCATGATTGCGCATCAGCCAGACCGCGCCATTGGCGGCGGCCTCCATGCGCCAGCCGGGTTCAACCAGATATGTGGTATTGCCGGGGTTGATGATTGCCGGGCCTTGAATGACCGTGCCGGGGGTCAGCGCCTGCCCGTCGAAACAGGGCGTTTCAACCGCGCCTTCGGTGCCGACAAAATGGCAGGTGCGCATGTTCACCGGCTTTGGCGCGGCGATTTTCTTGTGCGGCGGGATCACGTTGCCCATGTCCACGCCGTCATCATCAACAAAGGTGGCGACCCGGAAATTGACGATCCAGACACCGCTTTCGGGGGCAGGGGTGCCTTTGCCGAACCGCTGTTCAAAATTGGTGGCCAGCTTGCCCACCAGATCCAGCAGATCGCGAATACCTTCAAACCGGCTTTTGTCGACGATAACGGCGGCTTCCATTTTTTGGCTGCCATAGCGCATGTCGACCTCAAGCCGATGGCGGGCTTTGTCTGCACCGATCCCCTGCCGCGCCAGTTCATCCCGGCCACGGGTTTCCAGCTTTTCGACGATCTTATTCAGCGCGTCGAAGTCCTGCCAGAACACCATTTTCTTGGGCTTGGTACCGATCTTGCGCAGGTTGCAGATCGGGATCATCTGGGTGTGTTCATGGAAATGCAGCGGGCTCATGGATGCGCCGCCCGCTGCGGAAAACACCGACGAATAGGGCGGCACCAGAACCTTGTCGATCCCGGCCACCCGCGCAATGCCGCAGGCGTGCAATGGACCGTTGCCGCCATAGGCCAGCATGGTGAAATCCTGCGGCAGATAGCCCTTGGTGCGCAATTCGCGCTGCACCCCGGTGGCCATGTCGCGGTCGGCGGTGGATTTAATCAGCTTGGCTGCCTCGATCTCATCAATGTCCATATCGTCGGCGATGTCCTCCATCGCCATCAGGGACCGCACCCGCCGCAGCGGGATCTTGCCCGAGGCATAGTTATCCACGTCCAGATAGCCCAGCAGCAGGTCGGCGTCCGTCACCGTGGGGTTCAGGCCGCCCCGGTCGTAACAGGCGGGGCCGGGCTGCGAGCCTGCGGATTTCGGGCCGACCTTGATCGCCTTATAGACCGGATCGTAGCTGGCGATGGACCCACCCCCCGATCCCAGCGTGACAAGATGCACCATCGGCGTTGTCACCAGCCAGCGGCCAATGACCGGCTGAAAGTCGTAATGCTTCACCCCGCCTTCGGTGATCAGGCCAATGTCAAAGGACGTGCCGCCCATATCGGTGGCTATCACATTCCCCAGCTCCGAAGTTTTCGACAGGTGTTCAGAGGCATGAATGCCCGCCACCGGCCCCGAATGCACGGTTTGTAGCGCGTCGGTGGAATTAAGCTGGGCCATGCCGCCAGTGTTGTGAACCAGCAGCATCGGCTTGGTATAGCCCTGCTCGCCCAGGTTGACCTCAAGATCGGCCATCGCGTGATACATGATGCCGTGCAGATAAGCGTCCATGATGGTGGACGATGCGCGGACATATTCGCCTTTGCGCCCCGAAACCTGATGCGACAGGATCACCGGGATCGCCCCCAAAAGATGCGAGGGGTATTCTTCGGCCACGATTTCCTGAACCCGCAATTCATGCGCGGGGTTGGATGTGGCATGGGCCAGACACACCACAAGCACCTGAATGCCCTCGTCCATCAAATCCTTGAGCTGATGGCGCAGGCGGTCTTCGTCAAATGCCTGAATGACGTGGCCCGAGGCGTCCATACGTTCGTTCACACCGCGCACCAGCGACAGCGGGATCAGTGCTTCGGGGCGGTCGGCGTTGGTCAGGTCGCGGACGGTTTCCAGATCCAGCCCTTCGCCATAGCCGCGCCCGCGTGAAATGGCAGTTGTCGCCTCGAACCCGTGGGTGACAAGCAGGCCCATCTTCGGTCCCGTGCGTTCGATAATCGCGTTGGTGCCAAGCGTGGTGGCATAACGGATCGAGTCAACATTGCGATACAGCGTGTCGGGCGCGATATTCAGCGTTTCACAGGCGTTTTTCACCGCCTCGTTAAAGCCAAGCGCAAGGTTGAAATGCGTGGTCAGGGCCTTGGACTGCACGATCTGGCTGTTGTGGATGACAAGGCAATCGGTGAAGGTGCCGCCGATGTCTACTGCAATACGGTTCATGTGATACCTCCGGGCCTATCAGAATTGCGGGCGGTCAGATGGGAAATCGGCGTCTGATCCACGGTCCAACACCTGCGGGCCACGTTTGGCCCATTGTGCCTTGAGCGCGTCGATATCGAGTTCGATGTCATGCACCGGCATATGGCCCGGCACCTGATATTCGGTTTCGATCATCGTGCCGCAGCCGGGGCAGTAGAATTCATAGATCACGCACAGTTCAGGATCGGGTGCGAAGGTGTAATCGAAGCTTTTGTCGTCGATCAGCGGGCGATGCACCTCGCGCGGGTCGCGGGCATGGATCAGAGTGCCCTTTTTGTAGTTCTCATGCGCCGAGATCAGCTTGTGCCCGCAGCATTTGCATTCCCAATGCTCATGTTGAAGGTCGATGACCAGATATTCGGTGACCTGGATTTTCATGGTTGTTTCCCTCACCTGTAAGTCAGTTCAATGTCGCCCGCCGGAGTGACCGCAAAGGTCCAGCCGGGCAAAACGGGCAGGGTGAAATAGGCGTCTTCGATGATTGCGGGGCCGCTGGCGGTCATGCCTGCGCGCAGGTCATCCACCAGATACAGCGGTACGGTGTCATCCTTGCCGCCGCTGAACCGCACCGTGCGCTTGCCGCGCGGTTTGATTGGTTCCGACGCGGTGGTGCCGTTGGTCCGGTGGTTGTGACCCAGTGAATAGCTGGCGACCAGTTCCAGCACGGATGATCCCGGTGCCAGTTTGGTCAGGGTCGTGGCCACGTCGTCGCCCGCGATTTTTTGCGCCGGGGCGTCGCCCGTGGTGAGGGTCCATGCCAGCGTGCAATCGTCCAGCGCGAAGCCTTCGGCGAACATATCTTGCCGCGCGCGGGCCAACAGGGCCGCAATGCGCGCCTGTGCCGCTTCGGGGCTGTCTGGCCCGGTCAGCAGATCATCATAACGGTGGCCGATGTCGCTTTCACCAATGCCGGATGCAGAAAACACCGCCGCCATTGATGGCACGATGATGCGCTTCGCACCCACGGCTTCGGCTACGGCACAGATCGAAAACGGTCCCGCCCCGCCAAAAGCACCCAGAACGGTTTCCGGTGTCATATATCGGCTCAGGTGTTGGGCCACGGCTTTGACCCAGGCATCCTCAGCCGCGTCAACGGCTGCGGCCAGATCCAGCCCCAAAGGTTCGGCAATATCGCGCAGGATTGCCGCCTCGGCCCGCTTGCGGTCAAGCTGCATCCGCCCGCCGAAGTAATGGTCGGGATCAATCACGCCTTTCAGCAGTTTCACATCGGTGATGGTGGCCTGCGTGCCACCGAACCCGAAACAGGCCGGGCCGGGGGCTGCGCCCACGCTTTGCGGGCCGACCTTGATTTCGCCGCTGTCCGCCCGGATCACGGACCCGCCACCCACACCGATCGAGCGCAGATCAGACATCGGGATCGACACGCCGACAGTTTCCAGTTTGCCAAAGGCATGGCGCACCGCCTGCCCCTTGTCCACCACGCCGAAGTCGGTGGTCGTGCCGCCCACATCGACCGTCACCAGATGGTCATAGCCATGCGCCCCCGCCAGCGCCACGGCACCGCAAACCCCGCCTTCGGGACCGGAGCCATAGGTCTTGATCGCCGGGGTTTTCGCCACGCGCCCGGCCAGCCCGTCATTGCGGAACACCAAAAGCGGCGCGGAAAAGTTCATCGCTTTCAGTCGGTTGTCGGTGTTGAACAGGAACCGTTCCATCGCCGGATGCAGGAACGCGTTCAAAACGGCGGTCCATGTCGCGCGGGCGCGATCCGGGTCTGCCGTCACGTCCGAGGTTTTCAGGATCGGCACAGTCCCCAGAAGATGTTGCGGGAAACGACGTGCTGCCAGCCGTTGCAGCGCCTTTTCAGCCCGGCCCGAACCAAAGCTGACCACGATCCGATTGGCCCCGCGTGCGGTCAGGCGGTTCACGACCTCCATCACCTGTGCGCCGATCAGGTCGTCATCCTGTGCGGCCTCTTCCAGAACAACGGGGTCCATGACCTCGATCCGGTCGCCGATCAGGGTTTCAAACATCTCGGCGGTTTCGCTGTCGCCCTCGCGCATTTCGGTTGCCGTGGCTTTGGAGGCCAAGATCAGACCAATGCGCGGCCCCTTGCGCTGTACCAGCGCATTGGTGCCTTGGGTGGTGGAATAGCGGATATATTTCGTATCCGCCAAAAGCCGCCCGATATCGGGTTTGCGATAGATGTCTTCGGACAGCAGGCGCAGCCCTTCGAACAGGCATTCCGACAGATCGTGTGGTGTGGTGCGGGTTTTTACGCGGAATTTACGCTCCGCATCAAAGGCCCAGAAATCGGTGAACGTGCCACCGTTATCGACATTGATATACATCGTGTCCTCGATTGTTCGTTCAGAGAGGGCCGGATCAATAGCCGGTCAGAAGTTTGTAGATGCCGCGCGACCACGATCCCAAAAGCCGCACGATGATATTCAGCGCCACGGCATCAAGCCCGACACGGTGCAACACGCCGCGCTTGTGCGCCGCTTTCCAAACCGCTTGGGCGAGCTTGGTGGGTTTGACCTTGACGCCCAGCTTGTCGACGGACGCGGCCTTTTGCGTGGCCTCAAGGATCATCGGCGTTTGCACATAGGCGACCAGAATGGCGCTGACGTTGATGTCATGACGTGCCCATTCGATATTCATCGCCTCGGTAAAACCGCGCACAAAGAACTTGGTCCCCGAATAGATCGCGTGATCCGGCGTGCCATATTCGGCTGAGGTGGAGGACATCGAAATCACATGCGCCCCCGGTGTGGATTTCAGCGCCTTGAAGGCCGCATTGCAGCAGTTGACCACGCCCTTGATATTGACGTCGATTGTCAGGTCTTGCTGTTCTTGGGGGATGGTTTCGTTGGGTGCCATGAACACCACGCCCGCGCTGTTGAACAGCACATCCAGTCGCCCGCCGGTTCTGTCTGTGAAAGCCGCGACCATGTCGCGCACGCTTTCGATATTGCGGACATCCACCGTCAGGGGAACCGCGTTGGGGCCGATTTCGTCGGCGGCGGCCTTGGCCGCAGCACCGTTCACGTCGGCAATGCCCACAAGCCAGTTTTTCGATGCAAAAAGCCGGGCCGTTTCCCGACCAATTCCAGACCCCCCACCCGTGATGAGGATCGTCTTTTGGTGTGCCATATTTTCCTCCCACACGCCTCCACGTGTGAGAAACAGATTAGCGCCGCCGCAGAACGGGGGGTTCGTCCGAAGGGATGAGAAAAGGGATGAATTTCGGGGCTGGCGGGGATGAATATCCGCTCAGGCGGTGCCGATCAGCCCCAGACGCCGCGCCGTTGCCGCGGCTTCGGTACGATTCGCGGCCATCAGTTTGCCGTTGATATTGCGCAGATGGGTTTTCACCGTGGGCAGCGAAATGGACAGCACATCGGCAATGGCCTGATTGCTGCATCCCTTAGACATTTCCTGTAACACCGCCAGTTCCCTGCGGCTTAGCGGTTCCAGCGGAAGATGCTGACGATAGGGGGGCAGATCACGGGCCGGGCCGCTGGGGTCCAGCCGGTCCAGCCCCCCGGCGGGCAGGTCGATTTGTTGCGCGGTGGCGCACTGAACAAAGGCCCGCCGCACAGCATCGGGGGCGCGTAATACCGGACGCGTCAGCCCTTCGCGGCGGATCAGCACCAGCACCTCGGCCATTGTGGTTTCGGCGGCGGTGGTGTTGCCCGCCTGCATTTCCAGTTCGACAAGCAGCACATTCAGCCTGCACAGCGCCAGAATATTCCCGGCCTTCCGGGCCGCGATTATGGCCGCATCCAAAATCACGCGCGCGGCGTCTTGCCTGCCGCCGATCATTTCCCCCAAGGCGCGGGTTTCGGCCACGAACGCGCCATCGTAATGCGCCAAACGGTCGTCAGTTCCCGCGCGTTCCAGATAATCCTGCGCGGCCCCCAGATCACCGCGTCGCGCTGCCATTTGTGCCTGCATGGCCCAAGCTGCGGCTTCGATCCGGCCATTTCCACGGGTCCGCCCGGTTTTGCGCAATTGCCCCAACAACCGGCACGCGCCCGCATAATCATCCCCATCAAAGGCCAGTTCGGCCTGTATCAGGAAAAAATCCAACACTTCGTATGGCGGGGCAAGCTGTTCCACCAACCCGGCCCAAGGGGCGCATAAATCCAGCGCGTCCTGATCCCGCCCCGTTTCAAAGGCAAGCCGCATCGACAGCATGGCCGCCGCCATCCGGGCCATCGTTTCGGTATGGGCTTCTTCGGCTACGGCCACCACGGTTTCGGCGTGCATCCGGGCGCTTTCCACGCGGCCTTGCGCCAGTTCCAACCGGCTAAGGAACCCCTCGGCATAGGTCAGCCCATAGGAAGACCCGCTTTTGCCGTGTTCCACGCGGGCGGCTTGTGCCGTTTGCGCCGCGCCGGAATAATCCTGTGCGCAAAGCCGGGCGTAGGATGCGATGTTCCACAGCACGCCCTTGGAAAAGGCCGACATTTCATGATCCGCGGCGATCACGGCGGCGCAATGGTCTGCCAGCCCTTCTAATCTGTCGGTCAGCGCGTCGTGGAACGGCCCCAAATAGGCAATTTCGTTGCGCAATTCCCGGCTAAGATCGTTGCGCCGTTCCAGACTGTCGATCAGCGTCTTTGCGGTGTCGGGCTGTTTTTGCTGGGCGATCAGGCTCCAGGCATAGGCCAGCATGATCTGCGGATATTGGTCCCGCAGGGGGGCAGGCAATGGTCGCACCCAATGTTCAATCGTCGAAAGCCGCCCGGCAGCGAAGAAATCCATCGCAGAGGCATCAATCAACTGCGCGGCAAGATCCATGTCCCCCGCCGCCAGCGCATATGAAATTGCCGTGGATGGGCGCCCCTGTTCGGAAAACCAATGCGCCGCGCGGCTGCGCAGGTGTTTGACCCGATCCGCGCCCAAGCTATCCACACGCGACAACAGGAAAGACCGGAACAGGTTGTGATACCGAAACCAATCGGTTTCCTGTTCATAGCCGGACAGAAACATGTTGCTTCGGGCAAGGGTCTGCAACAGCGCGGCGCTGTCATCACGGCCAAGGATCGTATCGCATAATTCAGGCGAAAACTGATCCAGCAGCGCGCTGGCCAGAAGAAATTCGCGGATACCGGGGCTTTGGCGTTCAAACAGATCCTCGGCCAGATATTCGGCCAGCTCGGTATTGGTGCCGTTGAAGCTGGACAGGACGCTGTCCATGTCACGGCTGGACTTGGCGCTAAGAATGGCCATCTGAATGGACCCGATCCAGCCTTCGGTGCTGGAATACAGCGATTCAAGGGTTTGCTTACCGATCCGCTGCCCCGGCAGTTCCTGACGCAGGACTTGTGCCACTTCGTCTGGGGTAAAGCGCAGATCGCCCGCGCCCAGTTCCAGAAACTGCCCGTGCATCCGCAGGCGTCCGAATGGCAGATCAGGATAGGTCCGCCCGCCCAGAACCAGCGAACACCCGTTAGGCATTTCTTTCATGATGCGGCTGATGATCCCCAACGCCGCAGGGTCATGCAACTGGTCCAGATCATCCAGAAACAGGCAAAACCCATCCCGCAACCGCCGCAATACGGCGCTGAGCCGGGAAATCTGGTCCGAGGATGTGACGATTTTATCCAGCCCCACGGTTTCCAAGGGGTGCTCTGTTTCGGCATCGCCAAGGGCGGCCAACAAATGAAACAACAGCCGACCGGGATCGTTATCCGCCGCATCAAGCGTCAGCCACGCTGCATTTTCCGGGTCACGGGACAGAAACCCCTCGCGCAGCAATGTTGTTTTGCCAAACCCGGCAGGGGCATGAACCAAGGTGACACGGGAAATTGCATTGGCGGCAAAGGTTGTCAAAAACCGCGGACGCGCCAGAGTTTCGCCAAAAACCCGCGGGGGTTCCAGCTTGGAGCGTAGCAATACAGGACGAGCGGACCGCGGCACGAGTTTTGAGTATTCCCCTGACTGTAGCGGCCCAAGGCCGCCCCCCTGCGTTGGAAAAACCATTGCAGGATTTGGCGGGAAATAGATGCAGAAATCCGGCCTTCTGTCAAACTGGTCACGCTGCGCAGTCGAAAACCGGCACCGCGTCCACTCAGTTCAGCCGCCCCCGTTGCATCATTGGGGTAACGCTGAAAGCACGGCGATAAACCCGCGAAAAATGGCCGGGGCTTTGGAAACCACAGGCCATAGCGATGTCTGTCACGGAAAGCTCGGTTTGCAACAGCAGGTGTTGCGCCCGCTCCAGCCGCATTTCCATGTAGTATTTCTTGGGTGATGTGTTCAGGTATTTGCCAAAAAGCCGCTCTAGCTGGCGGGTGGAAATGCCCAGATCGCGGGCCATAAGCGAAGGCGCGACAGGATCATCCAGATGGGTGCGCATGATGTCAATGGCGCGTGACAAATAGGCATTGCGCATCCCATGCCGCGATTGCAGAGATACCTTTTGCGCGGACGAGGATTCCCGCACGGCGTTGTAAACCATCTGATCGGCCACGGCGACAGACAGATCATAACCGTGGTCGCGTTCAATCAGGTGCAGCATCAGGTCAGCGGTTGCGGTTCCGCCGGACGCGGTGATGTATTTTTCATCGGCGACAAACACATTGCGCAGCAGAACCACCTCGGGGAATTCTTCCATGATGCTGTCATGGTATTCCCAGTGAATTGCCATGTCGCGCCCGTCCATCAGCCCGGCCTTGGCCAGCACATAGGCCCCGGAACACAACGCGCCGATCCGGGTGTTGCTGTTGCGATCCAGCCGCCGAATGGCGTTGATCAGGGTTTTATGATCCTTGCGCTGCATATTGATGCCGGACATGACAAACATCCGGTCACAGGCAGGCAGGTCATCGAAACGGTGGTGGGTTTGCATCACGGTGCCATCGGAACTGGTGGCGGTTTCACCGTCCAGTGACGCATAGGACCATTTATATAACGGTCGCCCGGAAATCAGGTTGGCAATGCGCAGCGGATCAACCGCACAGGCAAAGGCCAGATGGGTGAAATCCTCGACAAGGGCAAAGACGAAATGCTGCGGGTCGTTCGATTTCATAACGTCATGCTCCGACGGGGATATGCCGCGCAAGATACCCCTGCGCGGCATTTGCGCAGGTGATTATTTCACAGCGCGGGCCGCTGCCAGCCAGCTATCATAGGCTGCGCGGTGGTCCGCGATCCACTGATCAACGTGACGGTCGATGTCAGCCGAGCTGTCCTCGCCGTCGGACATTTTTTTGTTCTGAGCAGAAACGTCGTTTACGTCAATCTTGGCAACTTCGAACAGTTTGGCCGCAGCCGGGTTGTCCGCCAGAAAGCTGTCTGTTGCCATGATATAGATGTTGTCGACCGCGAAGCCCAAATTCTTGCCACCAAATTCGGTTTCAGCTTTCACGCCATCGGGCAGCGAGGTGTAAGGAACCGAAAGCCATTCCACGTCCTTGCCGGGGACCAATGCACCGGAAACCCAATAGGGGGTCCAAGTGTAATACAGGATTGGTTTGCCGGTTGCGTTGCGGGCGATGGTGTCCGCCATGATCGCGTTATAGGCGCCTTGGTTGTGGGTCACGGTATCACGCAGGCCGAATTCGGTCAGTTGATGTTCGATCACACGTTCGCACCCCCAACCGGGAACACAGCCCGCCAGATCGGCGGTGCCGTCACCGTCCGAGTCGAATTTCGCCGCAATGGCCGGGTCTTTCAGGTCGCCCAGATTGGTCACGCCGCTGTCATAGGTGGCTTTGTCGATCAGATAGCCCTGAAGTGTGCCTGCCACGAACGGGCCGACCTTTTCCAACACGTCCTCACCGCCCGATTCTTCAAAGAATGCGTGTTGCAGGGTGCCCCAGTGGATCGGGTAAAAATCTGCATCGCCAGTGCCAACAGCCAGGTGCGCCGTCTGAATTTCCGCTTCCAGCGGTTCTTCGACGGTGTAGCCCAGATCTTCCAAAGCACGGAACAGGATGCGGCTTTGGAAATATTCTTCGGCAATCAGGCCGATCACGGGGCGAACGGTGTGGCCTTTGCCGGGGGTGTCGTTCGCCAGCAGCGGGCCAGCGGCCACCGAAAGCGCCAGTGCCGAAGCAAGAGTCAGATGTTTCATGGTTGTTCCTCCTTGTTGAGATGTCGTTCCAATGGTTATGGATTTTTGCCTGCCAGCCGCAGAACCAGACCAACGGGTCCGCCCTGCCACCAATGACGATGACCGCGGTCGCGGCCGGATTGGCCCATGCCTTGGGTGATACGGTCCAGCACGATGGCCAGAATGACGATGCCCAGACCGCCAACGATGGCCTTGCCTGCATCCAGACGGCCCATGGCGCGCAGCACCTCGTTGCCCAGCCCCTTGACCGAAATCATCGAGGCAATTACCACCATCGACAGCGACAGCATGATGGTTTGGTTCACGCCTGCCAGAATGGTTGGGGTCGCCAGCGGGATTTCCACCTTGAACAGGATTTGCCGGGGGTTGGCACCAAAAGCCCGCGCCGCTTCGACGACCGAAGGGTTCACGCCGCGAATGCCCAGTGATGTCAGGCGCACCAGCGGCGGCAGGGCAAAGATGATGGTCACGATCACGCCCGATACGTTGCCGATCCCCACCAGCATCACCACCGGCACCAGATACACAAAGGCCGGGATGGTTTGCATCGTGTCCAGCACGGGGCGGATTGATTTATCGAACGTGTCGTTCTTGCCCGCCAGCACGCCAAGCGGCAGACCGATGAAGAAGCACAGGATCACGGCCGAAACCACAATCGCCAGCGTTGTCATCGCCAAGCCCCATGCGTGGGGCGACAGGAACCCAAGGCCGAACATGCACAGCCCCACCAAAATCGCGGTGCGCCGTCCGGCGGCCTGCCATGCGATCAGAACCAGAAGGGCCAGCATCACCAGCGGCGGGACCGCATTCAGCCCCTTATCAATGCCGACGATCAGATCATTCAGGACGCTCTTGATCGGCTGGATTACCTCGCGATTGGAGATCGCCCATTGCTTGATGCCATCGGCGCTGTCTGCAATTCCCAGATCAACCGAGGAAAACGGATCAAGGATATTGAAGGTCTTTTCTTCTGCCATGTCTTTGATCCTTCTTATGCGGCCTGACCGGAATCGTCGGCTTCGCCCTTGATGCCGCGCAGCAGAGCGTTTTTGGTGATGATGCCTTTCGGCTTGCCATCGACCTTGACGACAATCGGGTGCTGGGTGGCGATGGACAGGTCCACAAGATCGTTCAGGGAATGTTCGGGCTGGGCTTCGGGCCAGTTTTCCACGTCAACAGGGCCGCGACGTTGTGTATAGGCGTCCAGCGGTTCCATGATTTTGCCAGCGGACACCAGTTCCAGTTTTGAAATACCAGCCACGAAATCCGCCACATACTCATCTGCTGGGTTCATCACGATTTCTTCGGGCGTGCCGATCTGCACCAGAACCCCGTCTTTCATAATCGCGATGCGGTCGCCGATGCGGATGGCTTCGTCCAGATCGTGTGTGATGAACAGTGTGGTTTTGTGCATTTCCGCCGACAGGGCCATGAACTGATCCTGCAACTGCCGCCGGATCAGCGGGTCCAGTGCGGAAAACGGTTCATCCATCAGCAGGATCGCCGGATCGGCAGCAATGGCACGGGCCAGCCCCACGCGCTGCTGCATCCCGCCCGACAATTCATCGGGGTATTTGCTTTCCCAGCCTTGCAGGTCCACCGCTTCGATGGCGCGCATTGCGTTTGCGGTGCGTTCTTTGACGTCATGCCCGCGCACTTCCTGGCTGAAGGCCACGTTTTCCAGAACGGTGCGGTGCGGCATCAGGGCCATGTTCTGAAACACCATGCCGATCTTTTCGGCCCGCAGGGCGCGCAGGTCTTTTTGCGAAAGCTCGTTGATGTTCTGGCCTTCGATATAGATCGCGCCAGCGGTCGGTTCTATCAGTCGGTTGATATGGCGGATCAGGGTCGATTTGCCGGACCCGGACAGGCCCATGATGCAGAAAATCTCGCCTCGGGCGACCTCGAAGGACGCATCGCGCACGCCTACCACGCAATCAAAGCGGTCGCGGACCTCTTCTTTGGTCAGTTCGTTTTTATTGATCGCTTCCAGCGCTTCTTTGGAGCGTTTGCCGAAAATTTTCCACACGCCTTCGCAGCGGATCACGGCCTCGTCAGTGTTTTGGTTCATAGGGTCCTCCCTTGAGGCGATATAAAATGCAGAAATTTCTATTGTAGACAACATGTATTTTTTGAAAGTACAAAGAAGATACGAAATACCGAACGAGTCAGAAATCGAACTTGTTCAAATTGGAGACCCCCGTGACCGAAGCGCCCACATCAAAGAAAGCGATTTGCCTGGAAGATCTGCGCCGGAAAATCCTGACGCAGGAATTCGAGCCGGGCAGCTATCTGGAAGAAGCGCAACTGGCGGAAAAATATGAAATTTCCCGCACCCCGCTGCGCGAGGTCCTGAACCAGTTGGCGGGCGAGGATTACATCACGCTGCACAAAAATCGTGGTGCGCAAGTGGCCCCGATGACCCATAAAACCATGCGCAATTTCTTTGTCGCGGCACCCATGATTTATGCAGCGGTTTCCCGGCTGGCGGCGGAACATGCCACCCCCGCCCAGATCATGCAAATCAAGGATACGCAGCTTTTATTCCGCAAGGCGATTCGTGATGGCAACGCCGCAGAACGCGCTTTGATGAACCAGCGGTTCCACGAAATCATCGGTGAAATGGCGGATAATGAATATCTGACGCCCAGCCTGCGCCGTCTGCTGATCGACCACACGCGCATTGGCATGACCTTTTATAACCCGCGTAATCAAACGCTGGCCGCGCAACGGAACGTGGCCGCCGATCAGCACGACCAATTCATTGCGCTGATCGAGGCAGGCAATGCCGACGGTGCCGCTGATCTGGCAGTGGCGCATTGGGAACTGTCCCGCGCCGAAATCGAAAGTTTCGTAACACCCCAGGGAATGACCATTCCGCTTGGCACCGCGCCAGGCGCCATGACGCAAAGAGGAGCCTCATGAAGTTCGAAGGTATCTATACACCTGTCATCACGCCGCATGGCGAAGATGGCAGCATCGACCGCGACGCCTTTGCCGCGATGATTGAACACCTGATTGCATCGGGCGTTCACGGGCTGATCAACGGCGGGTCCACCGGCGAATATTATGCCCAATCCATGCAGGAACGTCAGGACATGGCCAGTTTCGCCAAGGACGTTATCGGGGATCGGGTGCCGCTGATGGTGGGCACCGTGGCTATCCGGCTGGAAGATTCGATTGCTATGGCCGAACATGCCGCCAAGATTGGCGCGGATGCGATCCTTCTGGGTTCGCCGCCCTATTCGGTGCCGACGGAACGCGAAAATGCGCTGAACGCGCTGGCTATCGACCGCGCCGCCGATCTGCCGATCATGCTGTATAACTATCCGGGCCGGATGGGCATCAACATGGGCGAGGAATTTCTGGACCGCGTGGGCCGCAGCCGCAATTTCTGTGCGATCAAGGAAAGCTCGGGCGATATCAACCGGGTTCACCTGCTGGCGCGGGATTATCCGCATATCCAGATGTCCTGTGGCATGGACGATCAGGCGCTGGAATTTTTTGCCTGGGGTGCGCGGAGCTGGGTTTGCGCCGGGTCGAATTTCCTGCCGACCGAACATATCGCGCTGTGGCGGGCCTGTGCCGTCGAAGGCAACTTTGACAAGGGCCGCCGGATCATGTCCGCAATGATGCCGCTGATGCGGGTTCTGGAACAGGGCGGCAAGTTCATTCAATGCGTCAAACATGGCTGTGAGATGTCAGGCAACTACGCCGGGCCACCCCGCCCGCCGCTGAAGGGGCTGAACAAAGACGACAAGCGGCAGCTTGAACAGGTGGTGCGCGTACTGAAACGCACCGTGGCCGAAATCGAAGCGGAGTAAGCGACATGACCGATCTTCTGACGACCGAGGAATACAAGGCCATCGCCAAAGGCCTGAGCCTGCCGACACAGGCGTTTATTGACGGCGCATTCCGCCCGGCCATTTCTGGCGCGACCTTTGACAGCATCAACCCCGCCACCGGCGAGGTTCTGGCCCAGATCGCAGCATGTGATGGCGCAGACGTGGATTTTGCCGTTCAAAAGGCCCGCGATGCGTTCGAGGATGGTCGCTGGTCCCGCCTGCACCCGTCCGAACGCAAAGAGGCGCTGATCCGTCTGGCCAAGCTGATGAAGCGTAACGCGCGTGAACTGGCGGTGATGGAAAGCCTTGATTCCGGCAAAACCATTTACGACTGCGAAACCGTAGATGTGCCTGAAACCATCCACTGCCTGACGTGGCACGCCGAACTGATCGACAAGATTTACGATCAGGTGGCCCCGGCCTCGGACGATCATATTGCCATGATCGTGCGCGAACCTGTTGGCGTTGTCGGTCTGGTGCTGCCGTGGAATTTCCCGCTGCTGATGCTGGCGTGGAAAATCGGCCCGGCACTGGCGGCTGGCTGTTCGGTGATCGTGAAACCGGCACAGGAAACATCGCTAACCGCGTTGCGTCTGGCCGAACTGGCGATGGAGGCGGGGATTCCCTCAGGCGTGTTCAACGTGCTGCCCGGTGGCGGTGCGGATGTGGGCGAACCGCTGGGCCGTCACATGGATGTGGATATGGTGTCGTTCACCGGGTCCACGGCCACCGGGCGGCGGTTCCTGTCCTATGCGGGGGAATCGAACCTCAAGGAAATCACGCTGGAAATGGGCGGTAAAAATCCGGCCATCGTTCTGGATGACGCCGAAAATCTGGACCGCGTTGCCGCGCATATCGTCAACGGGGCGTTTTGGAACATGGGGGAAAACTGTTCCGCCGCGTCGCGCCTGATCGTGCAAAAGGGCGTGAAGGATGCGCTGATTGACCGGATTATCGCCCATGCCCGCGAATGGCCGATGGGTGATCCGCTGGACCCGGTGAACCGCGTGGGTGCCTTGGTCAGCCCCGCCCATTTCGCCAAGGTCTGTTCGTATCTGGAGGATGGCCCGAAAATCCTGATGGGGGGCGCTGCCGAAAACGGCTTTGTCGAACCTACGGTTCTGGAAGTCGATCAAAACGCCAAACAGGCGCGCGAGGAAATCTTTGGCCCGGTTCTGTCGGTGCTGACGGTCGACAGCTTTGATCAGGCAATCGCGCTGGCCAACAATACCGAATACGGGCTGGCGGCGTCGATCTTTACCGCCAATGTCAAACGGGCGATCCGTGGCGCGCGTGCCGTGCGGGCGGGAACCGTGACCGTCAACAGCTTTGGCGAAGGCGACATTTCCACGCCCTTCGGCGGGTTCAAGCAATCGGGCTTTGGCGGGCGTGACAATGGCATTCATGCCCATGATCAGTATACCCAGTTGAAAACCATCTGGGTGGACCTGAGCGATGACAGCGACGAGGCCGTAGATTGACACGCTATCAGGCCCGCCGTTTGCCGACCCTGTTGGGACCGGCTGGGTGGAACACACTATTGGGGCCGCAACCTGCGGCCCCGGACCTGACCGGATCGGAAACCGCCGACGTTGTGATCGTTGGCGGCGGGTTCGCCGGGCTGTCCGCCGCGCGGCGGGTCCGGCAATTGCAACCCACCGCACGGGTTCTGGTGCTAGAGGCGGGACGCATCGCCGACAGCTCTGCCGGGCGCAATTCCGGTTTCATGATCGACCTGCCGCATGAACTGACCTCCGAGGATTACGCGGGGGCGGGCGATGACCGGGTGGTGATCGCACTGAACCGGCAGGCGCAGGCCTTTGGGCGTGCTGCGGTCGAAGATTACGGGATTGATCCGAATTATTTCGATCAGGCAGGTAAGGTGAACGGCGCGGTCAGTCCCACCGCGCAGGCGCATAACGAAAGCTACGCGCAACATCTGGCCTCGCTTGGGGAACGCTGTGAAATGCTGGACCAGCGCCAGATGCAGGATATGACCGGATCGGCGCATTACATATCCGGCCTGTATACACCGGGAACGGTGATGTTGCAGCCCGCCGGGTATATCCGGGGGCTGGCGGCTGGGCTGCGGGCGCAGGGCGTTGGGGTTTATGAAAACTCGGCCGTGACCGCGCTGGAACGGCAGGGCGATGCCTGGCGGGTGGAAACGCGCGGGGGTCAGGTCAGCGCCGGGCGCGTAATCCTGACGGTCAACGGCCATCTGGAAAGCTTTGGCTTTGAAGAGGGGCGGTTGATGCAACTGTTCCTGTATGCGGTGATGACTCCGGAACTGGATGCCGATGCGCTGGCCCGGCTGGGCGGGCAACCGCGCTGGGGGATCACCCCGTCCGATCCGATGGGCACCACGGTGCGGCGGATTGATACGGGGCAGGGCGGTAATCGCATTGTCACCCGCACCTGTGCCACGCTGAAACCGGGCCTGGCCCTGTCCAAGGGCCATGTCGCCCGCGCCGCCCGCGTGATGCAGCAGAAATTCGATCAACGCTTTCCGCAATTGTCGGGGCTGCGGATGGAACACGCTTGGGCGGGGCATCTGTGCCTGAGCCTGAACAGCGTGTCCGTGATGCGCCAGTTGGACGACGGGCTGTTCGCGGGCTGTGTGCAAAACGGGCTGGGAACGGCACGCGGCACCCTGACCGGGATCGGCGCGGCGGAACTGGCCTGTGGGGTGGACAGCCAGATCACCCGCCATTTCACCGCCGAGGCACGGCCCAAACGCCTGCCGCCGCAGCCGTTTCTGGAAATCGGGGCGAATGCCGTCCTGCGTTGGAAAGAATGGAAAGCCCGCGACGAATAATCCCGCGCTGACAGGTCCATATATCAAAGAAAAGGGGGCGCAATGCCCCCTTTTGCATGTCCATCACCACCAAAAAAGACCCGCCATAACGGCGGGTCAGGTTGGGGATGATCTTAGTACGTCTGGTTCAGTTCCGACGCGGCGGGGATTTCGCGTTCCCGGCGGGCGATGTAGTCCAGCAAGGCTTCGTTTTTGGCCTCGTCCAGTTTTGGTTCTTCGTAATCGGCCAGCATTTTCCGGGCATATTCCAACGCCCGCTGGGTGATTTCCTTGGACCCTTCGGCCATCCATTGTTCGATGGAATTATTGTCGAACAGTTCCGGCATAAAGAACGCCTGTTGGAAATTATCCTGCGTGTGCGGATGGCCCAGATAGTGACCGCCGGGGCCAACATCCGGCACTGCGGCCAATGCCTGATCGAAATCGTGCCATTGCGGGCCGCGGGCCATTTTATAGGCCATCGCACATTGTTCCGCGTCCACCACGAACTTGGCGACAGAACAGTGCATCCCGGCCTCGTTCCAGCCAGCGGAATGCCAGATATAGTTCGCCCCGGCATGGATCACCGAAGACAGGGTGGTTGCGGATTCATATCCGGCCTGCGCATCGAATGTTTTGGCCCCGCCCAACGTGTTCGAGGTCCGCCACGGCACCCCATAGAACCGCGCCATTTGCCCGATCATGAAATTCATCAGGCTGATTTCAGGCGTTCCCGCCATCGGTGCGCCGGATTTCATGCTGACGGTGGACAGGTAATGGCCGTAAATCGCGGGTGCGCCGCGCCGGATCACCTGCGTATAGGCCAACGCGCTTAGGGCTTCGGCGTTCAATTGGGCCACGGTTGCGGGGACGGACGCGGGGGTATTCGCGCCGCCCAGCACGAAGGGCGAACACAGCACGGGCTGATTGCGTTTGCAAAACGCCCGCATCGCACCCAGCATGGTTTCATCCCAGACCAACGGCGAGTTGCCGTTACAGTTGCCGGTGGTGACGGGGTGGGTTTCAATGAAATCTTCCCCGAACAGGATGGCGCACATGTCCATCACGTCCTCGGCGTTCTTGGGGCTGGTGGTCATGCCCATAAACATCTTGTCGGAATGTTTCATCGACGAATAGGTGATGCGCAAATGCCGCTGGCTGATCGGGTGATCATAGGGTTCTACGATATGATGCGCGGTGGAATGCAGCGCGGGCGACATGTGCGACAGCTTGTGGAACATCGCCAGATCGTCCAGTGTGGGATTGCGCCGCACGTCATCCAGATCGCGCAGAAACGGCGCGCCGGTCATCGGCACGAAGACCGAATGCGGCCCACCCAGACGCAGGTTATTGGCGGGGTTGCGGGCGTGATAGGTGAAATCCGACGGGATCGTGGAAATCAGATCGCGTACCAGACCGCGATCCAGATAGACCATTTCGCCAACAACCTTGGCCCCGGCGCGTTTCCAGTCTTCTATCGCGATTGGGTCGCGGAACTGCACGCCTACGTTTTCCAGAATATCCATCGACGCGGCGTCGATCTTTTCAACCTGCGAGCCGTCCATCACCTCGCAATAGGGGATGGCGCGGGTCAGCCCCGGCAGCATGGTGATGTCGCGGGTGCTGCGCAATGTACGGCGGGCGCTGCGGCCACCGCTGCGCGACCGGGCGCGTGTGTTGGTATCAGACATCTCGATTCCTCCTGAGTCTGGGGGAATTTGCCTGTCTGGTGGCCCCTTGACGTGTAGGAATGCGAAATTCTGTTGCAGGAAACGACTTGGCCCACCCTGTCGCTGGTTCGGGTGAGCCGGATCACGCTTTACGGCAGGCTAAGCTTTGCCATGCGCCCGCCGTCCACAGTCCAGACCTGTCCGGTGACGAAGCCCGCGTCGTCCGATCCAAGCCATGCCACTAGCGCGGCGACTTCGGCTGGTTTTCCGGTGCGGCCAACGGGGTGGATACGGCCGATGTTTTGCCGGAACGCGCTTGGGTCGGGCATGTTTTCGATGAACGCTTCGTTCAACTCCGTGTCAATCCAGCCGGGCGCGACCGCGTTGCAGCGGATACCCTCGGCACCGTGATCGACCGCAATCGCCCGCGTCAGCCCGTGCAGTCCGGCCTTGGAGGCGCAATAGGCGGCGTGCTGCGGGTTCGCCCCCAGCCCCTCGATCGAGCCGATGTTGACGATTGCGCCTTGCGTGGCACGCAGATGCGGGAGAGCGGCCTTGATCAGCAGGAAGGGCGCCGTCAGGTTCACCCGCATCGTGCGCTCCCAATCGGCAAGGCTCATGTCCTCGGCCAGCGCCTCTTGCATCAGGCCCGCGTTGTTCACCAACAAATCCAGCCGTCCGGCCTTGGCGATGACCTCGGCCACCACCTGCGCGGGGGCGAGGTCATCGGTGAAATCCGCCGCGATGCCCTCAAACGCCGCATCACCACCCCGTTGCGCGGTGAAGACCCGCGCGCCCTCGGCGGCCAGACGGGTGGCAATCGCCTGCCCGATGCCGCTGCGCCCGCCGGTAACGAGCGCAACCTTTCCCCCGTAGCGGCTCATTTGACCGGCTTCCCGCCATTCACCTCAACCACCGCACCGCACATGTAGCGCGCCGCATCCGAGGCGAGGAACAGGATCACATCGGTAATATCCTCAGGCTCGGCGATGCGCCCCAAAGGCACGGTTTTGCCCAGTTCCGCCACGGCGGTATCGGGGTCAAACCCGCGTTTGGCAAAGCCCGTGCGCAGCATCGGCGTGTTCACCTCGTTCGGCGCAACGGCGTTGATCCGCACGCCCTGATGCGCGTGATCCATCCCCATGCATTGCGTGAGCGAGGCAATCGCCGCCTTGGTCATGCAATAAACCGCGTGATAACGCCCGCGTTGTTCGCCACAATATCAAGCCGCCCCAAGGCCTTGGCCGCCGCTGCGGGCAGGCCATCGGCATAGGCCGCATCAAGCAAATTGCCATCCAGATGCGCCTCGGCCTCAATGGCTGATGTATCGCGATCCGCCACCGCCACGCGCGCGCCTTCGGCCCTGAGCGCCCGCACAACGGCCGCACCAATCCCGCCCGCTGCCCCGGTGACGAGGGCGGTTTTTCCTGTAAATCTCATGTTGGTCTCCTCAGCCAAACGATGCGATGGGCGCGCCGAAGATGCCTTCGTCGGGCACCACGCCCAGACCCGGCCCCTCGGGCAGTTTGATATGGCCACCCTCGATGCGGATGCCATTCTTGCTGTCGTAATTGCCCTCGACGTAAGGCGCGGCGAGCCAGACGCCCTCCATCAGACGCGGTGAGACGGTGGCACCGATATGGGTGCAGGCGGCGTTGATGATGTCGCCCCCCCAGGCATCGTCGCAGGTATGCGGCAGGGTGCGCGCCTCGCAAATATCGCGGAAGGTGGCCATGGCGTGCAATCCGCCAATGCGCGTGACCTTCATGCCAAAGCCATCAACCAGCCCCTGCCCCACGGCGCGAATGACCGTGGCCAGATCTTCGCCGTTTTCGTCCATGTAGATGCCGTGATGCACCTGCGACCGGATCGCGGCGATTTCCTCAAGCGTGTTGCAGGGCTGCTCCATGATGAAAGGAATATCCGGGCATTCGCGCGACAGGCGCAGCGCGTCGCGGGTGGGCAGGCCACGGTTGCCATCGGCCGCCAAACGCATACCGCTGTCCCGGATCACCTCCCAGACCTTGCGCAGCACTTCGATGTCTACCTCCACCGGGCGACCACCGATTTTGACTTGCATACGCGGGTAGCCCTCGGCCATCTTCTCGGCGGCAATGCGGGCAATTTCGTCGGGGGCGCCCACGCCGCTGGCGTAATAAGAGGGCACGCGCTCGGTGACCGCGCCGCCCAAAAGATCGGCCACGCGCAGCCCCGTTGCCTTGCCCAAGAGGTCATAGGCGGCAATGTCGATGGCGGCCTTGGCGTAGCGGTGGCCGTTCAGCAAGCCATCCATGCGACGGCGCAGCAAAAGCGGGTGCAGCGGGTTCGCACCGATCAGCCCTTGCGCCATCTCGATCAGCGCCGCGCGCGCACCAAGCGCATGTTGGGGCTGATAGGTCGGGCCAACCGGGCAGGTCTCGCCCCAGCCCACAAGGCCGGTATCGGTGACGATGCGCACAAGCGTGGTGTCAAGCGACCAGACCTCGGCATTGGCCATTTTGTAAGGGCCGTTTTTGACCGGAAGCTGGTGGGAGTAGAGATGAATTTCCGTGATCTTCATGATCGGCCCTGTTGGATGGTTGCGGTGGAATTCAGGTAATGCCTTCGGCGGCAAGGGCAGCACGGGCGGCGCGCATGGCGGCCTCGGTCGCGCGCTCGCGGCCTTGCAGCCGGGCGGCCTGCGTCACGCCCTCGTGCAAGAGAAACAGCGTTTCGGCCAGATCGGCGGTGTCACGATCAGGCACGACCCGCGCAAGCCGCTGGCGGAACTCATCAGCAAGCCGCGCTTTGTGGTCGGTGACGATGGCGGCAATCGCTTTGCTTTCGGGGTATTCGGCCCAGGCGTTCAGGAACAGACAGCCGGTATTCGCCACCTCGGCCAGCCAGTCGCACAGCCGCACAAGGGGGTGCAGAATATACTCGACCCCTTCTTTCGGCCCGCCTGCCAGCCACTCGAAATACGCGGCGTCGCGGTGTTCCAGCGCCCCTACGATCATCGCCTCGCGGCTGGGGAAATGTTTGTAAAGCGTGCGCAGCGAGACATCGGCCTCGGCGCGCAGGGCTTCGACGCCCTGATCGGCAAAGCCGGCCTCGGCAAAGGTGCGGTCAAGTTCGGTGGCGATTCTGAGTTTGGTATTGGTCATTGCCAAGTGGTAGAGCGATCACTCTACCTCGTGCAAGAAAAAAGTAGAGCGATCACTCTACCCTCCAATATCGAGAGTACCCCGTGTGTATCAGGATGGCCCAGTTAAAGGCGTGACGCTTTAGGCTCAGGACTCATAACCAAAACATGACTGTTGCGGCGAGAGCGATGGCCGAGAGGAAGACTTCGGGGCAGCGGTCATATCGGGTGGCGACCCGCCGCC
>NZ_FXTO01000024.1 GCF_900182725.1 Thalassovita litoralis
ATTAACGGTACAATATGAAAATTAAGGGTACATCGTGCCGCTGAAAACAAACGATAATTTTAAAGGCAATTCTGATTAATGAGGGTACAGTGACATCCGTCCTCTCGGCCTTCCTCATGACGCAAGCCCGGCGGGTCGGCGCGCGCATCTTCGTTTTCGACTACCGGCTCGGGATGGAAATGGCCGTCCGCGCCAATGGCGGGCGCTACGCCTCGATCAAGGCGGGACAGGCGACCGGCCTCAACCCGCTCTGGACCGAGATCGATGAGCGCGGCACGGCCTGGCTTTCGGATTGGCTCGCCTCCTTGCTCTACCGCTCCGACAAGCCCCTGACCCCGGCGCAAACGAACCGCATCAAGGAGGTGGTCCGCCAGAACTCCACAGCCACCAACCCGGCCTTGCGGAACTGGAAGGACTTCGCCTCGCTCTTTGTCTCGACCGACGACAATGGCGATCTTCACCAGCGGCTTCTCGAATGGACCGAGGATGGGCGATACGGCTGGATTTTCGGCCAAAGCCTGGAGGACACTTTCTCGCTTGATGGCGACGTCGTGGGGTTCGACCTGACCGGCATTCTCGACAGCGAAAGCGAGAAGGAGCGCATGGCGGTGCTCTCCTATCTTTTCCGCCGGATTGAGCGAGAGATCGAGGACCGGCGTCCCACCATCATCGTGATCGACGAGGCATGGAAGGCGCTCGACAACCCATACTTTGCCGAACGGCTCTCGAACTGGCTGGTGACCGCCCGGAAACAGAACACGGTCGCGGTGATGATGACGCAATATGCGAGCCAGCTCGAACGCACGCGGACCGGCAAGACCATCGTCGAGGCGGTGCCAACCCAGATCCTGCTCCCCAACATCCGGGCGCACGCCTCGGATTACGCGATGCTGAACCTCTTCGAGAAGGAACTCGACGTGCTCCTGAACACCGGCAGCGACAGCCGCCTCGCGCTCATCCGTGACGACGGTGGCTCGGTGGTGGTCGATGCCGACCTCTCCGCCCTCGGCCCCCTCCTCACCATCCTCGGCGGCATGGAAAAGGGCGAGGCCCTCGTCGGCCCCGACTACCGCGACCGTCCTGATTTCTGGAGGCTCTCATGATCCGACCCCTTATCCTCCTCGCCGCGCTCGGCGTTCTCTCTTCCTGCGCCGAATATCGCGAACCCAAGGCCAACTGTTTCGCTTTCCGCGCCTCGCTCGACCGCGCCGAGCCGGATTGCATTTTCACACCCATCGGAAACCCGGACGACAGCGTTGAGGCCTAGGGTCGCACATATCCTCCTTGCGGCTCTCCTGCCGGCAGCCGCGCTCGGCCAGGGCGTTCCCACCAACGATTCCGGGCTGACGGCCCGCGATATCGTCGAGACGGGCGACCGGGACGCTGACCTCGCCGTCCAGCGTGAGAAACTCACCGTCGAAGAGTTGCTGACCGAGATCGAACGGGAACAGCTCGCCACGCTGCGCGCCATCCTCGACGCGCAGACGAGCTTCGGCGGCCAGGGGCTGCCGGGTATGGTCGCAGACTTCGAGGGCGGCGGCGGCGATCCGGACCGATCCGCAGCGGCGGTCTACGGCTCCGGCGATGTCGATCCCAACCCCGGCGGCGCGGGTATGTTCGGGGATGCGGCAGAAAACATCGAGCAGCTGATCATCCGGGTCGCCCAGGAGACCCACGGGCGGCCCGGGGTCGGGCGGGCCGGTCTTTCCGTCGTGCAATGGCGCGCCCTCCTGCAGGCGCTCATCTGGCAGGAGAGCCGCTTCTCCATCGGCGCACGCTCGCCCGTGGGCGCTTTCGGCCTCACCCAAATCATGCCGGGCACCGCAAGCGATCTCGGGATCAACCCGGAATATTATGACAGCCCCTACCTGCAGGTCGAGGGCGGCGCGCGCTACCTCGCGGCCCAGCTCACCACCTTCGACGGCAACGTCGTCAACGCGCTCGCGGCCTATAACGCCGGGCCTGGCCGTGTGTTCGAATATGGCGGTGTACCGCCCTTCAAGGAGACCCAGCACTACATCAGGGTCATCCCCGAACGCTACAATCTCTACCTCGCGCGGATCGGCGGCATCGAAGCGCTCGGCACGATCGACCCCGCGCTTCTCACCAACGCCAATCTCTCGTTCAGCGGGTTCGGCGCCGCCTTCTACGGCAGCAATTCCCCCGCCGCCATCCGGCAGGCCGCCCTGCGCGTCCAGGACATCGTCACCATGATCGGCGCGACCCAGGACATCCAGGAGAGCATGGCGCTCAACACCTATGCCCGCGCCGAACTGGTCCGGCTGATGGCCGCGCGCATTCGCCTGAAAGCCGCACGGACCCAACCGCTCAGTGCGGCCCAATTGGCCCAGGCCGCGGCCCGCATGGTCGAGAACGAATTCATGGAGTTCACATTGGAGGATCTGGATTGATGGCCCGCAGAATGTTCATTTCAGCACCATTTCGCGCGTTGACCCTGGCCAGCGTCTTGGCGCTTTGCTCGCCTTTCGTGACCAGTGCCCCCGCCCTGGCCCAGGGCGTGCCGGTCGTGGACACCCAGAACATCGCCCAAAACATCCAGCAGCTCCGGCAGATGATCGAGGACGAGATCCTGCAAAACGAGCAACTCGTGCAGCTCCGCGAACAGCTTGCCACGCTCACGGAGCAGCTCGCCGAGCTACAACGAACGTATGAGGCGTTAACGCGTCTCGCAGAGTTGCCCGAGATCATCCGGACACAGATGGAAGACGAACTAAACGGTCTCCTGGACCAGGAGTTCGGCGACATCATCGCCACGATTCAAGCCATCAAGACGGGGGATTTTTCCGGGCTCACCGGATCCGGCGCCGTCGAGATCGAAACCCAGATGGACCGGGTGCTGGCCGATCTCGGCTTCGACGAGGACACGCTCTCGGAAATGGCCCGCAGCGGCAATCCCGGGGCCGTGCGCGTGGCGACACAGGCCACGACCGGCGCGCTGGTCTCGGCCGCGGCCCAGAACAGCTATGAGGATGCCGGGCAGTCGCTCGAACGTGTCGACCGGCTCGTCGGGCTCATCGACGACATGGATGAGCTCAAGGAGAGCGTCGATCTCAACACGCGGGTGACGGCAGAGCTCGCCATCGCGCTCGTCGCCATGTGGCAGCTCGAAGCGATCCAGACCGTAGGAGATGGCACCGGCGGCGTGATCGATGCCGCCACCATCGCCGAAGAACAACGCTTCATGGAGTTCACGCTTCCGGAACTGAGCGCGGATTGAGGACTGATTGTTGGACGAAGAAACCGCCATCATCGAGGAGGAACTGGTCTACGGCGCACTGAGACGGGAACGGCTCTGGCAGCGCCTGGGACTCATCGGCCTCGGCTTTGGCATCCTGGGCTGCCTCAGCGCGGCCGCCGTGGCCATCCTCGATGTCGATCCGCCCCCAGTTGTTGTGCCTTACGATCCCGCCACCGGCTTCGCCCTCCCCGAAGCCACCGTCGGGGCCACCACCGTCACCGAGAACCGCGCCATTATCGAGGCGGAGGTCTTCCGCTACGTGACGGACCGCGAGGTCTACAACCAGCTCGACAATGACGTGCGCATCCGCAGCGTGTTGCGCCGTTCGGACCGTGCAGCAGGGGCCTCACTGCGCCAGATCTGGAACTCGGCCAATGCCGACTAGCCAAACCGTTCCGACGAACCCTGACACTGGTTCGGGCAGCTCAGGCGCGCGAATGCTGGCACAGTTGGCCCGCCTAAGCAGGCTGGGCCGAAGGTAGCATTGACCGTCAAAGGCTTCACCAGCGGGAACATGTTCTTTGCGAGCCTATACCTTTGCCTTCAGCAGAGCTCGCGGCAAACTGCCTGAACGGATTTACCTTGGCACCATCATGCCATGTCCGGGTGAAGTGGAACGGCATCGGCGCCGGTGTTGCTGTCTGGGACGTCTATCCTGTAGGCGCCGAACTTTCCGGATCACCTTCAGTTTGATGCAGGAGCTTCTTAACAACCGCGCGTTCTTTGACCCAATCAGAGTTAAAGCGCTCAGGATAAGGTTCGTAGTGCTTGTCGGCGTACTGCTTCAACCGCTGGAAAAGAACCTGTTCATCCAGATCTTCGAACCGCCCGGATTGAAAAGGGCGCATGTCCAAAGGAAGAGAACTCGGGGCGCTGACCGGCCCAAGTTGTTTCAAGGGAGTCTGCCGAGCAACGAGTTGCTCCAGCAGGTCCGTCTTCAATAGTTGATCGAAGCCATCAATTGGAACCCGATTGAAGTTTGAACCAATCTTGTCCGCAAAAGATTGTACCAGAGGCGAGAGGGATTCGCCTATGCTGCGCTTCATATCGCACCAGAAGACCCCGTTTTTGAACCCATTTGCATAGTCAATTTGGTTTTCAAGAAGGTCTTTCATGACCGATGGCTCCATTCCGCGATACCCAACTACAATCAATGGGTGATCACGCAAAAGAGGCTTGATATGCTCGACGGTCTCTTGGTCCAACTTCAATACATCTTCGGCCAAATTCTTGTCGGAGTAGTGCTCAACCGATCCATGGATGTGGATTAACTGCGGGTTTGCTGGCGACGTTTTGAACTGGACCCAATCCGACGCAGTGCGGATCTTGACCAAGAAGGGCGGCACTGCTTCAAGAACGGCCGCTCGATCAATGCAATGATCAAAGTTTGTCGTTAGAACCGTTGCAACCCAACCGTTGTCTAAAATCCGTGCTAGCGCCCGATACCCCTGTCCGGGCTTCACACCACGGCTGATAAGTTGCTCGAAGAACTCTCTTCGATCCTGTCCAATTCCCAAAAGGTTGTCGATCGCAACAGGGTATTGGTCGGGGAGACCAACCCCCCGTTTGAACCAAGACTGCTGTTCAAGCCAAGGTATCCAATCAGAATCAACGACGCCTGGGTCCATCGGAGACCGACCATGCGACTTACAGTATGCCCACTTCGCTGCGCGGTTCACTGTTTCACCGGCCGCTGGCACACCGGATGTAACGGAAGCCCCTGCTCCTAGCAACAGAACCGGCTGGCGGTGCTCGGCGAGCAGTGTTTGCAGGCGTCCAACCTCTGCATGTCTAATTGATGATAGAACCTTGCTGTCCATCTGCTCGAATCGTGTTGTTTTGGTTTTGTTAGTTTATTATGCGGAACAAATTCAGAACATGCTAGACTGTTCACTGTCGCAAACCATAGGGTCAGAATGTCTTAGTCACTTTCCTTTGAGTTCAGATTTTTTGCATTCGCGTCATGCACATGACTTTCGGCGCCCAATGAGCGATCAACCGGACAGCGCCCGCACTGTCTGGATCGGCATGAACAGGCGCAACGGCTGATCTGGCAACGGGGTAAAACCGAACGCCTCGTAGTATGCTTTTCGGCGCGCCACGATTTCGGGGTTTCCGCAGTCGAACACATCGAGAAGGACGGCACAGGTTCCAATTTCGTCTGAGACGCGCCCAATCCGGTTGAGCGCATCGGCAAGCAATGCGCTGCCCAAGCCCTTTACCTGCATCGTTTGATCGACGCCGATCATGGAAATGAATGCAGCTGGCAGCATGCCATGCCTTGGCGCCTTCCTGGCCAGCTCATCAGGCATGTCTTCCGCAACAACCGCATGCATGTTGATCCCGTAGAACCCAAGGGTTCTACGGTCATCGTCTAGCACGACCCAGATCCGGACGACATCAGCCTTGGACCCCTTCTTGGCCGTCAACTTCAGGTAATTGTCGATCTGGGGGACACCACAGGAAAAAGCCGTTCGATCCTGGCTCTTGGCATCGAACGGCTCGATTGTGAACTTGGCGTCTACGGCGGCGTCAGTCGGCATTCGCGATCAGCGTCTCGCGCAATGCAAAAGCCTGCTTCAGCCGATTATTCGGCTTCGGAGGATTTTCGAGCGCGCCAAAGAACGCAGCACGATCCGCCTCGCTCTCCAACGCCGTCAACTTATGAGCTTCAATCGTCGTCTGCGCGGCCTTGTATGCAGCGCTCACAACAAAGGAGCTTACCTCAACACCGCTCAAGGTTGCTGCGCGACTGATCGCATCCTTCACCGAAGGCTGTGTACGCGCTTCCAGCCGAGCGCTCTTGGGCTCGTCGACAGCGACAGTGCTATCCTCAAACGCCAACATGGTTGCCTCCTTGATCCGAAACGACGTCAAGCGGCAAGATGCCACTCACACGCAGCTATGTACGGCATATCGTCGTACATGTCAAGTGTACGGCGAATTTCCGTACGCTAAAACAAAGCCTGACTAACACGTTCTCTGGGCGAGAGGCAAACTCACTTTTCTCGAACGGTCGTACCCGGGTTCGCCTTGCCATGCTTTGCCGTCACGAAGCGCCCGGAAATTGCGCTCCGATAGCTGCCACCGGTAGAACCACTCTTGCCAGGCGCTTCTTTTACCGTCGTGCGCGGATGTGACTTCCCATAAGCCTTTGTCACGTACCGCCCCGATTTCGCGCCGCGATAGCTCCCGCCGTTGCCTTTGCCTGCCATCTGAATTCTCCTTCTCAAGTCTGGCGTGTTATTGGGTCCCTCCGAGGCGGAGGGCTGGTTGGGTTCCAAACAAACCGAAGAACCTCCGCTGGAGGCCTGCGGGTCTTCATTGCAAAATCCAGTAGCTCAGAACCGGAGGTGTTCTTCTGGTCAGATGACCGACAGCACTGGGCGTATTTCCCGAATGGATGTTCACATCCGCAAAACTCATCGTCGCCGAGTTCGAGCAGTCTCTCAGCTGCAATCGGCACAGATTGCCGGCCGGGCCATTTTCCGTATTTCTCGAGGTAGAGATGCCGCACGGCCCAGAGGCTATATAGGTCGAGCAGTCCGGTCACCGAACCGCCGGGAAGCCATGTCTTGTCTCGCGGCTCGAATGCGCAAATCGAGCCATCGGGAAAATTCGTATGCCTCGGCCCGATCCATGTTTTACTGACAGCAGTGGTCCAAAAGCCCCAGGCTTGAACCGGCCTTCTGGTGGTATAGGGAAGTTGAATGGCAAATGCGGCTCTTCTACCTAGGCCTTCGATCAGATCGCTCTCAGCGAAGAGCCACATCTGCCTTTCTTGAGGAAACGCGAGCAGACCCGGGTACGCGTCCCGGCATTCCCCTATGCCTTCCGCATAGCGAGACCGTAGTCCTGGCTGGACGAACGGTGCTCCGGAATCGGGCGCCCGGGATTGTCCGGTCGTCCCTTGCCCTCCGGCGGTCCGTTCCCACGGTCGGGTTGCGGATCGTGTCGATTGGTGCCGTGCATCAGCTATCTCCTGGCCCGAAGGTTTCAAGACAACCGAGGAGCTGTCGGGCCGAATGACCCCCCGATTGAACACGGTCGGCAGGATGCCAGCGTCGAGGCCCAAGCCGATGGCCTTCAGGTCGTCCTCGATGCTCTTCCTCATATTGAACCGCCCCATTTGCCGCAGTGTCTGTGCTTTACGGATTCGCAACAGCGTTGCTATAATGAAATCCTGAAACAACACATACGGGGCCAAAATGAAAATTGCAAGAGTCGAACACCATGCCTAGTGTGCAATTCGACGGGAACGGCTTCTACGCCGCGTTGGACGCGGTACGGGAGGAACGGAAGCTCACCTGGAGAAAGGTTGCAGAACAGTCGGGGGTGAGCGCTTCATCGCTCACGCGGATCTCGCAAGGGAAGAGACCGGATGTAGACAGCCTAGCATCTCTGTGCTCATGGGCGAAACTGAGCGCCGACGATTTCATGCGCGCGCACGACAGCAGTCAGAATGGCGAGCCCTCGTCGTTGACCAAAGCACTGATGTTGTTCCGCGCAGACCCAAACTTAGGAAAAGAACAGGCAGACGCTCTCGAGCGCATCATTCAATCCGCATATGAGGGCCTGAGGACGCACTGATGGCACTAAGGCGGGGCTTCAAGACCGATGCGGAATGGTACGCTCAGGATGTTCGACGCGAACTCGGCATCCCTGAAACCGGAAAACTGTGCCCATGGAGCCTCGCAAAACACCTTGAGCACATCGTTGTTGATCTTTCGTCATTCCAGAAAGAGCACCCACTCGACGTCGCACGCCTTCGGCAATGCACAGGCGCAAAGGGATTTTCTGCAGTCACCATTCACAAGGGTACTGCACGGCTTGTGATCTTGAACGATGGCCACGAGAAGCCACGTCAAACGGCGGATCTTGCTCACGAACTGGCACACGGACTCCTTCATCACGTCCCGCTGCCTTTGAGTGATGAAACTGGTGTACGCATGTTCAATGCCCGAGATGAAGAGGAGGCGCATTGGCTGGGACCAACCCTGTTGGTTCCAGGTCCCTCCGCCCACGCGATTGCGAGACAACGCCTTTCGATTGAAATGGCGGCAGCGCAGTATGGTGTGAGTAAGGAGTTAATGCGTATGCGGTTGAACATATCTGGCGCGTTTAAGCGTGCTAAGCCGCACGGCCTCGCGCCAGAAGGCCAGCAGATCGCCATCCGGGCCCCGCGCCTCGCCTGGCGGTGCTAGGTGATAGGCATCGCGGATGTCCGCCTCCCTCGCCAGCCGCCCTTCCAGTTTCGAGGTGACCGTCGCCGCACTCAGTGCCAGCCGGTTGGCGAGCAGTTTCACGGGCACACCATGCCTGGGATCACTGATCAGCTGATCGAGCACCGTCAGCGCCGCCCCCGACCGAAAGGCCACAGTTTCAAGGGTTTCGGCACGCCTGGAGGTGACCCAGCCCGGCAGCTGCGGTAGGGTGTTCAGGTCGTCAGAGATGGTGGCGGGCTGATATGTCATGCCACAACACTAGTCTCTCGCGGCGCTTTCGTCCACAATATGATGCGCAAACCGCCCCGCTATGTCGCGCGCAATTACGTCCAATAAGTTTGCATTATCGGACATCAAGAGATATGCTAGGACGCAGTTTAATTTCACCACCGGATTCACTGGAAAATGCCCTCAGAGGACGAGAAGTCGACATCATCAAACTCTGGTGCGTTTTGTATCGCTCAGAACGGCGACAGCGATCAAGAAAAAAGCGACGACATCTCCCTACCCGCCCACGTCGCGGGATCCGGCAGCCTTGATCGCCTGGTCGACGCCGCCCGAGATTATGCGCGCGCCGCAGCTTCTGACAATACGCTGAAAGCCTATGCCAAGGATTGGGCGCATTTCGCGCGGTGGTGTCGGATGAAGGGCGCGGAGCCTCTGCCCCCGTCGCCTGAAATGATCGGGCTTTATCTCGCAGACCTGGCGTCCGGAGCGGGCCCCTCCCCTGCCCTATCGGTCAGTACCATCGAACGTCGCCTCTCCGGCCTTGCCTGGAACTATGCGCAACGCGGCTTTGTCCTCGATCGTAAGAACCGCCACATCGCAACAGTGCTGGCCGGGATCAAACGCAAACACGCCCGTCCGCCGGTGCAGAAGGAAGCGATCCTGGCCGAGGACATCCTCGCGATGGTCGCCACCCTGCCCTACGACCTGCGCGGGCTCAGGGACCGCGCCATCCTGCTCCTCGGGTACGCCGGCGGGCTCCGCCGCTCCGAGATCGTCAGCCTGGATGTCGGAAAGGACGACACGCCCGATTCAGGCGGCTGGATCGAGATCCTCGACGACGGCGCCGTGCTGACGCTCAACGCCAAGACCGGCTGGCGCGAGGTCGAGATCGGTCTGGGATCGTCTAACTCCAGCTGCCCTGTGCATGCGCTCGAGCAGTGGTTGCACTTCGCCAGGATCGACTTCGGGCCGGTCTTTGTCGGCACCACTCGGGGTGGAAAGAAGGCCCTGGAGACAAGGCTGAACGACAAGCATGTCGCGCGGCTGATCAAGCGAACGGTCCTGGACGCCGGCATCCGATCCGAACTGCCCGAAAAGGAACGCCTGGCACTGTTCTCTGGCCATTCTCTGCGCGCAGGTCTCGCCAGTTCGGCCGAGGTGGACGAGCGGTATGTGCAGAAGCACCTTGGCCACGCTTCGGCACAGATGACCCGCCGCTACCAACGCCGCCGCGACCGCTTCCGCGTGAACCTGACGAAAGCCGCTGGATTGTAATCTTGCGAACTGTCATCCTGTCATTAATCCTTGGCCGGTCTGAGCTGATGAAGTCAAGAAGATCTGCATCTTCAGCCTGCTCGGTGTCGGGAACGGGCTCAGGCAAGGGCTTCAACGCACCATCGTCCTCGTCGTCGCGTGCGTTCGCGCCAAGCGCTTGACCAGCAGAAGTGATTTCCGTACCGTGGCCGATACCATCCGCGTAACTCCCCGTTGAAAGCTCAGCGCCCTGCTGTCGGTTCACAGCTGAAGACATCAGCGTATTCCCGAGGCTCATCCTCGGGCCGGACAAAGCCGCGATTAACGACAAGCTCGCCATGCGATAAAGCGTCACAAAAGCCCCTGCCCGCGCGATCTCTTCATCGTCGAAGATCAACGGCCGAGTCTCGAGCTTCTCCATCGCAATTTCCAACTCGCCAAGTCGCGCGTCGACTTCCTCGGGGAATTCATCCTGGCCCTCGTATTCCTCTTCGAGCGCCCGGTATTCGGCAAGAAGCTTGGCATGGGCCGCGCCTTCGTCATCCGTCATCGGTGCCGGGTCTCCGCTCAGCCGCCGCAAACCGTGGCTGTAGCCATAGGGCAGGTCGAGCGAGACCTCGATCCATTTCCAACCTTCGGTCGCAATGGCTTCGGCTTCAGCCTGAAGCTTCTCGCTGACCAGACGATCGAACAGGGCGGGGTCTTCCAGCCAGCCGCCGTCATCGCCCTGGAAGAGGTCGTGCAACATGGTGCCGCCAGCAGACTCATAGGCATCGATGCCGACAAAGACAGCACGACGATCGGATGCCCGCACCGAGGTTTCCGTCAGCATCCGCCGGATCTGATAGGGCTCCTTGTTCCAGGACGAGCGGATCGCCTCCCAGACCTGAACCTGGCGCTCATGATCCGGGTTAACCGTCAAGGCCATCAGCTGCTCCAGCGTCATTTCATCCTCGGCATAAAGCTCGAGCAGGGCAGGGGCCACGACGGCGAGTTTCAAGCGCTGTTTGATCACCTGCGGCCTGACGAAGAAGGCGGTTGCGATCTCTTCGTCGCCCTGACCCTTCTCCTGCAGCGCCACGAAGGCGCGGAACTGATCGAGTGGATGCAGGACAGCGCGCTTCATGTTCTCGGCGAGCGAGTCGTCTTCGGCGAGGATCGTGGACTTCGCATCCCGCACGAAGCAGGGAATGGGCGTCGTCTTGGCCAGGCGCTTCTGCTTCACCAAGAGTGACAGGGCCTGGAAGCGCCTACCGCCAGCGGGTATTTTGAACTTGCCTGTCTCGGACCCATCATCCGCCAGAACGGGCCGGACGCACAGGCTTTGCAGCAACCCGCGGCGGGCGATGTCTTCGGCCAGTTCCTCGACCGAGATGCCGGCCTTGATGCGCCGGACGTTGGACTGGCTCAGCACGAGCTTGTCGAAGGGAATGTCCCGGAACGGGGACTGGGTGACTTTCTGGGCAGGTTTCGCCATCAGATCTCCTCCACGACGGGCGCCGGAAGCCACTCTTCCGATCTCACTTCCCGTCACCCTCAAACCAACAACCCTTTCCCTCTCATATTCTGACGCTCGCGAGGCAGGACTTTAACAGCTGTTAAGTCGACAGTCCCGAGGTGGCGGAAAAGTACGCAGTCTCTCAACCTTAACAGCTGTTAAGCTGCAGATCGTCGCCCAATCAATGCCATGACCATCGGCCCACAGGAGAACTCGCCGGCCGCAGCTTTGGCAGTCAGAGCTCGCAAGTATCCACCAGGCGATCTTATGTCGGCGAAGCGTTCCAGCATCGCAGCAACGACGATCGACGCTTGCTCCGGACCCATGAACCGCTGTGCTTCTTCCCATGCAGACGCACTGATCCCCATGGCTGGCCGCACATGGCCCGCCGCATCGAAAAGCTGATGCCAATGCCGGATCTCACCTTGGTAGAAGGTCTTCAGCGAGGGACATGCCGCTATCACTAGGTGAAGCGGGATCTTTGGCAGATGTCTTGTGTCCTGTTCATCAACGTCAGCCACCGGCTCATTCGTATCCACATCTGGCACACCCGCCGCCGCCCCGCTTTTTTCTAAAGCCGGCTCAAAATCTATAGATTCTTTATTTGAATTATGATGGTGACGCTCAGATTGGGCATCATTGGTGTTCATTTCTTCTGTTTCAGGGCCATCAATGATGTTGCGTGCCTGGTCAAGGAGAGCTTCAAGATCGGCTCGATAGGCCGCGAGGTCCTCAATTGAAAGCTTGCGGCGAAGCGCGCGGGCTGTGAGGGCAGCCTTGTCGCGAAGCTGATCCCAGAAGCCTAGGCCTGGCTGCATCTCGTCTCCGAACTCGGCGAGGGCCGCGAGATCGCGTCGCATGAGGCTTACGACCTCTCTCAGGCGCCTGACGCGCTCCTCAGCCTCACGTACGGCCTCTGCGGCCCGTGCTATCTCCTCGGACTGGCAGTAGAGCGGGGAAAGATCGAAGCCAAAGGCGACGCGGTCTTCGCCGTGCTTGCGGACGTAGCGCTTCCCATTGGGGCTATCGCGCCGCTGGAGCAAGCCAGCCTCGACGAGACGCGCGAGGTGACGACGCATCGTTGAGCACGGCATGCCATTCAGGCGCTCGCAGATCGCCTTGTTCGAGGGGAAGACGACCATCTCGGCGTTCCCGCCAAGCGCATCGTCCGGAAAGAAGCTGAGGAGCCCCTGCAAAACAGTCAGATCACGTTCCGAGACCCCAAAGGCCGCTTGCGCCTTGGAGAGCTCGCGCAGGAGTTCCCACTTGTTAACGGGTCTGGCCGGAACAGATGCCTCGGGTCGCTCGATGACGCGCAAATGAGCGTGCGAAATCGGCCGCATAAACGGCGAAATTGGTGTGTACTCCATGAAAATGTTCACGAAGACAAAAATTCTAGGGCCCGCGAATCGCTTTGCGCTTGCGGGGTAGGGGCCAGAACGCTACATTCAGAAGTGCGAAAACTGAGATTTTGTAGCGGGCTGATCCCGGTGCGAAACCTTACAAAGGTCTCGTGAAGCTAGCTTCTCGGGGCCTTTTTCTTTTTGCCTGTATCGTGCCTCCTTCTTGTTGGTTGCTCTTCCTCAGTCTTCTGAACGCTTCCAGCGCTCATGAAGCTCGGTAATCAGCTTTGGGGCATTGCCCTCCAACCAGCTGATAAAATCAGGTTCATCCGTAGTCAGATCGAGTTTAAGCTGCTTGCCTTGGCGGCTGGTCTTGACCGTCGCAGCTCCGACACCGGGGATCGCCAAAGCAGGCACGCCTTTTCTAGACGGGCTTGCTTTCTTCTCTGCGCTCTTCGCGGCTGCCAGAACTGCGAGAAACGCACGCTCAGAAACCTCATCGACCGAGCCGGAACTTTCGGACTTGGCTGCATGAGCTACGGCTTGCAGTTGGTCTCGATCACCGTCGTAGGCACCCAAAGCCTTTTTGAGCTCTTCCCATCTCGGGCGACCAATCCCGGGAGCCGCACCAATTGCCTGGATGAGTTCCTCGCCGACCGTCCGAACGACACTCAAGAGTTGTGAAACCCCGGCTTCGTGGAGGTTAAGGACTTCGGCGACACCTCGATTGGTGCGCTCAGCCCCTTCCAAATGATCACCGTCCAGAAGTGCCGTCGCAACGAGCGCACGCTCAATAAAGCTCAGATCACGACGCTCTTGGTTCTCGAGAAGCTGATCTCGAAGCGCTTGATCACCCTCAACCTCTGTGACGATGGCTCGAACTTTGATACCGAGTTCGCGACATGCTTCCAAGCGTCTGCGGCCATAGATCAGGTTGTAGCGATCGCCTTCCAGTGGGCGCACCAAGACGGGCACACGCTGACCGTTCTTGGAAATAGAGTTCTTCAGGCCCTCAACTTCAATCTGAAGCCTGTCATCCAACCGTCCTTCGGTAAGGATCTGCGCCGGATCGATCTCAAATACACCGCCACGCAGTCGGCGCCCTTCAAGAGCGTCAGGAGCGTTGCGAAGGGTCTGCAGCGGCAGGCCAAGTTTAGGCTTTCTTGCCATTCCGACCCCATGTGTTCTGGATGATTTCAGCGATCTCATCGTTCACTGCGTTCATGGATTCGATCGCACGATCAAACGTCTGACGCGTGAAGTCCTTTTTGTCAGCTTCGTAGAGCGTTTGCTTGGTCAAGCCGGCATCAGATATTGCGGTCGATTCAACCATGTGATTGGTCAGGACCGACCTCCCAAACAGCCCGCGAATGAAGGCGATGACTTCGGTTTGTGGCGCGTCGCCGACTTTGTATCGCGTTGGCAAGAAGCGCAGCCAATCGAAGCGCAGATTTGCGCCTGCATCCCTGATCACTCCCAGGAGATCCGCAGTCATTCGCAGGAATTGAGACATCGACATGAGGTCAAGCATCTGCGGGTGAACCGTCACGAGGACACCCGAGGACGCAGAAAGTGCTGACATCGTCAAGAAACCAAGCTGCGGCGGGCAGTCGATCACAACAACGTCGTAGTTTGCTTCAACACTATCGAGTGCGTCATGAACTCTCGCGAAGAACGCCTTCGCTCCGCCTCGCTGGATAGCAGCAGGCGTCTCGTGCTCGAACTCCATGAGTTCAAGGTTGCCCGGGATAAGATCAAGGCCGCGGATGTAAGTCTTGCGGATCACTTCGGCGATCGGAACCGGATCGTCGTAGCGAACGGCATCATAGAGGGTTCCGCCCTCCATAAGGTCGAGTTCTGGCTGGATTCCATGAAGAGCCGAAAGAGATGCTTGGGGGTCGAGATCGATCGCAAGAACCCTGTACCCCTTTAGCGCCAAGCGCTGAGCGAGGTGAGCAGACGTCGTCGTTTTGCCGGAGCCGCCCTTGAAGTTCACCACTGATATGACTTGAAGCTCGTCACCGTCGCGACGCCCAGGCACGTAAGTTCCAGACTTTTTTGCATTTCCTTCAAGCGTCTGCCGGATTTCCCAGATATCGTCGAGCGTATAGCGGCGATGACTTCCCGCCGTCGTCTCGACGTCAACGATCTTTCCTTCTCGATGAAGCTTCCGAAGATAGGTATGGTCGACGCCAAGGAGCTCAGCAGCTTCGCCGCTGGTCAAAGTGCGCATCACCTTCTTTGCATCTGGTGGGAAGTGCGCAGCGCGCTGAGCATGCAGGTTCGACGCGAGAAGTTCCGCGTAGTGCCCGATGGCGATATCAAGATCCTGTTCTGCTTCGCTCATGTCTGCCCCGATCCGTGGGCGCGTTTTTTATGTGACCGCGCGTTATTTTTCGAGACTATTGCCCGACCAGCCAGATTCGTGCAAGCACTTTCTAGATATTGCGTCGTGCACCAAGTCCACCACAAGGGTAGCGTTCCATTACTCCGAGGCTGTGGTCGTGCGGGATCTCCTGCGCGGTGCGTGAACCGGGGCCTAAGCCCCGATCCTCTTGATGCGGATGCCGAGTTTGCGGGCCTTGTCGACGATATTCTCGGTGATGCCCGAACCGGGCGTGGCGATCAGACCCTGGGGCATGGTCTCGAGCATCTTGTCGTTGCGCTTGAAGGGGGCAGCCTTGCCATGGCTCTTCCAGTCGGGCCTGAAGACCACCTGGGTGACACCTCGGGTATCTGCCCAGCGGGCCGCGATCATCTCGGCGCCTTTGGGCGTGCCACCGTGCAAGAGCACCATGTCGGGGTATTTCGCATGGGTGGCATCGAGGACGGACCAGATCAGGTCGTAGGCGTGATAGTCCCCGCCCGAGAAGGCGATCCGCGTGCCTTCGGGGCAGTGAACCTCGGTCTCCTTGCGCCGCTTGGCCGAGAGATAGGCCCGGCTGTCCACCACGGCGGAGGTGAGACCGCGATGCGAGACCTTGGATCCGGTGCGGGGCAGCCAGGGTGAACCGGTGGCGGCCGAGAAGTGGTCCACGGCCAGATCGCGCATCTGCTCGAAAGCGTCGCGATGGTCCCAGAGCTTCAGCCCGATCATCTGGAGGCGCTCGAGTTCGACCGAGGCGACCTCGGAGCCGTCCTGGATGGCCAGACTTTCCCGGACCTCGAATTCGTTGTCATCGAGGAGCTTCTGGATATGGGTGAGCCGGCGATGGAAGATCGAGGTCAGGGACCAGAGCATCTCTTCGAGATTGTCTTCCAACTGGCTTCCGGTGAGGAGGCCGATGGTGGTGTCAAAGAGCGTCGCCATGGCGAGTTCGACCTCGTCGGGCTGGGGCAGGGGGCGATGATCGGTCTCGCCGGGCCCGGGCGTTGCGACGTGAAGTGCGAGGTGGTCGAGGATGGCGGAGGTCACGCCGGTCTCCTCTTGGATGTCTGTCTGATGGGGCATTGTCTGGTTCCTCTGTTTGATCTGACCCGATTTGGATGGGGCGATGTCAGGACCGGCGGCGACCGGGCCGCATCCGTCAGGATCGGAGCGAAGCGGAGAATGTGACCCGGACCGGAAAATTGGTCCCGCGAGGAATGCCCTGAAAGGGGAGGGGAATTTTCCGGGTAGCGGGCGCATTGCTGCCCGGGCGAGGGGCACTCAGCCCCGACCCGCTGGTCCATCGCTCCCCTTGTCCAAACGGGATCAGATCGAACCGGCGGAACCTTTGCCCTGTCGGACATCAATGGGTAGGCAGGCGGTCACCCGTCCTCGATCTCCAGACCTTGTGCTTTCATGGCCTTTAGCAGAGAACGGCGCAGCGCATCTTTGCCAAATGCCCGCAGATCGTCGTTGAAATCGCCCATGTTTGGTACGAGATCACCACAGGTAATTCCAAGCGATTCCAGTTGGTTAAGCAATCTTATTGATGCGTCGCGTCCAGCTTCGTCATTGTCCCGCGCGATCCAGATACGCTTGATCCTCGGCGGCGGGATGAAGAGGCCGAGATGGGTGGCAGTGAGACAGGAGGCGAGATCGAACTCGGGGAGAGCCGTGCCGACCGAGAGGGTGTTCTCGAGACCTTCACCGACGATGAGATCGCTGCGCGCCTTGCCGGACCAGAAGCGGATGGCATGGCCGTGCAGCTGTCCGAGGATCCGCTTCGGGCTCTCGATCTCGGCCAAACCGCCGGTGGACGGGTCGAGAAAAACCCTTGCGCATCCGGTGATCTGGCCGCGATTGTCGGTGATCTTTGCCAGTAGGGCAGGGGCCCGTTCCAGCAGATCGGGGTCGTCCTCGCCCTGCCGCAGGAAGACACGCGCGTGATAGCGCAGGGCCGGGCCGAGCCGTGTGATCCCGCGCCCCTGCAGATAGGTGGCGGCCAAGGTGCCAAACACCGGCTTGCCAGCAGCGAAAAGTTTGCGCGCCCGCGCGATGCGTTTGCTGGAGGCTGCATCCGGGCGCTCAGCCCTTTGGGTGTCTCGAGGTACGGCAGGGCAGGGGGCTTCGCCGAGGAAGGATCGAGCCTCCCTCAGGGTCTCCTTGAGCGTGACAGACCCAAGCCGTTCATGCAGCAGGTCGATCAGGTCGCCATATTCACCCGTCGCGAAATCTTGCCAGGACCCGGCTTTACGACCAACCTGCGCCTGCAGACGGATGGCGAGGCTCTGGCCCTTTGCACCGGACGTGTCGCCGACCTGCCAATAATTACCCAGCTTGCGCCCCTCGGGGAAATACTGGCGGCAGAAACTCTCGGCATGGTCTGCCAGATCGGCCGAGAGGTCCGCGATACTGTGGCGCGCGCTCATGCGGCGGCCTCCGATGTGCCGGCGCCAACTGGATGCTCGGCAAGGACCCGTGTCAGCACCTCGATGCCGTCGACCGGAATGAACACCCGCGTCTTCCACTGGATCACTTCCGTGAAACAGCCCATTGCCTTCAGTCCGGGCAGGGCCGCGCCTGAAGCACCTATCAGCTCAAGCCTCGGCTGCCCCATGACCAGCGACCGGCGCAGCTGATAGCCGCCGAGGAGGTTCAGCGTCGTCCTGGCTTCCATCACGGCGGCGAGCACTTCCCGCGGCGTCATCTCGATCTGGCAATCGAGACCAAGGCGTGCAAAGACATTGAGAAGCTGATCCTGGCTGACCAGACGGCCGATGGCGCGTTCCCCATCCTCGGTCTGCAGGCGATAGATGCGCATGTTGTCAGCGGGCAGCCGATCCCAGATCGGCAGGAGCAGCCCGCAGATCAGCGTGATCTTCGAGGTGGTGAACTCCGGCACGGCGGCGACTTCGGTCTGCCAGAGATGTTCGAACATCGAGTCATCAATCTCCTCCCAATGCGAGGTCGAAAATTCGCTGGCCGCGAGGATCTCGGTTCCCATGGGCCGCAGCAGTTTCACCCGCAGGATCGGCACACCGTCTTCGTCCATGAAGGCGGGCGCCTTCACCATCAGCGCCGCGCGTTTGGAGGTCGTGTTCCAGCAGAGCGTCGCGCCCTCTGTGTTTGCGCAGATCGATTTGACCCGGGGCAGGGCGAGAGGATCGTTGCGGTCTGTGCGCTCCACGGTCAGCGCAGTGGCCGTCGCCCCCGTCGCCTCATGCTCGAAGATGACCTTGCGATCGACGATCTCGAACTTCTCCGCGCGCAGGGTCTCGAGGCCGACATCCAGCGTGCCCGCCTGCCGCGCGTCTTCGATGATCGCCGAGAGGAACCCGCCGAAGGCCTCGAAAATTGCGTCTTGCACGTCAATCCTCAGAGCAAGGCAGCGGTTCAGGAACTGCTGGATCGGCGGCAGGGTTTCCTTCATCGTGCCGTCCGCGTCATCGAGCGTCAGCCCGGTCATCTCCTGGAATTTCGCATAGGAGCAGGCCTCGATCTTACCCGCACGCAGCTTGTAGAAGAACTGGCGCAGCGCAGCGCGTGCGTAGGGGCTCTCAAGGTTGTCCTCGGCACGGAACATGTTCTGACCGCCGGTCTCGCGCTGTCCCTTGGTGATGGCACCCAGCGTGTCGAGGCGGCGGGCGATGGTGGAGAGAAAGCGCTTCTCGCCCTTCACGTCTGTGGCGACGGGGCGAAAGAGTGGCGGCTGCGCCTGGTTCGTGCGGTTGGTCCTCCCGAGACCCTGAATCGCATTGTCGGCCTTCCACCCGGGCTCCAGGAGGTAATGCACCCGAAGGCGCTGGTTCTTGGCCCCGAGATCGGCGTGGTAGCTGCGCCCGGTGCCACCCGCATCGGAGAAGATCAGGATGCGTTTTGCATCGTCCATGAAGGCCTGGGTTTCGCCGAGGTTGGAGGAGGCGGGGCGGTTCTCGACCTTGAGCCGCCCCTCACGCGTCTTGACGATGCGCCGCTTGCGCCCCGTGACCTCAGCCACTGCATCGCCTCCGAAATGCCAGAGGATCTGGTCGAGCGCGCCCTGCACCGGGGCGAGGGCCCCAAGATGCTCGACAAGATCATCCCGCCGCCGCTCCGCCTCGCGGCAGATGATCGGGTTGCCATCGCAATCGAGGGCGGGGCGCGAGCGCAGATCGCCATTCTCGTCGGTGTAAGGCTCAAAAAGCTGCGTCGGGAAGCTGTGCATCAGGTAGTCCATGATGTTCTCCCTCGGCGTGAAATCGACCTGCAGATCGTCCCAGTCCGAGGCCGGAATCTCCTCGAGACGGCGTTCCATCACCGCTTCGCTGGTCGAGACCACCTGAATCACGGCCGAGTGCCCTGCTGCAAGGTCCGCCTCGATGGCGCGGATCAGCGAGGGACATTTCATGGCGGTGATGAGATGGTTGAAGAAGCGCTGCTTGTTGCTCTCGAAGGCCGAACGCGCGGCGGATTTCGCTTGGGCGTTCAGCGTGCCGGTCTCAGAAGAAATACCCGAGGCCTGAAGCGCTGCCTCAAGGTTGTTGTGGATGATCTGGTAGGCATCGGCGTAGCTGTCGTATATGGCGACTTGAGCGGGGCTCAGCTCATGGACCAGCATCTCGTATTCGACCCCGGCATAGGAGAGGGACCGCGCCAGATAGAGCCCAAGCGCCTTCAGGTCGCGCGAGATCATCTCCATGGCCGCAATGCCCCCGGCCTCCATCGCGGCGACGAACTCGGCCCGCGTCACGAAGGGGAAATCGCCGGTGCCCCAGAGACCGAGGCGCGAAGCATAGGCAAGATTGCCGACGACTGTGGCACCGGTCGCCGAGACATAGAGAACCCGTGCATCGGGCGCGGCGTTCTGCAGCGCGAGGCCAGCGAGGCCCTGCTGGGACGCCTTCTTGTCGCCGCGGTCGGACTTTTCTCCGGCAGCATTCGCCATGGCATGGCTTTCATCAAAAGCAATGACCCCGTCGAACCCATCGCTGAGCCAGGACGTGACCTGATCGAGGCGGGAGGCTTTGCCCTCACGTTCAGCCGAGCGCAGCGTGGCGTAGGTGACGAAGAGGATGCCCTCGGGCAGGCGGATGTCGCTGCCCTGGCGGAACTTCGAGAGCGGCACGATATCGCTTTCGCGTCCCCCGAGCGCTATCCAGTCGCGACGCGCATCTTCGATGAGCTTGTCGCTCTTCGAGACCCAAACGGCCCGTCGGCGCCCTTTGAGCCAATTATCGAGGATGATACCGGCAACCTGTCGCCCTTTACCGCATCCCGTGCCATCACCCAGAAACCAGCCCTTGCGCAGGCGAAACGCGCCTTCGTCGCCCTCGGCCGCCGCCATCAACTGGCCTTCGATCTCGCCGCGCTTGAACCAGCCCTTGAGATGCGTCTCATGCGCGTTGCCCGCGTAGATCACGCTTTCGAGCTGCGGAGCGGAGAGGAGGCCGTCAGCGACAAGGGACTTCGGCAAGACTGGGCGATAGGTCGGCACGGGCGGCGGGACAGACGCCATGGCTGCGGATTGGACAAGTGCTGTCGGGTGCTCCGCCGCGCCATCGATCCTGATCGCCTGAAGGTCATAGGCCTCGTAGACCGTGTCCTGCAGCGTGCCGTCGGGTTGGCTCCAAGCCTTCGGCAGGTAGTCGATCGGGGCCGTCGTGATATCGTCAAACGGGTGCCTTGCGCGTTCTTCGGCGAGGGCACGGGTTTCCTTGCGCGCGGCATTGCGCAGGGCCTGCAGGTTGGTGCGGGTCGAAGCGGTCGGAGCCGACAGGGCCGTACTGGTGGGGCAGGGCGAGGGGCTGTGGCGCTGCGGGCAGTGGGTGAGCACTGCGTTGAGAAGGTCGGCGGTGGTCGCGCAGATCGGATGGTAGACGGCCTCGCTTTCGACCGATGCGATCTCATCAGCGCCAGTCGCACGCTTGTCGATCACCGTCAGCCGTGTGTCGATCGTGGTGCCATGCCGCGCAAAGACCTTGCCGTCGATAGCGGCGGAAAATACCACATCGGCGCTTTGTGCGATCCGCTGAAACGTCGACTGAAAGGATTTCGTCGAGGGGCGGAAGCTCTCGCCGGTGATGACGACAAGCCGCCCACCCGGCGCGAGACGCGCTAGGGCGGACAGGACATGTTGGCTGGTGGCCTGCCGGAACCGGCCGTCGACATGGTTGGCCGCAGAAAACGGTGGGTTCATCACGATGACCGAGGGCGTGATCGACCGATCCAGCCGGTCATCGATCGAGGCGGCATCGTGATCCGAGACGACTGCACCGGGGAACAGATGTCCCAGCAGGGCGCGGCGGGTCTCGGCAAGCTCATTCAGCGCCAGGCGAGCGCCTGCAATCTTTGCGAAAATCGCCAGCAGGCCGGTACCGGCCGAAGGCTCGAGCACCAGGTCGTCGTCCCGAAAGCCCGCCGCCTGCGCAACGATGGCCGCGAGGGGCAGAGGGGTCGAGAATTGTTGCAGGCGGACACTGTCTTCAGAGCGCCGCGTGTGGGAGGGGGCCAGACCGGCGAGACGCTCGATCATGGTGAGAAATGCCCGCGGCGCGGATACCTGGCGCTGCATCAGCGCACCGTAGCGCGAAAGCATCAGGATCTGGGCGACCTCTGCGGCTTCGTAAGCATCCTTCCAGATCCAGGAGCCGCTGGTGTCGCTGGCACCGAAGGCTTGCTCCATCGCAGTGCGAAGGGCGGCGGCGTCGATGGACCTGCCCGCCTCGAACAGGGGGACGAGGGCTTTCGCAACCTGCATCAGGTGTTGGGCGAAGCCCGGAGCCTCTGGCAGGGCAGGGGCGTCGGGCTCGGTTGCAAGTTGGACGGAATGGGGGTGAGCGTTCATCGGCAATCTCCGGGGTTTAGGGTTGGCCCCAAGCCCCGCGCGCACTCTCTCACCCGGGAGGGGTCACCCCTCCTGCCCTGCCTCTCGCTCTTTCATGGCAAAGCCCCGGTGCGAATTCGCCCGTTATCAGGACGACCGCAGATGCCTCGGCACGTCCATGGACTGATGCAAGACTCGGATCACGAAGATCCTGTCCGGGTCCACCTCGTAGAACACGAGGTGCCGGCCCGTGATCAGTTTACGCGCACCCTGCAAGAGATCGGAACAGTCAGACCCCATTTGCGGGTTGGCGATGAGACCCTTCAGGGCGCGATCGATATCATCGAGATAGCGGTCCGCCTGCGCCTCGCCCCACTGTCGGTCTGTCTCGACCCAGATATCGACGAGGTCGGATTTTGCCGCCTGAGAGTGATGAATGTCACGCATCAGAAGCGCCAGAGCGGCTCCGCGCGTCGCGCTTGATCTCATCCATGTCAAGCGGACCGGCGTCACCGGATTGTTTGCCCTCCATCAGCGCAACGCGAAGCCGCGCCCGCTGACCTTCCTGCTCCTCCATCAGGCGCAGAGAGGCGCGGATCAACTCGCTGGTTGACCCGTAACGCCCCTCTTTAAGCATCAGGGCGATGAATTCGTCCCAATGGGGGCCAAGTGTGACGCTTGTGCTTGCCATGCTCACCTCCGTAATACGCATGAATAAGATATATGAGTATTGCGGGCGTTTCAACTCGGGGGTGGGCTTGCGCCCTGTTCCGCAGCGGCGGGTCTTTGTACCTCTCGCAAAATCAGAGGATCTACAACCGCCCGCGCCTCGGACAGGCAGTCCAGATCATAGTGCTCGAAGAACCCCCAACAGGCGTCGATCTCTTCACCGTCACGCTCGACGACATAGCCATAAACCCGTCCGCCGAGGTAGGCATCGAAGGTGACGATCTCAGCGCGCAGAATGTCCTTGGCCTTTTCGCGCATCGCCTTGGTGACGCGCTTCGCGCCGAACTCCTTTCGAACCGTTTCGAGCGTTACGTATACAAAGCCAACTTGGCCGGAATCCCACGGACAATGGAACTCGATGGTGTTCATCGCGAGGCCGGAATGGTCGTAGAGGTACACGGGCAAGATGATTGCCTTGCGCTCGGCGCGCTCGCGGAGGCGATCCAGTGAAAGATCGCTCTGATCCGAGACGCCCGCAAGATCGCGCAGGAACGCCTCGGGGCAGTCGAACCGGTGGCTGTCCCCCAGCCGGTATCGGCGGTGCCAACAGATCAGCGCTCCGAGGTTGGACCACTCCCTTGGGTTCTCAGAATCGGGGTCGTGATAGATCTTGATGACGTGGCCTTGGTAGGCCTCCTCGTAGACAGGGTCTTGCATGTCGATATCCTTTCTTGAAACGCAATCGACCCGCCAAGCCGGTTGTGGCGCAGGCGGGTCGAAGTGGATGGGATCCGGTGGTTGGTGAGTTTTCTGGCCGGCGGATCAGGCAGCGGCGCGGTTTTGGCGATGCTGGATGTGCTCGACAGAGACCTTCAGCAGCCAGTCCTCAAAACCGAGAATGGTCTGGTGATTGGAGACCGCCTCGATCCAGACCGCACGCGGATCGCCAACAATCTGCGTAGGATCGTTGTCGATCCGGCCATTGGCCATCCACGGTTCCGGCTGAATGCGGACAAGCCAGTCCGCCAGCGACGGGATCCGTCCCTGGCAGTCCTCGCGCACATGCTGCTCACCGATCCAGCGGATCGGGACGACCCGGCCCGCGCTGTTGGTCAGGCTGCGGCCGAAGTGACGTTCGGCATCATAGATCCCGACTGTATGATGTTTTTGGGCTCTGTGAACAAAGAGACCTAGGTGCTCTTTGGATGAGTCAAACCAGTCATGCACGAACTGATAGTCATCTGGAACACCGCCGAATTTTCGGGCGGAGCTTTCGGCGTGGTGGAGGGGATGTGCCATGTCAGAGCCCCTCGTGTTCGGTGGTGTTGGTTTCGATATAGCGGTTCGAGTGGCTAACATCGATCTTGTCCGTCTCGAGCGCCCAGGTCAGCTCGCCATAACCGCCCTCGTTGTTCTCGAATCCGGGGCTCAGCGCATAGGCGAAATCCCAACCAAAATCTTCAACCCGGCGTCGCAACTCTTCTGTCAGCGTGATCGTGTCGGGTGTCACGACGACATCCTCGACATTGCCGGAATCGCCGTAGCCTTCATATTGCACCTCGATGCTGGTCACGCCGAAGGCACGCAGCTCGGAGAGAAGGGCAGCGCGAGTCTCGCCCCGCTCTTCGGATGCGCGTCTCTGGGATTCGAGCATCTGTGCGTAGAAATCAGTCGCTTGTGTCATGTCTTTTTGTCCTTTGGAATTGGGAGAGGGGAGGGCGACCGTTACGCGAGGCCGCCCCGGAGTTTCCTTTGGGGGGCTTCAGGCCGCAGCGTCGCCGCGGTTTTCAGCCGTCCGGTCAACCAGGTTGAAATACAGATTCTCGGTCGCGCGCTTGAACCCCGGCGGTTTGCGCGGGGCGAGGCAACGCACCGAAGCACTGCAACTCTCACCATGCTCCATTGCGAACTGCGTCACCTTGTCGATCAAATCGTCCATGCCCGCGGCCTGGACGCGCTTTTCGGGGTAGGTCGCCATCATATGGAACTGGGTAACAACGAAGGCGCCGTCACGATGCGCGGGATAGAGGGTGATCTGGTAATCGAGTGTCTTGGCCATCTCTGGTCTCCTGCAGCAGGCCGGACGCGATCATCGCGCCCCTTGAAACCCGCCAGCCCGAAAGGACCGCCCTTTATGCAAGGACGGCCCGGGGCGGCGATTGGGGGTGGAGGGCGTCAGTATTCCGACGGGAGAAGCAAGGTCAGCACGCGACGCGTCTGTTTCGGGTCGGAAGGCTCAGGCGAGCCGTACTGATAATCGACGTCGTACAAGTCGATCTTGAACCAAACCTTCGTGCCATTGAATTCGATGACCCCCATCTCGTGCAATCCCTGCGGGTCACTGTCGGCATTGAAGGCGTCGAACGCGGCAACGCGGCGTGTGAGTTCCAGTTGTGCGTCGGGTCCAAGCGCGGCGACGCCACATGTCATCACAAACTGTCCCTGCGGGGCATCGGCAACGGAAGGATTGCCGAGGATGGAATTGCGAAACGCGTCATTCTGCGCGGCGATGCGTGCGGCTTCCTGAACAGGATCGAGGTCGAGTCTGGTGGTCATAGGATGTCTCCGGGACGGGCCAGCCGATCCGATATCGGCTGTCGGCAACCCGTCAGCCGGAAAGAGCCGCCCTCGATGTGAGGGCGGCCCAAAGCTCATGTCGTGATCAGGTCGGTGTTCGCTTCGTCAGGCCGCATCTCCGCTAAGGAAGGCGGGCAAGGACGATGGTTCATTGCTCTCCGCCTCGGCCAGAGCGTCTGCGGCAGGCACGTCGCCTTCCTCCGCCTCGGGCGCATCGCCAATCATTTTGGCGTCGGCCTCCGCCGCACCGGCAAACACCATCCCGTCTGGCAGCCAGCGCGTTGTCTTTGCTGCCGTCGCCGCGTCGAAACCTTCCGTCTCGCCGGCCGTTTCCGCGAAAGCGCGCTCCATCGCGGCTGCGAGATCGCCCTTGCGTTCGCGATTGCGATCCTCGGCGTAATCATCGCCGATGAGCTTGCGCGCCGTGGCCACCGCATGCCCCTTGTTGACGCGACCCCAGTAGTTCTGGGCACTCGGGCGCCAGCAGGCCGCCACATCGACGTCGAGCCGCGCACCAATCTCCTCAATGATGTGGGAGGGGCGATTGTCAGAGGAGAGCTGCGGCTTGACCGCGAGACCCGTCGCCCAGGCGAAAAGCGCCTGCTTGTCCGCAATGGGCAGGGCCGACATCGCCCGGAAGTCATCGGGTTTCTCCAGCTTCATCCAGTCGGTGGCGAGGTCCTGCTCCAACGCCTCAAGCATCTTCTGAGCGACGGTGTCCGCATGCAGCACCTCGCGGTTTTGCGCCTGGAAGGGCCGGATGGAGATATCGAGCGCCTCGTTGTTGTAGGACCGCCCCAAAGCCTGCTCGCAGAGCGCGTAGAGCATCGCATCGAAAGCCACCTCGAAATCCGCCGCCAGATGCGCCCGCAGGATGTGCTGACGCGTGGCGCGCAGATCGTCGGCCAGGCTCGCCGAAATCCCGTCCGCCTTGCGCAACGTCGCGGCCGGGTCGGAGCTCGGCACCGGCGTGGAGGAGGTCGGCGGCGTCACCTGTGGGCGGGCAGGGGAGGGAGCGCCATCCGGATCTGCGGTGGTATCGTCCGGTTCGGGCGCAACAGGAATGTCCTCGGGCCGCACCAGGCCTTTCTCGACGCGCAACACCCCGTCATGGCCGATGGTCAGGACTACACCGGCGATAGCGCGATCTGCCTCGGCATAGGGTTGCCGTTCGCGCTGCATGGCTTCAATTTCGCGCAAACGCGGCTCGATGGCGTAGTATTCTTCGGTCTCCGCGTCGGTCCAGTCCTCCCCGTCGTTCTGCGCCGCCAATTCTTCCTCACGCGCGATGAGACGTTCCTCCTCGGCCAGCATGTCCGCATCCGGTTCGATGTCCTGCGGATAGACCCGCCCGAAACTGCGAAACGCGCCATAATCCACCGAAAGATGCACTTCGACCCATTTCCATATCCCTTCGAAGGGTTTGGCCGCAGCCTGCAGTTTCTCAATGGCGAGACGCTCCAAGAGGTCGGGGTTTTCCATATGAGCGGTTGCCCGGTCGTCGAAGAGATCCCGCAGCAGAACCCCGCCCGCCGTCTCATACGCCTCGATGCCGACAAATCGACCAATTGCCGAGTTCGCCGAATGTGCGGCCCCGGTCAGCTGACGTTTGATGCTCTGCGGATGGATGTGATAGCCGCCCTTCACGGCGTTCCAGACCGCGAGCTGGCGGTCATGGTCGTCGGTCAGCGTGAAAGCCATCACGCATTCGAGGGTCAGATCACCGGCACGAAACTGCTCGATGATTTCGGGTGCGACACGGGCGAGTTTGAGGCGACGGCGCACCAGGTCGACGGAGACGCCGAATTTGAGCGCAATCTCGTCTTCGCTGCGACCCTCGCCGATCATCTTGTCGAAGGCCTCGAACTGGTCTGCCGGATGCATCGCCGCGCGCTGGAGGTTTTCTGTGGCCGAGGTAAGGATGGCGTTGCGCTCGTCCTCGACAAGGCAGGGCACTGGATGATCAGCGGGGATCACACCGTCCTCGGCGAGTTGTTTCAGCGCCTTGAGGCGACGACCGCCTGCGTCGACGGCAAAACGTGTCTCGGAAAGTGCGTGAACCACCAGGTTCTGCTTGATTCCCGTCTCGCGGATGCTCGCAAGAATCTCGGCATCGTCGCTGGCGCTTGCGGCCACCTTGCGGACGTTGAGTGGGCTCGGCTCCAGCTTGTCGAGCGGGATCATCCGGATGTCGGCACCGCCGTCAGGCGCGGCCGATCCAACGGCTTCGGTCTTTTTTGAGGTGGTGGGATTCGGGCGGGTCGTGGTCTTGGCCATGGTCAGGGTCCTTGTCTCGCCGGACCCGGATGAGCCTCTCTCTATCCTTTCAAGCCCGGCACCCGGGCTTCCCTTTCTCTGGCTTTCACTGTGCGTTGACGTGTGAAGTGGTCCCATCTTTTCGGACAGGTTTGCAGCGTTTCTAAGGTGTATCGGGTTTAGGTTTCATGCTGCGTGTCGCTCTTCCAAGCCTGCCCAATATGCGTCGTCCGGCGTCTGCCGATCAAGCGCGGAATGGGGTCGGCTGGTGTTATAGAATGCCATCCAGCCCTTGATGACACGACGGGCCCGGAAGCCTTCATTGATTTCTTCGAGATAGATGGCCTCCTGCTTCAGGGATCGCCAGAGGCGTTCGATGAAGATGTTGTCGAGGTAACGCCCGCGCCCGTCCATCGAGATGCGCACGCCCGCCTCGGTCAGCGTCGTGATCCAGGCCGATCCGGTGAACTGCGATCCCTGATCTGTGTTCATGATCTCAGGCGGGCCGTACCTGGCGATGGCCTCGCTCAGTGCTTCGACGCAGAAGTCGGCGTGCATCGTGTTCGACAACCGCCAGCTCAGCACCTTGCGCGTCGCCCAGTCCATGATTGCCACCAGATAGAGGAAGCCATTTCTGACTGGCACAAAGGTGATATCGGCGCACCAGACCTGGTTCGGTCGGTCAATCACCATCTTCCTCAGCAGATACGGGAAGACCGGGTGCTGAGGATGCGGCTGGCTGGTTCGTGGGCGCTTGTAGACCGCTTCAAGACCCATCTTCGCCATCAATCGCCTGACGCGATGGCGGCCAACAACAATGCCTTCCCGGCGCAGATAGGCCGCGATCTGGCGCGACCCGAAGAATGGGTATTTGGTGAACACCCGGTCGATCTCTTTCATCATCGACAGCGTGTCGGCGTCGATCCCGGCGGGCGTGTAGTAGAACGCCGACCGGCTCAGGCTCACCAGCTTGCACTGCTGGCTGATGCTCAGCTTGGGGTGATCCCGGTTGATCATCGCGCGTTTCTTTCCAGGGCTCATCGCTTCAGCCCTTCCGACAAAAAATCGTTCTCGACCGCCAGCCTCCCGATCTTGGCGTGAAGTTCCTTTACTTCCGCCTCGGTCGGGCCGCTCTGCTTGCCACCCGAGAACACATCGGCCATGCCCTCGATGGCCTGCCGCTTCCATGTGCTGACCTGATTTGGGTGCAACTGATGCTTCGCCGCGATCTCCTGCACGGTCTTGTCGCCACGCAGCGCTTCCAACGCCACCTTGGCCTTAAACTGATCTGTAAAGTTCCGGCGCTTTGCCATGTTCGTATCCCTTCAAAGGTTCGGGAAACACCTTAGCTGACTGTCCGGTTTCCTGGGACCACTTCAGACCTCATCCGCTGACCTTCGTCTCTGGCCGCGGCTTTTCAAAATGCCATTCTTGAAGGCCAGATAGAAATTTGCACTCGGTCACACGCAAACGGGGCGAAAAACCTCTTTGATTACAGGCGGCAACCTCAAAGGTTGCTAGCTCACTGTTTGATTTTCCGAACCCACTTCCGCGAGCAAAATCTGCCGAATTGAGCTTTCAATTTTGACTTTTCCAAATGTTGAAGCATCTCGGAAAACTGACTTCGTTTCGCATTCGAAGCAAATCAAGTCATGCTGACGGCCGACAACTTTTAGACCAACTGAACTTTCCCCGACATGGACCACATAGACCTCGCATGCTAGGTTCGCGCCTGCTTTCACCGGCGCATGGAATTGTAGGTCCATAGAGACAAAAGGCATGGCCGTGTTTCTTTCCGTGAGTAGAAAAAGCCAGCCCCGGCCTGAAAGCAAATCGTCCCAGAAAGTCTCGATCGCTTCCAGCGCGAAATTCGTGATCCGGCCAGTAAAGGCGATTCCCAGCTGGTCACAGTCGCCAAAGAAAATCCTGCGTTCGAAGGCAAATCGTGGTTTAAATTCTGTTTCTGGTACATTCATTGCAGCGTTACGGGCTCAACATTTCTTTGTCTCTGGTGCGTGACAGCGATAGGAAGGAATAGTTTTCCGGTAATTATGCCATGCGCCGGAATTCGGCGGGGGTCGCGCCTGTCATTTTTCGAAAAGTTCGACTAAAATGACTCTGATCTGCAAAACCGCAGTCAAGCGCGACCACTTTCAGGGGGGCATTACCCTTTCTCAGCATCTCCTGGGCCTTCGATATTCGCTTGCGCAAAACATATGCATACGGTGCCAACCCAAACTCCGCCTTGAACTGACGCGAAAAGTGAAACTGGCTGAAACCGATAGATGCGGCCATGTCTTCCAGACTGAGGTTTTCACCTAAGCAGCTTTCAACGAGATCGATGATTCTCTGCCTTTGAGCAGGGCTGAAGTTCGAGTTTGCGTCGCTGGTCAAAGAGACCTTGGCGTACTGACGCAGAAGGTGAACGGCGATCTGGATGCGCAGGGCGTCGATGATCAATCTCTGGCCGATTCCACCGTTCTTTAGCTCATTCTCTAGCAATTGGATGCAGTTCAGGATACAGGGGTCCTTCGCAGACAGACAATCATTGATCTCAATGGACTTCGGGTCACGATCAAAGACCGAAAGGGCCGTGTTTTCGAGTTCACTGTGACTGAGATAGACGTGTCTAACCGTGATAGGCTCGGACCAACTCCAAGTGGATTCCTCTGCACGCGTGAGCAAGGAAATCCTACCTTTCTCTACGCGCGCGCTTTGCCATGGGCCGCCACTCGTGCGGCGCATAGTGGTTGGCGCGCCATCATATGCAACAATCATATAGTCGCGCATGGGGGGAATTGCCGCGTCTTGTCGCTCATAACGATAGCCCTTCAGGGTAATGCCGTTCCAGTTGCACCCGGAACTGTCCAACGTAGTCGTGCCGGGAATCCATTCGGGTATCCGGTCCGGTGATATGAGCAGTCTTTCCATCTTGGCCTCCCTGAACTTTTTCACGATCGTCCGCTTGAGCTGAAATTTCGGCTTAGGTCGTCTCGCGCATCCGCGGTTCTTCTCGAACGATATTCGCTTGAGTCAATCTATCGATTTCAGCTTCTGTCAGTCCAGCCTCGCTAAGCAACTCCCTACTATGCTGCCCGAAGCGAGGCGGTGCCGCGCGAACCGCTCCGGGGGTACGCGACAAGCGTGCTGGCACGCCGGTGCCGCGGTAGGTGCCAACTGATACCACCATGCCGCGATGTCGGGTGTGTGGATGCTCCAACGCTTCATTCACATTCCGAACGACTCCGGCGGGAATCCCAGCTTTCAAAAGCACCGGCTCAAGTTTGAAGGCGTCATGTTGCACCAGGCACTCTGACAAGACCTCTGTCATCTCTGACCGATGCGCAAGACGCGCGGCATTGTCGGCAAATCGTGGATCGCAGGGCACCTCAGGTAGGCCAAGCACGTCACAGAGTTTTGCGAACTGACCATTGTTACCGATAGCCAGATAGAGTTTGCCATTACTTGTTTCGAACATGTCGTATGGTACGATATTTGGATGCCCATTGCCGGTCGCCATTGGTATCTGTCCGGACATGAGGGAATTAGCCGCTTGGGGATGCATCATGCTGATCGCGCAATCATATAGCGGCACTTCGATGGCTTGGCCCAATCCGGACCGGCCCCGTTCCAAAAGTGCGGCGAGAATAGCGTTACAGGCGATCAGACCGGTGCCGATGTCCACGATGGGCGTACCCATGCGTGTCGGGCCTTCGGAGGGATTGCCGTTGATGCTCATGAGGCCCGTCATAGCTTGTACCACGGCGTCATAGCCGGGAAAACCGCCAAGTGGGCCATCGGAACCAAATCCAGTCACATGGCAGAGTACCAGTCTAGGAAAACGTGCCCTGAGAACATCAGCATAACCAAGCCCCCATTTTTCAAGAGTACCAGACTTAAAATTGTGAACTAAAACATCCGCATCCTGAAGAAACCGCAAAATCAGGTCGCGCCCTTCCGGTTGCTGCAGATCGATAGCGATGGACCGCTTGTTGCGGTTGGCGCCAGAGAAATAAGCGCTGAGTTCATCATTGAAAGGCGGGCCCCAACTGCGGGTCTCGTCGCCCAGAGGCGGCTCCACCTTGATGACCTCAGCGCCATGATCCGCAAGCATTTGGGTGCAGTAAGGCCCGCCCAGCACGCGGCTGAGGTCGACCACCTTGATCCCGTCCAATGAGCCAGCCATCAAAGCGCCTCCTGATAGAGGCGCGACACATCTTCGGCTGTCATGTCGCGCGGGTTGGTCTCCAGCAATCGCGTGATACCGGTCACGACCTCATTAGCCATTCCGGGAATGGCTGCCTCGGTCACTCCGACACCAGAAAGTCGAGACTCAAGTCCGCTTTCGACTAGCATCCGTTCCATCTCGTCGATCAGGCCATGGGCCGCAGCCGCATCAGAGTTGAAAGGCCGCGAGGGCAGTAGTAACCGCGATAGACGAGCATATTCAGCTTCTGCAACGGGCATGTTGAACCTCATCACTGGTCCTGCGACCAGAGCGTTTGCGTGCCCGTGAGGAACCTTGAAACCTGTTCCAAGTGGGTATGACAAGGCATGAATCGCCCCCACGCTGGCATTAATGAAGGCCATCCCAGCCAGTGTCGCCCCCAACAGCATGGCCTCTCGCGCTGACAGGTCCGAAGGCGTTTCCATGACGATTGGTAAGTTCTGACCGAGAAGCACCAGCGCTTTGTCCGCCATTCCATCGGAAATGGGATTCTTTCTGGTGCGACTGGTTACTGCCTCAATGGCGTGAACCATTGCGTCTAACGCCGTGGCCGCTGTGATGTGACGAGGCATTCCCAATGTTAGCTTTGCATCTAGCAAGGCAACGTCAGGCAGAAGCTGCGGTGCATATACCGCTTTTTTTTCGTGGCTTTCCGAAGTCAGCACGGACACCCATGTTACCTCTGATCCGGTCCCTGCCGTGGTTGGCACCTGGATCAGTGGCAAGCGTTTATCGGTGACCTGATTAATCCCGATCATGTCCGTAATCGGTTGATCGTTGGCTACCGCCGCTGCGATGACCTTGGCAGTGTCCAGTGAACTGCCGCCGCCAAGTCCGATGATTCCGTCAGCACCAAAGGCCCGCGCGACCTCTACCGCGGCCTCGACGACAGCGATCGGGGGGTCCGCTTCGACTTTATGAAAAATCTCAACCTCGATGCCAGCAGCCCTAAGTGAGGCGGCTGCCTCGTCCGCAAAACCACAGGCCAATATGCCCGGGTCCGTCACGACCAGCGCACGGGTGCAAGACAAATCTTGCATCAGGCTGCCGATCCGGCCAAGCCCACCGCTCTCGCAGACGATCCTCGGGGTGGAAAGGAAATTGAAGTCCATAGTTTGTCTTCGCTCCTGTTAAGCTGCTGCAGTGCGGATCATATTCCGCGCGATCAGTATTTGCTGAATCTGGGTTGTCCCCTCGTAGATGCGGAAGAGACGCACATCGCGATAGAAGCGCTCGACCGCATATTCGGCCATGTATCCTGCACCGCCGTGGATTTGCACTGCGCGATCGGCCACTCGACCTACCATCTCACTGGCAAACATCTTGCAGCAGGCAGCATCAGTCGACACGTTCTGACCAGCGTCCTTGCGGCGTGCTGTTTCTTCGATCATGCAACGCGCTGCGAAGGCCTCGGCGCGACTGTCAGCCAGCATGGCTTGGATCAGTTGCTTTTCAGCGATGGGTTCACCGAATTGTTTGCGTTCCATCGCATAGGATAGGCTGTCACGGATCAGCCGTTCGGCGGCGCCCACACAGACGGCAGAAATATGCAGTCGGCCCCGGTCAAGGACTTTCATTGCTGTCTTAAAGCCCTTGTTCAGACGGTCCGGCCCGCCGATAATGTTCGCGGCAGGCACGCGGACATTGTCAAGGATGACGTCGCATGTGTGCGAGCCCTTCTGCCCCATCTTCCTGTCAGGCTGGCCAAGCGTTATGCCTGGCGTCCCTGCCTCGACGAGAAAGGCGCTTACGCCGGCAGAACCTTCCGCCTCTGGATTGGTCCGGGCAAAAACCGTGAATAGATCGGCACGCGGTGCATTGGTAATGTAGCGTTTCGTGCCGTTCAGAAGGAAATCGTTACCGTCACGCCGCGCCGTAGTGCGCAGACTGCCAGCATCCGACCCAGCATCTGGCTCGGTTAGGGCGAAGGATGCGATCATATCTCCGGACGCGAGAGCTGGTAGATACTGCGCCTTCTGCTCGTCGGTTCCATCGATGATGATTCCCTGAGAGCCGATCCCGTTGTTGGTGCCAACTAGCGACCGGAACGCAGGCGAAGCCTGGCCAAGAACGAAAGCGGCTTGCACTTCCTCTATCATCGACAAGCCGAGCCCGCCGAAATCTTCCGGGATCGACATGCCGAAAAGGCCCATCATGCGGATTTCATCGACCAGCATCGGCGGAATCACATCCTCGTCGGCGACGCGATCCTCGTAAGGGATTAGTCGCTCTTTCACGAAGCGGTCGAGCGCGTCGAGAAACTGGGAAAGGGTATCTTTATCAAGGGCCATGATGCTCTCTATTGTTCAGGGTGCGACCGCCGCAACGCGGCGGACAAGATCGACAAGGCGGTGCGCGACGTCGCTTTCGATCCAGTCGCGCGTAAGGGTTTGCGAAGGGCCACCGCAGTTGAAGGCAATAATGGGTGAGCCGTCCTTCGGCACGAAGGGCACCGCTACAGCGTTCACATCACGTTTCCACTCCGTGAAGGACGTGCAGTAACCGTGCTGTTGGTAGTCTGCGATAGCTGCTTCGATTCCGGGCTGCACATTCGGCCAGTTGTCGCCTTCATGTTCCTCCACAAGGGCCAGAATTCTGGCCCGCTCATCCGGGTCGTGCGCCGCTATGCAGGCGCGACCAACCGCGGTCGTGGCCAGTTTAATATGGGCACCAACCTCGATCGCCAGCGTGACGGCATTAGTGCCCTTGCACCGCTCCAGATAGACCATCGATAGCCGGTCACGACTGGCCATGGCCACCGGCATGCCTGTGTAATCAGCCAGCTCCTGCATAAAGGGCTTCGCCAGTTGCCGCAGCGGAATCCCTGCAAGGCAGGAGAAACCCAACGAAAGCACTGGAGGGGCCAGTCGATAACGTGCTGTATCCGGGTCGTAGCTGAGGTATTCCAGCTTGTTCAGTGTATAGGCCAGCCGGGAGACCGTCGATCTGCTCAGGCCAGTGCGCTCGGCCAACTCACCGTTCCCCAGAGCCTCCCCTTCCCGCCGAAAGGCCCGCAACAGCTCCAAGCCGCGCGCCAACGCCGTGACAAAATCGCGATCCTGTTTCTCGGCATCCTTGGTGCGGTCTTTCCTTGGTCTCACGATATCCCTCCTCGGAAAGAATTATGCGTCTTGAAACACACCTAAACGATCGATAACGTCCGAGTCAATACTGCGGTAAACTTTCCCGCTATGCGGAAAATTAAGGTCGTCCACCTAGTCCCATTCGTGCCGGATCCTGCGGATGACACAACTAAGCGAGGGCATAATGCCATGAAAGAAATGAATTATCCGACCATCCAGCACCTCATCGGACGAGACTGGATCGCTTCTCCCACGCCAGAGGATCGTGCAGTCATAAACCCTGCAAACGGGCAAACTATCGGACAGATTCCGCAGGCTAGCGCCGCAGATCTAGACCATGCGGTTCACTCGGCCGAATCAGCTTTTCGCCGATGGAAAAACAGCTCTCCCATGGAACGAAGTGCGATTTTGCGGCGGTTTGCCGACCTGCTGCGCCAAAATGACAGACTGATCGCTGGCTGGATCACTCTCGATGAAGGCAAGCCGCTGGCTGAGGCTTTGGCTGAGGTCCGCGCCTCGGCTGACCACGTTGACTGGCACGCCGAGGAATGTCGGCGCATTTATGGGCGCATCATTCCATCACGCAGCCCGCGGGTACAGCAGCTTGTCGTGCGCGAACCGATAGGCGTCTGCCTTGCCATCACGCCTTGGAATTTTCCGCTGAGCCAAGCGGTACGCAAGGTCGCGGCGGCGCTTGCGTCAGGTTGCACGATGATCTTAAAAGCCCCGGCAGAGGCTCCGGCGGGTTGCATGGCAATTGCTCGCTATCTGCTGGATGCAGGATTGCCCGAAGGCTGTCTGAACCTTGTCTGGGGTAATGCGGCCTTCATTTCGGAAACTCTAATTGCGCGCCCCGAGGTGCGCAAAATCACCTTCACCGGTTCGGTCGAGGTGGGCAAGCATCTGGCAGAATTGGCTGGCCGCCATATGAAGCGGGCGACGATGGAGCTCGGCGGTCACGCGCCCGTATTGGTGTTCGACGACACCGATGCCACGGCCGCGGCGCGCGCCTTGGCGGTCAACAAGCTGCGCAATGCAGGCCAGGTGTGCATCGCCCCAACCCGGTTTTACGTACAACAAGGCATCTACGATCGATTTCTGTCCGAACTAGTTTCAGCATTTGAGAGCGTAAAGGTGGGCGCTGGTTTAGCCGAAGGCACGCAGATGGGACCATTGTGTCATCGCGGACGCGTGAATGCGATGGAAAAGCTCGTCGAGGATGCCCGCGAAAACGGCGCACGGGTGTTGACGGGAGGCAAAAGGCTTGGAAATCATGGTAACTTCTATGCCCCGACAATCGTCGATACGCCCAACGACGACATTGACTTGATGCGCGAAGAACCCTTCGGCCCGATTGCTGTCGTCTCGTCTTTTCGTGACATAGAGGACGGACTGTCGCGGGCCAACGGGCTACCCTTCGGGCTGGCGTCCTATGTCTTTACCAATTCGTTAGAGCGTGCAGATAAAGCAGCTGCGGGTTTGCAGGCAGGTATGGTAAGCATCAACCAGTTCGGCCTCGCTCTGCCCGAGACTCCGTTTGGAGGCGTGAGAGACAGCGGCTATGGGACTGAAGGCGGGACGGAAACCTTCGAAGGCTATCTCATTACCAAATTTATCTCGCGCAATCGCGCGCCAGTGCTGTGAGGATGCCCATGCCTGTTGAATTAAGCTTCTCAAATGACGCAGCAATTCTGACCATAGACAATTCGCCGCTTAACCTAATCAACGCGGAGGTTCGGGCTGGAATACAACACTGTATCTTCAAAGTCCTCGAAACTGGGGCTACCAGGCTGATTATCACCGGCACAGGAACGACCTTCGTCGCGGGCGCGGATGCGAAGGAATTCGGTAAGTTGCCTGTTGATCCACAACTAAATGATGTGCTGATGCAACTTGCACACCTCCCGATTCCTACTATCGCAGCAATCAACGGGGCTGCGCTTGGTGGGGGACTAGAGATTGCTCTGGCTTGCTGCTATCGCATCGCCTCAACTTCTGCCAAACTGGGCTTGCCAGAGGTAAACTTGGGGATCGTGCCTGGCGCAGGGGGAACCCAAAGACTGCCGCGACTTATCGGTATTGAAGCTGCGCTTGACATGATTGTCACCGGGAAGGCTGTTTCCGCCGAGCAGGCACTGAAAATGGGACTGATCCAGCTGCTAGCCGATGACCCGCTTGGCGCGGCCATAGCTCTCGATGACGATGTACTTGAGGCGGCACAGGCACCCGACAATCTTCCTTCACCAAAGCCAAACCACGTCGCAGCGGAAGTCGCCCGAGCGCATGTAGCGCGGCGTATGCCTGGCCAGAATGCCCCGCAGGTTGCGGTGAACCTAGTCGCGACCAGTGCGACGACGCCGCTGCACGACGCACTAGCCAGCGAGCGCTCTGCGTTTTTGGACCTTCGTACCTCGGATCAGGCGCGGGCCCTTAGGCACGTTTTCTTCACCGAGCGTACCGCAACCAACAAGGGGCGCGCCTACCCCCGACCTTCCCGAGATGCTGAAACCGCCATCGTGGTCGGTGGTGGCAATATGGGCGCAGCTATTGCGTACACGCTGGCGACCGCAGGGATCTCGGTGACTGTCGTCGAACGTAGTGCCTCGTCCGCCGAGTGGGCCAGTAAAAACCTGCAAAAGCTGATTGATCAGGGTATCAGTCGCGGTATTCTGTCCGTCGATGCGGCAAAGACGGTTGAAGACCGGCTGGTTACGGTCTCAGGCTATGACGCTCTGCCACCAACCGATCTAGCAATCGAGGCGGCCTTCGAGGATTTTGCGGTTAAGACCGCGATCCTGACCGAACTCGAAGGCGCACTGCCACCCGAGACCATCATTGCCACAAACACATCCTATCTCGATGTAAATCGGCTCTCTGATGGGTTGAAACACCCGGCACGCTTTGTAGGGATGCATTTCTTCAGTCCTGCGCATATTATGAAACTTCTGGAAGTCGTCAGGAGCGACCGAACGTCAGACGGAACATTAGGTGCAGCACTTGTGCTGGCGCACAGGCTTGGTAAAATCCCGGTACTGTCTGGTGTTTGCGATGGCTTCATCGGAAACCGAATTTTGTCGAGCTACCGTCGCGCCGCTAATCGCCTTCTGGTGGAGGGGGCTAATGTCGACGAGATCGACGCGGCTATGCGCGGATTCGGTATGGCGATGGGTCCATATGCTGCACAGGACATGTCGGGGCTGGACATCGCCTACGCGAATATCCGTCGCAAGGCAGTTGCCGAAGGGAACTGCTGTGGTCACGTGCCCTTGGTCGAGCGGCTGGTCGAAAAGCACAAACGCCTAGGACGCAAATCGGGCGCCGGATGGTACGACTATGGGCCAGACGGCAAACCCTCACATTCGGAGCTGGTCGCTAGCGAAATACTCCGTGTCTCAGAAGAAATGAACTTCACTCGCCGCGAGTTCTCAGCTGACGAAATCGTAGAAAGGCTCTTGCTCACAATGGTGGCGGAAGCCTGCGATATCCTTGACGAAGGCGTAGCAGAAAAACCGCAAGACATCGACCTAGTAATGATTCACGGCTACGGATTTCCCCGCTGGCGGGGAGGCCTGATGCACCACGCCAAAAATATCGGCAAGGATCGGTTGACCGCGCTCTTCAGCGCGCATGTCAAAGAGGATCCTTGCGGCTGGAGGGTGCCTCGTTATTTAGAAAGAGTTTTCGCGACCGGGGAGGAACATGTCAGCATGTTTCCCACGATCACCGGCAGATAAGTTGTCTTTCTGTGGTAGAGGGAGTCTGTTTTGCAAATGGGGTGATGGCCGTGGTTGCCCTTTCCCCGGATAAACTTATCCCACAGCTTCCGTAACGGGTATGCCGAGTGCAGTGTATCCGTTCAGGACGGCGATGCGGACTGGGAGTGCCGCGACCTGACGGTCAAAGTCCCGCGCTATAAGGCGATGCCCCAGCGACATGACACAGTTCATTTTCGTCTCGACACTGCTTCGGCGGTGGTATCCGCTCCATCGTCGCCAGAGCGCGCGAGCCAGGCACTTCGCCGCGCGCAGGGCCTCGTTTCGCGCCACGGCTCCGGCGGTGATGGTCTTCCATGGCTTTGCGTTCTTGCGTGGCGGGATAACGGCGTGGGCACCACGGTCAGCAATTGCGTCGTGGCATTTCCGTGTGTCGTAGGCACCGTCAGCCATGACACTGCCGATCTACTGGTCCGCCGGGATCTGGTTGAGGAGGTCGGGTAAAACCCATGCATCGCCGATGTGGCTCCCTGTGACCTCGTCACTGCGCGAACCTCCAGTGTTTCCTCGTCAACCCCGAGATGGATCTCGGTCCAGACGCGCCGTTTGGGTCCACCATGCTTGCGGGCGTGCCACTCGCCTTCGCCCGCGACTTTGATACGCGTGCTGACAGCAGGTGCAGCGGCCCCTTGGAGCCGCGATTCGAGATGTTCACGGCCAGGGTCTTCTGACGCCGGGACAGGGTGCTGAAGTCGGGCACAGTCCGGACGAGACCAACCAGCTGCAGCAGGCTCTAGACGAACCCAGTCGTCTACCGGAGCGCCATGCCGAATAACACCTTCATGGAAAGGCAGGTCTGGCTGGAGGCATCGCTGTAGGTCTGCTGCCGGCCACGACTGCCTATCGGCGCGGCCTCCCAGCTCATTTCGGGGTCGAACCAGATTGCCAGAGCGCCCCGGCGCTTGAGCGCTTCATTGTAGGCTCGCAAGTTCCTGGTGTTGTAGGTCGGGGGTGCAGTCTGCTCATGCACCCCGGCTACCAAGCCGGGTTCATAAGATGGATCCCGCACGGAATTTGTTCAACAGAGCCTAGTAGCAGGCATATCTGCCTCACGACAGGCTGAGCAAGATCATACAATTTCCAAAGCAGGTATGTTCAATACACGGTGCATTCTTCGCCCTTACTCCGAGATCATTGGCGTACGCCTCAGACCGTTTGACGCCTCCGAGATTGGCGACGTCAGGTGGTGGCTTTGCCAAATGTTACTCTTGGGAGGATAAATATGGAAATCAGTAGAGAAGCGGATACGCTGCGGGCGCTTTATCAGAATTGGACCGATCAGATGGTCGAGAACCCAGACCTGACGATCGCGAACTTGCGCAGCATGTTCGATGAATGGGGGCAGCCTGCTCTAGAGCCGGAAAACGTTAGCTACAAAAGCGATCATATCGGAGGAGTCGAGGCTATCTGGGCACTGCCTGTCGGGGCCGATACCTCGCGTGTAATTGTTTACACTCATGGTGGCGGCTTTGCCGTCGGCTCAGCCGATAGTCATCGGAAAATGGCAGGGCACCTCGCTAAGGTGCTTGGGGTTACGTCGGTGATCCTGCACTATCGACGCGCACCCGAGCACCCATTTCCGGCGCAGATCGAAGATGCGGTAGCCGCGTACACAGCATTGCTGGATAAGGGCTTCAAGGCAAGAAATATTCTGACCGCTGGCGACAGTGCTGGCGGCAATCTTGCCATCGCCAGCGTGCTGAAATTTCGCGAACTTGGGCTGCCACTGCCCGGAGCGGTCATCGCATATTCGCCCTGGCTAGACATGGCGATGCGCGGGGAAACACTGGAAACCAACGCGGAAACCGATGCGCTAGTCGGGAAACCGATTCTCGAAGCGATGGCGGGAATGTTCCTCGGTGAAGGCACTGATCAGCTAAATCCGTTGGCCAACCCTCTGGAGAACGATTTCACCGGTTACCCGCCGCTTTATATCAATGCCGGAGGGGCTGAGACGCTTAGGAGCGATGCCGAGCGGTTGCACGAAAAGGCCAAGGCACAGGGCGTAAATGTGACCCTGTCTATCGTCGAAGGCATGCAGCATGTCTTTCCCGCGCTTTCGGGACGCGCGCCCGAGGCGAACGAGGAACTTGGTCGCATCGCCGCATGGTATCAGGCCCTCTGACACCTGTACTCGCACTGCATTGCGGTGCGGTGCGGTGCGGTGCGAGAGAAACCCCTACGACACATTCATCTGCCATCTCACCCGCAAACTGCGGGGCGGAGCAGTCTTACTCTGGGAGGAGTGACATGAACATTCAGACTGAGATTACTAAAACATCCGGAGCGGATTACGACGCAGTCGTCATTGGCGCGGGCTTCGGCGGGCTTTACGCCGTCCACAAACTTCGCAACGAGCAGGGACTGAACGTCCGGGGCTATGACAGCGCCAGTGACGTTGGCGGCACCTGGTGGTGGAACCGATATCCCGGTGCGCTGTCGGACACGGAAAGCTATGTCTACCGCTATTCTTTTGACAAAGAGTTGCTTCAAAAAGGCCGCTGGAAAACGCGGTATCTGACCCAGCCCGAGATCCTCGAATACATGAACGAGGTGGCGGATCATCTCGATCTCCGACGCAGCTACAAGTTCGACACCAAGGTGGACGGCGCGCACTATAATGAAAAAACCGGTCTCTGGAACGTGATCACTGATAGTGGTGAGACAGTTACCGCCAAATACCTTGTCACTGGCCTCGGTCTCTTGTCCGCAACGAATGTTCCAAAATTCAAGGGCATCGATGATTTCAAAGGCCGTATCTTACACACAGGTGCCTGGCCCGACGGCGTGGACTTGAGCAACAAACGCGTGGGCATTATTGGCACTGGCTCGACCGGTGTGCAGGTTATTACAGCAACGGCACCAGTTGCAAAACACCTGACTGTTTTTCAGCGCTCTGCACAATATGTCGTGCCGATTGGGAACACCCCGCAAGACGATGCTACCATCGCAGAGCAAAAGGCAAACTACGATAGTATCTGGAATCAAGTGAAGAATTCTGTTGTGGCCTTCGGCTTCGAAGAAAGCGTCAAGCCCGCCGAAACCGCCTCCCCCGAAGAACGGGAGCGGGTCTTCGAAGCCGCCTGGCAGCGCGGCGGTGGTTTCTATTTCATGTTTGGCACCTTTTGCGATATTGCGACCAGCCAAGTGGCCAATGATGCGGCCGCTGACTTCATCAAGGGCAAAATCAAGAAAATCGTGAAGGACCCCAAGGTCGCAGAGAAACTGACGCCGAAGGACCTTTACGCCAAGCGCCCGCTTTGCGGAAACAACTATTACGAGGTCTACAACCGAGACAACGTGACCCTCGCCGACGTTAAGGCCGATCCGATCGCAGAGTTCACTCCGAACGGCATACGTCTCGAAAGCGGCGAGGAGCATGAGCTTGACATCGTAATCTTTGCCACTGGCTTCGATGCGGTCGACGGCAATTACGTCAAAATGGACCTCCGCGGACGCGGAGGCGTGACCATGCGCGACACTTGGAAGGAAGGCCCGCTCGGTTACCTCGGCATGATGGAGGTCGACTTCCCGAACTTCTTCATGATCCTTGGCCCTAATGGCCCCTTCACCAACCTGCCCCCCAGCATTGAGACGCAAGTCGAATGGATCGCTGACACGATTTGCACGGTGGAAGAAGAGGGGGTTCGAAATGTGGAGCCAACCGTGGAAGCGCGCGATGCTTGGGTTCGCACCTGTCGTGAAATCGCCGACATGACACTCTTCCCCAAAGCTGAAAGCTGGATCTTCGGCGCAAATATCCCCGGAAAGAAGAATGCAGTAATGTTCTACATGGCCGGGATTGGCAATTACCGAAATGCCATTAATGCAGTGAAGGAGGAAGGTTATACATCCCTGATCCGCAACCGCACTGCCGAGAAGGTGTAAAGAATTCCGCCGGGCATCAAGAATCCCCGGCGGAACCAATTAAATTTGTTCATGAAAACTAGGGAGAGAGATTTGGGAAGGGTATTCGGAAAAGTCGCACTGGTAACAGGTGGAGCGATGGGCATGGGAAAAGCCCATTGTGAAACGCTGGCACGTGAAGGTGCGCATGTATTTGTAACCGACCGTGACACGGAAGCGGCTGAAAGCGTAGTGAAAGGTATCATTGAAGCCGGAGGGAAGGCGGAATTCATTCAACATGACGTGACGCTTGAAGAAGATTGGAAGAATGTCATCTCTACGGTGCAATCAAGTGCTGGTCGGCTTGATGTGCTAGTGAACAACGCTGGCATTCTCATTCTTAAGCCGCTCCACGAAACCTCGCCTGACGAATTTGACATGACGTTCAACGTCAATGTACGCGGTATTTATCTCGGCATCCGAGCCGCGGTTCCATTGATGAAAGAGGCCGAAAAGGCATCTATTATCAATATTTCTTCAATCTATGGGATTGTTGGAGCCGCTTCGGCGGGAGCCTACATTGGATCCAAAGGCGCCGTACGGATGTTGACGAAATCCTGCGCAGTCGACCTGGCTGAAAGTGGCATACGCGTGAATTCGATCCATCCCGGTGTCATCGATACTCCCATGACAAAAGATCTGCTACACGCCGACGAAGTTACCCGGCAGGCAATTCTGGGGGCGACGCTGCTCAAGCGACCAAGCAAACCTGAAGAGGTTTCGAATGCGGTCCTGTTCCTCGCATCGGATGAGTCATCGTTCGTTCACGGAGCAGAGATTGTAGTAGATGGCGGTTATACTGCGAATTGACAGGGACCCATCCCGAGTAACGGCTCGGAATCCGGGCCGTTACCACCATTGCAAATTTTGAAAACGATAAAAGCCAATGAAAATAATTGCTCCTATAAAACGCCTAATTGACCACAACGTGAAGGTTCGCGTTAAGGCGGACGGGAGCGGAGTTGATCTCGCGAATGTGAAGATGTCGATGAACCCGTTCGACGAGATTGCGGTCGAAGAGGCGATCCGGCTGAAGGAAGCGGGCAAGGCGGACGAGGTTGTCGTCGTCTCGATCGGCGTGAAGCAGGCGCAGGAAACGCTGCGCACGGCGCTGGCGATGGGCGCGGACCGGGCGATCCTGGTTGTGGCCGCCGATGACGTGCACCAGGACATCGAGCCGCTGGCGGTGGCCAAGATCCTGAAGGCCGTGATCGACGCCGAGGCGCCGGGCCTGGTGATCGCGGGCAAGCAGGCGATCGACAATGACATGAACGCCACCGGCCAGATGCTGGCGGCGCTGCTGGGCTGGGGCCAGGCGACCTATGCCTCCGAGGTCGGGATCGAAGGCGATCATGCCGTCGTGACCCGCGAAGTGGATGGCGGGTTGCAGACGATCAAGGTCAAGCTGCCGGCGATCGTCACCGCCGATTTGCGCCTGAACGAGCCGCGCTATGCCTCGCTGCCCAACATCATGAAGGCCAAGAAGAAGCCGCTGGATGAGAAGACCGCCGCCGATTACGGCGTCGATGTCACCCCGCGCCTGGAGATTGTGAAAACCGCCGAGCCCGCCGCACGGTCGGCAGGCGAGATGGTCGGCTCGGTCGACGAGCTGGTGTCGAAACTGAAAGAAAAGGGGATCGTGTAATGGCTGTTCTTCTCCTTGCAGAAATCGCCGGTGGCGCGCTGGCGCTGGACGCCACCGCCAAGGCGGTGACCGCTGCCAAATCGCTGGGCGATGTGACCGTTCTGGTTGCGGGCCCTGCTGCTGCGGGTCAGGCCGCGTCGCAGATCGACGGCGTGGCGAAGGTTGTGGTCGCGGATGACGCGGCCTACGCCAACGGCCTGGCCGAGCCGGTCGCCGATCTGGTGGTCAGCCTGGCAGGCAATTATGAACATATCGTTGCTCCCTCCACGGCAAGCGCGAAAAACATCCTGCCGCGCGTTGCGGCGCTGCTGGATGTGATGGTTCTGTCGGACGTGACGGCCATCCTGGACGGGTCCACGTTCGAGCGCCCGATCTACGCGGGCAACGCGATGCAGACGGTAAAGTCCAACGATTCCAAGAAGTTACTGACCGTCCGCACCACCGCCTTCGACGCGGCTGGCCAGGGTGGCTCGGCCGCCGTCGAGGCCATCGCAGCAGCCGGCAACGCGGGCCTGAGCGCCTGGGTCGAGGACAAGGTCGCGGCGTCGGATCGTCCGGAACTGACCTCGGCCAAGGTCGTGGTCTCGGGCGGGCGCGGCGTCGGTTCCGAGGAAAATTTCGCGATTATTGAAGCACTTGCGGACAAACTGGGTGCTGCCGTCGGCGCCTCGCGCGCGGCTGTGGACTCTGGGTTCGCACCGAACGACTGGCAGGTCGGCCAGACCGGCAAGGTCGTGGCGCCCGAGCTGTATATCGCGGTCGGGATTTCCGGGGCAATTCAACACCTTGCGGGGATGAAGGACAGTAAGGTCATCGTCGCCATCAACAAGGACGAAGAGGCCCCCATCTTCCAAATCGCCGATTACGGCCTCGTCGCAGACCTCTTCGACGCAGTCCCGGACCTGACAAAGGCACTCAAAGAATGACAAACGTCTATATCTGCGATTACATCCGCACACCAATCGGTCGCTATGGCGGCGCGCTTTCTTCTGTGCGAGCCGACGATCTTGGCGCAATCCCACTCAGGGCCTTGGCCAGCCGAAACCCGGGGCTAGATCTAGCGACCATTGACGAAGTGATTTTTGGCTGCGCCAACCAAGCGGGAGAGGACAACCGTAATGTTGCTCGCATGTCGCTTCTACTAGCTGGATTTCCGGATTGTGTACCGGGGACAACAATGAATCGGTTGTGCGGGTCGGGCATGGATGCGATAATCACGGCCGCCCGCGCTATCAAATCAGGAGAGGCCGATCTCATTGTCGCAGGTGGTGTGGAAAGCATGTCGCGTGCTCCGTTTGTGATGCCAAAAGCTACAACAGTATTCTCGCGCGAGAATAGTGTGGAAGACACCACCATCGGCTGGCGCTTCGTCAATAGACTGATGAAGAGCCAATACGGCGTCGACAGTATGCCTGAAACGGCCGAAAACGTGGCTGAAGTCTTCGGCATCAACCGCGCCGACCAAGATGCTTTCGCCCTACATTCCCAGCAAAAGGCGAGCGTTGCTATGGCGAACGGTCGTTTGGCCCGTGAAATTGTCCCGGTAGAGATTCCTCAGCGAAAGGGGGAGCCAAAGATCGTCGTACAGGATGAACACCCTCGCGCGAGTACGACTTTGGAAGCGCTCGCCCAACTGAAAACTTTCGTAAAAGCGGATGGCACGGTAACCGCAGGGAATTCTTCAGGCGTGAACGATGGTGCCGCAGCATTGATCCTTGCCACCAGCGACGTCGCAAAAAAATTTGGCCTCACGCCGGTCGCAAGGGTCTTGGGCGGCGCAACCGCCGGCGTTGCACCGCGCATCATGGGTTTCGGGCCGGCACCGGCGTCGAAAAAGCTGATGGCGCGACTTGGACTGAAACAAGAAGACTTCTCGGTGATCGAACTTAACGAAGCCTTTGCTTCGCAGGGTCTGGCCACACTACGGCACCTGGGGATCGCGGATGATGATGCCCGCGTGAACCCAAACGGCGGCGCTATTGCTCTCGGCCATCCGCTTGGCATGTCGGGTGCCCGCATCACCGGCTCAGCGATGCTGGACCTCAAACCTGGAGAAAAGTCGTTGTCGACCATGTGTATTGGCGTGGGACAGGGAATTGCAATCGCACTCGAAGCTGTCTGAGGTGCCGTGACAGCCTAAAAATTACCATAATCTTGATTACGCGATTATTGGTCGACCCCAAATTTTCCGTGTAGAATTCGCCCTCTACCACCTCCCTGTGGGCGATACCCTGGCGGTACCGGAACCTCTCTCCGGTGCCGCCCTTTCCTGAAAGAACGATTGAACGGCCCATAATGTTTGCGAGACGGATCATCACGTGACCTGCGTTTCGGCAGGCATTCCATTCCGGCGATCTCGCGCCATCCCAAGATTTCTTCTCTGCACTTCCGAATGTAACATATATCGCGTGGCGATATTTCGCGCATCGTGTCCGTTTCAACGGCATGAACTTGCGGGACCGTGTAGCACTAAACATCCAGGAATTGAGACGCGCCCGCAGCCTCAGCCAGGAGGAGCTTGCTCATCGGGCCGATGTGAGTCGCGGCCATATGGGCAAGCTCGAGAACGCCAAGTTCGCGGCCTCCCTCGACCTTCTCGAACGTATCGCCAAAGCACTGAACGTAGATCCAGCAGAGCTCTTCACAAAACGCTAGCCAGTTTTTGCCAGCCCCTGATGCGTCCTGGAGCGGAACGTCTCAAGAGGTAGTCAAATGGAGTGCAGAGAGTTCGATGGGTAAGAAGAAGACAGGCTGGCCCTTCCAGAACGGGTTTCTGAACGACGGTGCGCAGGAGATTCACCTGTTCACCGATTACCGTTGGAATGATGGCTCGGTGAGCCGCCGCTGGCATGTCGATCCAGAACGCTTTGATGCTTGTCTGGTCGAGCTTCGCCCAGTTTCCCTGAAGGCATCAGACCGTTCGGATCAGTAGGAGAACCACTCCGAGTGGCCCATGTTGCCCTCGTAGTCGCCGTATTCAACCATGATACTGCGCAAATAGAAGTACGAGGAACCTCCGCCGGTCGGATAGGCGATCTCCTGACCGCCTTCCGATACGAATGCCTCGGGCCAGGGCGTGTGGGATCGGTAGACCCGCTGGATGTACCGGCAGGTGCGGTTCTCTCGGTCGCAGGAACGGAGAGACCAGTCCCAATACTGTTCACCTCCCCTTTCTCTATAGGCTTGACCGGTGAACCAGATCACATGGGTGCGGTTCAGCCATTCGTATTCGGGCAGAGTGGTGTCGAGCTCGCCCTCCCCGCCGGGCCCGCCCAGCTCGACCGGCACATGTGCGAAGGTGCAGACCCCGAAGGGCGGCAGGCTCGGCCAGGGCGTGATGCGGCGGATCATAGTGCGATAGGCCCGTGCACAGACTGCGCTCGGGGGGAAGCCGCCAGCCATGCAGAGCATGATGGCGCAGTCGATGTCATAGGCCTGCGCCTTCCCCGGGGCTCCGAACACCGCCATCACCCCCATCGCCGCTGCCATCGCCTGTCGCTTCATGTCGCTCTCCCGCAAAAGTTGCGCAGACTATCGCGCAATATGTATTTTTCTGCAATATGTCGTATTGACTCCATATGACTTTATGGCCTTAGTGTCGTGCAGTAGAAGGGCTCTCGTGGGGAGAGTCCGAACATGCCGATAGCGCGCAACCAGATCCTGATCACCATCGATGGTGTCAAAGACCTGTCCGAACAGGGCATCGCGTTCCGCTGCCGGTATGAACTCGTGGGGTTCACGGACGATGGCAAGCCGCGCTACCAGTGCATCTACCTGCGCGAGGGTGAGCCGGAAGCCATTCTGGTCTCGACCCGGATCACCCCGCACGGGCCTGAGCCGCGGTATTTCAACATATGGCCAGGGCTCTTCAAACATCATCTCGAGTTCGGTGACGGGCGCGATCTGCGCTTTGGTCCTGACTACAGCATCACCCTCGAGGAGCGCGGCTGACGTTATCGCCTTCGGCCGCGACGGCACAGCCCGGACTTCGGGCTGGACCTTTCACGGTGAGCGCCCTGCCTGGGCTGGTGTCACTGTACCCTAATTAATCAGATTCTGCGGATTGGAAGCGTTTTCGGCAGATTCTGTACCCTTAATTGCAATATATCCACAGGGCGCTGCGT
>NZ_FXTO01000025.1 GCF_900182725.1 Thalassovita litoralis
GGGAAAGAACGGTCGCAGCCGCGCCATCTGTTCGTCGGTCAGCCAAAATAGATTGCTCATGATACCCCCTGAAAGTTTGGGGATTTGAAGCATGCGACCAATGCGATCTCAAGCCGATTAATGGGTCCTGAGCCTAAAGGTGTGAGATGAACAGAAAGACCGGGTTCGCCCGAGTCATCTCATTCTAGATGTTGGAGAGACATTATGAAAAAGTTTTCGATTGCAGCAGCTGCCGCTCTGGCACTGGCATCGGCTGTTCCTGCCGTTGCTGACACCAAAACCTCGGACGATCCGTTTGTTTCGACCCAAGCTTCGCTGGCTCTGGGCGGCGCAGGCGCAGCAGCAGCAGCTGTTGCTGCTCTGCTGGTCGTCGGCATCGCGGCTTCGGGCGATTCCTAAGTCCTGCTGACTTACGAACAGGGAAAGGCGCGGTTTTGACCGCGCCTTTTTCTTTTGCCCGGATATGTTTTGTTTTTGTCTGGCTTGCCGGGGGCTTCCCCATCAGGGAACAAGAAAAAGGGCGGTCCGTGTGGCCGCCCATTTCATAACTATGATTGCGAAAACTATCTGGAACCGCGAAAAGACGGATCGCTTCAGTGACGCAAGACCTTGATGTCATAGTAGCCCTGCAAGGGGGCAATCCACTGGCGTGACGACAGGATCATGCCACTGGCGTCCACCTGATAGGTGTTGGTGAATTTGCGGCTGTCTGCAACGCAATTCTCGGTCAGTTCAACGGTATTGGCCGAAACCACGCCTTGCCTGACCTGACCCGATCCCGTCACAAACATCTGGCAGTTAAACTCGAACGCGATGACGTTATTCGCCCCGTCCAAATAGCGTAGAACGCGCTTGGCCGTTCCTGATTTGCGGGCGCGGATCAGTGCAAGGCTTTCGGATACGCTGGCCGACATCATGTCATTGCCCAAGCCGCGGGTTGCTGTGACAAGCCCCTGACGGAACGTCAGGGTTTGTTTGCCCGCAGTCGAATAAGTGCGATACGCGCCGTTCTGTTCGATCTGAAGCACCAGAACGCTGGTGTTATTCAGGTCTTTTTGCACGATGAGCGTCAGCGGCGCCGTGGTATTTGCCAACACCTGCGGGATATTCATGGGCTGTGGTGCGCCCGCCGTCTTCTTGCCCAGAAAGGGCAGGCTGGATTTCAGCATTTCGGTCATGTTGCCACGGTTGGCATCATTGCCGCAGCCCGCCAGCATCAATGCCGCCAGACCAGCTAGAATCGGTGCTTTGACCAGAGTTTTGATACTGCTGCTCATCGCCAGAAACGCCCCCATTCGCGTGCCAGTTCGGGTTGGTGATAGTCGCGCACGGATTCGTACAGGCGTTCGTTCACGTTCAGGCGAGCGCCGCCGTCGCGGGTGAGCGACTGAATGTTGATTGTGTTGCTTTGACGCGCGGGTTTACCCAATGCCCAGCCGAATGGGATGGTCACGCGGATACCTTTGTCAAAAGACCCTTCGCCGAAGTCATCAATGTTGGCGTCGGTAAAGGTGGCATAGGCCCCAACTCGCCAGCCGTTTGCAAATTCACGGTCCAGAGATACGGTTGCCCCCAGATCGCCCGCCAGATAGCTGCCCACGTCCAATTGACCGTGGAATCCATTGCCAAAGGCATAATAGGCCGACACATGACCGTTGAATTCCGGGATGGTGCCGCTGCTGGTGACGCGGCTGCGAAGGCCGAACATCTGATCGAAATCACGCGGGCGGACCCAGTTCAGTTCAGCCCCAAGCGCCAGACGGCTGTTGACGGGTTTCCACAGGATTTCACCGGATACACCAGCATACATCGCTTCCAGATAACCCATTGTGACGCGGCTATACAGATTTTGGCCCGGACGCCCGTAATGTGCCAGCGTCAGGTATTCCAGCGCGGGGTCGCCTTCGCGGCTGTATTGGGCATAATCGGTGCGCACCCGTGGCAATCCCGATGGGATGGCCCGCGTGACCGAATCCAAGTTGCCGTTCAGCTTTTTCGCCAATGATCCCGAAAGTACCCAGTTCGGGGAAAGCTGATAGCGTGCTTTGGCCCGGATGCCCAAATCATAGCGAACGGGGTTGTCCGGGTCGAAGACGCTTAGCTGCATATAGGGGCTGATGGACCAATTCAGACGTTGCTGAATGCCGCCTTCCAGCGCCGGGGCGCGGCGCAGGCCGTCCTGAATGCCCATGCGGGCCAGCATTTGATCGGCGGGGGCGTTTTCCAGCCGTTCCAGATCGCTGCGGTTCAGGGTGATCGCGGACATTTCCATGCCCTTGACCACAGGTACGATCACAAAGGTTTCCACCGAACCGGGCAGGATGCGTGACATCGCGCGGGCCGCGCGACCGATGGCTTCTGGTTCGTCGCCATAGCGGGCATTGCCCAACCGCAAGGTGGCGCTGGTGGCCGTCACTTGCATCCCTTCATAGCGCAGGCCTTGCCCTTCCAGGGATTTACGCATGCGAACGGGCAGGCTGTTCACGACATCGGTGTCGTTCTGCCAGCCCAGATCGGTTTTCGCTTTCGCGGACCGTGGTGCAATCGGCAGCGGGGCCGGTTCCGTGCCGCTGGGATAGCTGGATTGGCGCGGGTTTGCGTGCAACGTCAGCAATGCGCCGATTTCTGATCCATACAGTGAATACAGTGACAGTTGCGCCCCGCTGCGAAGCCGGTAGTCGATGCCGAAGTTCCACGGGGATTTGCGGTCGAATACCGGGCCATAGGTGGTTCCGCTGGGATTGGTATTGCCTGATTTCTGTTCGTCGTCATACGCATCCGACGAATATTCAGCCTTGAGCGTCAGCCGATCCGTCATCTTATAGGCGACCCCACCAAAGGCCGCGACATCACCGCGGAACCAGCGGTCATAGGTGGGAATGCCACCTTCGCCGATTACTTCGTTTGGGCGGGTTCCCGTTGTGGCAAAGGAACCATAGCTGCCCAGACGCCCCCAACCCAGACCGCCGGTCAGGCGCAGACGTGGGGTTATGTTCTTGCTGGCAACAATATATTCCCCACCATACAGCCCGGTTCCAATGAAATCCTGCAAGCCAATGGCCACAGCGGGGCGGCGGTCTGTTTCGGTCAGCAGTTGGTAACGGACGTCGAAGCTACGGTCGTAATACGTGTCCTGATCCCATCCGCGCAAATACAGCTCTTTGATCGCCGTATAGCGGAAACTGGCCGTCAGCCGGGGGGCCACCTGAAAGGTGATCGTGCTGCGCGTTGTGCCTGCGAAATGGGACATAGAGGTGGATAATGTCGCGTCGGGCGCCATATCCGCTGAGGGCATATCAATCAGCCCCGGAGTGCCATACAGCCCGAAAAAGGGGACGTCTTGCGCCAGCGCCGACCCGGTGATCAGCAACGTAGCCATGACGCCAAAAGGGATTGCTTTTTTTTGCAGTCCCCGGACGCACCTTTTGCAAGCGTTCTGTGCCGCTTTTGAAATACATATCTGAACCAGCCTGCCGTAATCGTTCTTTCTCACGGGTAAGCGATCCCTTGCGATGTGTCCAACTGTTTCCTGCCTTTGGATAGTCGGTATGGGCAAACGCGGGGGATTTGCCACAGTTGGCGTATGAATTTTGTCATTTTGCGCGGGCGGTATGCGCAATGATGCCCGATGGTCGGACATCAGGGAAATTGTAGTCTTGTAACAGTGTACGGTCCTTGCTGGTTGACGTGCCGGTTTACGGGGGGTGAACGCGGGAATGGCAGGCACCCAAAACGGTCGCGTCGATTTGACTTTTGTCTTTTGGCGCATTGGCGTTGCCGCCCGTGAGGGAATATGACAAAACGGGTCGTAAGATTCTGAACGAACGAGTTTAGCTTATGACCGACTATGCCGCCCGCCGTATCATGATGGTTGATACGCAGATCCGCCCCTCGGATGTGACGAAATTCCCAATCATTGACGCGATGCTGTCAGTTCCGCGCGAAGATTTCGTGCCGTCTGATAAGATCGAGGCCGCTTATGTCGGCGACAATGTCAGCCTTGGTGGCACGCGCGTGGTGCTGGAACCCCGCACGCTGGCTAAGATGCTGGATGCGCTGGATATTCATAGCGATGAACTGGTGCTGGATGTTGGGTGCGGCTTGGGCTACTCGGCCGCTGTGATCGCGAAAATGGCGGCTGCCGTGGTTGCCGTTGAAGAGGACGATCTGGCCGAAGAGGCACAGGCAGCGTTGGCGCGTGCGGATGCGGATAATGTGATCGTACACACGGGTGCGCTGACTGCCGGTGCGGAATCGCATGGGCCGTATGATGTTATCGTGATCGAGGGGGCGGTCGAACACCTGCCTGATGCGATTCCCGCGCAATTGAAAGAAGGTGGCCGTATCGCCGTTCTGTTCGCTGATGGTGAATTGGGCGTGGTGCGGATTGGTTATAAGATTGACGGTGAAATGAACTGGCGGTTTGCTTTTAACGCGGGTGCGCCGGTGTTGCCCGGTTACGAACGCCACCGGGCGTTCACACTGTAAAAACGGTACAGTACTGACCGCGCCCGAAGAAACGGGCGCGGTTTTGGTTTGAGCAGATGGCCTGACATACGGGCGCAGCAGGAGCGAAACGATGGGGATGACGCGGATACGGAAACGTGTGATGGCAAGCGGGCTGGCATTGGCATTCGCCATATCAGCCCCCGTCGCCGCAACGGCGGACAGCTTGGCTGATGCACTGGTTTCGGCCTATAATAACAGCGGTTTGCTGACCCAATACCGCGCCGTGTTGCGCGCCGCAGACGAAGATGTGGCTGTTGCGTTGTCCTCGCTTCGCCCTGTGATCGGCTGGAGCGGTAGCATTGATTACAATAAAACGCGGCTCAAAAGCTCGTCCATGTTCTTTCCGACCACCAGCGACGGAACCAGCGTTTCGCTGGGGATCGGGCTGGAGCAGTTGCTTTGGGATGCGGGCAAAAGCAAGCTGACGCTTGAAGCCAAGAAAGAAGCGGTTCTGGCAACGCGTGAGGCGCTTGTCGGGGTCGAACAGAATGTTCTGCTGCAAGCGGTCGATGCCTATATGAGCGTGCGCAGCGCGTCGGAAACGGTGGCGTTGCGGCAAAATAACGTGCGCGTCATCACCGAAGAACTGAGGGCCGCAAAGGACCGGTTCGAGGTTGGCGAAGTCACACGCACCGATGTGGCGCAGGCCGAGGCCCGTCTGGCCGCCGCCCGCAGCAATTTCGCGCAGGCGCAGGGTGATCTTGTAACCGCCCAAGAGTATTTCAAAGCGGCTGTTGGCCGGTTGCCGGGCCGTCTAAGCCCGCCGCCGTCGGTTCCGGCCACTGCGAAAACAATGAGCGAAGCCAAAGCCATTGCCGTGCGGAACCATCCCGATATCAAAAAAGCACAGCACGAGGCCACCGCCGCTGATCTGGCGATCGAGATTACCCGTGCTGCCACCAAGCCGACGATTACCTTGAACAGCTCGATCGGATTGGAAGAAAATTTCGACAGCACGAATTTTACGAAAAATTTCGGTGTGTCGTTGGGGGCCAGCGGTCCGATTTATTCGGGCGGCAGGATTTCCGCGCTGTTCCGGCAGGCGATTGCAAATCGTGAAGCCGCGCGCGCCAGTCTTTTGGTGACAACGCAAAGCGTTGAGCGCGAAGTGGGCACTGCATTTTCAAACCTGAAAGTGGCGGGCGCTGCACGTACCGCGTTCGATCAGCAGGTACGGGCCGCAACGGTTGCCTTCCGCGGGGTGCGTGAAGAAGCGACCCTGGGCGCCCGGACCACGCTGGATGTGCTGAACGCGGAACAGGAACTCTTGAACGCGCAGGCCAGCCTGATTTCAGCCCGCAACAGCGAATATGTTGCCTCTTATGCGCTGTTGGAAACGATGGGTTTGCTGACGGCAGAGCATCTGAAGCTGAAAGTGCAGCGTTACGATGCGGCGGCTTATTACAATCAGGTCAAAAATGCCCCGGCTTCGATCAGCAAACAAGGGCAGCAGTTGGAGCGTGTGCTTCAGGGGCTTGGTAAAAAATAAAACTTTCCGCATCGGTTGAGCGAAACGGTTCTCGGGGGTACACTTCCCCCGAGGCTGAGTGGATGAAGGCATGTCAAACCTTGTAACCAACGCAGATATCGAGGATGTTCTGTCCTCTATCCGTCGACTTGTGTCCGAGGAAGCGCGCCCACAGGTCGCCCCGCCTGTGGCGCAGGGGATGGGCCGCTTGGTTTTGACACCTGCGTTGCGGGTGATGGAAACTGTCGCACCGGATGAAGATTCCGATCAGCAGGGCAACCAACCGGATTCGAGCGCGGATGATGCGTGTGCCGGGGGGGATTTGCCTCAGCCCGAACTAGTTGAGGCGCACGAGTTGCTGGGGGTCAAGCCGGACGATACCGGGCGGCGCAATCTGGAAGCGCGGATTGCCGAGCTGGAGGCCGTAATTTCCGATGCCGGTGGCGTATGGGAACAGGATGGCGAAGAAGGCAGCGCCAATGCTGGCGACGCGCTGGAAAGCCTGCCGTGGGACGGGTCACTGGCGGAACCTGACCCGGTTGAGGAAGCCCCGTTTCAGAATGTGGAAGAAAGCGTTGTTTCCGCCACGATTGCCCGATTTGCCGTGCCGGATGAATTCACGGGCGCAGCAGATACGCTGAGTGGGGATACGGACCCAAGCGACATGGTCGAGGTGGAGCCGGATTTTGAGCCGGACGATTACGAGCCAGAAGCGTTGGGCTATGTTGAGGAAGCCGAACCCCATACCGAGCCTGTGACCGAAGAGGTTTTGGAAGAAACCCTTGCCGGGCAGGATGTCGTCGTGGACGAGGACATGTTGCGGGCCTTGGTCGCGGAAATCGTGCGCGAGGAATTGCAGGGCAAGCTGGGTGAACGGATCACCCGAAATGTCCGCAAACTGGTGCGCCGTGAAATTCTGCGGGCCTTGGCCAGTCAGGACATGGAATAATCCGGCTCTGCCGCCAGTTCCAACACCGTTTCGATATTCAGATGTTGTTCCATATGGGCGGCCAGCGCGTCCAGTGTGGCTTCGACTGTGCTTTCGTAATCCAGACCGCTTTGCGCCCCCAGTTCAGCCAAAAAGGCCCGGCGGAATCCATCGGCGCTGAACAACCCGTGCAGATAGCAGCCGCGCACCCGCCCGCTGGCATTGGTTGCCCCCTCGGGGCGATGTCCCACCGTTAGCCAAGCCCGCGCACAATCCGGGCCATCGGTGCGGCCCATGTGGATTTCATACCCTTCCACCGCGTCCCCAGTGGGCACATAGGTCGCTTGTGTCAGGGACAGGTGCTTTTCCGGCTGCATCGTGGTGGCGATGTCCAGCAGGCCAAGACCGGGATATGAACCTGCTGGGCCTTCGATCCCAAGCGGGTCATGGATCATAGTTCCCAGCATTTGATAACCACCGCAAATGCCCAATACATGCCCGCCGCGTCGGATATGGGCCTGAATGTCGATGTCCCAGCCCTGTTCACGCAGAAACGCCAGATCGGCGATGGTGGCCTTTGATCCGGGAATCAACACCAGCGTTGCATCGCCGGGCAGGGGGCGGCCGGGTTCGATGATCTGAACGGAAACGCCGGGCTCTGCCGAAAGCGGGTCCAGATCGTCGAAATTTGCAATGCGGGGCAGGCGGGGGACTGCGATCTTCGCCGCGCCAGAGCCGCCCGATGCAATATCCATCACATCCTCGGCGGGCAGTTTCCACGCTTGATCGAACCAAGGCAGCACACCAATCGAAGGCCACCCCGTGCGGGTTTCGATGAATTGCACCCCGTCCTCGAACAGGGTGACATCGCCGCGGAACTTGTTCACGGCAAAACCGCAGATGCGGCGGGCATCCTGATCCGACAGAACCGTTTGGGTTCCGACAAGTTGGGCGATGACCCCGCCGCGATCAATATCCCCCAGCAGGATCACCGGAATATTTGCGGCTTCGGCGAATCCCATATTGGCAATGTCGCCCGTGCGTAAATTTACCTCTGCCGGGCTGCCTGCGCCTTCGATCACCACAATATCAGCTTCGGCGCAAAGGCGGCGAAAACTGTCCAGCACATAGGGCATCAGGCTGGGTTTCTTTTGGCCGAATTCACGGGCCAGTTGGGTGCCTACGCGTTGCCCCTGAACGATGACCTGTGCGCCGGTTGTGGATTCGGGTTTCAGCAAGACCGGGTTCATATCCGTATGCGGCGCAACCCGCGCCGCGCGGGCCTGAAGCGCCTGCGCACGTCCGATTTCGCCGCCATCCGCGGTGACGGCGGCATTGTTCGACATGTTTTGAGGTTTAAAGGGGCGGACCTTCAGGCCGCGATTGGACAGCGCCCGCGCCAGACCGGCGACAAACAGCGATTTCCCCACATTCGAGCCTGCGCCCTGAATCATGATCGCCTGTGCCATTTCTGTCTCCGTTTATGCGCTGCTTGCGGTCTAAGCCCAGAGCGATCAACGGGGAAGGGGAAACCCGAAGGGGAGTGCAAAAGAAAACGCGCCCCCAGTGGGAGCGCGTTTTTCGTCAGGTTGGTGTGGCAGGGGCCTTAGGCGGCCTCGGCCTGTTGTGCGGCGTTGCGACGTTCGCTTTCTTCGCGCGACAGGGCGACAGAAGTCCGGACGCCTTTGCCCACGAATTCCATCAGACCTTTGACAACGCGTTCGTTCGGGTCAATCCCGGCGCAGGTCAGTACTTCGCGCCCATCACGGGACCGCGCCCAGCGGGCGATCTGTTCCGGACCGTTGCCATATTTTTTATCATCGGCAATGGCGTCGTCCAGTGCGGCCAACACAACGGCCGCGAACAGTTTACGGGCACGGTTGCCTTGCTCATTATTGAAGGCAGTGCCGTCAACGAAATCTTTCATGATTCGTCCTTTGTTATTGCTCTTGCGTTTTCTGGCGTGGCGTTCCTTATGACGGATAACACGCGATTCGGATAGACTTCTATTGCATATCTACCATGCAAATTTTGCATAACTTTTTCGGTATCAGTGGAAAATCTCGTGTTCTTGCACCGATGCCCAACACCAGATATAGGAGCGGGCAATCTCCTATCAACCTTTTGTCAAGGTTTTGCTGACATGCCAAAGATCAACGGTAACGAAATTCGCCCCGGTAACGTGCTGGAACATGACGGGGGCCTGTGGGCCGCTGTCAAAGTGGACCATGTGAAGCCCGGTAAAGGTGGGGCTTTTGCTCAGGTCGAGCTGAAAAATCTGCGCGACGGGCGCAAGTTGAACGAACGCTTCCGCAGCGCGGACAAGGTGGAACGGGTCCGTCTGGAACAGAAGGATCAGCAATTCCTGTATGAAACGGACGGGATGCTGGTGTTCATGGACACCGAAACCTTTGAACAGGTCGAACTGCCCGCCGATATTCTGGGTGAACGCCGCCCGTTCCTTCAGGACGGTATGACCGTTGTGGTGGAATATTACGACACCGAAGCCCTGAACGCGACGCTGCCGCAAAAAGTGGTCTGCAAGATCGTGGAAACCGAACCCGTGGTCAAAGGCCAGACTGCCGCCAACTCGTTCAAGCCTGCGGTGCTGGATAACGGCGTGCGGGTCATGGTTCCGCCGTTCGTTGCGCAGGACGAAGACATCGTGGTGAACACCGAAACGATGGAATATTCCGAACGGGCCTAAGGTCTGATCGAAACCTACCAAAAGGCCGGGGATCACCCGGCCTTTTTTGTTGCGCGTTTCGAGGCTGTCAGCCGTTCCATGTTACGGTGGCCTGCCCTGCACGCAGGGGGCCGGTGGCGCGGTCAAATCGCAGATAGGCAATCGCCCGAGCGCCGGATTGGGTGAACAGGGTTCCTGCTTCTTTGTCACCAGCCATCAGCGGGGTGCCAACAGGGGCAGCGCCATCAATCTGTACTGTCACCAGCCCTTTGCGCAGTTCGGTCTTGTGCTTCATGCGGGCAGTGACCTCTTGGCCGACATAGCAGCCTTTGCGGAAATCAACGCCGTGCAGCCGTTCAAACCCGGCCTCCAGAATAAAAGTGTCGGGGGTCAGTTCCACGCCGGTTTCTGGGATGCAATGTGCCACGCGGATCGCATCCCAATCGGTGCCATCGTCACCAGATTGTGCGCCATAGAGGCGCCAACCAAGCGCGGGGCGGCGGGGATCGGTCACGGCGCCATCGGGTGCGGGGCCAGTGCCGCGTTGTACATGCAAATCGGTTTCTTCCAGCGTCACCTGTGCCCGCAGTTTATACATGCTCAGGCGCGGCAGAACCGTGGGAGCCAGCGTGGCATCAATGTCCAGCAACACATCCTGCCCCTGCGGGATCAGCAGGAAATCGGCCAGATATTTTCCCTGCGGCGTCAGCAGGGCGGCATAGACGGGGCCGTCTTTCAGGCGGTTCACGTCATTGCTGACAAGCCCCTGAAGGAAATGCAACGTGTCCGGCCCGCTGATGCGGATGATTTTTCTGGTCATTTGGCTCTCCCGTCCTGCGTGCGGTTTGTAATATAGAACGATGCGGCAGGGACAACAGGGGAAGATAGGGCAGAATATGCGTGCAGCGCTAAGCGTGGTGATCCCGACATTAAACGCCGAATCCGGTTTGCCTGCTTGTCTGGCCGCCCTGATGGAGGGGCTGGAGGTGGGGCTGATCCGGGAACTGGTGATTTCAGACGGTGGCTCACAAGACCGGACCGTTCAAATCGCCGAAGCCGTGGGCGCGGTGGTCGTGCGGGGGGCGGCATCGCGCGGGGGGCAATTGCGGCGAGGGGTAGAGGCGGCCGGGGGCGATTGGCTGCTGTTGCTGCACGCCGATACAGTGCTGGACCCCGGTTGGTCGGATGCGGTGATGGCCCATATGGCAGGGGGGCAGGCGGGGTATTTCCGTCTGGCCTTCCACACCGGGGGCATGGCCGCGCGGATCGTGGCGGGCTGGGCAAACCTGCGGTCGCGGGTGTTCGGGCTGCCCTATGGCGATCAGGGGATGGTTTTGCCGCGTGCCTTGCTGGATCGTGTCGGCGGCATTCCAGACCTGCCCCTGATGGAGGACGTGGCGCTGGCGCGGCGGTTGCAGGGGCACATGTCGCTCCTGCCGATTACTGCCCGAACAAGCGCCGCGCGATACGAGTCAGAAGGCTGGGTGCGCCGGGGGCGTCGGAATCTGTGGTGCCTGATCCGTTACCTTTGCGGCGCTGACCCGCACGTTCTAGCGCAAGACTATCGGCGGTCGGGCCGTCGGTCCTGAATTGCAGGGCATGAAGGTCGGCATAGATGCCACCCCGGTCCAGCAATTCGTCATGGGTGCCTTCGTCGACCACGCGCCCCTTGTCCATCACGATGATCTTATCCGCATTGCGAACGGTGGACAGGCGGTGGGCGATGACCAGCGTGGTGCGCCCCTGTGCCAGTTGATCCAACGCCTGTTGCACCACTTTTTCGGATTGTGCGTCCAGCGCGCTGGTGGCTTCGTCCAGCAGCAGGATCGGGGTGTTGCGCAGCAATGCGCGGGCGATGGCAACGCGCTGGCGCTGCCCCCCGGACAGGGCCGACCCGCGCGGGCCTACGGGGGTGTCCAGCCCTTCGGCCAGTTTGGGCAGGAAATCCTGCACATGGGCGGCTTTCAGTACCTTGTCCAGTTGATCGGGGGAAACGTCAGTACGCCCCAGCAGAATATTTTCCCGCAGCGTTTCATCAAACAGCGCGGCATCCTGCGACACCACGGAAAACAGGCTGCGCAGGTCAGACAGCGATAAATCCCGCGCTTCGGTGTTGTCGATCAGCACCTTACCCAGTTGCGGGTCAACCAGCCGTGTCAGCAGGTTGAAAACGGTGGATTTTCCCGCCCCCGACGCCCCAACCAGCGCCGTCGTCTTTCCTGCGGGGGCCAGCAGGGTCGCGCCATTCAATACCTTGGTGTCACCATAGGACAGATGAACGTTTTCCAGCCGCACCGCAGGCGTCCCTTTGGGCAAGGGTTTGGGCATGGCCGGGCTGATCAGGGTGGGCTGGGTGTCCAGCAATTCCTTGATCCGTTCGATGGCGGCGGCGGCGTTTTGCCAAACGCCGGTTACGGACCCAAGACGGCGCAGCGGCTCAAAGGCGAACCCGATGGCCGTGAAAAAGGACATGAACTGCCCGATGGTTTTTTCCCCGGCGATGATTTCCGACCCGCCAAAAACCAGCACCCCCAGAAACCCGACCCCGGCCATGATGTCGATCAGGCCGGGAATGGCGGCGGCCCCCAGTTTGGCGCGGACCTCGGCCTTGACCAGCGCATCGGTCAGGGTGCGGTAGCGGCCTGATTGATAGCGTTCCAGCCGGTTCAGTTTCACCGGAACGATGCCGTGGAACACCTCGTCCAGACGGGTGGCCAGTTTGGCACCTGAATCGCGGGCTTCGCGGGATCGGCGGCGGACGAATTTTTGCACGATAGCAGAGGGCAGAACCATCAGCGGCGTGCCGATACAGGCGACCAGAGTCCATTGCCAATCCACCGACAGGGCCACGCCCATCAGGATAAACAGAGATACCAGATCACGCCCGGCCCCCGTGATGATCGCATTCCAGACCTGACCCACCGCTTCGACATCGGTTTGAACCCGCTGGATCAGAAACCCCGGCGGATGGGTCTGGTGAAACGTGCCATCCTGTTCCATCAGGTGATCCAACAGTTCCGTGCGCATATCCGCAGCAGAACGTTGGGAAATCAGCGACAGCAGAACTTTTTGACCGACGGATGCCAACGCACGGATCACAAAAATGGCCAGAAAGGCCAGCCCGACCCACCAAATCGCGCTATGTTGACCGGCGACGAATACCTGATCGAACATCGGTTTCATCATCCAGCTAAGTGCGCCCAACATGGACCCTTCCAGCCCCATGAACAGCAGCGCGGCCAGCAAAAGCCACAAATGCTTATGCAGATATTTCCGCCACAGCCAGCCCAGCAGATGCGCCGAGGAATCGTTTGCCGCTGTATCAGAGGTTTGAACCGGCTTTGGGGCGTTTGCTTTTTCGGTCATTTTCCGCCCTTTCTGCGGGCGTTGAATTCGGCCTGAATCTGCGCCGGATCGTATTGTGTGGCAACCCAGTCCTGAAAGGCGATGGGGGCAGCGGCATTGGCGGCGGCGTAACGATCCAGCAGGTGATCCAACACGCCGGTTTTTGTCCATTTGAAGTGGATATAGCGCGGGGACAACATGCGGCGGGCTTTTTCGACAGGTTCCCCTTCGATCACCATCAGATAGATGGTGCTGGCCAGTCCGGCCCGGTCCGCGCCGGATTTGCAGTGCATCATCATGGGGCGTTCGGCGGCACGAAAGGCGTCAATCAGATCCAGAAGATTTTGCGCAGGGGGGGCTTTGCGGGCCTGTAGCGGCAGGTTGATCAGTGTCAGCCCCAGCGCATCGCAGCTTTCTTTTTCAAACAGATAGCGGGCGTGGTTGGCCGATCCGCGCAGGTTCAGCACCGTTTTGATCCCCATCGCGGCATATTTCACGAACCGATCATGCGTCGGTTGGTTCGACCGATACACACCCGGCGCGATTTCAAAGAAATTGTGCCAGTGATAGCGCAGGATCGCGTGATCCAACCAATGATAATGTGTCATCGCGCGTTTACGCTGCGCCGGATCGGACAGATCGTATTCTGTCTCCAGCCGCAGATTGCGTTCCCATTGCTTGAGTTTTGCAAAGGCTTTCATGGCGGTCCTGCGGCTGTTGATCGTTCGGTCTTGTAAGGTTTGGGGGGGCGGCTGGCAAGCATGGGGACATGCGAGGGCTTTGACAGGCGTCCAGACGCGACATATGTGCATGGGGGTGCGGGATGAAAAGGCGGGGCCGATATGGATGACGCTACGATAGAAGTGCTGGGACGGGTACGGCTGGGCCTGTTTCACGCCCGGATAAACCGAATGCCGCATCGCGTGGCGGCGGGGGCTTGGGCGGTTTATGTACCCGCACGGCAATTGAAGCTGCTGCATTCGGTCGGTGGATTGGTGCATTGTTCCTATCACCGCGCCCCAAAGCGAGAGGCGGTTTTGACCGGCCAACCGATTAACGAACGTCATGCGACACTGGCGGAATGGCAGGCGGTTCTGTCCAAGCCAGTCACGCGGCGGGTGGCTGAAAATTATGTGTGCTTGCAGCGGTTATTTGCGGCGGGGCTGGGGCCGGAACCGCTGGGGCTGGTGATCGTGCCGGATTACAAGGCGTGGTTTTCGCGGGGGCATACGTTTACCGCCGGGTATCGGGTGGCGAATTTGATGCACTACCCGGAAAAGGAACCGGCCACGGAACAGCAATTGCGCGACGCCGGGGTGATCCCGGATGGGTCGCTGTCTGCTGTGCGGGAACAGATCAGGGGCTATGTCAGCGATCTGAATTCGGTTCGCGGCGCCATGCCGGATGGCGGTGACGCCGAAGTCGCCACCATCGAAGCACAGTTGAACGCCGCGCTGATGGGGGCAGGGATCAGCCTGCCCACCACTCATTGATTTGATCCTGCGCGATCTTTCCTTGCGGCCCAATTGCGACGATGCGGGTTTCGGTGGCGTTGCTCGATTTCACTTCGACCGAGCGACCGACGACATGCACCTCCCATCCTGGCCCTTCGGTGGACAGGACATGACCTTTGACGCGGTACAGCCCGTCGGGTGCGGCGGATAATTTCGCGCGGATCTCGTCCAGCCCATAGCGGTCTGGTCCGGTGTGGCTCCAGCCGATATAGGCGGGATGAAGCGGGGGGCTGGTCTTGTTGGCACTGGGAACAATGCCCCCCAACAGCAGCGGTGCCACGTCCCCCGCGCCGTTCAGGTTGATTTGTGGCGCGGCGCTTAGGGTGCGCAGTTGCGTGCCAAGCGCGGGGGGAATGCCATCCGTCGTTTTGGAAATCAGGATCAGATCGGCCACGGCAACCTGTCCGCGAATTTGTGCGCCGATCTGCGGATCACTGGCCAATGCGGGGAAATTTACCGCATCCACCACCACGGCAATACCGCCATAGCTCATGTCCGGTTCGGCGCGGGCGGCATTGGCGATGCGGGCGGGATCGGCAATGCCGGATGCTTCGATCACCAGATGATCGGGGCGCGGGTGACGGTTCAGAACGTCCCCCATTGCCATGAATAAATCCGCGCCCATCGTACAACAGACGCAGCCATTGGTCAGGGTCATGGTGTCGCCATCGCTGCTTTCCAGCAGATCGGCGTCGATATTGATCGCGCCGAAATCGTTGACCATCACCATGACTCGCTGACCGTGGTTTTCGCGCAGCAGGCGGTTGATCAGCGTTGTTTTACCCGCGCCCAGATATCCGCCGATTACTGTCAGCGGCAGCCGTTGCTGCATCATACCAGATGCACCGCGCCGCCAAAGACCGTGCCCAGAACTGGCACATCTTTCAGCGCCTGCGGATCAACAGCGGTGGGGTCATCCCCCAAAATGGCAAAATCCGCTTTCTTCCCGGTCTCGATCGAACCGATTTCCCGGTCCAGTTTCATCGTGGATGCCGCGCCCATCGTGATCAGATACAGGGCGTCCTGAACGCTGATACATTGTTCTGCCCCCAGCACGCGCCCCGTCATGGTTTGACGATTGACTGCGCACCATGCGGTGAACAGCGGGCCCAGTGGTGTCACAGGGGCATCCGAATGAATGGCGACCTTTACCCCCGCATCCATCGCGCCACGGACGGCATCCATGCGTTGTGCGCGGTCTTCGCCAATGGTTTGCGCAGCGTGCTGATCCCCGAAATACCAGATATGGTTCGAGAAAATATTGGTGCAGATCCCTAATTCCGCACAGCGTTCAAATTGATCACGCCCCATCATCTGACAATGTTGCAGAACGTGGCGGGCATCGGCCCAGGGGTATTTGCGGGCGGCGGCGGCAATTGCGTCAATCGCCACCTCGCTGGCCTCGTCGCCGTTGACGTGGATGTTCATCTGAACGCCTTCGGCCTGCATCGCCTCGACGATCTGGTAAATCTGTTCGGGCGGGGTGTTCCAAATGCCGTTCGGCTGACCGCCGACATAGCCGGGCCATTTGACCCGCGCTGTCCAGCCTTGGATTGATCCATCCGTCATCAGTTTGGCCGCGCCGATGCGCAGCTTATCCGTGCTGTGGGCCGACAGGCGTTTGATGCGCTGGGCCATTTCCTGTGGCTGCCCCCCGATTGCCGCGATGGCCGGAACCAAGCGGATGGGAAAATCGGATTTTCCGGTGACGTTCAGCAACATGTCCAGATCGCTGCCCTCCATATGGGAAAACAGATCGGTCGCGGTGGTCACGCCTGCACGTTTGCAGACCTCGGCATAGGATGTGACGGCACGGTCCTGTAGCGTCATCGCCCGGAAATCCACATCGCAGCGGCGCATGATGGGGAACATGGCAGCCATTTCCTGCAATTCGCCGGTGGGGTCGCCATTGGCGTCTTTAACCACACCTTCGACATTGGTCGTGCGGTCATAGCCCGCCATTTCCAGCGCCTTTGAGTTCGCGCACATCAGATGGAAATTGGAATAGATCACCACAACTGGGCGGTCGGTGCTGATCTGATCCAGATGGTGGCGGCTTAGGCGTTCGCCTTCCAGGAAAATCGGGTCCAGCCCCCAGCCGGTCAGCGGTTTGCCTGTAGGCAGGGATTTTTCAAATTCGGTCAGATCGGCCACGACCGTATCCAGATCGGTTTTGCCGCCCCACCATTTGCCGTTCGGGTCCATCCGGTCGTGATATCCGGCATAGGCGTAATCCCAGATGATCCCCGCCATCATATGCGCATGACCTTCGATCAGGCCGGGCATCAGGACGGTATCGGCCAGCCGGTCGTCATGGGTGACGGCCCCCCATTGATCGGCGCAATCTGCCCCGCCCACCGCCAAAATCCGCCCGTCCTGTACGGCGACATGGGTCGCCGTGGGGTGGTTTGTATCCATTGTGATGATCTTTTTAGCCTTGAAAACGGTAATATCCGACATGTCGCACCCTGTTGTTTTTTTCAGGCGTAACGGATGATTGATGTTTGCAAAAATAGATTTACTGTCAGCATTAACCTGAAAAAATAGGGGAATGGTCATGCAGTTTACGCTGAAACAGTTGCGTTACTTCGATGCGGCCCTGCGCACTGGGTCGATTGCCAAGGCGGCGCTGGAAATGAATATTTCCCAATCTTCGATCACGGCAGCGATTGATATGCTGGAGCAATTGATCGGCGTTCCATTGTTTCGTCGGGTTCCGGCCAAAGGGATTATGCCGACAGAGGCGGGAAAGGTGGCGGGCAAACGCATAGCCGAGTTTCTGGAACAAGCGCGGGTTTTTGAAAACGATCTGTCCTCGTTATCCGGCGAACCCGAGGGCATGTTGAATCTGGGCTGCTATGCCCCGACAGCGCCGCATGTGTTGCCGCCACTGCTGAAACGGATCGCCGAGGTATATCCGGCAATCCGCATCAACCTGCGCGAAGGCGATATGCAGACCATTGTGGATATGTTGCACAGCGGTGCGGTTGATATGGCGCTGACCTATCGGCGCTCGACCCCGGAAACCATGCCGTTCCTGCCCCTGTTTCGAGCGCGGCCTTGGGCCTTGTTGCCCGATGTGTCGCCATTGGCACAGCAAGACGGCGTGACAATTCCGGAATTGGCGGATTTGCCGATGATCATGTTGGATTTGGCGCGTGCTGGGGAATATTTCAGTTCCCTGTTCACCGCGCAGGGGTTAACGCCAAATATCGTGCATAGCACCAAATCGTCCTCGGTGTTGCGGGCGCTGGTTGCGGCGAATTTTGGGTATTCAATCCTGAATATTTGCAGCCCCGCCGACAGGCATGGGCAAAACGGGTATGTTGCGCGGCCTATACTGGGGCAGGTGCATGACCCGTTGTTCGGAATCGCCTATACGGCGGCGGGACAAAAATCCAAGCTGGTTCAAGTGGTTCTGGAAATTGGACGCGATTTGGAACGTTCCGGCTCCTATGAACCATTGCTGCTGCCCGAGTAGCATTCGGCTTGTTTCCGCTAAAAAATGTAAAAACAGACAACACAAAACCCGGTTTTCTGGGGCAATCCGCACGGTTAGCGTGATTGAATAACCATAAATAACCAAAAAACGAACCGGGAGACTGACCTATGAAACTCATGACACGCCTGATGGGCGCGGCAGCTATCGCTGTATCTGCCCTGTCCTCGGCACCAGCCATCGCCGAAGGTGGAACGCTGGTGATTGCTTCGACGCAGGTGCCGCGCCATTTGAACGGTGCGGTGCAATCGGGGATCGCCACCGCTGTTCCCAGCACGCAAATTTTTGCATCTCTGCTGCGCTATGATACCGATTGGACCCCGCAGCCCTATCTGGCGCAAAGCTGGGAAACCTCTGCGGATGGGAAAAGCGTGACCTTGCATCTGGTGCAAAACGCGACCTTCCACGATGGCACCCCTGTTACATCGGCGGATGTGGCGTTTTCGATCATGACGATCAAGGCAAACCACCCGTTCAAATCCATGTTTGCCCCGGTCGAAGCCGTGGAAACCCCGGACGCCCATACGGCTGTCATCAAGCTGAGCCAACCGCACCCGGCATTGTTGCTGGCGTTGTCGCCTGCGCTGGCACCGATCCTGCCCAAACATGTCTATGGTGACGGACAAGACCCGAAATCCCACCCGGCCAATGCGGCCCCCGTGGGGTCCGGTCCCTTTATGCTGGAAGAGTTTACCCCCGGCGAAGCGATTGTGCTGAAGAAAAACCCCAACTTCTTTATCGACGGTCGCCCGAAACTGGATGAAATCATCATTCGCATCATCAAAGACCCTTCGGCGCTGTTGATCGCGATGGAAAACGGCGAGGCCGACATGTACCCTTACATGGCGGGCAGTCAGGAATTCAAACGGCTGGAAAAAGTCGACAGCCTGACCATCACCGATCAGGGCTATGCCGGGATTGGCCCGATTAGCTGGCTGGCCTTTAATACCGCATCACCGAAATTGTCAGACCCGCGCGTGCGGCAGGCGATTGCCTATGCCGTGGATCGCAATTTCATCACCAAGGCACTGCACCGTGGGGTGTCTAAACCACAGCGCAGTCCGATCATCGAAAGCTCGCCCTTCTTTGATGAAACGATCCCGGCCTATGATGTGGATCTGGACAAGGCCAAGGCGCTGATGGCCGAGGCAGGTTTTGCCGATGGTATGGACCTGACGATTGATTTCATTCCCGGCTCAAAAGAACAGCAGCAATCGGTTGCGGAATATATGAAATCGCAGCTGAAAAAGATCGGTATCAATATCGAAGTCCGCGCAGCCCCCGATTTCCCGACATGGGCGGGGCGTGTCGGGGGACATGATTTTGAACTGTCGATGGATATTGTGTTCAACTGGGGCGACCCGGTGATTGGCGTGCATCGCACCTATCTGTGTTCAAATATCAAAAAGGGCGTGATCTGGTCCAACACCCAAAGCTATTGCAACGATCAGGTGGATAGCCTGCTGAATGCAGCGGCGGTCGAACTGGACCCGGCAAAGCGCAAGGCGATGTATGCTGAATTCCAGCAAATCGTGGCAACCGATATGCCGGTCTACTGGATCAATGCGCTGCCGTATCACACGGCCTATAACAAAAAGCTGAAGAACCCGCCGGTGGGTATCTGGGGACCAATGCACCCGATGGATACCCTGGAATGGGCCGAGTGATCTGACGCTGACGGGCAGGGTGATCCCGCGCGGATCGTCCTGCCCCCTGACTTTTCGGACATGTGATGAACGCATCTTTTTTGATACGACGGCTGGGCTTTGGCCTGTTGCTGATGCTGGGCGTGGTGGTTCTGAATTTCCTTCTGATCCGCTTGGCGCCGGGCGATCCTGCGGTGGTCATCGCGGGGGAAATGGGCGGCGCGACCAAGGAAATGCTGGACAGCATCCGGCAGGAATATGGGCTGGATAAGCCGGTTCTGACGCAGCTTTGGATTTATATCTCCAATGTCGCGCAGGGTGATCTGGGGCAAAGCTATTTCTTTAATCAATCGGTGGCGGGCCTGATTGCGCATCGCGTGGGGCCAACGATCCTGCTGGTGCTGTCGGCACAGCTTTTGTCTATCGCGCTTGGGGTGTTTTTGGGGGTGATTGCGGCGCGTAAACCAAATGGCGTGATGTCGGGCTTCGTGTCGATCTTTGCCACGATCGGCTATGCCGTTCCGGTGTTCTGGACCGGGATCATGCTGATTATCCTGTTTGCCAGCGTGCTGCCGATTTTCCCGGTGGAAGGGATGCAATCGGTAAAGCTGCGCGACGCCGGGTTTCTGGTGCAGGCGTTGGACGTGGCGCATCATCTGTTTCTTCCGGCCTTTACGCTGGCGGTGATCTATCTGGCGCAATACGCGCGGCTGTCGCGGGCCTCGATGCTAGAGGTGCTGGGATCGGATTACATCCGCACGGCCCGCGCCAAGGGGGCCAGTGAAAAATCGGTGCTGTTTAAACACGCGCTGCGCAATGCGGCGCTGCCCATTTTGACGGTGGCGGGGCTGCAATTCGGCAATCTGATTTCCGGCGCATTGCTGGTGGAATCGGTGTTCAACTGGCCGGGCATGGGGCGGCTGGCCTTCGATTCCATCCTGCGCCGCGATTATCCAACCATCATGGGCGTTTTGTTCTTTGCCAGCGCGATGGTGGTGATTGCCAATATCCTGACCGATCTGAGCTATCGCGTGGCCGATCCCAGACTGCGGGGGAAGGGCTGATGATGACAGGGCAGACTGGGGGCCAGCCCCCATACCCCCGGAGTATTTCGGGCAAGATGAAACCCAAGGGAGGCCGGACATGAGCGAACAGGACATCCTGAATGCCGGTGCAGAAAGCCCCGCATTAGAAGCATGGCGCATGTTCCGCCGCAATATCCCGGCGCTGTTCGGGGTGGTCATGCTGACGGTCATTGTGGCGGCCACGCTATATGGGACATTTTTTTACAGTGGTGATCCGTTTGAAATCGTCTGGGCGCCGCATGAAGTGCCGGGGGCAACGCCGGAATTTCCGCTGGGGACGGATTATCTGGGGCGGAACATCGTGGCGGGCATGTTGACCGGCGGCGGCCCAACGCTGGCAGTGGGCGCTGCGGCGGCGGCGATTACAATGGTGATTGGGATCGCACTGGGGGCGTTGGCCGGGTATTATGGCGGCTGGGTGGATAATCTGCTGATGCGGATCACCGAGTTTTTTCAAGTGTTGCCTGCGCTGTTGTTCGCAATGGTTTTGGTGACATTGCTGGACCCGACGCTGACCACGATTGCCTTTGCCATCGGGGTTGTCAGTTGGCCGCAAACTGCACGCCTGACACGGGCCGAGTTCCTGAAAATCAAAGAGCTGGAGTATGTCACTGCCGCTCGTGCCATCGGTGCGCGAAACAAGCGGATCATTTGGCGGGTTATCCTGCCCAATGCGATGCCGCCGCTGATCGTGTCGGCAACGCTGACCATCGGGGTGGCCATCCTGTTCGAAGCAGGCCTGTCCTTTTTGGGGCTGGGCGATCCCAACACGATGAGCTGGGGCCTGATGATCGGCGCGAACCGGGATTACATATTGGACGCGTGGTGGCCCGTGACCTTTCCGGGGGTGGCCATTTTCTGCACCGTTTTTGCCGTGTCGCTGATCGGTGACGGGCTGAACGACGCCTTCAACCCGAAATTGAGGGAAAGATGAGCGCATTACTTCAAATCAATGATCTGCGGGTGACGTTCCGTACCCGCTATGGCGAGGTGACGGCGCTGGATTCCGTGTCCTTGCATGTGAACGCGGGGGAAACGCTGGGCGTTGTGGGCGAATCCGGGTGCGGGAAATCCATCACGGCGCTGTCGGTGATGGGGCTGATCCCGCAACCGCCGGGCAAGATTGCGGGCGGTGAAATCCTGTTGAACGGCGAAGACCTGACCAAGGTCAGCGAAGCCCGGATGCGTGGTTTGCGTGGGTCCGAGGTGGCGATGATCTTTCAGGAGCCGATGACCAGCCTGAACCCGGTGTTTACCGTGGGCGACCAGATTGCCGAAGCCATCATGCTGCACCAAAAGGTCAGCGCCGATCAGGCGATGAAAGACGCGATTGCCCTGTTGGATCGGGTGGGGATTCCATCCCCGGACCGGCGGGCGCGGGATTTTCCGCATCAGCTATCCGGGGGGATGCGTCAGCGTGTCATGATTGCGATGGCCGTATCGTGTCGGCCCAAAGTGCTGATTGCGGATGAACCGACAACGGCGCTGGATGTAACGGTACAGGCGCAAATCTTTGACCTGCTGAATGAAATCCAACGCGATTTTGGCGCGGCGATTGTTTTGATCACGCATGACATGGGGGCAATCAGCGAAATGGCGGATCGGGTGGCGGTGATGTATGCGGGCCGCGTGATCGAAGACGCCAGCGCCGACGATGTTCTGGATATGCCTTTGCATCCCTATGCGCGGGGGTTGATCAATTGCATCCCGAATTTGGGCCGGGATGATGACAGTTTGGCTGAAATTCCGGGCGTCGTGCCGCCCTTGCATCTGTTGGGGGCGGGATGTGCCTTTGCGGATCGCTGCGCCCATAAAGCGCCGCGCTGCGCGGTGGAAAAGCCGCTGTTGATCAATCACGGCCACCACCCGGCGGCGTGTCACGCGGTCGAGGAGGGACGCCTATGAGCCTGCTATTGGATGTTCAGGATCTGACCGTTCGCTTTGCGCTGCCGCGTGCTGGCCTGTTTGCACCCCGTCATTATCTGGAAGCGGTCCGACAAGTGTCTTTCCAGCTAGAGGCGGGCAAGGCGCTGGGGATCGTCGGTGAATCCGGTTCGGGTAAGACAACAACGGCAATGGCCGCGATCCGCCTGACCGAGTCGTCCAGCGGTAAGGTCCTGTTCGAGGGGCAGGATTTGCTGACCCTGACGGACGAACAGATGCGCCAGCGTCGCCGGGATGTGCAACTGATCTTTCAGGATCCCTATTCATCGCTGAATCCACGGGCGCGGGTGGCTGATATCGTGCGCGAACCTATGGATTTGATGGACATCGGTACGATGGCTGAACGTCAGGCCCGCGTGGTGGAATTGTTCAAACTGGTGGGGTTGCGTCCCGATCAGTTGAACCTGTTCCCGCATCAGTTTTCCGGGGGACAACGGCAGCGGATTTCAATCGCGCGGGCGCTGACAACGAACCCCAGACTGCTGGTCTGTGACGAGCCGGTTTCCGCGCTGGATGTGGCGATTCAGGCGCAAATCCTGAACCTGCTGGCGCGGCTGAAATCGGAACTGGGCCTGTCTTATCTGTTCATCAGTCACGATCTGGGGGTGGTGCGCCATGTCTGCGATGATGTGGCCGTGATGTATCTGGGCAAGATCGTTGAAAAAGCGCCGAAAAAGGCGCTGTTCGATGCGCCGCAGCATCCCTATACGCAGGCGCTTTTGTCGGCGGCGCCGTCATTGGCGCGGCGCAAGTCGCGGGGCTATGTGCGTCCGCTGAAAATCAGCGGCGATCCTCCCAGTCCGATCAACCCGCCAAAGGGCTGTGCCTTTGCGGATCGTTGTCCGAAAGCGCAGGAGGTCTGCCGGCTGACCCAACCTGCGTTGCAGGCGGTGGGCGATACGGATGTCGCCTGCCATTTTCCCGGCTGAGGCGCGGGCAGGTGTCGCGGCGGAACCGGGCCAATCCTTAGGCATCGGCCCGGTTCTTTGACCGTTTGGTGCAATTCCGTGGTTTTGCGGAATTGACGCCGGATTGGGGGCGGATACTGTACATCGGTCGAAAGTACGGAGTTTCCCCATGAGCCTTGCCAACGGTCGTTCTTATCTGGCCATTCCCGGCCCCTCGGTCATGCCAGACGCAGTTCTGCGTGCCATGCACCGCGCCGCCCCCAATATTTACGAGGGCGAATTGGTCGACATGATGGATGGGCTGACCCGCGATCTGAAACGCGTGGCCCGGACCGATCAGAGTGTTGCGATCTATATCGGCAACGGCCATGCCGCATGGGAAGCCGCCCTGTCCAATGTCGTGGCCGCTGGCGACCGGGTGCTGGTTCCGGTGACAGGGCGGTTCGGACACGGCTGGGCAGATATGGCCGGTGGCTTGGGGTGTGATCTGCAAGTCATTGATTTTGGTCGTAAAACGCCGTTTGATCTGAACCGGGTCGAAGATGCCCTGCGTATGGATAAGGATCACAAGATCCGGGCGGTTCTGGCGACGCATGTCGATACCTCCAGTTCTGTGCGCAATGATATTGCCGGGCTGCGCAAGGTGCTGGATGCGGTGGGGCACCCTGCGCTTTTGATGGCGGATTGCATCGCCTCGCTGGGCTGCGACCTGTTTGAAATGGATGCGTGGGGCGTGGATGTGATGGTGGCCGCCGGCCAAAAAGGGCTGATGGTGCCGCCGGGTATCAGCTTTGTTTTCTTCGGGGACCGCGCGGCAAAGCAGCGGGCGGGGATGGAACGGGTCAGCCGCTATTGGGATTGGACCCCGCGCAGCCAGCCCGAATTCTTTTTCCAGTATTTCGGGGGAACGGCCCCGACCCATCACCTGTATGGGCTGCGGACCGCATTGGATATGATTCATGCCGAAGGCATTGAGGCGGTTTGGGCGCGTCATGCCGCCCTGGCCCGTGCGATCTGGGCTGCCGCCGATGCGTGGGGGCAGGGCGGTCCGATGGAACTGAATGTGGTCAATCCGGCAGACCGCAGCCATGCGGTGACATCTTTGCGGCTGGGCGCTCCTTACGGCACGGCGCTGCGTAAATGGGTGGAAACTCAGGTGGGATTGGTGCTGGGGATCGGTCTGGGGATGTCTGAACCGGGCGATCCGGCGGGGGACGGGTTCTTCCGTATCGGCCATATGGGGCATGTGAATGCCCAAATGGTGATGGGAATGCTGGGCAGCATTCAGGCCGGGTTGATCGCGCTGGACATCCCGCATGGAAGCGGCGCACTGGAGGCCGCCGCCGGGGTCATCGCTGCGGGATAAGGGGATGATTGGAAATCAGCCTGCGCCTGCGGCGGGCAGGGGGGGCGGCCCGTTGGGCCGCCTGTTTTCTGCTCATAGTATGGTGGACAAGGCGCTGGTTGGAATTGGATATTTTTACCAAGAAAGAACAGGTGGGCGGCCCCTGTGCACCGCTGGCCGCGACTGGCTGGGGCACTGGCCGGGGCAGGGCTGCAATTGCGTTTCTTTCTGATCGAAAATACTCGAAGCGCCACATACGCCGCGTGGTACTGCCCCTGACGCATCGCCCCTGCGGTCTGCCGTGTTATTTAAAATCCGGCGCCCGTTTTTGCATATTCGCCATGATTGCTTCCATTTGATGCGGTTTACCGATCAGCGCGGCCTGTTCGCGGCTTTCTTCCAGCAGCACCGCCGCCTCATCCGCGCCGCTTTCTGCGAAATCAGCCAAGCGTTTTGCCGCCCGCATGGCCGAGGGGCTTTTTTGCGCCAGGCGTCCGGCCAATTCCATCGCCGCTGCCAAGGGATCGTCAGATAGCTCTGTGACCAACCCCATTGCCTGCGCCTCGAGCGCGCCCACGGGGTCAGCGGTATAGACAAGTTTGCGCATCACATCCGAGCGCACCAGTTTCGGCAGGACGGCCATGCCGCCCATGTCCGGGACCAATCCCCATTTCATTTCCATCACCGACAGCCGGGTATCGGGATGCGCGATTCGAATGTCGGCCCCCAAAGCCAGTTGAATGCCCCCACCAAAGGCCACGCCATGCACTGCGGCGATTACCGGAACCGGCACTTGTGTCCAAACCATGCAAACCTGCTGGAACAGGTTGGCCGCCCCGTGGCTGCGGGGCATCAGTAGGGTTTCGGGGTCTTCGCCCGCGAATTTACCGAAATTCGACACATCCAGACCGGCGCAAAAAGCGGTGCCTTCGCCTGACAGCACCACGACTCGCACATCGTCGTTCGTTTTCAGGCTTTCGCCTGCTTCGACGATTGCTTCGATCATCGCGTTATCCAACGCATTCATTTTATCGCCACGGGTCAGGGTCACGCGGGCAATGTGGTTTTCGATCTCTACGGATACGCGGGCCATGTCTTTTCCTCCATCATGCGGCGGCAGTATCGTCGAAATCGGACTGATTGCCACAGAAACGTCAGGGCACGCTTAGCATCTTGCTCACGGCACCGGCTTGCGTTTATCTGGCGGCCATGACCGGACCTCGATATACCCCGCTTGTTGCCTCGCTTCCTGCCACCGTGCCGTTCGTCGGCCCCGAGGCACAGGAACGTATGAATAATCGCCCGTTCAAGGCGCGTCTTGGGGCGAATGAAAATGTCTTTGGCCCTTCGCCTCGTGCAATTGCCGCGATGCAAGAGGCATCGGCGGATCAGTGGATGTATGGCGACCCGGAATCCCATGATCTGCGCGCAGCACTGGCCGCGCATCATGCCATTCGCCCCGAAAACATCGTGGTCGGCGAAGGCATTGACGGGCTGCTGTGCTATCTGGTCCGGCTTGTGATCGAACAAGGCGATGCGGTTGTCACGTCCGACGGGGCTTATCCCACGTTTAATTATCATGTCGCGGGATTTGGCGGGGTGCTGCACAAGGTTCCCTATCGCGATGACCACGAAGACCCCCGCGCCTTGTTCCGTAAGGCGGCCGAGGTGGGGGCGAAGCTGGTCTATCTGGCTAATCCGGACAACCCGATGGGGACATGGCACAAAGGCGCGGATATCGTCGCCGCGATGGAAGACCTGCCAGCGGACACATTGTTTATTCTGGACGAGGCCTATGTTGAATTCGCGCCCGAAGGCACTTCGGCGACGGTGGATATCGAAGACCCGCGCCTGATCCGTATGCGCACCTTTTCCAAGGCCTATGGGCTGGCCGGGGCGCGGGTGGGTTACGCGCTGGGGGCGGAACCGCTGATTACCGCCTTCAATAAAATCCGTAACCATTTCGGTATGAACCGGGCCGCGCAGATCGGGGCCTTGGCCGCGCTGGAAGATGTTGCCTATTTGGCGCAGACGGTGGGCAATGTCACAGCGGCCCGCAATCGTATTGCTGCCATTGCACAGGCCAACGGGCTAAGCGCCCTGCCTTCGGCCACCAATTTCGTTGCGGTGGATTGTGGCGGCGATGGCGATTTTGCCCGGCGGGTGTTGTCTGAACTGGTGGCGCGTGGGGTTTTCGTTCGGATGCCTTTTGTCGCGCCACAGGACCGCTGTATTCGGATCAGCGCCGGACGGCCCGAGGATCTGAATCTTCTGGAAACGGCCTTGCCCGCCGCGCTGACCGCAGCCCGCAGCTAAATCACCGCCTAGTTTGATCCCAAGGTGCGCCTTTGGCGCGCTTTATACTTCGTTGTCCGCCTGCGGTGTCCGCCGGGTGAGGGGCCGTGTCATTTCAGCCAAGCGTGATTGGCCACCGTTGCGCCATGAGTATTTTTAGCAAGATGAAAGCGGGCATAGAAAAAGGCGGCCCCAAGGGACCGCCTTTGTTTTAAAGCAGACGTAGCATCAGCCCAGTTCAGTCAGACGGGCCAATGCGGCTTTCAGCTTTGTTTCTTCTTCTTCGCGCAGGGCCAGATTTTCGCGGGTTTCGGCAACCACCTCGTCCGGGGCGCTTTCGACGAATTTGGGGTTCTTCAGACGCCCACGCAGACCGCCCAGTTCCTTGGCCAGTTTGCCCAGTGCCTTTTCCAAGCGGGCCTTTTCTTCGTCCACGTCGATGATGTCGGCCAGCGGCAGGCCAAAGGTGCCGCCTTCGACCGGGATCGTCGCGGTGCCTTTGGGGAAGTCCGCCACATCGGTCAGGCTGTCGATCCGGGCAAGGCGCTTGATCAGCACCTCGTTGCGGTCCCATGCGGCGCGGCCTGCGTCGTCCAGCCCTGTGACCAGCATCGGCACATACAGACCCGCAGGCACATGCATTTGCGCACGGGCAGAGCGGACTTCTTCGATCAGGGTAATCACCCAGTTCATTTCCTTGTCCGCGCCTGCGTCGATCAGGTCCGCGCTGGCATATTCGGGCCAATCGGCATGGACCAGCATCTTGGGCCGGTCGCCGGTGACGGACCATAGTTCTTCGGTGATGAAGGGCATGACGGGGTGCAACAGGATCAGGCATTGATCCAGAACCCAGCCCATGACGGCGCGGGTTTCGGTCTTTTCGGCGTCCGATCCATCCATCAGCAGCGGTTTGGACAGTTCCACATACCAGTCACAGACCTTGCCCCAGACAAAGGCATAAAGCGCATTTGCCGCATCATTAAACCGATAGGCGGTCAGGGCTTCGTCTACGGCTTCGCGCACGCGGGCGGTTTCGCCGATGATCCATTTGTTCACCGTGGCGGTTGCCGTTGGGATGCCGGATGCAGGGGCGCCGTTTTCATAGACACCGTTCATTTCCGCGAAGCGGGTGGCGTTCCAGATCTTGGTGCCGAAGTTGCGGTAGCCTTTGATCCGGTCCTCGGACAGTTTCAGCACGCCGCCGATGGCCGCCATCGACGCATTGGTAAAGCGCAGCGCATCGGCGCCGTATTCGTCGATGATTTCCAGCGGGTCGATGACGTTGCCCGTGGTTTTCGACATTTTCTTGCCCTTCTCGTCGCGGACAAGCTGATGCAGGTAAACGGTGTGGAAGGGGATGTCATCAACCACGGCCAGTTGCATCATCATCATCCGCGCCACCCAGAAGAACAGGATGTCAAAGCCGGTGATCAACACATCGGTGGGGAAATATTTCGCCAGTTCCGGGGTTTGTTCGGGCCAGCCCAGCGTGCCAATCGGCCACAGACCGGAAGAGAACCAAGTGTCCAGAACATCGGGGTCGCGCCAGACCGGATAAACCAGCTTGGTCGGGTCTTGGTCGATAGCATAGTGAGCCAGCGATTCCGCGAAGGCATGGATGGCGGCGTGCTTGTCCGCGACTTCGATCACCTGCGCATGAGACAGCGGCGCGGGGATGCGTGCGTTATCATCGACGAACTTTTCTGTCACAGCGTCGAAGGATGCGGCACAGTGCGATACGTCCCCCCGGTGCAGCATTCCGCCTTCGTTTAGCAGGCGGCCCAATTCGACGACATCCAGATCACCGTCGCCTTCGTCATCGGTGAAATCCTCGGCTGCCAGATACAGACCATACCACACCGGGATCTGATGCCCCCACCACAACTGGCGGCTGATGCACCACGGTTCGATGTTTTCCAGCCAGTGATAATAGGTTTTTTCGCCGCTCTCAGGGATAATCTTGGTCTTTCCCGAGCGCACGGCCTCCAATGCGGGTTCCACGATTTTCGTGGTTTCCACGAACCACTGGTCCGTCAGCATGGGTTCGATCACAACCTTGGAACGGTCGCCAAAAGGCTGCATGATCGGTTTGTTTTCCACATAAGGCACGGTCACCTGGACCTCGTTGCCTTCGTCATCCTTTTGGATTTCGGTGGTGGTCACGGCCAGACCCTCGTCGGTGATCTGTTGCACGACCAGTTTTCGCGCCTCGAACCGATCCAGCCCGCGTAATTCATCGGGGACAAGGTTCAACCCGTCCACTTGCATTTCGGTGAAGGTCGCGCCGCTGCTGAATTTCTGCGCTTGCAGAGCGGATTCAGCGTAATCCGGTCCGTCCGCCCGCATATGCCCGCGCGTGTCCAGCAAACGATACATCGGGATATTGCCGCGTTTGGCCACCTGATAATCGTTGAAATCATGTGCGCCGGTGATTTTCACCGCGCCCGACCCAAAGCTGGGATCGGGGTATTCGTCGGTGATGATCGGGATCAGACGGCGGTGTTCCTTCGGTCCCACCGGAATTTCGCACAGTTTGCCCACGATGGGGGCATAGCGTTCATCGCTGGGATGCACGGCCACAGCGCCATCGCCCAGCATGGTTTCCGGGCGCGTCGTAGCGATCGAGATATAATCCCGCGTTTCGCGCAGGGTAACGTTCCCGTCTTCATCCTTTTCGATGTATTCATAGGTTTCGCCACCGGCCAGCGGGTATTTGAAGTGCCACATGTGGCCGGGGGTTTCGATGTTTTCGACCTCCAGATCGGAAATCGCGGTTTCGAAATGCGGGTCCCAGTTCACCAGACGCTTGCCGCGATAGATCAGGCCCTTGTTATACATTTCCACAAAGACCTTGATCACGGCATCGTGGAAATTCCCGTGCTGATCGGATTCCGGTGCGCCGGGTGCGCCCGACATGGTAAAGGCGTTGCGCGACCAGTCACAGGACGATCCCAACCGTTTCAACTGGTTGATGATCGTATCGCCATATTGGCCTTTCCATTCCCAAACTTTTTTCAAGAAGTCATCGCGGCCCATGTCGCGGCGGCCGGGCAGGTTTTGCGCGGCCAGCATTTTTTCCACCTGCAACTGGGTGGCAATCCCGGCATGGTCCTGTCCGGGCTGCCAAAGCGTGTCAAACCCACGCATCCGGTGCCAGCGGATCAGAATATCCTGAAGCGTGTTGTTGAACGCATGGCCCACATGCAGCGCCCCGGTGACGTTGGGGGGCGGGATCATGATGCAAAAGGTTTCAGCCCGGCGGGCATTTGCCCCGGCCTTGAAGCATCCTGCTTTTTCCCAGGCTTCGTACAGGCGGCTTTCGGCTTCGGCCGCGTCGAAGGTCTTTTCCATCGCCATGATCCAGAACTCGCGTCAGATTTTCGTTGCTGACCCATCTAGCGAATTGGACCGGGAAGGGAAAGCGGCTTGTCCAAAAGGAACGCCCCTTGCGCCTATTATATCCAGTACCCGGTTCGTTGCCGTGTTTCCGGGGCGTTAATCGAATGGATTATCCGGGTAGCCGACCCCGGACAGGTATAGCCCTTGTGGCGGGCAAACCGGGCCACAGGCCGCGCGATTGCACGCTTCTAGGGCGGTTTTCACGTCTTCGGGTGCCCATGCCCCGGCCCCGACGCGTTCCAATGTGCCGACAAAGCTGCGCACCTGATTGTGCAGAAACGACCGCGCGCGCAGGAAAAACCTGATTTCGGGGCCAGACCAGCCCTCGACCCGGTCTATGCGCAGCTCATCCAGCGTTTTGACCGGGCTGGCGGCCTGACAGATCGAGGACCGGAAGGTGGTGAAATCGTGTTTACCCAGCAAATACTGGGCAGCTTCGCGCATTGGGTCTGGGTCCAGTTGGTGCTGGATTTGCCAGACCAGACCGGCATCATGGGTGGCCGGGGCGCGGCGCATCAACAGACGGAACGTGTACTGACGTTCGACCGCGGAAAACCGGGCGTGCCAGTCATCGGCTACCTGCACGACCTTGCGTATGGCGACGGGCTGGGGCTTCAGATGGAAATTCAGGGCTTCGGACAGGCGGAAGGGATCCCAGTCTTTCGTCAGGTCGCAATGGGCCACTTGCGCCAGCGCATGAACCCCCGCATCGGTGCGTCCGGCGGCGGCGATTGTGTGGGGGCCGGGTTCCAGCTTGGCCAGCGCGGCTTCGATCGCCCCCTGAACCGAGGGCTGATCGGCCTGCCGCTGCCATCCGGCAAATGGCGCTCCGTGATATTCGACCAACATTGCAAATCTGGGCATGGGCGGGCCATATCGCGATTCCACCGGACCGAAAAGCCCCCGTTCGTGGCGCGAAAGCCATCGCTTCGGAAAACATTATAATTTCTGCTTAAATGTCGATCTTTGGACAAATTTCGGGGATATGTACGGGGGCGCTTCCTTGCGCGGGCAAGGATGCCTATCTTGAACGGGCAACGGTATAACAAAGGGTAATGGGTGTGGGACTGACCGATTGGGCTGATGGGCTGACCCGAGGGGTTGAAGCCATCGGTGACAGTATATCGGAAACCTTTTTTGAACCTGTGATCCGGTTGGGGGTTACAGGATTGGCGCGGTCGGGGAAGACTGTTTTCATCACGTCGCTTGTGGCCAATTTGCTGGATCGGGGCAGGGTGCCCGGATTGCTGGCCGCTGCCGAGGGGCGGATCGAAGCGGTGTATCTGCAACCGCAACCTGACGACACGATCCCGCGCTTTGAATATGAAACCCATCTGACGGCCTTGACCGGGCCAGCGCCACATTGGCCGGACAGCACCCGATCCGTCAGCGAATTGCGCCTGTCGCTGAAAGTGCGCCCCACGGGGTTGCTTTCGGGTCTGTCGGGCGTGCGCACGATCCATCTGGATATTGTGGACTACCCCGGCGAATGGCTGCTTGACCTTGGGTTGATGGACAAAAGCTATGCCGAATGGGCCAGTGAAACCTTGGACCGACTGGCGCGGCGGGATATGGCGCAGGACTATTTGGTGCGGTTGCGGGCCACCGATCCACAAGCCGAACATGATGAAGCCACAGCGCAGGGATTGGCGCAGGCTTTTACCGACTATCTGACCGCCGCGCGGGTGGCCGGGTTTTCCGATTGTACGCCCGGGCGGTTCCTGTTGCCGGGCGATCTGGCGGGCAGTCCGGTGCTGACCTTTGCGCCGATGGTGGCCGAGGCCGCATCGAAACGCGGGTCGCTGCTGCGGGAAATGGAGCGGCGGTTCGAGGCGTATAAAGCCCGCGTGGTAAAACCGTTTTTCCGGGACCATTTTGCACGGATCGACCGGCAGGTGATATTGGTTGATGCGCTTGGGGCCATTCATAATGGCCCGCAGGCGGTAGAAGATTTGCGCCACGCGATGTCTGATATTCTGTCTGCCTTCCGGCCGGGCAAAAGCGCGTTCCTGTCGCGGTTGCTGCTGGGGCAAAAGGTGGGGAAAATACTGTTCGCGGCGACCAAGGCCGATCATCTGCATCATACGCAACACGCCCGCCTGACCGCGATCATGGAGGCGTTGACCCGTGATGCCCGCGACCGGGCCGATTTTGCCGGGGCGCAGACGGCGGCGTTGGCGATAGCGTCGATCCGGGCCACGACCGAAGATACCATGCCCCACGAGGGGCGCCAGCTAGAGGTGGTGCGGGGCACCCTGCTGGAAACTGGGAAACGCGCGGCTTTTTATCCCGGTGCGCTGCCCGAAGACCCCGCCCGATTGTTATCCCCCGCCCGAGCCGGAGAAGAAAAATGGCTGGACGCCGATTACAGGATTATGTCCTTCGCCCCCGCGCCCCTGTCGCTGAAACCGGGCGAGGGGCCGCCGCATATCCGGCTGGACCGGGCGGCGCAATTTCTGATCGGGGATCGGTTGTCATGACTGGGGCGGCGCAGACCCCTGTTCGTGCGCGGGTGTGGCATGTGCCGATGCTGCTGAGCATCCTGTGGATACATACGCGATTTGCGGGGGGCGTCGGGCGCGGCTGGCTGACCGATGCGCAACTGATGGCGCAGGTGGTCCTGCGGGGCTGGGTGCGCTTTCTACAGGATGAGAAGGGCATCGCGGGATTTATCATCCGGGATGCGTCACGGGTGCATGGGTTATATGTGCATCCGCGGGCGCAGGGGTATGGGATCGGGCGGCGGTTGCTGAACGATGCCAAAACACAGGTGGGCCGTCTGGAGCTTTGGACCTTGCAAAGCAATCATTTGGCGCGGGCCTTCTATTTGGCGCAGGGCTTTGCCGAAGTCGCGCATACCTCGGGCGAGGGCAATGACGAAGGGCTGCCCGATGTGCAGCTTGTCTGGGAAAAGGAGCGGCTGGCATGACGAAAGGCCCGGTCCTGATTGATCTTGAAGACACCGCCCCGGCAGAGGGGCCGGATACCGCCCCGCCGGTTCCCGATCTGACCCCGCCCGAGGGCGCGGCGATGCACAAGGTTGTCGCTATGGCTGCGCGGCCTGCTGGCGGGGCAGGGCTGGCGCGCTGGTTCTGGGGGCTTGGGCTGTCGCTGCTGGCGGCGGTGCTGTCTGTCGCGGCATGGGATTTTGCCACCGGGCTGATCGAGCGGATGCCGCTGCTGGGATTTGCGGTGACGGCGTTGATCGTTGCGTTTTTGTTGGTCTTGGTGATCGCAGCATTGCGGGAATTGGCTGCGTTCAGCCGTCTGGCGCGACTGGATAACTTGCATCGGGCGGCGACCGAAGCAAAGGCCGATAAAAACCTGTCTGGGGCGCGGGATGTCACGCGGCGGTTAGAGGCGCTTTATGCCGGGCGGGCAGAATTGGATTGGGCGCGTGCGAATTTTGCCGAACGCAAGGACGACCAATTCGATGCGGATGCCCTGCTGGAACTGGCCGAAGCGACATTGCTGGCCCCGCTGGATCAGGCTGCCCTGCGCGAGGTCGAGGCGGCGGCCCGGCAGGTTGCGACGGTGACAGCGTTGGTGCCCTTGGCATTGGCCGATGTTTTCGCGGCGCTGGCCGCGAATTTACGGATGATCCGCCGGGTGGCGGAAATTTACGGTGGTCGCGCGGGAACATTGGGAAGCTGGCGGCTGACGCGAGCGGTGATGACGCATCTGGTGGCCACTGGTGCCGTGGCGGTGGGGGATGACCTGATCGGATCGTTGGCCGGGGGTGGTTTGTTGTCCAAACTGTCCCGCCGTTTTGGCGAAGGCGTGGTGAATGGCGCTTTGACGGCACGGGTTGGCGTGGCGGCAATCGAGGTTTGCCGGCCGCTGCCATTTTCCCGCACCAAACGCCCGTCCGTTACCGCATTGGTGCGGCGCGCACTGACTGGGTTGTTTGGACAAGAGTGACCCGACCGGGGCTGATTGAAATCAGCCTTCGCCTGCGGCGGGCGGGGTCGCGGCCCGGTGGGCCGCGCAGTGACGCACCATAAAGCTATGCGTGGGGCGAAAGGGCGGAATTGGATATTTTTACCAAGAAAGAACCAAGGTTGCGGGGCTTTGACCCCCGTTGGCGGGCCGTTTCAGAGGCGGCGATCAATCTTCGTTGATAAGTGGATCAGGCTTTCTGAACTTTTTACACCCTGTGCGTCACCGATTTTGTCCAGCAGGTCATCCAGTTCCTCGGTCGTGTCGGCGGCCACCTGTACGATCATGTCAAAGCGGCCACTGGCGTTATGGACGGCTTCGACCTGTGGCAGGGATTTCAGGCGGGACAGGATCGCCGCGCTGGCCCGAGGTTCCGCGCTTAGCAGAACCGTCGCCCGAACGCGGGGGCGCAGGGATGCCCCAAGCCGCAGGGTATAGCCTGCGATGGTGCCGTTATTTTCTAGCTTATCCAATCGTGCCTGAACGGTGGTGCGGGCCAAACCAAGGCGGCGGGCCATCGTGGCCACGGGCATCCGGGCGTTTTCGGCCAGCAGGGCCAGCAATGCAGCATCTGTTTCGTCACTTAGCATGAATATATCCTGCGATTTGGCGATAATTTTCGTCACAATAGGCGGAATACCTATCCAGATCGACTGTAAATTCTTGCATTGTGAAGAAAATCAGCGGGCTGGCCCCGCAATTCAACAGGACAAGGACTCCACTATATGCGCGCGGAACCCTATTGGCTGGACCCGTTGACCCATCTGAAACGCCATCGCCCGGATCATGCGGTGATGTATTTCAGCCCCTTGGTGCTGCAAGCGCAGGCGCGGCGGTTTCTGGATGGGTTTCCGGGATTGGTGACTTATGCGGTCAAGGCCAATACCCGCCCCGAAGTGCTGGTTAATCTGGTGGCCGCCGGTGTGACGGCCTTTGACGTGGCCTCGCCCGCTGAAATGCAGGCCGTGCGCGAGGTCTGCCCCGATGCGGTGCTGCATTACAACAACCCGGTGCGCACCCCCGAAGAAGTGCAGGCCGCGCTGCGGTATGGGGTGACGTCTGCCTCGGTCGATGCGCTGTCTGAACTGGATAAGCTGGCCCCGCTGGGCGCGATCGAGGTCAGCGTGCGCCTGGCGCTGCCGGTGACGGGGGCGGCCTATGATTTCGGGGAAAAATTCGGGGTCGGCCCGGATGCGGCTGTTGACTTGTTGCAAGAGGTCGCGCGGCGTGGCTATCGCCCGGCGATTACCTTTCATCCCGGTACGCAATGTCGGGATCCCGAGGCATGGGTCGCCTATATTCGTGTGGCGGCGGATGTGTCGCGGCGGGCGGGTGTGTCGCTTGCGCGGTTGAACGTGGGGGGCGGGTTTGCATCGCACTGGCGGGGACCAGCGCCAGATTTGGAACGGGTTTTTACACGTATCCAAGACGCAGTGACCGAAGGTTTCACATCCCCGCCCGCATTGGTGTGCGAACCGGGGCGGGCCTTGGTGGCCGAAGCCTTTACGCTGGCCACGCGGGTGAAGGCCCTGCGCCCGAATGGGGCGGTGTTCCTGAACGATGGCATTTACGGCGCATTGTCGGAATTGCGTGATATTTGCGGCAATGACCGGGTGCAGGTTTACGCCCCTGACGGCACCCCACGCCAAAGCGCGGGGATCAAGCGCGTTGCTTTTGGTCCGACGTGTGACAGTCTGGATCGTTTGCCGGAGCCGATTGCCTTTCCTGCCGATACGACCGAGGGCGATTATGTGCTGTTTTCCGGCATGGGGGCGTATTCGCTGGCGATTGCCACCCGGTTCAATGGCTATGGTTTGGGCGATCCGGTGACGGTGGCGGCGTTGTAATCGGCGCGCCCTCTGGACAGTTGCGGCTGACAGGCTAATCTCGGACCCTGAGGGAAGCGAGAGGACGCCAGATGGAAAAATTCGGGAAAAGTCAGTCGGTCACGCGGGTCGAGGATCTGCGGTTTCTGACCGGCCACGGCGGGTATGTGGATGATGTTGCGCCCGAAGGGGCACTTTATGCCTATGTGATGCGGTCGCCGGTGGCCCATGCCACGATTACAACCTTGGATACGCAGGACGCTGAACAGGCCGATGGAGTGCGGCTGGTTTTGACCGGGGACGGGATGCAGGCGGCAGGCATTACTGCAAGCATCTGGGGTGTAACGATCAAGAACCGGGACGGATCAGACGCCGCCAGCCCATACCGCCCGGTATTGGCCACGGGCAAGCTGCGCTATGTCGGGGAACCTGTGGTGATGATCGTGGCGGAAACGTTGGATCAGGCGCGGGATGCGGCAGAGCTGATTGAGCTGGATTACGATGAATTGCCCGCCAAAATGGATTTGGCGCGGGGTGGGGCTGCGGTGCATGACGATGTGCCGGACAATCTGGCCTTTGACTGGGATATGGGGGACGAAGCGGCCTGTCAGGCGGCGTTTGATCGCGCGGCCAAGGTCGTGCGGATGGAGGTGGGCGATAACCGGGTTATCGTGAACGCGATGGAACCGCGCGGCTGCTATGCCGAATGGGATGGCACCCGCCTGCATGTATGTTTCAACGGACAGGGCGTTTGGGGGCCGAAAACGCATTTCGCCAATGTGCTGAAGCTGGAGCCGGAAAATGTGCGCGTCACCATGCCCGATGTGGGCGGTGGCTTTGGCATGAAATCCCCGGCTTATCCCGAATATTACGCCTGCGCCCATGCCGCGATGCTATTGGGCCTGCCGGTGCGCTGGATGTCCGACCGGACCGAGGCGATGCTGTCCGACCATCATGGCCGCGATCTGGTCAGCGAGGCGGCGCTGGCCTTTGATGAAACCAACAAGATCATCGGGTATCGGGTGGATACGCGGTGTAACCTTGGGGCGTATAATTCCAATTTCGGGCAGATCATCCAGACCACGCTGTTTTCGCGGGTGCTGATGGGAACCTATGATGTGCAAGCCACCTATTTGCGGGCCGAGGGGTATTACACCAATACCGTTTATGTGGATGCCTATCGCGGGGCTGGCCGCCCCGAGGCGATTTATGTGCTGGAACGCATGATGGACATGGCCGCCCGTGAATTGGGGGTGGACCCGTGGGAATTGCGGCGGCGCAATTTCATTCCGGTCGCCAGTTTCCCATACAAGGCCGCGACGGGGGAAACCTATGACGTGGGCGATTTTTCCCGCGTTCTGAACCACGCCGACAGTTTCGCGGATCGCAGCGGTTTTGCCGCGCGCAAACAGGCCAGTGCCGCGCAGGGAAAATTGCGCGGGATCGGATTGTGTTACTATATAGAAAGTATTCTGGGTGATCCTTCGGAAGGCGCGAAAGTCGAGTTTAACGAGGATGGCACCGTGACGATCTATGTCGGCACACAATCGAATGGGCAGGGGCATGAAACCGTTTATGCCAAGTTCCTGTCGGATCAGACCGGGATTCCGTTCGACCTGATTCAGGTGGTGCAGGGGGACAGTGACCGGATCGCCCAGGGTGGTGGCACCGGGGGATCGCGGTCCGTAACCGTGCAAACCAATGCCACATTGGCAACCGTGGCGAAAATGGTGCAGGCGTTTACCCCTTATCTGGCGGAAAAGATGGGGGTTGATGCGGATCAGATCAGCTTTGACGATGAAACATTCCGCGCGCCGGGATCGAATCTGACGCCGACCTTTGTCGAAGCGGCGGCGATGGCGCGGGCCGATGGCCGCACCGATCTGTTGACGCATGAAGACCGTGCCACCCTGCCAGCGCGTTCTTTCCCCAACGGTGCCCATGTGGCCGAGGTCGAAGTAGACCCCGAAACCGGCAAAACCGATCTGGTGCGCTACACCGTGGTGGATGATTTCGGCAATTTGATTAATCCGATGCTGGCCGAAGGTCAGGTTCACGGCGGTATTGCGCAGGGGGCCGGGCAGGCCTTGTTGGAACAGACCGTCTATGACGAGGACGGGCAGCTTTTGACCGCAACCTTTATGGATTACGCGATGCCGCGCGCGGCTGATATGCCGTTTTTCCGATTTGAAACCGAACCAGTCCCGTCCACCGCCAACCCGATGGGGATGAAAGGCTGCGGCGAAGCCGGGACCGTGGGGGCGATGGCCGCAACCACGAATGCTGTGCTGGATGCGCTGTGGGACAGCGGGGTGCGCCATGTGGACATGCCGCTGACGCCATCCCGTGTCTGGGGTTATCTGCAAGATGTTTCGCAGACTGGGTAAACGCCTGTTTGGCTGGGCATGGCCCGGCCAACGCGAAGGTCACAGCGCCCCGCAACCTACGGGGCGGGGGGCGCTGTGCCATGTCATCATTCTGGATGGCACGATGTCGTCGTTGCAGGCTGGTGAAGAAACCAATGCGGGGCTGACCTATCGCCTGTTGTCTGAAATCGGTGCCCCCGTGTCGGTCTATTACGAGGCGGGGATACAGTGGCAGGATTGGCGCAACACCGCCGATGTTTTGATGGGGCGGGGGATCAACCGGCAGATACGTCGTGCCTATGGCTATCTGGCCAGCCGCTACCGCCCCGGCGACCGGATTTTCCTGATGGGATATTCGCGCGGGGCTTATGCGGTGCGGTCACTGGCCGGGGTGATTGATAATGTGGGGTTGCTCAGACCTGAACACGCAACAGAGCGACAGATTACGCTGGCCTATCGCCACTATCAGACCATGCAGGGCAGCCCGGCGGCACAAGTGTTTTCAGCGCGCTATTGTCATGAGCGGGTTGATATTGAAATGGTCGGGGTGTGGGACACGGTGAAATCGCTGGGCCTGCGTTTGCCGGTGCTGTGGCAATGGTCAGAACCCCATCACTCTTTTCACAATCACGCGTTGGGGGCTGCGGTAAAGCACGGCTATCATGCGCTGGCGCTGGATGAAACGCGCGAAGTGTTCACGCCGATTCTGTGGGAATGTGGGTCTGACTTTACCGGAACGCTGGAACAGGTCTGGTTTGCCGGGGCGCATGGCGATGTCGGCGGTCAGGTCGGGGATTATCCAGCCGCGCGTGGGTTGTCCAATATTCCGCTGGTCTGGATGCTGGACCGTGCCGAAAACTGCGGCTTGCCGTTGCCAACAGGGTGGCGCGGTCGGTTTCCCTGTGATCCCAATGCCCCTGCGATGGGGACGTGGCGGGGATGGGGAAAAATGTTCCTGCTGCGCCAGCGTCGGACTGTTGGCGCTGATCCGTCAGAGCGTGTTCATGAAACGGCAGCCGCGCGATCTCAGACAGGGTTGCCGCTGTGGCACCCTGTCTGATTAGCGGGTCGGATGGTTCGGCCCTGATCCGTTGCCCTGATGGGGTTAGGCAACCTTCATCACAATACAGGTGGTCGATCCGGTGGCATATAGTTTGCCATCCTGAACACCGCGAATTTCGCCGTTAGCAATCCCCGTGGAACGGCCCACATGCTGCGCCAGACCAATGGCTTCGACCTGCATACCCAGCGGAATCGGGCGCAGGATGTTGATCTTGTATTCCAGCGTCGTATAGGTGCTGCCCTTTGGGACTTTGGTCATGACTGCGCAGGCCATGCAACTGTCCAGAACCGTGCCATACCAGCCGCCATGCACGGTTCCCATCGGGTTCGCCATGCTAAACAGGGGCGTTCCAACGAACACCACGCGGCCTTCTTCGACTTCGGTCACGTCATAGTTCAGCAAATGCGCGATGGGTGGCCCAACCGTTTCCCCGCGCAACATTTTCTGCATGGCTTCTAACCCGGTCTGTTCCAGCATCTCCTGCGGAGAGGGCAGATCTTCGGGTGTCACAGCATGTTTCATGGCGGTCATGGCCGCGCCTCCCTCATGTATTTCACATGTGAAGAGTGGCGCGGCACCGCCGGGCGGGCAAGAGCCTGTTACGCAACGTTTTCCAGATTGACCTTGGGTGTAACGCCCAGTGCATGACAGACATCGCGTGTCAGTTCCGGGCGGTTCAGCGTATAGAAATGCAGGCTGTCCACTCCGCCATCAATCAAATCGCTGCACAATTCGCTGCACAGGGCGGTTGCCAGCAAGTCCTGACGCCCGTCGCGTTCGGCTTTTTCAAACGCATCGTCCAGCCATGCGGGTACATCCGTGCCACAGCGGCGGGCAAAGTTGCGCGCGCCTTTCCAGTTTTCAATCGGCAGGATGCCGGGGATGATCGGCTTGTCGATCCCGGCTTTGGCGCAGGCATCGCGGAAGCGAAAGAACGTATCCGCCTCGAAGAAGAACTGGGTCAGGGCTTCGTCCGCGCCTGCATCGAATTTGCGCTTCAGATATTCCACATCCGCAGCATGGCTTCCTGCTTCGGGGTGTTTTTCAGGATAGGCACCAACGCGGATTTTGAACTTCCCGGTCGCGGCCAGCGCTTCGATCAATTCAACAGAATTGGCGAAGCCTTCGGGATGGGGCTGGAATGCACCGGATCCTTTGGGCGGGTCGCCGCGCAGCGCCACGATTTCATTGACGCCCGCTTCGGCGAACTGATCCGCGATGGCCAGCGTTTCAGCCTTGGTGGCGTTTACACAGGTCAAATGCGCCGCAACATTCAGGCCAGAATGTTTGTGAATGGTTGCCACGGCATCGCGGGTCAGGTCGCGGGTGGTTCCCCCGGCACCGTAGGTCACGGATACGAAGCGCGGGGCCAGTGGGGCCAGAACCTGTACCGTATCCCACAGGCGGAACGATGCCTCCAGATTTTGGGGCGGGAAGAATTCGAACGAAATAGCGGGCGCGGTCATCGGGTGTATCCATCTTTTGAACTTGTCCCCTTGTCGCAGATTTTCCTTTGTGAGACAACTTCATAAAATTGAAGATCAACATGAGGATCGTTCATAAATGCATATCGAGATTCGCCACCTGCGCACGATCAAGGCCATTCATGACGCTGGGGGAATGGTCCGGGCGGCGGATCAGTTGAATATCACGCAATCGGCCCTGTCCCATCAGATCAAGCATCTGGAGGATCAAACCGGGGTCGAATTGTTTATTCGCCGCTCTAAACCGCTCAAGCTGTCGGCGGCGGGAATGCGGCTGTTGCGGGCGGCGGAGAAAATACTGCCGGAACTGGCCGCGCTGGAGGAAGAATTCAAAGGCATCATTACCGGCAAGGCGGGGCGTCTGCATATCGCCATTGAATGCCATGCCTGTTTTGAATGGCTGTTCCCGGTGTTGGAACAATTCCGCAAGGCATGGTCCGATGTGGATGTGGATATTCGCCCGAACCTGGCCTTCGATGCCTTGCCCGCATTGGTCAAGGAAGAGGTGGATTTGGTCATATCCTCGGACCCCGAGGATATTCCGGGGGTCGAGTTTATTCCCCTGTTCGATTATTCGCCGGTTTTCGTGGCATCGTCACAGCATCCATTGGCGCAGAAAGACTATATCGAGGCCGAGGATTTTCGCGGCGAAACCCTGTTTGCCTATCCGGTGGATCGGTCCCGGCTGGACATCTTCAACATGTTGCTGAAACCCGCCGGGGTGGAACCTGCCAATATTCGCCGTGTGGAACTGACAGCGATGATCTTGCTGTTGGTGGCCTCTAACCGTGGGGTGGCAGTGCTGCCGGATTGGGTGGTGCGTGAGGTCAAGTATAATTCGGATTACGTGACCCGCCCGCTGACCAAAAACGGGCTGACCCGCAGGCTTTACGCGGCTGTGCGCAGCGAGGACGCTACACATCCGTATTTCGCGCATTTTATCCGATTGGCCCGAACCGAGCCGGTCAAGCTTCAGCGTCAGTAAGGGCTTGCGTTTGTCCCTGTTTTTTGGGTGATATTACCGCCAGAGGCCAAGGCAGGGGATCATGGTGAAATTGCCCGTTCCGGGGATGGATGCCAGCGCCACGGAAACAAGGGAAAATCCCGCCTTATCCCTTGGCAAACAGGGCTGCGGACGCTATAGGCGCGGCTTGGACAATCAGGAGCCGACCGATGCAAGGCAGTGCAAATCTTAACATCATGATCAAGGCCGCGCGCAAAGCGGGCCGTTCGCTGGTGAAAGACTTCCGCGAAGTTGAGAATTTGCAAGTGTCGATGAAAGGCGCGGGCGATTTCGTATCCAAGGCCGATCTGGCAGCGGAACGCATCCTGAAAGACGAATTGATGGGCGCACGCCCCACCTATGGCTGGATCGCCGAAGAGGGCGGCGAAGACGCCGGGCAAGACCCGACCCGCCGCTGGATTGTCGACCCGCTGGATGGCACCACCAATTTCCTGCACGGCCTGCCGCATTGGGCAATCTCGATCGCGTTGGAACACAAGGGCCAGATCGTTTCCGCTGTGATCTATGACGCCGCCAAAGACGAAATGTTCTATGCCGAAAAAGGCATGGGCGCGTGGCTGAACGATTCCAACCGTCTGCGGGTTTCGGGCCGCAACCGGATGATTGAATCGATCTTTGCAACTGGCATCCCCTTTGCCGGGAAACGCACCTTGCCCGCCACATTGCAGGATTTGGCCCGGATCATGCCCGAATGCGCCGGTGTCCGTCGGTTCGGATCAGCCGCATTGGATTTGGCCTATGTCGCCGCAGGCCGCTACGATGGGTTCTGGGAACGCGAACTGAACGTTTGGGATATTGCGGCCGGTACGCTGATCGTAACCGAAGCCGGGGGCATGATCGGCCCGATCCGCGATGGTCATGATCCGCTGGAACATGGCGATATCGTTGCCGCCAATGGCGAGATTTTTGAGCGCTTCGCCAAGATCGTGCGCGCCCGCGACTGATAGCCCGTAGGGTGGGCGAGGCGAAGGCGTTGCACACCTGTTTGGGCGTTCGTCCCTTGGCTAAGGTGGCGCATTGGATATTTTTGCCAAGAAAGAACAGACAGAAAGGCAACCTGTTTCAAAGGTTGCCTTTTTTATTTTGTGAACATCAGCAGACCCGCGTCCTTGCGGTGTGTGGTGGATCAGGTGCGATCACTGGGATGGTTCACGCCATCAGTCCACAGGACTTCGCCCAAATCGCGGGGATTGACCCCTTCCAGCGCGGCCACGTTCACGCCGTATTGGGTGGGGTCTGATCGGCGTTTATGGTGGGTGTAAATCCCACAGACCGAACAAAAATAGTGCTTCGCTGTATTCGTTCCCCATTGGTACAGGGTCAGCTTATCCGCACCTTTGACGATCTGAACGCCATCCAGCGGCGCTGAAACGGCAATCGCCCCACGGCGGCGGCAAAAGGAACAGTCGCAGCGGCGGGCGGTGTTGAACCCGTCCGTCAGATCAACTTTCAATTCCACAGCGCCGCAATGGCAGGTTAGTTTGTGGCTCATTTTCTGCGTCTCCTGACGATGGGAATGGAACTGGCCGAGAAGTTATAATGCGCAGCAGGATGCGGCGGTTGTCCCGCGGTGCGACCCCAGTATCCCCGCCCGCCACGTCGCAGCCACAGGGGCAATGTCAGCACAAAGCCGATCACAAAGCCCCCGGCATGTGCCCAATAGGCAACGCCCCCTGTGCTGGGGTCGGCTGTGGTTCCGGCGAAAAGCTGAATGACAAGCCACAGGCCCAGCATGACCCATGCGGGCACTGAAAACACCCGGAAAAAGACGACGAAGATAAACAGAATGTCGATTTTTGCCTTGGGAAACAGCAGCAGGTAGCCGCCCATCACCCCGGCAATAGCGCCTGATGCTCCCACGGTCGGCACCATAGAGCCGGGGGCAGACACCACATGGGCCAAGGCCGCCCCCAGCCCAGAGGCCAGATAAAACAGCAGGAAGCCGACGTGGCCCATTTCGTCTTCCATGTTGTCGCCAAATATCCACAGGAACAGCATATTCCCTGCCAGATGCATAAAACCGCCATGCAGGAACATGGTGGTGATCAGGGTTTCATACCCGCCCCCGCTGCTGATCCGGGCCGGGATCAGGGAATATTGCGCAAAGAATGCGTTCAGCGCAGGGGGATTGGAAAATAGGCTGACATAGCTAAGGAACACGCCAATGTTCACAGCGATCAACGCATAGGTGACATAGGGTGTTTGCTGGGACGGGTTATGGTCGCGTATCGGGATCATGGGGGGACGATCTGGTCTTTTGGCAGTGGCGTCAAGCGGGGATCGTTCGGCGTGCCTTTACACCCCCGTTTGTTTCGCTATTGTCCGCGCCAGTGTTGTGCGGGCGTGGTGGAACGGTAGACACAGGAGACTTAAAATTCTTGTCGTTCTGAATTATTTCATTTAAAAACAACAAGTTTTGTGTCGTATCGTGCTTTGATAGACTTTTAGTAGACGGTATTTTAAAGTTTCCCTCCCCAACGTTTATGTTGTCGTCCATAAGTATCGGTGATCGTAAGCAGGGGTTTCTGCCCTGATCGTCCGGAAAGACGAACAAGTTCACCATCCAAAAGCATTCCAAGTGCATCTGGGTTAGATGTTAGGAAACTACCTTCATCATAGCGAACAGCTTGGATTCCTCGAAGTGCAGCACGATCAACAATGTGGTTCATGATTTCCTCATGACGTGGATGCCAGTGGCTTCCGTCCGTAAGCAAATTCCAATTCTTCGAAGGGGCAGGGGTATCCCCAAAGAAAATGTCCCAGTGATGGTGTGGCGCTTCAATGGTTAGCAGGGAAGGTTTCACAAACCCCAACAGGGCAATCTTGTTGAATGGAACTTCGCTGTGAGAACCATCACGATAAACCGTCCCATATTTGGTTGAGACCGTTGGCAATGCTCTTGGTGTGGTAATCTCAACAGGCTTGGTAATGAATTTAGCTGATGGAGTTTTAAATTCTGGTCGGAGTTCAAATTTGTTCTGGCCCTTTGAACGAAGCAGGACCGACCCAGTTATGCGACCAAGTTGGGATCAGTATGGCTAGCCTGTACCGGATCATTGAGAAGCATAACACGACACAGGAAGGTTAATCTGTCGTCAGCCCAAAGGCCCCGTCTGTCTCTGTCGTAGATGGGGCATGGGACCCTTGGAATCATGGGCGCTGAATCCAGATTCCGAATGCAACGCCACACATATCCGACGACAAAAAAAAAGATTTTGGATTGGCCCAGCGCCTATTGGTCTAGGTCTAGTATTCCGGGGTTTCTGAACTCGTAATAGTTCGGGAATGCCGCTATGATTTGGTCCTGAAAAATCCCGTTTTTGTCTTCACCTCTATAATCAGCGTCAATCCCTTGGTTGTCATCCTTGCCCATGAGGTATGACATAAGTTGACTCTGATACAGTTGGTACATTCGGCGCAGGCTGGGCAGTTTAGCCAAGTTGCCCCCTAGATAGCTCTTTGTCGTTACACCAACAGGTGTGTGATTTAAGGCCATACCGATCTGATGGGGATCAATTCCAGCTAGTGAAGAGTGTTCCGCAAAAGTTCTTCGTAAGTCGTGGGTTGTCCAATCTCCAAGAAAGCCTGTTTCCCGTGACTCTTTGAGCCGGATTTTAAGGCGGTCGTCGGTTAACAAGAACACCCTGTCTTCAGGTTCGGCGTCTGACCTCCGCCGACTAGCCAAGACGTCTGTTATCATGCCGACATTCGGAATTGTATGATCCCGTTTGTTTTTCGTGTTCAGGAACGTAATTTCACGTTCTTTAACGTCTTTCCAGCAAAGGTTCAGGGCCTCACTTTTACGACAACCTGTCAGCAGGACGAACAACAAAAAGGATACATGGTCCGGGCTACGTGGATCAGCGGCCCAAGCTGACCGTCCAAAGCTGGCAATCAAACCCTTAATCTGATCTGAGCGTAGGAACGTATTCCGGGGTTCTGATGAAAATGATACCCCGTTTCTTTTACCAGCTACAGAGATCGGGTTGGGGATCACCCCAGCATAGTTGAATAGTGCCTTTAGTGTACGGAAACCGCTGTTCACGTAGTCAACACTTTTCCCAGACCGAACCAGTTCTGTGTACTTGTCCGTCACCATATGGGATGAAATTGCGTTTACAGGCATTAATGCCCAGTCTGAGAACAGACTTTTTGTTTGTTGCCTGTACTTCGCCGCAGTGTAAGCTTACGCCGAGGGCCGTCTGGCGGGCTGATTTCGCGAGGGTTTAACGAGTGTCCTTATGGACGCACACGAAGACACCCCCCGCATTGAAG
>NZ_FXTO01000026.1 GCF_900182725.1 Thalassovita litoralis
AACCCTGCAGATCGACTCGACGCCGTAAACAATGCGCTGATCTTCAATAAAAGCGATCATCGCTTCAGTGGGCGGTCGAGTTCCGCCTGCGCAAAATAAGCCGACGCTTTGCGGAGAATTTCATTCGCCTGCCGAAGCTCCCGGACCTCACGTTCCAGGGCCTTGATCCGGTCCCGTTCCTCAGTGGTCACGCCATCGCGCATGCCGCTGTCCTTCTCAGCCTGCTTGACCCATTCGCGCAGGGTCTGGGGAATACAGCCAATCTTGGGTGCAATGGCCGCGATCGCGCCCGCTTGCGTTTCATATGAGCCTTGATGCTCGAACACCATCCGCACCGCACGCGCGCGGACCTCGGGAGAATAGCGATTTGCCATTTTGCTTTTTGTCATAACCATCATCCTTACTTAAGTTCATGGTCTCCGACAAACTCGGGGCGATTCATAATCCTGTGTATCCAAGTAGACGATCAAGGGCATGGCACAACATATATAGAGCCGACCCTAAGAAAGAAGAGGGTTTCACCATCGTCCGGAAAAAATTCGCTGGCAGCGAATTTTCTTCTTGAAATGTGCCGGACGAGTTCCCATTTTCTCTATCAGTTGGTCACAGCGGAAGGAAAAGTCATTACATCTTGAGCTTTCGGGCTCGCGGGAGGTTCGCCTCCTACCGCTAAACCGGCCCCACGGCCCCCGGCTCCCCTGAGGACTCCCGAGGACGAGGGACGGCGAAGCAGAGACCCACGGTGACCTGTGGGTCTCTTGGTACTTTGGTTTGGTCGTCGTTATCCGCGCTTCTTGTTCGTGGTGACACCCCGCTCGCGGTGAGTTGGGGGGAGCAAGAAGGAGCCCAGAAATGGACTTAGAGACTAATGAACGACGACAGCGATTGAAAAGAACGAGCAAGTGGCCCAAGTGGCTGCGCGCACCGTTCCTGTTAAAGTGGGCACTCCGCATAGGAGTACTCGCCTACCGCATCTGGCGGTTCTGGAATGCCCTTTCGGGGGGACCCGGTGACTAAATCGCTTCCACTGTATCCTGCAATGAAAGGGAACTAAATGCTGTCGGAAGCACTCCGTCTAATCCGAGTTTTTCACGATTTGAAACAACACGAATTGGCTGACCGCTTGGGCCTGTCCAAGTCCCATATCTCGGAACTTGAAAGCGGAAAGAAAGCTCCATCAATGGATGTCATCCAGAGGTATTCTGACGAATTCCACATCCCTGCATCTTCTATTTTGTTCTTCTCAGAGAGCTTGGAAAACCCTTCAAAGGCAAAGCGGGCTAAATCCGCAATAGCGGGAAAGGTCTTGCAGTTCCTGCAACTAGTAGAGGCAAAGACTGCAAATGGCGAAGCGTAGATATTCATTGCGCGATAGCCCTTTCTTTCGGCTGCGATCAAAGGGAAAACTGGCGCGCTTATTGCAGGTGTCGCCTGCAAAGTTGAAGAAAATCGCCCAACTCGAAGGCGGCTACATACAGTTCAAAAAGCCTAAAAAGAAGGGCGGTAGTCGAGACATTTGCGCTCCAATTCCACCCCTGAAATCCATTCAATCACGAATTGCGGATCTTCTGGGGCGCGTAGCGCCACCTGACTATCTGTTTGCCCCGGTCGAAGGCCGCTCCTACGTTGACAATGCAGCCCGGCATATTGGTGCGCGAGCGGTGCGGTTGCTCGACATTGAAGATTTCTTCCCAAGCTGCACGATCAAAAAAGTGATCTGGTTTTTTCGAACTCATATGGAGTGTTCGCCCGATGTTGCGGTGATCCTCGCTCGCATCGTCACTCACAACGATGTCTTGCCGCAGGGTAGCCCTTGCAGTCCAATCCTCGCATATTTTGCGTATGTCGATATGTGGGAAGAAGTCGACTCTCTGGTATCGGAAGCCGGATGCAAGCTGAGTGTTTACGCTGACGATCTGACGATCTCGGGGGGGACGGTGCCCGAAGCGATGATTTGGGAAATCAAGAAGACTCTGTTTCGGCATGGGCACCGGTATGCAGTGCACAAAGAACGGGCGCGCCGGGATCGCGCAACCGAGATAACAGGCGTGATCCTCACCCACGACGGGGTGACAGCACCAAACAGGCAGCGCCAGAAAATCCACGCTGTACGCGAAAATCTGAAAGTTGCTAAATCGTCAAAGCAGGCGAAGCAATACGAGGCGCAGTTGCGAGGTAGGCTAGCCCAGCTTCGGCAAATCCACGCAGGTAACACTCTGCCAGATACCTGATCGCCGCAACACCGATACGAATTCACGCTTGATCCTGGGTCAAGCGATTATCTCCCGCCGAATTGCTGCGCTTTGAACGAATGACGGCTATGCGGGCTGCAACCGCAGCAACTTGTAACACGAGTGAGTGTCGGCTCAGGGCCGGCCTCGACGGAGGACAAATTGCTGCAGTTGCGAGCCACAACTCCGGCGCTGCGGTCGAAAAGGGCTCGAAGCCGACTTGCGGCAGTGCAACGTGGCACGTGCCAGGTCCGAACCATTGCGCCGTCGTTCCCGGCCCTCTGCGGTCATTCATGCCAGGCGCAGAGGATGGCCGGTGTCAGCCCTTCCACGACATCCATTCTGCAACCGCATCGGATGCCCCTGCCTGCAGGTCGGGCGGAGAAGCTGTCCTTCGCCGCAAGCCGCACAAAAGTCCGCAGTGCGAGGCGAAGCTTCCGTTCTCCGCACTTGGTCGAGTGCGGCTTCAATAGCTCATTGAACCTTTGGCAGGAAAATAGCAAGTCCCGGTAAATTCTGTTATGAATGTGGTGGTTGCGACCCAAGCTACTAAGTCAGCATCCAAGAATTCTACCATTGGAGTCCGGTGAGTATGGATATCGCATTGATTGAGTCGGCGCTAAGAAGGTACCGTGGGTCCGTTCAGGTCGTAATCGCAATCGCCTCGATAGCGACCGCATACACTATATTCTTCATTGGGTTTTTCTCCCGCACTCCCTTTTCTCATATCATCATTATGGGCGCTTGGAGCACCAGCGGGATTTTGTTGGAGGTTAGCGCCAAATTGGTATTGGCTCTGCTGTGTGGGAGGCTGGTTTTCTATTTTGCGTATGGAATTCTAAGAAACACAAAGCTCACGTCCACATTGATAAATGAATTCTTGGGGAACTCAAAAAAGTCGCGGATTTTGCAAATTTATCTGACAAGGCTCATACGCAAGAGATCAAATTTAATAAGCTTTTGCATTGGAATATTTCTATTTTCAATGTTTGCGTTGAATGGCCTGCATGTCGTGGTGACCACCCTATTGGCAATATTGATCGTGCCCAATCTATTGTACCCTCTATTCTTTCGCCCCGCTCACTTTCTGTCCATGTCTTTCTCGCTTTTTCCAAAAAGGCCAACTGGCATTTCCGAAGATCGATGGATTTCTTACTGGTTGTCATGCCTCTCTCTAATTGCCGCAGCCTTTTTCTATTACTTCGGCCAGTCTCTATTCCACGCGAGAGCGAATACATTTCAAACTCTGAACACAGAACGTGTTTCAATCGTAGGAAGCATCATAGCTGTCAACGGGAACGGGGTTCTTTTCTTGGTGCGAAATTCTGGAGTCGAAGATTGGCGCTATAGTGAAAGAGATTACACTTTTTATCCTTTTTCGGCCATAGAAAGCATATCGGACAAGGTGCAAAAGTAAGCATCCGGCGTAAGCCGCGGTGAGGTTATTGCGCGCTGTGCCGGTCCATTTCGATGAGTTCTTGCAGGTTTTCGATACCGAATGGCGTAAATGCGATGACGCTGTCGTCGCCGGGACCGTAGACCCAGATGACGCCATCTTCGGCTATCATATCAACGGCGAGGTCGAAGATCCGATCGACGGTTTCTCCGCCACGTGGTCAGCAGCGACCGGGTGAACACTGCCTACTTAAGCTTTCCGAGAGTGCTGCGCTATAGATGAAGGGCGGGTCTGTTGGGGCTGCACTGCAGCAAAGGCGTCTTTGCCGAACGGCCGGTCTTGGCCGGACAACCAGCTGGATCAGCTGTGATTGACCAACATATTCTTAACAACTTGCGGGTTCAGCGCCGGTCGTGTTGTGTGGATCATCCGGTGGCAATTTGGGCATACCGGAATGAGATCTTTCTCAGGATCCACAATGTGCCTTCCATCTCGTTGCGCTAACTCATGAAGGTGATGAACGTCTATCACGCCTTTGCCTTTTTGCCCATAGAGATCAGACATAGTTTTTTCACAGACTTGGCACTTGTAGCCATGGATTTCCAGACATCGCTGCCTTGCAGAGGCGTTGCGCTCCACATACCTGGAAATTCGGGTGGATTGTTCACCTTCTTCGAAGAGCGGTTCAATCAAAGGTTCGAAGGAGTTTGCGGGTGCGACGGGCGCTTCCACCGCGTACCAGTTGCGGCTAATTTCGACCAAAAACTTACGCTGAAGAATTGGCTCAATTCGTTCAATTCGGGCAGTCTCACCTTTTGGAAGTTTTCCTTGGCTGTTGAGTTTGGCAAATATTGGGAAGGTCAGAAGAGAGTATCCTTCTTCAACAACTAGCCTTGCGTGCTCTTCAGATTGTTTAAATCCTGGGTTCCGTCTACCTGCCGCATTTCTTTCCCAGTCTCGGCTCATGACGAGCCCCTCGTCACTTCCTGAATGGTGCGACCACAACCCAAAAATTACAAACCGCTCAGCCTCGTTCACGAAGGACCAAGACCAGTTCCAGTTGGAGCAAGTAGCTCCTAGGCTTTTGATGAATTGCTTTCGGTTCATGGTCGCGTGCCTCCTCGGATCCCAGAAGTAGGCTACAATGCCTATACTTGGCTAGAGCATTCCAAAGCGGTTGCGCAAGACCGGAAAACTTAGCAGCGGCAGCGAGTGGTCGGATTACCGCGCCCACAGCGGCTTGCGTTATGACCTCCGAACAGCAGTAGTTGGCTGGGACCGGACATGCCAGACGTTTGGCTCGATTGTCGGCTTGGGGCCAAAGATCTGTTGCGCGTGATCCACCACGAGCAAGTCGACACTTACCATGCATTCCAAAGTGGATCGAATATCTGTTCAGGATGATAGTGTCCGACGATGTTCTCTGGCGCAACATCCTCCCAGATCGACAGCGCTGATCCGGACCAAGGGGATAGAACGTCGGTATCGATTTGGTCAACGAGACCGGCGAAAAGATACTCCAACATCATACCCGAAAACTCTTCGAGCGTACCGTCCCGGATCTGGGACATCGGAATATCGCATACGAACATGGTGGGGCGCCCAATCCCGCTAAGGACTTTCTTTGCGGTCACCGTACCTGCGGTCCGCATAGCGATACAGTACAGATATTCGCTGCCATAAATGAGGTAGTGCCCGGAAGAGCCCCTGCGATTGAACAAGCTGTCTTCCTGCGCTGCGAAGTACAACCGACCTTCTCGCATTTCGTCTCCAACCTCCTTGATCGCGGCTTCAAGCTTGGATTCTGACACACCGCGGTGTTGCCCATTCAAGAAAAGCTGACGAACCTTATCGTGGAATTCTTCGGGCCGCAGAACACGAAGCCCACTTTTGTAGAAGGGGGTTAGATCATCGGTTCGCGTCGCATGACCCGCTCGAAAATACCGATACGTCTTCCGTAGCCGGGTGGCGAGCAGCGCTTTGGTGTCGCTGGGTTCGCCTGACGTTGCCTCGATTAAGTCATCAAGCCAGCTAAGATCGTCTGAGACTAGGTATTCCGGTGGTGCTTCGCGGAAGGCGGAATGCACTGCATTTGTTATTTTGTCGTTGAGAATGGTCCAGACAGTATCGCGCCATGTCTCCGGCATACTGAAGGAAAAGGTGTTGGCAGGCAGTGCGGCCCTTTCCTTCGGGTTGGGTTCGATTTCACGACCTTCGAACCCAGGGCGCATAATGCCCCAATCTGTGCTCGTTTTGTACATCTCAAATGCGTACCTGTTAACCTGTCGCTTTACTAATTTCTATCACGCCCGTTTCAAAGTGGAATGGCTGATATGCGGCTTTGTTGCCCAAATCGGTTGAAGGGCAGACTTCCCCTTTCCCCGGACGGACTTATCCTACGGGCTTAGTGACGGGTATGCCAAGAGCGGTGTAACGGTTGAGCACCGCGATCCGGATCTGGAGTTCAGCGACCTGCCGGTCGAAGTCTCGGGCCATGAGGCCTTGGCCAAGGAGTTTGACGCAGTGCATCTTCGTCTCTGCGCGGCTTCGTCGGTGATAACCGATCAGCTTTCGCCAGAGTGCCCGTCCGAGATATTTGCAGGCCCTCACTGCTTCGTTTCGTGCAATAGCACCCGCCGTGGTTGGCTTCCAGAGTTGGGCATTCTTGCGCGGCGGGATGACTCCGCACGCTTCCATCGCGACGACACAAGATGGCAATTGGCGGAAGAACTCCAGCACCTGCGCTCGCCGCAGCTTCTTGCGCAAGACCGCTCGGCCCGCGCCGTCGGCTCCATGAACCTGAAACACATTCTTCGCCAGATCGAGCCCGACCGTGGTAATCTCCGACATGACCGTCCTCCTTTGTGGATCATCGCAGACCCACCTTGGCACATTGAAGCCGTCGGGGGGCGGTCACATCATCAAAGCCATACCGGCACCTCGTTCCACTCCGGGTCGGTGTCGCGCCAACGTTCGATTTCATCGCCCCACGACACCGCATTCAGAGCATCAATTTCACCGGTGTATTCGTCGGTTTCGAGATAGGAATAGGCGCTGATAGTTTCACTCATGCCACGCGACCTCAGCAGGGGACAGCCACAGAGCAAAGGCCATCCAGAGGAATGCAATAATCACGGTTGCAGCCAGCGCGTCGATCAAATCACTGGTGATCAGCAGCACGAGGGTGAATGTCGCACCTGCAAATAGACAGGCGCCCCCAAAAATGAATGCAGCCCAGAAAACAACCCACATCATTCGACGCACTCGGAACAGCATTCGTCGTTCATGGCATGCGCCATTTTCAGCACCAGATCGCGACGCTCATCGTTTCGCATCTGGCGGCAGGCTGCAATTAAATCCACCTCAATTTTCGTTTCGGCTGAAAGGATGTTCTTTTCGTCCGGGCCAGCGTCATCCATTTCCGGAAAGAATGAATTGACAGGCTGCGATAAATATTGCGCCGCTTGAAACAGTTTGCTGGCGCTAATGCGATTTCGGCCAGTTTCGTACTTCTGAACCTGCTGAAAAGACGTATTGAGCGCAGCGGCCAGCTCCGTCTGTGTGCGACCAATGAGAACGCGGAACTTTTTCAGCTGACCGCCGACATGAATATCCACTGGGTGGGGCATTTTCTAACTCCAAAATATTGAGAAATAGGGAGGGACAACCGGCCTCACCAAGGCCGGTTGTAATAACCATCCGCCTGCCCAAGCAGGTAGGCGATGTAGAGTGCCATGCACGCTACAGCCACCCAGCCCATACCCGGCAGGAAGCTGTTCAGGAGGTAATCCCAGCGGTCGCGGCGCATCTGTGAACGATTCAGATTTTCCAAATTGTTGAATAAGAACCGGCTCATGCTGCTTCTCTCCGCATCTGGAGAATGGCGGGGTGGCTCGAAATATCATGCCGCTCGATCCACAGATAAGCGTCGCCACATTTCAGCCGCTCATAGGCGGTATTCCAGCGCTCCGGCATAGGCCCGTGCGCCTCCTCGTCCCATTGCTCACGACACCACGCCAGCGCCAACACATCCGCTTGCGCCTCCGTCACCGCCAGACGAACGGTCAGGCCGTTCCTGTCATCGGTGATCACCGTCCAGACATTCATGGGTATCACCCTCCTCTGCTGTTGTTTGATAATCACCTCTGCACCTTATGGTAATCAGTTGCTTTTTGCAACGTGTTGCACGACGAATTTGCAGCATTTTTTGGGGCCAAACTTGGGGCCAAACTCAGGGCCAAACTTGGGGCCAGAGGAAATTCCACTTTATAACTATTTTACAGATACTTATACAGCCTTCAATTTGACCACGGGGCCACAGTGGGGCCACAGTGGGGCCAAGTTTGGGGCCACTAAAATAACAAGATAAACAAATAAACAATTTGGTAGTGGTGAACGCGCGCGTGAAAATCGAAAATTCCAATATGCTACATGTTGCGATTTAACTCAGATTCGACGTATCCTGTTGCCGATCAGAAGGCGCAAGAAGCCCCCCGGCCACAGCATGAGCAGAACCACACCTGGAGATACCGCGTGGCTCGACGCGTTCGAGCTAACCCCGCGACAGCGGGATTTTGTGCTTGCCTACCTGCAAGACCCCAACGCCAAACAGGCTGCACTGGCCGCAGGATACGCGGAACGATCTGCTCAGATGCAGGGATCACGGCTGATATCAAATGATAAGGTTGGAGACGCCATCACAGAGGGGCGAAAGCTGATCGAACAGGCGGCCATGATGGACGCCGACAGGATTGCACGGCGATGGGCTGATATTGCCACAGCAGACACCACAGACCTCGTGCAGAACATTATCGGCGCATGTCGGTACTGCTATGGCACCAACCACGATCATCAGTGGAAAACACCACGGGAATACCGCGAGGCACTTGAGGACGCAGCCCGCAGCCTGTTCGAGGATGATGATCTGATTGCCGCGGCTATCTCAGGCCAGATCGAGGACGGACGGCTACCGAATGACGCTGGCGGGTACGGCTACCGCATTACCGACGATCCGAACCCCGCCTGCCCCGAGTGTGCCGGATTGGGCATCGAGTATGTCCGCATTGCCGACACACGCAAACTGACCGGCCCGGCCCTGCTTCTCTACGATGGAGTTGAGGAAACCAAGCAGGGCCGCAAGGTCAAGCTGCAAGACCGCGCTAAGGCGCTGGATAGCCTCGCCAAGCACCTTGGGATGTTTGCGGGCAAGGTGGACCCCGAAGAAATCAACCCGCTCGAACGCCTCGCACAGGCCCTCGTGGCCAACGCCACCGCTGTGCCTGTGCGTGCGGACCCGACACCGGACCGGCGCACACCAGCCGGCCATCCGCTCGACCAGTCCGCGCCAGACCCCAGCGAAGACGAAAACCAATCCACCTATCAAGACGATGAGGACGTAGACCCATGACCACGACGCCCAGCGCAGACACATGTGACCAACCCAAGCAGGATGATAATCTGGCGATTGCCATGAGCCTGCCATCCGAAGTCCTCGTCGAGGCGCTACGCCGACCCGGACGCTTCGCGGTAGTGGATGGCAACAGCGCCGTACCGATGGCAAATGTCCGCATGGGCTATCCTCTGGAGAGTCAGATCGCGGTTGCCATGTCTGCCATGACCTCCCAGATCATCGCCCGGTTTCCGATCAAAAATTGGATCGCCGCCATGTCTGACAATGGCAAACGCGGGACAAACAGCATCGGGATTGTCGTCAAAGAGCCGGACGTGAGCAAATCACCTCACGACGAGTACATGCAGAACCGTGTCGTCACCGCGCGGTTCACCGTGCTGCTGGCCGAGGACCGGTAATCCGATGCCCAGCGCCGCACAAAACCTAGCAGAAGCAATCGACGGGTTCATCAACGACCGATTGACCCGCATTGAGGCGCGGCGCAAAGAGGGCTGCTGTCACCAGCCGAAACCCGCATACGTGATCGTCAGCCCTGACGCCGCGTTTCAACTCCTGAACCATGACGCCGCGCCGCTGGTATCGCCGATTGATAATCCGACCCCTGACGGGCCGCGCTGGCGGCTCCGAGGATGCAATCTGCCCATCGTCATGGACGACACCATGACCGGCCATTCGTTCCGCATCGAAAATGCCGATGGGGTAACGATCTGATGGTCCGGCGAACTGCACTCAAATCCTCGTGCTCAACAGAGCCGGTGGCCACCGTAGGTGACGCACCGGAGGATTTTGTGCCGTCCAATGCCGAGGACAAGCTGCCGGAATTCGATTTTCCTCATAGCGGACATTGGCAGCAACGCAGCATTTTTACAATGTGGGCTCGAAGCCGTCATGCGGCGCTGCAGTGCGCCGCGTGCCCAAGCTGGCAGGGCCCATGACGCTCCCGGCCCATTGCTGCCATTCGGCCGCTGACCGACCGCTGCGGCGCGGCTACGCCAGACCGGCCATTCGTATATCGCACAGCATTTTCGGACGATGAAGGTCGGCACAGCGGACGAAGAGGTCATCCATCATAGTCAATTCTTGCATCGATGAGACGACGGTTGGAGTGAGCGTTCTCCGTTCCGCTATGACCAGAGTGTGTCTCATAAGCTCTCTGCTCATCAACAAAAAGCTTGCCGGAACATGTGGTTAGGTTAGAGTTAAACATGTATTCTATATTCGCATTCTGCTCTGCGGAAAGCCGCTTAAGTAGTTGGGTCAATAATGGCGACAGGTATTGCGGATCGTGATGTACGTTTGGGGCGGGCATGCTTGAACTGCTCGGGACAATTTGACGATCTATTTTGCGCATGTGTGATGAAGGTTTTGAACGGGGAGCATTGTATCCGACGCTTTGAACCGGGTGCGGTCATCGCCATGGAGGGCCTCAAAGCTCCATTTCTTGGTTCGATCGTCAAGGGCGTGGTCTGTCAGGAGATCAGTCTGGCAGATGGCCGGGTGCAGGGAGTTACTCTGCTTTCCCCTCCGGACGTGATTGGCAACCCTCTCCACGACAATTCACGATATACAGTCACTGCCTTGTCCGAGGTAGAAGTCTTCTGTATTTCCGCGAACGCTTTTGGCAAACTATTGTACGACCTTCCGCTCTTCAGGCTGAGGTTTTTGGAAATGAAGCTTTCAGACCTTGAGAGAGCGCGGAATTGGCTAACAGTCCTTGGTCGGCGCTCGTCGACAGAGCGATTGGCCTACTTGGTTGTCCGGGTCGCGCAAAAGATCGGATTTTCTACCCCGGGCAATGGTACTGCGGATCTCTTTGTACATTTGCCAATTACGCGCGAACGAATAGGCGCCTTTCTGGGAATGACTATGGAAACAGTGAGCCGCGAGTTCACGCATCTTGAACGGAAGGGTGTCCTGAGCGCCAGAGGATCCCGCGTGATCAAGATATTCGACTATCGCCGCCTCGAGACCATTGCGGGCATCGACGATGATGGTGGAACCATCGACTAAAAGGCATCTGTTTGCAGACGAGTCTAAAAGCAGAAAACTGGCTGCAGCTGCGAGCCGCTGAACGCTGACTGGAAACATCTATGCCCAGAGCTCGAAGCCGACCTGCGGCAGTGCAACGTGGCACTTGCCAGGTCCGAACCATTGCGCTGTCGTTCCCGGCCCATTCCAGACACTCGTGACACAATCGATCGCTGCATTGCGGCTTCCTGTTAGCCGGCATTGAGCATACACTGCCTTTGACCAGCCAACGAGGGTAGCCAATGGCCATACTCGACGATTTTAAGGACGAGATCACTCAGAGAGTCGAAGCACTTGAGCCGGGTGTACAGTTTTCGCTTCGCACGCTCTTTGGCGGGAGGGAGGAATTTGCTAAGTTTGCGACCTCCGGTCAGCGCAAGGCTCTGGGAACACAATTTCGAAAGGCCGTAGAGGAAACCGAATTCCAAAATATCGAATATTCTCATCACGCACAGTCGCCTGCTGAACATTGGTATAAACGGATTTGACGGCCCTTTGCGGACATTGGCCAGTATGGTCTCGCCACCGTGCCGCATCCCCGAACCAGTCATCCGTGACGTCGTGCGGCAAGGTCCAGCGTGCCAAGGTCCGGAGCGCGAACAAAGGAGCACCAGCGCAGCTTTGGTTTTTTTCAATAATAGCAGCTACGTGGGGCAAGCAAGAACTTCACAACAGAAACTGCAATCGATGGTATGTTGAACAAGCCAACGTCGGGTTGGCGTTGTGGTGGGATTTGGTGGTTCGGAGGAACCATCATGCAAACACCCAACTTACCAGCAATTCGTGCTCGTCGTGCGGCCTGGAACAAAGGCCGTGTCGTGGGGCAGAAACGTCCGCTGCTACCCAAACACGTCTGGGCGATCCGCGTCCGTCTTGAATTGGCGGAAAGTCATCGTGACTTGGCGCTTTTCAATTTGGCAATCGATAGCAAACTTCGGGGCTGTGATCTGGTGAAGCTGAAAGTAGCCGATGTCTATGCAGCAGGACGTGTCAAAGAGCGAGCCTCGATCATCCAGAGCAAAACGCAGAAGTCTGTTCGCTTCGAGATTACAGAGGGCACGCGAACATCGGTACTTCGATGGTTGGATGAGCCTTTGATGATCGGTTCCGAGTACCTTTGGCCAGGGCGTTTCCACGAGCGGCTTCACATATCGACTCGGCAATATGCTCGTTTGGTTCGGGATTGGGTAAAATCAGTTGGTTTGGAGCCAAGCGCTTATGGGACCCATTCGATGCGGCGGACCAAAGTTGCACAGATTTATCGGAAGACCGGCAACCTCAGAGCGGTTCAACTCTTGCTCGGCCACACCAAGATGGACAGCACCGTTCGATACCTCGGCGTAGAGCTTGAAGATGCGTTGGCAATTTCTGAAGGCGTTGAAATCTAACGCTTTGGGCCGCCCAAACGGACGGCCCTCTTAGCACTGACACAAATTGCAATGAGGTTGCTAGGCGCGGCATCCCGCTATACGCCTGTTGCCGATAAAAATATTCTTTTCGCCAGCCCCCTTGTAGTTATGTAGCGCGACACCTATCTGATTTGTGCAAGGCAAATCCTTCGAACTTCTGTCTCCTAACGGCCTCAGTTGATCTTATGACGACACTGAGCCGGGTCATCGCTCTTCGCGGATGGCAATATTTTATAGGAGACAACACGATGGCCAATGGCACCGTGAAATGGTTCAACACCCAAAAAGGCTTTGGTTTTATCGCGCCGGAACAGGGTTCGAAGGATATCTTCGTTCACATTTCCACAGTCGAACGCGCTGGCATCAATGCGCTGTCCGACGGACAAGCTGTCACGTTCGACATTGAAAGCGGTCGGGATGGCCGTGAGAGCGCGACCAATCTCGCACTGGCCTAAGCCGGTAGGGCGTTAACCAGTATGGCTGGGGCTCTCCCCTCGGTTTGCCCCGGCCTTTTTTGACTTGGCTCCCTGACACTCAGCGAGGACCAACCACATATTTTGGATTGATAGAACTTGATAGACATCAACTGGGGTCTCCCCATGACACTCGTCGTATCGCCTCGTGGCGATACACAGAACATTACGACGCTTGAACAAGCATTCTACTGGCTGCGCAAAAGGTGGCCCGTCACCGATCAGCATCATGTGCGCGCTCTAGAGTACATAGACGCCGCCATGCATTGCCTGGTGCCAGTAACCTCTGCACGAAATGCGTTCCTCTTGGCAGCACACAGCGCGGGTTTCAATCCCGACACCACGATCGACCGGGGCTTGCCTGCCTGATTCGTGAGCACCTCAGTCGCGTTAGTGGCGACCGGTCTCACAAGGAAATTTGGCGAGACTGGTCCATTTGGCTCGATATGTGCACTCCAAGCTACAAATTCACTGAGGACAATTGAACATGGCGACACCTTCAAAGGCCAAGTTTTTCAAGCATGAAAAGCGTGCTGCAGAAAGCCAGATGGACAGAATTTCGCGCGCAGCACGCGACATCGTGGCTGACGATGCCGAGCAGCGTGAAACGAAAACCGCTCGGCTTCGCAAAGCGCGCCTCGAGAGGGAAGCCTTCGTTGCGAGCGATGTCAGCAGCGCGGGCAAGAAAAAGCGCTGAACGCGCCCTCGCGCCTCTTGTTTCCTTTATTTAAGATCGGTCCAACGATCGGGCGCCATTCGACCAAATGCTGTATTTATCATCTTCGGGTCTGTAATCAGACACGGGGCGGCAAATGTCGAAGGTAATCCTGTATTTTCCAGACACGCAGTCGTAGGCTTTTGAATATTCGCACAGAGCGAAACCAAACCTCCGGAAAGCAAGCGGAGGCACCAGCTCCCGGAAAGAGCAGTCTTCGATCCAAATCTCTCCGACACGATTACGGGACCGTTTTCGTTGGTCTGGTGAGAAAGATCATTTCCGAGCGCGTCAGGGATATTCGTCAGGGGCCACGTTCTTATATTCGAGAGGAAACGACATGCGCATTCGACTAGGCTGCCGGTTCGACCTGCAACTTACCCAACCGACACCGATGATCGCGCTGCTGAATGTGCATTTTTCGCGCGCGGGGGATCTAGAGGCGCCCGACCGAATAGTCACAACGCCAAGCGTCCCGCTGAATGCCTATCGGGACATGTTCGGTAACTGGTGCACACGCCTTGTCGCGCCTGCAGGGGTCTTCTCGATCGGGGTCGATGCCTTCGTTCACGACAGTGGGGCCCCGGATGAGGCTGCGCCAAACGCTGCACAGATTCCGGTTGAGTTGCTGCCCGATGATAGTCTGATCTACCTGATGGGATCGCGCTATTGCGATACTGACCTGCTGTCGGACGAGGCGTGGCGCCTTTTCGAACACACACGGCCTGGCTGGCAACGTGTTCAAGCGATCTGCAATTTCGTACACAACCACATCCAGTTTGACTACATGCAGGCACGCGCCACCCGCTCGGCCTCCGAAGCCTATTCCGAAGGTGTGGGCGTGTGCCGCGACTATACGCATCTTGCGATCACGTTCTGCCGGTGCATGAATATCCCTGCCCGTTACTGCACAGGCTATCTCGGCGACATTGGCACGCCTCCGCCGTATCCTCCTGGAGACTTCGCAGCTTGGATGGAAGTCTTTCTGGATGGCTCCTGGTGGACCTTTGATCCACGCAACAACACGCCTCGAATTGGCCGAATTCTCGTCGCCAGGGGACGAGACGCCGCCGACGTGCCCCTGTTGCAGTCTTTCGGCCGAAATGTCCTGAACAGTTTCGAAGTCTGGACGGATGAGATCGATTAACAACTCTTTTGGCGATATGGTAGCCCCCCCCAGCAAGCGGCAGTGCCAGCTTGCAAAGGCCAGCTCCGAACTTCATTTTCGGTGCAAACACTCCAATAGAGAAATCCGAGAGATAGTACCGCAAAGAAAGTCTTTTCTCTCCACACAGATCCTATTGGAGCCGTACTGGAACTGAAGAATGTCAGCTTTGAAGGCAGACTTGGGCCAGTCTAGCAGTTGCAGCGAATGACCGCTTTCCGCCCGCCCTTGTCACCCCCTCTCAAAAAAACCGGATGAGGCAGATGCACCCCATGGCGGATGGTGCGGCCCTGACCTGCCGTTCAGTCCCTTGCCGATCGCTGCGGCGCAGCTTCTCCATACCGGACATCTGTGGCATGGTGCAGCATGGAGTGATAGCCCAAGGTCGTCGGTGCGGACGAAACTGACATTCGCGCCCTTGTCGTCTGGCTGTTGTCGTAGATGCATCATCGGCTCGACCGTTCAGCCGGGAAGCCCGTCGACCCTTGTAATAGAGGCCAAATCGTTGTCCCAATTCGCACGGCTGGAACAACAGATATGCGCGTTCGGTCGCATGTCAAACTGGCTGTCAAGCGACCCTGCCGGCACCATAAGTAAACCAATATCCGGCCGGGAAACTGGCAGCGCGGACCCGCAGTCGGAGCAAAAGCACTTCATATGGCGTGACCCGGATAGCCGGAACGTCTTGGTTTTTTCTTCGCCTGACACCCAGGTGATTTTGGCAATGGACGAAAACAGATTTGCCGAATGGGCTGAACCGCTGTCCTTACGGCATCGGGCGCAGTGGCACAGGAAAAAACTCTCGAACTCTCCTGATATGCGGAATTTCACTGCGCCGCAGAGGCATTGTCCGGTGATCGGATTGTTGTCCATTCATACTCCTCACGCCGGGCACGCCTCGTTCACCCAGTCGAACGCATTTTATTAACCCATGTATCCGCGTGTTTGATCAAGGTCAAAATGGGCTCTTTCCAGACATTCTCCGCGCCGCAGGATGTGCCAAAACACAACCATTTTTGTCACCGGCGGAAACGACCGTTTTAGGCGCACAGGTTCTGGCAGGGGGTTTGTGTCCAATATGCGGACAAATCGCTAATTCGCTGCAGTTACTCGAACGACCGCTTCACGGTGAATCTAAATTCGTTCGGCAAAGCGCCTGATGCGTTGCACCAGGCGCCTCTTGTTCCTGTCACATCGCGTTACTTGATGGCGAGGATGTCGAAGTTGTGGACGTTAGCGACCACACCGTCGTCCCACCCGCCAGCGACCAACTCCGCTGCCCGTTCGTTCAGCAGCCCGGCGACTTGACCGGCAAAGTGTGCTTCACGGCCAGCATTGTTGGTGAAGATGTCGAAGATTGCGAAGGATGTTTCGTCAACCTGCAGCGCCGCCCAGAACAATGTGCCGGGTTCGGTTTCTTCGACGATGGGACCAGCTGCGGTCAGCAAGGCTGCCAATTCCGGCCCTCTGCCGGGTGCTGCTTCGAGCGTGATGTACGTGGCTGTCGTGGCCGAGTAGAGATCAACCGGTTCCCTCACCGACAGGACATCGGAATTGTTGATATTCGCGACCACACCATCGTCCCAGCCCCCGGCGACCAGCGCGTCGGCATTTTGGTTCAAAGCCGCGGCCACAGCGCCGGAGAAATGCGCATTGCGCGCTTCTTCATCCACGAAGATATCAAAGATCGCGAGCGTATCGTCGTCTTGTAAGGCAAACCAAAGCACGGTGCCTGGTTCGGTGTCCGCGACAATCGGGGCGGCTCCGGCCAGAAATTCGGCGAATGCTTCGGTCTGGCCTTCAGCGGCGGGCATGGCGATGTAGCTGGCAGTGTGATTTTCCATTGGGGTTTCCTGTGCGGCTGCAGATGTCGTGATCAAGGCCAAAGCGGCGAGTGTCTTGAGAATTTGGGCTTTCATGGTCGCCTCCTGATTGAGAGGTTGTTGTGGTTGGTTTCGATGCACCCTTTTCTCATGCCGAATGCCTCAGGCACCAATCCCGAACTTCTATTCTTTGATAGACATGTGCTATGATGAACCTCATGGCGGAAAGTGACGGAGACTGTGGCAGTGGAGATGAACCAGATCAGGTATTTTTTGGCTGTCTGCCAGCATCGCAACTTCACCCATGCAGCTAGCGCCTCAAATGTTTCCCAACCGTCCTTGACGACCGCGATCAAGAAACTTGAACACGAGCTCGGGGGTGATCTGTTTGTCAGGGACCGCGCGGGATGCAGGTTGACGGCACTCGGAAAACTCATGCAGCCAAGGCTACAGAAAGCGCATGACGAAACGCAGGCAGCTAAGGCAGAAGCCGTCCGCCACACGCGACTAGAGCGGGTTCCTATTTCTGTCGGTGTTGGCGAAACGATTGGTCACAAACGGATTTCAGCCGCCGTGGAACGCTTCCGTACACGATTGCCGCAAGCCGAAATAGAGTTGATCGTGGCGTCTGCCTCCAAGCTTCTGGCCGGATTGCGAGAGGGTGAATTTGACGTCGTTGTCACAGCGGCGACGGTCAGTGAAGACCTCTATCGAATAGACCAGCTCTATGACGAGTCCTACAAGGTTGTGGTGTCCAAGTCGCACCCGTTGTCTGGACGAAACGCTATTTCTCTTTCGACACTCGCTGAAACTGACATGCTCGATCGACCCAATTGCGAAATGCGCGATGCGTTGCATCGGGCATGTGCAGACCAAGGTCACGAACTCTACGCGGCCTATCGGTCAAATCGCGTGGATTGGTTAGTCGAACTCGCGCGGCAGGGATTAGGCGCGGTGATTTTGCCAACCACGGCAATTCCAGCAGATAGGGGCCTCGTTTCGATACTCATCGACGACCTTGAAATTTCGCGAACTGTTTCTGCTCTTCGTTATCGGCACCAAACGACGAGACCAGAGACAAATGATCTGATCCGTGAGATTGCGCGTGTGTAGGCGTAGTATCATTGATGGCCGACATTCGCGCATAGTGCAGTAACTGGTACTTTGGGCTCGAAGCCGACCTGCGGCAGTGCAACGTGGCACTTGCCAGGTCCGAACCATTGCGCCGTCGTTCCCGGCCCAGTGCGGACCTTTGTCATCCGATAAATCGCTGCGGTGTAGCTTTCGCATTGCGGATTTTGGCTTTGACAGAAGCAACTTCTGGACAAACTTTTGACAAGTTCGAACTCTATCAAACGTTGAATTGAGACTACTAGATTGGAGTGAAACTTGGCCTCCTCAATTGCTCTTCTTGTCGATGGAGATAACATCAGCCCGTGCTTCAGCGAAGAGATACTGGCCTTCGCACAGCAACTGGGGCGACTGGATTTGGCCCGCGTGTACGGTGGCGGGCATCGGGCCTCGAGGTGGATGGAAGCTGCGGGTTTTCGCTTTATCCATGCAGGGCCAGGAAAGAACGGTGCAGATATTCTGCTTTCCATAGACGCTATCGAAGCCTGTCAACTCAATGAATTTAAGGCGCTCGTCATCGCAACATCAGACGGGGATTTTTCCCATCTCGCTTACCGACTTCGTGAACGTGGGCTTGAAGTGTATGGTCTTGGCGAAGACAAGGCACCGGTCTTGTTTCGTGCGGCCTGTACCGAATTCTCGACCCTAGCGTTGAAAGGTAGTGCAAAACCTCCAAATCCAACGACTCAGCGACACAATAGTCCAACTAACCTAGACGAAAAAATTCGTGCTATGATTGCCCTTCACAGTAAAAATGGATCTGGAATGCGAATTTCGGAATTGGCACCTAAAATGCACTCTTTGCATGGTGTGAAGATTAGTTCACAGGTCGAGCGGACTTGGCGCGCCTATCTTGTAAAGCGTCCAGAACTCTATCAGCTTGACCCACGTGGGCCAGAAGCCAAAGTTAGGTTTTTGCCTCTAGGTTTTGCTAACTAAGAAACGGCCCTGACCTGCCGTTCAGTCCCTTGCCGATCGCCGCGGTGCAGCTTCACTAGACCGGCCATTCGTCCATCGCGCAGCATCATCGGAGAATGAAGGTCGGCAGGGCGGACTTTCCTGACCTTCGCCGCGGGTGCGCCGATGGCAGGTTCAGCGGTCCGTTCAACAAATGGTCGTTTTGGGGAGGCTTGAACGAGCATGAATTCGCTAGGTTCCTGACAAGCACCTTGAACGATATTGTAAGGGGCGCAATGCTCACTCTCGATCAGTGTGTTGAAAGGAGCGATTGTGAAACTATCGATGAGTTCCGTCACCTATTTACTGGTTTTGGCTTTCAGTATGATTTCAGCGTCTTCTGTGGTGGCTCAGACGGATGATAAAAACGAGGGCGATGGGTTGGCCGTCCAGCAGGAGTTGAGTGCACCCGGCCCTGGAGGCTCTCTCGCAGGAACCCTGACCTTGCCAGCCAGCGACAGTGCAATTCCCGATGGAACGCCTGTCGTATTGATTGTGCCTGGATCGGGACCGACTGACCGCGACGGCAATTCACCCCTCGGCATCTCGGCAGCACCCTATGCACTGCTTGCGGAGGCATTGGCCGAGAGCGGGATCCCCTCGGTGCGCATCGACAAGCGTGGCATGTTTGGCTCGGCGGACGCGATCCCCGACCCCAATGATGTGACGATCACGGCCTATGGCGATGATATACTCGCTTGGGCGCAGGCCATCAGGGAGCAACTGCCAACGGCTGCCGGCGGCAGCCGTTGCGTCGTGCCGCTGGGGCACAGTGAGGGCGGTCTGGTCGCGCTTGCGGCTATAGCGCGCCTGCCTGAACCGTGCGGCCTGATCTTGGTGAGCACTCCAGGCCGTCCGCTTGGAACTGTGCTGCGCGACCAGTTGCACGCCAATCCAGCCAACACCCCGATCCTGAATGAAGCAGATGAAGCGATAATGTCCTTGGAGCGCGGTGAGCAGGTAGATACGAACGCGTTGAACCCTGCCCTACAGCCATTGTTCGCACCGGAGGTTCAAGGCTTTCTCATCGACGCATTCTCCTACGATCCTGCCATACTGGCGATGGAAACCCGTGTTCCCATCCTTGTCGTTCAGGGTAAGCGTGACCTTCAGGTAGGCGAAGCGGATGCCCGTAGGATCGCGGAGGCAGCGCCAGAGTGCACCCTCTCTCTGGTCCCAGACGTCAACCATGTGTTGAAGGTTGTTTCGTCTGATGACGCAGCCGCCAACTTTGCTGCCTATGCGGATCCAGATTTACCAATCGCTCAGGACGTTGTTGCAGCGGTTAGACAGTTCCTAGAACAGATTGAGGAATAGAGGTCGTTCATAATCGCTCGACAAACCCTTGTTTTTGGAACGTCCATAGTTCACGTTATTTAGCGCCGCAAAAACCTTGTTCGAAACCAAGTGGGATCTTGAAGGTTTTGGCCGGTCTGGATAGCGGACATCCATGTACCATGCACCATCCGGGAAAAGGGCTCGGAGCGGACATGCGGCGGTGCAGCGGGCTCCTCGTCCAGGCGAGACACGGCTGCGGGCGCTGACGGCCCAAAGCCGACCTTCACGCGACCTGAAGCCGCCGCCTTGCAGCGTGCCGAAAGCGGCCTTTGGCGACTAAGCGCAGCATCGTTCAACCCGTGAAGGTCAGCAACGCGGACCTTTCGGCCATTAGCTGCGGGAGCAAAATCTCGGGCGTTGCTGACGCAGCATCCGTTGCGGAAGACAGAGTTCAGATATCTTCCGCCAAATCAGCTAGGAAATCTGGCGATAATCTCTCCGCCGTTCTCGGTTTCGAAATGCCCATCGCTGCGCTCAAACAGAATTTCGTTACCACGGCTTGCCAGCCAACGCGTCTGACATTGTCCGTCGATCATTCGCGTCTGCTTGATAACGTCGATGATCTCGCCGCGTTCACCTAAGCACTCAACAATTTCAATATCTTCCCACACGGAATAGCCTCCTTTAAATTTCCTCGGCCCCATCTTGCGTGAAGCAATAGAATGTTTTTCCAAGTCGAACCCTTCGGATAATGTTGCGTATCGGTGGCCCTCGGCGCAAGAGCATAACTTCTAACGGTTTGAGTGGCAGTCTTGAGGAGCCAAGTCTTGCAGCAATCATCGGGCTGACTTACCGGTCTGGCCCTTTCATCTCGGCCAGGTCTACTCCGCGTTCGAGAAGCTGCGGGACAGCATTTGGTAAAGTGGGCTCGAAGAAGACTTTCGCGGCGCCTGGTGCGAAGGTCCGCATTGGGCCGAAAACGCAGATGATGTCATCTTGAATCGCCCCGGGTTTGTCGGAGACCATCAACTTAAGTAAGGATGATGGTTATGACGAAAAGTAAGATGGCAAATCGCTACTCGCCCGAGGTCCGCGCACGAGCGGTCCGGATGGTGTTCGAGCATTAGGGCTCATACGAAACGCAGGCGGGCGCGATCGCGGCCATTGCACCCAAGATTGGCTGTATTCCCCAGACCCTGCGCGAATGGGTCAAGCAGGCTGAGAAAGACAGCGGCATGCGCGACGGGGTCACGACCGAGGAACGGGACCGGATCAAGGCCCTGGAACGTGAGGTCCGTGAGCTTCGGCAGGCGAATGAAATTCTCCGCAAAGCGTCGGCGTTTCACCCGCCACTCGAACCAGTGGCGTGACGGGTTCAACTTTGCGCAGGCGGAACTCGACCGCCCACTGAAGCGATGATCGCTTTTATTGAAGATCAGCGCATTGTTTATGGCGTCGAGTCGATCTGTAGGGTTCTGCCGATCGCGCCGTCAACATTCTATCACCGCCTCGCATGTCGCGCGGATCCTTCCAAAGCATCGGCGCGACAGCAGCGCGATGCGGAATTGCGGCCAGAGATCAAAAGGGTTTGGGATGAAAACTATCAGGTCTATGGGGTGCGCAAGGCATGGCACCAGCTGAAGCGTGAGGGCTTTACGCTCGCGCGTTGCACCGTGGAGCGCCTGATGAAACAGATCGGAATCCGTGGCGCTGTGCGCGGTAAGGTGGTCAAAACAACGGTTCCGGACACGTCAGCACCCTGTCCGCGCGACAAGGTGAACCGTCAGTTCCGGGCGCCTGCGCCGAACATGCTGTGGGTCAGTGACTTTACCTACGTGTCCACATGGCAAGGCTTTGTTTATGTGGCCTTTGTCATTGACACATTCGCTGATCGCATCGTGGGATGGCGGGTCTCGCGGTCCGCCAAGACAGAATTTGTCCTTGATGCGCTGGAACAAGCCCTGCATGATCGACGGCCCGTCCAGAAGGGTGGATTAGTTCATCACTCGGATCGCGGTGGGCAATATTTGTCCATTCGATACACCGAGCGGTTGGCCGAAGCTGGCATTGAGCCATCGGTCGGCAGCGTCGGTGACTCGTATGACAACGCCCTCGCTGAAACCATAAACGGCCTCTACAAAACGGAGCTGGTCCACCGCCAAGGTCCATGGCGCAACATGCAAGATCTGGAAATGGCCACGCTCGGATGGGTCGACTGGTTCAACAATCGCCGCCTACTTGGGCCCATCGGAAATATCCCGCCAGCCGAAGCCGAAGAGAACTTCTATGCACAACGCGACGTGCTCGATATGGTCGCGTAAAATGAAGCTAAAGGTCTCCGGTGAAACCGGGGCGATTCATCTTCCTCGATGCGGGCGCGTGCCACAGTTGTGCGGTAGGTGTAGAAATACCAGTCCCGTGGGTCTGCATACACTTCCCAGTCTACCTCGACAGTAAGCCCGTCCCCCCGGTTTGCAGTGATCGTACCGACAGCCTTGATCCGCATGACGCTGGCGGCGCGTCCATAATTCTCGAAAGGCACGTCGTTCTTGCGGGTGAAGGATGCTTTGATGGCAATGCGATCTCCAGTCTGCATTTGCCGGACCAGCTTCGAAAACTTGTCCTCGTACCCGTTTTGCCAGATGCCTTCCTGTAAAAAACGCTCGGTTTGGTCGCCTTCTGCCCAAGATGCACCGACAAACCAATAATTTTTGCCGGCTTTATCTCCATCGTCTTTGGGGGCTTCTTGCTCATCTTCGTCCCCGGAAAAGTTGATCCTTGCCGTTCGAAAAATCTCGGCGGCCCATTCAGGGGTAAGGTTGGCAGTTTGCCCGATCTCACTCAATCCCCATATGCCATGGTGTGGCGATGTCATGACGCCCGCCTTGACCGAATAGGCGCGGGCAAAATGCACCCGGTTTTCAAATTTGGACCCACCATTCTTGTTTGTCAGAGCAAGGAAATCATCAGGTTTTACATGGCACTTGATCAACTCATCGAAGACCTGACGTGGCTGAGCTTGCCCGCCAAGGTCCCGCATGATTTCTACGACAGGAATGAAGTAGGAAACGAACTGGGCGGCACGCCGTCAATTTTGTCTTCGTGCAAGCCCATAAATCGTCCTTTCGTCAAATGCCTCTCGCCCGCGTTGTACGCGGATGGTTCCATTACTATCACACGCCTTTCCCTGGGTTGTACACGTCTGGAAATCGGTACCCCTTACATCGATCGGCGGATTATGGGTCTCAAGATCAAGGGGCGGAAAATCTCCGACCAGCCATTCGCGTAAAAGTCGCTGCCGGTGCAGTCTGGTCAGTTGGCCGAAGCCTCGGTAAGGTTGCAACAATTCATAAAAAGGCACCGACCATGCTGACAGGCCCTATTCGCAATCAAGTAGATCAAATCTGGAATGCATTCTGGTCAGGCGGGGTTTCGAACCCGCTTTCTGTAATCGAGCAGCTGACGTTTCTGATGTTCATCAAGCGTTTGGACGACCTGCACACAGTCGAGGAGCGCAAGGCAGAGGATCTGGGTCTTCCCATGTCTCGCCGCATCTTCCCCGAAGGGTCGGACGACAAAGGCGAGCCCTATGACAATCTGCGCTGGTCCCGTTTTAAGCATTTCGAAGCGCGGGAAATGATGCGGATCGTGGATGAACATGTCTTCCCCTTCCTGCGTCAGATGGGCGAGGACGGATCGTCCTACGGCACCCATATGAAAGATGCCCGCCTTGGCTTCTCGAACGCCAACCTGCTGGCGAAGGTCGTGCAGATGCTGGACGACATCCCGATGGATGACCGTGACACCAAGGGCGATGTCTATGAATACATGCTGGGTAAGATTGCCAGCGCAGGCACCAATGGCCAGTTCCGCACCCCGCGCCATATCATTCAACTGATGGTCGAACTGATGGCCCCGCAGCCCAATGACGTGATCTGTGATCCGGCGGCAGGCACCTGTGGTTTCCTTGTGGCGGCGGGGGAATACCTGCGCGACAACCACCCGCAAATGCTGCGCAACAAGGAACAGCGGGATCATTTCCACAGCCATATGTTCCACGGCTTTGATTTTGACAGCACCATGCTGCGGATCGGGGCGATGAACATGACGCTGCACGGGGTTGAAAATCCCGATATTTCCTATCGTGATAGCTTGGCCGAGGAACACGGCAGTGACGAAGGGGCTTATTCCCTGATCCTGGCGAACCCGCCCTTTGCCGGGTCGCTGGATTATGACACCACGGCCAAGGACCTGCTGAAAATCGTCAAGACAAAGAAAACCGAACTGCTGTTCATGGCGCTGTTCCTGCGGCAGTTGCGTGTTGGCGGGCGGGCCGCGGTGGTTGTCCCGGATGGGGTGCTGTTCGGATCGTCCAAGGCACACAAGGACATCCGCAAGATGCTGGTCGAGGATCACAAGCTGGATGCGATCATCAAGCTGCCCTCGGGGGTGTTTCGGCCCTATGCGGGCGTGTCCTGCGCGATTGTGGTGTTTACCAAGACCAATTCGGGCGGCACGGAAAACGTTTGGTTCTATGACATGGCGGCGGATGGGTTCAGTCTGGATGACAAACGCACCCCGCTGCTGGATGCCGACAAACTGGGCGCTGTTCCGGCAGAGGCGCTGAGCGAGGAGGACCACGCCAAGAACAACCTGCCCGACATTCTGGCCCGTTGGGCGGATCAGGCGGCCGAGGCGGACCGCCCCCGCACCGCGCAAAGCTTTATGGTGCCAGCGGCGGATATTATCGCCACCGGATCATGGGATCTGTCTCTGAATCGCTACAAAGAGATTGAGCATGAAGAGGTGGAACACGCCGCCCCCTCCGAGATCATCGCAGAATTGCGGGCGCTGGAGGCCGAGATCACGCAAGGGCTGGATCGGCTTGAGGGGATGCTGGGATGAACGGCGAGAAGGTTCGGTTGGGTGATATATGCGAACTGAAATACGGTAAAAGCCTCTCAAAAAAGGTTCGCGAGGCTGGTGAATTTTGTGTCTACGGATCAAATGGTGTTGTCGACAACCATGTTGAAGGGTTCACCAGTGGTAAAACAATCATCATCGGTCGTAAGGGGTCGATCGGTGAAGTCGCATTTTCAGACGGCTCGTGCTGGCCCATTGATACTACCTATTATGTAGACGAAACGGCAACGAAACAGGATGCACGTTGGCTATATTATACGCTAGGCTCGCTTGGCCTGACCAAACTGAACAAGTCAGCCGCTATTCCGGGCCTGAATCGAAACGATGCTTACGACAAAGAACTATGGCTCCCGCCCTTAGCCGAGCAAAAGCGGATTGCGGGGATATTGGATCAGGCGGCAGAGCTGTGCCGCCTCCGCACCCGCGCCCTCGAAAAACTCAACACCCTCGGGCAGGCTATTTTTTATGAGATGTTTGGAAGCGTTCACTCGAACCCGAACGGTTTCCAGCGGGTTGTTTTGGGTGATCTTATCAAGGTGAGCAGTGGCCAAGGCCTTACGGCAAAGGAAATGATTCCTGGTGACTTTCCTGTTTATGGGGGGAACGGCATCAACGGATTTCATAACGAAGGACCGGTAGGGGCCAACCGGATCGTAATAGGTCGCGTTGGCGTATATTGCGGCGCAGTCCATGTTACAAACCACCCCTGCTGGGTAACGGATAATGCCCTTCTTGTGAGACAACTCCAACCATGCAGCGTTACCTATCTGGCTGAAGCTCTCCGAGTGGCAGATCTGAACCAATATGCTGGCCGCGCAGCACAGCCCTTGATTTCGGGCAGTCGCATCTACCCCGTTGAAATATTACTGCCTCCGGAAGATCAGCAAAAGAGGTTCGGAGAAGCTCTTCAGGCGATCACCCGGCAGCAGTATTCCGCTGAACGAGCCTCAAATAAGATCAGAATCCTCTTCGCCTCCCTTCAACACCGCGCCTTCCGGGGGGAACTCTGATCTACTCGGGCCTGTTTGTGGATTTCAGCAAAACGGGCTTCTCAAAGAAATTTCCTCGATTAAGGTAACGCTGTTCCCATAGGTTGTACCGATGTCCCAATTTGCCTTTCTGTCCACCGATTTCCCGGCCCTGCACCAAAACGCCCGCAAGGCGGAAACTCATGCCTTATCCGATCCGCGCGGGGCGTGTTTTTGGGCGCGGTTGACGCTGGAAACGGCGCTGAAATGGCTTTACCGGACGGACCCGGACCTGAAACGCACCTATAACACCTCGCTGGCCGCGATGATCGTGGAACCCAGCCTGACCGCCCTGACTGGCCCCGCCATCGTCACCAAGGCGAAATATATCAAGGATCAGGGCAACCGCGCCGCCCATGACACGGGCAAACCCCTGACGGCAGCAGATGCCGCCGCAACGGTACGCGAACTGTTCCATGTCTGTTATTGGATCGCCCGGACCTATGCCAAAACGGCCAAGCCCGATCCGGCGTTACAATTCGATATGGCCAAGCTGGAAAAATCCCTGACGATCACCGCCAGCACCGTGGCGCAAATCCAAAAGATCGAAGGCGACATCCGGGCCGAGCGTAAAAAGGCGGAGGAAGCCGAGGAAGCCCTGCGGCAGTCCGAACAAGGGCGGGCAAGGCTGGATGCGGAACTGGCCGCTGCCCGCGCGGAAATCGCCGCCCTGCGTCAGGCCAACAGCGCCATACCCGACGATCACGATTACAACGAGGCCGAAACCCGTGACAGTTTTATTGATCTATTGCTGGCCGAAGCGGGCTGGGCGTTGGACCAGCCCCGGGACCGGGAGTTCCCGGTGCAAGGCATGCCCAGCCAATCGGGCGAGGGCTTTGTCGACTATGTGCTGTGGGGCGATGATGGCAAACCCTTGGCCGTGATCGAGGCAAAACGCACCAAGAAAGACAGTCGCATTGGCTTGCAACAGGCCAAGCTCTACGCCGATTGTCTGGAACAGACCTATGGCCGCCGCCCGGTGATCTTTACCACCAATGGCTATGAACATTGGATTTGGGATGATTTGGCCTATCCGCCGCGCGACATCTCGGGCTTCCTGAAAAAAGACGAGTTGCAACTCCTGCATCAGAGGCGTGCCAATATTCGACCGCTTTCCAAGGTTGACTTAGATGCAGCGATTGCAGGCCGATATTACCAACAGCGCGCCATCCGCCGGGTGGGGGAGGCGTTCGAAAAACATGCGCAGCGCAAAGCCCTTCTGGTCATGGCCACGGGCAGCGGAAAAACGCGCACAGTGATCGCCCTGATTGATCAACTGATGCGCGCCAACCGCGTGAAGCGGGTGTTGTTTCTGGCCGACCGGATCGCTCTGGTGAAACAGGCGCAAGGGGCCTTTAAGGCGCATCTGCCGGCCACGCCTTGCGCCAACCTCTTGGAGAAACACGACCCGAAGAAAAACGACCATTCGGGCGCCAGGGTGTGCCTGTCGACCTATCCAACGATGATGGGGCTCATCGAAGAGATGAAAGGCGGCGAGAAGCGCTATGGCCCGGGGCATTTCGACCTGATCGTTATCGATGAGGCCCACCGTTCAGTTTATAGCAAATACCGGGCGATCTTTGGCTATTTCGATAGCCTGCTGGTCGGCCTCACCGCAACGCCCCGCGATGAAATCGACAAGGACACCTATTCCCTGTTCGGGCTTGAGAAAGGGGTGCCGACAGACGCCTATGACCTCGAGGATGCCGTCGGGGACGGATATCTGGTGCCGCCAAAGACGATCTCTGTTCCGCTGAAGTTTCAGAGGGAGGGTATCGATTACGATCAACTCCCTGAAGATGAAAAAGAAGCGTGGGATGCCATCGAATGGGATGAAGACGGCACAGAGCGGGATCACATCGACAGCGCAGACTTGAACAAATGGCTCTTCAACGAAGATACCGTCGACAAGGTTCTCGAACATCTGATGCGCAACGGGATCAAGGTGGCCGGGGGTGACCGGCTGGGCAAGACCATCATCTTCGCCAAGAATAGCCGCCATGCGCAGTTCATCGTGGAACGGTTCAATAAGGCGTACCCGCATTACAAAGGCCAGTTTGCCCAGCTTATCGATTATAGCGTGCCCTACGCCCAATCCCTGATCGATGACTTCTCAGAAGCCGAGAAGGCGCCCCATATAGCTGTGTCGGTTGACATGCTGGATACCGGCATCGACGTGCCCGAAGTGGTGAACCTCGTTTTTTTCAAGATCGTCCGATCCAAGACCAAGTTCTGGCAAATGGTTGGCCGCGGAACCCGGCTGTGCGTGAACCTGTTTGGCCCGGGAGAGGATAAGCAGCAATTTGTCATCTTTGACTTTTGTCAGAACCTCGAGTTCTTCCATGAAAACCCGAATGTCATGGACGGTGCCACAGCCAAACCCATCAGCGAAAGACTGTTCATCTCGCGCGTCGACTTGATTGACGCGTTGGCGGACAGCAGCGAGGACCATGGGAACCTAATCAAGGCCACCAAGACCCGGCTCCATGAGGAAGTGCTGGGCATGCCGATCGACAACTTCATCGTCCGGGCCAAGCGGCGCAGCGTCGAGCGGTTCCAGGATAAGGCAAACTGGGACACCTTGGATATGGAGGCCCGGCTGGCCTTGATGGAGGATGTCGCAGGGCTTCCCACAGCCCATGACGATGGCGCTTTGCCTGCCAAGCAATTTGACCTGCTGATGATCAGTGCCCAGCTGGAGCTGATGAAACAGGAAGGCGGCTTTGGGCGCCTTCAATTGCGGATCACCAAGTTCGCCTCGGCGCTTGAGGAACTCTCGAATGTGCCGTTGGTTGCCAAGGAAATGGAACTGATCCTCGAGATTCAGACCGATGCATTCTGGGAAGGCATCACGCCAGAGATCCTCGAAACCGTCCGCCGCCGTTTACGCCACCTGGCAGAGCTTATTAAGCCCACAGAGCGCAAAATCGTCATTACGGATTTCGAGGATGAAATCGGCGCCGGCACCACGGTCACCATGCCTGAGGTCGGCAGCGGCGTGGACAAGGCCCGCTTCAAGATGAAGGTCCGCCAGTTCATTGAGACCCACAAAGACCACATCACCCTGCTCAAGGTTCGCCGAGGTGAGGCCTTGACCCGGCAAGACCTCGAAGAACTGCAGCGCATCCTGATAGAGCAGCAGATTGCCGACGATGACCTGTTGGCTGGATTGGAAGAGGACGGTGGTCTCGGCCGTTTTCTGCGGTCCTTGACCGGTCTGGACCGCGCGTCGGCCAAAGAAGCCTTCAGCGGTTTTGTTGCCCAGTATCAGCTGAATGCCGACCAAGCGGAGTTCCTAGACCTGATCGTCGACAGCCTCACCGAAAGCGGTATCGTCGATCCTGCCTCGTTCTATGAAAGCCCGTTCACCGATCTCGACGACATGGGTATCGCTGGCATCTTCAACCGTGATCAGGCCCAAGAGATTGTTAAAATCGTCAGGGCCCTCAATGACGCGGTGGCGGCGGCTTGATGCCTGATGAGGAGGTAAAAGCTGGGCAATGCCGGCTCTTGCCCTTCCAGTTTGCCAAGGTGCAAAGAGCCTTACAAGATAGCCCGACCGATCAAGACGCCGCCGATTGACAGACAGGAGACCGCCATGTTGCCAAAATCACTTCAGAACCTGTTGGACAGGTTGCCTCGTAATGCTGAGGCCCCCAAGGCGCGAGAAGTATTCCGTCAGGTTGCTCTGGAGGTAATGGCTGATCAATCGGTCGTAACGCAACTTGCCGGATATCTTGGGCACTGCGAGGACCATGACGATCAAGCAGATCGCCTGATGCAGATATTGACATCAGTCTTGGACGAAGCCCGCATGGCAAAGGAAAACGGCAAGGCTGTTGGCGCACAATTCATTGGGTTTCTTGAAGAAGAACTTGGCCGGTTCAAACTGAAGGGCGCGATGACTTCTGCTGGACGCCTGTTTCTGGCCTCTTGTTGGGGGCGCGCGGGATTGGACGCCCCGGAAGCCGTCGCGGCAGACTTTTCGATGTTTGATGATGCAGAAGGCGCGTTTGAAGATCATGATCCGGCAGAGATGGGGCCACTCATCGACAACCTCCTGAAAGAAGCCAGCGGCGGTGACGACGGCGACCTGTCCGCCCTGCACACTGGTTTTTCGGAAATCATTGCGACATTGCCAGCTGAGGTGCGCTCTCCCATGGTGCAAAAGGTGGTGGCTCGCCCCAAAACCGTAATGGGAGAGCTGGGATGCGCCCTCTTGTTCGATCGGCGAGAAGAGATCCGACACGGTGCGCTACAGGGGCTGATGGACCGTTCAACAGATGGGCATCTTTCGCCGGATTTGGTTGGACGCTTGACGATCCTGCGCAGCTGGGTTTCGGACACGAAAACCATAACCGGAATTGACGCCATCGTGCACCACGCCATTCGCAATGGCAACGTCTCTCCCCAAACGATGGGTGCCCCGAAAGTCCACCGCGCGCTGACCAGCCTGATTGACGGCACCGGGGCGCAAAGTATGACAATTGTGCTTCAATCAGGAGGCGCGCGCAAAGTGGCCGTGATCCTGATCAAACAAGGCTTTGGCGTCAAGGATGCTTACCTGATCCCTTGCTCGAGTGCGAGCGAACAAAAGCGGTTGGTCGAGATGATCGCCTCTGAGGTGGAGACGCGGGACGTGTCGCTTGAGTATGTTGCGACGGCAATCGCTTGGGGCCTGTCCGATGGCCTGGAAAACAACCAGCCGCCTGCGCCGGGGCTGGTCGATGTAGTTCAGGCTTTAGGCTTGCATGACATGCGGCCCAGTCCAGCAAGTATCGTTGACGTTGTGGCGACAGCTGATCCTGAAGGCAAGCTTGATGCGATGTCGGTACAGGCAAAGGGGCGTCTGATCACGGCCAGCGCTGACTGGGACATGATATCTCCGATGATTTCGGAGAGCTGGTATGAAGACAGCGACAGTTTTACCGATGCAATTGAAGGCAGTAAAACGCCGGCGGCCATGAAGCGAGCGCTTTGGCAGGCCTTGGAGGATCGTAGAGATCATTGGGCCAAGGTGTTCGCCCGGATGGGGCACCTTTTTCAGACCGCAGCAGAGCCTGAGGCGCCTCAGTTCTTGGCTGTGGCCCAAGCGCTTACGAATGGCCGGGCGTTGAAGAAGACCCCTATTATGGAGCTAATTTTTGAGCAGTCCTTCGAGGTTTGGCTGGATCGCAATGTGTTGGGGCACGATCCGTCCTCCCCGGGCGCTTCCTTCGAGGTAACCAGTGGTCCTGTGCCTTCAGGAATGCCAATGCCGAAAATTTCGCCCGAAAAGCCTGGTGAATTGGAGAAACTTCTCAAGCCCGCGGGCCTGACGGAGTGGTGGGTCGACGGGTATATGATGGGCGTATGTACGGCGCCGGAGTTTGTCGCGCCAGGATCTTGGGCAGAAGTTTTGTTGCATGTCATCGGGCCAGAAATCCAAAGCGACAAAACACTTCAGCGGATCTTGGATTTGCTCATGTTGCGATACAATGGGACCCTGACAAAATTGCGCACGCCGATCGGTGTGCCCTTGATCCCTGATGAAGCACCTTTGATTTCGATTTGGGCAGATGGGTATTTGACGGCTTGGGAGGGCAATAAGCCGTACTGGCCAAAGGCCAAACTCGGGAAAGACGACAAGGCTGCCCGGAAGTTGCTTGAAGACGCGTCGTCGTGGAAGTTTGATGCCGATCGGTTCAGAAAGGACATCCCGAACTGGCTTCGCCATAGGTTTGCCAATCAAGAGGGGATGCACTTGAGCTGAGCTGATCGAGACATGGGCTAAGCGTCGATTTTTGCCGCAAGGGAGCTGCCGCCCCTTGATCTGAATAGCGAAGAAAGACCGTAAAGCCAGACTGGAGCGGGGCCAGCGACAGTGCTTGTGCGGGTGTTGATTTCTGCGAGAAATTGCCCCAGTTTTCCGAAACGCCATGACCCATAGGCATTAAGGACTTCTCTTACTTTTCATAAGATTATCCTGTTGCAGAGGGGTCAACGCCAAATGAAAAATGGGTCAATCCGACACGAAAATCAACACTTGAGGGTCTCGGCGCTTTCCCCGCAGGGCTGATAATACAGTGTAGATCGGGTGAGAGACAGCAGCGTGCATTGTCGCCGGACGCTCAGTTTGGGATGATCTTGCTTCACCGCTTTTTGCCTCCAGTCCCGAGGATGATCCTGGAGGCATCGGCCAAAAAATCGCGTTCGACCACCAGCTGCCCGATCTTGGCATGCAGTTTCTCTACCTCTTTCTCGGAAAGCGATGGTTCCGCCTTTGGCTTGGCGTCAAACGACTGCGCCATGTTGGCGATCGCTGTGCGTTTCCAACCGTTGATCATCGTCGGATGCACGCCGTACTTCTTGGCCAACTCAGCCGTCGTCAGTTCTTCGCGTATGGCTTCCAAGGCAACCTTGGCCTTGAAGTCTGCAGTGTAGCGTTTCTGTGTCGCCATCTTGAGTGTTCGTCCTTCTTCAGTTGCCAGAGCTTAGCAACTGGTCCGAAATCCTGCGACCACCTCTGTGAACCGTCGCGCTGCGGAGTATTCCCTTTGCGTCGCGGATTTGTAATCGCCCTCCTTGCGCTGTTCTTCATCGCAGGTTGCGCTGGGCCGCTGAAATTCCTTATCGGCGGCGGGCCGAATGTGGCTGCAAATGTGCAGGCCGGGAAAAGCAACACCCAAACTGTCGGCAAAAGCGAGAACATATCGCAGGAAATCATTCGCCCGAGAGCGCGCGAAATCAATCAATCAGCCGACCGCAACAAGGTCAGCGCCGACACTGTTCACACCGTCACCGTGAACGAACGGACGCCCCCGTGGATCTGGATCACTTGGGCCATCCTTCTGTTTCTCGACAGCCCGGTACGCTGGCCCGGCCAGATTTGGAATGGCATCCAGCGTCACCGCAAACGTGTCACACGCGCAGCTTGACCACTTTGGCCTCACTCTGGGTCACGAAATCCGCCCATTTCTGCATCAGCACACGCCGCTTTTCCAATAGGTCTGAACGCGCATAGCTGCGCTCCACCTTGCCCCCGAGAATATGCGCGAGTGAGGTTTCAGCCACATCATAGCTGGCCGCTTCTGTGTCCTGAACCCATGTCCGGAACGAGGTGCGGAACCCATGCAGACGCCCCTCCTCCCCCATTTCGTTCAGCACCTTGGCAACAGCCACATCCGAGACAATCTTCTTTCCAGCCCAGCTCGACGGAAACAGAAGATTATCGCTACCTGCTGCGCTACGAGCAGCTTTAACGACCGCAAGCGCCTCAGAGGACAACGGGACGCGGAAGTCAGTGGTCAGCCCCTCTTTACCCTTCATGCGATCCGCCGGAACTGTCCAAATGTCATCTTGGATTTCATCGAACCGCGCACCGCGCACCGCATCGCTTCGCATGGCTGTCAGGATCGCAAAGCGTAGGATGAAATGGGTGGAACGCTCCATGTTCAGGCGCGCGTAGAGTGCCGGTACATCGCGCCACGAGGTTGCCGGGATCGGTTGTACCTTGTGGTTGACATGGCCGAGCATATGCCGGGCAGCATCGCAAATGAACGGGTCAATATCGTACCCGGACAACCGCGCATGGGTGATGACAATCTTGATCCTGTTTATCGCCTTCACAGCCGTGGGATGCTTCTTGTGCCAAATCGGGAGAAGCGCGGCATGAATATCAGCCTGCGTCAGATCCGTGATCGCCTTATTGCCGATCTGCGGAATGGCGTATAGTGCCAGAGGGGACAGCCAGCGCCCCGCTTTGCCTTCATCACGGAGCATCCCTTTTCTGGCCTCAAAGGCAATCTGAACCATATCCGCGAATGTCGGGCATTCGCGGCGCTGTGCGGCGGCTTCCTCCTCAATCTGACGCTGACGTTCGGCCAGTGGGTCTTTGCCGTCTTTCAGAGCGGCAGTCCATTTGGCCCGCAGCTTCCGCGCCTCGGCCAGCGGCAGATCATCAAAGCCACCCAGCCCCATCTCCCGGCGCCTGCCCCCAAACGAATACCTGAAAACCCACTTCCCGCCGCTGACCCCGCTGACAAAGCGCAGCCCGCCACCGTCCTCCAGCTTCTCACCCGGAGCCGCCTTCTTGATTCTCATTGCCGTCAGCTTGTTCAGTGCCGCCACACCCAGTCCCCCAGCCAGTCCCCCAAGAGGGGCGTTATACAGTGCTACATTTTGCACCATTTTGCTAGGAGGATAGGTTGCAAGATGCAACAAATAAAGGGGGAAACTTCAATTTGCTACATGTTACTACTGCTACCTGGTGCGGCCGAGAAGACTCAATTATAATACATAAGAGTTTGATTAATAGAAATAAAAAAACGGGAGACTGATCTTAGTCCCCCAGCTAGTCCCCCAAGTAACTTTTGCTAGGCAGCCGCACCGGATTCAAACAGTGCCTCGATTTCTTCGACCTTGAGCATCGAAGATCCAAGCACTTCATATTTGGTCAACTTCCCCGCCTTGATCAGCCTGTCAAACTTCCACCGGCTGGTATCGTACATCTTGGCTGCAGTAGCGAGTTTCACATATTTCGGCTTTTCGGCATTCTTATTTTCGATGCTCATAGCAGCTCCCCTTGTCGTCCATCCTTGCGATCCAGAAAGCGCAGGACCGTTTCCTGTTCGCTCAAAGCCCGGTCCCAGATGAACCAAGCGTTGCGCTGCGGCGGTGCGCCGTCGCCGGTAAAGTCAATCTTCCAGCGGCAGACGTAGACCCGGCTGATTGGATGGCGCGCCAAGAGCGGCGCCAACCCGGCTGCGGCAGGCCAGTCCCAGTTCAGCAGCATGGCCAGATAATCGCATCCGATGTTCAGCGCATGAGACAGCCACCGGCCCTGCCCGTCCCGCGCATTGATTTCCTTGTAAGGAGGGTTCGTCACCATCGCCTTAGCCTGCGCGGTATCGTAATCATAGAAGCTGCGGATCGTTGCGCCGGGCCAACCACGATCAACCATGTCCGACGCAATAACAGGCAGGCCGAATGCCTCGATTTCACGGGCCATCGCACCATCGCCACAGGCCGGTTCCCACACCGCCCCAAGCTGACGTAGCCGCTGACCTTCTACCGCTAACAGCGCGCGTGTTGGCTCTGGTGGCGTCGGATAGAAATCATCTTTCTCGCGCGCCTTCGGATTTTTCGCAGTTTTTCCGGTCGACCTGAACAAGCCGGACGCTGACGGCGCAGCCTTGGAGCAACCACAATCTTGCCCATGCGCTGCTGACATGCAGCATGGTTCATCTGCACTCATCCCGGCACCTCGTTCCACTCGCGACCGTCCAGCAGCGCCCGGATCATCTGGCCGGAAAACAGGATTGGTTTGTCAGTCATGATCGTCGTCCCATTTTTCAACTTCGGCGATGCGCTCACCGATCCATTCTGCACAGTTCACGGCCCAGCTATTCCCAAGCGCCTTGTAGCGCGGCCCGTCAGGGCACATGTCTGCGGGCTTTCCGCGATAAGGAATGCGGGTGAAATCGTCTGGAAAGCCCATGAGGCGTTCGCACTCTCTGGGGGTCAGGCGGCGCACAGCCCAAGGCTGAGCGATATAGCTGCGTGACGATCCACCAGAAGCGGCCCGAATATTCGCCGTATCATGCGGCCCTTCGGGCATAGCGCCGCCCTCACGGCCACGCAGATCGAATGCGACAGCAGCATGCCCACCAGCGTTCTGATGGCTGCCTAAATGCCCCATGCTGCGAAGCGGTGGATGCGAACCATCTTGTGCAAACTGAACTTCTGTACCCTTGCAGTCGAAGGCAACCGCTTGAGCTACGCTGCGGGCCTCCAGCGTGTAGGACGCACCGTCTTGCCGAAACCCTGCCCCATCCGGACCTGTATCCGGGTTTTCACTCACAGCGCGTTCTTGGATCGCAACTGGCACCAGCGGTGCGCCTCGACCTGTACCGTCTTCACTGGCATCGAAGCCTTCACCACGCAGCCCGTGAGCAACAATCGGGGCTTCATGATTGCAGGTCAGCGTTGGCCCATGACCAAACGCAATCTCAGCCCCGCCTTGGCCATGTGCCATTGAGATCAGGCGTCCTTCTGGGCAGTCTTTCCCGCTACAGCCTCCAGTGCTAGCCGTAAGGCCTGCGGCAACAGCTTTCCCCGTTTTCCGGCGCGGCGCAGGATTCCCAGACAGGCTTTCGCGGTCAAATAATACCGCTGCGGCACGTCGCCAGTCTCCAAGATATCCGACAACGAACACACGACGTCGCCGTTGAGGCACTGCAAGGGAGAAGCAGCGTGTTCGCACGTACTGAGCGTCAAGAACTCGGTAGGCGGCCCCATACCCGAGTTGCCCCAACATCCCGAGGAAGGCACCAAAGTCCCGTCCTTTGTTGCTCGACAGGACGCCGGGGACGTTCTCCCAAACCAACCAGCGGGGGCGATACCTTTCTGCAATAGCGCCAAAGGTGAGCATGAGATTGCCCCTTGGGTCAGCCAACCCCATTCTAAGCCCCGCAACACTGAAGGATTGGCAGGGTGTACCTCCTGCGAGAACATCGACAGCTGCATCCGGCCACTCCTTGAATTTCGTCATATCGCCCCAATTCGGAACTGCGGGATAGTGGTGGGCCAGTACTGCACAGGGAAACCGATCAATCTCACTGAACGCCACCGGCACCCAGCCCAATGGGTGCCACGCCTGCGTTGCCGCCTCGATGCCGGAACATACCGACAAATAACGAAGGGCCTCACCGCTCACTGCTTAACCACCCCGTCAGCCTGCGACTGCGCAACGCCGATCAGGATTTCTGCCCCGTCAATCAATGTGCCCAAGGTTTCCTTGAGCGATTCCTTGCTAACGCCACAGCCGATCAGGAAAACCAAAACCGGATAGATAGCCCGCACACCTCGCTCAACTCCATTGCGGTCATATCCGTATATTTTTGCGAGTTTTTCCGCAGCGCCTAAGACCTGTGGATCAATGGCTTCAACGACGAAGTTTGCCTGTAGATTGTCCGCACTTTGCATCTTGCATGTGTCCATTCAAATTATTGCATTATCGCAAATTTACTACTATTTGCTACCTGTTGCAATGCGGATATTTTCAGACTATGCCCCGAACCGAGGCCACACCGAGAACAATAGCACCGTCAGCGCACCATTGATTCGTGATGCAGATGAGGCGGAAGACAGGGGGGAAACCAATGAGCCAGATCACGTTCGATATGCTAAATTGTTGTACTTCAACGCATTCAGCACCAACGCGAACCATTCCCGCCAACGTAGCATCCGCAGATTGCCAAACAATCGTGTTCTGGTTATGTTCTCAAAAGAGTGTTGTACTTGGGATTTGATGGCGGAGAGGAAAATATGGGTTCGACAGCAACACGTAATGCCCGCCACCAGAACACAGCACTGGATGCTGCATCCGAGGACGAGCTTGAATTTATGCAGTTAATTCGACAAATGAATAAAGAACAGCGCGAGAGACTTATTCGCGAGGGGTTGTCTTTCCAAGCACTACCCGAGCCATGTCGAGCCACGCTTTCCGCTGCTCTTTCGTCATTGACCGGAAGCCCTCAAGAAGCAGCCGTTCCTCGTCCAGCTCAGGTGCGGCAAAATCAATGAGTTCGGTTGGATCAACGCTTAGCGCCTCAGCAATGGCCTTTTGTCGTGCTGCGCTAAGGTTTCTGGTGCCGTTTTCGATCTGAGCAAGGTACGGCCTGGACAGCCCCACGGCATCCGCCAGATCACCTTGGGATACCCCCAATGACTTGCGTACATCTGCGATCTTAATCCGCATAATAATCCCCTCATCTGCTGGCGCTTGAGCCGATTGCATAATCAATGCCCGCTCGATTTTTTATGTGCCTGCTTCCGTAGAGACTTGGATTTAGATTCCAGCTTTATCAACCCCCAACGCGGTTTTGGGTTGACCGGATATTGCAACCTGTTGCATAACGCAACACTATGAACATATCCACGTATGTGGAGAGGCGCCCCGAGCTTTCGCACCGCGAGATTGCTGCGCAGCTGGGTATTTCACGCCCCTTCCTAACCCAACTCCTGAACGGCAGTCGAGGCCCATCAAGGGCCACGATTTTACATATTGAGAAAGCCAGTGGCGGCGAAATTGATGTGGCTTCGTGGTTCCCCATGCCCGCTGCCGCGCCCTAATCCCCCGCCGACCTTCAAGCCCGCTCGATGAGGGCTTCCAAACGGGTGATGTCAGGTGTGCGGGGGGCCGAGAGGCGTAGCTTCAGCACCTAATCATTCGATCATGCGGATGGCCCGTCCGAGAGCCTTGCGGCAGGGCACATCAACAAAGGCAAGAGCCAATGACGACACTCACTGATCACGGCAGAAAATGGGCATTGCGACGCGTTTCAGCGATCACATCGCTTGAAGAACTGGAACTCCGGATAGGTGAGTTTTCGGATTTGGTACTGTCAGACCCAGAAGTGTCCGCAGCAATATTGAAATGTCGCCAACGGCTCATGAAGCATGCGGGGCGTCGGAAATGACGCAGCGCATGACGGCGACCGAATTTCTGTCGTCACACCACAAGGGTACGACAAAAGGCAAGAAGACCAGACCCAACAAGTTCGGCGCCAAAAAAACGACCGTCGACGGCATCACATTCGACAGCGAACATGAAGCCAAACGCTATCGCGAACTGAAAACGCTGGAACGCGCAGGCCTCATATCCGACCTGTCGTTACAGGTCATAATTCCTCTGATCGGAGCAAATGGAGAGCAGCTGCGCGGCGAAAGCGGGCGCAAGCTGACATACCGGGCAGATTTCAAATATTGCGACGATGGCAAAACCATCATCGAGGACGCGAAAGGCACAAAGACCAAGGATTACCTCCTGAAAAAGTCAATCTTGGCCGCTCAGGGTATCGAGATTGTCGAGGTCTGATGTGTCAGTTGGTTGGATCAGAATTGAGCGTAAACTATTCGATCACCAGTTCTTTGATGACGAACCAATGTCAGAGCGCGAGGCATGGATTTGCATGCTCACCCGCGCCGCGTGGGAAAACACCCAACACCGGGTTGGGACGCAGATGCTAAATGTGCCGCGCGGGGCATTCTACTGTACGCAGCGCGACATGGCGCAGACGTTCGGGTGGAAGTCTCATCATAGAGTGCAGGGTTTCTGGTCGCGATTGACAGACGCCGAGATGATTGAAGTCCGTTCTGCGCCCCGCAAAAAATGCCTGGTCATCATTCGCAATTACGAAATGTACCAGTCTCAATATCGCCAAGAACAGCAGCCCACCGAAACACACCTAAAAGTCATCAAAACCGACCCACCAGCCGCGCAGTCATCCGACATGGAGCGGCGAGAGAGGCTATTGGTCGCGATGGGATTGAACCCGATGGGGCGAACGCCCAGCGGGCGAACGTTCGGCACGGTCAATGACATGTTTGAGGCAAGCAAATGGTCCGCCGACCTTGGCTTGAGCTTAGACGAGCAGTTGGCGGTGATCGGCGAAATAACGGCGCACCGGGCGCGCGCCGGTGAGCCACCACCAACCTCATTCAAATTCTACACACAGCCTATGGCGAGATACGCCGCGCTGAAGAACGGGCCGAAGCTGGAGCCAGACGCCAAGGGCACAGCAACGAATGCGACAGGCAGACCTAAGATCAGAGCAAAAGCAAAAAACGGAATTTGACATGCCAGCCAACAGGCACGACGCCTTGGAAGACAGGTTTAACGCTTTCCTGGATCGTTACACCCCTCCCCGGAATCTAATCAGCAACGAAACTGCGCTTCAGGACGAGGCCGACACGCTCATGACAGCGTTCCTCAAATACGCCCCGACCGACAACTATCAGGATTGGGCAGACCAAATATTCTATGAGTTGGCGCTGATCATGAAAACGCGCGCATGGCCATCCGCGCGGGAAATATCGGAAGCAGCATCTGTGCTGCAAAAGAAAATGATCGGCAATGAAAGTCGCAGGGGTACTCCGCATAAATTCGATACCGACGCCATAATGGCGGACAGGATCAAGCGTGGCGGACCTGTCGCAGAAACATACCTGTGGGGGCGGCAGGCCGTGAATCTGCTGCGGAAGGGGCATGTCACGCCCGCAGAGATCCAGCAGGTCCGGGATATGTACGTGCGATCCGCAAAGGCGACATACGGGGACACACGCACATCGCAGATGGTGGCCCATCTGATGGAGCTACATGCCAAAGCTGAACGTATCGCAGAAGCCGAGGCACACAATGCCGATACATGATGTGTCAGCCTCAGAAGGCAGAGGAGGCACGCCCCGCATGCTTGCGATCTGCGACAACTGTGGCTTCGAGCAGCGCGTGACGTTCGCGGAGCATCGCGCGGGTGAGGCCAAACTTGGCAAAGCAATGGCCCGCACCGCACGAGCACCTGCCATCACATAAGAAGCCCATATTTTCTGGGCTTCTTAGCCATTCGGTCTTATGCTAAAATACTGCGACCGCGCATGATGTGCGATTTCAAAAGCCTAGAAATCGACGGAATACATCGTGTTGCCAGCCAATCAAAATGTGCAGACCGAAGGTACTTTCCCGTCGATGGGGGCGCAAACCCGCCATCAACAGGAGCCTCTGACAAATGGCAAGCATTTCTGATTATGTGCTGGACGCAGCACTGTCCAAACTGGACACGGAAGCGGATGAAATCCACATCTGTTCTGCCGAACCAACTGTCTATGCGGCATTGAGCAGCCTGGGCAATTCAGCCTCCCTGTCGATCGGTGCCCCTGCGGATCGCGCAGGCGGTGGCCGTGAAGTCACAGTGGCCGCCATCACTGACGGCGAAGTGACCGCGACAGGCACCGCAACACATTTTGCAATTGTCGATACGGTGAACAGCCGCTTGCTCGTCACTGGCTCTCTGACAGCTTCTCAGGCGGTTACGAACGGGAACAGCTTCTCGTTGGCCTCGTTTAAGATCGGCATCCCTGATCCGGCATAAGGCGATCTGATATGCCGAAACTCGTCAACCGCGCGAAGATGACCACAGCCACGACCGGGACCGGCACGCTCACGCTGGGGAGCGCGGTTGACGGGTATCAGTCCTTTGCGGCAGCCGGTGTATCCGATGGGGATACAGTTGCTTATGCAATCGAAGATGGAACCAACTGGGAGATTGGGACTGGTACTTATACTGCCAGCGGAACAACACTTACGCGCAGCGTGTCAGAAAGCAGCAATGCGGATGCGGCGATTGCCCTGAGCGGCGACGCCGTGGTCTATGTCACGGCAAGAGGCGAAGACATTCTTTCTCCCGAGGGTGATCAGACACTGACCGGCGGATTCAACGTCACGCCCTTCGCCAACGGAACCCGATCAAGCGGGACGCTCACGCCCGATCCCCTGAACGGAAATATTCAGACGGCAGTCAATGGCGGCGCCCATACACTGGCACCCCCTGCCACCTCCTGCACGATGGTGATCCAATACACCAACAACGCCAGTGCCGGGACGATCACGGTCAGCGGGTTTACCCAAGTGACGGGTGATGATCTGACCACGACGAACGGGCATGACTTTCTGTTCTTCATCACAAAAATCGGCAGCTTCAGCCTCCTCGATGTGAGGGCGCTGCAATGAGCCTGATGCCCATAACCCCGCCAAGTCCGGCCACGGCCATCCTGACCATGACTGCGGAGTATTATGACTATGGTGGTGGCCATTATTCTGAAGGCTGGTGGTCTGCGTTGTTTGTATCCGAACTGGGCGCACCCATGGTACTCGGGAGTGCAACAGGGCCGCAGGCTGCGGATGGGGGAACGATCGAGGGTGCCTATTATGATAACAATGCTGGATACAACAGCTTTGTCGTCCGAGGTGGTAGCGCCGGGTTGTCGACCATCTCGGTTTCCGGGACGCCTTATGCCCTAACATTTCAGACGACATATGCAGGCTATGATCTCTACAGCTTCTCCACTGGCGTCAACATTTTCACCGATGGCGTCGATTACACAATTGAGGTGTCCTGATGTTCTATGATCCCCTGACAGCCACGCTCTATCGCACTGGCCGGGATGCCATGATCCTCGGGCTGACGGAACAGACCTGCCGTAATCACGGGCTGGAACCGGTGACGCTGCTGCCGCGCCCGCAAACATCGGGGGCGCAGATCGCCACTCGCAACCTGACACCCCATGAGGAGGGCGGCCAGTGGGTTCTGGGCTGGACCATCGGCACCATCCCGGCCACAGCCGAGATGGTCGAACAAGAGCGGGATCGCAGGCTGGCACTTGGCTTTGATTTCGATTTTCAAGACACCCGTGGCGTTCATCACATCGGAACCAGCAAGGAAGACATGATCGGCTGGGATGAGGTAACGACCTGGTCGCAGGCTATGATCAACCTGGGCAACGCCACCTCAACCACGATGATCAAGACCGACACGGGTCTGGTCCAGATCGCGGCCAGTGAATGGCAACAGGTTCTGGCCGCTGCTGCTGCGTTCCGCCAGCCGATCTGGGGAGCCAGTTTCGCAATCAAAGCGATGGAGCCGATCCCCCCCGATTACGCTGACGATCAGCATTGGCCATAATGTAGGGTAGACGGATGCTAGGGTTCTCCCCACTCGCAAGCACACCGCTGGCTGATGATGGTTCGATCACGGTTGTCGAGCTTCCGAACCCTGCTGACGTTACGGCGGGCGAACCTGCCATTGGTTCCCCTGCCATATCCCAAGATCATGGGCTATCCACTCCCGACATCCAGCCCAGCGCGCCTGTTGTTGAAGCCGCCACAGTGGCTGTGCAGAGCGTTCTGGCAGCCGCAAGCATCACAGCAGGTTCGCCCAGTGTGGGATCGGCCAGCACTACGCAGGATCACGGCCTTCAAGGCGTCACCGTTGCTACGCTTGCCGTTATCATCGAACAAGCCGGACTGGACCAGCACCATGAATTTTCTGGTATTGGCGTTTTTGCCGGATCTCCATCCGTTGCACCTGCTAACCTAGCGCAGACACACCCGCTCCAATCTGACAACATAGCCACCGGACTGCCGATTATCGGGGCGTCAACGGTATCTGAGGCGCATGCGTTGGCCGCGAATGCCGTCGCCACCACACCAATCGTCTCGGACACACAGATCGACCAGCATCACACGATCACCCCGGCAGGTGTCACGGCTGGTATCGCAACGATCCGGGCCACTGTGTATCAGGAGGGCATCTTTGACGCCGAACCGTTCACTGCTGGCATCCCACAAGTTCAGCCTGCCACCATATCGCAGATCCACGACATTGAGGCGACAAACGTTGCTTCCACATTTTCAGTTGGTTCGACCTCCATTGCCGAGGCCGCAGCTCTAGCCGCCACTTCCGTGCAGGCGGGGCGACCCGATATTGGTTCCCCTGCCCTGTCCCAGAATCACGCAGCCGGGATTTCGGACCTCACAGCAGATCACCCATCAATATCGCCCTCTGCGCTGGGCCAATCGCACACCTTGAGCGCCACCCCAGTCGTGTGCAGCCAAACCGAAGTAGCATCCCCGGCGGCCAACTATACCGCCGCGCTGGGCGCTATCTCAATCGAAAGCGGCGCTCCTACCGTCCAGCAGACCGCCGCGCAGCAAATCTTGGCGCTGTCCCCGGCGAATATCAACGCCGCACCTCCCTCGACCGAGGCCCCGGCCCTCGCACAGACGCACAGCATTTCAGCGGCATCGGTCACTGCGGCAGCCAATATATCGACACCGGCGATCAGCCAGCACAATATGCTTGCCGCTGATACCGTTGCAGCTGCATCGCCGGTTGTTTCAGCCGTCATACTTTTGATGGCAAACCGGGTCGCCAGTCCCGGCGATGGTCCAAACAGGGTATCTCTGCACCAGAGCGGTGCCAATGGCGTCGTGTTGCGGAACTCCGTCAACAACATAAACATTTACAGGGTGGCATGATGAAGGTCTTCCATATCAAGCAGAACGATACGGCCCCAGCTATCGGATCGGACCTTTTGGACGCGGCTAAAAATGCGGTTGACCTCACCGGGGCCACCGTGCGCTTCAACATGCGTAGTGAGGGCGGCGAACTGGTGGTGGATAACCAAATCGCAGTTGTGACCAACGCCGCCGCTGGAGCAGTGCGGTATGATTGGCAACCGGGAAACACAGCCATACCCGGAATCTGCTATGCAGAGTTCGAAGTTACCTACGCCAACGGCAACGTGGAAACATTCCCAAACTCCAGCAACATCAAGGTCCGTGTTGCGCCAGAAGTGGGGTGACCACGCTGCTGCTCGGCTTCACCGAACCGATCATTCGCGCTTGACTCGAGATTTAGGTTGGCCAGAGGTCCGCAGTGCGGGACGAAACGGACGTTCGCTGCACCTGAAGAGTTTTCGCTGCAACTGCGATGCAGAGCGAGAGGGAGGGGCGGGAAGCGGAAGTTCGCTGCAACCACAAACCATTAGACCTCTCAAACGAAAGCTGCCTTTCTATGTGGGTAGTCGCTCGAAGTGAAGCAAGAGCCGAGCTTGTTAACCGATCCGCCCTTTGGATTGGTCTTGGCCCAATTCCTGCAATTGGCTTTCAATTCGGTTCGGTAGGTCAGCAAACCGACCAACCAACTTGCCTTTGAAGGGTTCGAAATCCCGGAAGGTGTTGGCCATAGCCTTGTCGCAGCGGAACAAATCACATTCGTATGCGTAGCACATCTGCATGAGGTCCATCACATCTGAGCGTTTGAAGGCATATCCCGGTTTCATAATGCGCGTTAGGTAGTGGTGAAAATGCCCGGCCCGACCTTTCCCAACAACCGCTTCTAGTTTTGTGGTAACTTTCTCAGGGTCGGGCTCAGGCAGGGTGAATTGCTTGGTCAACCGCCGCGCCTCTTTCTTGTCAAAGCCAACTTCTACGAGCGTAGACCTTGCAGACAGACGATCCACGTTCATCTTCTGAATCTCAACCACAACTTCCTGTATCTGGCCTGCAAGTTGCTCTATGTCATCGGTCGGTTTTCCGAAGTACTTGGCTATGACGTTGGGATGATCGGCATAATCATAAACGATGCGACTGTATTCCGCAGGGTCGGAGAACCAAGCGTTCATTCGTCGTTCGAATTCGGCATCACTGCACTGCCCCTTCATGAAGCGTTCCAAGACACGGCTTTCGATTATTTCGTCAGACACCGGAAAACCGGCATAGTCGGATCGTTTGCGACCCCAAGTTGAGCCGTTCTTGCGGATCAACTCGGTCATTGATGCCTTCCGGCCAAGCTGGCGTCGTTGGCTGCGGTTCAAACCTTCGACTTTTGCCAGTTCATCCACCAGCATCGTATGCATTTTCCGCTTGAACTGCTTCGCGGTGACGACTTTTTCATCCCGCCCGAACATCCATCGCCCGCCGTTAGGGAACTCCGCGCCCTTCGCAAGGTCAGTGATGTAGGGGAATGCGTTGGGACCGCATACATCCTTGATCAACTGCCCACGCTGAACTCGCTCCGGCCTGTTTTCCATATCAGGCTTAGTGATGAACTCCATTATGGTGGCGAACGAGAACCCTATAACAATTTCGCCACGATCCCGAAAGCTCAGTAAGTTAGCCAAAACTTGATGGTTCGGGCCGTCATCCGGCTCGTTAAAAAGGTTAATGTAATGAATCGCCCCGGTTTCACCGGAGACCTTTAGCTTCATTTTACGCGACCATATCGAGCACGTCGCGTTGTGCATAGAAGTTCTCTTCGGCTTCGGCTGGCGGGATATTTCCGATGGGCCCAAGCAGGCGGCGGTTGTTGAACCAGTCGACCCATCCGAGCGTGGCCATTTCCAGATCTTGCATGTTGCGCCATGGACCTTGGCGGTGGACCAGCTCCGTTTTGTAGAGGCCGTTTATGGTTTCAGCGAGGGCGTTGTCATACGAGTCACCGACGCTACCGACCGATGGCTCAATGCCAGCTTCGGCCAACCGCTCGGTGTATCGAATGGACAAATATTGCCCACCGCGATCCGAGTGATGAACTAATCCACCCTTCTGGACGGGCCGTCGATCATGCAGGGCCTGTTCCAGCGCATCGAGAACAAAGTCTGTCTTTGCGGACCGCGAGACCCGCCATCCCACGATGCGATCAGCGAATGTGTCGATGACGAAGGCCACATAAACAAAGCCTTGCCACGTGGACACATAGGTAAAATCGCTGACCCAGA
>NZ_FXTO01000027.1 GCF_900182725.1 Thalassovita litoralis
ACGAAGAAGCGCGATGGCCGCCAGCCCGGCCGCGCGCTGCGCTACGCCAAGGGCTTCGCGCGCGGCCTCTTACACCACCCCACGGGGCACTACCGATACGGTGCGACATGAAATGCGCCCTTGAGATTTGTGTCTATGATCGCGTCGATTTCGGCCGGCCCGTGTTCCAATGCGGGAAGAGATGCCGTCGTTCCGGCATTGTTGATGACAGTGTCAAAGACCCGTCCCTTCAGCGCGGCTTCCACCGACTCCGGGTCCGCCACGTCCATCTCTATCACATCGGCCTGCCCCCCTTCCGCCGCTATCTTTGCGGAAAGCTCAGACAAGCGGGCGACGCGGCGGGCGGCCAATGTGACGTCGACATCCTGCCCCGCCAGCAGTTCGGCGAAATGCTCGCCCAATCCCGAAGATCTGGCGGACGACTATCAATTCATCCCGGGCCAGTACGTCACGCTGCGCCGTGCCGGTGATATCGATGGTGTGCGGCGATGCTATTCGGTCAGCTCCGGCCGAGACGATGGCGAGTTGCGCGTTCTGGTCAAGCTGCTGGAAGGCGGAGCGTTTTCCTCTTTCGTTCATAGCGAACTGCCACCGGGCACCGAACTTGATGTCATGACGCCCGAAGGCACATTCGGATCAAAGATACGACAAGGCGGACCACGCACCTATCTCGCCCTGGCCCCGGGCAGTGGAACTACTCCAATCATTTCGATCATCCGCTCGGTGCTTGCCACCGAGGCCGGGGCCAACTTCATCCTTTTTTACGGCAGTCGAACGCTAAGTTCCATCATCTTCCGCGACGAATTGAACGATCTCAAGGATACCTATCCCGGACGGTTCTCTCTTTTTCATACACTGACGCGCGAAGGCACCGATTCCCCACTATTCTCGGGCCGGCTTGATGCGGAAAAGCTGCGCAAGTTCTCCGGTGCCCTGTTCGCTCCGGCAGAAATAGAAGATGCTTTTCTTTGCGGCCCCGCCGAGATGATTCAGGAACTCAAGACCGCGCTCCGCGACCTCGGCGTTGAAGAGAACCGTTTTCATGACGAGCTGTTCGCTCCCGCCGATGCTGACAATACCGCCACCGTCACGCTTGCGCCGCTTACGGCGGAAGCCGCCACTGGAGAAGGAGTTCAGGTCACGGCGATCCTTGATGGCACCGCCCGCAGCTTTGTGATGACACCTGATCAGGAAAGCGTGGTCTCCGCCGCCGCAGCAGGTATCGAACTACCCTATTGCTGCAAGGGCGCAATGTGTTCCACCTGCCGCGCCAAAGTTATCGAAGGCGAGGCAGAGATGACGCTGAACTATGCTTTGGAGCCTCGGTAGTTGAAGGAGAACTTTGTCCTGACCTGCCAGGCCCGTCCGAAAACCAAAAAACTGACAGTCGATTTCGACCACGTTTGACCTGTGCCGCTTTCCGCGACACCCCACGGGCGCGCGGGGCCGGGATCCCCAAGACCTTCGCCAAGTTGAAAGTCTTGGGTCCACGAAAACCCGCGTGCCAGTGTCGGCTAAAAGGTCGGATTCAGGCAAAGCGCACAGAACCCGATCTCAGCGGTCTTTTTGGTTGACGATCAGTTCTGCATTTTCGGGTAGTTCCGAAACAATGTTCACCTCGTCAGCACGAATTCGTGCATGCAGTTTGAAGGTATCAGCGGCGGCTGCTTCTGCGGCGGAAGCGTCGGCACCGTCTTCCAGCACAAGCGAGAGGCGGATCATGTCGCGATCGTTCTCGCGCGTTACCACGGCCTGCGCGGCCTTTGCGCCCGGCGTGCCGATGACAACTTCTTCAACCACGCGCGGATAAACGAAAATCTCGCGCACTTTGACCGCTGCCCCGACCCGTCCCTGCAATGCTGAAATCCGGCTGACGGTGCCATCCGCGTTGCTTTCCAGGGCAAAGGCGCTGTCGCCGGTGCCGAACCGGATCATCGGCCAGGTGGAATCGCGCGCGGTCACGACAACCTCGCCAGGATCGCCATGAGCGACCTGTTCGCCGCTGACCGGATCGCAGATCTGCACCACGCGGTCGGGATGAACCAGGTAGCCTTCGCCGCCATCCTCATAGGCGACAAGGCCCAGATCGGCGGTGGCATAGGCGGCCCAGGTGGACACGCCGTATTCGGCCTCGATCCGGCGGCGCTTGGCCATCCAGTCGCCCATCTCACCGCCGAGGAAGGCTGTCTTCACCTTCCATGCGTCGCGGCCATAGGTTTCGATCACCTTGTCCGCCAGCGTCAGGAAAAACGCGGTCGAAGCGCAGATCGAAGTCACGCCGGTTTCGGCGATGATCTGTGCCTGAAGCTCCGTATTGCCGACGCCTCCGGGGATCACCGTGGCGCCTGCGGCCTGTGCCGCTTCGTCGAACAAAAGCCCCGCGGGCACCAGATGATACATCCAGGTGTTCAGGATGATATCCCCCGGCCCCACGCCTGCCGCCTTGAACAGCCGGTCAAGGCCGTGGCCGCCACCGTCCGAAAGGGCCGGTTCGAAAATCGGGCCGGGGGACACGTAGATCCGCCCGACATCCTTCAGATCCGAGGCCAGGAACCCGCCAAAGGGCGGGTTCTCGCGCTGGATCTTCAGAAGCTCTTCTTTTTTCATCACTGGAAGACGCGAGAGGTCCGCCACCGATGTGACAGCTGCCGGATCGAATCCGGCAGCCGTAAATCGCGATTTCAGGCCAGGAGCTTTTTCGGCCGCAGCGGCATAGGCTTGAGCTATATCTTTGTAGATATCATCAGACATTTCCATGCCTCCTCGTCCAATCTGGTGTTAAAGCGGGCAGTCCTTACGGAAGTTCGGCGCGCGCTTCTCGCGGTGCGACAACACACCTTCCTTGACGTCCTCGCTCATGAAGCCAAGCATCTCCAGCGCGGTCGACGCATCAAAGATCGGCCCGGCCTGGCGCAGCCAGTTGTTCAGCGAATACTTGGTCCAGCGAATCGCGCTTTGCGAGCCGTTGGCCAGTTCGACGGCTGTATCCAGCGCGATCTGCTGCAGCTCGTCATCCTCGACGCACATTGATACCAGACCGATACGCTCGGCCTCTTCGCCCGACACCGGCTTGCAGGTCATCAGATAGTATTTCGCCTTGGCCATCGAGGTCAGCAGCGGCCAGATAATCGCCGCGACGTCACCGGCGGCAACACCAAGGCGGGGATGACCATCGACAATCTTGGCCTTCTTTCCGGCGATCGAGATGTCGGCCAGGATGGCAACCACAAGGCCTGCGCCGGCCGCAGGGCCATTGATCGCGGAAATGATCGGCTTGTTGCAGTTGATGATGTTATAGACGAGATCCTTGGCTTCTTTCCACGTCTTCATGATCTCGTGCGAATTGCCAATCATGTTTTCGATCAGGCTGAAATCACCCCCGGCGGAAAATGCCTTGCCCGCACCGGTCACGATGACCGAATTGATGTCTGGGTCACGGTCGATATCGATCCACATGTCCGTCATCTGGGTGTGGGTTTCGGCATCGACCGAGTTGAATGTCTCGGGCCGGTCGAACGTGATGCGCAGGACGCGATCCGCCGGGTAGTCAAATTTCAGTTTATCGTATTTTGCATAACGATCCGACATGGTTCTATTTCCTCCGTGGGGTATTGATTCAGCCAGGCAGTCCCAGGACGGCCTTGGACAGGATGTTTCTTTGGATTTCGTTCGATCCACCGTAGATCGTGGTAGGTCTGGCCTTGTAGAAACTCGCCAGAACATCGACACTTACGTTGCCGACCTGAAGCGGCCCGATGGAGCCGCCATCGGGACCGGCTGCTTCGATCATCAGCTCGGTGATGCGCTGGAAGCATTCAGTCACCCAAATCTTCAGCATGGACACATCCGCACCGAGCGTCTCGCCACGTTTGAGCTGATCTGCAAAACGGGCATAAAGCGCGGCATGATCTTCCACATCCAGTGCCGCCTGGGCAAAGCGGTCACGGAACACCGGATCGTCAAACGCGCCACGGCCACGGGCAAAACTTTCAAGCTGTCCCAGAGCGTTCTGGGCCAGACTTGGCGAACCGATGAAAATGCGTTCGAAGCTCAAGAGAGCCTTGGCCATCGTCCAACCCTTGTTCAGCTCGCCCACGAGGTTCTCGCGGGGCGTCCGTGCATTGTCAAAGAAGACCTCGCAAAACTCGGTCTCGCCCGACAGGGTCGTGATGGTGCGCACCTCGACTCCGGGTTGATCCATCGGAGCGAGCAGGAAACTGATGCCCTGCTGTTTCTTCGGCGCATCGGGATCGGTGCGCACCAGCATGAAAATATGCGTGGCGTCATGCGCCATCGTGGTCCAGATCTTCTGTCCGTTGATGACAAAGTCGTCGCCGTCAATCTCTGCGCGTGTGCGCAGGTTCGCCAGATCGGACCCGGCGCCGGGTTCCGAATAGCCCTGACACCAGATATCTTCGCAACTCAGGATACGCGGCAGCCAGTAATCTTTTTGTTCCTGGGTGCCGAATTTGATGATCAGCGGCCCGACCATCTGCACGCCCATGTCGCGGCCGCGATTGACGCCCCAGCGCTGCTGCTCTTCGTAAAAGATCAGCAACTTGGCGGCGTTCAGCCCCATACCGCCGAATTCAGCGGGCCAGGCTGGCGCGACCCAGCCCTTGGCGTGAAGCTTGCGGTGCCAATGTTCGATCTCGGCGAACTTCGGTCGGTGCGGCAGGTGACGCAGCTCCTCGGGATATTCCGCCTCGAAGAACTGGCGCACTTCTTTGCGGAACTCTGCATCGGTCATAGCGTTCCAGTCGGTCATTGTGCTGCCCCCTCTGCTTCGCGTGCCTCGAACCATATCCGCCTGTGATAGGCATCGTCGCCCAACCAGGCCGACAGCACCAGCGCCCGGTTCAGGTAGAGCCCGATATCGAACTCATCCGTGTACCCGACGGCCCCGTGCAGCTGGATGGCGTCGCGGGTGATTTTCTTGGCGGCCGTGACGGCGCGCGCTTTGGCGCGGCTGGCAATCGGGGCCCGAACCTTCGGATCGGTTTCGCTGTCCATCTGCGCAAGCGCCTCCCGCACTCCGGCCTGCGCGACCTCGCACATCACGTTGAGGTCGACGGCACGGTGCTGGATGACCTGGAATGATCCGATCGGCTTGTCGAACTGCTCCCGCGTCTTGATGTAGTCGAGCGTGATCTCGAAGGCGCGCTCGCTCAGGCCGACAAGCTCGGCCGCGGCAAGCGCCGTTGCATCGGCGACAGCTTCGGCCAGTGCAGTGAGAACCGCACCGCTGCTGGCCAATTCCGCGGCCGGAGTTCCCGAAAACGAAAGCTCGCCCAGAGAGCTGCCATCCGCCTGCGTCCGCTTGTCGATGACAAGCCCCTGCGCGTCTGCCTCAGCCAGAACCAGAACCGGACCATCATCCTGTTCGGCCACGACAAGGAACCCGTGCGAACCGATCGCACCGACGACCCAGGCCTTGCCACCGGTCAGCTTTCCGTCCGCGTATCGGCAGGTCGCATCGGCAGGCGCCCCGTCGGGGCCGCGTTCCTGCCAGGCAACCGCCAATGAAATTTCGCCGCCGATGAGCTGTGCCATCTTCGGATGATCCGGACAAAGGCGGCGCAGAAGGCCGAGGCTCAGACCGATCGTCGACACGACCGGTTCCGGGGCAATCACACGGCCGACTTCCTCGGCGATGACACCCCCGGCGGCTAGGCCCATGCCAAGCCCGCCCTGATCTTCGGGCACCGCCACGCCGAAAACACCGGCCTCGGCCAGTTCCCGGACCATCTCCGGATCGAAACCGCCCCCGGCATCACGGAGTTGTCGGGCTCTGTCACTTCCGCCCGCCCGTTCAAACAACGTGCGCACGCTCTCGCGCAACAGGCGAAGGTCTTCTTGTTCGCTGGAAAGGATATCAGTTTGTGTCATTTTGTTTTCGCTGGATCATCACGGGGGTGTCGGTCGAAAAAACGACCTCGCCCTCGGGGTTTTTGGCGCTGAGCGTATAGTGCAAAACACCTCTGTCGGGCTTGCTTTTTGACGGTGTGACCGAGTTGACCGTCAGTTCGACATCAAGGGGTTCGTTCGGGTGCACAGGCCGCAGCCAGCGCAAATTGTCAAAGCCCATGCCGCCGATATTGGCAACATCGACCATCATCTCGGTCATGACCGGCTTGAACACCTCAAGCATGGTCTGAAAGCCCGAGGCGATCAGGCTGCCATGTATGGCGGTTGCATAGTCTTCATCGGTGTGCAGCCGCTGCGGATCCCATTCCTTGGCAAAGGCCTTTATTGAATCCGCGCTCATCGGAGCGCTGCGAAAGCGATAGACTTGGCCCGGCGAGAAGTCTTCCAGATACCTCAAGAGGCACCCTCCTTTGCGAAACCGTCATCGTATCCGCTCGCATCCTTGGATATCCGGATGCGGTTGAATTCTTCCAGCTTCGGATAGGTTTCCTTGAACGCCACCAGGAACTCACCCATCGGCGCGTCGAAATAGAGACCACGGTCGTTCACATATTCCATGTGCCGGTGATTCTGTTCGTCGAACTCATGAAAGAGCGCGTCGTGATAGCCGTCGAAGACCAGGGGTTTGACCCCGAATCTTTCACACAGTTCCATGTTGAATGCAGGTGTCACCTTGTAGGCCTCATTCCCCAACCACAGCTGAACATAGCCGTGGTAGATAAAGAGATCGGTCCCCATCAACTCCTGCAACTTGGGTGTATTCAGGTGGTTGCGCACATCCGCGAACCCCAGAGCGGCGGGGATACCCACAGCACGCAAACAAGCCGCCAGAAGAATTGCCTTGGGAACGCAAAACGCCGCTTCCGCCCCAGCGATACGGCTGGCACGGTAAGAGTCCTCATCCAGCGCAAAACAATAGGGATCATAGCGAATATCGTCGCGCACCGCTTCGAACAGGCGGATCGCCTTGTCGCGATTGGTTGCGCCCACAGGGAGATCACGCAAAGCCGATGTCACGAAACCCTGCACTTCCAAGCTATCGCTTTCCACAAAGCGCGATGGCATGACATAACGCTCAGCTTCAGTCGGCAGGTCATCGTCAGACTTGTCCATTGGCCCCTCCTTTTTTCTAACAAATGTTAGATTACCGATTCAAAACCTGCCCGTCAACGGGATTTACTCTGTCTTTGGTTGGTCCAAGCCATAACGCGTATTGTCTTCGCCCAGAGTGGCTGCAACTCCGACCGAATTTCCGGAAGAACGGAACTCCGGCGCAATTGGCAGCGGCAAAGCAGGCGCGTCCCGGCCGGAGATTTTTACTGTCCGCCCGAACACGTCACGCGCTTTGAAATGCGGGTCGCGCGCCGCCTCGGCGGGCGTTTTCACGACCGAACAGCAGCAATCTGCCGCTGCCAGCAAAGGCTCCCAATGGGTCGAGGGGTGTTCCCTCAGACGACGTGCAACCTCTGCGGCGCAGGCATTGGGATCGGACCAGTCATCGCGAAGGGCCACCGGCAAACCAATAACATCGCAGAACGACTGCCAGAACTTTTCTTCCAACGCGCCGACGGCGATCTGACGCCCGTCCGCAGCCGAATAAAGCCGATATCGGGCCAGGCCACCCGTCAGACGGCTGCCACCGCTTTCGATGTTCTGCCCGGCAATCACACCTTCGGCATGGGCCCAATAGGCAAAGGCGAACGCCCCCTCGGCCATTGCGATATCCAGATGCGTTCCCTGCCCGCTTGCCTGCCGCGCAATCAGGGCCAGCAGGATATTCATCACCGCAGGATAGGTTCCGCCTCCGATATCGGCGACCAGCCCGAACGGGGCCGTTGGCTGGTCATCCGGTCCACGACTGAGCGACAGGATACCCGCATCACCGACGTAGTTGAGGTCGTGGCCGGCGGCGCTGGCCTTTGGTCCGGTCTGGCCATAGCCGGTGATCGAACAATAGATGAGACCGGGATTGATCTTGCGCACCGCTTCATAACCAAGCCCCAACCGGTCCATCACGCCGGGACGGAACTGCTCGACCAGAACATCGGCCCTCTCGATCAAGGGGCGCAGACGTTCCACTGCGCCCCTTGACTTGAGGTCGATGGCCACCGATCGCTTGCCGTGGTTCAACACGGCAAATCCGATGCTCTCTCCGTCGATCTTGGGCTCGGTTTGGCGCGCGTCCTCGCCGACTCCGGGACGCTCGAACTTGATCACTTCGGCGCCGACCTCGGACAACATGAGCGTCGCCATCGGACCGGGAAGAAGTGTGCTGAAATCCAGCACCAGGATATCCTTGAGCGGTTGAGCCATCTTCACTGCCTCAGGCGAAGCGCGCCGCGCCGTTGTTCAGAACAACCACGTCGCGTGCCGGAATAGATGCTCGAAACCGGGCCTCGCCGTCCTCTTCCCAGATTTCGAACCGCACGGTTTCGCCGGGATAGACCGGCGCCGAGAACCGAACATCCAGACCGACAAGCCGGGCAGAATCATAGTCCAGCAACGTCTTGAGAATCGCCCGGGCCGCCAGCCCATAGGTCGCCAGACCATGCAGGATCGGGCGGTCGAACCCGACAGAACGGGCAACATCCGGGTCAGCATGAAGCGGATTGAAATCACCGCTGAGACGATAAATAAGGGCTTGGCGCGGCAGGGTATTGATATCACATACATGATCAGGCGCCCGATCAGGCAGCACTGCGGGTGCCGGACCCGCCTGGTTTTCACCGCCGAACCCCCCATCACCGCGACAGAAAGCCGACATCGCCACGCGCGCCAGTTTTTCGCCGCTGTCCGCGTCGATAATATCGCGGCTTTGGTAAATGACGGCTCCCTTGCCCTCGCCCTTGTCGGCGATAAAGTCGATCTTGCTGCGGCCGACAATTCGGCCATGTGTCGGCAGCGGCTTGTAGATGTCGAGCCACTGTTCTCCGTGCAGCACTTTCTGCCAGTTCACGCCGGTTTTCGGATTGCGCAGCCAGAAGCCCGGATACCCCAGGGTAACGGCCATAGAGGGAACCGCCTTCAGACCGTCCTCATAGACAAAGGCCAGTTCTTTCTTGTCTGTCGGATCTTCGCCGAACCCCAGCCCGAGTGCGTAAAGGATGGTATCCCGCTCGGTCAGAGTCTGCTTGATCTCTTCGAAATCCCAATTCGAAAGTGCTTCGAAATCCAGTGGCATGATCTTTCCTCCCTTGATCGCCGTCAGAGCGTGTTTCGTGACCCCAGTATTGCCGTGACCTGGCTGGACAGCACACCGCCATTGCCATGCGCCAGCGCCAGATCAATATCCTTCAACTGAATGCCCGGCGCGTCGCCACGGATCTGACGGGCAGCCTCGATCACTGTGAAGATGCCGTACATCCCGGGGTGCACGCAGGACAGGCCGCCGCCATTCGTGTTCACCGGCAACACGCCGCCAGGCGCGATGCGTCCGCCCTCGACAAAGGCCCCTCCCTCGCCCTTCGCGCAGAACCCAAGATCTTCGAGAAACAAAATCGTGTTGATGGTGAAGGCATCATAGAGCTCGACCGCCTGGATATCCGCAGGGGTCACTCCGGCCGCCGCAAAGGCGCGCGCGCCCGAGTCGCGGGCCGCGGTCACGGTGAAATCCTTCATCTGGGAAATCTGCCGGTGCGAGCTTGCCGCAGCACTGCCCAGCACATAGGCAGGTGCCTTCGGGAAATCCCGGGCGCGGTCCGCGCGGACCATTACGATCGCGCCGCCACCGTCGGTGACAAGACAACAGTCGCGCACGGTCAATGGATCGCCCACCATGCGCGAACCCAACACGTCCTCGCGGGTCAGCGGGCCGCGCTCGAACGCTTCGGGGTTGCGCTGCGCCCAGGCCCGCGCGGCAACGGCCACGTCGGCCAGCTGTTCGCGGGTGGTACCATATTCATGCATGTGCCGCGCCGCCGCCATCGCATAGGCCGAGATCGGATAGCGCGGATTATACGGCGCCTCGTAGGCCGGCGGACGTGAAGCGGTCACCAGTCTGCCCGACGCGGTGCGCTGGTTGGAGCCATAAACAATCAGCGCGACATCACACAGACCGGCGTCCAGCGCCATGGTCGCGGACGTCAGGTAGTTTACGAAGGACGAACCGCCCGACATCGTGCCATCAATGAAACGGGGCTGGATGCCCAGATACTCCGCCGCCATAAGCGCCGGCATGCTGTCTTCCATCATGGTGCAAAACAGCCCGTCGACGTCGGACAGTTTCAGCCCGGCATCGCCAAGCGCCGCAAGCGCAGATTGCGCCATGACATCATAGGCCGTCAGGCCATGGGCTTCTCCGAGACCGGCATGACCGGTTCCCACGATGGCGGATTTCCCCCGAAGTTCAGTGGTCATGGCCTATCCCTCCGACGGTTTGAAAAGCACGGCCGGAACACCCTCGGCCTCGCCCACGAATGCGGTTACAGGCATGTCGATGACGACCTCACCCGGGGCAATGCCCTCGACCCGGCTCATCATCCGGACACCCTCGTCCAGCTCGACGACGCATACGTTGTAGTCGCCGCCCCGTTCGGGCTTTCGGCGCACGACTGTTGTGGTGTGGACCCGTCCCTTGCCGCCGGCCTGCTTCCACGAAATCGCGGTGCCATGACAATGTGGACACAGGACTCGCGGGAAAAAGTGATAGGCCCCGCAGTCGTCGCACTTGGGCAGCAGGATCTCTCCCTCTGCCAGCGCGCGTTGGAAAAGCTGGTCTGGTCCTTTGGCATCCTGCATTGGCGTTCTCCTTCAAGCGACCCAGTCTTTGTTTAAGCGTATTGATAATCTTTCTAACAATTGTTAGATTTAGTCAACCTTTCAGGATCAATTGAGAGAAACTCATGTCAGGTTCAGACTTAGCCCCCCTTTCCGGCAAACTCGTCGTTGCGTTGGAACAGGCAGTCGCCGCGCCTTTTTGCTCCTCGCGGCTGGCCGACGCCGGCGCGCGCGTGATCAAGATCGAACGCAAGGGCGCAGGCGATTTCGCCCGCGCCTACGATACCGCCGCCAACGGTGAAAGCGCCTATTTCACATGGCTGAACCGAGGCAAAGAATCGGTCGCCTTGGACATTAAAGCCGACGAAGACCGTGAAATCCTGCTCAGGATGCTGGAAAACGCAGATGTGTTTATTCAGAACCTGCTGCCGGGCGCGCTGGCCAAGCTGGGGCTCGATTCCGCGAGTCTGCGAGAGAGCTTCCCGCGTCTAGTGACCTGCGACATCACCGGATATGGCGAAGACGGCCCGATGCGCAACGCCAAGGCCTATGACCTTCTGGTGCAATGCGAGAGCGGTCTGGCATCAGTGACCGGTACACCCGACGGACCAGGACGGGTGGGCGTGTCGGTCTGCGATATCGCCACCGGTATGACAGCCCATGCTGGAATCTGCGAAGCACTTGTCGGGCGTGATCGCACCGGCAAGGGCAGCGGCGTTTCCGTGGCAATGTTTGATGTGATGGCCGACTGGATGTCGGTTCCACTGCTGTATCACGATTACCTTGGCAAGCCGACACCTCGTGTCGGACTGAACCACACGGTCATTTGCCCGTACGGGGCCTATGAATGCAAGGACGGTCAGCTTGTCGTCATTACCGTGCAACACAACGGCGAATGGCAACGGTTCTGTGAACACATACTGGGCGATGCGGCTTTGGCAACCGACCCCCGGTTCCATGACAACACGTCGCGAATTGAAAACAAACCCGCGCTCGAAGTTCTCATCAAGGCCGTGTTCGCCTCGCATGACCGCGCCGAGATGCTGAAGCGGCTTGACGCTGCGGGCATTGCCTCGGGCGCGGTGAACGACGTGGCGACCCTGTCCGGTCACCCCCAGCTCGACCGGTCCGTAATTCGCACGCCTTCCGGTGAAATCAACGTCCCGACCCCCCCGATCCGGCGCAGCCTCGGCGAAACGGCACTGGGCCCCTGCCCGGCCTTCGATGCGCAAGGCAAGGCCCTTCGCGCCGAGTTCGGCCGTCGTTCATAAAAAACGGTAGGCAACTAAGTGGACAATCAAATGACCGATGAGAACAATCCGGCGATCCTTCAAGACGTGAAGATCGTCGATCTGACTTCTGTAGTTTTCGGACCTTTGGCGACGCAGATGCTGGGCGATCTGGGGGCCGATGTGATCAAGGTGGAAGGCCCCGAGGGCGATCTTCTTCGCCAGGTCCAGCCATCGCGCAACAAGCTGATGGGTGCCGCTTTTCTGGGGGCCAACCGTAACAAGCGCAGTGTCGTACTCGACCTCAAAACACAAACCGGTCTCGATCAGTTGCGCAAACTGCTCATCGATGCCGATGTGATGATTTCGAGCATCCGGCCTGCGGCGCTTGCCAGATTGTCTTTGGAACCCGAAACCCTGCGCCAGGAAAACCCGAACCTGATCACGGTATCCGCCACCGGTTTCGGACAGGACGGGCCCTATGCCGCCAAGCCAGCATTCGACGATTCCGTCCAGTCGGTGTCGGGATTGGCCAGCCTGGCAACCTTGCGCGACCCCGAGGCACCGCCCGCTTATGCCCCGACAATTCTGGCCGACAAGCTTGGCGGGGTCACCGCCGCCTATGCCGTGATGGGCGCCCTGTTCCACCGCGAGCGTACGGGACAGGCCCAGCATGTCGAAGTTCCGATGTTTGAGACGCTGGCCGCCTTCCTGCTGGCCGAACATATGGATGGCGCCACCTTCGAGGAGGCTCCGCAGGATTTCGGCTATGCCCGCATGCTGGTTCCGCACCGGCGTCCGGTTCAGACCGCAGATGGCTACATCACAATTCTGCCTTACACCAACGTACAATGGGCGCGGTTTTTCAAGACGGTTGGGCGCAATGACATGATCGACCATGTCTGGGTCACGGACATGGACGCCCGTAGCCGCAACATCGGCGCAGTATACGATATGGTGGCGCACATTGCGCTGACCCGGACCACAGATGAGTGGCTTGACCTCATGGAGCAGGCCGACATACCCGCCATGCCAGTGCGCAACCTGTCAGATTTACCGAACGATCCCCATCTTGCCGCAACCGGGTTCTTTCAACGGATTGATCACCCGACCGAAGGTGCGATCTGGACGACACGCCCGCCGGTTCGCTTTTCGGCGACCCCTGCGCGACATGATCATCGCCCGGCCCCGCGACTTGGGGAACACAGCGACGAAATTCTGGGGCCGGGCAGGGAGTAGCCCCACCCGGCACCGGACGGATCAAACATCCATCGAGCGTGCGATCAGTTCCTTCATGATCTCGTTGGTGCCGCCATAGATCATCTGGACCCTGCTGTCGGCATAAAGTCGCGCGATGGGGTATTCCATCATGAAACCGTAACCGCCGTGCAGTTGCAGGCATTCATGCATGACCTCGTTCTGCGTCTGGCTGCCCCACCATTTCGCCATCGAAGCCGTGGCCGCATCAAGTTCGCCCGCTTCAAGACGCGCGAGCCCGTCATTTACGAAGGAGCGTAGCAATTCGGCCTTGGTTTTGCATTCCGCCAGTTTGAAGCGTGTATTCTGGAAGTCCATGATCCGGCTTCCAAATGCCTTGCGGTCCTGAACATATTTCACCGTTTCATCGATCGCAAAATCAATAAAACCGAGCGCGGTAATGCCGATCATCAGCCGCTCCCAAGGCAGCTGCTTCATCAGCTGGTAGAACCCCTGCCCCTCTTCCGGACCAAGCAGGTTCGCCGTGGGCACGCGCACATCCTCGAAGAACAGCTCAGCAGTATCCGAACCTTTCATACCCAGTTTCTTCAGGTTCCGTCCCCGGCGAAAGCCCTCGGCGCCCTCGGTTTCCAGAACGATCAACGAAACGCCCTTGGCGCCGGCGTTGCGATCGGTCTTTGCCACGATAACAACGAGATCCGCCGTGTGCCCGTTTGTGATAAAGATCTTCGAACCGTTGATCTTGTAGTGGTTGCCATCCTTTTCCGCATAGGTTTGTACGTTCTGGAGGTCAGAGCCCGTTCCAGGCTCGGTCATGGCAATCGCCGCAACGCTGTCGCCGCTGACCAGTTTCGGCAACCACTTTTTCTTCTGTTCCTCACTGCCATATGCGTTGAGATAATGGATTACGATGGACTGAATCCCATAGCCCCAACCCGTATCACCGGTGCGCCCCTGCTCGTAGACGGTAATCGCGTCGAACCCGATGCCGCCACCGAACCCACCATATTCTTCGGCAATCGAGCCACCCATGACACCCTGCTGACCGACTGTTTTCCAGAAGTCGCGGTCAACAATTCCCTGCTCCGCCCATTTTTCAATCTTCGGAGCCATCTCTGCATCGAAAAGCCTGCGTGTACTATCGGCGAACATCTTGTGTTCATCCACTGCCCAACTCGGGGAGTTCTTGATCAGAGACATGTTTTATTCCTATCGGTTCATGCTTGCATTGAAGAAATCTAACAAGTGTTTTATTTCCTGGCAATGAACCCGAGGCGTTCTGACGGGGCGTCACAAGGCTTCGGACCGTGCGCATCCGGATTTATCTAATCACGCGCCGCCCATTCGGCTCGTACAAAAAAGGCCCGCCAAAACAGGCGGGCCTTTTTGTAATTTTTTCGCAATGACTTACAGCCTGTCGGTCAGTTCGGGCACGGCGTCGAACAGGTCGGCAACCAGACCGTAATCGGCAACCTGGAAGATCGGGGCTTCTTCGTCCTTGTTGATCGCAACGATGATCTTGCTGTCCTTCATGCCGGCCAGGTGTTGGATCGCACCCGAGATGCCAACAGCGATATACAGGTCAGGCGCGACCACCTTGCCGGTCTGGCCAACCTGCCAGTCGTTCGGTGCAAAGCCCGAGTCGACGGCGGCGCGGGATGCGCCAACGGCGGCGCCCAGCTTGTCGGCCAGTTTCTCGATCAGGGCAAAGTTCTCTTCGGAGCCGACGCCGCGCCCACCGGACACGACCACACCGGCCGAGGTCAGTTCGGGACGATCCGATGCGGCGACCTTGTCTTCGACCCATTCCGACAGGCCGGGGTTGTCCCCGGCACCGATGCTTTCGACCGAGGCAGACCCGCCTTCGCCAGCGGCATCAAAGGTCGAGGTGCGGAAGGTGATGACCTTTTTCGCATCCGACGATTTGACGGTTTGAATCGCGTTCCCGGCATAGATCGGGCGCTCGAACGTTTTGCCATCGACAACGCCGGACACGTCCGACAGGACCATCACGTCCAGCAGCGCGGCAACGCGCGGCATGACGTTCTTGGCGTCCGTGGTGGCCGGGGCGACGATATGTTCATAATCACCGGCCAGCGATGCGATCAGCGCGGCGGTCGGTTCGGCCAGGCGGTGACCCAGCGATGCGTCTTCGGCGACCAGAACCTTGGTCACACCGTCGATCTTGGCGGCGGCGTCGCCTGCGGCAGCAGCAGAGGCGCCCGCGCACAGAACGGTCACATCGCCTAGGGCCTTGGCCGCGGTCACGGCCTTGGCGGTTGCGTCGATTGCCAGTTCACCATCGGTCACTTCTGCGAGAAGAAGAACAGCCATTATACAGCCCCCGCTTCTTTGAGTTTTGCGACCAGCTCGTCCACCGAGCCGACCATGATACCGGCCGCGCGTGCCACGGGCTCGGAGGTTTTGACGATTTCCAGACGCGGCGTGACATCAACGCCGTAATCATCGGCGGTCTTCTCATCCAGCGGCTTTTTCTTGGCCTTCATAATGTTGGGCAGCGACGCATAGCGCGGCTCGTTCAGGCGCAGGTCCACGGTGACGATCGCGGGCATCTTGACCTTGATGGTCTGCAGGCCGCCGTCAACTTCGCGGGTCACGACGGCGCTGTCACCGTCGATGTCCAGTTCCGAGGCAAAGGTACCCTGCGACCAGCCCAGCAGGGCTGACAGCATCTGGCCGGTGGCATTCATGTCGTTGTCGATCGCCTGCTTGCCGCAGAGAATCAGACCAGGCTGTTCCTCTTCCACGACCTTGGCAAGGATTTTGGCCACTGCCAGCGGCTCGATATCATGGTGCACGTCATCCGCTGCAACGACCAGGATGGCGCGGTCGGCACCCATGGCCAGTGCGGTGCGCAGGGTTTCCTGCGCCTGTTTGACGCCGATGGATACCGCGACCACCTCTTCGGCCTTGCCGGCCTCTTTCAGGCGTATCGCCTCTTCGACGGCGATTTCGTCGAAAGGGTTCATCGACATCTTAACGTTGGCCAGATCGACACCGCTTCCGTCCGCTTTGACACGAACCTTCACGTTGTAGTCGATCACGCGTTTCACAGGCACGAGTACCTTCATTGGCGTGGTCTCCTTGAGTTTTGCGATAAGGTTTCAACCGAGCTAACGGTCTTTGAATTCTGGAGTTCTTTTTTCCGAAAACGCTTTCATGGCCTCGGGAAAGTCATGCGCGCACAGCAAAACGCTTTGGGCATCGCGCTCGATATCCAGCGCCTCGAGATAGCTGCACTCGGCTGCGGCGCGCATCACACGCTTGGCGGTCTGAACGCCAAACATCGGGTGCGTTGCAATCTCGCGGGCAATTTCCAGCGCCCGTACCTCGACCTGGTTGGCCGGCACGCATTCTTCGACAACGCGCAGGTCCCTGGCGGTGCGCCCGTCGATTTCACGGCCCGTGAGCACAAGCATCCGGGCAACGCCCGCACCGGCGCGCTGGTGAAGCAGCCAGCTTGATCCCGTGTCGGGACAACCGCCGACGCGTGCAAATACTTCGCACAGCCGGGCATCTTCGGCGGCAACGACAATGTCCGCCGACAAGGCCAGGCTGAGGCCCGCGCCAAAAGCCACGCCGCATACCGCGGAAATCAGAGGTTTGCGAAACAGATAGGCCGCGCGTCCGCCATCGTGAACCAGGTCCACCATTTCCGACGTCGCCCGCGCGCCTTTGGCGATCTCGGACTGAAACCCGACAAGATCGCCGCCGCTGCTGAAATGATTGCCACCGGTCATAACAACGACACGGATCGTAGCGTCCCGTTCGGCTTCGCGCAGAAGCGCCACCAGTTCTTCGACGAACCCGATGCTGTAAGGGTTGCGTTTTGTCGGCTGAAGAAAACGCAGGATTCCGACAGGGCCTTCCCTGTCCAGGCGAATAAGCTCAGTCATTCAAGTCTCCATCAGGTCCCGGTCCAGACGGGTGCTCGCTTTTCAGCAAAGGCCTTTGGGCCTTCAATCGCGTCGTTGCTGGCGTAAACCACCTCGTGAAGGCGCTTGCCCTCTTTCAGGCCACCCGCACAGCCCAGGTCCATGGTCGCGCGAACGCCGCCTTTCGCGGCAACAACCGACAGCGGGGCCGCGCTGGCAATGCGTTTGGCAAGGTCAAATGCCCTTGCGCGGACAGCATCGGGAGTGTCTTCGATATAGTTGGTGAACCCGTATTCGTGCAGGCGCTCGATCGGCATCAAGTCGCCGGTCAGAACGATTTCCATAAGGATGGGCTGCGGTAGCATGGACAGTGCCGGCGATGCCCAGGGCGATCCACGACCGATCTTTACTTCGGTGATACCGACCTTGGTCCCCTTGAGACCGACCCGCAGATCGCAATTCAAGGTCAGCATCATGCCGCCCGCCATCAGCGACCCTGTCATCGCCGCGATGATCGGTTTCTTGCAGGCGCGCATGGTCTCGTGAAACGGGTCGCGCATCTTGGTCAGAATATCGACACCCTCGTCGCGTGCGATTTGTGTGGCTTCCTTCAGATCCAGTCCGGCGCTGAAAACGCCGCAATCGGCAGAAGTCAGAATGGCCACACGAACGCTGTCATCCGCCTCGATCTTCTCCCAAGCGTCGGTCAGCCCGTTCGTCGCCGCCACGGAAAGCGCGTTTTTACGTTCGGGCCGGTTGATACAGACGGTCGCAATTCCGTCTTCGATCTTCACGTCAATGGGGCTCATGATACCTGCTTCGCTTTCTCGGGACAATCTAACTGCGGAAAGCTTCCCCGCGACATGTCTGCCGCGGGGAAGCTCTGTCTTATTCGACGGTGAACGTCGCGGAGCTGTGCTTGATGACATCCCAAACAACGTCAAGATAGTCGGCGCTCCAGTCGGTCAGCGGAACCCAGGTTTCGCCATTCCACTGCTCGACCCGGGTCTTGCCGCCACCACCGTGGTCTTTGTCGGTCACTGTAACCGGGGCCATGATGCCGTTTCCATCGAAGTTCTCGATCGATTCATAGGCATTCTTCATGCTTTCCGGTGTGATCGGCCAACCGTTTTCAGTAATTGCGATCCGCGCGGCTTCGAAACCGGCCGAGTAGATCGCCATGCCCGTGTTGTAGTACACGTCGCGCACCAGGCTCTCGGGACCGCTGCCCTTGCCATTGGCATAGTAGGTGTCCAGCATCGTCTTGACGATCGGAACTTCCTGGCCACCGGCCACGTTGGTCCCGCGCAGGATGCCTTTCGCCTCTTGTGCGCCGATATTGGCGATATCGACTTCGTTCAGCCAGTTCACCGACAGATAGCGGTCGATCGGGAAACGGTTGCGGCGCATTTCCTTCGAGGCGACCACATGCCCGCCCGCCAGCAGCCAGCTGATCACGTAGTCAGGCTTGTCGCGGCGGATTTTGCTCCATGCGCCGGCCTGATCCGACCCGGGAAGGGGTACGGGATACAGCTCCAACTCGAACCCTTCCTTTTCGGAAAGCGTTTTCAGGATCTCGATCGGTTCCTGGCCAAAGGGATAATCCAGATAGATGAACCCGATCTTCGCCTTGCTCAAGTCACCGCCCATCTGACCCTTGATGAAGGCAACGTCATTTGCCGCCTGCTGCCAGTACGTCGGACCGACCGGGAAAACCCATTCGAACACTTCGCCGTCCACCGCGTCACCGCGGCCAACGAAAGACTGCATCAGTACGTTACCGTCCTTCATGGCACGCGGCAAAACCGCGTTCGTGACCGGCGTGGACAGAAAGTTGAACAGGAACACGCCTTCGCGCTTGAGCTGCTCGTAGCATTCCACACCGCGCTGCGGTTCGTTGCCGTGATCGCGAATGATGACTTCAACCGGATGACCTTCGATACCGCCATTTTCGTTGGTGTACATCGCCAGGTCCTGCGCGGCCTGGGCCACCTGCGGTGAAATGAACGTGTAGGATTTACTAAGGTCGAAGCAGAGTCCGAAGCGGATAGGCTCCTTGTCCTGCGCTGAGGCAACAGTCGCGCTTGCTGCCAGTGCAGTAGCAACGGCCACTGCCTTAATGTGCTGTTTGACTTTCATGTTATCTATCTCCCGTTGGTTTAGTGTAGGGCGGTGATACCGTTCCGTAAGCGCCACTGCCGCCCCGCGTAGCGTCACACTTCCTGCAATCAGTCATTCACTGCTCGTATTTCGCGGAACTCTCTTTAACCACACCCCACACAACGTCCGTGTACTCAGAGATCCAGTCGGTTTGCGGCACCCAAGTCTCTCCGTCCCACATTTCGATACGGGTCTTGCCCCCGCCGCCATGATCTTCGGCCGTCACCGTAATGGGGGCCATCAGCCCGTTCGCGTCATAGCCCTCAAGCGACTCCAGTCCGGCCTTGTAGGATGTCGGAGTGATCGGCAGCCCCTCGGCTTCCGCCGCCTTGCGCGCGGCTTCGAACATGATCGAATACATGGCCAGCCCGGTGTTGTAGAAAACGTCCTGCGTCTTCTCGATCGGGCCGGATCCCTCGCCCTTGTCATAAAGCTCGGCCATGATTTCCTGATACAGGGCAATATCCTGACCGCCCACGACATTGGTCCCGCGCTTGATACCTTTGGCGGCCTCTTTACCGATGTTGGCGATATCGACTTCGTTCAGCCAGTTGACCGAGATGTATTTGTCCATCGGAATGCGATTGCGCTTCATCTCTTTCGAGGCAACCACATGGGCACCGCCCAGCATCCAGACGATCACATGATCGGGCTTGTCGCGGCGCACCTTGGACCACACGCCGGCCTGGTCGCTGCCAGGCAGTGGCACGGGGTACAGTTCAAGCTCGAAACCCTCTTTCTCGGACAGGGTTTCCAGGATCTCGATCGGCTCCTGCCCGAAGGGATAATCGAAGTAAACAAACCCGACCTTCACATCTGACAGATCGCCGTCATGCAATTGCTTGATGTAGGCGACATCGTTGGCGGCCTGTCCCCAATAGGTCGGCCCGATCGGATAGACCCAATCGAAGACGGTGCCATCAACGGCATCGCCGCGCCCGACAAGAGACTGCATCAGGATACGCCCGTCTTCCATGGCCCGCGGCAGGATAGCCAGAGACACCGGAGTGGACAGGGTATCGAAAACAAAGACGCCCTCGCGGCTGAGTTTCGAGTAGCACTCGATTCCGCGCTGCGGTTCGTTCCCGTGGTCACGCACGATGACTTCGACCGGTTCCCCACCGATGCCGCCCTTCATGTTGATGAGCTTGGCAAGGTCCATCGCGGCCTGCGAAACCTGCGGCGTGGCAAAGGTATAGGCTTTGCTGAGATCGTAGCAGATGCCGATCTTGAATGGCTCGGCCAGCGCCTGGGTGCCAAACATTGCTCCGCCGAACATTGATAATACGGCCAACGCTTTGGTAAGTTTCTTCATTTGTTCCTCCCTGAACAGCTTCTGATTAGTACCTCAACTCAACCAACGTTTGCGTCGGCTGTAGTGCTTGACGTTGTGAAAATCGGTCTCTCCGCCGCCTAGATAGAACTCCTGAATGTCGGAGTTAGATTTGAGCGCCTCGGCGGTGCCGTGCATAACAACGCGGCCGTTTTCGATAAGGTACCCTTGCGAAACGATTTCCAGAGCCGCCAAGGCGTTCTGTTCCACCAGCAGGACGGACAGGCCCTCATCCTTATTGATCTTTTGCAGGATGCCGAAGATTTCCTCGACCAGGAACGGAGCAAGCCCGAGACTTGGTTCATCAAGCATCAACAGCTTCGGCTGGGTCACGAGGGCCCGCCCAATGGCAAGCATCTGTTGCTCACCACCCGACAAATAGCCTGCTTGCGAATTTTTGCGTTCGGCAAGCCGCGGAAAATATCCGTAGATCTTTTCCTTTTCCGCATTCAGCGTTGATCGGGACATTCCGCGTGGCGCGGCGGCGGTCAGGTTCTCGTCGGGGGTCAGGTGTTCGAAGACCCGCCGCCCTTCGATGACATGACAGATGCCCATCTCGACGCGTTTTTGCGCGAGCGCTTCGGTAATGTCCGTTCCCTGGAACGTTATCTCACCTCGGCTGATGCGTCCGCGCTCGGCTTTCAAAAGACCGCTGATCGCTTTCAACGTGGTGCTTTTTCCCGCTCCGTTAGAACCCAAAAGTGCGATCATCTCGCCCTTTGGAACCTGAACCGAAACACCTTTGATCGCCAGCATTACATTGTCGTACAGCACCTCGACACTGTTCATGGACAGAATGTTCTGGGCTTCAACTTTTTCTTGCATCGGCATTCCCCTATTTCTTGAACTGATCGAAGGGCCAGACCATCAGATAGTCTCTGATGTTGCCGTAGAGTTTTCCCAAACCGAGTGGTTCGATCAGAAGGATAATGACGATCAGTGCGCCATAGACTGCGTTCGGGATGTGAGCGAGTGTTTCAACATCGATCTGCATGCCAAGCCCGTCACTCAACGTGACGACGAGACCGTTCACGATACCCGGAACAAGAAGGATCAGGGCAACACCGAAATAGGAACCGATAATGCTGCCAAGGCCGCCAACAATCACCATCGCAAGAACCTGGATCGAAACGGCAACCGAGAATTGCTCGGGTGCGGCGAGAAAGAAAAAGGTGGCAACAAGCAACGCACCGCTGACGCCTGCGATGAACGAAGAAGTCGCGAATGCGAGGATTTTGTAGTAGAAACTGTTCACACCCAGGATCGCGGCCGCAAAGTCTTTTTCCCGGACAGCGACCAAGGCGCGACCGAGTCCAGTCCGCTTGAGATTAAGCATGAAGATCGTCACCAACACACACCAGCCGAAGGCGACATAGTAGAAGCCAGTATCAGTGGTAATCTCTTGCCCGAGCAGCGCCAATGTCGGTGACTGGAGCGACGCGTGTGAGCCCCCCGAGATCGCCGGAGAGTGGGTCAGAACCCAGTCCATCACGAATTGCATAGCGAGAGTAGTGAGAGCGAGATAGAGGCCCTTGACCCGCAAAGCGGCAAAAGCGAACAGGCTGCCGATCACGGATGACGTCAATCCGCCGATGATAAGGGCGAATTCCCACGGCACCCCGAAACGCGCGGCATGGATCGACGAATACGCTCCAACGGCCATGACTGCAGCATAACCCAAGTGAAGTTGGCCTGCCCAACCTGTCACCAGATTCAATCCAAGCGCGGCGGCCGTCCAGATCAGCCAAGGAAGCATGTAGCTGTTCAGATAAAGCGACGGGATGATGAATGGCGCGGCAAGGCCAATCAAGAAGATGAATGCTGTCAGATTCCGGTCAGCAGGCACCTTGAAGATTCGGCTGTCCGAAACGTAGTTGGCGTGATGGACGCCAGAAAGTCTGTAAAACATGCCTTACACCCTTTCGATGTCGTGACGACCGAACAGCCCGTGCGGACGGATCATGACGGTAAGAATGAGCACGGCAGCGACGATAAGCTCACGGCTTCCGCCTCCGACAAGCGGATCGAGGAAATCAGCGCCAACGTTTTCGACGACGCCCAGGATGATGCCTGCGATCACGGCGCCAAGGATACTGTCGAGACCACCGAGAACGGCAACCGTCAGACCTTTGAGAAGCAACAGCGACAGCGCCTGATCGACACCCTGAATCTCGCCCCAGATAACGCCAGCGGCGACGGCAACAACGGATGCCAATGCCCAGGACAACCCAACGCCGCGCTCAACCGCGATACCGACCGACCACGAAGCCATGTAATCATCCGCGATCGCCCGCAACTTGATCCCGGTCCGGGTTCGGAAAAACAGCATGAATGCGACAAACAAGGCGAGCGCAACACCGGCACCAACCAGATGGATGCGGCTGATGAAGATGTCGCCCAGGAACAGCGGATCATAGCTGACGCCCAGTTCCATCGAACGCGACGTCCCGCCCCAGATCGCAAGCGTTGTACCCCGCAGGAAAATGTCGAGGCCGAGTGTCAGCATCAAGATCATGACAACCGGCCGACCTGCGAGACGGCGCAGGGCAACACGCTCAATGCCGAACCCAAGGCCTAACATTACAACCGCAGCCAGAGGGATGGCCAGCCACAAGGGTAAACCCACGTCGCGTGCCAGCGCCAGGACCACATAGGCCCCGACCATGGTCAACCCGCCCTGCGCCAGATTGGGCACCGAAGATGCCTTGTAAATCAGCACGAGGCCGATGGCGAATAGCGAGTACAGCAGACCCGTCAAGGCTCCGTTGATCGCAAGCTCTGATAGAAAGACCCAGTCCATTTATACCTCCCTGATGGGAAGGCTTCTTTCGACCTTCCCTACTTCCCCGGTCTCGTAAGTCACCTGCGCGCTTACATGGACCTCTTTTGAACCGTCGTAGAGCGCCGCGATCACGTCAGCATAGCGTTCCTGAACGACCTTCCTCCGCAGTTTTCGGGTTCGCGTGATTTCACCATCGTCCGGGTCGAATTCTTTCGGCAGACTGACAGAGCGTTGCAGGCGCAATGGTTCGGTGACGGCCTTGTTGACCCGTTGGAAGGCCTCGCGAAGCAACGTCGCGACCTCTTCACGCTGAGAAAGATCGGCATATGACACGTAAGGTACGCCGTTCACTTCGGCCCAGTGCCCCACGGCCTCGAAATCCACGCAGACCATCGCCGTCAGTTCCTTCAGCCCGGCGCCAATCACGGCCGCATCCTTGATATACGGGCTGAATTTCAACCGGTTCTCGATGTAGTTTGGAACGTAACGTTCACCGTCGGCGGTGTGCATGACCTCGGATACACGCCCCAGAACAACCAGGTGTCCGTCGTCCTCCAGATAGCCGGCATCACCTGTATGCAGCCACCCGCCGTCAAGGGCTTCGGCGGTCGCTTCGGGTTTGTTGAAGTACCCTTTAAACACGCTGTCCGAGCGCACCAGGATCTCACCGTCTTCGGCAATGCTGACCTCGACGCCAGGCGCGGGTTTGCCAACCGTATGAAGACGGACCTCGCCCGGAGCCTGAATCGCGTTGATCGCGCTGTTCTCGGTCTGGCCGTAGAGCTGACGCAACTTGATCCCCAGGGCGCGGTAGAACACAAAGGTGTCTTCCCCGATCGCTTCACCGCCGGTGAACGCATTCTTGAGGCGGCTCATCCCGAACTGGTCCTTGATCGGACCGAAAACAATCGCCTCGCCCAGAAGCCGGCCCAATGGCTCAAGAACACCGCCGCTTTTGCCATTCAGCTTGCGCGTTTCCGCCGCGATGGCCCGATCCATGAAAAAATGGTACAGCCACTTCTTTAAAGGGGTCGAATTTTCGATACCAACCTGGATTGTCGTCAGCATCTGGTCCCAGCTTCTTGGCGCCGCCAGATAGAATGTCGGAGCGATCTCGCGCATGTCGCGCACGACCGTTTCCTGGCGCTCAGGCACATTCACGGTGAAACGCCAAAGGAGTGCCGCGGCAACGGTTATGGCGTAGTCTCCCACCCAGGCCATCGGCAAGTACGCGAGGATCTCCTCATTTTCGTCGAAGGCACCCGCCGCATGTCCATTCCGAGCAGCAGCAAGAACGTTCTTCTGACTCAGTACGATGCCCTTCGGCGCGCCCGTCGTTCCGGAGGAGTGCAGAAAAATGGCCGGATCTTCCGGCTTCGCACGACTAAGCAGTTCCTCACGCAGGCCCGGGGTTTCGTTCAGATCGTGCTGACCAACTTCGATCAGGTGATCCCAGGACAACAGTCCTTCAACCTCGTAGAAGCCAAGACCGCGCGCTTCATCATAAATGATGTGGTCGATGCCCTCGGCGCCCGCGTCCTTCAGTTCCAGGATCTTGTCAACCTGTTCCTGATCTTCGGCGATGGCCGCGACGATTTCGACTTCGCCAAGAAAGTGCCGGAGTTCTTCGAGCGTCGCGCCGGGATAGGCAGGCATTGCATAGGCACCCAGCAACGAAATAGCCAGCATTCCGCCATACAGCCGCGCCCGGTTGTCGCCCAGGATAAGCACCGCCTTGCCCGGTGTTACGCCGATTTTCTCAAGCCCGGCCGCGCAGGCCAGCACCTCTTCGGCGTATTCCGCCCATGTGGTTTCCTTCCAGATCCCACGCTCTTTTTCGCGAAGCGCGATTTCCGAACCGTGTTTCGAGGCGTTCCGCGCCAGAATTGCGCCGATCGTGTCGCCGCCCGAAGACTGTTTCTTCGTCAAATCAGTCATGCGACCCTCCGATATATGCCTCGATGACCCGCGGGTCCTTCACAACCTCCTTGGGGATGCCACTGGCGATCATTTCACCATAATTCAGGGCCAGCATCCGATCACAAATGCCGGTGATGACATCCATATGGTGTTCGATCAGCAGAACGCTGACGCCGCGTTCGGCACGGGCATCCAGAATGAAACGGGACATATACCCTTTCTCTTCCTGGTTCATGCCGGCCATCGGTTCATCGAGAATCAGCATCTGTGGCTCGGCCACCAATGCCCGCGCCAGCTCGACCCGTTTTTTCAACCCGATCGGAAGGCCATCGACCAACTCATGCCGGATGCTCTCGAGTTGTAGAAACTCGATCACCTCTTCGACGATCTTGCGGTTTTCGATTTCTTCACGCTGTGCTGCCCACCAGTAAAGCGCGGTGCGCAGAACGCCCGGTTTCATGTGGATGTGCCGCCCCAGCAGGATGTTGTCCAGAACGCTCATCCCGTTGAACAAGGCAAGATTCTGGAACGTCCGGGCGACGCCGAGCTTGGCAACCTTGTGAGGTGCCGTACCCGTGATTTCCTTTCCTGCCAACCGGACAGTCCCCACATTCGGTGGGTAGAACCCGGTAATTGCGTTCGTCAGTGTTGTCTTGCCGCTGCCGTTCGGGCCGACAAGTCCAAAGATTTCCCCCTGCCGAATGACGAGGTCCACACCGGTGACAGCGACGATGCCGCCGAACCGTCGCTCGACCCCGCTGCACTCCAGTATCGCCCCATCATCGGCTCCGATTGCTGTTTTAATCTTAGTCGTCATCTAGATATCATTGTCCCCCTAAGGTTCACGGCCAACATCAGGTAATCCGGAAGTAGTCCGGCCGCCCCGTTGGCCATGGATCCCCCCACAATTGCTGCCCACCGTCGATGTTCAGAACTTCTCCGGTTACGAATTTCCCTGAATTCGCCGCCATATAGACAACCCCTTCAGCGACATCCCATTCGTCCCCGGCGTGCCGCATCGGGTTGGAGTCCTGAAAGGTCGCAGAACCCTCCGGAGGGTAGTTCCCGAAACCGTTGCTTTCGCAGCAACCCGGCGCCACGCAGTTCACTCGGATACCGTGCGGGGCCCACTCCACCGCAACCGACTTGGACAGGTAAACTACCCCTGCCCGGGCCGCACAGGTATGCGCGATGCCGGGCATGCCGCGCCAGATATCGGCCACGATGTTGACGATGGAGCCCGATTGCTTGTTGGCAACCCAGTGGCGCGCCGTGGATTGCATCATCCACCACGTGCCGTTCAGGTTGGTGTCTATGACCGCATTCCAGCCCTTTGGACTAAACTCCAACGCTGCTTGCGGAAACTGACCCCCAGCATTGTTCACCAATACGTCAATCGCCCCGAACTCCTGGTTCGTCTTGGCGACAAAATCCTCGACCTGCTCAGGCTCCCGGATGGTCATAGGCACAGCGAAAACTTCGCCCCCGAAACTTTCAAGGAACTCCTTGGCCAAAGCCAGTTTCTCTTCGTTGCGTCCATTGATCGCCAGATTGGCCCCGAGCCTTGCGAACAAGGTCGCAATTGCCAGCCCCAATCCGCCTCCGGCCCCGGTCACCACAACGACTTTGCCGGTGAATAAACCGCTTGCGTAAACGGTTGCACGTTTTGATAGGTCCTCCCTCGAAGACCCAAACTGCGTCTTATTCATGACGCCTCCTCCCATTCCCATTAGGGGCAGCTGCCAGTAATCTAACGGGTGTTAGAAAATTGGTCAAGACAACTTTTCCCACCAGCCCCGCCCGTTATCTCCGATCAGTAAGACTTTGGAAGTCCAAGGGCTTTTTCTGCTATGAACGACAGAAGCATCTGCGGTGTCACCGGTACGATGCGGAACAGCAGAGCTTCACGTACCAGTCGCTCCACGTGATATTCCTTAGCATATCCGAATCCGCCAAACGTAATTTGCGCGGCTTCGGTCGCCTCGACCGCGGCGTCGGCGGCCAAAAGCTTGGCGGCGTTCGCCTCGACGCCGCAGGGTTCTCCCGCATCGTAGAGGGCTGCAGCGTGCATCACCATGAGATTGGCAGATTCCACTCGCGCCCAGGCTTTGGCGAGTGGATGCTGAACACCCTGATTTTGGCCGATCGGGCGGTCAAAAATCACACGTTCGTTTGCATAATGCGCCGCTCGCGCCAGTGCGTTGCGCGCAATACCGATGCATTCACCGGCCACCAGGATGCGTTCGGGATTCAACCCGTGCAAAATTTGCCTAAAGCCTTTGCCCTCCTCCCCGATCAGGTCCTCAGCCGGAATCGGCAATCCATCGATGAAGACTTCGTTCGAATCGACAGCCTTTCGACCCATCTTTTCGATCTCTCGCACGTCAACGAAATTTCGGTCGAGATCTGTATAGAACAGGCTCAGCCCTTCGGTCGGGCTGCTCACATCCTCTAGCCGCGTTGTTCTGGCCAGAAGCAACATCTTGTCCGCTACCTGCGCGGTAGAAATCCAGACTTTTTGTCCGTGCACGACATATCTGTCCCCCTGCCGCACCGCCATGGTCTTCAGCTTTGTGGTGTCTAACCCGGTCGTCGGTTCGGTTACGGCGAAACAGGCCTTTTCATCGCCTGCTATTAGAGGGCCAAGCATACGCGCGCGCTGCTCATCGGTCCCAAACTTCACCACCGGGTTGAGCCCGAAAATGTTCATGTGGATGGCCGAGGCTCCGCTTGCGCCGGCCCCCGACTCGGCAATTGCCTGCATCATTATGGTCGCCTCGGTGATCCCCAGACCCGCGCCGCCGACAGCTTCTGGCATGGCGATACCTAGCCAGCCGCCATCGGCCATTGCCCTGTGCAGATCATGGGGAAAACCACCGTTGCGATCCCGATCCAGCCAATAGTCGTCGTCGAACCCTGCGCAAATCCGCAGAATCTGGTCGCGAATCTCTTGTTGGTCGGCGGTCAATCGAAATGTCATAGCGCGCGCCCTCCCTCCAATCTTACGAGCCCAGCCTCACATAGGGCAGCGATCCGCTCATCGTTAAAACCAAGATCACGCAGAATGCTTTGGCTGTCTGCGCTAGGCGGTCGTCCCAGCCAACGAAGCTGACCGGGCGTCGCGCTGAGATGAGGGACCGGACCAATGACCTGGGTCTGTTCGCCGTCGACCGACACGATGTCCCCACGATGGCGTATCTGCTCGTTCGTCATGATCTCTTCGACGCTCAACACACGCGAGGCAACCGCATCATGGCGGGCGAATACCGCTTCCACTTCCTTAGCCGTGTGCTGCGTGACGAAATCATTGATCGCGTCAAAGACCACCGTCATGTGCCGCGACATCTCGCCCAATGTCGCGAACCGCGGGTCATCGGCGAGGGCATCGCCTCCGACCGCCCGCAACAGGCGCTGCGCGGTTTCCGCGCTCCCTGCCGAAACGCTCAGCCACACCCCATCGGACGTTCGGAACATCCCCCCCGGAGCAAAGTCCATCGGCTGGCGCAGCCCATTGCGTCGCGGCGAGAGGTTCGCGCCAGTCAATGCGGGAACAGGATAATCCATCAACCGAAGCAGGGCCTCGAATACTGCAATATCGACGACCTGACCGCGTGCTATCCCCTTTTCGCGAGCAAATAGCGCGATCATGATTCCCAAAGCGCCCATTAGCCCTGTCGTGCTGTCAGCCGCCGGAAAGCCGGGGTGCATCGGCGGCCCGTCGGGAAAACCGGTCAGATGCGCTAATCCACTCATGGCCTCCGCAGCACGCCCAAACGCTGGCAGGTCGCGCATCGGACCGTCCTGTCCGTAACCTGAAACCCGCAAGACAACCAAGTCCGGGTTCCAATCGTGCAAGACGTCTGGCCCAACACCGGCACGTTCCAGCACACCCGGTCGGAAATTCTCGATCAGCACGTCGGCATCTTCGACCAACTTTCGCAGGATGTCCCGGCCCTCGTCGGACTTCCAGTCCAGACCTAGTGTTTTCTTGTTACGGCCCAAAGTCTTCCACCAGACGCCCACCCCATCCTCTGCCTTGGGTCCAAGGTCGCGCATCATATCCGTCCGGTTGGGGGCTTCGATCTTGATGACATCTGCACCAAAATCCGAGAGTAAAGCTGCCGCAAGTGGTCCGGCAATTACGTGACCAAGTTCTATAATCTTCAGTTGATCAAGGGGTCCAGACATCTGCACTTTCGACTTTGCTAATTTTCTAATGGTTGTTCGATTCCTAGCAAAGGCGAAGTCGGATCTCAAGATTCAAAGGTAATCACCTCCCCGAAAACGTAACCGCCCGGTTGTTACCATGGATCAGTTCATTGGCGTCCAGTTCCATGGAAGCGGTTCGTTGAGCGGGTTGGTCATGTGATTGTGGATGCGGTCGAGGATTTCGGCCAGCCAGGCTTGCCGATCGAGGCCGTTCATCTTGGCTGTCTCGACAAGAGACATCGCCCGGGACAGCGTTTCGCCACCGCTGTCGGAGCCTGCAAAAAGCCAGTTTTTTCGCCCGATGCTGATCGGGCGCATGACGCGCTCGGCGGTGTTGTCGTCGATGCCGACGCGGCCATCTCCAAGGAAGAGCTCGAATGACGGCCAGCAGCTGAGACCATAGCGGAAGGCCTTCGCGAGATCGCCCTTGCCGGGAATGCGTAGCAGTTGGGCCTCGGTCCATGCCTTGAAGGCCTAGACCATGGAGCGGGAGTGCGCCTGGCCTGCTGCCAGCCGCAGTTCCGCTGTATTTCGTGCCCTCACGAATTATGGCCAGCCGTGCGTTCTTTCAGGCCTGCGGGACGAAGCGCTCGTCTTTGGCGGCACCGAAGTGATCAGCCCCACCTGAGTGGTCCGGTTTGATTGTTAGTGCATGACCGGTCTCGGGTCCATCGGGACGATGGTTTCCGGGGCGGGAGGGCGATAGCCCAAGGCACTATGTGGTCGTTTGGTATTGTAGTGGTTCCTCCATTGTTCGATCAGGATTTCCGCTTCCCGAAGGTTGTAAAAGACTTCTCCGTTGAGCAGTTCATCGCGGAACCTGGCATTGAAGCTTTCGCAGTAGCCGTTTTCCCAAGGTGACCCGGGCGCGATGTAAGCGGTCTTGGCGCCGACGGCCCTGATCCAATCTTGAACGGCCTCAGCCACGAACTCCGGGCCGTTGTCAGACCGGATGTAATCCGGCACACCCCGCATGATGAACAGGTCGCTCAAGGCATCGATCACGTCACCCGAGTTCAGCTTGCGCTTCACCTTTATCGCCAGGCATTCCCGGCTGTGCTCGTCCAAGATGTTGAGCGTCCGGAAGACCTTTCCGTCCTCCGTCCGGCAGTGGACAAAGTCATAGCTCCAGACGTGGTTGCGATACTCAGGACGCAGCCGGACACAGGATCCGTCATTCAGCCAGAGCCGTCCCTTCTTCGGTTGCTTCATTGGCACTTTCAGCCCCTCTCGTCGCCATAGGCGCTCGACCCGCTTGTCGTTCACCTCCCAGCCCGCATCTCTCAGCAAAGCCGCGATCCGACGATAGCCGTAGCGGCCATACCGCCGCGCCAGCTCGATCATGTCCGCGACCAGACGCTCCTCATCGGCACGGCCTTGCGGCACCTTCCTCTGCGTGGATCGGTGCTGACCCAAGACACGGCAGGCGCGTCTCTCGGACAGATGGAACCGGGTGCGAACGTGATCAATGCAGGCACGGCGGCGAGCGGGGCTCAGAAGTTTCCCTTTGCCGCCTCCGCCAGGATCAGCTTGTCCAAAGTCAGATCCGAAACGGCTTTTCTCAACCGTTCATTCTCTTTCTGGAGGCGCTTCAGTTCCCTGAGTTGGTCGGTTCCCATACCGCCGTATTGCTTGCGCCAGCGATAATAGGTCTGCTCAGTAATGCGAACCTCGCGGATCGCATCCACCCGCGCCATGCCTTGCCCGACAAGCACTTCAACCTGCCGCAGCTTCGTGACAATCTCTTCCGGCTTGTGTCTCTTCGTAGCCATCTTGGCCCTCCGTTTTCCTTAACATAACGGTGGACCACTTCAGTGGGGGAGGACCAACCGCTCTTCTCCCTTTGTCTGAGTTGCATGACATGCTGGTCGCAGCTGTCGTCCCGTCCACAAAGGTCGCCGCCGATCTTTTCCCCCTAACCCGCCAAAGAACAGGGGTGGGCCATTCCTCACGGACCAAAAAGACCGGCGCCTGCCCCTCTCCGCTCACGCTTCGCCTTCGGTCTGGCCGGGCCTTGGCCAGCTGCCAGGTGACCATCATTGCTACACAAACAAGGAGAAGAGCTATGACCACGAGCTGCATCAAATTCACCAGCGCCGACATCGAAACCGCAAAGGGCGTCGGCTCCATCTCGACCCTGACCTTCGATCTCGACATCACGGTCGAACCCGTCGCGAGCACGAACCCTTTGGCCCCCGCGCACCGCGTCCTCGGCCGCTCCCCGCGCGGCAAGCTGGTTGAGTGCGGCGGCATCTGGAAGAAGCAGAACAAGGAGACCGGCGCCGACTACTTCACGCTGACCATCCGCGACCACGGCTTCAACGCCAACCTCGGCAAGGCCGCGAACCAGGACGATCTGTCCCTGCAGGCCGTCATCCCCTGGGGTCCCAAAGACGCAGCGTGAAGCATAGAATCGGCTGGGGCTACCCAGCCGATTCCCGCTGTTTATCTTCCCTCTGGTAAGACTTGCTTATGTTTTAGAGTACCCTGGTGGATACGCTTGGCCGAAGTAAATGATTGCAGATCGGATCCAAGTTCGTGCTGACACATACTGCTTCCTTGTCTTGGTTTTCCGGCTTGCACAGGCGCGTCTATGCCTCGAGTTGGTTCCGTTTTGACAGCCGTGCAAAGATAGAAAAGGCAATAAAAACAAATAATTGCGACGGGAGAGACGCGAAGTCTAGGTCAACTTCTGATCTGCTGATGTCGAAAAAGTTCCCATATATTGGGCGGCCATCTTCCGCGATCACTACAATTTGTCGGAACATCTATGCCGGCAGGTGTCTCGGTGGAGTTCGAGCCATCGGGTGAAAATCGTTGTTAAGACTCATTTTTCCGTGTAGATGACAGTTTAAAGAGCGAAATCGCCGAAAAAGCGATATTTAGAGGGCAGGCAGATGCGAGAACGGTCTTTTACGGCTGATACGAAGGATCAATCCTTCGACGAGATCATCCTACAGCAAGGAGAGTTGATTTCCGACCGCCTCAATATGTTGCGTCAGGAACAGTATCCTCCCGACGCTCAAAAAGGTCTACGTCAGTTTTCATTGGCCGAGGTTGCCTACTATCTCGGCGTGACGCAGTCGACCATTAAGAAGCTTCATCTCGAAGGCAAAGGTCCTGAACCTGAAACATCGTCGTCCGGGAGGCGCAGCTACTCGGCCGAGCAGATGCTGGAACTGAGAGCTTATCTCGACAAGCATGGCCGCCCCGGAAAACGCCGTTATGTCCCCTATCGGCAACCTGGCGAAGAACTGCACGTCGTGTCTGTCGTGAACTTCAAAGGGGGCTCGGGAAAGACCACTACCTCCGCTCACCTCGCGCAGCACTTGGCGTTGAAAGGGCATCGAGTTCTTGCGATCGACTTGGACCCTCAAGCGTCGTTCACAGCTTTGCACGGCATTCAGCCTGAACTCGACAACGTGCCTTCGCTCTACGAGACACTTCGGTATGATGACGAGCGCAAGCCGATCACAGAGGTGATCCGGCCAACAAATTTTCCCAACCTAGATATCGTTCCGGCAAGTCTCGAGCTTCAAGAGTACGAATACGATACCCCTGTTGCTTTGACGAGTAGCGATCCCCATGAGGGCCGTACCTTCTTCACTCGTATATCGAAGGCGCTTAGCGAGGTTGATGACCGCTATGACGTGGTTGTGATCGATTGCCCTCCTCAGCTGGGCTACCTCACACTCACTGCTCTCACGGCTTCTTCCTCGGTCATTGTGACGGTCCATCCTCAGATGCTGGACGTCATGTCGATGAGCCAATTTCTCCTGATGCTGGGCGGGATCATGAAGACGATCCGTGACGCTGGAGCGAACATGCGCCTGAAGTGGTTCCGTTACCTTGTAACGCGATTTGAACCAACGGACGGCCCCCAGAAGCAGATGGTTGGGTTCCTCCAGGCGATGTTTCCAAATCAGATGCTGTCGGCTCCTGTGCTAAAATCTACGGCGATCTCCGACGCTGGGATCACCAAACAGACGCTTTACGAAGTTGAGCGGTCTCAGTTCGTGCGGACTACTTACGACCGTGCAGTGACTTCGTTGAATGATGTGAACGACGAGATCGCCGAACTGATCCACAAGGCTTGGGGGCGTGAATGAATGAGGTTTTGACAGCCGTGCAGAGAGCCAGTTTTGACAGCCGTGCAACTGTCGAAATGCGCGCAGCGCGTAGGTTGGATTCTGACGAAAAGGAGATGGCTTGATGGCGCGCAAAGACCTCCTGAAGAGCGTCATGGCCGGCTCGCCGGAGCAGCCCAAGGATTCCGGTCGCTCTGGATACGCAATGCGCGGTGCTTCGAAATCGATGAAGGTTTCGATTGATAGCCTTGCGGAGAACTCGAAGCGTCTTCTTGAAGGCGAGACCATTGTCGAGATCGATCCGCAATTGATCGATGTGTCATTCGTCTCGGATCGGCTTAGTGATGACGATATTGCGTTCAACGAACTGAAAGCATCGATCGCGGCCGGTCGCCAGGACACACCGGTATTGCTTCGACCGCATCCAGAAGCAGATGGTCGCTACATGATCGTCTTCGGGCATCGCCGTGTGCGAGTTGCATCGGCGCTCGGCCGTAAGGTTCGCGCAGTTGTAAAGCCGATGGACGACGTGGCCCACATTCTTGCTCAAGGGCAGGAGAACACTGCGCGCGCAGATCTCTCATTTATTGAGAAGGCCCTATTTGCGAAGAGCCTTTTGGATATGGGGCAAGCAAAGGACGTGATCCAGTCCGCCCTGACCATTGACGGTACTTTGCTTTCGCGCATGCTTTCAGTGGCGCAGAACGTCCCGCGGAACGTCATCGAACAGATTGGCCCAGCCAAGCAGATCGGGCGTGATCGTTGGGAGGATTTCAAGAAGTTGGCCTCGGAGCCCAAGAATGAGAAGATCCTCAAAGGAGCTTTGGAGTTCGACGGTTTTCAGGGTCTCGATAGCGATGCACGCTTCGAGTTCCTGCACAGCAAGCTAGCAGAAGCGGGCAGGGCGCCGAAAAGCCGAAAAACGCGTGCCACGCCCAAGAAACGTACTTGGACCGCCGGCAAAGGCCGCATCAAAGGCGTCATCGGCCGATCCGGAAAGGCATTCAGCATTTCACTCACGGCGCAAGACTCGACCGAGTTCGGGGACTTTCTCTCGGGCCGGCTCGATCAGCTGTACAGTGAATTCCTCGCGACGAAAGAGGAGCAGTCAGAACAATGATCTAGGCAAAAGAAAAGCCCCCAAGCAGCGTGGCCTGAGAGCTAATCTGAAAAGTTTGGTCGCTTAGAAGATATCTCTCCCGCGAATCACTGTCAACAAGAACGCCACTTCGGCGAACGGCTTTCTTTTGCCTCCACATAACTGGAGGTGAGAAACAGGCATGGAACATACAGGTTGGCGCAAGCCGACACCGGGTCTTGGCATTGCAGAGCAACTTGCCCAAGCCGGTGAACAGGTAGCTGTACCCAAAACACGAGCCTTCGTGGCAGTGAAGCGGGTGGGGGCCTACATTGGCCTCAAGGCCGGAGACATGATGCTCCTCGACACGCTCGGAGCGTTTACCCAAGCCCAGGACTGGGAGGAGGGGCAGCGCCCGATCGTCTGGGCGTCAAACGCCTATCTGATGGAGCAGACCGGGTTCTCGCTGTCCGCGCTGAAACGCCATGCGCGACGGCTGGCCGAGATCGGCGTGATCTCCTTCCAGGACAGCCCAAACGGCAAGCGATGGGGCCGCAGGGACGCCGAGGGGCGCATCGTCGAGGCCTATGGCTTTGATTTGTCGCCGCTGTCGGCGCGAGTCGAGGAGTTCGAGGAGCTTCATACCGATTTGCAGGTCGAGCGCGAGCTCTGTCAGCGCCTGAAGCGCCAGATCACGGTTGCACGCCGTATGATCCGCGCGCGGATCGAGGCGGCCGTCAGCAGCGCGCTACGAGGGCCCTGGACTCAATTCACGGGTCTCTTCGAGGAGCTTCTGGACCGGCTTCCGCGCCGCCATGAAACCTCAGAACAGCTTGTGCGGCTGCTAACATGGTTCAAGGAGCTCCAGGAGCGTGTCGAGGCGGCCTATCTCAAGGCAACGGAGGGTGTCCAGCCTGTGGAAAACACGCCTGAAACCAAGGCACAAGTCTTCGAAAAGACTCAAAAAATGAACCCCAGGGAGGCCATTTCTGACCCTCATATACTAATTACAAACCAACTTGATCCTGTAACTCGTAATTCCTCTGAAAAAGAGGAAGCGGCGGCCGTGGTACCCAATGCTCACACCGAGGATCGGGTTGATAAGGAGCTGGAAGACTGGGTGGCCGAAGTGCGCAAGAAACGGACGGCGCTCGATCTTCCGACAATCATGCAGGCCTGTCCGGAATTCGCATCCTGGGCGCGCAATCTAGGTGGATTCCTGAAGGATTGGGGCGATCTGCATCGGGTTGCGGGGCAACTTAGGCCAATGATCGGGATCTCGGAGCATGCCTGGAACGCGGCGCAGGACAGAATGGGCACTCAAGTGGCAACGGCAGCATTTGCGCTTGTCTTCGAGAAACACAGCACAGGGGAGGTTTCCTCGCCGGGCGGATATCTGCGCGGCATGGTCGAGAAAGCCGGGGCAGGGGAGTTGCACCTCGAGCGCAGCTTCTATGGCAGGCTCAGCGGGCAGGCGGCGTGATAGGGCAGGGGGTCAGAGACCGGCGGCTTTGGTCAGGTTCACCCGGAACCGGTCGCGACGGCGCTGGTAGCGCCGGGTCATCTCGGCCGAGGCGTGTCCGAGCTGTTTCTGGACGTAGCGTTCATCAACTTCGGCTGAGCTGGCGAGGCCGGCGCGCAGCGAGTGTCCGGAGAACAGCGCTAGGCGCTCTTTCTCGGGTAGCTCGGATCGAATGCCTGCGTCCAGGACCGTGCGCTTGATCAGACGGGCGACGTGTTTGTCGTTCAGTCGCGTCTCCAGAGCCTTCTTACCATCACGGGAGGTGCCGACGAAGACCGGACCGAAGTCGATCTTTGCGAAGTGCAACCATCGCTCGAGCGCGTGGACGGGGCAGGTCTGGTCCGTTGACCCGCGGCCAATCTCAACCTCGCGCCAGCCGGTCTTGGCGTTCAGCGTCAGGACCGCTCCGTCCTCGAGGATCTCGACCCAGCCGCCGCTGTCGGGGGTGACATCTTTGCCGTGATCGAGGCTGACGATTTCGGAGCGTCTGAGACCCCCCGCGTATCCTAGGAGCAAGATGGCCCGGTCGCGCAGCCCGCGTAGATCGAAGCCCAAAGTAGCCACCATGGCGAGAATGTCTTCGGGCAGGATCGCTTCCTTCTGAACCGGGGGGCGGGCATGTTTGCGCTTGATCCCAGCCAGGACGGTGGCGATGTGGCGGTCTTTTCGATCCAAAGGGAACCCACGCTGCGCGTAGTTCCAGGCAAGTCCGGACAGGCGGCGGTCTATCGTACTGACGGAAAGAGCAGGGGAGGGGCCTGTCGGCGCGGCCAAGTCAGTCAGGTAGAGGCCGATCATTTCCGGTGATGGAGGCAGCGGGTCCGTTCCTTTCAGCCTGCACCAGCGCGCAAAATGCTTCCAGTCGGCGGCATAGGCCTTGTTGGTGTTCTCGGCGGTCGAGGCCTTGGCATAGTCGCGGGCGTTCTCAACCAAGCGATCGAGGGTGCCGGACCCGGCAACATGAGAGGGCAGGGCGATTGAGGCCCCGTCCAGAGTGACTTTCTCGTCTCGCTCGTTCCCGTTAGGCGCATCATGGGACGCCGAGCTCGAAGTCTCAGCCTCAGGCGTGTCAGATTTCTCGATTTTGGTGCTGCTATTTGTGAGACTATTCATGTATTCGAGCATATCATGATTACGTCCGATAATGCAAACTTATTGGACTTAGCGTGGAGCCGCAGGGTGGGGCGGTTTGCACATCATATTGTGGACGAAAGCGCCGCCACGGGATAGTCTTGTGGCATGACATACCAGCCCGCCAAGATCTCCAACGACCTGAGCACCCTACCGCAGCTGCCGGGCTGGGTCACCTCCGGACGTGCGGAAACCCTTGAAACTGTGGCCTTTCGATCGGGGGCGGCGCTGACGGTGCTCGATCAACTGATCAGCGATCCCAGGCATGGCGTGCCGCTGAAACTACTGGCCAACCGACTGGCGCTGAGTGCCGCAGTGGCGACCTCGAAACTGGAAGGACGGCTGGTGCGGGAAGTCGATATCCGCGATGCCTACCATCTGACGCCGCCGGGCGAGGCGCGCGGTCCCGATGGCGATCTGCTGGCCTTCTGGCGCGAGGCGGTGCGGCTTCGGCTGAATGGACCCGGCGAGATCGCAGACCTGATCGGGCCCGACCGCGCGGAGGATGTGGCCGGTTGGTTGGACGCCGGGCAAGATCGGGCCCGGACTCATGGGCCTCTGGCGGGATGCGTGGCCGTCCTGCGTGCCGTTTTGGAGACCGATGACCGAGGAGAGCGGGTCGCTTGCTTGCTGTCCGATGTCGTCCTGGCGCGGGCCCTGAACTGGAAGGTGGTGTTACCGGTTACGGCGCAGCGGCTGACGAAGGCCGCATTGCGCGACCTGACAGCAGAAGGGCAAAGGGCCGAGCTGGCAGTCCAGGCGCGGATCCTCGAGTCCATCGAGGCTGTGATCCGGCTGGCGCGGGATCTCGCCCGCCGCGCCGAGGCACTTCGCACCGTCGCGCCGAAGCTCCGGGCGAAGGGATCGGATGCCGCGGTCGAGCTGTTCCTGACCGAGGATGCGGTGTTGCCTGCGTGGATGCTGTCGCCGCGTATCCGCGGAACAACGATCCCCATGACCGATCGCGCCGCGCGGCGGTTCTGCGATCGATTGGTCGAACTGGGCGTGGCACGGGAGCTAACCGGACGGCCGACCTTCCGGCTCTATGGGATCGCGCCATGACGACCGCGACCCGGAAACGGAAACCGGTGGACGAGGGAGGCGCCGGCTTTGACCGGGAGCTCGATGATCTGCCGCAAGAGTTGCGCTGGCGCGAATGGATGGGGCGGGTCGAAGCGGTGCTGTTCGCCAGTGCCTCGCCGGTTGGCCGCGACGATCTCGCGCGCGTGGTGGGGCAGGGGGCCTCGGTCGAGATGCTGATCGAAGACATCCAGGCCGAGTTGACCGGCCGTCCCTACGAACTGGTTCAGGTCGCCGGCGGCTGGATGTTTCGCACCAGGACGCAGTTTGCAGATGCCATCAAGGCGGCTGCCGATATTGGCGACCAGACGCTCGCCTTCACCGAGATGGAGATGGGGGTGCTCTGCGCCATCGCCTATCATCAGCCGATCGACCGCGCCGGCTTGGCCGACATTTTCGGCAAGGAGGTCAGCCGCGATCTTCTGGCCCGGCTGCGGTACAAGGATCTAATCGCCAGCGGGCCGCGGTCGCCGCGTCCTGGGGCGCCGCATACTTTTGTCACAACCGAGACGTTTATGGTGACGTTCGATCTGCAGAGCCTGCGGGATCTGCCGGAATTGGAGCTGGTTCAACACCCAGCCTAATCGGCTTCGCTCAAGCAAACTGCCATGTCCTACATGTTGTAGTCTGCGCCTTACGAAACGCTGATTGAAGTGCTATCTCTGTCATATGGAAGGTACGGGTCATTGGCGTGAACAAGAAGATTACTGCCAGTCAGCGAATTGGCGAAATCGGGGAGAAGGCGGCAAATCTTCAATTCTTGCGAATTGGGTTCCAATTCGATGGGCGGTCACGTCTGGAAGCGGGTATCGACGGCATCGCTGAGGTGATGGACGATGATCAACCGACAGCGAAGATGATTGCCGTGCAGGTTAAGGCTACCGAGAGCGGCAGCTATTCTGGAGAGACTGATGCCGGGTTCTCCTATCGTGTCCGCGCTTCGGACTTTGATTATTGGCGCGGCTCCAACCTACCCGTAATTCTCGTTCTCTACAGGCAATCGGATGACACGTTCTTTTGGAAGTCGCTCGAAAACCTCGTTGGCGAGGCCGAACGCACATTGCAGTTCGACAAAGAGCGCGACGTCTTGGACGGACGTGCGAAGGATCGCCTCGCTGCCCTGACTGTCGCCAAGCAAGGACACGGCTACTATGTCCCGCCACTTGGGGGAGGGGAGGAAGCGATCATCAACATGGTGCCATTGCAGCTTCCTGAGGAAATCTTCGTCGCACAGACTCAGCTCTCCACCCAGAAGGCGCTCGCCCGGATGAACAAGGTCCGGGAAGACCAGCGGTACGATTGGATGATCGATGAAACCTCGCTTTGGACATTCTGCGACCCACTAACCACACCCGTTCGCGACTTGGTCGAACGGGATCAGGTCGAACGGATCGAAACCGACTTTCTGGCGCAACACGACGCCGTAGATCAGCAGCACAAATTTGCGGGCCTGTTGCGACATACTCTGGCGCATGACTTTCGGGACTTGCTTGGGTGGGACCGAAAGAAAAAACAGTTCTACTTCTTGCCAACACCTGGAAGCGTCGCGCGCAAGTTCCGCTATCTTGGCGCGAAGCAGAAGACGCAGGCCGACGTTGTCAGCGTCTATCAGAAGTCAAAGGGGGAGGGGCCCGTCGACTATGTACGGCACCATTCATTCCACCCTCGGTTCGAGCGCTTGGCGGATAAATGGTACCTGATCGTCAACCCATCCTACTACTTCACTTCAGATGGAGAACGCGCGCTCAACTATCCGGATGCCTTGTTGTCCGGCAAGAAACGCCTCGACACGAACAGCACAGTTCGAGGCCAGGTGATCATGTGGCATCGATTGCTATCGGGTATGGATTTTGAAGATGCCGGCGAACTGCTGACGCCCGACACCAAGACGGATCGCATCATCAAGTTCGGTCTTCCGCCTTCCGTCGAACTGCCAAAGAGCGTGCCCGAGGATGTGTGGGGCGCGAAGGCGCAGAAGTCGAAGAAGCCACCCCACTCCGATGAACAAGGCAGCTTCGACCTATGAGCGACTTCAAGACCAAAATCTTCCCGGAGCCCGAACTGGAGTTTGGCGACCAACACCATCATCCTGATCCGCGATTAGGGTTGCTACAGGCGGGCCCACTGCAAACGAACCTGGGGGACACCATCAAAGTCGGCGTTGTTGGCAGCGCTCTTACCGTCGAAAAATCAGGCGAATTTCTGGATGCGATCAAAGATGGGTTCGAGGGGAAGACCGAAAAGCACCCGAACCTGCACCCGGACTTTCCCGGGTTGAGAAATCAGAACCCCTATCGGTGCCGGTTCGAAATGGTGGCTGCCGACGTCGGTCTGCTGACGAAAGGTCAGATCGAGAAGATTGCCAAGGAACCGAGCGATGCGCGTGCTGTGGAGATGGCGGTCGATGCAGTTATGGAGCAACTGGAAAAGCTTGAGGCGCATCATGAACGGCCAGACGTGGTCATGGTTTCGCTCCCTGTCAAGCTGATCGAACGAGTCTGGAGAAACGAGCAGGCGCGCGATGACGAGGTCGTAGAGGACAAAGCGGCCGAGGCGAAAGCTGGTAAGGAAACCTCTCCGAACTTCCGCGGTTTGCTCAAGGCCAGAGCGATGAATCTCAGATTCTCAATTCAGATTGTCTGGGAGGATGTCATCAACCCCGATGCCAAGATCCCTCGCAAGATCAAGGAGAACTCTGACCGCCAAACCCAAGATCGAGCTGATCTCGCATGGAACCTTATGACAACGCTCTACTACAAGGGCAGCGGCAAGGTGCCCTGGCGCAGATTGCCGGAAGAAGGCGAGTTCACCGCCTGTTACATTGGCATCAGCTTCTTCAAGGATGCCGAAACCGACGAGATATGGACCAGTGCTGCGCAAATGTTCGACGAGCGGGGCAGAGGGTTCATTCTTAGAGGCGGTCCTGCGCAGTCAGAGTCGCGGGGTCGCCACCCGTTCCTCACTATCGATGAGGCTCACAAGCTCACCGAGAGTGCCTTGGCCGCCTACAAGTCGGTCCATAGAACGATGCCGGCACGCGTGATCGTCATGAAGACGTCGCGCTTTCGCGAGGACGAGGCCGAGGGTGTTGGTAAGGCGCTCGACGAGGCAGGTGTGGAACTGCGCGATCTCGTTTGGATTCATGAGAGCTATTCAGTCAAGGTGCTGCGCGACGGCGACTTCCCTGTCCTCCGCGGCACCTTCGTTGAACTGGACGGCAATGGGCTGCTCTATACCAACGGCAGCATTCCCTACTATGGGACCTATCCTGGCCTCTATGTCCCGAATCCCCTGTTGCTCTGTCCGCACCCGCAAAGCGAGAGCACGATCGAACAGATTGCGAAGGAAGTTTTCAGCCTCACGAAGGTGAACTGGAACTCGACCCAGATGAACCAACGCTTGCCGATTCCGATCCGAGCAGCGCGTAAGGTCGGTGACGTGTTGAAATACGTTCCCTCGGGGCAAAAGGTCAGCAGTGACTATCGGAAGTACATTTAGAAGTTGCACACCGAGCACGCCGTCGGCTCCATGGATGCTGTTAAGAGCATCTGATCGTCGTTCCTCGAAGCTCCCGAGTTTCCAGCGGATCTTTTTTCGGCAAGTGACTTCTCTGGCGTTTGATATATAAAAGCACATCATGCGCATGCCTTGATGTAGAACTCCACATCAATCTTGAAGTCTCCTTCAGTGAGTGATATGTTTATGCATATCATAAATGGTAGAGGAAGCAGCAAGATAGATCATGGGTTACGCAACGGAGCACATTGCAGAGTCGCTCAAAGCCGCGCGGGAACGCAAGGGGCTCTCTCAGCGCGCGCTTAGTGCGAAGGCGGGGGTTCCACAGAGCCACATCTCCAAGATCGAGAACGGGGCGGTCGATCTGCGTCTGTCCAGCCTGGTCGAGCTTGCACGTGTACTTGATCTGGAATTGACTCTGGTCCCGCGCAAGAAGCTGCCTGCCGTTCGGGCGATCATTCGCGGTGATGATGATGGTCACCGTGACGTTCAGAGCGCGCGTAAGGCAACGAACCTATTGCAGCGCCTTGATGACCAGATAGCAGCGCTTCCCAGTGAAACGCTCTCTGAGATTGTCGTTCAGGAGTTGCAGCGCCGGGCGCGCGAATTGATGCACTTCAAGCTTTCAGCCGATGATCTTGTTCAGTTGCAAGAAGCCTCTGCTGCCATGCAGGAGTTCCTGAGCGATCCGCGCAACTTGGAAGCGGTCGAGCAGGCGCAGAGCCAGTTGCGCATGTTGCGCAACGCACTCGCCCATGGCGCGGGTGTATCTGCACCATCCTTGCCGCGTCCGGCCTATCGTCTGGACGGTGACGATCGTGGCTGATGTCAGTGTCCTTGAAGTCCTGCTCTACGGAGAGCCGATAGGTACGTTGACGCGGGTCAGCGGTGATACCTCGCTCTTTGCTTTCTCTGAAGGCTATGTCGCCGATGCGGGCAGGCCGGTTCTGAGCCTCGGTTTCAAGAATGAGCTTGGGGAACTGACCACTGATTTCGGTACGCAGAACATGCACCTGCTGCCCTTCTTCTCAAATCTTCTGCCCGAAGGTCACATGCGGGACTATCTCGCCGAGCGCGCGGGCGTGAAGCCCGTCCGTGAATTTTTCCTGCTCTGGGTTCTCGGCGAGGACCTTCCCGGTGCGGTCACTGTTCGGCCCGCCGATGGTGAGGCGTGGCCCCCCGACGCTGATGATGGTGAAGATCATCACGATGATCATCGAGATCAGGCGCTGAGGTTCTCGCTGGCAGGCGTTCAGTTGAAGTTCTCGGCTTTGGGAGACAAACAAGGCGGTCTTGCGATTCCGGCCAAGGGGGTCGGCGGCTCCTGGATCGTCAAGTTGCCAGCGCAAGGCTTCGATGCTGTCCCCGAGAATGAATTCTCGATGATGACGCTCGCGCGTCTCTGCGGCATGGATGTTCCGCCGATAAGGCTGATCGATGTTGCCGACATCGGCAACCTGCCCGAGGGCATGGATAAGGTCAGCGGTCAGGCGCTGGCGGTCGAAAGATTTGACCGTCTGAGTGATGGCAGCGCTGTTCACATTGAAGACTTCGCGCAGGTCTTTCGCGTTTATCCCAAGGACAAGTACGAGAAGGCAAGCCAGCGCAACATCGCACAGGTACTGGCCGCTGAATGCGGAGAGGCCGACATCGCCGAGTTTATCCGGCGGCTGACTTTCAATGTGCTGATCGGCAATGCCGACATGCACCTCAAGAACTGGTCGCTGATCTATCCGGATCGTAGGCAGGCAGCGCTCGCGCCGTGTTACGATTTTGTTTCGACCATTGCCTACATAGACGACGACAAGGCGGCGCTCACCTTTAGCCGCACCAAGAAGTTCTCTGGGTTCTCGAAGGACGAGCTGTCGCACCTGGCTGCAAACGCCGGTCTATCCGAGAAGCTGGTTCTGGGAACCGCACGCGAGACTGTCGCGCGCTTCCATGAGCACTGGCAGGCCGAAAAGGGAAACCTGCCGCTGACCGCGGATGCGATCAAGGCGATTGAAGCCCATTTGCACACAGTGCCGATAGCGTAGGGGATTGGCAGAATGGCAGAGAGTTTTTCGAACCGGCACGGCTACCGCAGCGCAGCCGCGGAGATAACCGTTCACGAGGACGCGCCCGAAAACCTGCGCTATGCGATCCCGCTGATTGGGCAGGACATCGGCATGAGCCCGTCCGCCATGCGCCGGATCATCTGTCAGGTGTTGCTCGTCCCGCCTGACCGAAACAACTGGTCGGAGCACCCTAACATCTAAGAAGAGGTCGTCGGGCTTGTTGCCGACTGTCCTTGGTACAAGGTCTATGACATTGCTGAAGCGTTCCATAAGGCACTCGCGCAAGGGTTCAACGACAATGCAAGCAGGTTCGATGACCGGCTGAACCAGTTCATTGTCGAAAATGGCATCGGCTGGCATATGTACGACGGCCAGATAGTCTATCGCGGTTCCGAAGTATTTACCGGCGCGACACAGGAGGCGGTCGAAATCGTCGAACAAACCGGGCGCAGTGCCGCCGCACGCGAGATCCACGAAGCGCTGCGCCGTATTTCTCGGCGGCCGGAACCGGATGTGACCGGGGCAATCCAGCATGCCTGCGCCGCGATGGAAGCGACCGCGCGGGATCTGGCCGGCGATTCCAAAGCAACATTCGGCCAGCTTGTAAAGCGATTGGACCTTCCAAAACCTCTTGATACCGCAGCCGAGAAACTGTGGGGCTATGCGTCCAATAATGCTCGTCACGGGTTGGAAGGACAGCAGGTTGATACGCCAGAGGCCGAGCTGGTTGTCAGTGTAGCTGTCACTGTACCCTCATTAATCAGAATTGCCTTTAAAATTATCGTTTGTTTTCAGCGGCACGATGTACCCTTAATTTTCATATTGTACCGTTAAT
>NZ_FXTO01000028.1 GCF_900182725.1 Thalassovita litoralis
CGGTGTGGCCCTCGGCCGGAAATCCTGGCTCTTCGCCGGATCAGAGCGCGGCGGACATCGCGCCGCCGCCATCTACACGCTGATCGGCACGGCCAAGCTCAACGACATCGACCCGCAGGCATGGCTCGGCGATACGACCCCACCAAGCAAGAACTGGAATCTGCTTACAGAGGGTTCACATTGGCACCCACGACATGAGGAAATCATGGATCACATTCTTTGTCGTGCTGCCCTTCGAGGAATCCAAGCTGTCAGGTATGATGAAGGTAGTTTTCTAACCTCAAATCCAGATGCACTTGCAATGCACTTGGATGGTGAATTGGTAAGGCTGTCGGGTCGCTCTGGTCAGAAACCCCTGCTTACGATCACCGATACCTATGGACGACAACATAAAAGATGGGGCGGAAAACTGTAGCGGGCCTAAACTTCCCAATCCAGCTTATCAACAGTGCGCTTTAACACATCGAAGCTGAACCCGATGAATTTGAGAGGATAGATTTGCAACATGGCAAAGCGTGAACTTCCCAAGCATGTCTATCGGCAGCGCAACGGGCTGTATTTTCAGCGGCGCGGGTGGCCTTCCTTAAAATTCCAGAATGACTTTGGAACACCGGAATTCTGGGCAGAATATGCCAGCATCCTGAATGGGGAAAGCAAGCCTTCGCGGGTATCTACCCGCTCTTTCCGGGCATTGGTTGCGAATTACCGCAAGTCTCCGCGTTATCGTCGGCTCAAGCCACGCACGGCGCTGGATTACGACAAATATCTTGATTTCTTCTGTGATAAGATGGGCGATACTAATCCGGCCAACATGAAGCGCAAGGATGTGATCCGCCTGCGGGATGCGAACGCCGAAAAGGCGTATTTCGCAAACTACTCTTTGCGGGTGCTGCGTGTTCTGATGGAGCATTGCGTCGATCTGGGTTGGCGGGAAACCAATCCTGCCAAGGGGGTTCCCGAACTGAAAACCCAAAAGACCGAACGCGAACCGTGGCCGCGTCAATTGCTGGACACCTATCGCGCGGCTTGCCCTATAGGCACCCGTGAACGGCTTGTGATGGAACTTTGCGTTGGCACTGGTCAGCGCATTGGTGATGTTTTGGAAATGCGTTGGTCCGACATTCAAGACGGTGCCATTGTCGTGCAGCAGAACAAAACCAACAAGGTTCTCTGGGTGCCTATCTTGCCTGAATTGCAAGCGGCGCTGGATCAGGCCAGCCGCCATTCGGTGTTTATCCTGACGAATGAGAGGGGAACCAATCGTTGGTCCTATCGTGGCGCATCGCAGGCGGTGCGCAAGGTGCGCGAACAGATTGGGGCTGTGAACTATGACATTCACAGTTGGCGCTACAATGCCGCCTGTGAGTTGCTGGAAGCTGGGTGTGAGGACGATCTGATCGCCGCAGTTACGGGCCAAAGCCCCGCGATGGTGCTGCACTATACCAAGAAAGTTCGGCAGAAACTCAGGGCGATTCAGGCGCAAAATATGCGCGTTGGGCAAAACCCCTAAAAAATCCAGCACAACACAAACCACACACAGGGCGGAAACGGCATGGCTGACCTCATCGTGATATTATTCGCTCTGTGGCTTGTCCTTTGGTTCTACATCTTCTTGCCCGCCAGAATGGCAAGTAACCGAGGACGCAGCGCATTGATTTGGGTGCTGGTCTCTTTGGTTTTCAGTCCACTGTTGGCAATCTTTCTGCTGCTGGTTCTAGGCCGGGCCACTTCCGCATGGAAATCACAAGCAAAGGCCTAGCGTTTCACCATGCCTTTGCGAACAGAACAAAAACAGAATATTTAGACATTTGTTTAGACGCAAAAGCTTGCGTCCGGCGTCATTCTTCTAAGTGATTGATTTTATTTGGAGGCGAGTACCGGAATCGAACCGGTGTACACGGATTTGCAATCCGCTGCGTCACCACTCCGCCAACTCGCCGCCATGGTGTAGTGATGGCAATTAGAGCATATAGAAACGGAGCGCAAGAGCGAACCTTGGTGTGAAGCCCCCCTTCTGGGGAGGCTTCCAGATATGCTTGGAAGACCTAATAGGATTTTAAGGACGGCAGAGCCAAATCATACCCGCCAAGCAAAGGCGGGATGGTCCGAACATAGGTCAAAGCTTTCGGAATACGCACACCCACGCCCCCAAAGCACGATCCGAGCCGCGATAAATTCGGGATGTGACCCAGATCAAAGAAAAAACATTCCGAATCCCATATGCGTCTTCATAGGACACGCGTCAGATTTTATGAGGATGCTATGCTCAGACTGGCTTCGATTTTATATTCGTTGATTGGCACCACGATTGCCGGGACTTTGGTCATTGCGGCCCTGACGATGGGGTATGACACATTGCAGCCCATTCTGGTTGCGGCCGCCGCCGGGTTCGTGGTGGCACTGCCGGTCGCGTGGCTGGTGGCCAAGGGCATCGTCGATAATAACTGATCTTTGGTTTGTTTCGCTCCGGCGGAACATGGGCGATGGCGGTACGAGGGAGGGGTCCCCGTTGGGGCCGCCATCGCCAACTTTGTTACATATTCAGCCAGGTACGCACTGCGGCTTCGAATTCGCGCGGTTTGTCAGCGTGCAGCCAATGCCCTGCACCGGGAATCTTAGCGAATTTTGTGTTCGGGAACAGGGCTTTGATCGTGTCCCGATGGCCCGGCGTTACATAATGGGATGCGCCCCCGGTCAGGAATAGAACGGGTTTAGCAAATTTCCCGCTGATCTGCGGAAAGCTAAGGATTTTCGGCATTTCCTGCGCCAGTACATCCAGATTTAGCCGCCACTTTTTCGCAGACACATCCAAGGATTGCGTGAAAAACACCGGCAGGATCGGATCGTCGATCATGGATCGCAACTGTGCTTCGGCATCTGATCGTTTGGTTATGGCGTTCAGGTCAATTGCTTTCATCGCCTTGATGTATTCGATCTGGGAATGCCCATAGCTGACCGGCGCAATATCGGCCACGATCAGGCGGTTCACCAAATCGGGGTATTTCAGCGCCAGCACCATCGCCGCCTTACCGCCCATCGAATGCCCCAGCACATCCATTGGCGCCCCGTGGGCGCGGATCACGGCGGCCAGATCTTCGGCCATGTCCTCATAGGAATGGCTGTCATAGCAAGGGCTGTAACCGTGGTTGCGTTGATCTACGGCAATCACCTGCCGTTCATCTGACAGGCGTTTGGCGATCACGCCCCAATTCCGCCCAGAGCCATACAAGCCGTGGACAATCAGCAGCGCGGGGTTGGCGGTGGGGGTGCCGTGGGCAATCTGGTTCAACATAACCTGTGCATAGCGCCGCATCAGATGCTTTTCCAGCGGCATTGTGCGACACCGGGGCTTGCGTTATTTTTCATGGCGGAGAGTGGTACGTGATCGACGAAAAAACAATCACCCGGATGGCAACAGAGCTGGAGGCGTTACTGGCCGAAAAATGCGGTCAAACCTCTGGCCCGTTTGCGCTGCGCCTGAAGCGCGGGGTGCGCCGCGCACCCCGGTCCGTTCGTCATGCGGCTGATGGCTTTGCGCTGGCATTCACGCAAATGGGGCATCCAAAACTGGCGCGCCTGATGGATGCGTCGAAGGTGAACGATCAATACGACATCCTGCGCAGCTACTTGCGCGGCATTGACGTGGCCGACCGGCGCAAGGGGCTGTTGCTCAGCGTGCTGGGCAGCGTGTCGTTTAGTCTGCTGGCGATGCTGGCGCTGTTGCTGATTTTTCTGCGGTGGCGGGGCTATCTGTAACCCGTGGACTGCGCTGCAACGCGCCACGGAACACCAGCGTCACGGTGACAAAGCTGACATACAGCAGCAGATACCACGACCCCATCTTGGCGAAGCTAACCTGATCGAACGGGTTTTGTCCGGCATACAGCCATGTACCTGTCATCGTGCCGATGTTTTCGGCCAGCCACAGAAAGAAGCTGGAAAAGAAAGCGGCCAGCGGCAGGGGCATCCAGTACCAGTTTTCCCCAATCCGAAACCAGATGCGGGTACGCAGGTACAGCAGCACCGTCGCCGCAAAAAGGATAACGCGAATATCAGGCAGGAAATGATGCGCAAAGAAATTCACATAGATCGCCCCAGCCAGCACAAGGGATGACCAGAACGGCGGATAGGGGGCGAATTGCATGTCAAACAAACGGATGACCCGCGCCATGTAACTTCCAACGGATGCGTACATAAACCCGGAAAACAGCGGCACGCCCCATAGCTTCAACAGGCCCGGTTCGGGGTAGGACCAGCTTCCGGCCTGAACCTTGAACAGCTCCATCACGGTGCCGGTCAGATGGAACAGCAAGATCACTTTTGCCTCGTCCCAGCTTTCCAGCTTTAGCGCCAGAAACAGGACTTGCAGGCCAATCGCGACGATAACCAGCGCATCATATCGGTGTAGCATCCAATCGGGTTGCCAGATTGCACGGGTCAGCAGGATCGCCCCCAGCAGGCAAATACCGAACAGGCAGGCCCATCCCTGTTTCAGAACGAACATCACAAATTCAGCCATATAATGCGGAAGATGCGCGCGCATCCGGTCGCCCAATTGGCGTTCGATCCGCAATGTCAGAGGGGCATGGTGAACCATATAAATCGTCAATCAATATCGCAAAAGGAATGGCCGATATAAAAACACCGCCGCAGGGATGTCCAGCGGCGGTGTTCATTCAGGTGATTAGCCCGGTTATCCGATTACAGGTTCGGATACAGCGGGAACTGCTGGCACAGGGCTTCGACCTTGGCTTTTACCTCGGCTTCGACTTCGGCGTTGCCGTCTTCGCCATTGGCGGCCAGACCGTCGACCACTTCGACAATCCAATCAGCAATCTGACGGAACTCTGCCTCGCCAAAGCCGCGGGTCGTGCCTGCGGGGGTGCCCAGACGGATGCCCGAAGTAACCATCGGTTTTTCCGGGTCGAACGGAATGCCGTTCTTGTTACAGGTGATGTGCGCGCGGCCCAGTGCCTTTTCGGTGGCGTTGCCCTTTACCCCTTTGGGGCGCAGGTCGACCAGCATCACATGGGTGTCGGTGCCGCCGGTCACGATGTCCAGCCCGCCCTTCATCAACTGATCGGCCAGTGCGGCGGCATTGGCGCGAACCTGTTTCTGGTAGGTCTTGAATTCGGGACGCAGCGCTTCGCCAAAGGCGACGGCCTTCGCGGCGATCACATGCATCAGCGGGCCGCCCTGAATGCCGGGGAAGATGGCCGAGTTGACCTTTTTCGCGATCTCTTCGTTGTTGGTCAGGATCATGCCGCCGCGCGGGCCGCGCAGGGTTTTGTGGGTCGTGGTCGTGGCCACATCGGCATAGGGGAAGGGGCTGGGATGTTCACCCGCCGCAACCAGCCCGGCAAAGTGGGCCATGTCCACCATCAGGAACGCACCAACGCTATCCGCGATTTCGCGCATCTTGGCAAAGTCGATCTGGCGCGGGATGGCCGAACCACCGGCGATGATCATTTTGGGTTTGTGTTCGTCTGCCAGCGCCTGAACCTGATCGTAATCCAGCAGGCTGTCCTGTTTGCGCACACCGTATTGGATGGCGTTGAACCATTTGCCCGACTGGTTCGGCTTTGCGCCGTGGGTCAGGTGGCCGCCTGCGTCCAGCGACATGCCCAGAATGGTGTCGCCCGGTTGCAGCAGCGCGTTGAACACGCCTTGGTTGGCCTGGCTGCCCGAGTTGGGCTGCACGTTGGCAAATTCACAACCAAACAGTTCCTTGGCGCGGTCGATGGCCAGATTTTCGGCCACGTCTACGTATTGGCAACCGCCATAGTAGCGGCGCCCCGGATAACCTTCGGCGTATTTGTTGGTCATGACAGAGCCCTGGGCTTCCATCACAGCGGCGGAAACGATGTTTTCGGACGCGATCAGTTCGATCTCGTGGCGCTGGCGGCCCAGTTCGTCGGTGATCGACTTGTACAGCTCGGGGTCGCGCGATGCGAGCGCCTCGGTGAAGAAACCGGTATCGGACATTCAATTGCTCCGTCATGGCAGTTGGGATGGCGCGTAAGTAAAGGAAACCGATGCCAGAAGAAAGCCCGGAATGCGACCATGCGGCACCATATGGCGGCAGGGCTGGTGCCTTGCGTGAACTTGTGGTTCGATTAGGAACGGTTTGGCCCGCTTCGGAAACAGGGATAGGCATAAATGACCCTTCGCATTGCGTTTACTGCCAGTGACGCGCACTCGGCCCAGACGGCCCGCGCCGCCCTGATTGGTCGCTATGGCAACACGCCCGAAGAACAGGCCCATATCATCGTGGCCTTGGGCGGGGATGGGTTCATGTTGCAGACCTTGCACCGCACACAACATCTGGATTTGCCGGTTTATGGGATGAACCGGGGAACCGTCGGGTTCCTGATGAATGAATATAGCGAAACCGATCTGATGGACCGGCTGTCAGATGCCGAAGAAGCGGTGATTAACCCGCTGTCGATGAAAGCAACCTGCGCAGACGGCCATGTGCATCATGCGCTGGCGATCAACGAAGTGTCCGTTCTGCGCGCCGGACCACAGGCGGCGAAGCTGCGGATTACCATTGATGGGCGGCTGCGGATGGAAGAATTGGTTTGCGACGGGGCGCTGATTGCCACGCCTGCCGGGTCCACGGCCTATAACTATTCGGCGCATGGGCCGATTCTGCCGATTGGGTCCGATGTACTGGCGCTGACCGCGATTGCCCCATTCCGGCCCCGCCGCTGGCGCGGGGCGCTGTTGCCGAAAACCGCCCATGTGCGGTTCGATGTGCGCGACCCGGAAAAACGCCCCGTCATGGCCGAGGCTGACAGCTATTCGGTGGAAAAAGTAATCAGTGTTGAAATCAAATCTGAACCCGACATCAAGCACCGCATCCTGTTTGACCCCGGTCACGGGCTGGAAGAACGGCTGATCCGCGAGCAATTTGTCTGACGGGACGGCCCAATTGGTGCCGCTGGGTCAGTAGAATTGCAGGCGGGCAATATTCAAATCCTGTACCGTGGCATCCGGGTCTACGATCACGCCATAGCTGTGGATTGCTTCGGGGCGGGGTAGTCGGCGCAACACGCCACCAACGGGCCGGAACTGAAAAAACGGCAGGTTCAGCGTGACCCAATCAGCCGGGGCGATGAAACCCGCCTGATAGCTTTGGCCTGGGCGCATAGATTGCGTGCGCAGCGCCATAACGCAGCTTTGCCCTGCCCCGCGCACCGTGATCAGCAGCCCCCGCGCTTTGGCAGTCAGCGGATAGGTCAGCTGATGCAGCGCCCCAGCCACCAGCGGATGCGCTTGCAACGGGGCAGGCCGCAGAACCGGGCGGGGGGCTTTAGGTTCGGTGACGAAATCATCGAACAGCATCATGATGGGCGACTCCGCAAAGCTATGTTCTTATTTTGTTCTCAATAGCATCCGAACGCAATCCCAAAAGAAAGGCGATTGTATATTTGACAAACCAGTTTTCCCGAGCGATCACGCAACAGCGTGACAGGCCGGATCAGTCGCTGGACGCTTTGTCGTCCTTCGGCTTCTGTTTCACCAGCTTCCTAAGCTTCTCGTTGAACCGTGCTTCGTCGTCATCCGTCCCGAGTTCGCGGGCGGCTTCCTTGAAGCGGTCAAGTTGGGTTTTGTCTTTTTCCATAACCACATCATAGTGATTCGGCCCGGCGGGAACCACACGGCACAACACTCTTTGCGTGTTAATCTAACGCAATTTGCAAAATCTAGTATAATCAAATAGTTACAATGATCCATTGGGATAAACGCAGTTTGACGTTGACTCCCAGCCCCTTGATGCCACACGATATTGCGCAAGCGGGGCTTCCTCGCACAACATAGGCCCCGTGGCGGAATGGTAGACGCAACCGTCTTTTAAACGGACACCGTGCAAGGTTTGTGGGTTCGAATCCCACCGGGGCCACCACATCACGGAGGCCGCTATGTCGAAAGCGCCAAAAATGAAAGATATGCGGGAACGCTTGGATAGCATCAGGCGAGAGATAGAGAAGCTGCAAGCCCAAGAGTCGCTTTTGCTTGATATGATGGGTGAAGAACCCACGAAAACCACCCCCAAGAGAGCGCCCAAGGGTTCTGTAAAAGTGCGAGTCCTTGAGATGCTAGAGTCAGAAGGCCGAAGCGGGCTGAACGCTGCAAAGGCAGTTGAATTAAGCGGAGCCGAAGGTGACGCACTGGACAGGGGTTCGGTGTCCAGCCTCCTATCGCGCCTCAAACAAGACGACGTGGTTGTCTATGATGGGAGCAACTACCGTCTCAAAAAATACGCGGGGATGCCTAGCGTTACCCCCCTGAGAACCTCGGGTGATCGTCAATTCTGACGTTTGCTCAGAAGGCCCGCCCCCCCAGAGTTATGCCGTAGGAAGCATTCTAGGGGAGCGGCTCACGTCCTACAGGAAAGGACTTCCCATGGACAATCGTAATGACGACAAGAAGGTCGTCTATCGGCCCTATATCACGACCAAAGACGGTCGTCGCATATGGGCCAAATGGTATGGCAAGAGAGCGTTCCGTATCGAACTTTGACTCGCCTTAATCTCTGAGGGAGCAGGAAACTGCTCCCTCTTTTCGTTGGTGACGCAACCGGCGAACCGGCACCGTGCAAGGTTTTTTGCCACCACACTTCTAATATGGTCACTTTTCAGGTGCGGTGAAGCTTTTGCTGACGCACCCGCAATGCTTTGAATCGTTTTCGATCTATTGCGCGTAGGTCAACCGCTTCCCGGCAGCACCTTTCAAAGCAATCTCGCCACGTTCTGTGTCGTTAACCCCGTTTGCGGTGCGGTTGTTATAACGGAAGTCAAACTCCGCCGCATAGCGATGCAGATGCTGCTTGCCGCAGTGCTGATAGACACCCTTCATGCCGCGCTTGAAGATACTGTAGAAGCCTTCGACGGTATTTGTGTGGACCTCGCCGCGCACGTATTCGCCTTGACCGTGACGGGTGAAGTCATGACCCGCAAACTCGTCGCCAAGGCGCTTATACTGGCCTGCCTCGTCGGTGTAGACTACGGCTTCCTTGGCGATGTTTTCGCGCAGGATCGGCACCAGCGTAGCGGCTTTCAGATCATCAACGATGATGCTCTTGGCGCGGCCCGTGGTGCGATCCACCAGCGTCAGCATTTTGTGCTTGTGGGCGAAGCCACGGCCCTTCTTCTCGCCATGCGGCTTGATGGTGCGGTCATTGCCGATGAAGGTTTCATCGACCTCTACAGCGCCGCCGTTGCCGCCCATGGGTGCGAACTCGCCGGAACGCATGCACTCGCGGATGCGATGGGTCAGGAACCATGCGGATTTATAGGTGATGCCCAGAACGCGGTGCAGCTGGTGGCTGGAAATGCCCTTCTTGCTGGATACCATCAGGTGAATGGCTTGAAGCCACAGGGTAAGCGGCAGATGGCTTTCCTCGAAGATGGTGCCCTTGCGAACGGTGAACTGCTTGCGGCACTCACGGCACTTCCACAGGCCGTGGCGCTCCTTTCCTTCCGGGTTCTTCGCGCTCGGCTTGGTGCGAACGCCAGTCAGGCGATAGGCGCTATCCACAACGCCGCAATGCGGGCATACCGGACCATCCGCCCAGAGCATGCCTTCGACGTGCGCGAACGCTGCGGCTTCGTCGTGGAAGTAGGGGGCGGAAAGAACGGACATTCGAAACTCCTATCGTCTTGATAAGAATATAGGGTTTCAGGCTTGGTTTGTCAAATATACAATCGCCAAAAGAAAAGCCCCACATGTGGGTTTACCCAAAGCCATCCAGAATTGGCAGAAACGCAGCATGACCAAACTCCACTCATCCGAAAACAAATCGTGGACTTTTCTCGTTTCAGGTTCATCGCGGTCAGGAACAAAGACCACTAGGCCAATGTGACAAACCACGCCTTGCTTTGAGGCGTCGCAAATCTGCGGGGCGATCCGGTCCTGCCGCCCCCGCAAACAGGACCGTTTCATACCTATTGCAAAATGCTACGTCAGTTATTTTCGCAAACGCATGAGGGGGCAAAACAACACGCTTGCCCCCAGCAGGCTTAGCGGGCGAAGGCATCCCGAAACCCGGCGCGGCGGGCGGTGGACAGGGCTGCATTCACCTGTTGCGGCGATGCGAATGGCCCGGCCATCACGATCTGATAGGATTTACCGCCCTTGGAATACTGCGCCATCCGCACCGGCAAACCGGCTTGTTGCAGCCGCGCGGCAGAGCGTTGGGCATTGGCTGGCACCCCGAAGGTTCCCACCTGAACATAAGATTTCCCGGCGGTTTTCGCGGCCTGCACGGGTTGCACCTGCCCTTTGGTGGAAATCTTCCCGGTCTTCGCGTATTTAAACGCCTTGTCCCGCTGCTGCGTTGCCAGATCCGTATAGGGATAGGTCACATTCGGATAAAACCGCGTCACGTCCTGCCCGGTGCGGCGGTCGATCAAACGGCGCGGGACTGTCTGTGTCCAGACCAGATCCATCTGCGCCTTTCCGGAGAATGTCTGCTGGGCGCGACGGGGGTTCAGGCGGTCATCCTTCCAAACCGGGCGATAGCCATCAGGGACACGCACGCCGGTCGTTGCATTCGCCTGCAACTGCGCCACATGCTTCGGCACCACCCGCGTTCCCGGTGCAACCGTTCCCTGCCGCACCACCGGCGCAGCCGCCACACGCCCCGCACCAGAGCCATAGGAAACTGGCGGTTCAACCTGTGGGCCACAACGCAGCCCGGCCCCCTGCATATAGCGCCCACTTGCCCCCAGACCTGTACAACCGGACGCAGCAGGTGCCGCCAATTGCACAGGGGCGGCGCGTTTGGGTGCAGGTGGCGCAGCCAGAACGCGCGGCGGCGTGGTCACGGATGCCACCGTGCGGATCGGTGCCGTCCGCGCGGTTTTTACAACCGGCGCAGGTTTGGCCGCTACAACCACGGGCTTTTGCACGGGCGCAGGTTTCGGGGCGGGCTTCGGCGCAGGGGCCTGCGCAACCTTGGGCGCTGGGGCTTCGGCCTTGGGTGCAGCCTTGGCAAAGGTCGGTTGCGCCCCGCAAATCGGCTGACGCGCCCGCGTCACACGCGGCACCCACGTCACATTGCCATCGACACCGGCGCGAATGAACACGCAGCCCTTGCTATCCACATATTGCTTGCCCTTGTAGGACGTGGGCGGAAATTCGGCTGGCAAATTAGCCCCGTTAAAGGCTTGGGCAAAGGCTGCCCCACCCCCAAGCACCAAGGCGAAAATTGCAGAAGAAATGATTTTTGAAACTGGCATATTGCCCCCCAAGCAGGCTTTGGGGGGCAGGTTGCACGATTCAGCATTATTAGTAAAGGGTGCGCTTATTTTGTGCCGAACATCCGATCACCCGCATCACCTAGTCCGGGCAGGATATATCCCTTGTCGTTCAGACAACGGTCCAAGGACGCCGTGACAATCGGCACATCGGGATGCGCTTCTTTCATCCGGGCCACGCCTTCGGGTGCGGCCAGCAGGCACATGAAACGGATGTTTTTCGCGCCCGCTTGTTTCAGCAGATCAATCGCCGCAGCCGAGGAATTGCCGGTCGCCAACATCGGGTCCACGGCGATCACCAGACGATCCTCGAGGTTTTCGGGCACCTTGAAATAATACTGCACCGGCTCCAGCGTTTCTTCGTCGCGATACAGGCCAACAAAGCCCACGCGCGCTGCCGGGATCAGTTCCAGCACCCCGTCTAACAGGCCATTGCCCGCCCGCAGGATCGAAATCAGCGCCAGTTTCTTGCCCTCCAGAATGGGGGCGTCCATCGTTTCCATCGGGGTTTCGATGGTTTTGGTGGTCATGTCCAGTTCGCGCGTGATCTCATAGGCCAAAAGCTGGCTGATCTCGTGCAGCAACCGGCGGAAACTGGCGGTCGAGGTGTTTTTATCACGCATAATCGACAGTTTATGTTGCACCAGCGGATGCGTGACGATGGTCAGATGCTCGGTCATGCGTATGTCTCCAATCGTTTTTTCAGGCTCTCGCGCGTGGCCGGATCGCAGAAGGCAGCGCCAAGCGCCGTATCGTTCAGCGCAGCGAAATCTTCGGCTCCCCAACCAAAGGCACGTTCCAGTTCTTCGTATTCCCGGCCCATCGTCGTGTGGAAAAAGGGCGGGTCATCGGTGGATACCGTGACCTTTACCCCTGCATCGCGCAAGCGTGCAATAGGATGGGCCGCGAAATTGCGATACAGGCCCAGCGCCACGTTCGACCCCGGACAAATTTCCAGCACGATTTCCCGTTCAGCCAGAATATCAACCAATCGCGGGTCTTCGATGGCGCGGACGCCGTGGCCGATCCGATCCACCCGCAGATCATCAATCGCCTGCCGGATCGCATCCGGCCCGCCCCATTCCCCGGCGTGGGTGGTCAGGCGCAACCCTGCCTCGCGTGCGCAGTCAAAAGCCCAAGCATAATCGCCTTGCCGCAGGATGGTTTCATCGCCGCCCATACCAAAGCCGACGATCCAATCCCCCGCCGTTTCTGCCGCGCAAATCGCGGTTTCCTTGGCCTTCTCCGGGCCGAAATGCCGGATGCAGGTCACGATCCCACGCAGGATAATGCCCAGCTCCGCCTCGACCTCGGCCGCGATTTCCTGAATCGCGTGCAGATATTCGCGCCACGCCCCCAAATCACGGCCACCGCAAAAATCAGGACTGATAAAGGTTTCCGCGTAAATCACCCCGTTTTCGGCACAGTTTTCCAACACTGCGCGGGTCAACCGCTGATAATCGCGCGGCGTTTTCAACACCTGCGTAGCGGCCTCGTACACCTTCAGGAACTCGGGGAAGTCACGATAGGCATAGGCCCCGCGCTCGTCAAAGACCCGATCCAGATTGATGGATTTTTCCTGTGCCAGCCCACGGATGAATTTCGGCGGTGCCGCCCCTTCGATATGCAGGTGCAGCTCCAGCTTGGGAAAGGTTTTCCAACTCATAAAAACGATACCCCCGGTCCTTGTGCGGGAATGCCCAGATGCGCGGCAATGCTGGCCGCGACATCCGCAAACATCACGTTTCCAATGGCTTTCTCCCCTACCCCATAACCCAGAACCGGGGTGCGTTCGCGGGTGTGGTCCGTCCCGATCCACGTCGGATCGTTGCCATGATCGGCGGTGACGATCAGCAAATCATCGGATCGCAAGCGCGGCAGCAGCTTGCCCAGTTCTGTATCGAACCACTCCAAGGCGCGGGCATAGCCCGACACATCCCGCCGATGCCCATACAGGCTGTCGAATTCCACGAAATTGGCAAAGGTCAGGCTGCCATCTTCGGCATCATTCACCAGATCGGACAGATGGGTCATCAGCACATCATCCGGGCCTTTGCGGACCTCATCAATGCCGTGCATTGAAAAAACATCCCCGATCTTACCCACGGCATACACATGGCGTCCCGCCCCTTGCACCCAATCGCACAGCGTTGGGCTAGGCGGGGCAATGGCATAATCGTGACGGTTCTGGGTGCGGGTGAACCCGGTTTCGGGTGTCCCCACAAAAGGCCGCGCAATCACACGGCCCACTTTCATCGCATGAACCATCGGAGCAATTCCCTGACACAGGTCCAGCAGACGTTGCAGGCCAAAGCTGTCTTCATGCGCGGCGATCTGCAACACACTGTCAGCCGAGGTATAAAAGATCGGCTGCCCGGTCCGCATATGTTCAGCCCCATATCGGGCAATGATTTCCGTACCCGACGCATGGCAATTGCCCAACACCCCGGCCACCCCGATCAGACGTTCCGATTCCGCGACAATCTGGGGCGGCAACGCGGGCAGAGTATCGGGGAAATAGTGCCAGTCCCACGGCACTGGCACCCCCGCCAGTTCCCAATGCCCCGATGGTGTGTCCTTGCCGGGGCTGATTTCCGTCGCGCCCCCCCACAGCCCGGTGGGGTCCGCCCCCAGCCCCGGCGCATCGCGGCCCGAAGCAACGCGGATCGCAGCCCCCAGCCCCAGCCGATCCATCACCGGCAGGGATAAAGAACCGCTGCGCCCCTGCTCTGCCCGGCCCTCGGCGCAGGCATCGGCAATATGCGCCAGCGTATTCGCCCCGGTATCGGGACGGGTGCCATTGAAAAAACGCTCAGCATCCGGCGCACCGCCAATGCCAACGCTGTCGATCACAATCAGGAAAGCGCGCGGCATCATCCGATCCTTTCATGAATTAGCGGCGGCAAGTCCGGTGCCGCGCCCGTCAGGCGCAACGCCGCCAGCACCTCGGCCCCGGCCTGATCTGCGGCGGCTTCGCGGGCGGCATGGACACGCGCCAGCGGTTGCCCCCGCTCTACCCACGCGCCCAACGGCACCACATCGGACAGGCCCACCGCCGGGTCCACCGTATCGGTTTCCACCTGACGCCCACCGCCCAGCTCGACCACGGTCAGCCCCAAGGCATACCCGTTCCAGCCCGCCACATATCCCGCCTGTGGCGACAGGATTTCCCGGATCACCGGCGCTTCGGGCAGGAACCGCTGCCAATTGTCCACGAACTGCACCGGCCCGCCCTGTTCGGCCACCATCCGGCCAAAAACCTGCGCCGCATCACCGCTGGCGATGGCTGATAAAATGCGCTGCTCCCCCACGGTCGCGTTGTCTGCCAGCCCCGCATTGGCCAGCAATACGCCCCCCAAGGCGGCAGCAATATCCAGCAACCGGCCCTTGGCCTGCCCCGTCAGCACCCGCATGGAACTGGCCACCTCCAGCGCATTGCCCAAGTCCGGGGCCAATGGCTGATTCATATCCGTGATCAGCGCCGTTGTCGGGCAACCCGCCGCGTTTGCCGTTTCCACCAAGGCCAAGGCCAAGGCGCGGGCGTCATCCGCGGATTTCATAAATGCCCCGGTGCCGATTTTCACGTCTAGCACCAGACCTTCCAGCCCTGCTGCCAGTTTTTTCGACAGGATCGAAGCGGTGATCAAATCCAGGCTTTCCACCGTCCCCGTCACATCGCGGATCGCGTAAAGCCGCTTATCCGCCGGAGCAATATCCGCGCTGGCGCTGACGATGGCACAGCCCGCCCGCTGCACGACCTGACGCAGGCGCGTCTCCTCTAGCCCGGTCTGGAAACCGGGGATCGCCTCTAGCTTGTCCAGCGTGCCGCCAGTGTGGCCCAGCCCCCGACCCGAAATCATCGGCACATAGGCCCCGCAAGCCGCCAGTGCAGGCGCAAGGATCAGCGACACGCAATCCCCCACCCCGCCTGTGGAATGCTTGTCCAGCACCGGACGATCCAGATCCCAGCGCAGCACATGGCCGGAATCGCGCATGGCCAATGTCAACGCAGTGCGCCCCTGATCGCCCAGCCCGTTCAGCAGCGCCGCCATAGCAAAAGCCCCCGCCTGCGCATCGCTGACCGTATGATCGGCCAGACCGGCGGCGAACCAGCGGTATTCCTGATCGGTCACGGGCTGGCGGTCGCGCAGCCGGGCAATGATCGCACGGGCATCCATCGGGATCAGGCGCGTTCCATATGGGATTGGTCGAACGCCCCCGGCAGCAATTCGGAAATCGTCATCACCGTTTCTGGCCCGTCCACCGTAGCCAGCCGCACCGTGACCTCGCCCCGGCCAAATTCCGCCAGTTTCTGACGGCACCCGCCGCAGGGCGTCACCGGATGGGGGCTGTCGGCAATCACGCAAACCTCGATCAGTTCGGTTTCCCCTGCGGCGACCATTGCGGCAATCGCCCCCGCTTCGGCGCAGGTGCCTTCGGGGTAGGCCACGTTTTCTACGTTGCAGCCCACATAAACCATACCGGATTTACCACGAATGGCCGCGCCGACCTTGAAATTGGAATAAGGCACATAGGCATTTTCGCGCACCGCGCGGGCAGCATCCAGCAGGGACATATCCAACACTCCGTTCCGGCACGGGCCGATCCCGCGCACATGCGGAAAACTGTGAGGCTCGGCGGATAAATTTGCAAGCCCATGACCACGTTGGAAAACTGGCGCTTCCCCTTGGTCAGGATTTAGTTTAACACTAAACTACCCAAATCAGGGAGACCCCACATGTCTGATAGCCCCAAAGACTCGCTGCGTCAGGCGGCGTTGTTTTATCACGAATACCCCAAACCCGGTAAGCTGGAAATCCGCGCCACCAAGCCATTGGCGAATGGCCGCGATCTAAGCCGCGCCTATTCCCCCGGCGTGGCCGAGGCCTGTCTGGAAATCAAGGACGACGCCAGCAACGCCAGCCGCTATACCGCGCGGGGCAATCTGGTGGCGGTTGTCAGCAACGGCACCGCAGTTCTGGGGCTGGGCAATATCGGCGCGTTGGCCAGCAAGCCGGTGATGGAAGGCAAAGCCGTCCTGTTCAAAAAATTCGCCAACATTGATTGCTTTGATATCGAGGTAAACGAAACCGACCCGCATAAGCTGGCCGATATCGTGTGTTCGCTGGAACCGACCTTTGGCGCGATCAATCTGGAAGACATCAAAGCCCCCGATTGCTTTATCGTTGAAAAACTGTGCCGCGAACGGATGAATATCCCGGTGTTTCACGACGATCAGCACGGCACCGCGATCGTGGTGGGGGCCGCCGCGAAAAACGCGCTGCATGTGGCAGGCAAGAATTTCGAGGATATTAAGATCGTCAGCACTGGCGGCGGAGCCGCCGGGATTGCCTGCCTGAACATGCTGCTGAAACTGGGCGTGAAGCGTGAAAATGTCTGGCTGTGCGACATTCACGGGCTGGTCTACGAAGGCCGAACCGAAGACATGAACCCGCAAAAGGCGGCCTATGCGCAAAAATCCGACCTGCGCACACTGGATCAGGTGATCGACGGCGCGGACATGTTCCTTGGCCTGTCCGGGCCGCGTGTTCTGACGCCCGACATGGTGGCAAAGATGGCGAAACGCCCGATCATCTTTGCGCTGGCGAACCCCACCCCCGAAATCCTGCCCGAAGATGCGCGCGCGGTCGCACCCGATGCGATCATCGCCACCGGGCGCAGCGATTACCCCAATCAGGTCAACAACGTACTGTGTTTCCCGTTTATCTTCCGGGGGGCGCTGGATGTCGGCGCAACTGAAATCAACGACGATATGCAACTGGCCTGCATTGACGGCATCGCCGCGCTGGCCCGCGCCACCACCAGCGCCGAAGCCGCCGCCGCCTATCAGGGCGAACGGCTTAGCTTTGGGGCTGATTACCTGATCCCCAAACCCTTTGATCCGCGCCTGTCCGGTGTGGTGTCCACCGCTGTCGCCAAGGCCGCGATGGCCAGCGGCGTTGCCACCCGCCCGCTGGAGGATCTGGACGCCTACAAGGCCCGCCTGAACCAAAGCGTTTTCAAATCCGCGATGCTGATGCGCCCGGTGTTCGAGGCCGCCCGCACCGCCAGCCGCCGCATCGTCTTTGCCGAGGGCGAGGACGAACGCGTATTGCGCACCGCACAGGCCGTTCTGGAGGAAACCACCGAACAACCCATCCTGATCGGCCGCCCCGAAGTGATGGAAGCCCGCTGCGAACGCGCGGGCCTAAGCCTGCGGCCTTTCGTGGATTTTCAGGTGGTGAACCCGGAAAACGACCCGCGTTATCGCGATTACTGGGGCACCTATCATCAGATCATGGCCCGGCGCGGCGTCACCCCCGATCTGGCTAAGGCGATCATGCGCACCAACACCACGGCCATCGGCGCGATCATGGTCTATCGTGGCGAAGCCGACAGCCTGATTTGCGGCACCTTCGGGGAATATCGCTGGCACCTGAACTATGTCACACAGGTTTTGGCCGACGATTCCCTGCAACCGCATGGCGCGCTGTCCCTGATGATTCTGGAAGATGGCCCGCTGTTCATCGCCGATACGCAGGTCACGATTGATCCCACCCCTGCCGAAATTGCCAAAACCGTTATCGGTGCCGCGCGGCATGTGCGGCGGTTCGGACTGGAACCCAAGGTGGCGCTGTGCGCACAATCGCAGTTTGGCAACCTGAACAGCGATACTGGCCTGCGCCAGCGTGAAGCCTTGAAAATTCTGGATTCCCAGCCCCGCGATTTCACCTACGAAGGCGAAATGAACGTGGATGCGGCGCTGGACCCGGAATTGCGCGAACGCGTCTTCCCGATGAGCCGCATGAAAGGCCCGGCCAACGTGCTGGTCTTTGCCAACGCCGATGCGGCCAGCGGTGTGCGCAACATCCTGAAGGTCAAAGGCGACGGGCTAGAGGTCGGCCCGATCTTGATGGGCATGGGCAACCGGGCGCATATCGTCAGCCCGTCGATCACCACGCGCGGGCTGCTGAACATGGCGGCCATCGCGGGCACACCCGTGGCGCATTACGGCTAAGACACCAAGAGTTTCCGCCAAAAGCCAATCAACAGCTTTTGGCGGAACATTTCAGGCGCAGTTCCGCTGCAAAAGCGACCCTATCACGGCCGCCTCGCTTCCTCGGGCTTCTGCGGTGCAAAGCTCCATCCCATCCGCCAAAAATGGAAACAGACCAACGATTTCCTGCTTCAGGTCCAGATTTTCGGGAACGTCATCATCCTGCGGCAAAAACAGGCTTTCAGCAGGCATTCCGTTGGCCACCAAAACCACATGCCGGGCGCACAGAAGATGGTGATAGGATATTTCCGTCACCGTCCGGTCCAACGAAATCGTCGCGTCATTTAGCAGTGATTTAGCGGATGCAAGGCAATCCTCTTCCCCTGTAATCAACCGCGCCTCCAGCCCGGACAGATACAGCCGGTGCTGCTGGGACAGCCACGTATCGCGATGCGGCACCCCCGGCTTCAACGCGTTTTTACGGATACGAACCGGGAACCATTTGTCAAAGTCCATATTCTGCGGCAGGCGCAGCTTGCGCGCCCCGGACCACAGCACACCATGCGCCTGCCCGAACCAGTCCACAACCACGTCACCCGCGCGAATATCTTCGATTGGCCGCTCCCCCGCATCCGTCAGAATGCGGGTTCCCGCAGCAAAGCAGATCGGCGTGAACACTTCATAGCCAACCGGCTCGATATCCACCACAAGCGCCACTGCACCTAACAGGTTCGGCTCACCTTCGGGGTAATGGAAATAAATCTGCCCGCCCACTTCGAACACGACAACAGGCACCGAAGCCCCCAACGGAACCGTCAGCCCCAGCACATCGACACCCGGCGTCACCGTGCCGCTGCCGATGTAATTCACAGGTTGCCCGTTAAACGTGGAAAGCCCGTCATCGAAATCTGACAGGGTACCGTCATTATCCTGAAGCGTGCCGGTCTGTTCGCTGCCAAACCCATTCAGAACCAGTGTTTGCTGCGAAGATAACAAATTCGCAGCCAATAAAGACCCATTATAGGGAACTACCGTAATGTCTTGGGAATACATCGCGTTTCCCCTTATTATCTGCCCAAGATGCCCTTCTAACTAATGGAAATCACGCGCAAACAGACAGCGGAAACGACATCGAATATCTTTTGGACTCGTGGCCCCGATACGTTCCCCCTCTTACCGATAAGCAATCATACGCTGCATTGATTGATACATTTTCCCCGCATCATTTCAAGCAGCCAAATACACTCAATTGTATAGGTATGCACGAAAGAACTACCTCTTGGCGGGAATGTTTGCAGATTCGCATAATTAATTTGCAAACCGCGCAAAACTTTGCGGAAGCGCCCCTGAAATCCACAGCCTTTGCAACATGGTTTTGGTGGAAAACCTCCGAAAGCCTCGCAAACTTGCGTAAATCTGTCGCTGGTTTCGGTAACATACTTGCGTGAATTTGCGACGCTACGTAACAAGAAATCAACCACACAGGAGGCATACCATGGCATACAAAGATATTTACGCTGCATGGAAATCAGACCCCGAAGCGTTCTGGATGAACGCAGCACAGGCGATTGATTGGGATACCCCCCCTACCAAAGCCTTGTTTGATGATAACGCCCCCCTGTATGAATGGTACAAGGACGGCATGGTAAACACCTGCTGGAACGCGGTGGACCGCCATGTGGAAAACGGGCGCGGCGAACAGACCGCCATCATCTATGACAGCCCTGTCACGCATACCAAACGCACCATTTCCTATGTCGAACTGCGCAACCGCGTGGCCAGTCTGGCCGGGGCGTTGCGCGCAAAGGGCATCGAAAAAGGCGACCGCGTTATCATCTACATGCCGATGATCCCCGAAGCGTTAGAGGCCATGCTGGCCTGCGCCCGTTTGGGGGCAGTGCATTCGGTGGTGTTCGGTGGCTTCGCCAGCAACGAACTGGCCGTGCGGATCGACGATGCAAAACCCAAAGCGATCATCGCCGCCTCGTGCGGGATCGAACCGGGCCGCGTAGTGCATTACAAACCGCTGCTGGATGGGGCCATCGACATGGCCACCCACAAGCCCGATTTCACGGTGATTTTCCAGCGCGAGCAAGAGGTCGCCCATCTGGAAGAAGGCCGGGATTATAACTGGCATGGCTTCCAGTACGGCGTTGAACCGGCGGAATGTGTCCCGGTCGAAGGCGACCACCCTGCCTATATCCTGTATACCAGCGGCACCACCGGCCAACCCAAGGGCGTTGTACGCCCCACCGGCGGACATCTGGTGGCGCTGAACTGGACCATGAAAAACCTGTATAACGTCGATCCGGGCGACGTTTTCTGGGCCGCGTCAGACGTGGGTTGGGTCGTGGGGCATTCCTATATCTGCTATGCGCCGCTGATCCACGGCAACACCACCATCGTGTTCGAGGGCAAACCCGTCGGCACCCCCGATGCGGGGACGTTCTGGCGCGTTATCAGCGAACACAAGGTCTCGTCCTTCTTTACCGCGCCCACCGCATTCCGCGCCGTGAAACGCGAAGACCCCAAAGGCGAGTTTGTCAAAAAATACGACCTGTCGAACCTGAAACAGGTCTATCTGGCCGGTGAACGCGCCGACCCTGACACGATTGTCTGGGCGCAGGATCAACTGGGCGTGCCGGTGATTGACCACTGGTGGCAAACTGAAACCGGCTGGGCCATCGCGGGCAACCCGCTGGGCATTGAATCGCTGCCGGTGAAGCTGGGCAGCCCCTCGGTTCCGATGCCGGGTTATGACGTGCAAATTCTGGACGAAGGCGGCCACCCGATGAAAGCCGGGGAACTGGGCGCCATCGCGGTGAAACTGCCGCTGCCCCCCGGCACCCTGCCGACCCTGTGGAACGCCGAAGCCCGGTTCAAGAAATCCTATCTGGAACATTTCCCCGGCTATTACGAAACCGGCGATGCGGGCATGATCGACGAAGACGGCTATCTGTACATCATGGCGCGCACCGATGACGTGATCAACGTCGCAGGCCACCGCCTGTCCACCGGCGGCATGGAAGAAGTGCTGGCCAGCCATCCCGACGTGGCCGAATGCGCGGTGATCGGCGTGACGGATGATCTGAAAGGGCAACTGCCCGTGGGCTTCCTGTGCCTGAACGCCGGATGCGACCGCGACAATGCCGATGTCGTCAAAGAAGTTGTAAAACTGGTTCGTGACAAAATCGGCCCTGTGGCGGCGTTTAAACTGGCCGTGGTGGTGGATCGCCTGCCCAAGACCCGTTCGGGCAAAATCCTGCGCGGCACGATGGTGTCGATTGCGGATGGCAAAACCTACAAACTGCCCGCCACCATCGACGATCCGGCCATTCTGGACGAAATCAAAGTCGCCCTGCAAAGCATCGGCTACGCCCAGTAACCCAACAGATTAACCCCCACTGGCCCCGCCTTTGTGCGGGGCTTTTCTTTTGCACGGCTGGCAAATCCATATCTTGTGTAACAAGCGCATTCTACCGACATCAAAGCCGCTATTGATCGCCCAACAGATCAGACAGGTTCCCTCGTCAATCAGCCGCACCAATGGCAGCTTCATTGACCGCTTTCACCGCCATCTTCAGAACCGCCTCGCGCGTGGCAGCCACCGCGATGAACCGCGCGTTATGGCAGAACTTGGCACCGCTCACGCCGCAAGCCGCTTCCAGATCGGCATCGGTCAACCCAGCCCAGGCCTCGGGCAGATCTGCGCGACTTTCAAAGGTATCACCACCTTTGCGGATGGTTGTCAGCGCCCAATCGCTTTCGCGCGGGTGAACGACAAACAGCAAATGATCAGCCCCCGCTTTCTCTATTGCTGACCTGAACGGCATACCCATCGGAAGTTCCAGTATCTTCGACGCCCCGGCAGCAACAATCGCCTTGGAAACCATAGCCTCGGCCCGGCATTTTGCCGCTTTATTCCGAACCACCGCCTCTACAAAAACGCGCGCCACGTCCAGCGCCGAAAAGAACGCCTGATCATCGCTCTCGGCGCTTCGATCATCAAAGGCTGGCTTCAAGGTTTCCAACAATGTCGGCAGGGACAGCCCCGCCAGAGGACCAGCCACCGAAGGTTCCATCGCTCCGTTGTCAAGCAGATCAACCGGCAGAACAAAGCTCTGATCAAAGCTGCGGTGAACAGCCTCAACGTCAGCCTCAGGCGTCCGCAACGCGCGCAAATATGCGTGGCCGAAATGATGCCATATCAGCCCGAACGAACTGTAAGGCTGCCCATCCCCCCGCAGCGGATTGGGCCGCTGGTGGTGATCAAAGATCATCGCATCAGCATCATAGGCCCGCCCGACATCAAAAATAATCCTGCTGCTGTCCGCAGTGATCCAGATCGGATCACGGCTGCGCACCAGTGTTGCATCAGGAAAGAGCCGCGTTAAAATTACCGATGACAGCAATTCATCGGCATGGAAACCGCCGGAGTGCGTAACAAGATGGGTGATAGTCATCTGGGTGATGTTCGTGCTGGGAAAAACAATTTGGGCGACCTGATTGGCCGCCCATCAAGACCTGCTTCGCGAATGAAGCAGCCCTTTCCAAATCAACGTCAGTGCGTCCAGGGGCTGCGGCGGTTGGTGGCAAAGTTTTCGCCATATCCACCCGCGCGGATATTAGGTTTGCGCCCATGCGGTTCGGTCACAGTGGCGTCGATACCATGTTCCTTGGCGTAATCCAGTGCCGCCTCTTTGCTGGCAAACCGCATCTTGACCTGTGCCTGCGTATCCGTGCTGGAGGTCCACCCCATCAACGGATCAACCTCGCGGGCGGACGCGGGGGCATATTCCAGAACCCAAGATTTCGTTTTCGCCGTCCCCGAGGACATAGCGGTTTTGGCAGGTTTGTAGATACGCGCACGCATAACATGACTCCTCTGTTCCGGCGATTTATCGGGGAAAATGAGAATAACAGCAAGAGCAGACCGCCCTTTTTCCCCGCCAAAAGCAAAGGAAAATGGGCGTTGACCGCCGTCTGACCCGCAGGGAGCGAGGGGTGGGTGAACGCGGACCCTACGGCGGCCAAGCCTGCTGCTTGCTACAAAGAATCATACGCAGGGGTCGCCGCTCTTCGCAAGAGATTCCGTTTACGAAATTTCAAAAATATACATATTTTCTTTTCATTTGTTTCAATACGGACAGAAATATTGACCAATTCAGATACGCATAATTCGCCCAAGAACGAATTGAGGCGTTGATTATCCACGACAATTCCCTGCTTGGCGGAAACAGGGGTTGAAGTAGAACAAAAACAGATCAAATTGGGACTGCCAAACCCGGAGAAGCCCGATGCCCTATGCCCATAACGATCAATCGGCCCCGATTTTGCACGCCCCGGCCCCCGATGTAAAAACCCGCCCCAAGCTGGAAGGCGGCAAACGCTTTACAATGAAATCGGAATTTTCACCCGCCGGAGACCAGCCCACAGCGATTGCCGAACTGTCCCAAGGCGTGCTGGCAGGCGAACACGATCAGGTATTGCTGGGCGCAACCGGCACCGGCAAGACCTTTACCATGGCCAAGGTGATCGAAGAAACCCAGCGCCCCGCGATCATCCTTGCCCCGAACAAGACACTGGCCGCGCAATTATATGGGGAATTCAAGGGCTTCTTCCCCGACAACGCGGTGGAATATTTCGTCAGCTATTACGACTATTACCAGCCCGAGGCCTATGTCCCGCGGTCCGACACCTATATCGAGAAAGAAAGCCAGATCAACGAACAGATCGACCGGATGCGCCACTCGGCCACGCGGGCGCTGCTGGAACGCGATGACGTGATCATCGTGGCCTCTGTGTCCTGCATCTACGGCATCGGGTCGGTGGAAACCTATGGCGCGATGACACAGGATCTGAGCGCCGGCAGCGATTACGATCAGCGCGCCGTAATTGCCGATCTGGTCGCCCAGCAATACCGGCGCAACGATCAGGGGTTTCAGCGTGGTAGCTTCCGGGTGCGCGGTGACGTGCTGGAAATCTGGCCCGCCCACTTGGAAGACCGCGCTTGGCGGCTGTCGTTCTTTGGCGAGGAGTTGGAGGCGATCACCGAATTCGATCCCCTGACCGGGGAAAGAACCGATACGTTTGAACAAATCCGCATCTACGCGAATTCGCACTATGTCACGCCGAAACCAACGATGCAGCAGGCGATTCAAGAGATCAAAAAAGAACTGCGGCAGCAGTTGGACCTGATGACGAATTCCGGCAAATTGTTAGAGGCGCAGCGGCTGGAGCAGCGCACGAATTTCGATTTGGAGATGTTAGAGGCCACCGGCGTCTGCAACGGGATCGAGAATTACTCGCGCTATCTGACGGGGCGCGCACCGGGCGAGCCGCCCCCCACCCTGTTTGAATTCATCCCCGATCATGCCATTGTTTTCGCGGATGAATCCCACGTTTCCGTTCCGCAGATCGGCGGCATGTACAAGGGCGACTTCCGCCGCAAATCCACGCTGGCGGAACATGGGTTCCGCCTGCCAAGCTGCATGGACAACCGCCCCCTGAAATTCGAGGAATGGGACGCCATGCGCCCGCAATCGGTGTTCGTGTCAGCCACCCCCGCAGCATGGGAAATGGAACAGACCGGCGGTGTTTTCACCGAACAGGTGATCCGCCCCACCGGATTGCTGGACCCGCTGGTAGAAATCCGCCCGGTGGACATGCAGGTGGACGACCTGCTGGACGAGGTGCGCCGCGTATCCGCCGCCGGGTTCCGCACATTGGTCACGACCCTGACGAAACGCATGGCCGAAGACCTGACCGAATACATGCACGAACAGGGCATTCGTGTGCGCTATATGCACAGCGACATTGATACGATCGAACGGATCGAGATTTTGCGCGACCTGCGGCTGGGGGCGTTCGATGTGCTGATCGGGATCAACCTGCTGCGCGAGGGGCTGGATATTCCCGAATGCGGACTGGTGGCCATTCTGGACGCGGATAAAGAAGGGTTCCTGCGCTCTGAAACCTCCTTGATCCAGACCATCGGGCGGGCCGCGCGAAACGCCGAGGGGCGGGTCATCATGTATGCCGACCGGATCACCGGCTCTATGCAGCGGGCTTTGGATGAAACAGACCGCCGCCGCGCCAAGCAGATCGCCTATAACGAAGAACACGGCATCACCCCCGCCACGGTGAAGAAGAATGTCGAGGACATTTTGGCCGGGCTGTATCAGGGCGATACGGATCAGTCCCGCGTTACAGCCAAGATCGACAAACCGCTGCATGGCGCCAACCTAGAGGCCCATCTGGACGGGCTGCGCAACGACATGCGCAAAGCCGCTGAAAATCTGGAATTCGAGGAAGCCGCCCGCGTGCGGGATGAAATCAAACGGCTAGAGGCGGTCGATCTGGCGATTTCAGATGATCCTTTGGCACGGCAATCGGCGGTCGATAATGCCGTCGAAGCCGCCGCCGCCGGGCGGGGCCGCTCCACCGCCGGACGTCCGGGGCAACGCGGCGGCGTGAAACGACGCAAAGGGCGTTAAGACGGGCTTACCCCACAGCCGTCAGGTTGAGGTCATGCGCAACATGAACTCTCCGCTATCGCCTGAAATCTGGCTGAACGATCTGTTCACGTCAAAAGCCGTGACGCAAGGCAGGGTCATCCGGCGCAAACGTCGGGATATTGAACGGTTTGTCGGAATGGAACCGTTCCTGAACGAAATCAACCGGCGCGGCTATCGCGCCATCGAAAACGCGGGGCAGATTGTGATTTTCTGCAACCAAGGCCCGATCCGTTGGCTTACACCGAACCGCCCGCCCCGCGTGGCGCCGCTTTCTTTCAAAGAAAGCGGACCGAAATCTTTTCAAGATTTCGGCATCACTCCCCGGTGACGGTCAGGCCTAACATGCGCCAAGCGTGCATCCCACCCCGGTAATAATAAATCCGATCCGCCGGGTATCCCACCTCGATCATATTCCGAATGGCCGTGGGAGATTGCCCACACCAGTTGCCGTTACAAAACAGCGCCACCCGTTTCGGATTTTCACATTCCCATCCGTCGAAATCAGGCTCGCACCCCAGTTCCCCCAGATGATCAATCACCTGCGTATAGGGGACATTCACTGCACCGGGAATCGACCCTCCCTCGAACCAGCTTGGCGTGCGCGAATCCATCACCACAACCTCTGGGTCTTTCAGCATGTCCATCAGCTCCAACTCGCCGATTGTCGTCACCCCTTCGGCGGGGGTCATCGGTTGAATACAAAAGGGCGGACACTCGCGCGAGGTCTTGGCCCATTCCCCCGTGACCTGATGCTCGGTATCCTGAATCCGTTCAATCACCACTTCTCCATCCACGGTTGGCACGGTAACAACAGGCAGATCAGGCCGGATTTTCACCTTTAACGCATCATTCTGCGCCACGCCTTCGGCAGCCAGCGGTGACGCCATCATCAATGCAGCAATCAGGGCAATAAATCTCATTGGATCTCCTCCTCACAAACTATTCTGACAAACACGCCTTTCCCTGCGCCATTCGGCCCGATTGAAACAACACGACGGTTCCGGCATACTGCGGCACAGGGTAACAAATCCGCGCGCAGGATACAGGTGAAATCGCCGGGCTGCGCCATTCGGGGCCAGAGGCAGTACAATATGAAACACGTTCTTCGCAGCCTTTTGATAGCTTGCGTTTTTTTTCCGGCGACAGCCCAGACCGTTGCGGCAGGCCCAATTGAGCGGGCTTGTCTGTCATCCCCGCGCCAAGGGGCCAACTGGCGCCTGTGCGGCTGCATCCAACGCGTTGCGGACCAAACCCTGACACATGCCGATCAACGTATGGCGGCGAAATTCTTCTCGGATCCGCACCGCGCACAGGAAGTCCGGCAATCCAGCAATATCCGGCACGAAGAATTCTGGACGCGCTACAAGGAATTTGGCGCAACCGCTGCTGCGGCCTGTAGCTGACCTGTCTGCAAACACAGTTTCCCGAACGCCATAAGTCCCCCGCAAATCTGGCCCAATCGGCCTGTATTGCCACCGTCGCATCCTTGCGCCATGATCCGGGGCAAGGAGAAAACAATTATGCGTAAATTTCTGGTGATCCTTGACGATAGCCGCGAATGCCTGAACGCGATGCGGTTCGCGGCCATGCGGGCAGCAAAAACCGGAGGTGCCGTGCAAATCCTTTCGGTCATTCCCCCAGAGGAGTTCAACCACTGGATCGGCGTGTCCGACATCATGCGCGAAGAAGCGCGGGAACGGATTACCGTTCATTACGAGGTCTTTGCCAAATGGATGCGGGACCGCCAGAATATCGACCCCGAGCTGATCATCCGCGAAGGCGAAGCCGTCACCGAAATTCTGGCCCAGATCAAGGACGATCCCGAAGTCGGCGTTCTGGTGCTGGGCGCTGGCGTGGATCGCAAAGGCCCCGGTCCGCTGGTCACACAGCTTAGCCGCAGCGCGGGAACCCTGCCCGTTCCCATCACCATCGTTCCCGGTGACATGTCCAAGGAACGACTGGAGGCAATTACCTGATCCGAACGCCCCGTTCCTGCAAAGGAGAATCAACATGACCGCCCTGCGCCTTTTTTTGCTTTGGCTTTTGTGCCTGCCCCTTGTTTTGATCCTGCCACAGGCAGGCACAGCACAGCAGCGCAGCATTGCGCAGGACGTATTCAAGCCAGATTGGCTTGGGCGGCAGGAAGCCCGCTATTTGCAGGCCGGGCTGACGCTGGAGGGGCTATATCTCGGGCTGCTGGATGGCGAATGGGGAAAAGGCAGCCAATCGGCCTTGGACCGCTATCTAAGCGCCCGTGGGCAGGGGACACGGGCCATTGTCTATGGCGATCTGCTGCCACTGGTCACAGCCACGCAAGCCACCATTCAAATCGAATTCTGGCAGGGTGTGAACGATTTCCCCAAGAAAGCAACCTTTCTGGCTCCGATGGCTTTGATGCAGCCAGACACGACAGCCGAGCATTTCACCCTGAAATCAGGGGATGGAAGCCTGCTGGTGCGCCTGATCGAAAACGACAAGGATCAGACCATCTCTATGCACCAATGGCTGATCGACAATCACGCCGGTTCCACCAAAGAGCTATACCGAAATTATTCTGATCAACGGCTGATCACCTCGGGCCTGCTGAAAAGCGGCAAAACCGTATATTTACGCTCGGAATATGCAAAATCGAACAGCATCGTCACCGTGTTGGTACAATATGAACCCTTTCAAAAGATGCGGGGACAGATGATTGCCGCCTCGATCTCTTACGAAGGGTATGGAACTGCAATAGGGCTACCCCAAGGAAGCGCCATAGGCGACTTGTTGAACCTGAACCGCGAAACCGCACGCCCGTCTGAACCTGTCAGACCCGTCTTTGGGTCAGGGGGATCAGGGGGTGATGGCGCGGGCGGCGGCGGGGGCATTTCCCGCCCGGCCCCCATCATGCGGCCTGAACAACCACCCCAAGGCAACCAACCCGCCCCGCCAACAGGCGGCGGGATTGGCATCGCACGCCCGGCCCCCGGCACAGGGCCATCACAACCCGGCATCGGCGCAGGCGGATCCGGCGGCGGAATCGCCCGTCCGGCGGCCCCTATTGCCGCCAACAGTCTGAGTTTTGCCATCCCCTCCCTTCCCCCGGCCGAGTGACGCAATTACTTTAGAATCATTCCAAACCTTGACTCCACGCCTGTCGGGGCGCATATCCTTGGCAAGACACAAAAGGTACGCAGAAGATGTTTATTCAAACCGAGTCGACACCGAACCCCGCAACGTTGAAATTCCTGCCCGGTCAGTCCGTTCTGGATGCTGGAACTGCGGATTTCCCCTCGGCTGACGGGGCGGAAAAATCGCCGCTGGCGCAGCGTATTTTCTCGGTAAACGGCGTGGCTGGCGTGTTCTTTGGCACTGATTTCGTGACTGTGACCAAATCGGACACGGTGGAATGGGATCACATAAAGCCCTCGATCCTTGGCGCAATCATGGAACATTTCCAATCCGGCCAGCCCGTAATGGCAGGCGAGGCCAGCGCATCGGGCGGACATGCGGACCATGATGGCCCGGATGCGGAAATCGTGGGTCAGATCAAGGAATTGCTGGACACCCGCGTGCGCCCCGCCGTGGCGCAGGATGGCGGCGACATCACGTTCCACGGGTTCGATCGTGGCGTGGTCTATCTGCATATGCAGGGGGCTTGCGCCGGTTGCCCGTCTTCGACGCTGACGCTGAAAATGGGGATCGAAAACCTGCTACGTCACTACATCCCCGAAGTGACCGAGGTACGCCCCGTTGCCGTCTGAGGACCGGACATCCAGAACAGTGCCAGCGGAGTTTGTCAGAAACTCCGCCCCGGACCTCCTGAGGAAATCCTCCCCCGCTTGCCGAAGCCTTTCGCAATGGCCATAAGGCACTTATGACTGATGCGCCCCTGATCCTTGCGTTCGACACCTCCGGCCCGCATGTGACAGCGGCTTTGCTGGCGGGCGAGGATATTCTGACCCAGCGGTCCGAGGAGATGCCGCGCGGCCAGGCCGAACGCCTTCTGCCGCTACTGGAGGAGGTTCTAGCCGAGGCGGGCAAAACCTTTACCGACCTCACCCGCATCGCCGTCGGCACCGGCCCAGGCAATTTCACCGGCATCCGCATTTCCGTGGCTGCGGCACGGGGGCTGGCGATGGCACTGGACATCCCCGCCATCGGCGTCTCGCTACTTGATACCACCCAATTCCTGTCGCACTGGTCCCCGGTCGCCATGCCCGCCCCGCGCGGGCAATTCTACCTGATGGATTTCGACAAGATGCGGGAGCCTGTGCTGATCGAACGCCTGCCCAATTTTGCCGTGGCCCTTTCGACAGAACACACCCCTGCCCAACATGTCGCAATGATGGCCCGCCTCGCCGCCATACGCACGCCCGGCACCGCCCCGGCCCCGCTTTATGTCAAACCGGCTGATGCGGCCCCTTCAAAAGACGCCCCGCCGGTGATCCTTGACGATGCCTGAACTGACGCCCGAACATCTGGCCGATCTGCATAAACGGGCCTTTACCAGCCAACGCCCGTGGACCGCGAAAGAATTCGCCGGGTTGCTGGAATCCCCGCTGGTCTTCTGTGTCGGGGACGCCCGCGCCTTTGCGCTTGGCCGCGTCATCGCAGACGAGGCAGAACTGCTGACGCTTGCCACCGCCCCGGCATATCAGCGTCAGGGGATCGGGCGCCATATGTTGACAGCCTATGAAAACACGGCGCAATCCCGTGGTGCGGCCCGCAGCTTTCTGGAAGTGGCGGCGGATAACGCCCCGGCCATCGCGCTGTATCAAACCGCAGGTTACGCGCAGGACGGGTTGCGCCCGAACTACTATCGCACCATGACCGGCGACACGGTAGACGCTGTGCTAATGTCGCGCTTATTGCCCCGGCGTTAACTGTCCAAATGGTCAAAAACACGGCATCGAAACCCTAGTTTCCTGTTGACCCCTGCGCCCGCCTGCGGCCTAAATTCAAACAGAACAGATGCAATCTGCTCGTGCGACAAGATTCAAAGGCGCCCGTTTTCAGATGGTGCCATTTCAACACTGCGGGAGACTATAAATGACCCTGATGACCAAATTCTTGGGCGCTGCGGCTGCTTTGGCGCTAAGCGCGGGCACGCTGGCTGCCGACCCGGCCCTGATCTTTGATCTGGGCGGCAAGTTTGACAAATCCTTCAACGAAGCCGCCTTTACTGGCGCAAGCCGCTGGGCCACAGAAACCGGCGGAACCTTCCGTGAAATAGAACTGCAATCCGAAGCCCAGCGCGAACAAGCGCTGCGCCGTTTTGCCGAAGCCGGGGCAAACCCGATCATCACTATGGGCTTTGGCATGGCTGATCCGCTCAGCAGCGTAGCCCCCGATTACCCCGATACCAAATTCGTCGTGATCGACGTGACCTGGATTGAAGGCGCGAATATCCGTCAGATTGGTTTCGCGGAACACGAAGGGTCATATCTGGTCGGGATGCTGGCCGCGATGGCATCGAAATCCGGCGCTGTCGGTTTTGTCGGCGGTATGGATGTTCCGCTGATCCGGCATTTTGGCTGCGGCTATGCCCAGGGCGTGAAGGCCGTAAACCCCGATGCAAAGGTGATCGCCAACATGACCGGCACCACCCCCGCCGCGTGGAATGACCCGGTCAAAGGGTCTGAATTGACCAAGGCCCAAATCAGCCAAGGCGCGGACGTGGTGTATGCTGCGGCTGGCGGCACCGGCGTGGGCGTGTTGCAAACTGCTGCCGACGAAAACATCCTGTCTATCGGCGTGGACAGCAACCAAAACTACCTGCACCCCGGTAAGGTTCTGACCTCGATGCTGAAACGGGTGGACGTGGCCGTTTATGACGCCATGAAAGCGGGCGACGCGGTGGAAACCGGCGGTGTCACCATTCTGGGCCTTGCCGACGATGGCGTAGGCTACGCGCTGGACGAACATAATGCGGCGCTGATCACCCCGGAAATGAAAGCTGCCGTGGATGCCGCCCGCGAAAAAATCATCGCAGGCGATCTGAAAGTGGTCAGCTATTACGAAAACGATAGCTGCCCGGTTCTGGATTTCTGATCCACATCCCGAAACAGACCTATCGGGCCGTGCTGAACCCTTGGCGCGGCCCTTTTCCTAAGCGGGGTCCAGATGACAGGTACAGCGCCAGCGATTGAATTGCGCGGCATCTCCAAGGCTTTTGGCCCGGTGCAGGCGAACAAGGATATTTCCATCCGGGTCATGCCCGGCACGATCCACGGTATTATTGGGGAAAACGGCGCGGGCAAATCCACGCTAATGTCCATTCTGTATGGGTTTTACAAAGCCGACAAAGGGGAAATATTCATCCACGGCCAAAAGACCGTCATCCCCGACAGTCAGGCCGCCATCGCCGCCGGGATCGGCATGGTGTTTCAACATTTCAAGCTGGTGGAAAACTTCACCGTTCTGGAAAACGTCATTCTGGGGGCCGAAGACGGGCGGCTGTTGCGGCCATCCCTAGCGCGGGCGCGCAAGGAACTGAAACGGCTGGCCGAAGAATACGAACTGAACGTCGACCCCGATGCCGTGATCGAAGATATTGGCGTGGGGATGCAACAGCGCGTTGAAATCCTGAAGGCGCTGTACCGGCAAGCCGACATTTTGATCTTGGATGAACCCACCGGCGTTCTGACCCCGGCCGAAGCGGACCATTTGTTCCGCATTCTGGATAACCTGCGCAACGGAGGCAAAACCATTATCCTGATCACCCACAAGCTGCGCGAGATCATGGAAATCACCGATACTGTCAGCGTGATGCGGCGCGGCCAGATGACGGCCACGGTAACAACCGCCGAAACCAGCCCCGAGGAACTGGCCGAACTGATGGTGGGCCGCAAGGTGCTGCTGCGGGTGGACAAGGCCCCGGCACAGCCCGGTGATGTGGTGCTTGCGGTGGAAAATCTAAACGTCACCGATGAAAAGGGCGTTCAAAAACTGCGCGATGTCTCGCTGTCCATCCGGGCGGGTGAAATTTTGGGCATCGCGGGCGTGGCCGGAAACGGCCAGTCCGAACTGCTAGAGGTGCTGGGCGGAATGTGCACCGCCACAGGGCGGATCACCCTGAACGGTGACGACATCGACCTGAGCGGGCGGCAATCAGACGGCCAGTCGCGCCGGGCGCGGGGCATTGCCCACGTCCCCGAGGACCGCCAGCGCGAAGGTCTGATCATGGACTTTCATGCTTGGGAAAACGTGGCCTTCGGCTATCATACAGACCCCGCTTGGCGGCGTGGTCCGCTGATGGATAATGCCGCGCTACAAGCAGACACCGCCCGGAAAATGGAAAAATTCGACGTGCGCCCGCCCGATCCGTGGCTGGCGGCCAAGAACTTCAGTGGCGGCAATCAGCAAAAAATCGTGGTCGCCCGCGAAATCGAACGCAACCCGACCCTGTTGCTGGTGGGGCAACCAACGCGCGGCGTCGACATTGGTGCGATCGAATTTATTCACAATCAGATTGTGGCCCTGCGCGATCAGGGCGCGGCGGTGCTGTTGGTGTCGGTCGAACTGGATGAAATCCTGTCGTTGTCGGACCGCGTTGTGGTGATGTTCGACGGGCAGATTATGGGCGATGGTCCCGCCAGCACCGCCAACCAGATCGGGCTGGGATGCCTGATGGCAGGCATGGGTGGCGCAGACACAACCGCGATGGCAGGCTGGACGATTTCCGACGCCGCCGCCCCCGAATTGATGCAAGAGGGCTAAGCGCATGGATAAAATGCCGAAATGGGCCGATGTAATCCTGATCCCGCTGATTTCCCTGCTGTTGGCGGCAATCCTGTCCGCGCTGGTCATTCTGGCCATTGGCGAAGACCCGTGGGCCGCGCTGAAAATGATGGTGCAGGGGGCGCTGGGGTCCACCTATGGCTGGGGGTATACGCTGTATTACGCCACCAACTTCATTTTTACCGGGCTGGCTGTAGCGGTGGCCTTTCATGCCCGTATGTTCAACATCGGCGGCGAGGGTCAGGCGATGCTGGGCGGGCTGGGTGTGGCGCTGGTGTGCCTGTTCATCCCGTGGCCGCATTGGACGCTGGCAGTCATTGCCGCCACGATCAGCGCCGGGGTGTTCGGGGCACTGTGGGCGGCAGTCCCTGCATATCTACAGGCCAAACGCGGCAGCCATATCGTGATCACCACCATCATGTTCAACTTCATCGCCTCGGCGGTGCTGAACTATATGCTGGTCAATGTGCTACGCCCCCAAGGCGCGATGGACCCGGCCACCGCGAAATTCCCCGCAGCCACGCATCTGCCCACGCTGCACGAACTACTGTTGCCGCTGGGGATCAAGTTTTCCAAAGCCGCGCCTGCGAATGTCAGCCTGCTGATTGCGCTGGCAGCCTGTGTGCTGGTCTGGCTGCTGATCTGGCGCACCCGTCTGGGGTATGAAATCCGCGCGTTCGGATTTTCCGAATCCGGCGCGAAATATGCCGGGATCAGTCCGGTGAAAATCACCATCGTGGCCATGCTGATTTCCGGCGCATTGGCCGGGCTGATGGCGATCAACACCACAATGGGCGAGGCAGAGCGGCTGGTTCTGAACGCGACCGAGGGCGCGGGCTTTATCGGCATTGCCGTGGCGCTGATGGGGCGCAGCCACCCGTTCGGCGTCTTGCTGGCGGCAATCCTGTTCGGCTTCCTGTATCAGGGCGGGGCTGAACTGGCGCTGTGGACCAATATCCCGCGCGAAATGATCGTGGTCATTCAGGCGCTGGTGATCCTGTTCACCGGGGCGCTGGACAATATGGTGCGGATACCGCTGGAAAAACTGTTCCTGTCGCTGCGCCGGAAAGAGGGCTGAGCCATGGATTATATGACCCTTTTGCTAATTCTGGATTCAACCGTGCGGCTGGGAACACCGCTGCTGCTGGCCTGTCTGGCCGGGCTGTTTTCCGAACGCGCCGGAATTTTCGACATCGGGCTAGAGGGCAAGATGCTGGCCGCCGCGTTCTTTTCCGGTGCGGTTGCGGCAGTGTCCGGTTCTGTCTGGCTGGGCCTGCTGGCAGGGATCGGTGCATCCTTGGTTTTGTCTGCGCTGCATGGTTTGGCCTCGATCACCTTTCGCGGGAACCAACTGATTTCCGGTGTCGCGGTGAACTTTCTGGCCGCGGGAATGACCGTCGTTATTGCACAGGACTGGTTCCATCAGGGCGGGCGCACGCCATCATTGATGGGGGGCGGACGGTTTACACCGATCACCCTGCCCTTTGCCGAAACGCTGCAAGACGTACCCGTGATCGGCCCATTATATTACCATCTGATTTCCGGCCACACGGCGCTGGTATATCTGGCCTTTGCCTGTGTTCCCGCGACATGGTGGCTGCTGTATCGCACGCGCTTTGGGTTGCGACTGCGGGCCGTTGGGGAAAACCCCGCTGCGGTCGATACTGCGGGGGTATCGGTGGTTGGCCTGCGCTATGCGGCGGTGGCGATCTGCGGCATTCTGTGTGGTATCGCCGGGGCCTATCTGGCGACGGCGCTTCAGGCCGGGTTCGTCAAGGATATGACAGCGGGCCGGGGGTATATCGCGCTGGCGGCACTGATCTTCGCCAAATGGCGCCCGTGGTACGCGCTGTCTGCCACCATGTTGTTCGGCCTGCTGCAAGCGGTGGCCCTGCGCTATCAGAACATCGACCTTGGCAGTTTCACGATCCCGGTACAGGTCATGGATGCCCTGCCCTATATTTTGACCGTCGTGATTCTGGCCGGGTTCGTCGGCAAGGCGATTCCCCCCCGCGCCGGAGGAGAGCCGTATATCAAGGAACGCTAAGCCCCCTGTCAGTCCGTTATCCGAACCGAAAGCAGGCCAATTCACCGTCTGCCAGAACCAATCTGATATGCCGCGATATACCTTTGTTATAGCGTGATAACTCTCGCTTACGGGTGGCCTGTATTTTTCGCTGCATTGCTGCACTTTGCCCGAACCGCCGCTTGCCAAGTGACAATCCGTCACGCTAGGTAAGCTCATGCAAATCTACCTGCCCATTGCCGAAATCTCTGTCAATGCGTTCCTGTTGTTGGGACTGGGCGGGATCGTGGGCGTTTTGTCTGGCATTTTTGGCGTGGGCGGCGGGTTCCTGATTACCCCCTTGCTGTTCTTCGTTGGCGTTCCGCCATCTGTTGCCGTTGCCACCTCGGCCAATCAGATCGTGGCCTCGTCCTTCTCGGGCCTGCTGGCGCATATGAAGCGCAAGAACGTGGATCTGCGCATGGGGTGGGTTCTGCTGGGCGGTGGTCTGGTTGGATCAGCCATTGGGGTTGTGGTTTTCAACTATCTTAAATCGTTGGGGCAGGTCGATCTGCTGGTACGGCTGTGTTACGTGCTGTTTCTGGGGGTCATCGGCAGCCTGATGCTAGTCGAAAGCCTGAACGCCATTCGCCGCGCCAAAAAAGCAGGCGCCCCGGTTATAAAGCGCCGCAATCGCAACTGGGTTCATACCGCACCGCTAAAGGTACGGTTTCGGACCTCTGGCCTGTATATTTCGATCATCCCCCCCTTGCTGGTGGGCTTTGCCGTTGGGATGCTGGCCGCCGTGATGGGCGTAGGGGGTGGGTTTATTCTGGTTCCCGCCATGATCTACATTCTGGGAATGCCAACACGGGTCGTTATTGGAACCTCGCTGTTCCAGATCATCTTTGTCGCGGCCTTTACCACGATGCTGCACGCTATCACGAACCATACGGTTGATCTGCCGCTGGCGCTGTTTCTGCTGGTTGGCGGTGTAGTTGGGGCGCAGATTGGCACCCGTATCGGCGTCAAACTGAAGGCTGAACAATTGCGCGTCTTGCTGGCCCTGTTGGTGGTCGCGGTCTGCGCCAAAATCGCGCTGGAACTTCTGCTGGAACCGTCCGAGCTGTATTCCATCGCCTCGACGGTGGACCTGTCATGATCCGGGTCTTGTTCTGCCTCTGCCTTGGCCTGATCGCCCTGCTGCCGCTGCCGCAGGTGGCCCGCGCGAATGAACAGGTGGTTTTGGGCCTTAGTCAGGACCGCGTGGCAATCACAGCCCGTTTCGATGGTTCAGAAATCCTGATCTTCGGCGCAGTCAAACGCGAAACCCCGATCCCAGATGAACCGCTGGACGTCATCATTACGATTGCTGGCCCCTCTGGCCCGGTCACATTGCGCCGGAAGGACCAGAAATTCGGTATTTGGATCAATACCGCTTCTTTGAAAATCTCTCAGGCGCCCAGTTTCTATGCCGTCGCAACCAGCCGACCGCTGGATGTCGTTCTGGATCAAAACGAAGACCTGCGCCACGGCATCTCTTTGGATCAAAGGATTTACGCCTATACCTTGGCCGCGATGACGAACGAGGCCAAAGACTTCAGCGCCGCCTTGGTTCGGATACGCGAACAGGACGGCAGCTATCAGATGTTAGAAGGGGCAGTGGATGTGGACCAGCAAACGCTGTTTCGCAGCTCGATCGCGCTTCCCTCGAATCTGACCGAAGGCGCATATGAAACCCGCATTTTCCTGACCCGCAGCGGCAAGGTCATATCCAGTTTTGACACGGTTATTGACGTGCGTAAGGTTGGGCTGGAAAGGTTCCTGTTTAATCTGGCGCAGGAACAGGCCGCGCTATATGGACTGTTGTCCTTGGCCTTGGCAATTTTCTTTGGCTGGGCGGCCTCTGCATTCTTCCGGTTGCTGCGTCAGGGCTAAATCAGGGCTAAACCCGTTTCCACCTTGTCCGGCGTGATTTCATCCCGTGTCAGCCGACATTCATTGGCGGTGCATCCGCCAATATCCCGTCCACATTCCCCGACCTAAACCGTCACGCTCTGGCCCCAGCGCTTTGACCATGCCCCCCTGCCCGTGCCATAGTTTCACCGGGAGCAGGAGACATCAGCGCCACCCGGCGCGCAAAATGGGGGGAATACGTGGCCCAATCCGCGCCAAACCCGTCGCAGCCGAATTGCGACAACCGTACCGATCTAACATCTTCGGAAATCACCGCTATTGCACATCTTTACAGGGGCGAAGTTTATCGTTCGACCATATGGCGGACGCGACTGGACACCACGACCAATTGGGCCGTGGTAACATTGGGGGTCGCACTGTCGATCTCTTTTGCCTCTCCGGACGCATCGCCGCTGCCGCTGGTTCTGGTCGGCGTCTTGATCATCTTTTTCCTGATGCAAGAAGCCCGGCGCTATCGCTATTTCAACGTCTGGCGCGCCCGCGCCCGGTGGATGGAAACGCATTTCTATGCACCGATGCTGAACGACGGCGACCTGCACATGGAAGAAAACTGGCAAAAAACGCTGGCCAATGACTACATGCGCCCGAAATACCACGTTTCTATGATGACAGCCGTCGGGCGACGCATCCGGCGCAACTACTTGTGGATATTGCTCATCCAATCACTGGCTTTTGCCGGGAAATTGGCCGTTCATCCCACACCTGTTGAATCACTGGAACAGGCGATCCGCCGCGCCGATGTTGGTCCGTTGCGTGGTGAAATTATCGTCGCCTTGGGGGCAGTTTACGTCATTTCATGGGTCGCTATCGCAATCTGGAGCGATAAAAACGACAAAATCCGCGCACGCGGGCGCGGAACAGACAGTTCTATGGGTTGAAATTCCCTGAACTTGTAAAATAATGGCACCGGCCTTCCAGGAAACGCGCGAACAGGACGGAAGGGCCGGTGCCGACCCATGGGCGCGGGAAACGCCCATGGGTATTCTTTTATGCGGTGTTACTCACCACCACCCAGTTGGTGCACATAGGTGGCAACCGCACGGATCTGAGCTTCGGACAGACGGGCATTCCAGTTCGGCATCACGCCTTTGCGGGAATTCGTCACCGTTTCCTTGATCGAGGCAAAATCACCGCCAAACAGCCAGATTGCGTCAGTCAGGTTCGGGGCGCCTTGTGCGCGATCACCAGTGCCGTCTTCCATGTGGCAAGCGGCGCAGTTTTCCTCGAACACAACAGCCCCGTCAGCCACCATAGCGGCATCCTGCGGCGTGCCAGACAACGACATGACATAATTCGCAACCTGGTCGATCTGCTCTTTTTCCAGCAACTCATCACGGCCAAAGGCAGGCATTTCAGAAAAACGCGTGTCTTCGTCGTCGGGGCTGCGGATACCATAGGTGATCGTGGTGTGGATTTCTTCGATGTTACCCCCCCACAGCCAATCGTCATCCAGCAGGTTCGGATAGCCTTTGGCACCAGCCGCACCCGACCCGTGGCACTGTGCGCACCACGTTTTGAACACGGCAGCCCCAGCCGACACAGCATAACCTTGCAGTTCGGGATTTCCCGAAATCTCGGTCAGTTCAGCCGCGGCCAGCTTTTCGTTGATCGGCCCCAGTGTTGCAGCGTTGGCGTCAATTTCGGCCTGCACATCGGCACGCGTCGACCAGCCCAGAAAGCCAGCCGTCGCCCCGCTGATCCCCGGCCACGCCGGGAAAGCAACCGAATAGATCACAGCCCAGACGATACAGGCATAGAAGGTCCACAACCACCAACGCGGAAGCGGGTTGTTCAGCTCTTCAATACCGTCCCACTCGTGGCCGGTCGTGCTGACCTGTGGTTTTTTGTTTGGTTTGTTAGCCATCTCTCTCACGCCTCCTTGGCGTCACCACCGCGAGCGGCGGGTTTGTCTTCATGCCGGAAGGGGATGTCAGCCACGTCCTTGTAAACCTTGCTGGAGCCGGGGCGGAAGGCGAAGACCACCACCCCAACAAAGAAGGCAAACAAAGCGATCAACATCCAGCTATCCGCGAACTGTCTCAGGATCGAGTAGGTGTCCATAATGGTCCCCTCCCCTTACCGGCTCGCGTCCGGGGTGAAGGTCGAGAAATCAACCAGCGTTCCCAGCATTTGCAGATAGGCCACCAAGGCGTCAGCTTCGGAAATTCCGGGCTGGCCGTCAAAGTTACGCACCTGCACCTTGTCGCCATAACGTTCCACCAGACCGTCATAATCGCTGTCCGGGTCCGCCTGTGCGGTGAAATCCGCACGGGCATTCGCCAGCATGTCTTCGGTATAGGGAACCCCCACCAAGGAATGCACTTTCATGCTGTCCTCGATATATTCACCGTCGATCATGCGGTTTTCCAGAAAGCCATATTTCGGCATCACGGATTCCGGCACCACCGATTGCGGATTGCGCAGGTGGTCCACATGCCATTCATCCGAATAGCGGCCACCGACACGCGCCAGATCCGGCCCGGTCCGCTTGGACCCCCACTGGAACGGGTGGTCGTACTGCGATTCAGCCGCCAGCGAATAGTGGCCGTAACGCTCGACCTCGTCGCGCATCGGGCGGATCATCTGGCTGTGACAGACATAGCAGCCTTCGCGCACATAAATGTCACGCCCTGCCAGCTCCAGCGGGGTGTAGGGGCGCATGCCCTCTACATCCTCGATGGTGTTTTCCAGCCAGAACAGCGGTGCAATCTGCACGATGCCGCCGATGGTCACGACAAGGAAGGCAAAGATCGTCAGAAGCGTGATGTTCTTCTCAAGGATCGTGTGTTTATCAAGAATTGCCATTGTTCCGATCTCCTCTTACTCGGCCGGAACCAGATGGTTCTTGGCTTCCACAGCCGGCGACTTCTTCACGGTCATGAACAGGTTGTAGCACATGATCACGCCACCCAGCAGGAACAGAACCCCACCCGTACCGCGCACCACATACATCGGCAGTTTCGCAGCAACGGTGTCAGCGAACGAGTTCACAAGGAAACCGTTGGCATCCACTTCACGCCACATCAGGCCTTCCATGATACCAGTCACCCACATGGCAGCGGCGTACAGGATGATACCGATTGTCGCCAACCAGAAGTGCCAGCTTACCAGCGACAGCGAATACAGCCGTTCACGGTTCCACAGCTTCGGCACCAGGAAATACAGCGCGCCAAAGGTGATCATGCCGTTCCAGCCCAATGCGCCAGAATGCACGTGGCCGATGGTCCAGTCCGTGTAGTGCGACAGCGAGTTGACGGCGCGGATCGACATCATCGGTCCCTCGAACGTCGACATGCCGTAGAAACCGACCGAGATAACCATCATACGAATGATCGGGTCAGTCCGCAGCTTATCCCATGCACCCGACAGGGTCATCAGACCGTTGATCATACCACCCCAAGACGGCATCCACAGCACGACCGAGAACACCATCCCCAGCGTCGACGCCCAGTCAGGCAGCGCGGTATAGTGCAGGTGGTGCGGACCAGCCCAGATGTAGATGAAGATCAGCGCCCAGAAGTGAATGATCGACAGCTTGTAGGAATACACCGGACGTTCGGCTTGTTTCGGCACGAAATAGTACATCATGCCCAGGAACCCAGCAGTCAGGAAGAAGCCCACAGCATTGTGGCCATACCACCACTGCGTCATGGCATCCTGAACACCCGAGAAAACCTGAACCGATTTGGAACCGAAAATCGAAACCGGAATCGACAGGTTGTTCACGATATGCAGCATGGCCACGGTGATGATGAAGGACAGGTAGAACCAGTTGGCCACATAAATGTGGGGTTCTTTCCGCTTCACGATGGTTCCGACGAAGACAGCAAAATAAGCGACCCAAACGATGGTCAGCCACCAGTCCACATACCATTCCGGCTCGGCGTATTCTTTCGACTGGGTTGCACCCAAGATATAGCCGGTTGCGGCCAGAACGATCATCAACTGATAGCCCCAGAACACGAACCACGCCAGATTGCCGCCCCACAGGCGCGACGCCGAAGTCCGCTGCACCACGTAGAACGAGGTCGCGATCAACGCGTTACCACCAAAGGCGAAAATCACCGCGCTGGTGTGCAGCGGGCGCAGCTTGCCGAAATTCATGTAGCCCTGCGCCCAATCAAAGTTAAGCACCGGAAAGGCCAGCTGAAATGCGATAAAAGTCCCTGCCAGGAAGCCAACGACCCCCCACAAGGCAGTTGCGATCACGCCAGCGCGCACAACGCCGTCGAGATATTCATTTTGCGGTGCAGGCGCCGCCGGTTCCCCGGTGCGGCGCAGCACGTACAGGAACGTAATCGCAGCGGCCAAAGCCACCGTAATCGCGTTCACCATATATGCCAGATCACGCGCATAGTTGGCCGCGATCAACGCCAGAAGCGTGACCAGACCAAGCGCGATCAGCTTGATGTAATTTACCATTTTGCGTCCCTTCGTCTTTTACCCGCACGATTCGTATGCCGCACAGGCGGTTCCAGACTGGCCGTTTAATGCGTTCGGCAGCCTGACACTGCATTGATCTGTATCAAAACCCGGTTTCCCATTTCTTGACACGGGTCAAAGTGGCTCAGAAATCTGCGGTTTACTGTATCACGTAGAAGGTCATGTGCGGATAGGAGAAACCAATGGCTTACAGAAGCTTATTTACGGTGCTGACAGACACCAAATTCGTGGCCCCTGTACTGGAACAGGGTATTGCGCTCGCAACCTCGCAGGATGCGCATCTTGATGTGCTGTGTATGGGCGTGGATCGGACCCAAACCGGCTATTATTACGCAGGTGCGAACGCGATGGTGCTACAGGAAACCATCACCCGCGCTCAGGAAGAGGCGAAAGCGGTCGATTCAGCCGTGCGCGCGCGGTTGGGGAATGCGGACATTCGCTGGGGAACCGATATGGGGGTGGCGCAACTGGCCGATCTGGGCCGCCACGTTGCCGCCCATGCCCGGTTTTCCGATCTGGTGATTCTGCCGCAACCCTATGGGGAAAAACACGGGGCCGAATTGGAACCGGCGATGGAATCGGCGCTGTTCGAGGGCAAAGTTCCCGTACTGGTGCTACCCGATGGCAAGCCAGCCCTGACCGCGCCGAAAAATATCTCGATCGCGTGGAACGAAAGCAACGAGGCAATGGCCGCCGTTCGTGCCGCCCTGCCGTTCTTGCAGGCGGCGGAAAATGTGCGCGTCGTGGTGATTGATCCCCCGACCCACGGCCCGAACCGCTCGGACCCCGGCGGGTTGCTCTCGCAATATCTGGCGCGTCAGGGCGTGAAGGCGGAAATCGACGTGCTGTCCAAAACCATGCCCCGCGTGTCGGACGTGCTGCTGCGCCACGCGGATGACACCAACGCCGATCTGATCGTGATGGGCGCCTACGGCCATTCCCGCTTCCGCGAGGCCATTCTGGGCGGCGCCACCCGCTATATGCTGGAACAAACCGACCTGCCGGTTCTGATGGCGCATTGATCCAGAACTTAAAAGACCCGCCCCCGGCGGGTCTTTTTGCATTGGTGAGTTTGGTGCAAACGGCAGTATGCGGGCGGAAGCAGACCTTGCGGCCAGACGCAGCGAAGGACTGCGAAGAGCCCAAACTTACCGGATGCTGCGGATAAGGCGAATGGCTGCTATGACAGAAAAGCTTTAGCCCGCTCGGCCTGAAAAAACGACACTCGGCATCGGAATCTTATAAACCCCATGCTCGAGATAGGGTGCAGTCAATTCATCGATCTCATTTCGAATTGTATTCTGAACACTCTGTTCTTGGCGTTCCAAAATGAGCGGCACGCGAACGCCGAATTTCATGAAGAACTCAAAAAAGCTGGGACCGGGCGCATGTAAAACATTCTCGACCACCTCAGATTTGATGTCGGTGAAACCGGCGAGACGCATCATGCCAGAGACATTAGCTTCATCAGACAAAACGTATGCGTTTGGCGCAGGGTCGGCACGCGACATGTCAGCGTGCCGACCCAAGACATCGAACAAAAGCCGATAGCACTCCGAGCGATCAGGCCCAAGCCACTGGCTAAACACAAATCTTCCATTCGGCTTGAGAACACGGCGGGCCTCTGACATCGCCTTTTCCGGGTCGGTGACATGAAACAGAACGATATTGCTAAGTACCGCATCAAAGGTTTCGTCTTGTGCTGGCAAATTCTCAACGTCAGCGACAGAGAAATCTATATCTGGAAACTGGTTTTTCGCCTGCTGGATCATCCCCTCCGAGAAGTCGATGCCTTCGACTGCCGCGCCGAGAAGTTTTGCACTCGCTGCGACAAAGCCGGGACCACAACCCGCATCCAACACCTTCGCACCTGGGAAAAGTCTGGCATGGTCCAGAAGTTTCGGAATTGACTGGAGTGTTGCGCGCGCGGTGGTGTCTCCGTACAAATCGGCCCGTTTTGACCATCCGTCACGTTCGCCATCTCTAAACGCTGAGTAGTCCATGAAATCCCTCCCAATTCAGTGGAGAAGAACACAATCCTCTGCCGGCTGGCAATCCGAAAGGGAAGTTTGGGCACGTAGGCATAAAAGTCTGCTTTAGTCCGCATAGCCGACCTCGGGCGTATCAGATTGCTGCGCTCCTTCGCCAATGTCGGCTTTCGGGAAGCTGCATCGCAGCGTCGATAGCAACGGCCAATGTCCGCAAAGGGCCGTTGTCCCCCTTCACCACTCCCCCCCAAAAAACTGAGGATCTTCTCGTATCTATAATGGAACCATAGATACAGGAGGATGTTTCCATGAAGACGTTATCTGCCCTCGGCGTGCTGGCCGGGGGCTTTTTGATTCAGCCAATACCACGGGCCGTGGTGACCACGCTGCTGTGGGTCGCGTCGCGGTCGCATCCGGCTGTGGCGGCACTGGTGCTGGTGCTGGTCGTGGCAACATGGGGGAACGATGATGCTTGAGCTGTTCGTTCTGATCGTGGTCGCCAGCATCAGCCCTGCTTGGGCAGTCGCGGTGT
>NZ_FXTO01000029.1 GCF_900182725.1 Thalassovita litoralis
GGGAAAGAACGGTCGCAGCCGCGCCATCTGTTCGTCGGTCAGCCAAAATAGATTGCTCATGATACCCCCTGAAAGTTTGGGGATTTGAAGCATGCGACCAATGCGATCTCAAGCCGATTAATGGGTCCTGAGCCTAGGGTGGGCTGTGCTGTGATCGGCAACATGTGGGGGCAGATGCCGGGCCGGGGCTGGCTGGGCAACGGACAGGGCCAGTATCAGGGCCGGGACAAAGATCGGCCAAGAGGGAACCACCCGCGAAATGCAGGCAGCCCGAGACAAAGGGGCGGAGTGGCGCATGGTGAATGGGCGGCGAATGCCGTTCCTGTGCTGTTTCGGTTTTCCCCACCCGAAACACTGTCATTACAGTCTATTCCACGAACCGTTTTCGCAAGGAAATGTTCCCTCCATAGGGGAATAAATTTCAAATAAATCTATCCTGAGGTTAATGACTTCTGTCGCCGAAAATTGTCCTCATCCGCGCAACAAAAATCGCACAAAGAAAAGGCCCGCCAGATTGGCGGGCCTTTATTCGGGTCCGTCGAACCAAGATTATTTCAGGATCGAACGGCCTGCATATTCGGCGGTTTCGCCCAGCAGTTCTTCGATGCGGATCAGTTGGTTGTATTTCGCCAGCCGGTCCGAACGCGCCAGCGATCCGGTCTTGATCTGGCCGCAGTTGGTGGCAACTGCCAGATCGGCAATCGTTGCATCCTCGGTTTCGCCCGAACGGTGCGACATCACATTGGTATACCGTGCGCGATGGGCCATATCGACGGCCTTCAGGGTTTCGGTCAGCGATCCGATCTGGTTCACCTTCACCAACATCGAGTTGGCAACACCCTGCGCGATACCATCGGCCAGACGGGCGGGGTTGGTCACGAACAGGTCATCACCGACCAGTTGCACCTTGTCGCCGATTTTATCGGTCAGCAGTTTCCAGCCCGCCCAGTCGTCCTCGGCCATGCCGTCTTCGATGGAAATGATCGGATAGTCATTGCAAAGCTCGGCCAGATAGTCGGCGTTTTCTTCGGATGTCAGCGATTTGCCTTCGCCTTTCATCTCGTACTTGCCGTCTTTGTAATATTCGGTCGAGGCGCAATCGAGCGCCAGATAGATATCTTCGCCCGGCTTGTACCCGGCCTTTTCGATCGACGCCAGAATCAGGTCCAGCGCGGCGCGGGTCGATTCCAGATTGGGGGCAAAACCACCTTCGTCGCCCAGCCCGGTGTTGTGGCCTGCGGCGGTCAGTTCCTTTTTCAGGGTGTGGAACACCTCGGAGCCCATGCGCACGGCATCACGGATATTCGTGGCCGAAACGGGCATGATCATGAATTCCTGAATGTCGATGGGGTTGTCGGCATGTTCGCCGCCGTTGATGATGTTCATCATCGGAACCGGCAGAACACGGGCCGAGGTGCCGCCGACATAGCGGAACAGCGGTTGCGCGGTGAAATCGGCGGCTGCCTTGGCGCAGGCCAGCGACACACCCAGAATGGCGTTTGCGCCCAAACGGCCCTTGTTGGGGGTGCCGTCCAGTTCGATCATCGCCATGTCGATGGCAACCTGTTCGGTCACGTCGAAACCCACCAGAGCCTCGGCGATTTCGCCGTTCACGGCAGCGACGGCTTCCAGCACGCCCTTGCCCATGTAGCGGGATTTATCGCCGTCACGTTTTTCCACGGCTTCGTGTGCGCCGGTCGATGCGCCCGACGGAACAGCAGCGCGGCCCATGGTGCCGTCTTCCAGGATCACGTCCACCTCGACGGTGGGGTTGCCGCGGCTGTCCAGAATTTCGCGGGCGTGGATGTCGATAATGGTGCTCATTGGGTCGTTTCCCTTTTGCAAAAGCCGTTTGATCGGGCTTTTACGGCGGGAACCGCCCGGTGAAAAGGCCCAGCAGGGACGTTTGCGCAAACGGTGGGAAATTGCCGCGCTTGTGCGTGTTTTAGGTGGCAATCTTCGGGGCATAGCGGGCCGCAAGGCGGCGTTCGCGCAGATAGGTATACAGCCCCGATCCGATAATCAGCGCCGACCCCACATAGGTCATCAGGTCAGGCTGTTCGCTGAACATCATCATGCCAAGGATGATGGAAAAGATCAGGCGCGTATACCGGAACGGGGTGATCGCGGCGGCATCGCCAGTGCGTGTGGCGGTCACAATGGCATAATAACCCAGAACCCCGCACACCATCGCAGCCGCCAGTTGCCCAGCCTGAACGGTATTCGGCAGGGCGGGCAGGTCCGTTTTCGCCAGCATCAGGAACGGGCCGACAACCGCCAGCGCGGCAAAGCCATGAAAGCTGACCACAAAGCTGGACATATCCGACGGCAACCGGCGCGAGATCAGATCCCGCGTGGCAATCCCCGCCACGGCCCCCAACACGATCAAGGACGCGGGGTTAAACCCGGCCATGCCGGGACGAATGATCAACAGAACCCCGCAGAACCCAACCAGAATGGCGCTCCAACGCCGCCAGCCCACCTGTTCGCCCAGAAACAGCGCCGCGCCAAGGGTGATCGCCAGCGGTGTAGCCTGAAACACGGCGGCCACCGTGGACATCGGCACCAGCGACAAAGAGGTGATAAAGAAACAGGCCCCGACCCCTTCGGCAATGGTGCGGATCAGCAGGGCGCGGTTCGTGAACAGGGGCGGCAACAGCCTGTGCCCCTTGGCGCGGGCAATCGTGCCAAAGATTGCGGCCCCGCCGACCCCCAACAGGCACATGACCTGCCCGGTGGGCAGATTTTGAGTCAGGGCTTTGACAAACATATCTTCGGTTGCAAAGGCCAGCATTGCCAAAACGACCAGAATGATCCCGCGCAAATTATACATGTTGAATTCCCATTCGCCTGAACGCCGCTGTAGTGCGGGCGTGGGCGAAGGTAAAGGATCGTCAGACGCCGCAGGAATGCGTCCAGTGCATAGCCGGGTGTCACCTTCCGATTATAAAAAATAATCCTCGTCTACTGATCAGATGACGTAAGTTTTACGAGTGCGAACGCCTACGTCATGTTCGATCATGAGGTCTGCAAGACGATAGCCGTTAATTAATACAATCCTCTGCGGGACACGACTGATGTAGTCTTTAGCGTCACGTGAAAAATCGGACGTAGTGACGAAAACCCCTTTTGTCGCTCCTTCGCCGTTTAAAGATCCAACAAATCGCTGAATGTCTGGTCGACTGATTTTGTTTTCGGGAGCGTAGCGTTTGGCCTGAATGTACACGGCGTCCAAGCCAAGGGCATCTTCGTGGATGATACCATCAATTCCGGCGTCGCCAGTCATTGCTGTCATGTGGGTGTTTTCTAATCTTCCCCCACCAAACCCCATTACTGAAAGCAGGTCTAGAATGACACGTTCGAAGCGTTGGGGCGTCAGTTCCAGCAGCAATGCAAGTAGATCGTCCCGAAGTGATGTTTGCATCAGTCGGGTGGCCGCCTCAATAGCGTCCTCTGGCGTCTGTGAGGCTTCCAGTAGATCACGATCTTGGCTCTGGCTATTGACTTGTCCTGAGGGAGTGTTTTGTTCACGCCAGTCAGCGAATGTATCGAATTGTGCCAAAATGGTATTGTCAATTCGATCAGGGTGCTGAGCCAAGAGCGATTTACCTGCCTTGGTAATTTCGTGGCAGTTACGTCTGGGCGATGTGAGCAGACCTGCTTTGGATAGATAGGTTCTTGCCCAGTGCGCGCGGTTCCCTAGAACGGTCATTCGTCCGCTTGGCAGTAATTCTTGGGCTTCTTCATCTGTTATGGAGAATTGTTCCTGTAGAGCAGGCAGACACTCTGACACGTTTTCTGCGCCATCCGCGATCAGCTTCAATACGGGTAGCATTAATGTTTGATAGTCGGGAATAGTCATACTAGCTCTGTGGTTTGAATTTTAGAGATAATACTCAAGCCAAAGCAGGATCAGCAACCAAAAGCTGTTGTTATCTTATTGCGGTTTCTTAACCGGAACCCCGTATAGTTCCAGCTTATGCCCCTTCAGCGTATACCCCAGCTTGGCCGCGATTTTTTCCTGAAGCGCCTCAATCTCTGGGTCGCAAAATTCGATGACGGCGCCGGTGGTCATGTCGATCAGGTGGTCATGGTGATCGCGTTCGGCATCTTCGTAGCGTGCGCGCCCGTCGCCGAATTCCAGCTTGTCCAGAATGCCCGCTTCTTCGAACAGTTTGACTGTCCGGTAAACCGTGGCCAGCGAAATCCCGGAATCACGGGCCGATGCGCGGGCATACAGTTCTTCGACATCGGGGTGGTCGTCCGAATCTTCCAGAACGGCGGCGATGGTCCGGCGTTGGCCGGTCATGCGCAGGCCAATAGCCTCGCAGCGGGCGGTGATTGTTTCGGTCATGGCGGTTTCCATCGTGTTTCAACCTTTGTAAGGCGGTCGAACCCGTATTTCCAGCCGGGAACGACATGGGCGTGGTGGCGAAATGGCTTGACTTCGCGGGGGGACGCCCCCATGTGGCGGTGAAGCGATGCCCTCTGCCGCGTGAGCAGGGGCGCAAGTGGGGCCAGATGCCCCGCGTCACGGGGTATCGCCACAGGATTTCCCAAAATCACGCGTGGGATTGGCTGATCGGCGGCACATAGGCACGAGGCATATGGCGCAGCGACCGGCAGCAACCACGAGGCCCGCCGCAAGGGGCGGTCGGGCAATCGGCCATGCTTTTGCGTGGTCAGAAGGAACAGACGTTTGAACCAATTTGAAATGATGGGTCTTGCACCCAAGCTGGTCGCCCGTATCGAAGCGATGGGGCTGACCGAACCGACCCCGATCCAAAGCCGCGCCATTCCGCTGGCGCTGGAAGGGCGCGACGTGATGGGGCTGGCGCAGACCGGCACCGGCAAGACCGCCGCCTTTGGCCTGCCGCTGGTGGAACTGATGGCGGGGCAGGGGAAACCGCTGCCCAAAACGGTGCGGGCGCTGGTGCTGGCTCCCACGCGGGAACTGGCGAAACAGATCGCGGACACGCTGGCGGCTTTTGTTCAGGGAACACCGATGAAGGTGGCGCTGGTGGTCGGCGGGGCGTCGATCAATGCGCAAAGCAAGCGGCTGGAACGCGGGGCGGATATTCTGGTGGCCACGCCGGGGCGTCTGATGGACCTGATGGACCGCAAGGCGCTCAGCCTGCGCGAGGCCAAGTTTCTGGTGCTGGACGAGGCCGACCAGATGCTGGATCTGGGCTTTATCCATGCCCTGCGCAAGATCGCGCAAATGCTGCCCGAAGAACGCCAGACCATGCTGTTTTCCGCCACGATGCCGAAACAGATGGCTGAAATCGCCGAAGCATACCTGAGCAATCCCATGCGGGTGCAGGTCAACCCTCCGGGTAAGGCGGCGGATAAGATTGACCAGTCGGTGCATTTCATCGCCAAGGCGGAAAAAACCAATCTGCTGGTGGAATTGCTGGATACCCATCGCGATGAACTGGCGGTGGTGTTCGGGCGCACCAAACACGGGATGGAACGGCTAAGCCGGATGCTGGAAAAAGCAGGCTATGCCGCTGTGGCCGTGCATGGCAACAAAAGCCAAGGGCAGCGTGAACGGGCAATTTCGGCGTTTAAATCGGGCGAGGCGAAGATCCTTGTCGCCACCGATGTGGCGGCGCGGGGCTTGGATATTCCCGATGTGAAACACGTCTATAACTATGAACTGCCGAATGTGCCGGAAAACTATGTTCACCGTATCGGTCGTACCGCGCGGGCGGGCAAGGACGGCAAGGCCGTGGCCCTGTGTGCGCCAGATGAAATGGACCTGTTGAAGGACATCCAAAAGGCGATGAAACTGACGATCCCGGTAGCCTCGGGCCGCCCGTGGGAAGCGATGCCCGGCGAGGCCAAACCCGGTAACGGCGGCGGTGCGCGGCGTGGCGGTAAGCCCGGCATGGGGCGCGGTGGCCGTGGTGGCGCTGGCGGGGCCGAAGGCAAACCCGGCGGCCCGCGTCGGCGTCGTGGCCCGTCGCAAAAACGCAGCGCCCGCAAACAGGCGTAACGCGGCGGTTTCGATCTTTCACTTATGAAACAGGGGGCGGGTGCGTCCCCTGTTTTTTTGGCGCGGCCCTGCTTTCATCTTGCCAAAAATACTCAGATCGCAGGTCCAGCCACAGGCGCGCGGTCCATCAGGTGCGGCAGGTCAAACCCGCAAATTCCCCTCCATCGTCACAACGGTCTGCCCGGAAACGGTGACAGCGGTCCCGTTGGTTTGCAGTGTGATACGGCTGGGGCGGCCCATGTCTTCGCCTTGATGCAACACCAGCGACAGGTCGCGGTTTTCGATCCGGGCCAGCAATGCCGCCAGTGTTGCCGCCGCGCTGCCAGTGGCGGGGTCTTCGGGGATGTTATCCAGCGGGGCGAACATGCGGGCGTGGATCGTGTTTTCCTGCCGGACATAGACCATCTGGGCAAAATCCAGCCCCGCCGGGAAAAGCGTCGCCCCGTCACGAAAGGCGCTGATATCCGTGCTGATGCGGGACAGGGCGGCGCGATCTGTGACCTCGGTCAGGGTAAAGGGCAGGCCAAGCGTGGCCAGAACCGGCGGGTGGGTGTCGGTTTTCACATCAGCCGTGGACAGGCCCAAGGCCCGCGCCACCAGCGCAATATCGGGGGTGCCGATCTGTTGCAGCGGAACGGCGGTGGTAAACCGGGCCTGTTGCGGTGTGGCATGGGCGTGCAGCGGCCCAACGCCCAATTCCAGTACCATGTCCGGGCCATGCCCCGCCTGCGCCAGCGCCACAGCGGTGCCGATGGTCGGATGCCCGGCAAAGGGCACTTCTGTCGTTGGGGTGAAAATGCGGATTTTCGCAGTATGGGCGGGATCGTCCGGCGGATACACAAAGGTGGTTTCCGAGAAATTGAATTCACGCGCAATCCGTTGCAGCGCCGGTTCAGGCAACCGGGTGGCATCGGGAATTACAGCCAGTTGGTTGCCGCCAAATGGCTGATCGGTGAACACGTCCAGAACAAGGTATCGGGTCATCCTGTGGGCAGCTCCGGTTCGCGGCCTACCTTGGCGGCCAGTTTGGCCACGGTCAGCCCTTGTACGATGATGGAAAAGACCACGACCAGATAGGTCGCCGTCAGGATCAGCGGTTTCCAGTCGCCATCTGGCAGCGACAGGGCCAGCGCAACGGAAATGCCGCCCTTTAATCCGCCCCATGTCATGATCGGGATCACACCGGGGCCGAATTGGCGCGGGCCGCCCAAAAGCAGGATCGGAATGGCAACCGCCGCCAGCCGGGCCACCAGTGCCAGTGCAATCGCCAGCACCCCGGCTGTCAGATACGATGTGTCAAAGGCCACGGCGAACACCTCGAACCCGATCAGCAAGAACAGCACGGCGTTCAGGATTTCGTCGATCAGTTTCCAGAACGCATCGACATAGCGGCGGGTTTCTTCGGACATGCCGTGTTTTGCGCCGATGTCGCCAATCAGCAGACCCGCACAGACGGCCATGATCGGGGCTGACACATGCAGCGCCACCGCCAGTTCATAGCCACCAAAGGCCAGCCCCAGTGTCAGCAACACCTCTAGCGAATAATCGTCGATCAGGCGCATGACGCGAAAGACCAGCCAGCCCAGCACGATGCCCAGCACCGCGCCGCCCACTGCTTCTTGTACAAACAGGGTGGTGGCAAATTCGATCTGGCTTTGGTGGCCCGCGCCATGCCCCCCGCCAATCGCGGGAAAGGCCATCGCCACAAGGACCAGATACACCACATAGCCCACCCCGTCGTTAAACAGGGATTCCCCGGCGATTTTGGTTTCCAGCGATTTGCGCAGGCTGGCTTCGCGCAGGACCCCCATAACGGCAACCGGATCGGTGGGGGAAATCAGCGCGCCGAATACCAGTGCCACAATCAGCGGCATTCCGGTCAGCCAGCTAAAGCCAACCCCGACAATGGCGGTGGACAGGCCCACACCCAGCGTTGCCATCAGCACCACGATTTTCCATTGCGCCCGCAGATCGGCCAGCTTCACATGCAGCGCCCCGGCGAACAGCAACAGGCCCAGCATCCCTTCTAGCAAGGCATCGGAAAAGTCGATGCCAAGGACCACGCGGCGGGCAGTGTCGGCCATGCCAAGCTGCGGCGCGAACAGGTCCAGCACCAGCACGGAAACCGATGCCAGCAGCGATACCACAAGAATGCCAATGGCCGAGGGCAGCTTCAGAAACAGATAGTTGACCGCGCCAAAAGCACCGGCCAGCACGATCAACAACGAGGTGATTTGCAAAAAGGTCATTGGGAAAATTCCGCTATGGGTTTGTCGTGGGCTAGCACGGATCGCGGGTTCGGTGAAGCGTGTTCATTCCGTGGTCGGGCGTTGTGCCAGATCGGCCCAAACGGGCAGGTGATCGCTGGTGACGCGGGCGGGTTGCGCCAGATGGGTGCCAGTCTGGGTGGCTATCAGGTCCGGGGACAGGGCAAAGCGGTCCAACCGTGCCACCGGGCGCGGGGCCGGATAGCTGGGCCGGGTCAGCACAAATTCCAGCCCCGTGGCCGCGTGATCCATTGCCGCGACAGACCCCCATTCGTTCATATCCCCGGCCAGCACCGTGGGGCGGGGCGGTAAATCGGCCAGATAGCGGGAAATTGCCGCCATTTGCATGACGCGATAGCGCCGGATCAGGCCCAGATGGGTGCCGATCACGCGAAGCGGCCCGATCGGGGTGTCCAGCTCGGCCCGGATGGCCCCGCGCGGTTCCAGCCCCGGCAGGTCCAGATGCGCCGTGTCCTGCACCGTGATGTCCGGGCGCACCAGCATGGCGTTGCCGTGCCAACCCAACGATCCACCCGGCTGCCCAAAGGGCAGGATGCGCCATCCGTCATCCTCGATCATCGCATGGGGCAGGGCAGTGGGCCGGGGCGGCAGGCGTTTGTCGGCCTCTTGCAAGACAACGACTTGCGCCGACAGCGCCCCGATCACGGTCAGCGACCGATCCGGGCGGCGGCGCAAATCCATGCCGACGCATTTCTGAAGGTTGTAGCTTGCAATGCGTAGGGTCGGTGCGATCATGGGCGCATATCAGCATGGGCAGCAAAGGAAGTCACGGGATGTTCAAAGGTCAGGCATGGCTGACGCGCGTTGTCTGGGTGCTGTTGCTGATTTTGTCGGCAGGGGCAATGGCAACAGAGCTTTGGTCGCTGGCCTTTGTGTGTCTGGCGACTTTGGTGTTGTCTTATGCGCCGCTTTGGCTGGCGCGTTGGGCGCGGGTCGAGGTGCCGCCCGGTTTCGTCGCGGCCATTGTCCTTTTCGTGGCCGGGACGCTGTTTCTGGGCGAGGCGTTTGATTTCTATAACCGATTTTGGTGGTGGGATATCGCCATGCACGGCGGCAGCGCCGTTGGGTTCGGGCTGATTGGTTTTGTTCTGGTTTTCATGATGTTTCAGGGCGACCGATTTGCCGCGCCGCCGATTGCCGTGGCGTTCTTTGGGTTCTGTTTCGCATTGGCCGTCGGTGTCGTGTGGGAAATTTTTGAATTCGGCATGGATCAGGTTTTTGGGCTGAATATGCAGAAATCGGGGTTGATGGACACGATGGGCGACCTGATCATAGATACGTTTGGCGCATTGATCGGATCGACCGCAGGGTTTTTGTATCTGAAAGGGCAGGCGCTAGGTGGGTTGATGGGCGTGATTGACGAATTCGTCCGCCGCAATCCACACCTGTTCAAGCGGTTTCGGAAATAAATTCCATTGACGCCACCGCCAATTGCCCCTTGAGTGGCGCGCATGGAGCGCAAGGACAAAATGGACGCCTTCGGGGCGATTTCTTTGATCGTGTTCGGGGTCGTGTTGGCGCTGAATCAGGTCGTCGTGAAATTGGGCAATGGCGGGTTTCAGCCGGTCTTTATGGCCGGGGTCCGATCCGTTGGCGCGTTGGTCGTGCTGCTGATCTGGATGCGCGTGCGCGGTATCCGGCTGGAGTTTCGCAAAGGCACGATCTGGCCCGGTATCCTGCTGGGAACGTTGTTCGCACAGGAATTCGTGGCGCTGTTCTGGGCGCTGGACCGCACAACGGTGTCCCATGCCTCGTTGCTGTTTTACACGATGCCGGTGATCCTTTCGATTGCGGCGCATTTCCTGCTGCCGGGGGAACGGCTGACGCCGCGCCGGATCGTTGGATTGGGCTTTGCTATGGTGGGGGTTGCGTTGGTGCTGTCGGGGCAAGCGGGCGGACAGGCCAGCCTGCTGGGGGATCTTGTGGCCCTGACCGGAGCGTTCGGCTGGGCCGCGATTGCCCTGACGCTGCGATTGACAAAACTGCGCGAAATCCGCCCGGAAATGCAGCTTTTCTGGCAATTGTCGGTGTCGGCGGTGATCCTGCTGGCGGTGGCCCCGCTGTTTGGCCCCTTCCTGCGTGATCCGGGGCCGTGGCATTATGCCGGTCTGGGGTTCCAGATCATCGCGGTTGCCAGTTTCGGGTTCCTGTTCTGGGCCTTTCTGATCACCATTTACCCGGCTTCGGGTGTGGCCAGCTTTGCCTTTTTGACGCCGGTGCTAAGCGTCTGTCTGGGTTGGTTGCTGCTGAATGAAACTCTGGGGTGGAATGTGATTGCGGCTATGGTGATGGTGGCCGTGGGGATTGTGTTGATCAACCTGCCCAAACGCAAACGATAGCGCCCCGGTGCGCTGTCGGGATTTGGATATTTTGACCAGGAAAGAACCGTAGGACAGTGTCCCCCATCGCTGTGGCGTGGGGGTCAGGTGCCGCAAAAGGTTTGCTGGACGACCTCTTGTGGCATTGGCGGGCGGGTCAAATCCTGCGCCTGTGGCTGATCGCTAAAGGGCGTCGCCAGTACCGTCAGCAGGCGGTGGAACGGGGCCATGTCGCCCTGTTCGGCGGCTTGTATCATCTGCTCCACCCGATGATTGCGCGGGATAAAGGCGGGGTTCACCGCCTGCATGCGTTGCGCCGTATCGGTTTCACGTTGCAGCCGGGCCTGCCAACGCGGTTCCCAGACATCAAAGGCGGCTGGGTTGGTGAACTGATCCCGCGCGGCGGTGTTCGTGGCCAGCGCCCGGAATGTATTTGTGAAATCCGCCTGATTGTCCGCCATCATGCTAAGCAGATCAGTGATCAATGGCTCGTCTTCCGGGGTGGCGTGAGCCAGCCCGATTTTCTGGCCGAACGCCTGTAACCACGCGGTTTTGATCTGATCGGCCATGCCATGAATCGCGTCGGTAAAGGTTTTGATTGCCTCATCTGTGGCGGGCATCAGCGGCACAAGGCTGGTGGCCAGTTGCGCCATGTTCCACGCCAGAATATTGGCCTGATTGTCATAGGCATAGCGCCCGTGCTGGTCGATCGAGGAATAGACCGTGACCGGGTGATAGCTGTCCATAAAGGCCGCTGGGCCATAGTCGATGGTTTCGCCAGACAGGCTGGTGTTGTCGGTGTTCATGACCCCGTGAATGAACCCGACGGACAGCCATTTCACGACCAGATCAATCTGTCGCACGATCACGGCATTCAGAAATTCCAGCGCGGTTTCCGTTTCGGGGTAATGGCGTTGGCGGGTATAATCGAACAGGGTTTGCAGCGCTTCGGTGTCGCGGCGGGCGGCGAAATACTGGAACGTTCCCACGCGGATATGGCTGGCGGCCACGCGGGTCAGGATTGCGCCGGGCAGTTTTCGCTCGCGCAGGATGGTTTCGCCTGTGGTCACGGCGGCCAGCGCGCGGGTGGTGGGAATGCCAAGGGCAAACATTGCCTCGGACAACAGATATTCGCGCAGGACCGGCCCCAACCATGCCCGCCCATCGCCCCGGCGGGAATAGGGGGTGGGACCGGACCCTTTGAGCTGAATATCGCGGCGGTGCCCGTAGGGGTCGACCACTTCGCCCAGCAGGATCGCGCGGCCATCGCCCAGTTGCGGGGAAAACCCGCCGAATTGATGCCCGGCATAGGCCTGCGCCAGCGGGGCCGCCCCTTCGGGAACCAGATTACCGGCAAAGACCTGTGCCATTTCCGGGGGCGTGCCGGGGGTGATCCCCAGATCGGCGGCTAAGGCTTCGTTAAAGGCCAGAAGCGTAGGTGCCGCCACAGGCGTGGGATGCTGCCGGGTGTAAAACCGTGGCGGCAGGGTGGCATAGCTGTTGTCGAAAGGGATCAATATGGTCATGCGCTGGCAGATATGTCGACGAAACAGGAAGGCAAGCCGGGCGGGTGGGTTGAACTTAGGGGAGCAGCGTCATCAGCATATAATCCGCGCGGTCGCGGAACCGAAGCCTGCCGTAAAACCGGCGGGTTTTGTCATCATCGCGCTTTACTTCCAGATGCAACGCCTTCAACCCGGCCCCCGCCAGTGCCTTGGGGAGTGATGTCAAAACCTCGGACCCGATGCCGCGCCCACGCACGCCGGGGCGGATGAAAATCTCGTCCACGAACCCATCCATCCCGCCAAATTCCAGCGCCCAACCAAAGCTGATCACCACATAGCCGATGGGGGCGCGTTGTGGCCCGATCAGATAGGCCACCCCATGCGGTGATCCATCCAGCAGCGGTTCCAGTCCGGCGCGGCGGGTGGCGTCTGTCGTGTCAATTCCCTGTTCGGCATGAAAGGCCGTAATCATCGGCAACAGGCGGTCAATATCCTCGGGGCGGGCCAGATGCAGGGCTGTCATAGCAGCGCCAGCCGTTCTGTCAGCAGGGCAAAGAACCCATCCGCATCGACCCCGCCCATGAACATCGCGTTGGGCTTGCGGTCGCTGACGCGCCACCAGTCGGCCACGGTCATGCCCAGGGTCAGCTCTGACCGGGTTTCGATTTCCACGTTGATATGGCGGCCCGTGAATAAATCGGGCCGGATCAGATAGGCCGTCACACAGGGGTCGTGCAGTGGTGCGCCCAGACTGCCGTATTTTTCCTTGTCATAGCGTTCGAAAAATTCGGTCATTTGGGCCACGGCCTCGCCCACGCGGGTGTTCAGCGCACGGAATGCATCGTTGCGGGCCTGTGTGACCAGTGCCTTGTGGGTGACATCCAGCGGCATCACGGTCAGTTTCACGCCCGATCCGAACACGATCCTCGCGGCTTGCGGGTCGACATAGATATTGAATTCGGCGGCTGGGGTGATGTTGCCCACCTCGAAATAGGCCCCACCCATCAGCACGATTTCCCGCAGCCGGGTCACGATGTCGGGCGCTTTTTCAAAGGCCAAGGCGATATTGGTCAACGGTCCCAGCGGGCACAGCGTTACTGACCCGGCGGGTTCGGCGCGGATCGTGTCGATGATGAAATCCACCGCGTGCGCGGTCTGTAGCGGCATTTCAGGGTCGGGCAATACCGGCCCGTCCAGCCCGGTTTTGCCATGCACATGTTCCGCCGTAACCAGGTCCCGCCCCAATGGACGGTCGCATCCGGCAAAGACCTTTATATCGGGACGCCCGGCCAGTTCGCAAATCTTCCGCGCATTCAGCTCCGTCAAGGCCAAGGGCACGTTCCCGGCCACGGCGGTGATGCCCAGAACCTCGATCTCTTCGGGGCTGGCCAGCGCCAGAAGAATGGCTACGGCATCATCCTGTCCGGGGTCGGTGTCGATGATGATCCTGTGTTTCTGCATCTTATCGCTCCTGCTCTGGCGCCGACCCTGCCGCCTCTGCCCGCCAAAGTCCATATCCCAACCAAACCCGAACCAGTGCTGCATTGGTTCTTTCTTGGGGAAAATATCCTGGGGGGAATGCGCGCAGCGCAGGGGGGCAAAGCCCCCAACCCGCCCGCCGCAGGCGATCACCAATGAAAAGGGCGGACCCGTTACCGGACCCGCCCTCATTCACATATCCCAATCAGATTAGCCGTCGAAATCCACCGTTTCGGTCAGTTTCAGCGCAGCGGGGCGCAGTTTGGCCAAATCCATCAGGTTCACGCTGTCCGCAGTGAAGCTGCCCCAGCTTTTCACCAGATCACCGGGTTCCGATCCGGGGGCAATCGGGTATTCGTGGTTTGCCTCGGCATAGATTTTCTGCGCTTTGGGCGAGGACAGGAATTCCATCAGCTTCAGCGCGTTTTCCTTGTTGGGGGCGTATTTCGTCATGGCCACGCCGGAAATATTCACATGCGCGCCACCGTTTTCAAAGACCGGGAAAACGATGTTCACGCTTTCCGCCCATTCTTTTTGTTCGGGGTCTTCCAGCATTTCACCCATGTAATAGGTGTTGCCGATGGCGATGTCGCATTCCCCGGCCCAGATTGCCTTGACCTGCGCACGGTCGTTGCCCTGCGGTTTGCGGGCCAGATTGGCTTTGACGCCTTCCAGCCATGTTTTTGTGGCCTCTTCGCCGTGGTGGTGCAGATAGGCGGCGGTCAGCGCCACGTTATAGGCATGGGTGCCGGACCGGGTGCAGATGCGCCCCTTCCATTTCGGATCGGCCAAATCCTCATAGGTGGTGACTTCGCCGGGTTTGATGCGGTCCTTGCTGGCATAAACCACGCGGGCGCGGGTGGTCAGACCCCACCAGTGGCCTTCGGGGTCATGGAAAGCCGCAGGGACATTCGCGGCCAGCACATCGGAATGCACAGGCTGGGTCAGCCCAGCGTCGACCACGGCGGACAGGCGGGAAATATCCACGGTCAGCACCAGATCGGCGGGGCTGCGTTTGCCTTCGGCGTTCAGGCGTTCCACCATACCTTTGTTCAGATACGCGACATTGACGTTAATGCCGGTTTCTTCGGTGAAAGCATCGGTCAGCGGCTTCAGCAGTTCGGGCTGGCGGTAGGAATACAGGTTCACATCGGCGGCCAGTGCTGGCGCTGCAATCAGGGCGGCCAGCGCCCCGGCAAATACGGATTTCGGCGATACGAGCATTTAGGTTTCCCCTTGGGATGGTGCGTATATGCGAGCAGGCTTTAATCTGACTAAAACAGTCGGGTCAATACCTGATTATTTGAATCACCCTTTTGTGGCGGTTGCCCGCTGTTCCAGTTTTACCGCATCCCAAAGCGCATCCATTTCTTCCAGATCGGATTCTTCGGGGCGTTTGCCACGTTCGGCCAGCTTGGCTTCGACCCCCTGAAAGCGTTTGATAAACTTGGCATTTGCAGCCCGCAAAGCGGCCTCGGGTTCGATACCCAGATGACGGCCCAGATTGGCCATGACGAACAGCAGATCGCCAAATTCCTCTTCCACCTCGGTCTGGGTCAGGGTGTCGCGGGCCTCTTTCAGTTCGGCGGCTTCTTCGGCGATTTTGTCAATCACATTGTCGATGGCAGGCCAGTCGAATCCCACCCGCGCGGCGCGTTTTTGCAGCTTATACGCCCGCAACAGGGCGGGCAGCCCCACGGCGACCCCGTCCAGCGTGCCTTGCTGTGCCTTGCTGGCGCGTTCCTGCGCCTTGATGGCTTCCCAGTCCTGCGTTTGCTGTTCGGCGGATTTGTCACGGGATTCGTTGCCGAACACATGCGGATGCCGGGCGACCATCTTATCCGACATGGTGTCGGCCACCTGATCAAAGGTAAACAGCCCGCGTTCCGCCGCCATTTGGGCATGGAACACTGACTGGAACAGCAAATCGCCCAGTTCGCCCTTCAATTCATCCCATGCTTCGCGTTCGATCGCATCGGCGACCTCATAGGCTTCTTCGATCGTGTAGGGGGCGATGGTGGCGAAATCCTGTTCGATATCCCACGGGCAACCAGTCTGCGGATCACGCAGGCGGCGCATGATTTCCAGCAGGCGCGGCATTCCGCCGGTGGGGTTATGGATCAGGCTGTCATCGGGCATTGCGGCGGCTCCGTTATTGCGATTGAGTGGAAGACTGACGTTTTGGCCCAAAGGAGTCCACCCATGCCCGTCCTCAATCGTATCGCCGGTCTGTCCGAGGAAATGGCGACATGGCGGCAGCACCTGCACCAGCACCCGGAACTGGGGTTCGATCTGCATGAAACGGCGGATTTCGTGGCGGCGCGGCTGCGCGAATTTGGCGTGGATGAAATTCACACCGGCATCGCAACCACGGGCATTGTGGCCATCATCAACGGGCAAAAAGACGGGCCAACGGTGGGGCTGCGGGCGGATATGGACGCGCTGCCCATCGTAGAAGAAACCGGGGCCGACTATGCCTCGGTCAATGATGGTGTGATGCACGCCTGCGGCCATGACGGGCATACGACGATGTTGCTGGGCGCGGCGAAATACCTGTCGGAAACCCGCAATTTCGCGGGGCGCGTGGCGCTGATTTTCCAACCTGCCGAAGAAAATGGCGGCGGTGGCGGCGTGATGGTCGAAGAAGGCATTATGGACCGTTTCGACATTGAACAGGTCTATGCCCTGCACAACGCGCCCGGCTTTGCCGAGGGGCATTTTTTCACCACCCCCGGCCCGATCATGGCGGCGGTGGACACGTTCCATATCCATATCAAGGGCGTGGGCGGCCACGGGGCGATGCCGCATGACAGCCGCGATCCGGTGGTGGCGGCGGTGGGGATCGTGCAGGCGATCCAGACCATCAGCAGCCGCAACCATTATGCGCTGGACGATCTGGTGATCTCGGTCACGCAAATTCACACTGGCAGCGCGGAAAACATTATTCCCGAAACCGCCTATATCAATGGTACGGTGCGCACCTTTGATCCTGAAGTTCAGAAAATGGTGATGGCCCGGATGCAGGAAATTGTCAGCGGTATGGGACCGGCCTATGGTGTCACCGCCGACCTGAATTACGAGGTCTGGTATCCCGCCACGGTGAACGATGCGGACAAAACCGCCTTTGCCGCCACGGTCGCCCGCAATGTGGCCGGGGCCGATAACGTGGTGGACGATTATCCGCGCGAAATGGGGGCCGAGGATTTTTCCTATATGCTGAACGCGCGGCCCGGTGCCTATCTATTCCTGGGGGCAGGGCCGGGGGCGGGGCTGCACCAGCCGGGGTTCAATTTCAACGACAGGATCGCGCCGGTCGGGGCGTCGTTCTTTGCGCGGGTGGTGGAAACCGCGCTGCCGCTGTGATGGCTTGACGCGGGATGTGCTTCGGTTAGATTTGATCAAATTTTTCAAAGGGGGCCGGAATGGCACTGGAAGACGCGAAAAAACAGATCGACATGGCGTTCACGCGGTCCGATCTGCGGGGGCTGAGCTATGAAAACGCCTTTGCCGGGGCAACCTCGTTCCTGCGCCGCAAATATACCAAGGATCTGACCGGCGTGGATCTGGCCGTGACCGGGGTGCCGTTCGATCAGGCGGTGACAAACCGGACTGGCACCCGCATGGGACCGCGCGCGATCCGCGAGGCCAGCACCCTGCAACCCTATGACCCGCCCTATGGCTGGGGGTTCGATCCGCTGGGGGAATTCGCGGTCATTGATTATGGCGATCTGGCTTTTGATTACGCCAATACCAGCAGCACGCCCGCCGCCATTCAGGAGCATTTCCGCACCTTGCTGGCGGGGGGCGTTGGGACTGTGACGCTGGGGGGCGACCATTTCATCACCCTGCCGATCCTGCGGGCCTATGCTGAAAAATATGGTCCGCTCAGCGTTATCCAGTTCGATGCGCATTCGGACCTGTGGGCAGATGATGATATGGACCGGATCGACCACGGTACCTTCATGTACAAGGCGGTGAAGCTGGGGCTGGTGGACCCGTCCCGATCCGTGCAGATCGGCATTCGCACGGAATGCGATGATTATTGCGGTATGAATTATATCGACGCCCGCACGGTACACGAGGCAGGCTCGGCCGAGGTGGCCCGGCGTGTGAAGCAGATCGTAGGCGATCACCAGACTTATCTGACCTTTGACATTGACGCGCTGGACCCGGCCTTTGCCCCCGGCACGGGCACCCCGGTTTGGGGCGGTCTGTCCAGCGGGCAGGCGGCGATTATCCTGCGTGATCTGGCAGGGATCAATCTGGTGGGGGGCGATGTGGTCGAAGTGTCTCCGCCCTATGACACCACTGGGGCGACTGCTGTGGCCGGGGCGCATGTGGCGATGGAGCTGATCTGCCTGTGGGGCTGGACCCGGCGGCAGGGGTGAAATTGATCGGAAAATTGGGAATTTTCCGAGCTTCCGGCGGGAGTATTTGGGATCAGAAAGAAGGCACAGGCGCGTGAAGATTTTGGGTGTGGCGCTTTTGGCAGTGATCGGATTGGCGGGTTGGGTGCGACTGGCCCCCAGCGATCCGGTGCGGTGGCATGTGGCGGTTGATGGGCAACAGGATGCGGATTTTCCCGGTGGGGTGCGGCGCGTATTGATGGGGGATCGGCAGGCGTTCGTTCGGCTGGATGCGATCATCCGTGCCACGGCCCGGACCCGTGTTTTGGCGGGGTCCGTTGCTGATGGGCGCGTGACCTATATCACGCGTAGCGCGGTTTGGGGCTTTCCCGATTATACCACGGTCGAGCTGCGCAAGGACGTGCTGGTGATCTATGGGCGGCTGCGGTTTGGGCGGTCAGATTTTGGGGTCAACCGGGCGCGGGTCGAAGGGTGGCTTGCGGCGTTGGTGGACGGCGGGGGGCAAGCGTAAGCAGCATCGTTCGCCGCCCCGTTGTTTGCGCCCCTTGACCAAATCCCGGCGATAGGACAGGAACAGCGCATGATTTCCATTGACCGGCTTATCCAGATCACCCAACGGTTCCAGTTCCTTGAGGCCAAGATGTCCGAGGGGGGCGGGGATATTGCTGCGCTTGGGCGCGAATATGCCGAATTGCGCCCTGTGGTCGAACAGGTTGCCGCATATCGCCAGTTGATCGACGATATTGCCGAGGCCGAATTGATGCTGGTCGACCCGGAAATGAAGGCGCTGGCCGAGGATGAATTGCCAGACCTGAAGGCGCGCCTGCCCGAGGTGGAAAAGGCGCTGCAACTGGCGCTGTTGCCCAAGGATGCTGCCGACGCCCGCCCGGCGATGATCGAAATCCGTCCCGGCACGGGGGGGGACGAAGCCGCGCTGTTTGCGGGCGATTTGTTGCGGATGTATCAGCGTTATGCGGAAACGCGGGGCTGGTCGTTTCAGATCATCGAATATCAGGAAACCGAATTGGGCGGCATCAAGGAAGTTGTGGCCCATGTGAAGGGCGAGGGCGTGTTCGCCCGCCTGAAATATGAAAGCGGTGTGCATCGCGTGCAGCGCGTGCCGGAAACCGAAAGCGGCGGGCGTATTCATACCTCGGCGGCGACGGTGGCCGTTCTGCCCGAGGCCGAAGATGTGGATATTCACATTGATCCCAATGATTTGCGGATTGATACGATGCGATCCTCGGGGGCGGGGGGGCAGCATGTGAACACCACGGATTCAGCGGTGCGGATCACCCATATTCCCAGCGGGATCGTTGTCACCAGTTCCGAAAAATCCCAGCACCGGAACCGGGAAATCGCGATGCAGGTGTTGAAAACCCGGCTGTATGACATGGAACGCCAGCGGGCGCATGACGAACGCGCCGCCAGCCGGAAATCTCAGGTCGGGTCTGGGGATCGCAGCGAACGGATTCGCACCTATAATTTCCCCCAAGGCCGGATGACCGATCACCGGATCAATCTGACGCTGTATAAGCTGGATCAGATCATGCAGGGCGATCTGGACGAAATCATCGACGCGCTGATTGCCGAGCATCAGGCCGCGCTGCTGGCCGAGATGGACACATGACCCCGACAGTTGTGCAGGTGTTGCGCGATGGCGCGGCCCAGTTGGCCGAGGCCGGGATTGATGCGGGCGATGCCCGGCATTTGTTGGCCTTTGCTATGGGGGTGTCGCGGGATCGGCTGGTGTTGATGGGCAGCGACCCGGTGCCGGATGCGGCGGTGGCGCGGTTCCGTGCGGCGGTATCGCAGCGGATGGCCCATGTGCCGGTGTCAAAGATCACCGGGCAGCGACAATTCTGGGGGCGAGTGTTTTATGTGACCGGCGATGTGCTGGACCCGCGCCCGGAAACGGAAACCCTGATTGCCGCGGCACTGGATGCGCCTGCGCCTGCGCGGGTGCTGGATCTGGGAACAGGCAGCGGTTGTATTGCTGTGACCTTGCTGGCGGAATGGCCGCACGCGCAGGGCGTGGCCACGGACCTGAGCGATGCGGCGCTGGCGGTGGCACAGGGCAATGCGCAGGATTTGGGGGTCACGGATCGGCTGACGCTGGTGCGTGCGGATTGGTTCGATGGCGTGCAGGGCAGTTTTGATCTGATCGTATCGAACCCGCCCTATATTTCCGATGCGGAAATGGCCGATTTGTCGCCCGAGGTACGGGACCATGATCCGCATATGGCGCTGACGCCGGGGGGCGATGGTTTGGCACCTTATCGGATAATTGCGGCTCAGGCTGCGACATATTTGACCGCCGGGGGCCGGGTGCTGGTGGAAATCGGCTGGAAACAGGGGCCGGATGTCGCGGCCCTGTTTCAGGCGAATGGCTGGCAACATGTACAGGTTTTACCCGATCTGGACGGGCGCGACCGGGTTGTTTCGGCAAAACGCGGCTGAAAAGCCACGAAAGAAATGAAAATTTTATCTTTTCCCCGTGAAATTACTGTGATTTCACTTGTCATCGGCCCCTCTTAGGCATTAGTCAGGGCGTGTCGATCCGGTGGATGCTATCGTGCGGTCCCGGATGACGCCAAGCCAAAATTGTTGTGATCCCGTCAGGTGTTCAGAGCGCAAGAGGCGCGAAACGGGTGCAACGCATTGATGATGTGAAGGCTGGACAGCAGGAATATGAGATCTTCGAAAAGCCGCTCGCGGTCAAAATCGAACCGCAATAACAACAGGTCCGTTGGCAATATTGTCAACCGAGTCTTTGACAGCAACGGTCCCGAGGGCAAAGTGCGCGGTACGCCGCAGCAAATTATTGATAAATATAACCAACTGGCCCGTGATGCACAGTTGGGCAATGATCGGGTTGCGACTGAAAATTTTCAGCAACATGCCGAACATTACCTGCGCATGTTGTCCGAAGCGCAGCGTGAACAGGATGCGCGCCGCGAGGAGCAAGAGCGTCAGAACCGTGAACGTCAGGCCGAGCGTGACCGTGAACGCGCCGCGCGTCAGGACCGCGAGTCCGAGACCGGAGCGAAGGCCGACGACAAACCAGAGGCCCAGCAGCCTGTTGCTGCGGCCGGTGGTCAGGCGGATGTTGTCGATCTGGGGGGGGATGACGATTCGGGTCTGGTGGAAACGCCGGAAAACCAGGCTGAAAGCAAACCCGTTGTGGATGATGCCCCCAAGGCAGACAAGTCTGACAATGGCGAAGAAAAGCCCAAGCCGAAGCGCACGCGTACTTCTACGCCGCGCAAACCGCGGGCCAAGAAGACCACTGATAAGGACGCTGATAAGGAACCTGCGGCAGAGCCAGAGCCGCCGCAGACCCCTGAAGCGGCAGAATAAAACAAAAACGCGGGCCAAATGGTCCGCGTTTTTTGCTGTGGGGGGCTTGTGGGGGTGGGGATCAGCCCGCGCTGAGGTTCCGCGACAGCGCGCAAAACTGTTCCAAGGATACCGTTTCCGCCCGGTCCGTGGGCTGAATGCCCGAGGCAAGCAGGCGGTCCTCGATATCCGGGGCCATGCCTTTGAGCGCAGCGCGCAGCATCTTGCGGCGCTGATTGAAGGCGCGGGCCACCACTTGTTCCAGCTTCTTTGGATCAGCCGGATATTTCGGTTCGGGCAGGGCGGTCAGATGCACCACTGCCGAATGCACCTTGGGCGGGGGGCTGAAGGCCTCGGGGGGCAGGTGCAGCACGATCCGCGCATCCGTGCGCCATTGCGCCAGCAGGGCCAGCCGTCCGTATGCTTTTGATCCCGGTTGCGCGACGATGCGTTCCGCCACCTCTTTCTGGAACATCAGCGTCAGCGATGACCAGAACGGCGGCCATTCCTGCGGTGTCAGCCAGCGGATCAGCAATTCCGTCCCTACGTTATAGGGTAGGTTGGCGGCAATGCGGATGGGGGGCGTCAGATGGGCCAACGGGTCCACATCCAGCGCGTCACCATTGATCACTTCCAGCTTGCCGGGATAGGCGTCGGCGATTTCCGCCAGTGCGGGCATACACCGGCTGTCCTTTTCAATCGCCAGAACCCGCCGCGCGCCTTCGGCCAGCAGCCCACGGGTCAGCCCGCCGGGGCCGGGGCCGATTTCCAGCACATCGCATTGCGACAAATCCCCCGCCAGCCGTGCGATTTTGGCGGTCAGGTTCAAATCCAGCAGGAAATTCTGCCCCAGCGATTTTTTCGCCGCGATCCCGTGATCGTCGATGACCTGCCGCAGGGGGGGGAGGGTATCAATGCCGCTCATGCGGTGGCCTTTCTTGCGTCGGCCATCTGGCGGGCCAGTTTCAGCGCCTCGATCAGGGAATTGGCGTCTGCGATGCCTTGCCCGGCAATATCGAACGCGGTGCCGTGATCGGGCGAGGTGCGGATAAACGGCAGGCCCAGCGTGACATTGACGCCCCCGGCGAAATCCAACGTCTTGATCGGGATCAGCGCCTGATCATGATACATGCAGATGGCCGCGTCATAGCGGGCGCGGGCGGTGGCATGGAACATCGTATCGGCAGACAGCGGCCCGGCAATCGCCAGCCCTTCGGCCCGCAGTTGATCCAGAACCGGGGTGATCAGGGTGATTTCCTCGGTCCCCATTGCACCGCCTTCGCCTGCGTGGGGGTTCAACCCTGCCACCGCCAGACGCGGTGCCGCCAGACCGAAATCGCGGATCAGCGCGGCATGGGTGATCCGGATCGTTTGCTCCAACAGATCGGCGGTTAGCAGGGCAGGCACATCGGCGATGGCTTCGTGGATCGTGGTTGGCACCACACGCAGTTGCGGGCAGGCCAGCATCATCACGACACGATCCACCCCACCCAGCGCGGCCAGATATTCGGTATGCCCCGGATAGCCAAAGCCAGCGCCGTCCTTCAGCGCCTTTTTGTGGATCGGCGCGGTTGTCAGCGCTGCGGCACGCCCCTGCATGACCAGATCGACGCCCCGCGCGATGACATCAATCACGCCTTGCGCATTGGTGGGGTCTGGCTGCCCCGGCACCGCTGGCGCGGCAAAGGGATGAACCAGCACCGGAAGCCCGGATTTCGCGGCTTCGGACGTGTCGGCGGGGTCGTTTATTTCCACGATGGCGGTGCCGCGCGGCAGGTGGTGCGGATCACCGATATAGAAAAACGGCAGGCTGTCACGCAACGCGGCCCAAGCGGTCGCCGCAATTTCAGGGCCAACACCTGCCGGTTCTCCGCAGGACAGCGCGATGGGCAGGCTCATTCCTCGACGATCCGGGCGTCAGCGCGCATCTGTTCCAAATAGCCATTGGCCAGCGCCTCGATCCGGCGGTTGCGCAATTGCGCTGCCAGTTCTTCGCGGCTGGCATCCTGCGTCAGCGCCGGGGTGCGGCCACACATCATCAGCAGCATCAGCGTTTGGCCGTTGTTGCGGGTCAGCAGGGTGGAAAATTCGCCCTTGTCCAGCTTTGACAGTTCAATCGCAATGTCGCGCGGGATTTCGCCCGGTTTCTGCGTGGTCACGGTCAGGTTTTCCGGCGGCTGCCCCTTGGCATGGCCATACAGGTCGTCGCAGGTATCCGTGTCGTTGATGATGTTTTGTGCCTGTGCCAGCGCCTCGGGGGTGCGACCGCCGGGGATCAGATAGGTGGCATATTCGATCGCGGAAATTTCCGGTGCGCGGTAATCCGATTCCGCAAGTGACCGCAATTGAAACAGGGCTACGGCCCCTTGCAGGGGCAGCGGTTGGGTTACTTCGCCGGGTTTCAGCGCCAGAATGACAGGGCGCAACTGTGGCGGTAGTTTGGTGATGGGCATCCAGCCCACGCGCCCGCCCTGATCGCGGGTGGGGGCCGCCGAAAAACGGCGGGCATTCGCTGCGAACCCGTCCAGCGTTTGATCCTGCGCCAGTTCGGTTGCCAGTTCCAGCGCCTCGGCCTCGCGGCCCTGTGGGGCGGGGATAAAGATTTCCGAAATTAAGACTTGGGCAGATGTGCCAGAGTTCAGTGCCCGCAAGGCTTTGTCAATGTCAGCATCCGTCACCGCTGCCCGACCTGCAAACCGTGCGCGCACAACCTCGCGCCATGCCAGACCGGCGAACAGGAAATCCTCGAATGTCTGCCGGGCCACATCGCGCGATGCCAGATATTCAAAGAACTTTTCGGTTTCCAGCTTGGCACGCCCGGCGAATTCCTTGGTGCCTTCGGTGATCATTTCTTCGGTGACTTTAATCCCGACAGCTACGGCGGCATCCAGTTTCAGCCGTTCTTCGATCAGTTGTTTGCGGGCTTCTTTTTCCAGATCACCGGGCGCGTTCAACGCCTGCATCAGCAGGATACGCTGTTCGATTTCATAATTGGTGATTGCGCGGTCATTGACCCGGATCGCGGGGCTGAACAACCCCTTTGCCTGGACGGGCAGGGGGGCAGTCAACAGCAGGCCAAGGGCGGCGAAAGCCAGAAAAATCCGGTGCATGGTCAGTGTTTTCATTCTTTAGTTCCTGCAAGTGCGGGCATAGCTGCGATCTTCACTTTGGGCGCTGAACCCCCGTAACCCCACGGTAAACCCGAAATTCGTCGATGGTTCAACGATAGTCGATGAGGTGAAGCGACGCGAGAGGCTCAGATTCAGCTCGATACATTCATTCATATAGCGCAGGCCAAGGCTGGCCTCGGTGGCGCGGCGGTCTGCGACGTCATAGCGCCAGTTCGCCGTCCCGGACCAATGCCGAGACAGTCGATGATACCCATCCAGCGACCATTCGGAAACGGTGTCGCTGCGGTCTTCGTCAGGATCGGCCCCCAACCAGACATAGGACAGGCCAAAGCCGGAATTTGGGGTCAGCCAACTGGCGCGGGCTTCGGCTTTGTGGACTTCCATATTGCCGCCCAGCAGGGTGCGGGCGGTCAGGCCCAGCCCCTTGGCGGTGCGGAATTGCGCGGCGACCAACACATCCGATGTCATCCCGGACAGGCCCGACGTGACTGAAAAATCAGATGTATCGTCCTCGCGATACACCTGCCCCAACGTCAGCATCGTGTTCCAGCCATTCGCGGCGGTCCGCGACCAGTTCACCCCAAGCGCCGCCGTCGCCCCGCGTTCACGCCGATCCGGGGCCGGGAAATGCGACAGCGCCAGCAGGTTGCCCTCGTCGAATTCTACGCGGGTGCTTTCATCATTGGGGATGTTTAACCCATCGCCGCCAACCCAGCCCATCATCAGCACGGGTTCCACCACATGCACGGCCCCGCCGGGCGACAGTTTTACCCAAGGCCAGCGCAGCGTCAGTGCGGTTTGCGGCGTCACCAGAATTTCATTATCCACCGCAACCGAGGCATCCTGCCGGATCGTGTAGGCATCGACGGACGCCCCGGCGGTAAACTGCGCCCGAATACCGGGGCCAAAGGTCCAGCCCCGCAGCCACATTGCCGCCGCTTCGGCCCGGCTGACATCGCGCCCATCGCCCCAGATGTCGCTGTCCGGCCCGTCCGTAGCAATATCGGAATAGCGGTAATGGGCGTGGGTAGCGAAATTCATCCGCAATTCCCCGCCCATATGCGCCGGGAAAAATCGCCGTTCATACACAGCATCCCCGATGATGGTGGGGATGGTGGAGTTATCCTCGCTTTCGCGCAGGGTTTGGAATGACACCAGTGCCAGCCGACGATAATCGTCGCGCTTGGTGCGGGTCAGCGCCACCTCGCTTTTCAGGCGGTCTTTGTCGGAATAATCGTAATCCAGCAGATAGGCGCGGTCCGTCACGGCCTCGACCCCGAAGGACAGTTTGTAATCATCCGCCAGATTGAACAAACCACTGCCGAAGACATAGCCGCGCCAATCGCCCGGTTGCAGCGTGTCCTTTGACATTGCGCCTTCAAACTCGATCCGTCCGGTGCGGAATGCCTGCCGATAGCGCCATTCCAGCGTGCTGGTTTCAGCCGAGGCATAGGGTGTCAGCGTCAGATCCTTGTCATCGCCCATCTTGATGAAATAAGGGATCTTTATCCCCAATCCCAGTTCAGAACTTTGCTTCAGCGACGGGATCAGAAACCCGGTGGCGCGGGCCAGCGTTGGGTCTGGCAGACGCATCCGGGGCAGCCACATCACGGGCACATCCATCAGCCGCAACTGTGCATTTTCAAAATAAAGCTGGCGTTCCTGCTGATCGTGAATCGTGCGTTCTGCCCGGATTTGCCAGACCGGGGGCTGATCCGAATTGCACACCTGACAAGATGTCGCCGCCACCTTGTAAAGCTGGGTATAGCGCCCGCCCACGCGGTCAATCTGATTGGCGGCCAATTGCACCTGCCGGTCCATGATCATCCGCGCCCCGCGCAGGATGCCGTTTTCCAGCTTACTGTCCAATTCGCCCGATCCGGCCAGAATGATCGTGCTGTCGCCCTGTGTCAGCGTGATCGGCCCTTCGATCAACAGCTTTTCGGTTTTGCGGTCATATTCGACACGGGCGGCTTTCATTCGCACATCGTCATACATGACTTCGACATTGCCGGATGCAACCAGCCGGTCGCGCCCATCCACCCGCAAGCTATCGGCCACCAGAACCGCAGGCGGCGGCGGGGCGTCTTTTTCCACGCCCTGCGCATGGCCGGGCAGCACCGGGGCAGCCAGCACCAGCGCGGCAGACAGCAGATAGGGGGCGAAACGGCGTGTCATCCGTCCTCCATATGCAGAAGCAGACCCAACGCCAATAGGACAGAAGCCACAGGCGGCGCCCATGCAGCCAGCATTACGGGAATCTGGCCGTTCTCCCCTAAAATCTGCGCGAAATTACGGATATAGTACAGGCTGAAGCCCAACATGATCGCAGCCAAGACTGCAATCCCGGTATGCCCGAACCGTGTGTGCCGCATGGTAAAAGCCGAAGCAATCAACACCATCGCCATCAGGAACAGCGGTCGTGCCAGTTCCATTTGCAGCCAAACGGAATGCCGCCGCGCCGAAAATCCGGCCTCCTGCAATTGCTGAATATAGTGCGGCAAATCCCAAACGGAAATCACGCCGGGGGTGCCGAAACTGTCGCGAATGCGGTCCTGTGTCAGGCTTGAGGGCAGCGTCATCGTGTCATGCGTTTTGGCCCCCGCTTCGGGGTTCAGGCCCGCCGTTAACGGCCAAACTTTTGCATGGGTCAATTCCCACGCGCCTTTGATCAGCGTCGCGCTGTCGGCCTGAATGCGGCGGATCGGTCCGCCTTCGGGGGCGTAGGACAAAAAGGTTACGTCATACAGCGTCGTGCCATCGGTATTGGCGCTGGCGGCGCGGATCACGGTTTGGCCTTCGCTGCCGCCTTGGCGTAGCCACAGCCCTTCGGCGCTGATCGACAACACGTCAGCCCCTTCGTTTTTGTAGCTCTCGTACAGTTCGTTATAGCGTTTCGAGGTGGCAGCCACGATCGGGTTGAACATGGCCACGGCCAGAACACCAATCAATATTGCCACCGCCATCGGTGCCATAAGGCTGCGTAACGCTGACCGCCCCGCAGCCCGCGCGACCACCAGTTCCGACGACCGCGCCAGACCCAGAAACAGCGTGATCGTCGCCAGAATCATCACAAGCGGCAGAATGTTGTAAATCGCCTGCGGGGTGTTCAGCAGTGTCAGTTCTAAAATCTGCGGCAGTGCCACCCCCAGCGCGGAAAACCGTCCGATCTGTTCGACCAGATCAATCATCGCCATCAGCAGGAAAAACACGCCAAGAATGCCCAGAAAGATCGTGGCGAATTTGCGGGCGAAATAGAAATACAGCGTCATGTCTGTACCTCGGGCAGGGGGGCGGGGCGTCGGGCGCGTCCGGCCCAGCCCAGCAGCGCAACCGCGATCAACACCCCTGTCACTGACGAGGCATAGGCCGCAGGCCACATGTGCGGGTCGGCTTGTACAGTGTCTGCGCCCAAGCCCTCGAACAGCTTGACCAACACCAGCAGCACCAGCGCCGCAACGATCTGACGCCAGACGCCGAACCGTGAAAAACTACCAATCAGCAGCGTTGCAAATCCGATCAGCGCCGCCGCCAGACATTGAAGAGCCTGATTGATCCGTCCGTGTGCCTCTTCTGTGACGCGGCCCACGGTTTCGCCGGTTTCCGCGGCTATCTGATCGGGGTGCAACAACATTTCCAGCGTTCCCGTATGCCGAACACCGCGCGTCTGGGCTGCGGTTTTACGGATCAGGTTGGTAATGTCATAGGAAAAATCGGCAAAATGGGTGGTGAACAGCCGATTGCCATCGCGGGTGAAGCTTTGTGCCATCCCGTCCAGCATCACTAATTTTACCGTGCCGTCCTCGTTCACCAGATACGCGCGGGTGGCGGTATAAGTCTGTGCGCGGTCGTCCTGACGGCGGTCGGACAGGAACACATCTTCCAGCGCGCCTTCGGGTGAAATCTTGCGGATGAAAAAGGTCACGCCATCTGTGGGGTGCAGGAACGTGCCTTCTGTCAGCAGTTTGGCTGTGACGTTTTCGGCGATTTCCGCCTCGCGCTGTTGCATCTGAAACAGGCTGGCGGGAACCAGAAAATGCGTCAGAACTGACATCATCAGCCCCACGATCAACCCGTAAATCGCCACGGGCCGCGCCAACCGCCACGGGCTGTATCCTGTGGCCTGCATGACGACCAATTCAGATTCACTGCTCAGCCGGTTGGTCACATAAACCGACGCTGCGAATGCGGCCATCGGAAGCACCAGCCGGATCACATTTGGCAGGGTCAGGGCGGTGAATTCCAGAAACACAAAGGCCGACTGGCCGTCGCCAATCAGCTTGTCAAACAGTCGTACTGCCCGGTTGATCCAGTACACGGACACCAGCACCAGCGAAAAGAATCCAAACAGGACCATCAACTGGGACAGCATATATCTGTCGAATCTGGCCAAGATACCCCCCGGGAACCAAATATTGTGTCCTGTGTTACCCCAAGCTGCGCCGGGGGAAAACTGCTATCTGGTCAAGGTGGCAAGGTCGCGCTAGGACTCGGGGTAAAGCAGGCAAGGAGGCCCAGATGACCACACCCGTTTCCATCCAGTTCACCGAAACCGATCTGGATCAGATCGCCACCGCCGAAGGCCGGGTGGCCGTTGTGATCGGAGCCGAAGGCCGGATGAACCCCGCCGCTGCCCGGATCAACAAACTCAGCAAGGGTGCACTGAAGCGGTATGTGGAATCCGATGCGTTTGAAAAGCTGAAGCCGGGTGACGTGGCGATGCTGGGCTGGCCTGTCGGGTTGGCTGCCGAGGGGCTGTGCGTGGCGAAACTGGGCCATCGGGCCGACGTGGAAACCGTGCGCAAGGCTGGCGCCGCGCTGGCCCGTGCCAAAGGCACCGGGAAATTGCTGGTTCTGGCCGGAAATCTGCAACGCGTAGAAGAGCTTGCACTGGGCGTTGCCCTACGGGCCTATGCGTTCAGCGCCCGCAAAAGCAAACCTGCGGATACACAGGACCCCGTGACTGTGATGTGTTCGGGGGCCGAAGCGATGACCGCCAAGGCCGCGCCGCTGCTGGCCGCTGCCGAAGGTGTGTTTTTCACCCGCGATTTGGTTTCGGAACCTGCCAATTTCCTGACCACCACGGAATTTGCCCTGCGGCTTGAAGCGCTGCGCGATCTGGGGGTGCAGGTCGAAGTGCTGGAAGAAGACAAACTGGCCGAACTGGGCATGGGCAGCCTGCTTTGCGTGGGCCAAGGCAGCGCCAGCCCGTCCAAGGTGGTTGTGATGCAATGGCAGGGGGGCGCGGCAGACGCGGCCCCGCTGGCGTTGGTCGGCAAGGGCGTGGTGTTCGACACCGGCGGGATTTCGCTGAAACCGGCGGGTGGTATGGAAGATATGACCATGGATATGGGCGGCGCTGGCGTCGTGGCGGGCGTGATGAAAACGCTGGCCCTGCGCAAGGCCAAGGCCAATGTCGTCGGTCTGGTCGGGCTGGTGGAAAATATGCCTTCGGGCACGGCCACCCGTCCGGGCGATGTTGTTACCTCGATGAAGGGGGACACGATCGAAGTCATCAATACCGACGCCGAGGGCCGCTTGGTGCTGGCCGATGTGCTGTGGTATGCGCAGGAACGGTTCAACCCGGCGGGCATGATTAACCTTGCCACCCTGACCGGGGCCATCATCGTGGGGCTGGGCCATGAAAATGCAGGGGTGTTTTCCAACAACGACACGATCTGTAACGCCTTCCTGAAAGCCGCTGCCGCCGAGGGCGAAGGCGCATGGCGGATGCCGCTGGGGCGGGCCTATGACGATATGATCAAGTCGCAGATCGCGGATATTAAAAACTCGGGCGGGCGTCCTGCCGGGTCGATCACTGCGGCGCAATTCCTGAAACGGTTCGTCAAGGATGAAACCCCGTGGATTCATCTGGACATTGCTGGGGTCGCCAGCGTCAAAGCGGAAACCAAATACGCCCCCAAGGGCGCGACCGGCTGGGGCGTTCTGGCGCTGAACCGTCTGGTGGCGGATAGCTACGAAAGCTGATCGCATGGGGGCCGCGTTCTTTTACCACCTGACACATCGGCGTCTGGAAGATGCCTTGCCGGCCCTGTTGGGGCTGTCGCTGAAAGCGGGGTGGAAGGTGGCGGTGCGCGGCCCGGATCGGGGGCGGCTGGACTGGCTGGATCAAAAGCTGTGGCTTGGCCCGGATGATGGGTTCTTGCCGCACGGTCTGGCCGGTGGCCCGCATGATGCGCTGCAACCCATCCTGCTGACCACTGCCGCCGCCGCCAATGACCCCCAATGCCTGATGAGCGTGGACGGCGCACAGGTTTCCCCGCAAGAGGTGCAGGCGATGGAACGCGTCTGCATCCTGTTCGATGGTGGCGACCCGGACGCCGTGCAACAGGCGCGGGTGCAGTGGAAAACCCTGACGGATGCGGGATGTTCGGCACAATACTGGTCCGAAGAAACCGGGCGCTGGGAAAAAAAGGCCGAAAAATAACATTTTGCAGGCTGTGACTAACGCGTCAGCACCAAGGCGCGGGGTGTCATTTCGATCTTGGAAAACCGTTGAAGATAGGACATGCCCATCAGCGATGTGTCCATTTGGCCGCCATTGACCCACGCCCGCACGTTATGATCGTCAATCGGCCCGACGCTGACCTGTTTCAGCCGCACAGGAGCGGTTTTCACGGTGCCGTTGGCTGTCATCGCTTCCCCGACAAAGGCCAGATTGCGGGTGTCGATCCCGGCGGCCTTGGCGTCATCGCTGCTGATCACAATATCCGTGGCCCCGGTATCCACGACAAATCGGATCGGCGTGCCGTTTACCTGCGCGGTCAGGTAAAAATGTCCGTTGGGCGCGCGCGGCAGTTCGATTTTCCCATTTCCATGAACGGCTTGCATGGGGCGGACGGTGCTGCGAATGTCATCCCACAGCCCCACGGCGGCAATCAGACCGATGAACAGAAACACCCAGACCAAGGCCTGTTGCAGCGTTTTGTTCAGGGTTTGACGGTTTTGCGCCAGAAACCACACTACCACGGCAATCAGCAGCAAAACCAAATAGGCGCCGCGCCCGATGTCCCAACTGCTCATGCCCGATGATCCCTTGGCGATTATCTTTGTTCAGATATAGGGGGGCGTCCTTAATTCGCCAGACCGAAGGCCCGCAAACCGTCCAGCACGAATTGCACCGCCAGCGCCGACAGCAGCATCCCCAGCAGCCGAGTCACCACGTTGATTCCGGTTTTCCCAAGCGCGCGTTCCATCCAGCCCGCCGTCATGAACAGCAGAAACGCGATCAGCAGCACCGCAATCATGACACCCAGAACCATGCCCAGCCCCAGCAATCCGGGTTGTTGTCCGGCCAGCAGGATCATCGTGGCAATTGCGCCCGGCCCGGCAATCAGCGGAATGCCCAGCGGAAAAACCGACGGGTCGTCATGGTGTTCGTCTTCTTCGGCCTGATCCTCGCGCCGTTTGCTGCGGCGCTGAAACAGCATGTCCAGCGCGGTCAGGAACAGCAATAACCCGCCTGCAATACGAAAGGCGGGCATGGAAATCCCGACGAAACCCAGAACGGCCTCGCCGAACAGGGTGAACAGGCTTAGCACGAAAAACGCCACAGCTACGGCGCGTAAGGCAATGATCCTGCGCCGTTTTGAGGACATGCCCTGTGTCAGTGCCACGAACAGCGGCGTCAGGCCGATCGGGTCGATGATCACAAAAAGCGTCACAAACCCGGTGATCAAAAAGGCAGTATCCATGATAAATCCCAGTGCTTTTTCGCAACCTAGCGTGCGGGCACCTGTAACGCAAAGGGCGCGTTTTTACGGGTTTTCCGCCGCTTCCAGTTTTTCCAGCGCGTCCATCCACAGGGATTCAGCCCGCGCCATCGCCTCTTGCAATTCGGCATATTTCTTTTGCAGCGCGACCGCCTGATCTTTTTTTGTGGTGAACAGGTCGGGATCGTTCAGGCGTTCTTGCAGCTTTTCTTCCATTTCAGAAAGCTTTTCGACCCGTTCTTCGCATTTGCGCACCTCCGCCCGCAGCGCAAGGATTTGATCCCGGCTGGCGCGTTTCGGGGCGGCGGGGGCGGTTTCGGTTACGGGTTTGGCTGGGGCGTCCGATTGCAACAACAGCTTGCGATAGGCGTCCAGATCATCCTCGAATGGGGTCACGGCCCCGTCTTTGACCAGCCACAACCGATCCGCTACCATCGACAGCAAATGCATATCGTGGCTGACTAGGATCACCGCGCCGGAATAGGCATTCAGCGCCTCCATCAGCGCTTCGCGGCTTTCAATGTCCAAGTGGTTGGTCGGTTCGTCCAAGATCAGCAGATGCGGGGCGGGCAGGGTGGCCAGCAACAGCGACAGCCGCGCCTTTTGCCCGCCGGATAGGCGACCCACCTCGGTTTCGGCCTGTTCGGCCATCAACCCGAACCCGGCCAACCGCGCCCGCAATTTCGAGGGATGCTGATCCGGCAATTCCCGTTGTAGATGTTGCAGCGGTGTTTCGTCAATCCGCAGTTCATCCACCTGATGCTGGGCAAAGAACCCGATCCGCAGCTTCGAGGACCGGCTGATCCGTCCCTCCATCGCGGGCAGACGATCCGACAGCAGTTTGGCCAGCGTGGATTTCCCCTGACCGTTTTTGCCCAGCAGGGCAATCCGGTCGTCCTGATCAATCCGCAGGTTCAGCCGTTTCAGGATCGCGGTGCCGTCATAGCCCACTGCGACGCCTTCGGTGGCAATGATCGGTGGGGACAGGGCTTCAGGTTCGGGAAAGCTGAACACTGTCCGCGCCGCATCTTCGGGGGCGCGGATGACTTCCATCTTTTCCAGCATCTTGACGCGTGATTGCGCCTGTTTGGCCTTGGTCGCCTTGGCCTTGAACCGATCCACGAAAGATTGCAGATGGGCGCGGCGCGCTTCTTGTTTCTTGGCTTGTGCGGCCTGAATGGCGCGTTGTTCGGCCCGCTGGCGCACGAATTGATCATAGGGACCGCTGTAATAGGTCAGTTTGCGGTTTTCCAAATGCAGGATCGCCCCCACGGCCCGGTTCAGCAGGTCGCGGTCGTGGCTGATGATGATCACCGTATGCGGATATTTCGACAGGTAATTTTCCAGCCACAACGCGCCTTCCAGATCCAGATAGTTGGTCGGTTCGTCCAGCAGCAAATAATCGGGTTGCGAAAACAGCACCGCCGCCAGTGCCACCCGCATCCGCCAGCCGCCCGAAAAGGCGCTGCATGGCATCAATTGTTCTTCGGCATCGAACCCCAACCCCCGCAGGATCGAGGAGGCCCGCGCCTCGGCGCTCCATGCGTCGATGTCGGCCAGTCGGGTCTGAATTTCCGCAATCCGTGCCGCATCGGTGGCGGTTTCGGATTCCGCCATCAGCGCCGCGCGTTCGGTATCGGCGGCCAGCACGGTATCCAGCAGCGATACCTCGTTTCCCGGCACCTCTTGGGCGACGCCGCCAATCCGTGCCCGTGCGGGCAATTGGATGGACCCGGAATCCAGATGCAGATCACCCCGGATCAGCTTGAACAAGGTGGTCTTTCCGGCCCCGTTGCGCCCGATCAGGCCAACCTTGTGGCCGGTGGGAATGGTGGCGCTGGCCCCGTCGAAAATGGGGCGGCCTTCGATGGAATAAGAAAGGTCGTCGATCCTGAGCATTCCCGTGCTGTGGACCAGCGCCAAGGCCAAGTCAATCGGGGATCGGCGTTTTCAGAAGCGTATGGATTTTTGATGCGTCATAGCTCAGGAAATCCACCATCGGCTGATCGCCTTCGTCCTGAAAGACAAAGATATGAAAGGCATCCATATACAATGTCGCCCGGCAAAACCGATCCGGCGCGGCCAGTTCGGGCGGGCATTCGGCAATATCGGTGTGGGGAATGGCCGCTTCGAACAGATCATATGTCAGCGGCAGCGGATCATCCGCCAGCACGGGGCTGGCAAGCAGGGATAGCAAGACAAACAGGCGTTTCAAGGGCGCAGTCCTTTGACAGGCGGGTAAGGTGTGGTTAATCTGACTAAAATAATCAGAATAACAATGCGGCAGTTTGACAAGCCCCCCGCGCATTTGCCAAAGCCCCTTTATCCCTGTCCGGTCCCGTGTTAGAGGCGGCGCAGATATTCAACATGTGAACAGGAGTGAGCCAATGGCCATTCAGCGTACCTTCTCGATCATCAAACCCGATGCCACCGCGCGTAACCTGACCGGCGCCATCAACGCCAAGCTGGAAGCCGCTGGCCTGCGTATCATCGCGCAAAAGCGTATCCACCTGACCAAAGCTCAGGCTGGCGTTTTCTACGCGGTCCACGCCGAACGCCCCTTCTATGATGAACTGTGCGAATTCATGGCATCGGCCCCGATCGTTGTGCAGGTTCTGGAAGGCGAAGACGCCATCGCGAAAAACCGCGAAGTGATGGGCGCAACCAACCCCGCCGAAGCCGCCGAAGGCACCATCCGCAAGGAATTCGCCCTGTCGATCGGTGAAAACTCGGTCCACGGTTCGGACGCGGCAGAAACCGCAGCGGTGGAAATCGCGTACTTCTTCGCAGGTCTGGAACTGGTCGGCTAAGCCACCTGTTCTGAACTGACTACGGGAAAGCCCGGACCGGATCGGTCCGGGCTTTTCTGTTGATGGGCTGGTGGACTCTGTCACCGATAATGGCATTGCCGGGCCGATCCCGAAATGGGCAGGGGGCTTTGCCCCCTCGGGCTACGCCCGTACCCCCAGAGTATTTGAGATCAGAAAGAAGCCGTTCCGGGAACGTGATGAGCCGTCAGAATACGGGGCGGGCTGGGGCGGGCTGAGGGGCCAAACGCTGAATTCCCCTTTACAGGGGTGGGGTTGGAGCCTAGATGCCTGCTACCCTGAAAGGGGCGTTTGGACCCTTAGTATACAGAAGGAAAAGCATCATGATCACCCGTATCGGCGTTGGCGCGCGCATGTCGCAGGCTGTGGTTCACAATGGCACCGTCTATCTGGCGGGGCAGGTTGGCGAAGGCGCGACCGTTGCGGAGCAGACCCGCGATTGTCTGGCGCAGGTGGATGCGTTGCTGGCGCAGGCCGGTTCGTCCAAAGAGGCAATTTTGTCGACAACGATCTGGCTGGCTGACATGGCGGATTTTGCCGATATGAACAGCGTTTGGGATGAGTGGGTCCCCGCAGGTCACACCCCCGCCCGCGCCACCGGCGAGGCAAAACTGGCAGCCCCCAAGTACAAGGTGGAAATCATCGTGGTTGCGGCGGTTACGGCCTGATTTTAGCCGGGTTTCGGTCACGCCCTCTTCCTCCGGTTGCCCGGATTGCGAGGTAAGGTGAAGCTCTGACCAGTATGGCCCGTCCCGATGCGGGGCGGGGAGTGAGTGACCAACAAAAGGAAACGCAGCAATGGCACAGCAGCAAGATCCGGCGCAGAAGCCGCAGCAACAACAGAGCGCAGCCCCGCAACCGGCGCCGGTTGCGGGACAGCAAGGGCAGGCGATTTTTACGGATTACGCCAGCATTTGACGTCTGTGACGCTTTCATCGCCCCGGCTGTGGTTCGCTGGGTCGGGGCGGTCCTTTGAAAACGGAAAGAAGCGGATGGTTTCTTTCTGATCAAAAATACTCTGTACGCGGATGCAGCAGGCGCGCGGTTTTGGGAACGAACGCAGTCTGGCCACAAATCGCACCGGCAAAGCTGGGCCTTGCCGATGCGGATTTTATCAGGTTCAGCCGTCGATCAGGACATCGCCAAACTGTTCACGCAGTTTGTTTTTCAGCACTTTACCCGTGCCGCCCAGCGGCAGGGCGTCGACGAAGATCACCTTGTCCGGGATTTGCCATTTGGCGATTTTGCCGTCGTAGAAGGCCAAAATCTCTTCCTCGGTCACGGTTTGCCCGGCATGGGGCAGAACCACCACTACGGGCCGTTCGTCCCATTTTTCGTGGCGGGCCGCGATAGCAGCCGCATTGGCCACGGCGGGATGCCCGATAGCGATATTTTCCAATTCCACGGTGGAAATCCATTCGCCGCCGGATTTGATGATGTCCTTGGAGCGGTCGCGGATGATCATATAGCCATTGGGATCAATCGTCGCCACATCGCCGGTATCGAACCAGCCGTCCATCGTCAGCGCGGTTTTTTCCACCTTGAAATAGCTGTCCACGATCCAATGGCCGCGAATTTGCAGCTCGCCTTGCGATGTACCGTCTTGGGGCAGGATGTGGCCTTCTTCGTCGACGATGCGTAGTTCGACGCCATAGGGCGGACGGCCCTGACCCTCGCGGATTTTGTTCTGATCTGCCACGGACAGGGTGTCGTGCTTTTTCAGCAGGTTGTTCAACGTTCCCAGCGGGCTGGTTTCCGTCATACCCCAGGCATGAATCAGCGTGACGTTGTATTTTTCCCGGAACGTCTGGATCATCGAGGGCGGACAGGCCGACCCACCCACCACAGTTCGTTCCAGCGACGGGGCGGTTGATCCCGCTTTTTCCAGTGCTTGCAGCAGACCCAGCCAGATCGTCGGCACGCCAAGCGCCAATGTCACCTGTTCGCCGTCGATCAGCTTGACCAGACTTTCGCCATCCAGCCCCGGCCCCGGCAACACCAGCTTACAGCCGGTTCCGGCGGCGATATACGGCACGCCCCACGCATTGACGTGGAACATCGGCACCACCGGCATCACGCTGTCGCTGGCGGAAATCGCCAGCCCGTCCGGCTGGTTCCCCCCGATAGAGTGCAGCACGGTGGAGCGATGGGTGTACAGCACGCCCTTGGGGTTGCCCGTGGTCCCGGATGTATAGCACAGCGAGGACGGCGCATTTTCATCAACGTGCGGCCATGCGTAATCATCGCTGCCTTCGGCAATCAGGTCATCATAGAACAGCAGCCCCGGCACCATCTGCGCGGCTTCTTCGTCGTGTGCCCCCATCAGAACGATATGTTTGACGGTTTTCAGATGTTCACCCAGCTTGGCCGCCACCGGCAAGAACGTCTTGTCCAGAAACAGAACCTTATCTTCGGCGTGGTTGATGATATAAACCAATTGTTCCGGGAACAGGCGGGGGTTGATCGTGTGGCAGATCATGCCAGCCCCGGCGACACCGAAATAGATTTCAAGGTGACGCATGTTGTTCCATGCGATTGTGGCAACGCGGTCGCCTGCCTCGATCCCGCGGTTTTCCAGCGCCGAGGCCAGTTTGCGGGCGCGCAGTTCGACCCCCGCCCAATCCGAACGATACAGGCTGCCATCGGTTTCAACCGAGACAACTTCGCCATCGCCATGATAGCGGGCGGCGTGTGCAATCAACGAGCTGATCGTCAGCTCTTGGCGCATCATTTGACCAAGCATTGGGTCCTCCTCTGATCTCCGCACAGGGCGGCCAAATGGGCCACGCGGAATTGTGTCGGGCGCGAACTGAAACAATCGGTTCAGTTTTGTCCAGCGCCGCACTGCGGAATATAGGGGAAACGGTGCGTCACTTGTTGGGTGTCGTAGCGTCATTAAGCGGTTATTTACAGGGTCGCGGCCCGTGTTGCGATAGCCGGGGGTGCGTGCAAGGTATCAAGGACTGCAATGCGTCTGGTCTGGGGCAAAGTGCATGGCTTGACGGGTCGGGCTGTGCAGCCTATTCAACGGTCAGGCGGGCCTGTAGCTCAACGGTTAGAGCAGAGCGCTCATAACGCTTTGGTTGCGGGTTCAAATCCTGCCGGGCCTACCATCTGCCGACTATTTTTATTTGTTTAGAATTGCTTGCACATGATTGTGTACCGCGAAAATTTGCGCGTGGTACACTTTACCATTCCATACCTTCCAGTTTCTTCATCGCATCGGCTGCGAGTCTCCACCGTTCCAGCCCCTTGGTGTACACCTCTGAGGTCTTCGCCTGGGTATGACCGTGGATGGTCATGATCTGGTATTGGGTGCAGCCCTCATGGGCCAGAAGGTGCCCAGTAGCTTTCCTAATGCCGTGGCTGGACAGGCCGTGCAGCCCGGCCTCATTGCACCATTTGCGCAGGCGATTGCGCAGACCCTCTGGGGATCTAAACGGTTTGCCATAATCGGTCAGCAGATAGGTTTCCCCAATCACCGGCGCGGCGCGCGTGGCGCGGTAAAGTGGCGGCATCATTGGGATAATGACCTCCGCCGATCCTTTCTTTACGGGCTGCCAGCGCAGGGCCCGGACCCCGTCGATCATCACTTCGTGTTGCCGCCCAAGGCGGACGGCGTCTGAAATCCGGCAGGCGGTGAACATGAATAATGTTAGGCACAGGTGGGCTGTAGTCCCTGCAGGATGGCACTTTCGGAAGGTTTTCAGGTCGTCAATGGTCCAGGGTTTCGCACCACCTTGGCCCCGATTGATTTTGCCCACCCCCGTTGCGGGGTTTACCTGTGCCATGCCGCGTTCGATTGCCCAGACGAACATGGCACGGATCGACTTCACCATGTTGTCCGCTGCGCCCGGAGTTGCCGATAGGGTGTCGCGGTATTCCACCAGCTTTTCGCTGGGCATGTTTAGGGCATAGTCACCGTATTCTTGGCAGAATCGTTCCAGCATCCACTTGCGCTGCTTTCGGGTGGCCGGGTGCATTTGGCCGGATTTAACCATCGCGTCCATCGCAATGCCGTATTTGATTGCCAGCCACTCGATAGACTGTGGGATGGATTTTGCAGCGGGGTCTTCCTGAAGAACTGGTTTTGCACCTGCACGGGCGGCAAGGTATTCCTCAACGAAATCTGGATGGTCCGGCGTGACGTTCAGCCGGATTTTCCTTTTTGGATTGCCTTCGGGGCGCACACGGTATCGCAGGTTGCCAGATGGCAGGCGTTCTTCCACCAAGCCCGGATATTTGATCTTCATTTATTCCCCCGGCGTTACCATTGCTTCGGAATTCGAGAATCTGATGGATGGACGGCTTTGTCCGCCACGCTTGTAAGTACTCGGATCGTGCCATCAGCCTCAATCTCTACGCCCGAGACCGGCAGGCCGCACGATTTCGTCGCCTCGATGGCGCGGGTAATTTCGGCTTTTGTGACGCGAGACTTGGGCATATCGGTTTTCCTTGCTTTCCGTCGCTGGCCCCTGTTTCCAAGGGCCAGAAAGAGAGAGTAATTGTTCAGCTCATGCCGAGGGCTTCTTTGTAGAGGGCCATGACGGCCTCTTCTTCGGCTATGTCGTCTGCGTTGCGTTTGCGCAGGGCGATGATGCGGCGCATGACCTTGGTGTCGTAGCCACGCGCCTTGGCCTCGGCCATCACGGATTTCTGCTGGTCTGCTAGCTCGGCCTTTTCCTGCGCCAGTCGTTCGAAGCGTTCGATGAACTGACGCAGCTCGTCGGCGGTCACGCGATAGCTGGTCTGGTTGTGTTTGCGAAAGTCAGGGTCGTCTTTCATCGGCGGGCGGCCTTGGCGGGCCTTGGCCTCCATCTTGGCGTGGAGCTGATCGGTGGCGTTCTGGATCGGGTCGTGGCTGGTCATCGTTGCCCCGCGATACGGCCCGTCCAGGCGTCAAACTCAGTGCGCATTGCGTCGAACCGCGCCCGTGCAGTGGCGCTGCTGGCCAAGGGGTGATTGACGGTGAGTTCGGTTCCCTGACCGGCAAGCTGGTCGAAAATGGGCAGCTGATCGATGCTGCGCCGGATGCGGCGGCAGCTTTGGCGGCCCTGCGCAAAACCCGCAATCGGCTGTTGGCGGAGAGCGACTGGACCCAGATCCCCGACGCTCCCGTCGATCAGGCGGCATGGGCCAGCTACCGGCAGGCCCTGCGTGATCTGCCACTGACGGCAGACTTCTTCAACCCGGTGTTTCCCACCAAGCCACAGTGAAAGGAATATGAACCATGTCCAAGGGCAACACGTTTGAGAACGACCTTCTCAAGCTGATCTTCAATGGCGATGCGATTGCCAATCTGGCCGATAACGCAGGCGCAGCACCTGTTCGTGCTGCGGGTCCGATCGCATCGTGAAGATGGGCGAGGACATCACCGAGACGCTGGAGGTCATTCCCCGCCAGTGGAAGGTGA
>NZ_FXTO01000030.1 GCF_900182725.1 Thalassovita litoralis
GGCGGCGGGTCGCCACCCGATATGACCGCTGCCCCGAAGTCTTCCTCTCGGCCATCGCTCTCGCCGCAACAGTCATGTTTTGGTTATGAGTCCTGAGCCTAGTATCGCAAGCGATGTAGGGTCGGATTTATAACCAATGGATGACGACAGCCGGGCGGGCGATGGCTGAGAGGGGCACCTTTGGGCATCGGTCATAGTGGGCGTCGACCCTCCTCCAATCCTTGAACCTGCCGCACATGATTTCGAGCCGGATACGCCGTATTGTCGTATGCGACAGGCCCGTTGCTGTAGCCATCAATGGGTGTCATCCTACACTCCGTCGGAGCAGACCCCTTGTCCTCGAATGGCCATCCTGTATGCCGCTTCCCACAGGTTTAGCGGTCGCCTGAAACATCAGCAGATGCGTGGTTGTGGACGACAGTGCGCAGTGCGGTCGCAAATATATCCACCCCGACTGCAATCAAATCATCTGGAAAATCAAAGTCAGGGTTGTGCAGATTGGGGTGGTCTATTCCAGAGCCAAGCAAAAACATTGCCGCTTTGGCCTGATCCCCAAACCTGCCAAAGTCCTCAGACCCTCGCATCGGGAGCTGACCGGCATGATAAGGTACGTTTTGGGCTTTCAAAGCCTCGATAATAAGTGCTGTGGCCTGCGGATCATTTTCACAATGGCAGGGGTTCAGGCGGGACAGCTTGTTGCGGGAACGATCCTGACGGAAACCGTATTCGCATGGCCCGGTATTGGGCGGTTTATGTATGACTCGTTGATTTCACGCGATTACAACGTCGTTATCGGTGTTTTTATCGTGACGTCCCTGATCGTTATCCTCATGAATTGTCTGGTGGCCGGCGACAGCGGGTTTGTATCGCGCGCGCCCTTGCGGCCAATCCCAGCATCCTGATCGCGGACGAGGCACTTTCTGCGCTTGATGTTTCTGTGCAGCGGCAAATGATCCAACTGTTCCACGATCTGCGCGAAGAACATAATCTGACGATCCTGTTCATCACCCATGATCTGCGGGTTGCGGCGGAAATCTGTGATGATGTGGTGGTTATGAAGTCGGGACAGGTCATCGCGCATGGTGCGTCTGAAACTGTCCTGCGCCAAGATACCCACCCCTATATTCAAGAGCTGATAGATGCGATACCCGGTCAGGACTGGTTTCCGATCGGGGGAACGACAGGCGCGGATGCGGCAACGCTGTTTAACTATCGGCAGCGTATGGTTGCCCAGCTTCACAACAGGGTTTTGGCTACACAGGCGTCGGCGCTTTATCGGCAATTCTACCTTGTGACTTCTTTGATTACGGTGGACGAGGATGACTCGACCACGCGTATGGATCGGATCGTTCGCACGCTCCAACAATTCTGGTCCGCGCTGGCTGATGGGGATGGGGCCACAGCCTGTCAAATCATGAAAGAAGACGCCGAATTCTGGAGCAGGGACGTTGCTCCCCGCTTTGCTAAAATTGTTGAAATCGAAAAGAAGTAATCAGATGTCATCTCCTCTTCCTAATTCTATCACGGCGATGCTTCCTGATCTGACGGAATGGCGCCGCGATCTGCCTGACAGAACCTGAACCAAGGAGTTTTCCAATGTCCAATATCACAGACTGGTCGGTCGCGTAGATCGGCCAACAGCTTCGTGCGCACAAAATTTCGGTACGTGACCTGACAGAAGCCCACTTGGATCGGATCAAGGCTGTCAATCCTGCTCTGAACGCAATTGTCGAGCCGGTCCAAGAGGCAATGGAAACCGCCGATGCGCTGGATAGCGCCGGTCGCCCGGAAAATGCCGGGCCGCTTTGGGGCGTTCCTGTTACGGTGAAGATCAATGTCGATCACAAAGGATACGCAAATTCCAACGGGCTGGTGGCGAATGCGGATGCTATCGCCTTGGATGACTCTCCTGTTGTTGCCAATCTGAAAAAGGCGGGGGCGGTCATCATCGGGCGCACGAATACCCCGGAGTTTTCAATGCGCTGGTGTACATCTAACCCGTTGCATGGTGTTTCCCTGAACCCTTGGGATGCAACGATCACCCCCGGCGGATCAAGCGGGGCCGCTGCGACTGCGGCTGATGTTCACCGAAAGCGAAAACGATATGCGCACCGCACTTGCCGAAAAGGGATCGCCGGAAATGCAGGCATACTACGATGCGTTCCTTGCCAATTTCGAACCCACGGATTTGCGCGGCTTGCTGGCGGCTTTGCAAGAACGGGTTGTGATTCAACGCGCATGGGCCGAAATGTTCGAAACCATAGATGTTTTGCTGATGCCCACGTCACTGGCCCGTCCTTTTGAAAATGATCTGGATTTCAAGGACACCAGTGCGCTTGCTGAAATCAGCAGGATTCAAGCGCCACTTTATACCGTCAATGCCTTGGGTTTACCCTCGGCGGCGTTGCCGACGCATCTGGAGGATGGCATTCCCGTAGGCGTTCAACTGATCGGGCCAATGCACGAAGACGGTTTTGTGTTGGATGTTGCAGGGGCATTGGAACAACAACTGGGCACCCTATGGCAAAAGCTACATCTGTAGCAGCAGGTGATCTTGCGGGCGGTGATCTTCCAGCGAGACTCGTAAAGCAGCGCTGCCTGTGCTTCCTGCTGCGGTGTCATCATTGTACGCAAATTCAAGTGTTCCCAGATTTCGATGCGGGGCGAATAGCCATTGTTTGCACATGCCCTTGATGGCACCGTGAAATCTGTGGAAAGCAATAGAAAGAGCCGGAGAACATGTATTCGACTGACGATTTGGAATACCAACCTTTGCCGCTGCCTGACCGGGTGCAACTGGAGCCGCCTGAATCTCTTGCTCAGGCACGGGGCTTTCGTGACTACATGCGGCGGCGGCATTCGGTGCGCGAGTATTCCGACCGGCCAGTCGCCGAGGAGGTCATCGCCGCCTGCATCGAGGCTGCTGGCACCGCACCTTCGGGCGCCAACCATCAGCCTTGGCATTTCGTTGCTATCTCGGACCCAGCCGTAAAGGCGCGCATCCGCAAAGCAGCCGAGGACGAAGAGCGCAGCTTTTACGCTGGCGGCGCGGGTGATGAATGGCTGCGCGCATTGGAGCCGATTGGCACTGGCGTCTCAAAGCCGCATCTTGAGGTGGCGCCGTGGCTTATTGTCGTTTTCGCACAACGGTGGGGGGTGACGCACGAGGGTGCGCGCTACAAGAATTACTATGTGCCCGAAAGCGTGGGCATAGCGACCGGCCTGTTGATCGCGGCGATCCACCACGCCGGGCTTGTGTGTCTTGAACATACCCCGAACCCGATGAAATTCTTACCAGAGCTTTGCGGCAGGCCGGAACATGAGAAAGCTGTGATGATCATTCCAGTGGGGTATCCGGCTGACGATGCGACAGTGCCCGCCGTGGCTAAGATTAAGAAGCCGCTGACCGAGATCATGTCGGTTATGAAGGGCTAGCCGCGTGTTGCGTGGGTCAGCATTAGGGCGCAGCCGCCCCTTTCCTTTCCCCAAGTGACTATGCGCCAGGATTTACGGGTCTTTCCGGTGCCGTGCTTTGTTTCCTGCCGCCCCGACGGGCTGCGCTGGATACCCCTCAGCCTGTGGTTTCTTTTTGAAGCTGTTCGAACGTCACAATCCGACCGGCAATCGCGCTGGCGACAACAGTTGGCGGGCTGGCCAGCCATGTGGTTCCCGGCCCGCCGCGACCCGGAAAATTGCGGTTGATTGCTGAGATCGTAACCTGATCTGCACGCTCTGACACGCCGGGGCCACATTGCCCGCAAGCCCCGCACGAAGGGCCAAGCAATTCCGCACCAATGGCTTTGAATACATCCAGATAGCCATTTTGGATGCAGTAATCGCGTACCTGAACTGTGCCGCATTGCAGGTAAAGCTGAACGCCCGAAGCCACTTTTAATCCGCGACCCGCTGCCCATTTCGCCACCTTGTAATAGTGATCGAAATCTTCGCGCTTACCTGCGGTACAAGAACCGCCATAGGCGATGTCGACCTGCACCGGGGTTTCCAGATCATCAACCGCCATCCCGTTCCCCGGATCACCGGGGCGGGCCAGCATTGGCCCCACCTGTGCGCAATCAATCGTAATCCTATCAGCATAGGCCGCGCCTTCATCCGACTGCATCCAGTCCTCGATTATAAAGTCGATGCCGCGGCGTTCTTTCAGGAACCGCACGGTTTCCGCATCGGGCGCACACAGGCCGGTCAGGCCGCCCAGTTCCGCTACCATGTTGGTCAATGTCGCCCGCTCGTCGACGGACATGGCTTCGACCACGGGACCGGCAAATTCAAACACTTTCCCAAGACCGCCGCCGCTGCGGATCAGATCGGTTGAAAGCAGCGTGAGGACGATATCCTTTGCGGTCACGCCGGGCCGGATTTCACCGCCCAGCCGAACCAGCAGACTATCGGCCATCGTCAGGCGGATGGCCCCTGTCATGAAGGCGTTGGCCATGTCCGTCGTGCCGACACCATAGGCAAAGCAGCCAACCGCACCGGAATGTGGTGTATGGCTGTCGGTGCCAACCACGATGCCGCCGGGCAAGGCATAGCTTTCGGCCATCATCGCATGGGAAATGCCTTCTGACCCGTCCTCGCCCAGCAGGTAGCCGTGATCGGTCAATCCGTATTGTTTGCCAAAGGCGCGGTGGGCATCGCTTAGCTCGCGCACCTGCGGCAGTAAGCCAAGCTTGATATGCGTGGGGGATCGGTGGGCATAGGACAGGTGATCTTCGAACAGAAGGATGGTTTCGGGATCATACAGGTCCAGTGGTGTGCCAAACCGATCATGCAGCATATGGGCGGCCATTGCGGTGTAATATTCGTGAATGAACCGATGACCGGCCCGCACGAAACCGCCTGTCCCCGGTGCCATATCCCAATCAATCCCATCGACATCCAGCGCATGGCGGGCAACGATTTTCTGGGCCAGCGTCAGCGGGCCTTGGGGCAGGGACGGGCGCAGTTTCGCGCCTTTCAGCTTTTCCTGACCATAGGCCAGCAGACCGCCCGCCCGCAGGATCGCCTGCGCCAGCGTATCGCGCCCATCCACCAGTTCATCAATGGATATATCGCTGCCTGCGCGAATGCGGTCGATCAGGCTAAAATCTGACGAGGTGAAAATCCCAAGGTTGTCACAGTTCTGGCGATAAATGCGTTCAAAGCTTTCGGCGATGACCAGCCGGATACCCGCCGATTTTTCAGCCAGTGGCGAATGTTCGCGCGACGACCCCTTGCCATAGCGTTTCCCGGCCACGATGACGGCAAAACCGCCCGTGGCAATGGCGTTTTCGCCAATGGGTTTTTCGCCTCCGATCTGCGTGCCGGTATGGGCGTATCGCGCCAGTCGTTCGTCATAGTTCAGCAGGATCGGCAGCGGAGTGATTTCATCGGTCGAAATATCATTGCGCAGATCCCCGACCTGATCCAGCGACAGGTTTTTCCCGGCAAGCTGGGCGCTGACCGCGCCGGGTGCCGTACCAAGGATCAGGATGCGTCCGTCGAATTTCATTTGCTCATCTCCTTTGTCCGCAACCAGATCATATGCGACATGCGCTCGGCCCGTGCCTTGGCGCGTATTTCTGCGGGCTGTGATTGGGGTATTGTTTTCAGGGCGGCTTCTTTTTGAGAAAGCTCCTCGGCCAGTTCAATGACCGTGTCCGCGACCGTCGCCGGGATCACAAGAACCCCGTCGCTGTCTGCCAGCACGAAATCACCCGGCGCAATGTGAACAATGCCCCCTTCGGGACCGGGCATGGTAATCGGCCCGGCCCAGTTGGTGATTTGGAAACGCCGTGCGCCATTTGCGGGGATCACCCCGGCGGATACCACGGGCATGTCGATCTCTGACAGGGCATCGCGATCCCGGACAAGCCCGTCTGTCACCAACCCCACAACCCCCAAAGCTTGCAGATCAAGGGCAAGGAGTTCGCCAGTGACCCCGCCGCCGCGAAAACCCGAGGTGGCGAACATCATCACAGCGCCCGGCTGTGCCAATGTGGGCAAGTTGTACAGCGGCAGCGTTGCATTGCTGCTGGTCGTGCGGGTGGCTACGGAACGTTCGCCGCGCACGCAAATGGCAGGGCCGCAGATGGCCGTTGCAGGCCCAATGAACCCCAGCGATGGGTCTAGTGTCTGGCTGTGGAACCCAGCCTCGTCCAGAACATCGCTGACCAGTGCAGTGCCAAGCGCCTTGAAACGGTCTGTCAGTTCTCTCATGGCATCTTTCCTAGTAGTAGATCGGGCAGTCCGGTGGACAGAACCGGCAAGAAGGTGAGCGCCGCCAACACAGCAAAGGCAACAAGGACGAAGGGCATAACCCCGCGCGTGCCTTCGGCAACGCTGATCTTGCCAATCGAGCTTGCCACCGCCAGCACGATCCCGATGGGGGGCGTTACCAAGCCGATGCAAAGATTGACGGTAATGACCACCCCGAAATGGATTGGGTCGATGCCTAATTGCTGGCTGATCGGGAACAGAACGGGCAGCAGCATGACCTTGGCGGCGTTGACCTCCATCACCATGCCGACGATCAGCAGCAAAAGGTTGATCACCAACAGGAACATCAGCGGCGACGTCACCCATGACTGCATCCATGCGCCAAAGGTTTCCGGGGCATGGACCCAGGCCAGCATCCATGCGAACAGCGAAGCCCCCGCAAGGATCAACATCACCGCAGCGGTCAGGCGCGATGCTTCGGTCAGGGCGTCCCAAAATACTGTCCATGTCAGTTCCCGGTAAACGGCGCCTGAAACGATCAGGGCATAGACGACCAACACCACCGATGCCTCTGTCACGGTAAACAGGGCAGACAGAATGCCAGCCAGCAGTAGAACCGGCATGGCAAGCGCGGGCAGGGCCACGACGAACTTCTGCCACAGCTCGGCCATCGAGGCGGGGGGAAAGACCGGATAGTTGTTCTTCCGCGCAATACCCCAAGCCGTGATCATCAACGCAATGCCCCACAGCAGGCCCGGTATGACACCCGCGATGAACATCCGTAAAACCGATTGGTCCGTCAGATAGGCATAGACGATCCACGCAATTGATGGCGGGATCAGGGGGGAAATCGGGGAGGATGCCGCCGTGATCCCGACCGAGTAGCGGGTTGGATAGCCGGATCTGTCCATGGCGGGGATAAACGTACCGCCAATGGCCGCCGTGTCCGCCACGGCCGAGCCGGAGATGCCACCGAACAGGATCGAGGACAGGACGTTTGAAATCGCCAAACCGCCGGTGAACCGCCCGACCAGCGCATTGGCAAAGTCGATCAGCCGGGCCGATATGCCGCCCCCGGACATGAGCGCCCCGGCAAACAGAAAGGCGGGAATGGCCATCAGGGAAAATTTATCCATCCCGGCAAACAACCGCTGCGGCGCAATCACCGGGTTCGCCCCGCCGTGAAAAAAGATGGCCAGCATGGACCCTGCGATAATCGAAATCGCAAGCGGAACCCCGATCAGAATGCAAAACCCGATGCCACCAATCAGGATAAGGGCAAGTTCAGCAAGTTCCATTATCCGTCCTCCGATATGCGACCGGCGCGCGACAGGACCAGAACCAGCGCCATCAGCGCGGCACCAAGCGGAATGGCGGTGTAAGGCAGGGACATTCTGACCCCAAGCCCGGTCGAGGTTTGGCGGCTGCCAATGCCGACCAGCAGCCAGCCATAATAGGCCATAAGACCGCAAACGCTCAGGGTGATTGCATCCCTGAGCCATGTCACGAACAGCTTTGCCCGTGGCGGCAGAAGCGCAACAACGATGTCAATTGAGATGTGTTTATTCTTCTCGATCAGAGCCGCGGCCCCGACCATCGTGATCGCAATCAGGAGAAACCGCGCCAGTTCTTCGGCCCAAACTGTTGGGGCGCCGATAACAAAGCGGGCGATGACCTGCGTTCCGATGGACATCAGCATGGCAATCAGCAGAAGGTTGGCGACAAGCCCGGAACCTTTGGCGATGAAGTTGGATGATTTGGCGAAAAACTTGGTCATTCACGTACCCCGGTGACGGTTGGTCCGATGACAAACGGCTTGATCCGTTCGGCTTTGGTGCAACGGCCTGCCCGCATACACGGCGGACAGGCTGCGCAGGCTTATTTCGCGGCCTGAATGCGTTCGACCCAAGGGGCCAGTTCCGGGAACTTGGCCGCCATCGGGGCTAGTTTGGCGCGGAACCCGTCCAGATCGGGTTCGATAAACCGGGCACCCAACCCTTCGAGCTTTGCGCGCAGGTCGGCCAATTCCAGCTTGGCCTTCTCGGTTCCCCATTGGAATGCGATTTTCGCCTGCTCTTGCAGGATCGTGCGCTGTTCATCGGTCAGGCTTTGAAACCGCGCGTCATCGAAGACGAAGGTATACGCGCCATAAACATGATGCGTCAGGATTACATACTCCGCAGCTTCATAGTATTTGGACCGGATATGTGCCGACAGCGGGTTTTCCACCGCGTCGATGATGCCCGATTGCAGGCCTGTATAGACTTCTTTGGACGACATCGGGGTTGGCGATGCCCCCAGACCGGCCCAGGTTTCGCGGAACACATCAATGCCCGGAACCCGGATTTTCAAACCATCCAGATCGTCAACCGAGTTGATCGCACGTTTAGAGGCCATTTCGCGCGGCCCGCGTGACCCGGCACCGACAAGGCGCAGCCCCGACGATTTCGCCAGCGCGTCAAACAGGTCGTTCCCGATCTCGCCGTTGTAGACAGCGTTAAAGTGATCTTCGTCGCGGATCAGATAGGGGTAGCTTTCAATCGCAGCCAGCGGATCATACGCGTTCAGCGATGCAACGACGGTCATGACGATGTCATTGGTGCCAATCGTCAGTGCCTCCAGCGTTTCGCGGACGGACCCGGTCGTGCCGGACAGGGCCAGTTGAACCTTCAGATCGCCGCCCGACGCTTCTGCCACGCCATCCGCGAATTTCTGGGCGACCTGACCCCAAACCGTCTGTGGGGTTTCTACGGATGCCAGTTGCAGAACGGTTTCTGCATTCGCGGCTATGCCGAAGCCTGACAGTGCCACAAACGCGCCAGCCGCCACCTGATTCTTGAAAGAACGGATCATGTTTTCCTCCTCATTTCGTGCTGGCTCCTCCGCCAAGCTGTATACCTATTATACCAAAATATAGGTGGACACAATGCTATGTGCTGGTATCCTGCTATTTCAAGGAGAACGGGCATGCTGAAAGTGGAACAGGTACGGCGTAAACGGCTGTACGAGGACGTTGTCGAACAGATCGAAGGCGCGATCATGAGGGGGGAATTGCGTCCGGGTGATTTCCTGCCTGCCGAGCGGGAACTGTGTGACAGCTTCGGTGTCAGTCGCACGGCGGTGCGCGAGGCCTTGTTCGCATTGCATCAAAGCGGGCTGATCGACCTTGAAAACGGGCGTCGCGCCCGCGTGGTGGAACCTTCTGCTGAACGGATGATTGATGATTTGGCCGGACCGGCGAAATTCGTGCTGTCCCGCCCCGACCGCCTGCGCCAGCTACAAGAGGCGCGGATGCTGTTTGAGGGTTTCCTTGCGCGGCTTGCGGCAACCAAGGCGACCGATGAACAGGTGGCCGCGATCAAGGCGGCGTTGGATGCGAACGGGGCGTGTATCGGGGATGACGAAGGGTTTGTAGAAACCAACATTGCGTTTCATCTGGAAATCGCCCGTGTGTCGGGGAATGTCTTTTTGGATTCTTTGCACACTGCGGTTCAGAAATGGCTGGAAGAACACCGCCGTGTGGCGATCAAGAAAGAAGGCGCCGCAGCGCGGGCCTTTGCGCGGCATCTGGAGGTGTTTAACGCTATCCGGGATCACGACCCGGATGCCGCCGAAGCCGCGATGTGTGCGCATTTGCAGGAATCCATCGACGCCTATTGGGCCGTCCGGGATGACAGTATTGATCCTGCTGAGGAGCGACCATCGCAAGACGTGGAATAACTACGACGCGCAGAGTGGGGGCGCGGCCTGCCGACTAGAGCGTGTCGCGTTCATTCGCTTCACGCACCATGTCGATCAGGGCCGCCGCTGCGGGGGATTGGGGGTTGGATGTTGAATGGACCATGCCAATCCGATCATTCCTTGCCTTGAATGGATAGGAATAGCTGGTCAATACGGGATGGGCCTGCAAAAGCGGCGGCATTGGTCCTTCTTCGGCCACGACTGCGGGGAACAATCCATATCGTTTGTCCTGTATCAGCAGTTCGGTAATCAGCGTTGCATTGTTGGTTTCGATACAGTCTTGTGGCACACCCAATCCATGTTCGGCGCAAAACCGATCAAAATCCAACCGCATCGGTGTTCCCGGCAATGGAATGGTCCAGGGGTGGGCCAACAGTGTTTCAGGATCGGGGGACGGTGGCGCGACCTCTGTATGGGCGACGATCACCATCTGGGTTTGGGCCAAGGCATGAATCCCAAAGCTGGTATGCTCCAGTTCCGGCCCCAACCGCCCGATAACGATGTCCAGACGCCCATATTCCAGATCCGCCAGCAAATCGGGCAACAGCCCGTCACGGACTTTGATCGCCACGCGCGGGTAGCGCCGTTTGAAGTCTGATAACAGGGCTGCGACCTGTCCCAAGACGGAATGATTGTGCAACCCGATAGAGATATGCCCCGTGCTGAGTGCGTTGAACCGCTCTCCGATATCTTCCAGCGCAAGGATATTGTTCACGACCATCCGAGAGGCACGGATCAGTTCATTCCCCGGTCCGGTCCGGCGTAATCCGCGCGGGTGACGGTGAAACAAGGTCAGGCCAAAGCCGTCTTCGATTTCGGCCAGCGTGCGGGATACTGACGCTTGCGCGATATTCAGATTCTCAGCCGCGCGGCTGACATTCAGCGTCTCATCCAGTGCCAGCAACACCCGCAGGTGCCTGAATTTCAATCGCTTGCGAACAAATTGTGACACATCCATTTTCGTAACCTTTTGAAACACCAGAGGTATATCAAGAAGGCTATAGCTATCTGCAAAAATGGCAAGTTTTTCAAATGTCCGAGAGCCATACACTCGCCCGCAGGATCGTGTGAAGCGAAAAAGTGTAAAGATTGGAAAGGGACACAGAATGACCGGAGCCTCGATGACGAATGTCTTGCAGGCCTTTGCTCTGCTAGGACTGTTTTTGCTGATAGGAACGCTGCTGCGCGCCAAGATTGGATGGCTGCAAAAGCTGTTTATTCCCGCCTCGGTGGTTGGTGGGGCGGTTGGCCTGTTGGTCGGCCCGCAAATCTGGGGGGATCTGACCCCGGTGCAATATCCGACGGATTGGATCAAAATGTATAGCCTGCTGCCCGGCGTGTTGATTGTGCCGGTTGTGGCATCGGTGCCGCTGGGGATTCAACTGTCGCAAAAGGACAGTTCGTCCGGGACCGCCCGGAACGTGTTCAACATGTTTTTCCTGATGCTGGCCTTGTTCGCCTTCCAACTGGCCGTTGGCGGGGCTGTTGGCGCATTTTTTGCCACGTCCATGCCTGATCTGGGCATTTACAGCACGTTCGGGCTTGAAATGCCGTTGGGCTTTTCGGGCGGGCACGGAACGGCGGGCGTGATCGGCAACATGCTGAACGGCATGGGGCTGGAATATTGGGAAATCGCGCAGGGCGTTGCTGTGACCTATGCCACGATTGGCCTGTTGGGGGGTATCATCAGCGGTATCGCAATCATCAAATGGCTGAATGGTCGTAACGCGCTGGAAGGTTCTGCTGACGCGGCCAGCTTGCCGAAATCATGGCTGACCGGGCTGGAACCGGATCCCGAAAAACAACGTGTCGCAGGCCGCGAAACCACGGTTTCCACGTCGATTGATGTGATCGGGTTCAACCTTGCCCTGATCCTTGCCGGGTCTGGTTTGGCGATCCTGCTGCGGGCATGGGTGCGGTCCTATGATCTGCCGCTGATCAAGGCCGTTCCGGTCTGGGCCTATGCGATCATTGTCATGTGGGTGATCTGGCTGGTGATGAACCGTCTAAAAATCGCGTGGCTGGTGGATGCTGGCGTCAAAGGCAAGATTGCATCGACTCTGACCGATTTCGCAATCGTTGCCGCGCTTGTGTCCATGCCGGTTCAGGGGGTTCTGACCTTTGCCGCGCCCATCCTGATTGCAGCCGTTGTGGGGTTCATCGGCACCATTGCGCTGTGTCTAGGTCTGGCCCGCAAACTGTTTTCGTCTGCCCCGTATGAACGGGCGATGCTGGTCTTTGGGACTGGGTCGGGGGTTTTCCTGACCGGGTTGCTGCTGTTGAAAATCTGTGACCCGGATTTCAAAACCCCGGCAATGCGTGACGGATCGCTGGCCTATTCAATGAACACGGTCGTGGGCTTTATCCTGATCCCGATCATGGTGGGCGCTGCCGTTCAGTCCGGTCCGATTGCTTTGGCGGGGATTGGGGCGGCTGTCCTTGTGGCATCTGTGATCGGCATCTGGTTAACCTCGTTCATGCGGGGTGGGGCTGCCACCGAACTGAAGCAAGAGGGCTAAGCCATGAACGCGACGATAGATACCGATCAACTGGTCGACACCCTGAAGCCCGGATATATTGATCTGAGCGACCGGATTTGGGACATGCCCGAACTGCGCTATCAGGAACAACAATCCGTCAGTGCGCAGATTGAAATGATGGAAGCCGCCGGGTTCAAAATCACCCGGAACGTGGCGGGCATTCCCACGGCCTTTATGGCCGAAGCTGGCGAAGGCGGGCCTGTGATCGGCTTCCTTGGTGAATTTGATGCGCTGGCCGGACTGTCCCAAGAGGCAGGCATCGCCCAAAAATCCCCCCTTGCCGAAGGGGGGAATGGGCATGGCTGCGGGCATAACCTGTTGGGGGCTGGCGCAATGCTGGCCGCCGTTGCCACGCGCGACCATCTGGCCGCCAAGGGGATGGCCGGGCGCGTGCGCTATTTCGGCTGCCCCGCCGAAGAAGGCGGATCAGGCAAAACATTCATGGCCCGCGAAGGGGCGTTTGACGGGCTGGATGCGGCATTCTGCTGGCACCCGGCTTCGTTCAATACGTTGATCCCGTCAAATTCGCTGGCGAATGTTCAGGCCTATTTCCGCTTTGCGGGTCGTGCGGCACATGCTGCGGCCTCGCCGGAATTGGGCCGCTCGGCGTTGGATGCGCTGGAACTGATGAGCGTGGGCGTGCAATATCTGCGCGAACACATGCCCGAAAAAGCCCGCGTTCACAGTGCCATCACCAACACCGGCGGCATTTCCCCCAACGTCGTGCAGGACAGCGCCGAAGCTCTGTATCTGATCCGCGCCCCGCAAGTGAACGAGGCGCTGGCCCTGTTTGAACGGGTCAAGAAAGTTGCGCTTGGCGCGGCGATGATGACCGAAACCACCGTCGAAATCGAAGTCGACAAGGCCTGTTCCAACCTGTTGCGCAACGCAACGCTGGACGAATTGATGCAGGCCCAGATGGAACGGATTGGCGGGATTGAATTCGATGCTGACGACCTGACCTATGCCAAGGCCATTCAGGACACCCTACAGCCCGACGATATCGGCGCGGCGTTCAAAATGTTCGGACTGGAACCGAAGGGCAAGCCGCCTGTCTTGGCGGGGGACATTCTGGCGGGGCCGCGCCCCGAACTGGTATTGCCGGGATCGACCGATGTGGGGGATGTCAGTTGGCAGGTGCCTACCGCGCAGGTCATGACCGCCTGTCATGCCGTTGGCACGCCGTTCCATAGCTGGCAATTGGTGGCCCAAGGCAAATCCCCGGCGGCGCATCGCGGTATGGTATTCGCGGCTAAAACAATGGCGGCCAGCGCCATCAGCCTGTTTGATAACCCCGACTTGCTGGGCCGTGCTAAGGCGGAATTTGCTGAACGCACTGCCATCACGCCCTATACCTGCCCGATTGCCCCCGAGGTAGATCTACCGTTCCGCAGGGCCAAAGCGCGGTAAGATCGGTCCCTGAAGGGCAGCACCCCGGCAAAGACGCCCCCGCGACGTTGCGCGGGGGCGATTTGGTTTAAATCACACCTGCCGCGCGCAGGGCGGTCAGGCGTTGTTCCGAAATCCCGGCGTCGCGCAAAACGGCGTCGGTATCCGCCCCAAGGCTGGATGCCCCGGATCGTGGTACGCTGTTTGCGCCGTTCGCTTTGAAGCTCATGGCGGGGATATGGATCGGGCCATCGTGACCTTCGACCCGGATTTCCGTTGTCAGACCCCGCGCGGCAATTTGCGGTTCGGCCAGCATTTCATCCAGTTTCCGAATGCGGCCCGCAGGTACGGCGGCATCGGCCAATATTTGTTCCCAATCCGACGCGGACCGGGTTCGGAAGGTGGTTTCCAATTCCTGCCGCAAGCTTTGCCAGTTCTTGTGCCGTTCCGGTACACTGTCCCAACGCGGATCTTGGGGAATGTCCGGGCGGTCAATGGCCTGACACATGTGCCGGAATTGTGTGTCATGGTTGGCTGCCAGCATCAGGATACCGTCCGCCGTTTCAAACGCCCCGGACGATGGGCTGGCGCTCCATGCTTCGTTGCCATTTTGCACGGGTTCCCAGCCGGTTGTCAGGTGTTGGCTCATGAGTGATGCCATCAGCATCAACGCCGTGTCCATCATGGCCACATCCACATGTACGGCCTGCCCGGTGCGTTCGACTTCGCGCAGACCGGCCATGACGGCCATCGCACCATTCATCCCCGTGGCATAATCAATATAGGGTGCCCCCACCTTGATCGGGCCATCGCCCGGCTTGCCGGTGGTCAGCATGATTCCGCACATACCCTGAATGACGTGATCATAGGCCGGGCGATTGCTGAATGGGCCATCCTGCCCAAAGGCGGAAACGGAACAATACACCAGCTTGGGGTTGACCTGTTTCAGCGCCTCGAAACCCAGCCCCAGACGTTCGGCCACGCCGGGTTTGAAATTTTCCACAAAAACATCGGCACCCGCCACAAGTTCCCGCAAAAGCGCGACCCCTTCGGGGGTTTTCAGGTCTATGGCGACGGATTTCTTGCCCGTGTTATGCCCCAGAAACCCCAACGCCATTCCCTGTGCCGCCAAGCCGGGCATCGGTCCGCCCTGACGGGTCCAGTCACCTTCGCCGGGTTTTTCAATCTTTAAAACTTCTGCCCCCATCAGGGACAATTGATAGGTGGCATATGGCCCGGCCAAAACCTGGCTCAGGTCAATGACGCGGATACCGTCAAGCGGTTGGAACATGGCAAAGCCTCTTTTTCAAATGGGGTCTGTCGGATAAGCGGGGGCAACTGTCCGGCCCCCGCCGCACACTGGGATCAAATGCAAGGCGACAGGATCACTTGGGTTCAATCCCTGCGCGTTCCATGATCGCTTTGTTGTTTTCATAGCTGCGCTGCATCTCGGCCTTGGCCTGATCCAGATCCATGTACATGATCGGGATGTTTGCAGCGGCCACGACCTTGGCAAAGGTTTCGTCGGTTTCCGCCGCTTTCAGCGCGGTGCTTAGCTTTTCCAGCATTTCGCGCGGCGTCCCCATGGGCAGGATCAGCGTGGTGCGGGAATCCATGCCCAACTGATAGCCCGCTTCGTTGATGGTTTCCACTTCGGGGGCAGAGGGGTGGCGGAACGTGGTCAGCGCGGCAATGGATTTCAACTGATCCGGATATTTGTAGTGAATGCCGCCCGACAAAACCAAGGCAACCTGATTGCCCAGCAACGCGTTCAGCATGTCGCCGCCGCCTTTCAGGGGAACGATATTTACATCCAGATTGTTGGCTTTGGCGATTTCTTCCATGATCATGCGCGATGTGGGGCTAAGCGCGCCATAGCTGAAACCGGGGTTGTCCTTGGCCCATGCCACAAATTCCGCCACGGTGTTGTAGGGCGCATCTTTCTGCGTTGCCAAGGCGGTCTGATAGGCCGTGATCATCCCCGCGTATTCAAAATCATCGGGAACAAAATCCACCCGCTTCAGCATCAGTGGTTCTGTGTTGATCACGCTATTGGCGTGAAACAGCAGGGTATAACCATCGGCCTTGGCTTTTTTCAGCTCGTGCGCCGCCAGAACGCCGCCGCCGCCGGGTTTGTTCACCACATTGACCGGAACGCCCAACTGGTCCGACAGCACCTTGGCGGTGGCGCGGCCCACCAGATCGGTTTGCCCCCCGGCCTTATAGCCCACCAGCATCGTGATCGGGCGGGTTGGATAGCTATCGGCCTGGGCGATGGCCGGGGTCAGGCCCGTCAATCCCATCATCAAGGCGGCTGCGGCGCTTAGAAATCCGCGTCTGTTGGTCTGTTTCATTGGTTCTCCTCCGGTGAATTTCAGGTTTACGATTGCTGTGTCGGCACAGCATCGGAGTCCGCGGCCTGCCGGGCTGCCAGCCGGGCATTGCTGCGCGCAATAAGCGCCACAGTCACAATGGTCAGGACGCCGAACAGAATGGCGATGGGGTGGCCCGCCAGCCGCATCGGATCATGGTTCAGCAATTGCAGCGATTGGCGGAACGTCAGTTCCAGATTCGGGCCAATTACAAATCCGATCAGGAAGGTGACAAAAGAAAAGCCCAGCTTGCGCGAAAAGAACCCAAGCAACGCGAAGGCCAGCATCACATAGATGGAAAAGATGCTGTTGGTTTCCATGTAGGCACCGATACAGCACAGGAACAGCACCCCCGGAATAATCAACCGGATCGGCACGCGGATGACCTGTGCAAACAGGCGTTGCCCGGCATAGCCCACGATCAGCAGGATCACGCTGGCGCACAGCATCGCGGCGTAGATATCGGCAACCATCTGCGGCTGTTCCCGGAACATCAGCGGGCCGGGGGTCAACCCATGCAAAACCAGTGCCGCGATCAAAATGGCGGCGATCACGCTGCCGGGAATCCCCAGCGCAAACAGCGGCACAAAGCTGGACGGGACTACGGCATTATCGGCGCTTTCGGCGGCGGCCACGCCCTCGATCATACCCGATCCGAATTTTTCCGGCGTTTTCGAGGCTCGCTGCGTTGCCCCATAGGACAGGAACGATCCGACACTGGCCCCCAGTCCGGGCAGAATGCCCACGACCGCCCCGATCAGCGTGCCGCGCCCGATCACCGGCAGGCAGCGCCGCCATTCGCCCCATGTCACGCGGCGGTCATCGGGATTGCTGCTGTCAGCAAAGGCTTGTGCTTCTTGGTCCAGTTGCCGGGCATTCCCGCCCTGAACCACCATTTCTGCGACTGCCAGCATCCCGATGGCCATCGGCACCAGCGAAATGCCCTCGTCCAGTTCCAGCAAGCCAAAGGTCAGGCGCGGGATAAAGGTTTCGGTTTCGATCCCGATAGTGGCGAAAAACACCCCGAATGCGGCGGCAATCAACCCCTTGAGCATCGACCGCCCGGCCAAGCCCCCGATAAAGGTTAGCGAAAACAGCAGAATAGCACACAGTTCAACCGGGCCGATCAGCAGCGCGTATTGTGCCAGCGGCGCAGCCAATGCAATCAGGATCAGCGTTGACAGAAAATCTCCGATGACCGACGCGAACAACCCCATTTTCAGCGCCTTCTGCGCCTTGCCCTGCCGCGCCAGTGGATACCCGTCCAGCGCCGTCGGGGCCGATGATGGCTCGCCCGGTGTGTTCAGCAGGATCGCGGAAACCGCGCTACCGGCGGCGCTGCCCTTTGCGATGCCGATCAACATGGCGATGGCCGCGACAGGGGGCAGATAGAACGTTAACGGGATACAAACCGCCACCCCGGTCGCTTTGCCCAATCCCGGAAGCGCGCCCAGAATATAGCCCAGCGTGACCCCCACCGTGACCCAAAGCAGGGTGACGGGGGTCAGGACATGTTGAAATCCAGTAAGTAAATATTCCATGTCCGGCTCACACAATCACAGTGCCAAGAAGGCGGTAGAAGACCAGCCAAACCACCAGCAACAATCCGGTTGGCATCACCACAATCACCAGTGGGCGGCGTTCACCCAACGCGATCAGCGTTCCCACGATCAGCGCAATTCCCGCCAACAAGGGCATGCTCCATGCAAACAGGGCGACGCTAACCGCAAAGACGCCGGATATTTTCAGCAAGGCCATCATTTCAGACCGGAAAAAAACCGAGGAGTCGTCCATCGGCGTATATCCAATGCCCCGCAAGCTGCGCAGCATCAGCAGGGCTGACAGTCCTGTAATCAGGATCATCGTCAGGTTTGGCACCAACCGAGGCGAAATATACCCCTCGGGGGCGGTTTCGATTTGTGCGGGGATTACGAAAATCAACATCGTCAGGCCGAACACACCCAAAATCAGCCCTGACACGAAATCAGCTTTCTTCATACAGTCCTCCCTTGACGGGGCAGGCAGGTGGGTTTCCAACGCTGATTTGCCCCATGCGCCAACACCTGTGCAGATGTTGCGTATCTCCTCTGCTAAAAACGGTAGAGATGGTGGGCGAAAACGAATAGTCGTAATATTCTTGAATGTGATAAGGTCTGCTTATGTCTGTTTCATCTTCACACTTTGACCATCTGCGCTTGCGCCAGCTTCGCCTGCTGGATCTGATCGCACGTCATGGGTCCCTGCGGGCGGTCGCCGGGGAAATGAACCTGACCCAACCGGCCATATCGCAAATGCTCAAGGATCTGGAATTTGCCTTTGGCACCAAACTGGTAGACAGGTCCGTGCGCGGTGTATCGCTTAGCCCGGCAGGGCAGATTGCGGTGCAGCGGGCGCGTGCCGGTCTGGCGATTTTTGAACATCTGGCGGCAGATTTGGCTTCGGATAGACCCACCGTGGTCCGAATTGGCACAAACCCCGCAGTTTTGTTTCATTTGCTGCCAATCGCCTTGGGGCATTTGGGGTTGGAGCAGTCGCAAATGCAGTTTCGGATTCACTCGGGGACCGTCAGTGACATGATGCAGCGCCTGTGGTCAGGGGAGCTGGATTGCTACGTCGGGCGCGTTGACTGGGGTGCAATGGCGCCGGGCATGTCCGATTTACTGCGCTACGAACCGCTGACACAAACCGATCTGGTGCTGGCCTGTTCAACGGATCACCCGCTGGCAAAACAAAGCAGCGTTTCCGCCGCCGATCTGGCCAAATGTGCCTGGGCCATGCAGTCGGACCGGACCAATAACCGCGCTGCAATTGAAACGGCGTTTCGGCACTGCGGCGTGGTCGCCCCCGCCCCCACAGTCGAGGTGGATGCCGACCCAACCGCGCTGTCCAGACTTGCACTGCTGTGTGGGCTGGTGATCTGCGTCCCCCGCGCTGCTGTGAACGCAAGCTTCACAGATGGCAGATTACATATACTGACCCCGACAGATATGAAAATGCCGTCCATCAGCCTGTCTTTCGTCACTCTGAAAGAAAACGATTCCGTCGAAGCCCTGAACTGCCTGCACCAAGCCCTGCTACAGGCCGTAGCAAGCGCGCCAGACCTTCGCGAGGGTGATATGTGACTTTGTTGTACCGCGCGTGAAAATGCTTCAATCGGCCTTTGTGGGCGAATTTTCGGGGGTGGTGGATTTGGCGTATTCAGTCAGTTGTCGGATCATGATCTCGGCCCACTCGATCCCCACGTCACGCCCAATTGTATCTTCTGGCATTGACCGCAGTTCGTCCAGATACGCTTTCCATCCGGCGAGGTCCCAGAACACGGGATCTGGAAGCAGATCGATCTTCAATGTGACAACCTTTCAATCAGAACCGCATACCGGACAAAAAGCTGCGCAAGCCGTTCCGGCAAGCTGAAAGGATAGTAAATTGCGCCTTTGCGCTCAAGGCAAAGCGTCAACACGTACTTGAGATATAGGCCGTTCCCGTATCCCCGCAGGATGAATCGGACAAAACCTTCTTGCCCTGTCGAAACGATCCGGGGTGGTCATTGAAATTGCAGGTAGGACGGGAAGTCCGATGGCGGGTCGATAATCGCTGTGATCTTCAACTGGGCAATCGTGCGTTCACAGGCTTTTTCCAAATGAATCGACAGCATACTTGCCGCGGCCTTGGTCGAACCAGAGAGGACAAGCTCGATCACCTGGCCAAGCTCTACGACCGATTGTGTATCTGGCGGAAGGCCAAGCGAGAACAAGGCGGATTGGCAGGCTTCAAGCGCCAGCCTGTTGCTGGACGCATAAGAGGCCAAATCTTCGTTTGGGGTCGACAGAACCACCATTTCGAAAAAACGCTGATCGTAGGAAAACCACTGCTCAGAAGAAAGCACGGTTTGCGCCGTCAGTTTTTTGATCTCTTCGGACAGTTCCCGAAGCTTTTCGATTGGCAATTTCGCAGACTCGAGTGCGGCCACCTCGAGGATGTTGCGCAGTTCGTACTTGTCCTTGATCTTTTTTGATGTCAGCGGATCGACAACCCATCTGGACGTGCGGTTTTTCTGTACGAGCCCCCGTTCCTGAAGCCGCCCCAGAACATCGCGGACGATTGTACGTGACACGCCGTATTCTTCGGCCATTTGGGCCTCGAAAATGCGGCACCGTCCAAAAACCGGGCAACGTGTGACGTGATAGGCGACATCGTCATAAACGCGCAGCCAGCTTGGCTTTCCAACGCTGTCATCCAATGTCGAAAGGTCGAGTTCAATGCTGCGCAGGTCTTCTCGTTTCACCTCGGAGAATTGGCCAGCAACCAGAAACCCCCGACCAGAGAACCTTTGAATGCGTCCCTCGCTTGCGATGATTCCCAACGCACGTTTGACCGTGGCGCGCGACATATCCAGACGTTCCGAGAGCGCACTCTCTTGCAAGACGAGTCCGGGATACATGTGCCCCTGCGCGATGTTGTGACGGATAAACTCTGCCGCGACCTCGAAAAGTGGGGTGCGTTTGTCAGTGTCGTCACCGCAGCGGGTTACACTTTCTGAACCAATCATTCCGGCCTCTTTCTGGATTCGTCCCCGAGAATAGGAGACGGCCTGATAGGTTGGAAGGTGAAAAAAAGCACACAAAAGCCAAAAAATAGGCATGGGGTTCTGTGCTTAAAATTTAGCCATTTTCAAAAAATAATAGTATTATCAATATATTATACTTTCAGAATCTGTACTCACGCCCCCTATTTAACGGTTTTTTTGATGCAAACATCATTTTAATCTTTACAGGCCTGTTGAAACCGATGTTTGTATTAAGAAAATCATTAATGCCAATTCGGGGGAAATTCAGTGCTGACGTTGTCGAGAGTGAGTCGCAGATACGGCGAGACGATCGCCTTGGATGGCGTTGATTTTGTCGTGCCGGAAAACACCTACATGTCGCTGCTTGGCGCGTCTGGCGCAGGTAAAACCACCCTGCTGCGCTTGATCGCCGGTTTCGAGGAACCCGATCAGGGAGAGATCTCAATCAACGGCGAACGGATTGACGGACAACCCACACATCTGCGGGATATTGGGTTCGTTTTTCAGAATTTCGCGCTGTTTCCGCATCTGACCGTGGCGCAGAATGTTGCGTTTGGGCTGCGGTATCGCACGAATGCCCCATTGACCAATGAAACGGAAATCAAGGACCGGACCGAAGAGGCGCTGGAGCTTGTTGGGCTGACCGGATTTGGGCACCGCGCTGTCAGTGCCATTTCCGGGGGGCAACGTCAGCGCGTGGCGCTGGCCCGGACGCTGATCTGCGAGCCGCGTATCGTGTTGTTGGACGAGCCGCTGGGGGCGCTTGATGCAAACCTTCGGTCGCGGATGTGCGACGAGCTGAAGGCGATCCGGGAACGGCTTGGTGTCAGCTTTCTTCACGTCACGGGGTCGGAAACCGAAGCCCTGACGATGGGGGATAAGGTGGCGGTTCTGGCGAATGGCCGGATCATGCAGACCGATGCGCCCGACACGCTTTTCAGCCATCCGGGCAATGCGGATGCCGCCCGACATCTGAATGCCTGGAACATCTTTGACGCAAGCCTTTGCCGGACTTCCGCGCTGGATGGCATGATCGCGGTGCGTTTTGACCAGATGGATGTCAGTGCCGCAGGCACCGGCCCCGCGGATCGTCCAACGCTTGCCGCAAAATATCTGACCGGCGAGTTCAATGGCCCTACGGCGCTGTCCTTTTTCCGTGCTGATGACGGGACGCTGTTTCAGATCGTCGACCACCTGAGCCAGCCGCGTCTTCCCGATTTGGTCGAGGGTCAGCGCTATGACCTTCATTTCCCCCCTCAAGCCCTGCGCCAATTTCACGGAGCCGCATGATGTCAGCCTTTACGACGGAAACACCCTCCGAAATCATCCATTCCCCCGCTGAGTTACGAGAGAAAAAGGACCGCCGAAGGGCGATCAGCCTTTTGACGCCCGGCTTGCTATGGATGGTTTTGTTCATGGTCCTGCCGATGGGTATGGTGATCTATGTCTCTTTCTGGACCCAAACCACATTCTCTGTGAATTCGACGCTGACCACGGCCAGCTGGGAACGGTTCCTTAGTTCGTCAACGTATCTTGGTGCGATTTGGACCACGCTGCGGATCTGGCTGATTGTGCTGATTGCGACGATTGTCGTTGGCTATCCGGTCGCGCTGTTCATCGGGCTTTTCGTGCGCAACAAGACGCTTCAGACGGCGTTGCTGGTGGCTTGTGTGATCCCGTTCTGGACCTCGTTCCTGATCCGGGTCATCGCGTGGCGGCCCATGCTGGGAACCGAGGGCGCGATCAACGTGATCCTGTTGAAGTTGGGGATCATCTCTGAACCTCTGACTTTCCTGTTGTTCTCGGAATTTTCAGTGCTTGTCGGGATGACGCAGATTTACTGCGTGTTCATGGTTGGGCCGATCACCTTCATGCTGGGTCGGATTGATGTGTCCGTTATCGAAGCGGCGCGCGACCTTGGGGCTTCGTTCGGAACGATTTTCCGCCGGATCATCCTGCCGCTTTCGTTGCCGGGGGTCATGGTTGGGTCGATCTTTGTTTCTGTCATGGTTCTGGGGGAATTCGCCACTGCGGCTTCGCTCTCGGGGCGCAAGGTCAACCTGCTGGGCAACATTATCGTCAGTCAGGTTGGGTCACTGAAATGGGCCTTTGCCGCCGTCGCCGGTGTGGTCCTCACCATCATCATTACAGCCGTGATCGCGCTCGCTCTGCGACTGGTCGATCTGAGAAAGGAAATGTGAGCCATGGAATCCCGTGTTCTTCGTCCAGTCCTAGCCATTTATTCCTCTATCTTTCTGCTGTTTCTTTATGGGCCGATGATCGTCCTTGCGATCCTGTCATTCCAAAGCGTTGATGGCGGCCCCCAATTCCCGATCCGCGAATGGTCGACCTATTGGTATCAGCATTTGCTGGGACTGACGGAAACCTCGCGCGTGTCACAGTTGCCGGTGGGCGACAGCCTGATCCGTTCCATCGTTCTGGCCTTTATGACCACGGTTGTTTCCACGGTCCTTGGGGTGATGAGCGCAGAAGCGTTCCGTATAAAGTTCAAGGGGTCTGGTCCGGCATTCTACCTGATTATCCTTGGCATGATGGTTCCCGGCGTGCTGGTTGGCCTTGGGATGGCACTGCTGTCAAATACGATCGGGATTGGCCGCGCGTGGTGGGGAACGTCCTTTGTTCTGCACGTCGTGTATACCTATCCGTTCGCCTTTCTTGTGATGCTGGCCATCTTCAATCGGTTTGATCGCACGGTCGAGGAAGCAGCGCTGTCGCTTGGTGTCAGCCCAGCCCAAACCTTCCGCCGGGTGACGTTCCCGATCATCTTTCCGGGCGTGCTGTCGGCGATGCTGTTTTCGTTCACGCTCAGCTATGATGAATTCTCTCGGACCTTGTTTACCGCTGGCCGTGACCTGACACTGCCGCTGTCGATCTATGGCACGTTCTCGGTCGAGATTTACCCGAACATTTTCGCATTCGGTGTGCTGACCACGTTGTTCAGCTTCACCCTGCTTGTGGTCTACGGGCTTCTGATGAAGCGCTTTACGTCCAAGGCCGCGCGTTTCAAAGGTCAGGAGGACGGATAATGATTGCTCTTGTCACAGGGGCCGGTTCGGGTATCGGGGCGGCGATTGCCAAACGTCTTGCCACCGACGGGCATACGGTTGCCGTTAACGATCTTTCCCCGGATGCGGCGAAGGCCACGGTCGAAAGCATCCGCGCTGTGGGCGGCACCGCCGCAGCCTATGCCGCAGATGTCAGCGACGAGGGCGCTGTAAACGCGATGGTCGGCCAGATCACCGAAGAGTTCGGCGCGCCGGATATTTTGGTCAACAATGCGGGCTTTGGTCATCAGGCGCTGTTTACCGAGATCGAACCGGACATGTTCGATAAGATTTTCGCGGTCCACGTCCGTGGGAATTATCTGTGCACGCGTGCCTGCATTCCGGCGATGCTTGAAAAAGGCGTTGGTCACATCGTCAATATCGCCTCTCAGCTTGGTCAGATCGGCGGGGTCGAACTGACCCACTATGCCGGGGCCAAAGCGGCGGTGATCGGGATGACCAAGTCCCTTGCACGCGAGGTTTCGGCCAAGGGTGTGCGCGTCAACGCTGTCGCGCCGGGGCCGGTGAATACACCGCTGGTCGAGGCGCTTTCGGAAGATTGGAAAGCCGCGAAACGGGCCGAGCTTCCGCTTGGTCGGTTCGGACAGCCAGCCGAGGTCGCCGGTGTGGTGTCCTTCTTGGTGTCGGACGATGCCGCGTTGTTCGCCGGGCAAACGCTGGGGCCGAATTCTGGCGACGTAATGCTGTGATTTCAGAAAACGGAAGCAATTCAAATGGATAAACGTATCGTACTTATCACTGGCGCAGGGATTGGCATCGGTCGGGCCTCTGCTCTGACTTTTGGCGCCCAAGGCGACCACGTTATCGTCACCGATGTGCTTGAGGAAAAGGGCAAAGCGGTCGTCGCGGAAATCGTAGCCGCAGGCGGCAGTGCCGAGTTTCATCTGCTTGATGTGCGATCAACCAAGGCCGCAGATGCGCTGGTGCATGATCTGAACACCCGGTTTGGCGGCGTTGATGTGATCGTTGCCAATGCCGGGATCGCGCTGCGCGTGCCGATGTCCGAGATGACCGACGAAACATGGCACGAAACGCTGGATGTCGATCTGTACGGCATGTTGCGCGTTATTCGCCCGGCGTTGCCCGCGATGAAACAAGGTGCATCAATCATCTGCCTGTCGTCGATCATGGGAACAAATTACGGGTGGGATGAACATGTCCATTATTCCACTGCAAAATCCGGTGTCATTGGCATGGTGCGCGGATTGGCCGTGGAATACGCCGCCAAGGGCATTCGCGTGAATGGCGTTGCGCCGGGTTATATTCGCACCGCGCAGCTTTTGAATCCGGGCCACAGCCTTGGGCCTGACGCTGCCGATATCGCCTCTCCGTATATCCCGATGAAACGTCTGGGCGAACCCAGCGAAATCGCAAATGTCATCAAGTTTCTTGCGTCTTCCGATGCGTCCTACCTCACCGGGCAGGTCGTGACTGTGGATGGGGGGCTTACCCCCGGCCGCTACTGAGGGCGTGACAAAAGGGGCGATCAGCGCCCGCCTTCAAACGTTCAATGTCAACACTTATCAACAGGGAAAGATACTATGACTTTGAAATCCAACCGTCGAACCTTCCTGAAATACGGGGCTGCCGCTGGTGCTGCGGCTCTTGGGGCGGGCCTGCATCCGTGGTCGCGTGCGGCCTATGCCGCTAATTTGGGTGGTCAGGAATTGCGCACCACCGGGTTGTCGACCACCGTGCAAGACCGCATCCTCGAGATGTTCAAGGCCGCCACTGGCGTCGGCTCTACCTCTGGTACGCCGTCCACCTACCCGGATGCTCAGACCAAAATCCTCTCTGGCTCCGCGGATTACGATTGCTGGGAAATCATCGGCGAACGCCTTCCGGCGCTGATTGCCACCGACAATGTCGAACCCATTCCGGCGGCTGATCTGCCGAACTGGGCCTCGATCCGGGACACCTTCACCACCACCGATCCGAAATGGGATGCACGTGCGCAAATCTCCGGCCAGATCTGGGCGGACGAAGCCAAAACCCAGCTTTATATGGTGCCGGCGGTCTACAACTTCGACTCCATCGGCTATAATCCCGAGGTTCTCTCGGACGAGGAAGCCAACACCTGGACCGCGCTGTTCGACGAGAAATGGAAGGGCAAATCCGGTCTGAACGTCGACCCGCTCATTGCCATCGGTCAAGCCATCCTTGCCATGAATTCGCTTGGCCTGCTGGAAGCCAAGAACCCCGGCAACCCGACGATGGACGAGATTGACGAAGCCGCGAAATTCCTGATTTCGAAGAAGAAGTCGGGTCAGTTCCGTGCGCTCTGGGGTGATTTCGGTGAACTGGTGAACCTGATGGCGTCGGGCGAGATGGTCGTCTGCGATGCGTGGCAGCCTGCTGTCATGGCCGTCAAGGCACAGGGCAAGCCCGCCAAATACGCGACGCCGAAAGAAGGCACGCGCGGCTGGGCGATTGGGCCGTCGATGCTCAAAGGTACGCCGAACCGCGAAGCTGTCATCGCCTATGCTAACTTCTGGTTGTCGGGTGGGCCGGGCATCGCTGTGACGGAACAGGGCTATTACTCGCCCTCGACCAACATCAAAGAAGCGATGGATCCCGATGCCTATGCCTTCTGGTACGAAGGTGCGCCGTGGAAAGGCGCAGCCGAACGGGGCATCAATCCCGGCGACCTGCGTGATGGCGGTTCGCTTGAAGAGCGCGCGTCGAACGTCGCTTACTGGCACCAGTGGCCGGATGAGTACGACCACCTGATCATGCGCTGGGATGAGTTCCTGAACGCCTGATCCATTGAGGCGGGCGGTCCTTAGCCTCTTTCGGGCCGCCCGCCCTTACCTGACGCACCAACTATGAAAGCTTTTCGTCATGGTTCACGACCTCGAGCTGATCTCTGTCGGCAAAACCTATCCTGATGGCACTGTGGCTGTCTCGGATTTTGACCTGAAAGTGGAGAAGGGTGAATTCGTTGCCTTTCTTGGACCGAGCGGTTGCGGAAAATCCACGACACTGCGGATGATCGCAGGCTTTGAAGATATCACCAATGGCGAGGTCATGATGATGGGGCGCAATGTGACCCACGTCCCGCCTGAAAAGCGGCCGACCTCGATGATCTTCCAGAACTATGCGCTTTTCCCGCATATGTCGGTGCGTGAAAACGTGGCCTTTGGGCTGGATGTCAAAGGAATGCCAAAGGCCGAGCGGGACACCAAGGTGGACCGTATCCTTGACATGTTCGATCTGGAGCAATTCGCGGATCGTAAGGCCGACAAGCTGTCGGGTGGTCAGCGCCAGCGGATTGCCCTTGCGCGGGGTTTGGTTGTCGAACCGGAAATCCTGTTGCTGGACGAACCGCTTGGGGCATTGGATGCCAACCTGCGCCGCATCATTCAGAACGAGCTGAAGTTATTGCAACGCGAACTGGGTATTACCTTTATTTTCGTGACCCACGCCCAATCCGAAGCCCTTGGCCTGTCGGATCGGGTGGTCGTCATGTCGAACGGTGTCGTCGAGCAAATTTCCCCACCGCGTGAACTGTATCGCCGTCCGAAGACCCCCTTTGTTGCGGATTTTATCGGATCGAACACGGTGTTCGAGGGTAGTCCAAAAGGCGCGGCTGGCAACGGTTTTGGGCGGATCGAAACGCTGTTCGGCTTGATCGAAGGGGTCGGGCAGGGCAACGAAACCCTTGCGGTCGTCCCCGCCGAAGCATTCCGCATCACGCCGCTTGATACGCCGGGCGAAGTCCGGATCGAAGGCACCCTGTCCGAGCGCCAGCTTGTAGGCGCGGTCGGCCATCTCAAGGTGCGCCTGTCCGATTCACGCGAAGTCGCGATCGAGGTGAGCGCAGACCGCCCCGATGTTCGCGCCCTTACGCTTGGCGCCCCGGTCACGCTTGGGATCGACCCGGCGGCCATCACTCTTATTCACGCTTAACAACCCAACAGGAGATTTATCCAATGGCAAAAGAAATTCTTGTCGGATTCGGTGTCGATGTCGACGCCGTGGCAGGCTGGCTCGGCTCTTATGGTGGCGAGGACAGCCCCGACGATATTTCCCGCGGGATGTTCGCGGGCGAGGTCGGTTCGATGCGTCTGCTTGATCTGTTCGACAAGCTGGGTATCAAGACGACCTGGTTCATTCCCGGCCACTCTGTGGAAACTTTCCCGACACAGATGAAAGAGGTCGCAAATCGCGGTCACGAGATCGGCATTCACGGCTACAGCCACGAGAACCCGATCGCCATGACACGCGAGCAGGAGACCGCCGTACTCGACAAAAGCATCGAACTGATCACCGAACTCTCGGGCAAGCGCCCGACCGGCTACGTGGCGCCTTGGTGGGAATTCTCGAATGTCACCAACGAACTGCTTCTGGAGCGCGGGATCAAGTACGACCACTCTTTGATGCATAACGATTTTTCGCCCTACCGGGTTCGCGTGGGCGACAAATGGACAAAGATCGACTACACGGCCCAGCCCGAGGACTGGATGAAACCGCTGGAGCGTGGCGAAGAAACCGATCTGATCGAAATCCCGGCGAACTGGTATCTGGATGATCTGCCGCCGATGATGTTCATCAAAAAGTCCCCCAATTCGCATGGGTTCGTGAACCCGCGTGACATTGGCCAGATGTGGCAGGATCAGTTCGATTGGGTTTACGAAAACATGGATTATGCCGTGTTCCCGATCACCATCCACCCGGATGTTTCCGGTCGTCCTCAGGTTCTGATGATGCTGGAACGTTTGTTCAAGCACATGGCATCGCACGAGGGTGTGAAATTCGTCACCATGAATGAAATGGCGGACAACTTCGACAAGAAGTTCCCGCGCCCCTGATAACGGGTTTACATGATTGGCGGACGGGGCGTTTGCTGTCCCGTCCGCCATTGATACAGCAAGAAAGGAACGGGGCATGTGCTCGCTCTGCGGTATTCTTGGGTGTGATGATCACTGGACCAACGCGATTGCCCGTCCGGGTGTCTATACCCACAATCACGATATGCAGTCGCGCCGAGCCGAGGGGATGCGGCGCATGAAAGCCGTTAATTCCATCCTGTCCTATCGACGCCTCAAACTTGATGTGTGGCAGGGGCGCTCGTATGTCGTCACGTCCCCGACCGGGGCATCAAGCGTGTTCGAGGCGCTGTCCCACCTTTGGCCCGAGGCAGAGGCTCTTGCTGGTCGTGCCTTTGATCCGCTGGACGAGGGAATGATTTCCTGGATGGAAGAGAGGCAAGGCGCATGAACCCGCTCTTGACACCTGTCATCCTGCTGACCGGCTTCCTTGGGTCGGGCAAGACGACGCTTTTGCAGCGATTGCTGACGGACCCATCAATGGAGGGCGCGGCGGTTTTGATCAATGAATTCGGCGAGGTTGGGCTGGATCACCACTTGCTTGACCGGATCGACGACAATGTTGTTTTGCTGAAATCGGGATGTATCTGCTGCACCGTTCGCGGCGAGGTGGCTGACGCATTGTCGAATCTCGAAAGTCTCAGGGCGCGCGGCGAAGTCGCGTTTGATCGGGTGGTAATCGAAACCACGGGGCTGGCCGATCCCTATCCGGTGTTGCAAACACTGACCGCCCATCCTGTGTTGCGGTCACATTTCACCAATGGCGGCGTGCTTACCACGGTGGACGCGGTGAATGCGATCAATCAGGTGGCCCATCGCGCCGAAGCCGTGCGCCAGATTGCTGCTGCTGACCGGATCGTGTTGACGAAAACGGACCTTGTGGAGCCAAAGCAAGAACAGGCGCTGCGCGACCGTCTGGCACGGATCAACCCAGCGTCACGGATTGTCACAACCGGAGAGGATGTTTCGTCGATCCTTGGCGGTTTTGAACCGATGTCCCTTGACCAAACCTTGACTTGGGAACCCCCCGCAGAGCATGAGTGCCATCCGGGGTGTGATCACGACGCACACGGACATTCGCACCATGAACATCATCATGCCCACCATCATGATGATGCGCTGGGAGTTACTAGTTTTTCACTCGTTATAGAGGGGCCGATTGATTGGACTATATTCGGAGCTTGGCTTACACTGCTGCTGTATCGGTATGGTGACAGGATTTTCAGGGTGAAAGGCATTTTGGCGCTCGACGGCGAGGATAAACCTGTTGCAATTCATGGGGTTCAGCATTTGGTACACGCGCCGACCCATATGGAACACTGGCCAGAGGGGCCGCGCTCGTCCCGATTGGTGTTTATTCTGGAAGGATTGTCACCGGATTTGATCCGTCGGTCATTCTCGGCGTTTACCGGAGTTTCCCGCGTGAGGACTGCTGCGTGACCGATGAACCCATTCGAATCCTGACGACAGAGATTCAGCCCTGGCGCCTTCTTCAGGCACGGGCCGAAGCTGATCTTGGGTTTTCCCTTGAATTCATAGAGTTGGATTTCAATAGCGCTCAGCGATTGGCCGCTCTTGATCCATCAAGCTACGACGTCTACGACCAATGTTTTCATAATCTGGATATTGTATGGCACTGGCGCGCGGTTCAGGCCATCGACACACGCAGAATCCAGCAGTGGGATAAACTGGACGAATTCCCGCGCCTTTGTGGTGTACAGGGGCGGCAGGGCATGGGGGATGTGCCTGCCTCCCGGCTTTTCGTTCAACAAGACATGACCCTGTCGGACAACCCAACCGGGCAGATTTCGATGTTGCCTACTTTCTACAACTTCGACAGTTTCGCGGTCGAAGCGTCGGCGCTGGATGTTGATACGACGGTGACAAGCTGGTCTGCTTTGGTTGATCCGGAATGGGCGGGACGCGTGGCGCTTGTGGATGAACCGGCGATTGGGTTGTTCGATCTGGCGATGGCGCTTTCAGCGTCCGGGCAGATGCAATTCGAAGACATGGGCAACATGACGGTCGGGGAAATCGACGCGCTGGTCGCCCATGCGATGACATTGATTCAAAACGGGCATTTCAGCCCTTTCTGGTTGCGTGCGGATGAACCCGCTGAACGGTTCCTGAACGGCGAACTAAGTCTTGCATCAATCTGGTCCCCAACGATTGTCGAGATGAAGCGGCTGGGGGTTAAAGTCCGCCAAGCCCGCCCAAAAGAAGGCTATCGTGCTTGGCATGGTGGGATGTGCCTGTCGCGAAATCTATCGGGTCAAAAGCTGGATCGCGCCTATGAGTGGCTGAATTGGTATCTGGACGGGTACGCGGGTGCGTTGGTTGCGCGGCAGGGATATTACATGTCCGTGCCGGAACAGGTGCGGGCGCATCTGCCCAAGGCCGATTGGGATTATTGGTACGAGGGGCTTCCGGCGCAGCACGATCTTGACGATGTTGCAGGGCGACCCGCCATCAAGGCTGGCGAAATCCGGTCTGGCGGCTCCAGACTGGACCGGGCTTCTCATATTGCGATCTGGAACTCTACGATGGACGAACACAACTATGTGGTCCGGCGGTGGAACGAACTGGTGTCGCTCGCCGCATCGAAAGGCCGCGCACAACGTCGCGCAAGCTAGGAAAACCCTTATGAAGAATGTGACATTGATCGCCACAGGCGGAACCATTGCGTCTGCGCCCGATAAATCCGCCGGGGCGGTGAACGCGGGATTGAACGGCGAAAGCCTGCTGCAAAGCCTGCATGAACCGCTGGATGACATTGCGGTTTCGGTCGTCAATTTTGACGCTGCTGGCAGTTACGCGCTGGATCTGGAGACGATCTTCAATCTGTGTCGGCGCATTGACGACGTGCTGTCGGATGAAAATGTGGATGGGGTTGTTGTGACCCACGGGACCGACACGATGGAGGAAAGCGCCTTTCTGGCATGGTTGCTTGTCAAATCGGATAAGCCTGTCGTGTTTACCGGGGCGCAGCGCCATGCGGGTTTCCCTGACACGGACGGCCCCCGCAACATTCACGACGCAATTTGTGCCGCCGCCAGCCCCGATCTGACCGGGGTAGGGGCCGTGATCCTTTTTGAAGGCGATATTCACGGTGCGCGTTATGTCACCAAGGCACATACTTCGCGGGTGGATGCGTTTCGGTCGGTCGGGCACGGAAAACTGGGCGAGGTGGATCATGGTCAGGTCCATATTTACACTCGGCCCGCACGGGCGCGGCCCGTGCGCACACCCGTCCGCCTTGATCCGAATGTGGAACTTGTTGCGCTTGGTCTGGGCAGTACGCCGATGCTGATGAAACTGGCCGCGGATCATGGTGCCTCGGGGATCGTGCTGTCGGCCTTTGGACGCGGGAATGCACCCAAAGGGTTTGCACAGGCGACAGCCGATCTGGCGGGCAAAGGGGTTCCCGTCATCGTGGCATCACGGTGTTACGAGGGGCGCACCCGACCCGTTTATGGAAAGGACAGCGGCGGCGTGACCCTGATGGAAAGCGGGGCATTGTTTGCGGGGGATATTTCTGCCGTCAAAGCCCGTCTTTTGCTGTCTGCGCTTTTGGGCGCGGGGCTAAGCGGGGACGAATTGGCCAAGGCTGTCCAAAGCCTGCATTAGGCGCCTACAGACGGGTGGGCAGTTGCGGGGAATGAAAAGTGTCAATGAAGTAGTCGTGGAACAGGCGGACTGCTTCTGACATTTCCTGACCTTTGCGCCACGCTACGCCAACATCCATCGAGGGGATGTCAATGTCGGTTGTCACCGTGCTGATGCGCCGCCCTTCCAAAGACCAGGGGCGATACACCATGTCCGATAGGATCGTCACCCCTTGGCCATTCGCGACCAGTGACCGCACCGCCTCGGTCGAGGAGGTCCGAAGCTTTACCTTGGGGATCAGGCCCGTTGGTCCCCAGTATTTGATCGAGGTGTTCGCGGCCTCATCCACGGTCAGCATGATGTAATCTTCTTCCGCGATTTCTTTGAAGCTGGCGCGGCCGATATTCTGGAGGCGATGATTTTGCGGCACCCACAAACGGCGCTGGGACCGCAACAGCGTTTCTGTCTCCAGTTCTGGGTTCGAGGTGTTCGATGTCAAAAGAACTGCGATGTCGATGCGGTTTGTCATCAACCCCTCTTCGATGTTTTCGCGGTTCATTTCCGTGATCTGAATGTTGAGATTGGGAAATCGGTGGGCCAAGCGATCAAGGTGGAATGGCAGGAAATACCCCAGCACCGTGTAGGTGGCCGCCACATTGATCGTGGCTGCAATGTCGGTATGCCCTTGGCCAATCGTCCGGGCGTGTTCGACGCGTTCACTGATGTCGCGGGCTGTTTCCATCAATTCCCGGCCCGCAGGGGTGGGTTCCATTCCGTGTGCAGTGCGCACGAACAGCACCGTGTCCAGTTCTTTTTCAAGGTCACGGATGGCTGTCGTGACCGACGACTGGGAAATCGCCAGCTCGCCCGCCGCGCGACTGACCTGACCAAGTTCGGCTGTCGCGAGAAAGTACTTCAGTTGGCGCAAATTCATCGCGGGCATCCTTCATGATCGGGCGTATGGGTGCTGATACATTATCAAAAAATCTGGGAATAGATATTAGATTATCGAAAAATCTGAATTCCAAAATGTCGCCGAAATCCGCTGAATCTGATGAATTATTGCGCATTATAAAAATGAAATGGGCGATTGCAGGAATGTATTATTGGATTTTCCGAAAATGAAATCGGAAAATTTAGAATTGTACATATCAAATCCGCTGCCGGAAAGTTCGAGGGCAGAACAAAAGGATCTTCCATGCAAAAGACAATAGATTTGAATTGCGACATGGGTGAGAGCTTTGGGCATTGGACCATCGGCGAGGCCAGTGACGAAGATCTTATGGCATTTATTTCTTCGGCGAACGTTGCCGCTGGGTTCCATGCAGGCGACCCCAATACGATCAACCGAACCGTGAAGCTGGTGCGAGACTATGGCGTGGGTCTGGGGGCGCATCCTGGGTATAACGACCTTCAGGGATTTGGCCGCCGGTTCATCAGTGCCTCGAACGAAGAGCTGGTTAATGACATCCTGTATCAGGTTGGCGCGGTGCGTGAATTCGGCAGATACCACGGGGTACGCCTTCAGCATGTAAAGCCGCATGGCGCTCTTTACATGGAAGCGGCCCGCAATGAAGACCTTTCCCTTCACCTGATTGAAAGCCTGCGGGCCGGGGGTGGCGAGGTTCCGGTGATGTGTATGGGTGGGTCCGCCACCTACGAAGTCGGGCAGCGATTGGGGCACCCGATGGTGCGCGAATTCTATGCCGATCGTGATTACGGTGACAATGGTGCCATCGTTTTTACGCGTCGCGTCGGGCGGCCCGATCCGCAGGCCATCGCTGACAAATGCCTGCGTGCCTGTATCGAAGGCAAAGTCAAAACCGTTACCGGCCGAGAGGTCGACGTGGACTTCGAATCCATCTGTTTCCATTCAGACACGCCCGGAGCGCTGGAGATAGCAAAGGCCATCCGGGAAACGCTATTGGCCGGGGGGGTGACGATTGCACCCGTTTCCACGGTTCTGGGGCTTGGCTGAGCTGCACATCAAAACCAACAACAGGGAAAAATCATGACGGATATTCTATCTCCTCTGCCGGGTACATTTTATCAAAGGCCCGCACCCGAAGAACCGCCGTATCAAACCAAGGGTGCCAAGGTTGCGGTCGGCGACACGATCGGTCTGGTGGAGGTTATGAAAACCTTCATCCCGGTCACGGCAGAAACTGAAGGCGTATTCGAGGGCTACGAGGCCGAAGATGCAAGCCCTGTGACGGCGGGTGCCGTTTTGGCAAAACTTGGTTAGTGGCATGAATATCAAAAGATTATTCATCGCAAATCGCGGCGAGATTGCCGTCAGGATCGTGAAGGCGGCCAAGAAACTGGGCGTTCATACGATTCAGGGCCATTCCGAAGCGGACGCAGAGATGCTGGCGGTCAAGCTCGCTGACGAGTCCATCTGTATTGGCCCGGCCCCGTCAAAAGACAGCTATCTTAATATCTCCGCCATCATCGCCGCGGCCAAGGCCACGCAGGCCGATGCGATTCATCCCGGTTATGGCTTCTTATCAGAAAGCCCGGCTTTTGCGCGGGCGGTGGAACAGGCCGGTTTGATATTCATTGGACCCTCAGCAGATACGATTGAGAAAATGGGCGATAAAGTGTCCGCCCGTCTAGCCGCAGTGACGGCCGGTGTGCCGGTTGTTCCCGGATCGGACGGGCGGATAGATGATTTGGACCATGCCATAGAGATTGCCGAAACAATCGGGTATCCCGTGATGATCAAGGCCGCCGCCGGTGGGGGCGGGCGCGGCATCCGCATCGCTAACACGAGGGCAGAGCTGAAAGAGCTTGCCCCGCAGGCAAAATCAGAAGCCGAAGCCGCCTTTGGCGATGGCGGGCTTTATATCGAGCGCGCGATTTTCGCACCGAGACATATCGAGGTGCAAATCCTTGGGGATGGGGAAACGGCCATACATTGTTACGAGCGGGAATGTTCGTTACAGCGCCGCCGTCAAAAAGTCTGGGAGGAGGCTGGCGCCGCCTGTCTGGATGATGAAACCTGTGCGGCGCTTTGTGCGTCAGCGGTCGCGCTTGCGAAATCGGTCTCTTATCGTGGTGCCGGAACGCTTGAATACCTCTATGATGAGAAGACCAAAGAGTTCTTCTTCATCGAAATGAACACCCGCATTCAAGTCGAACATCCTGTGACCGAAATGATCACGGGGGTTGATCTGGTCGCGGAAATGATCCGGGTGTGCGGTGGCGAACGCCTGTCGGTGTCGCAAGACCAGATCAATAAATCCGGACATGCAATCGAGGTGCGGATCTGCGCCGAAGATCCGTTTGCGAATTTCATGCCTTGGCCGGGTGTTGTGGCGTCGTTGAAAGAACCCGAAGGCGAGGGTGTGCGCTTCGATCATTTCCTGGCCGAAGGCTATCAGATTCCACCGTTCTATGACTCGCTTCTGGGCAAGGTCATTGTCCATGCAGCAACCCGTGACGCAGCTATCGACAAGCTGATTGTGGCCCTTGATGCGTTGTCTGTCGGGGGGACGAAAACGACTGCGCCGCTTCACAGGGCTTTGGCAATGGATGCTGATGTGCGCGCTGGTGCCTTTCATACGCAATGGCTGGAACAGTGGCTGGACGCCGGAAATTTGACCGAGAAAGGGGATGCCGCATGAAAACGCGATATACGTATGGCGGAGACGAACATGTTTACGTTGAGATCGACGATGAAATGTCTCTGGATGCTTTCTTCACCAGTCTGTCGCTGGCTGATCTTGTCCGCGCGGCGAATATTCCCGGTGTGACGGAAATCTGTCCGGCCAATGCGTCCTTCGAGGTCCGTTTTGATCCAGACATCATTGCTCCGGCGGATATGATGATGCGCATCAAGGAACTGGAAAGCGCGGCCCATGCGCAGGAAAAAAGGCTGAAAACGCGGATTATTGAAATTCCCGTTTATTATCAGGATCCGTGGACGCACGAGACACTCATGCGGTTCCGGGAACGGCATCAGGACCCCGCTGGCACGGACCTTGACTATGCTGCCAAGATTAACGGGTTTGACAGTGTCGAGGCCTTTATCGAGGCTCATCACAGTCAGCCGTGGTTCGTGTCTATGGTGGGGTTCGTGTCCGGGTTGCCGTTTCTGTATCAGCTGGTTGACCGCGACAAGCAGCTTCAGGTTCCCAAATATTTGCGGCCACGGACGGATACACCCAAACTCACCGTGGGTTATGGGGGGTGCTTCTCGTGTATCTATTCGGTGCGCGGGGCGGGTGGATATCAGATGTTCGGCATCACACCCATGCCGATTTATGACCCCGAGCAGAAGATCAGCTATCTTCAGGATTTCATGGTCTTTTTCAAACCGGGCGACATCGTGAAATGGAAACCCGTTGATCGTGCCGAATATGACCGGATCACTGCCGAGGTCGAGGCGGGCACCTACGTTCCGAAAATCGCCCAAGTCGACTTTGATCTAGACGCTTTTAATTCCGACATGGTTGGCTTCAACGCCACGCTAATGGAGGCCCTCAATGACGCTTGAAATTTTGAAACCGGGGTTGGCGACGACGGTCCAGGATCTTGGGCGACCGGGTTACTTTCATCTGGGGATTCCAGAAGGCGGAGCGATGGACCGCCTTGCCATGCGGGCGGCGAACCTTCTTGTTGGGAATGACGAAGGGGCGGCGGGGCTTGAAGCGGTGTTCATGGGGCCAGAGATCAAATTTGGCGCGGAGATGAGCGTGGCAGTAACGGGTGCTGAAATGCCGATGACGCTGGACGGGGAGCCACGCACCGCCTGGACGGCCTTTACGGTAAAACCCGGACAGGTGTTGTCCTTTGGGTTCCTCAAAGAAGGGGCGCGTATCTATATTGCCGTGTCAGGTGGCATTGATACAAAGCCCGCACTTGGTTCGCGTTCAACCTATGCCATCGGGGCGCTTGGCGGTGTTGAAGGACGGGCCGTCATGGCGGGGGATGTTCTGCCGGTCGGTCAGGCGATGATCGTCCCAGAAGGCCGCTGCGTTCCCGCACAACTGCGACGCCCGCTTGAATATCCGGTCAAGCTGCGCGTTCTGCCGGGTCTGTATTGGCATCGCTTAACGGAAAAAAGCCAGACTGCCTTTTTCGAGGACGATTGGGTTGTCGCGCCAGAAGCCGACCGGATGGGGTATCGTTTCCGTGGCGGTCAGCCGATGGAGTTCGTTGACCGCCCTCAGCCGTTTGGCGCAGGCTCTGATCCGTCGAATATTGTCGATGGGTGCTATTCCTATGGTTCGATTCAGGTGCCGGGGGGATTGGAACCGATTGTGCTGCACCGCGATGCGGTTTCGGGCGGTGGTTATTTCACTCTTGGCACCGTGATTTCGGCGGACATGGATTTGATCGGACAACTACAGCCGAATACGCAGATCAAATTCGTCGAAGTGACCATGGCAGAAGCGCTGGACGCGCGTGCCCACCGCAAGGAAATGCTTCACGAGATCAGGCGCGTCCTTTCCTGACGCGCCCTATGGGGTGACATTGCGACCATGCAAAGCCATGTCACCCCAGACCGCTGACAAAGTCACGACTGTTCTGCGCAGTATCAAAACGGTTGACAGCCGTGCGGGTTGGGACCGACACTTTACCTTTCGATGTAGGAGGAAATGTGATGGCAACATATCGTTGTGCCGTGTGCGGCATGGGCGTCAACGCCTCTTGTGCTGATTGCGATGAACCGCTGGTGAATGATGTGCTGGGATTGGGCGATGGCTCGCAGGTACAGATTTCGCGATGCCCGAAATGCGACGGTAAAATTAAATCGCCCATGTGCTGTGGGCAGGATATGACCTGCGAGGTCTAAAAGCACAGAAGGGGCCGATCAGGGGCGGCCTGTGTCGTGGCGGGTAACGCTTCTTGCAATCGTCGGTAAAAACCGACGCTGTAACGCGCTTGGTGACGGGGCGCGGTTTGGGGGCCGTGACGCCCGGCGCAGCACCCGCTGCACAAAGCACCCAAACGTTAGGTTTGCGATTGATATAGTTTGATCCAGTTTTCTTATGAGAAGGGAGATCGAGTACTATGCTTGAAGTAGAAGAACACATCCAAACCGTTGAACGCTTGCGGGAACTGCTTCCCACCGAAGGTTTTGTAAATACCTTCCTCAAAGTGAGCGATCGGCTGAATGATGTCGCGCGCACATTCATTGCACATTGCCCGTTTGTTATTATTGCGACCAAATCTTCGGAAGGGTTGATCGACGTATCGCCCAAGGGCGACCCTTCGGGGTTTGTCGAAGTCTATGATGACAAAACCCTGATCATACCCGACCGGCTGGGCAATCATCGCGTTGACGGGTTTCATAACCTGCTTGAAGATCCCAATGTCGCGCTGTTGTTTATTGTCCCCGGACATGGCGATACCCTGCGCGTTGCCGGTAAGGCGCGTATCGTCAGGGACGCTGCCATCAGCAAACGACATGCCGTGAATGGCAAGGAGCCTTTGTTGGCGCTGGTGGTCGACGTGGAAGAGGCGTTTATGCATTGCTCGAAATCTATGATCCGGTCGCGCCTGTGGTATCCGGATCGCTGGCCAGCCCGCAAATCTGCCCCGACGCTGGCGGAATGGGTCATTGCGACGGTCGACCGCGAGCAAACACTTGAAGAGGTTCAGGACGACCATAGCGCCGATGAAAACACCCGGCTTTATTGACCATTTGACCCTGCATAGGGACGCCCACGGACCCATCACAAAATGCTGGGCAGCCTTCGCGTGTTCCTGATGTCTGCCGTCAGATATTTTGGGACGGACAGCACCCGAGCCAATAGGGGCTCTGACGCATCAGGTTGGTTGGGTTATGCGGCAGAAACGCGGCAGGCGCAGGACGCCGTAATTGATACTTCGGCCCGCGCCAAAGCCTTGTCCAGTTGTTGACGCACATGAAGATTTTCCACCATCTCGCCCCTTCTGGACAAGCATTCTGACAAGCCGTGCAGGCTCCAGACATTGCCGGGATGCCGACAGGGCCGCGGCAGCGAACCATCAAGGCCCAGATCGGCGCGATAGACATTTTCGGCTTCTTCGTAGCGCCCGGCGTCCATCAAAAGCGCCCCAAGGGCATGGCGTGTCGGTTGCATCCACCCCCAAGGTTCATCGTACAGCAGGCCATCGTCTAGGGTCACGGCACGGCGAAGATTTTCAAGACCCTGTTCCACATGCCCCGATTTGTAGTGCAATTCACCCAGCATCATCGCTTCGGCGACTTTTAATATCTCAGTGCAGGGGTTGTTGAACATCATCCTTTCTGGTTGAACGTTGTCGCATGCCTGAGCAAACAGTCGGGCGCTTTCCTTGGCTTCGGTATGTCGTTTGAGATTGGCCAAAGCTACCGTGCGCGCATAGTGCAACAAGGCTGTGCTGAACGAATAAAGTGCGGCGTCCTGTGGAAACTGCTCTTTCAGGATGCAAGACCAGCGCCCGAACCGGATAAGAATATGCAGGCGCATCGGCACAAATGCTTCAAATAGTTCGGGCAGATAGCGCACCACAGGTTCGGGTAATGTTTCAACCAGCGCCTGCGCCCCCTCGAACGCATCAGACGGACGTCCCAGAAACATCGCGCCGTATATCTGGAAATGCAGGTTGTGTATCCGGTAGACAGTGTAGAAATTCTGCCCCCCGGCATAGTCGAAATAGGCGCGGTCAACGCGGGCTGCCTCTCGATTTCGGGCAACCACGTTATGATAATCCCCACACAGGACATCAATGGTAAGCTTACGCCGAGGGCCGTCTGGCGGGCTGATTTCGCGAGGGTTTAACGAGTGTCCTTATGGACGCACACGAAGACACCCCCCGCATTGAAG
>NZ_FXTO01000031.1 GCF_900182725.1 Thalassovita litoralis
CAATGGTTCGATGCGACCCAGCCTGTCCAGATAATTGACCCCCAGACCACCGGGGCGCTGGTCGGTCACTTCGGTGCCGTAAGACAGTGTTGATACGGACACGCCCAGATCGGCAGAACAGCATTCCAGCCCGCCCGCAGCCCGATAGGCCGCGCTGACAGCAGACTGGATGGAGGCAGGGCGTACAGCGCGGGTCATGAAAACACCCCTGCTGATTCCGCGATCGTGCCGGACCAGAACTCGATCATGCGGTCGGAGCCCGCAATCGAAGGGGGTACAGGACCAGCTATCTGAATTTTTGCCCCGGGCGAAATTTCAGATAGCCATATCCCCAGATCATGCCCGCGCACTTGGCATGTACCTGATCGACCTAGCGAAGCGAGCGCTTGCTCCTGATTAGGGTGGCGATCTTGGTGTGCGGTCATGAAAACACCCCCGCTGATTTCACAGGACAAACTGAATGGTGTGGGCCAGAATTCATGGCGGAGAATGAGGAGACCGTCATGCTGCATCGCCCCCGCAATCTGAGGTATCGCTTGCGCATTTACAGGCAATCCACTCAAGGAGGCGCTCGGCGGTACGCATTGAGCATGTACCCCCCGACTTCAGCCTTGAATATAAACGACTATTCCCAACCGCCCTCTCCGTTATCGTTGAGGGAGAAAGCGTCAGTGCCTGCGCACATTGCTCAATTTTTCCTATGAGTTCTCTTTCCGACATGCCCCCACATATGGACTATTGTCCACATCTGTCAATAGACAATTGTCTACTGTCGGGCAGGTTGCAGCGGCGATACACTGCAACCACCATGGAAAAGACCTTCAGATCAGCCTTTTTAGCGCACCTCGAAAAATCCGGGGAGAGTGTAGCCAACATCTCGCGTAAGTCTGGAGTATCGAAATATCAATTGGATAAGCTAAAGCAACGAGAGGGTGCCAAAACTAACGTCGAAGACGCAATCAAGGTTGCGGCGGCATTCGGCCTCAGTCTCGACGCCTTCCTCGATGAGCCGCAGGCTTCAAGCCAAGCTGAGATTGTTTCATTATACAATCAACTATCCTCTGCGGAGCAGGAGATGATACTAGCCGCCGCACGAGCTCTTGCCGAGCGCGGGAGTCAGGGCAACGATTGATGTCGCGCAGACACTCAATCAAATGGCGATTTATGGCATCTTCATTCGACTCTGGCATTTGGGAACATTACATGAACAGGGGCAGCCATGCCATTTCTTTTTTGGGGCCGATATAAGCCTATTAGTAAACACAACCCCCGCAAATACCAAGTTATCGAAGGCAACGGCAGCTTTACGCAGGACGTCGTGGGGGAGAGTCGCTTCCAGAATAACTTGTACAAGATTTGCGGCGGAAAAACGCGAGATGGGCATCGTAAGGTATGCGTGGCCTGCCTGCTGCCAGAACCTAAAAACCGGCACGATGCTAACGCGATTGCCGTATACATCGAGAACAGAAGAGTTGGCTACATACCCATCGAAGACTCATGCAGGGCTTCAGAGTTCCTGAATCACAAGCCCGCTACCGCCTATGCGATAATATTGGGCGGCTGGCGCAGATCATTTTTCAACAGAGGGCATTTCGGCGTCAAGCTGGACATCGACCTAGGCAACAATGACAGTTAGCTCTAGGCCTGAAGCTGCCCCCTTGCCAAGCTGGCAACTAAGATTCGCATCACGCTGACCATACCAACAATGGACTATTGTCCATTATTGCCTTGACATGGACAATAGTCCAATATTATCCATCTCCCATCACACCCGCCGAAGACGCGCCAGCAGATCGCGGGACAACCAGATGGGAGAACCACCTTGTCAAACGAACGGACATCCCTGCATCTGACCGACGCCTGCCCGGCATCGGTCATCCTTCACCCGGGCAACATGCCCGTGGAAACCATCCAGACAGCATGGGACGCGCTCAAACGCGAGCGCGGTCAAAGCTGCAACTGGGATCGCCTTCACTCCCTGCCCTCGCACCACCAGATCACTGCGCAATCCGAAATCTCCAGTGAGGATACTGTGCAGACGATCCTTGATCGCTGCGCCGGACGCGCCGCCAGTATCCGCCAGCAGGCTGCTGCCCGCTTCCAATCCCGCCAAGCGCGACGTCCTGCGGGCTACGCTTCAACTGGGGGGGATGCGGCATGAAACCGATCAAACCAACCTTGGCTGAACTGTCCGACATCATGCGCCGCAATGGTGGCTCTCTCTACCTGCGCGGCACAGCTATCACCGCCCTGCCGGATGGCCTTAGCGTCGGTGGCTATCTCGACCTGAGCGGCACAGCTATCACCGCCCTGCCGGATGGCCTCAGCGTCGGTGGCTCTCTCTACCTGAGCGGCACAGCTATCACCGCCCTGCCGGATGGCCTTAGCGTCTGTGGCTATCTCGACCTGCGCGGCACAGCTATCACCGCCCTGCCGGATGGCCTCAGCGTCGGTGGCTCTCTCTGCCTGAGCGGCACAGCTATCACCGCCCTGCCGGATGGCCTTAGCGTCGGTGGCTATCTCGACCTGAGCGGCACAGCTATCACCGCCCTGCCGGATGGCCTCAGCGTCGGTGGCTCTCTCTACCTGAGCGGCACAGCTATCACCGCCCTGCCGGATGGCCTCAGCGTCGGTGGCTCTCTCGACCTGCGCGGCACAGCTATCACCGCCCTGCCGGATGGCCTCAGCGTCGGTGGCTCTCTCTGCCTGAGCGGCACAGCTATCACCGCCCTGCCGGATGGCCTTAGCGTCGGTGGCTATCTCGACCTGAGCGGCACAGCTATCACCGCCCTGCCGGATGGCCTCAGCGTCGGTGACTCTCTCGACCTGCGCGGCACAGCTATCACCGCCCTGCCGGATGGCCTCAGCGTCGGTGACTCTCTCGACCTACGCGGCACGGCTATCCCGGTGATCTATCGGGACGAGCGCGACTACGAACTGCGCCGTATCATGTGCGGATCGGAAGAATGGTGGGTGGCCGGGTGCCGCAAGTTCACCAGCCGCGCCGGTGCGTTGGCGCATTGGGGAGCAGACGATTACCCGGATCGGGTGCGCGGTGCGGCGTTTTGTGCAGCTATCAATGGGGTGGCGGCATGAGCATGTTTGAACACCTCAACCGCCCACAAATTCGCCGCGACCGGCTGCGCGATCTGTCTGCGCGTATTCTGCCCGGTCTGGGTGCGTTCCTTCTCATCATCGCAGCGCTCTATCTGGCCTTTCTGTTCGGCCAGTTTCACGGCGCCATGCAGCGGGTGTGGTGATGAGCCTGCATTCCCATTTCGACCGCCGTGCCGTGTTTCCGGCGTCCTTGAAGGGCAAAAGCCCCGAGGCGCGGGTGGATGCCTTTGCGAACGAGGTGCTGGAAACCGGCGGCGTGTGGACCACCCCACCGGGTGACTATGACCCGGACAGCCGCGCCCTGTTCGAGATCCACCTGCACGGCATCACCGCCACCGGCTGGACCAAAAGCAGCGCGATCAGCACTTGGGTTACGATGGCCCATGTCAAAGCGGCATCAGCCTGCCCCCGCTGTGGCGGGCGCGGCGTCATTCATTGGCACCCCCATTGGGACAACGGCCATGAACCCTGCCCTGATTGCATAGGTTCAAACCAGAAGGCGGCAGGCTGATGGGGGCATTCTTCAATCGGATAACCGGCGGTTGCCTGAGCGCCGGTCAACTGGCCGGTGGTGGACTGCTCGCCGCCACCGGCTTCTTTGAAGCCACCCCACGCTAACCCAAAGCAACGAAAGGAAAGACCCAAATGACACAGATCGACAGCGCCAGCGACGACCGAACCACGAACAACGCCGTGCGCCACAAGTACCGCACCCTGACCGATGCTGAAAAAATCCAGATGCAGGACATCAAGGATATGGGCGCGACCTTCATCGCCAAACTGCACGAAATCGGTGGCACAGACAGCACATCAGATCGCTTTGCCTCACGCGATCTGAGCCTTGCAAACACCCACGTCGAAGACGCGGTCATGCGCGCCGTGCGCCACATCACCAGCTAATCGAAGGAAACCCAATGACCGAAGCAAAGCAAGACATGCACGCAACGCACGCCATCTCCGCCGTAACGGTGAATCATGAGGCGCACGGACCGACCGTCCTGTTATGTCTATTAAAGGAAACTGGCGAAATCTCCGGCGACATCATACTCCCCGCACCGCCACATTATGCCCGCCAAGTCGCCCAATACATAATCGATGCAGCGGATCGCGCAGAAGCCGGGCAATTCGACATACCGACCCGCGTGGTCGCAGGCGGTGGAGTATGACCAAAGCTCGCGCCATCACAGCGAGAAACTCAGTAGCCCAGCAAATGCGGCAGGTCTGGATCGATGCCAAGCTGTGCATCGGTGACGGCACGATCAACCGATCCGATCTGGTCGTGGCGTTTGACATATCGATACAGCAGGCCTCGCACGACCTGACCGCATACCGCGCATCCAACCCAAAGGCCGTGGACTATGACCTGTCCACCAAATGCTACCGCCGCCACAAGGGCGGCAAACCAGCCTACCCGCAACACCTGCGCCTGTCTGTGACCAACGCGGTGCGGGCGCTGCGGATATTCAATGAGATGGAGGAAAGCGTATGACTGAGAGGTACGGTCGCCGCAAAATTTCAAAGATGCTGAAAGAGTGGAACCGCCTACGTGAAGCTGTTCGCGGGGGCGACATCGAGCGCATTCAAGATGCCTTTGACGATTGTGAAGAGTGGGTTGATTTCGCGTTTGGTAAAAGCGGAGGTGGCGATGAGTGACAGCAACCTGTCCCGCGTGATTGCGCACCACTATCTCAGAGCGGATCGAAATGCCTAAAGCCACCGTCACGAAAGCATCCATAGCCAGAGCAATCGAAGCGACAAAGTCGTGCGGCCTGCCTGTATCTGGCGTGGAAATCTCCGCTGACGGCACAATCAGGGTGCTCACAGAAGCACGGCAGCCAATCGATACAGTTGCCACTACAACCCGAATCGATAGACCATCAGGCCCCAAACAATGGCGGACATGACGGAAGCGGATATGCGTGTGAGGTTGCCAGGCCTTCTAAAGGAACGCCACAGAAACGGCACTATACGATGGCGCGTGCGTGTAGATGGCGATAAGCGCAAGCGCATAGCCATTCCAGTGGGCACAGATCATCCTGACTTTTTGAATCATTACTATGCCGGACGTGCGGGGCGGGAGTGGCAGCTAGGCACGGAAACCGAAGTTGAAAGGTCTCTCGATTGGCTCATCCGACGGTATCTGGATTACTTATCCAAGATGGTGGAGGCAGGCCAAATGTCGGACGCCACGCTCCGCCAAAGGCGCAGTGTTCTCGCCAGGCTGTGCGATCACCTAGATGAAGATGGTACCCGATATGGTGATTGCGACATGGATGCGCCGCCTGCGGCATTCATCACCATCAGGGACGCATGGGCTGATCGTCCGGGGGCGGCTGACAACCTGATCAAGACCATCAGGGCGGTATATGAATGGTCAATTGAGCGCGGCGAAATCGCTCATAATCCAGCCGCAGGGATTGCTGCGATTAATAAGCGCCCGAAGGGTGGTGCTACCCCCTGGACGCCCGACGATCTGCTAAGGTTCAGGGAGGTACACCCCAAAGGCAGCACCCCATACCTGTGGCTAACCCTGCAGGCATTCACAGCTTGCCGAATTGGTGATGCAATTTGGTTGGGCCGCAGCAACGAAAAACTCCACAACGGGCGCATATACCTTGAGTGGCAACCCCGTAAGAAAGGGTCTGCTCCCGTGAGCATACCAATGCTGGAACCGCTATATGAGGCAACTAGATCGGCGACTGTAGTAGGGCCAGCATACATTCTCACGCAGCGCGGAACCCCATACAAAACAGCGGAGAGCCTTCGCAATCAGGTACGAAAGTGGTGTGACGCCGCCGACCTGAAAGACAAGAGCTCTCATGGGATCCGCAAAGCTATGGCTGGCCTCATGGCTGAGGCTGGATGCAGCCAGCACCAGATCATGGCCGTCATGGCGCACACCCAGGCGAAGACGTCAGAAATTTACACAAAAGGCGCTGAGAGGCGTTTGCTGGCGGCTGATGGTATCGCAGCGCTCACCAAGCTGAAGTGGTGAGCTAAAAATGCAGCCACCTGTGAACGAAAGGTGTCCCGCAGCCACAAAATGCGGGACACCTTTGCTAATAAAATAAGGCAATTTTGCCTTGAATTTGATTCCAGGGTCGCCCACCACTTTCCCCCTCATAATTCCACCTGAACCATGCGGAAAACAGTGGTGTGACGCCTCACGGTATCAATACCTGATTGCGTTGGTAGCTGACGAAATCCACGCTGGTGTCATCCAGAAAAACCTCGACATCCACGGTTTGCACGGATTTGGGCGGCAATCCCATGATCGGCATCGCCTCGTCATCCAGAAAAACATTGGGCTGGGCCATGTCCATATGGCAGGGCGGCATCGGGTAAACCTGCATCGGGCCGCCATTCACCGAATAGCGGATCGCGGACAAGCCGCAGCGCCACGACAACAGTTGCGTGAAATAAATGATGTCCTGCCCGTCATATTCCCGCACGGCGATCCACTGACCTTTGGTCGCGGTCAGAATCGGTTTGATTTCGGCAGCGGTGGTGAATTTTCCGGTTGGGGTTTGATCTTCGGCTGCGGGCCGAGGATCGGGCGCGGTTTGAACCGGGGCCGCAGGCGTGGCGGCTGCGGCCTGAACCGGGGCTTGTCCCCCAGACGATCCCAGCCCGCCCACGCTGCCCGCCGCAGCGGCGATTCCGAACAAGAGCCATTCCAACATCGGCCAATTCCTTTGCTTTCAAATCACCTGTCGATAGCCCATACTGCCCTAAAAACGTGGGCGGGCTGATACGAGTATGACAACAGAGCAAGTAAAAAGCCAATCTTTCAACATCGTGATCGTCGGACAGGCAAATCGCCTGCAATACGAGGCGATATTATTCGCCGCCTCCTTGCGTCACACAAACCCCGATTTTCAGGGACGCCTGATTGTGGCCACCCCCAAGGACAGCCCGCTTTGGACCAATTCGCCGACACTGCGCAATAAGGCCGTCATTCGCACGCTAGAGGAGCTGGGGGCCGAAATTTTACCTTTTGACACCCCAGAATTTGGCGAAGGCTACCCAAACGGCAACAAGATTCAGGCGCTTTTAGCCTTGCCCGAAGGCGAACCCTTCGTGTTTTTCGATACAGATACGCTAGTGCTGGACGATCTGTCCCGCGTGCCGTTTGATTTCGACCGCCCCGGCGCGTCGCAAAAGGTCGAAGGAACATGGCCGAAGATCGAACTTTATGGTCCCGGTTATACGCAAACCTGGAAATCGCTATATGATAAATTCGAACTGGATTTTGAAACTTCGCTGGATATGAACCAGCCGGATGAGTTCTGGAAACGCTACCTGTATTTCAACGCGGGCTTTTTTTTCTACAAATGCCCCCGTCAGTTCGGGGAACGGTTCCTGCATTATGCCACGGAAATCCGCGATAACCCGCCCGAGGAACTGATCTGCCAGCCGCTGTGGCCGTGGCTGGACCAAATCGCCCTGCCGCTAGTGATCCACAGTTTCGGTGGTGGGCGTGATGTACTGCCCGCCGGACTGATCGACGGCGATGTGACGTGCCACTATCGTTTGTTTCCGCTGCTTTACGCCCGCGAAAGCGACCGCGTGATTGATCTGCTGGAAACCGTGACCGCCCCGAATGAAATCAAGAAAGTCCTGAAACAATACGATCCGATCAAGTTCATGGTCTACCACGCGCGCGGCCAAAAGGTCCGTGATCTGTTTGACCAGTCCGACCTGCCCCGCAAGGAACAGGCGATCCGCAACCGGATCAAGAAAAACGGCTTCTGGATGCGCTGACGGCCTGCCCTGATTTTGGGGGCGTTGCCCCCGGTCGCCTGCGGCACCCACCCCCAGAGTATTTGCGATCAGAAAGAAGCAACTTGATTTCTTTCTGATGTTAAGCACTCCGGGGTTTGGGGCAGCGCCCCAAGACCCGAGGCGCGGGCCGAAGGTCCGTAACGAGGCATCAGGAGCGCCGCAGGCGCACCTTTTTACACCGCGAAGACCTGATCGAAATCGGCGAAACCTTTGACCTCGATCGGGTTGCCGGACGGATCGCGGAAAAACATGGTCCATTGTTCACCCGGCTGCCCCTGAAACCGGACCGAGGGCGGAATGACGAAATCGACCCCGGCGGCTTCTAATCGGTGGGCCAGTTGTTTCCAGTGTGGCAGTTCCAGCACCACGCCCAGATGCGGCATTGGCACCATATGATCGCCCACCTTGCCCGTGGCTGCCGTAGCAAAGGGTTCGCCCAGATGCAGGCTGATCTGATGCCCAAAGAAATCGAAATCCACCCAAGTGTCGGTGCTGCGCCCTTCTTTCGCGCCCAACAGGCCGGAATAAAATTCCCGCGTCTGATCCAGATCCCGAACATTATAAGCCAGATGAAAGGCGGATCGCATATCTTGTTCCCTCGCGTCGCTTAGCCGTTGTAGGCCACCATCGGATGCCCTATCCCTTTTGGCAATACCGCATGAAACGGATTGCATTGCAGGAGGAGACCCCCATGACAGACGCCCCCAGCTACGGCTTTGACACGCTGCAAATTCACGCTGGCGCCCGCCCCGATCCGGCAACCGGCGCCCGCCAGACACCGATTTACCAGACCACGGCCTATGTGTTCCGCGACGCCGATCACGCAGCCGCTTTGTTCAACCTGCAAGAGGTGGGTTACATCTATTCCCGCCTGACCAACCCCACCGTCGCCGTGCTGCAAGAACGCATTGCCACGCTGGAGGGCGGTGTTGGCGCAGTTTGCTGTTCGTCCGGTCACGCTGCGCAATTGATGGCGCTGTTTCCGTTGATGGCACCGGGCCGGAACGTGGTGGTGTCCACACGCTTGTATGGTGGCTCGATCACCCAGTTCAGCCAGACGATCAAGCGCTTTGGCTGGTCCGCCAAGTTTGTCGATTTCGACGACACCGCCGCCATTGCCGCCGCGATTGATGACGACACCCGCGCCGTGTTCTGTGAATCGGTGGCCAACCCCGGCGGTGTTGTGACGGACATTCCTGCCGTGGCGAAGGTGGCCAGCGATGCAGGCCTGCCGCTGATCGTGGACAACACCAGCGCCACGCCCTATCTGTGCAACCCGATTGCGCTGGGGGCCACGTTGGTCGTGCATTCGATGACCAAATACCTGACCGGCAATGGCACTGTCACCGGCGGCGTTGTGGTGGATTCGGGGAATTTCGACTGGTCGGCCAGCGATAAATTCCCGTCGCTGTCGCAACCGGAACCCGCCTATCACGGGCTGAAATTCCACGAAACCTTTGGTCCGCTGGCGTTTACCTTCCACGGGATTGCCGTGGGGCTGCGTGATTTGGGTATGACGCTGAACCCGCAGGCTGCGCATTACACGCTGATGGGGATCGAAACCCTGTCGCTGCGGATGGAACGCCATTGCCAAAACGCGCAGACGATTGCTGAATGGCTGGAAGCCGACGACCGGATTGAAAAAGTCACCTATGCGGGCCTGCCCTCGTCCCCCTATCACGAGCGGGCCAAGGCGCTGTTCCCCAAAGGCACCGGCGGATTGTTCACCGTGGCGCTGAAGGGCGGTTATGACGCCTGTGTGGAACTGGTGGGCAAGCTGGAGCTGTTCAGCCATGTCGCCAATCTGGGCGATACGCGGTCGCTGATCATTCACCCCGCCTCGACCACCCACCGCCAGTTGACCGAAGAACAGCAAATCGCCGCCGGGGCCGGTCCGAATATCGTGCGGATTTCCATCGGGATCGAAAATGCCGAGGATCTGATCCGCGATCTGGATCAGGCCTTGCCGCGCTGATCCCTATACATGCCGAAAAGGAAACGGCGCGGGGGCAACCCTGCGCCGTTTCTGCATTCCCCAGCCAGATCAGCGTTTCATTTCAATCTCAACAAAGGACAACATCCCCGGACCGGCGTTTTTCACGTCATGTTGCACGCCTTTGGGCCGCAGGTAGCTGTCGCCAGGCTTCACCGGCTTTTCGGTGATTTCACCGTCCACTTCGTAGGCCATGATGGAATCCGTCAGGATCACAACGGCATAATCCATTTCATGTTCGTGCCAGCCCGTTGTGGCACCCGGTTCAAAATCCCAGCGGGTGACTTTGGTCCGGTCGTCTTCGGCCAGAACAGTGGCAGTAGCGGCAGCGGTGGACGGAAAAGGCATAGGACGCTCCTTGGTAATCGCATACCAAGGCAGCCTATCAGTAGGTCGGGAATTGTCACCCCGGATTTGACCGGGCCACCCCGCATTCCACAGAGCGGCCCAAGTCAGGATCAGCTTTTGTTCAAATCTTGCGCCAGACGGAATCCGATCCGGCTGGGCGCTTCCTGTGCCGGTTGTTTGGGCAACGCACGCAGGATCACGCCAAGTTGGCTGACATGCTGAATAAGCTGGGTTTTCGTGCCGTTTTCATCGCTGCCATAAAAGGTCACGATGTCCGGGTCGAAATACCCCATGCCTTCGATCCGTAACACCCCGGCATCGCCCCCGGCAAAGCCCATTGCGACCTCGTGTTCATTATCCAGTTGCTGTTCAAAGTTCTGGATATACAGGATCAGCCGCTCATAGGCCCATTCGGCGGGGCTTTTTTGCTTTACCGGCTTTGCGGTCACTTCAGCAGGCACATCCGTCACGGCCCGCGCTTGCGGGTCGGCGTGAACCTCGTGGCGGCGGGGCAGCGCATCGTCTTCGTGGGCTTCCGCCGAGGTGCTGATTTTTCCGTCCATCGCGCTTACTCCTTCATCTGCCAGACCCATGCGCCGTCGTCGCGCAGGGTGCGGGTGATTTCACCCTCATGATACAGATGATTTAGGTGCGCGACAGCCTCGACCAAGGCTAAACCATAGGTGCCAAAGTCGATTGTGCGTTTGAATAGGGGCGGGAAACAGTCTGCCGCAGTGCGGGGTTCGGTCAGGTGTTTACGCAGGCGACGCAACCCACCGTGGTGATTTTCGATCAACTGGTGCATCCGCGTGGGCAGTCCGGTAAAGGGCAGCTTATGCCCGCCCAGCACCAGATGATCCTCGCGCGCAAGGGGCTGCAAGCGGGTGCAGCTTTCCAGCCAGTCGGCCAGCGGATCGGCGTCTGGCTCCGTGGCATGAACGCCAATATTGGGGCTGATCGAGGGCAGGATTTGATCCCCGGCCAGCACCAGATTGTCGGTTTGGCTCCACATCGTCAGATGTTCGGGGGCGTGGCCATTGCCGATATGTATATCCCAGTCGCGGCCACCCGCGCGGATCACATCGCCCTGTTGCACCCGTGTATATCCAACAGGCAAAGGATGAGAGATATCGGCGAAATTAAATGGCCGGTCCTGAATGCGTTTCTGATACACGTCCTCGGCCATTCCAGCGCGGCGCCAGAAGGTTTTCACCTGATCCGTGACCTTGTGTTCCACATCCAGAATCAGCATCCGCGCCATCAGAAACGCGGTGCGGGTGGTCCATAATTCCGCGCCCTGTGCAACGAACCAGCCCGCCATGCCAACGTGATCGGGGTGGTGGTGGGTCAGGATAAGCCGCCCCACCGGCTTGCCAAATAACGGCCCGGCCAGCACCTGTTCCCAGATCGCCAGTGTACGTTTGGAATACACACCCGCGTCGATCAGGGTCCAGCTATCGCCATCATCCAGCGCGTACAGGTTGACGTGATCCAACGCCATCGGCAGCGGAAAGCGCAGCCAAAGCACGCCTTCGGCCACTTCGATCGCTTCGCCCGCTGCCGGGGGCGTATCCCACGGGTAGCGCAGCCCCGCCCCCCTTGCGGGGGTCACGCGCACAGCTCCTCGTTGGTGATGTCATACAGATCCGCAGATCCGGCGCGAGCGTGTTCCAGCAGCCCGCCGAATTGCGGCAACAGACGGTTCACATAGAACCGCGCCAGCTTGGTCCGGGTGCCTTTGCCGCCTTCGGCCATTGCGGCCTTCAGATGATAATGCCCGCCCAAAACCCGGCCAAAGGCGGTCAGGAACGGCACACAGCCCGCGAAACGTTCGTTCATGTCGGACTGGGCCACCATCCATTCCACCGCTTCACGCAGGGTTTCAGTGGCCTGCCATACGGGTTCCGCCAATTCGGGCAACACCAAACGCGCCTGTTCGGCGTGGGCTTCGATTTCATCCAGCAACGCAAAGGCCGCGTCGCCGCCATCCATCATCTTGCGGCCCACAAGGTCCATCGCCTGAATGCCATTGGTGCCTTCGTAGATCGCGGTAATGCGCACATCGCGGCTGAACTGTGCCGCGCCGGTTTCTTCGATAAAGCCCATGCCGCCATGCACCTGCACACCCAATTCCGCCACGGCAATACCGACATCGGTGGAAAATGCCTTGGAAATCGGGGTCAGCAGCGCCGCGCGGGCCTTGCACTGATCTTCGTTGGTGGCGGTGGACATATCAATCGCAACCGAGCAATCCAGCACCAGCGCCCGTGCGGCAAAGGTATCTGCCTTCATGGTCAGCAGCATCCGGCGCACATCGGCGTGGTTGATGATGGTTCCCATCTGTTCGCGTTCCTGCGCATAGGCCAGTGCGTGCTGATACGCCCCTTCGGCAATCCCCACGCCCTGCGTGCCCACACCCAGACGCGCGTTGTTCATCATGGTGAACATGGCGGCCATGCCTTTGTGTTCCTTGCCCACAAGCCAGCCTTTCGCCCCGTCGAACTGCATCACGCAGGTCGGGCTGCCGTGAATGCCCAGCTTATGTTCCAGACTAACCACGCCCAGCGAATTACGTTCGCCCAAGCTGCCATCCGCGTTCGGCAGGAATTTTGGCACCATGAACAGGCTGATACCCTTGGTCCCCGGCACACCATCGGGCAGACGCGCCAGCACCAGATGGCAGACATTGCCGCCAAAATCGTGATCGCCCCAGGTGATAAAGATTTTCTGCCCGCTGACCGAATAGGTGCCGTCGCCATTAGGTTCGGCCTTGGATTTCAGCGCGCCCACATCGGAACCGGCGCCCGGTTCGGTCAGGTTCATGGTGCCGGTCCATTCGCCGCTGATCAGGCGCGGCAGGTACATTTCCTTTAGCTCGTCGCTGGCGTGGTGTTCCAGGGCTTCGATCTGGCCTTGGGTCAGCAACGGACACAGACCCAGCGCCATGCAAGTTCCTGCGACCATTTCGTTAAAGGCCGTGTTCATCGCAATCGGCAGCCCCATGCCGCCGTGTTCCTGCGATGCGGACACCGCCAGCCAGCCACCTTCGGCCATAGACCGGAACGCCTCGGCATACCCCGGCGAGGTCCGCACGATACCATTTTCCAATACCGCGCTGGTCAGGTCGCCATTGCGCTGCACCGGATACAGGACTTCTTCGGCCATGCGGCCCAGTTCGGTCAGGATGGCATCGGTCATATCCGGGGTCGCATCGGCGAACCGTTCGGTCCCGGCGACCTTGGCCATGTCGACCACATTTTCGAAAATGAAACGATAATCTTCGACGGGGGCACGATACGGCATTTTTGTCTCCTCCTGACGGGACGGGTTGGAATTCTGCTTTGGCGCAGATATTCAAATTCTGAGGCCGAGGAAATATCCATCAGCCCAGTTCCATCAACCAAAACGCCGCGTCATTGCCCATGCCACAGCATCAGACCCTACGACTTTCCCCCGATGCCGATGGCATTAACCGCTGCTCGGAAATTCTTTCCGCAGGCGGGTTGATCGCGCTGCCCACGGAAACCGTTTACGGGCTGGGGGCGGATGCCCGCAATGATCACGCCGTTGCCCGGATTTTCGATGCCAAGGGACGCCCCCGGTTCAATCCGCTGATCGTGCATGTGGCCTCGGCTGATGTGGCACGGCGCTATGTGGAATGGACGGATACGGCGGACCGGCTGGCCCGCGCGTTCTGGCCCGGTGCGCTGACGCTGGTGCTGCCAATCCGCCCCGATGCCGGGCTGTCGCCACTGGTGACGGCGGATTTACCCACTCTGGCCGTGCGCGTTCCGGCCCACCCGGTAGCGCAGGCGCTGCTGACGGCGTTCGATGGCCCCGTGGCGGCACCGTCGGCCAACCCGTCAGGTAAAATCAGCCCCACCACCGCCACCCATGTCATGCAAGGCCTGTCTGGCCGGATCGAGGCGGTGCTGGATGGCGGGGCCTGCCCAGTGGGTGTGGAATCCACCATCGTTGGCCTGTCAGGCACCCCCACGCTGCTACGCCCCGGCGGTGTCGCCACCGAGGAGATTGAGGCCGTGCTGGGCCAGCCCCTTGCCCGCCGCAACGATGCCGACCCGCTGACCGCGCCGGGGCAAATGCTGTCGCATTACGCACCGGGGGCCAAAGTGCGCCTGAACGCCACCGACATCGCGCCGGGGGAAATGCTGCTGGGGTTTGGCCCGGTCGACTGTGCGCTGAACCTGTCCGAACGCGGCGATCTGGTCGAAGCGGCGGCGAACCTGTTTCACCATCTGCACGCACTGGATGCGATGGGACCACAGGGCATTGCCGTCAGCCCAATCCCGATGCACGGACTGGGCGCAGCGATTAATGACCGCCTGACCCGCGCCGCCGCTCCGCGCGACTGATCCCGCCCCCCGCCAGCCGGGCATCGGCGGCCGATGTCACGCAATGGATATTTGAACCAAGAAAGAGCCGAATGGGCGCGCCAGACCTGATCTGGCGCGCCTATTTGGCGGTTATTTCACGGAAATCCGCCCATCCAGATACGGCGTATAGGGCGAATGCTGCGCCAGATATTCGGCGGTCACATCGGCCAGATCGGGGCCGAAATCATAGGCATTCATCCCTTCGGAGCCGAATATTTTATACCCATCGCCGCCATTGCGGACATAGTTGTTCGTGACCACGCCATAGATGCGATCCAGTTCAATGTCCGACCATGCGCCATCGACCATGACCTGCACTGACACCACCCGCGCCCCGGCAGCCGCCGCTGGATCGTAGACCAGTTTCATCCCTGCGATCTGCGGGAAGCGGCCTGCGCCATCCTCGATCTGGCTCAGACCGTTTTCCAGTGCAGCGACGATCGTCGCCCCCTTGGCCTGAAAGGTCGACAAGGTGTTCTGGAACGGCAGCACGGTCAGGACCTCGCCCATTGTGACCGGCCCCTTGTCAATGGATGCCCGCAGACCGCCCCCATTCTGAATAGCGATCTGGATACCCTGATCCCGAACCCGCGCGAGGGTGGCATCCGCAACCAGATTGCCCATCGTGCATTCCCCCGCCCGACACGCCCCGCGCTCGCCATCAATCGCTTCGGCAGTTTCCGCCACAACCTTGTTGCGGATTTCATCCAGCGGTTTGGCCAGTTCGGAAATCCGGTCCTTGGTCGCGCCATCCTCGGCCACGGCGGCATCCATGATCAGCGGCTCACCTGTCGCGTGGATCAGCTTGCCCGCATCGTCGAAGGTGACGTTCAGTTCACCCAGAAATTTGCCATAGGCATAGGCCGACACAATCGCGGTATCCCCCACCATCGTGGGATAGGGGCCTTCGGCGCGGTCGCTGGTATTGGACAAATAGGTGTTGGTATGACCGCCCACGATTACATCCACGCCCGTGGTTTCCGCCGCCACGCGTTTGTCCACGTTATAGCCGGAATGGGACAGCACGATGATCTTGGTCACGCCTGCGGCAGTCAGCTTGTCCACTTCTTGCTGCACGGCCCCGACCGGATCGGTGAAAATCACGTTCGGCCCCGGACTGGCCAATTCGCCGGTATCATGCGGGGTCAGGCCGATCAGGCCCAGCTTTTCACCACCCCGCTCAATCACCGTGGATTTCAGCAGCTTGTCTTTTAGCGCCACTTCGCCGGAGACATCCGCATTGGACATCAGCACCGGAAAAGAAACCGCATCCATGAAACCACGCAACACGGCGGGACCGTCGTCGAATTCATGGTTGCCCACGGTCATCGCATCATAGCCCAGCTTATTCATGAATTCAGCGGCCATCTTCCCCTTGTAATAGGTGTAAAACAGCGTCCCCTGAAACTGATCGCCACCATCCACCAGAATAGCATTATTTGACCGCTTTCGGGCCTCTGAAATCGCTGTCACCAACCGCGCAGTGCCGCCAAAACACTTGCCTTCGGTGTTATCGGTCGCGGAACAACCGCTGTCATATTTGCTGATTGGTTCAAACCGGGCATGAAAATCATTGGTGTGCAAAATAGTCAGGGAATAATCGGCGGTAGCCAGACCGGCAGACAGCGCAAGCGCGCCGCCCATCAAGCCAAGCCCGCCCAGCATACGGACAAACATGGGGAACCTCTCTGTTCGGCGTTGTTATGGTCAAAGCCTGCACCCGAATCCCGTGTGCTGTCAAAACTCTTGTCGCCCCATGGACGATGTGACCATAGGGAAAGTCCGGGATTCAACCCACCCGCGTCCAGCCGCCACCAACGTGCGGGCCATATCCCGTGGGGGGACATCATCCGATAATCCACCACGGACCGCAGCCCGCTGGCTGTGATCGCAGAACGCGCCGGGGATTGACCTGCGGCGCGTTCCCCGGCATCTGGGCGATATGCTGATATACAAGATTTTCCGGGCCGACGAATGGGCCGAATTGCAGGCCGCAGGTGTCACCAATGGCGCCCCGGTGGATGTGGCGGACGGGTTCGTGCATTTTTCCACCGCTGAACAGGTGGCCGAAACCGCTGCAAAACATTTTGCCGGGCAGGACGGGCTGATCCTGCTGGCACTGGACCCGCAGACGCTGGGACCGACCTTGAAATGGGAAACCTCGCGCGGTGGTGCGCTGTTTCCCCATCTGTACAGGCCCCTGCGAATGGCTGATATTCGCTGGCACAAGCCCCTGCCACTGGTGGACGGGGCGCATCGATTCCCGGAAGGCATGGCATGACCCCACTGGAAAAACTGGGCCTGATGGCCCTGCGCAAAGTTGATCCTGAAACCGCTCATGGGTTGGCAATCAAGGCATTGCAGATTGGGGCCGCGCCGCTTGCGGGTCTGGTGACATCGGATCGGCTGCGCACCACGGTTGCCGGGTTGCATATGGCCAATCCCGTCGGGCTGGCCGCTGGGTTTGATAAGAACGCACAGGTGTTGTCGCCCCTGTCCCGCGCCGGGTTCGGCTTTATCGAGGTCGGGGCCGCCACCCCGCGCCCTCAGCCGGGCAACCCGCGCCCGCGCCTGTTCCGCCTGACCGAAGATCGCGCCGCCATCAACCGTTTTGGGTTCAACAACGAAGGCATGGACACCATCGGCGCCCGGCTGGCACAACGCCCGCGCGATATGGTGCTGGGGCTGAATTTGGGCGCGAACAAGGACAGCGACGACCGCGCCGCCGATTTCGCGCGGGTGCTGACGCATTGCGGCCCCTATCTGGATTTTGCCACAGTCAACGTATCGTCCCCCAACACCGAAAAGCTGCGGGATTTGCAGGGCAAAGAGGCACTGTCGGCGCTGCTGGCCGGGGTCATTGCGGCCCGCGCCGCGCTGGACCGTCCGATCCCTGTGTTTCTGAAAATCGCCCCCGATCTGTCCCCGGCGGAACTGGAAGACGTGGCCGAGGTGGCGATGGGATCAGGCATTGATGCGGTGATTGCCACCAATACCACCCTGTCACGCGACGGTCTGCAAAGCCAGCACAAGGGGGAAACCGGCGGCCTGTCCGGTGCGCCTTTGTTTGAAAAATCCACCCGCGTTCTGGCGCGGCTGTCGATGCTGACGGATGGGAAATTGCCGCTGATCGGCGTGGGCGGCATTTCCAGCGCCGAAGATGCCTATGCCAAGATCCGCGCTGGGGCATCGGCGGTGCAGGTCTATACCGCGCTGGTCTATCACGGCCTGTCACTGGGGGCTGAAATTGCCCGTGGGCTGGATAAACTGCTGGCCCGTGACGGGTTTGCCAATGTCGCGGATGCCGTTGGAACCGGGCGAAAGGAGTGGCTATGATCACGATCTGGCACAACCCGCGCTGTTCAAAATCGCGCCAAACGCTGGCCCTGATCGAGGGCAAAGGCAACGTGACCATCCGCGAGTACCTAAAGGACGCGCCCACGCTGGCGGAATTGCAGGCGGCCCAAGCCGCGCTTGGCCTGCCCGCGATTCAGATGATGCGCCCGAAAGAGGCCGAGTTCAAAGATTTGGGTCTGTCGCGGGACGACGACGATGCAACCCTGCTGGCCGCAATGGCCGCGCATCCCAAGCTAATCGAACGCCCCGTGGTTTTTGCCAATGGCAAAGCCGCACTTGGCCGCCCGCCCGAGGCTGTGCTGGACATTCTGTAAGCCACTTTGGGGCGCAATCCCACGCGCCCCGTAAACGATCAGGCGCGATCCGCCTCGGCCTCCAGCGCGGGATAGCGCAATCCCAGCGTCACGCCCCGCGCGACAAAGGAAATCAGCAAGGCCAGCCATAGCCCGTGATTGCCCAGCCACGGCAGCAGCACCGCCAACGCAACCAGATAGATCACGAAGCTGACCGCCATCATATTGCGCATGTCCCGCGACCGCGTGGCGCCGATGAAAATCCCATCCAGCATCCAACTGGCGGCCCCGGCCAGTGGCGCAAACACCATATAGGGCAAATAATCCCGCGCCACGCCGCGCACCCCATCCGCAGTGGTCATCAAGTCAATGATCAGCCCGCCCGCCAGCGCAAACACCACAGCCAGCCCCAACGACACGCCGGTTCCCCACAGGCTTGACAACAACGCCCCGCGCCGCAGCGCCGCCCGGTTTCGCGCACCCAACGCCTGACCCACCAAGGCCTCGGCCCCGAAGGCAAAACCATCCAGCGCGTAGGCGGTGATATACAGGAATTGCAGCAACACCTGATTGGCCGCCAACGTGGCATCGCCAAAATCCGCCCCCAGCAGCAGAAAAGAGATGAAAATCGCCTGCAACATTAACGAGCGCAGCAGAATATCGGTGTTCACCGACATCATATGAACCAGTCTTTCGCGGTCAAATACACGCGGCCAGTCGCGCCATGCCGGAACCTGAAACGCTGCCCGGCACAGGAACAGACCCAGCGCCAAACCGCTCCACTCCGCCAAGAAGGTCGCGGTAGCCACCCCCTGCACACCCCAACCCAATCCCAGCACGAACCACAGGTCCAGCAAAATGTTCAGGCCATTCATCCAAAGCTGGATCACCAACACCGCCCGCGTGCGTTCCTGCGCGATCAACCAGCCCGTCACACCATATAACGCAATCGCCGCCGGGGCGCTGAAAACGCGGATTTGCATATAGTCACGCGCCAGCGTTTCCACCTCGGGGCTGGCGGGGGATAGCTGGAACGCCACCCAGAAAATTGCCGCCTGAAGCGCGATAATCGCCAGACCAGCCGCCGCCGCAATCATCAGCGCACGGGTCAGAAGCGCCGCCACTTCGCCGGTTTGCCCGGCCCCCTGCGCCTGCGACGTCAGACCCGTCGTTCCCATCCGAAGGAACCCGAAAATCCAGTAAACGCCAGTCAGGATCACAGCGCCAACGCCCACCGCACCAATCGGCGCGGCCAGCCCCATCTGCCCCACAACGCCGGTATCCACGGCCCCCAAAATCGGAACCGTTGCATTGGACAGCACAATGGGAAGCGCGATTTTCAGCACCCGCCTATGTGTCACAGGAACCGATGCCCCGCCCCCCGCTGACATTTCACCCATCCGAAGGTGGCATCAGGAAATGCCCGGTTCCCTGCGCAAAGGCGCGGTGGCGGTTGTCCTGCCACGCTTCGACATGGACGCTGGCATAGCGCCGCCCGGATCGGTTGATCTGCGCCCGCGCATAAGCATCGCGCGGCAGGCCAGACCGCAGATAATCCACCGTGAAATCAATCGTTTTAGGCAAGCGCGGCAATTTCCCCGCCACCAGTTGATCGACATCCAGCGTACCGCTTTCGATGTCATCCCACAGATAGGCCCAGCTTAGCCCGATAATCGCCGTCACCTCCAGAAAGGCAGCGGTCACGCCGCCGTGCAGTGCGGGCAAAATCGGATTGCCGATCAGCTTATCCGCAAAGGGCAGGACCGCAGTCAGCTCATCGCCACGACGATCGAATTCGATCCCCAGAAATTGAATATACGGCACACCATGCACCAGTGCGCTCAGCGCAGAATCCCGGCGTTGTTTGATCACCTGAACGGGTTCGGGACGGCGGCGGGTCATTTGCGGGCTCCTTCCACGGTAAAGGCCCCAGTGGCCGTTGCCACCGGCAGGTCTTCGTCATCGTCCAGCGCCTCGGCCCGCACGAAAGCCACCGATTTTGTGATGCGGTAGCAATGCGCCCGTGTGCGGATCGCCTGCCCCGGTGTTGCCGCCCGCATATAATCGATTCTCAGGTCAATGGTTGCCGTTCCACCGGGGGCGGCCGGGTGGCTCATCACCGCCGCGCCGCAAGTGGTATCCAACAGCGCCGATACCGCGCCGCCGTGCATAACCCCGGTTTTAGGGTCACCCACGAACCGTTCATCATAGGGCATCCGCGCTTCGGCCCGGCCACCTTCGATATGGGTGAATTCCATCCCCAACGCCTGTGCATGGGGGATTGCGGCGATGAACTGACTGGCAATTGCCTTTTTATCTGCTCCCAAGGGAACCTCCGGGCCTTTTTTGTGCATTGACTAACTAATCTGCCCAGATCGGGCCGAGTGCAAGAAATAGTTCTTGCAATTGAGATTAATTCTCATATGCAATTCATTCCATGACACATCTGGACGCTTCCGCCTCACCCTCGTTTCAGCCCGGTTATCTGGGTCCATTCCGATCCCGGCGCTTGCCGGTTTTACTTTTGCTGCTGGCGCTGGCGCTGGCCCCCGGTGAACTGGGCCTGATCACCCGCGACATGATGCTGGACGCCTATTATCAGGTGGCGGTTTTCGTCGCGGCCACATTGATGCTGTTTTACGGGGCAGAGCGGCTGTTCAACTTCAACCTTGGCACCGCCCTGAACAAGGCCCGCATGGCACAGGTTCCGCTGTCCGCCCTATTGGGGGCCACCCCCGGCTGTGGCGGCGCGGTTGTGGTTGTGGCGGCCTATGCTTCGGGTAACGTGGGATTTGGCGCGGTTGTTGCCACGCTGACCGCAACAATGGGCGACGCGGCATTTCTGCTGATCGCCACCCGCCCGGATGTGGCCGCTGTTGTGCTGCCGCTGTCCTTTGCCGTGGGCATTCTGTCTGGCTGGATCGTGGACGCGCTGCGGCTGGTCCCGGCCCCGATGCACAGCAGCCATTGCGCTATGCCTGTGCGGATCGGCGCCCCACGCAAGCGCGACTTTGCCTATTTGACACTGGCCTTGCCCGGCTTCGCCCTTGGGGTTCTGCAATTGGTGAACGCAGATCAGTTCGACAGCCTGCCCGCCTCGCTATTGTCCACGCTGGGGCTAAGCGGAACCGCGCTGGGGCTGCTGATCTGGGCGTTATCCCCGCTGGAGGCCATGACAAACGACAACGATTCCCCCACAACCCGCATGGCCGAGGAAACAAATTTCATCGCCATTTGGGTGATCGGCGCATATCTGGCGTATGATTACACCGTCGCCTTTACCGGATTGGATTTGAAAGACGCCTTTTCCACCGTAGCCCCGCTGTTGCCGCTGATTGGTATTCTGGTAGGGTTCATCCCCGGTTGCGGCCCACAAGTTCTGGTGACAACGCTGTATATCAACGGCGCGCTGCCCTTTGCGGCGTTGATCGGGAACGCGATTTCAAATGATGGCGATGCGCTGTTCCCCGCTATCGCCCTTAGCCCCCGGACTGCCATGCTGGCGACCGTGGTTTCCGCCATCCCCGCGCTGGTCTTGGCCTATGGGTTTTACGTCCTTGCCCCTGGCTTTCTGTCACCCTGATTATGCTGCACCGCAAAAGTGACCTTGCGGAAAGGGGCTGGTCAAGTGCATGCTGCTGATGCAAACTGCCCAAGACCTAAGCGATAGACGAACCCAAATGTCCGATCCCCGCCTGACTTTCAAAGAAATGTGCGCCAAGTTCGACGTAACACCGCGCACCCTGCGTTATTACGAATATATCGAACTGCTTCAGCCCGAACGCGAAGGCCGCTCGCGCTTTTACGGCCCACGCGAAATCGCCCGGATGACGCTGATTTTACGGGGACGTAAATGGGGCTATTCGCTGGAAGGCATCCGCCAATGGCTGCTGATCTATGACAAACAGGGGTCCAAAGCCCAGATGGCCGCATGGGTCGAAAGCGCGAACCGCCAGCTAGAGGAACTGGCAGAACAGCGCCGCCAACTGGACGAAGCGATCGAAGAACTGGCCAAATCACGCGACGAAGCCGCCGCCGCAGTACGCAGCATGTGATTCCCTGCCCCTTTGGGCAAGTGAAAGCTAAACATCCGTTAACGGGGCAAGGATTTCCTTGCCCTTTTTTCATGGATTCCGGTTGACGCTACGAAAGGAAATTTCGCGGCGCCGCACCTGACGTTAAGTGATGTTACGTCAACCACCGAAGTGACGTGACGTACCAGTTACGTCAACGTCAATTCCTGTTGTACCCACAATCAAGGCACCGCACTTTCTTGACCATCCGCTCAAGTTTCGGAGGACAAGAGATGTCTGTGACGAAGGAAACCATGACGATCCGCGAAATGTGTGACGCATTTCAGGTGACTCCGCGCACGTTGCGCTTTTACGAGGCCAAGGAACTGCTGTTCCCGATCCGCGACGGCCAGAAACGGCTGTTCACACATCGCGACCGGGGACGCCTGAAGCTGATCCTGCGCGGCAAGCGTTTTGGCTTCAGCCTCGAAGAGATCCGCCAACTTCTGGATCTCTACAACATGGGGGACGCCCAACTGACGCAGTTGGAACGGACCTTCGAGGTGGCGCAGGACCGTCTGCGCGACATGGAACAGCAACGCGATGAGCTGAACGAGGCCATCGAAGAGCTGAAAGAACAGATGGGCTGGGGCGAAAAGATGATCGCCTCGCTGAAAGTGAAGCAGAAGGCCGCCGAATAACACCGGCGTCAAATGGGAGAGAGACCATGCCGAGCTATACCGCACCGACCAAGGATATGCAGTTCGTCCTGCACGACCTGCTGAAAATCAGCCAGTCCGACATTCCGGGCTATTCCGAATTGGAGGCCGATTTCACCGCCGCCATTCTGGAAGAAGCCGGAAAAATCACCTCCGAAGTGCTGGCACCGCTGAACGTGGTGGGCGATACCGAAGGCTGCGTTCTGGAAAACGGCGTGGTCCGCACCCCGACCGGATTTCAGGAAGCATTTGATCAGGTCCGCGATGGCGGCTGGACCGCACTGGACATGCCCGAGGATTTCGGCGGTCAGGGCCTGCCCTATGTGATGGGGACCGCAGTTGGTGAAATGTTCAGCTCGGCCAATCAGGCGTTCACCATGTATCAGGGGCTGACCCACGGCGCGGCCTCGGCCATTCTGGCGCATGGGTCCGACGACCAAAAAGCCGCCTATCTGCCGAAAATGGTGTCCTGCGAATGGACCGGCACCATGAACCTGACCGAACCGCATTGCGGCACCGATCTGGGCCTGATGCGCACCAAGGCCGTTCCGCAGGACGATGGCAGCTATAAAATCTCGGGTCAGAAAATCTTTATCTCGGCCGGTGAACATGAAATGTCCTCGAACATCATCCATCTGGTGCTGGCCAAAATCCCCGGCGGTCCCGATGGCATCAAGGGCGTGTCGCTGTTCATCGTTCCCAAATTCATCCTGAACGACGATGGCACCCCCGGCGCACGCAACGGTGTGTCCTGTGGCAAAATCGAAGAAAAGATGGGCATCCACGGCAACTCGACCTGTGTCATGAACTATGACGAGGCCACGGGCTACCTGCTGGGCGAGGCCCACAAAGGTATGCGTGCCATGTTCACCATGATGAACGAAGCCCGCCTTGGCGTTGGGATGCAGGGGCTGGCACAGGCCGAAGCTGCCTATCAGAACGCTGTGATCTATGCCAAGGACCGCCTGCAAGGCCGCGCTGTCACCGGCGTTGAAAACCCCGATGGCCCCGCCGATCCGCTGATCGTTCACCCCGACATCCGCCGCAACCTGATGGATCAGAAATCCTTTATCGAAGGAGCGCGGGCCTTCATGCTGTGGGGGGCGATGATGATCGACCAATCCCACCGCCAGAACGACAAAGCCGCCGATGGGCTGATCAGCCTGCTGACCCCGGTCATCAAGGGCTTCCTGACCGATCAGGGCTATGACATGACCGTACAGGCGCAACAGGTTTACGGCGGCCACGGCTATATCGAAGAATGGGGCATGTCCCAGTTCACCCGCGACGCCCGCATTGCCATGATCTACGAAGGCGCGAACGGCGTGCAGGCGCTGGATCTGGTGGGCCGCAAACTGGCCGCCGACGGCGGCAAACATGTCATGGCCTTCTTTGAACTGGTGAAAAACTTCATCAAGGACAATGACGGCAACGAAGCGCTGAAACAGGATTTCCTGAACCCGCTGAAAGCCGCCTCCAAGGATTTGCAGGCCGCTGGCATGTATTTCATGCAAAACGGCATGAAAAATCCCAACCACGCGCTGTCCGGGTCGTATGATTTCATGCACCTGTTCGGCCATGTCTGTCTGGGCCTGATGTGGGCGCAAATGGCCAAAGCCGCGACCGAGGCACTGGACGCGGGCGCATCTGATACCAGTTTCTATGAAACCAAGATCGCAACGGGCCGCTACTACATGGCCCGCCGCCTGCCCGCCACGGCCATGCACCTGGCCCGCATCAACAGCGGCGCCGATACGGTCATGGCACTGGACGCGGCCAACTTCTAAGCGCAGCCCTGCGCCCCGGATCGGAGGAGACCCGCTCACGGGAACGGCTGGCACGGTGGGGACCGTGCCAGCCAATCACCAAAGGAGGAAACATGCCCAAACGCTTTCGCCTGACCCGCCGCTTTAACGCCGCGATGACCGAAGACGGCTATCGCCGCCTGCGCAAATTCGCCCAAGCCGCCGGTCTGGACGAAGGAGAGGCGCTGTCCTTTCTGTTTGAAAACTTCGACAGCGTGATCAACGAAGACACGTTCAACCACCGCCTGCGCCTGTTCAATTCTGATCTGGACGCCCGCAAACGTTAGAAAGGAAAAGGGCTGCCCCCTTTAGCCGCGGGAAACACGGATAGGGCGGTGCAGTTGAGTATTTTTGGCAAGATGAAAGGCAAGAGGATCGCCCCACCCCGGCCATGCGCCTGATGGCACCAGGACCGAAGCGGGGTTTCACCTTGCACGTCCATCGGCTCTCCAGCCTGTAACGCAGCGTTAGATTACGCCCATTAACCTTAACGGAACGTTATCAATGGCAGGCCCGGCTTTTCATCTTGCCAAAAATACTCAAACTCCAACGCAGACCACATGCGCGACATCAGGAGGAGATGAGCATGACGATGAAACTGTATTGTTTTGGCGAAAGCGGAAACGCCTATAAGGCGGCGCTGCAGCTGCACCTGTCCGGTCTGGATTGGGAACCTGTCTGGGTGGACTTCTTCGGTGGTGCCTCGCGCAGCCCGGAATACCGCGAAATGAACGTGATGGGCGAAGCCCCGGTTCTGGTCGATGGTGATCTGACGCTAACGCAATCGGGCGTGATCCAGATGTATATCACCGAAAAGACCGGCAAATTCGGCGGCAATACCCCTGAAGAGGCGCGCGAGGTGATGCGCTGGATGTTCTGGGACAATCACAAGATGTCCTCGCAGGCGGGGATGACCCGGTTCCTGACGAATTTCCTGCCTGAAAAGCACCGTAACGCCGATGTGAACGCGTTCAACCAAGGCCGCCTGAAAGCCGCGCTGCAAACGCTGAACACCGCATTGGAAGGGCGCGACTGGCTGGTGGGCGATGGTCCCACGAATGCCGATTTTTCCTGCTGCGGGTATCTGTTCTACCCCGAACCCTACGGCTTTGACCGTGCCGAATGGGCCAATATCGACCGCTGGCTGGGCAATATCAGCGCCCTGCCCGGCTGGAAACCCCCCTATGATCTGATGCCCGGCTCCCCTGCGGATCGGGCCTAACTAAAGAGGAAGGCAACAATGACCGAAGCCTATATCTATGACGCCGTGCGCACCCCGCGCGGCAAGGGCCGCCCGGACGGGTCGCTGCACGAGGTAACCTCGGTGCGGATGTCCGCGACCGTTCTGAACGCGCTGAAAGCCCGCAACGGGCTGGACGGCCACGCGGTCGAGGACGTGATCTGGGGCAACGTCACGCAGGTGATGGAGCAAGGCGCCTGTCTGGCGCGGACGGCGGTATTGGCTTCGGATCTGGATGAAACCATCCCCGGCCTGTCGATCAACCGCTTCTGTGCCTCGGGTATGGAAGCGGTTAATCTGGCCGCCAACCAGATCAAGGGTGGCGCGGGCGAGGCCTATATCGCTGGTGGCGTCGAAATGATGAGCCGCGTGCCGATGGGCAGCGATGGTGCCGCCGTCGCCGTGGACCCATCTGTGGCAATGGAACGCTATTTCGTACCACAGGGCATTTCCGCCGACATCATCGCCACAGAATACGGGTTCACCCGTGATCAGGCGGATGCGCTGGCCGTGGAATCGCAAAAACGCGCCAAGGCCGCGTGGGATGACAACCGTTTCGCCAAATCCATCATTCCGGTGACGGATGTGAACGGATTGACCATTCTGGACCATGACGAATTCATCCGCCCCGGCACCGACATGCAGACCTTGGGCGCGCTGAAAGCATCGTTCAAGGACATGGGCGAAGTGATGCCCGGTTTCGACAAGGTGGCGATGCTGAAATACCCGCATCTGGAACGGATCAATCACATTCACCACGCGGGCAATTCGTCCGGGATCGTGGACGGTTCGGCAGGTGTGCTGATCGGGAACGCGGAATTTGGTAAAAAATACGGGCTGAAACCCCGCGCGCGCATCCGTCAGACCTGCAAGATCGGTACGGAACCCACCATCATGCTGACCGGCCCGGTGCCTGCCACGCAGAAAATTCTGGCTGACAGCGGCATGTCCATCGGTGACATCGACCTGTTCGAGGTGAACGAAGCCTTTGCCTCGGTCGTGCTGCGGTTCCAGCAGGCGTTTGACGTGGACATGGACAAGATCAACGTCAATGGCGGTTCAATAGCGATGGGCCACCCGCTGGGTGCAACCGGCGCGATCATCATCGGCACGCTGTTGGATGAACTGGAACGCCAGGACAAACAGGTCGGTCTGGCAACCCTGTGCATTGCATCCGGCATGGGTGCAGCCACGATCATCGAACGGGTCTGACCATGCCCCGCGCCGCATTCGCCACGCTGAGCAATACGCTGACCGATGCCCTGCTGGGCCGGGATTTCGCCCTGTACCGGACGGCTTTTTGCCTGCCGGTGCGGATCGAACCCCGCAAGGGTCAGGCGTATACACTGGCGGACGATGCGGCGCTGGAGGCGGATTTCAAACTGTATTGCGATATCCTGAAAACCCACGCCGTCACCGACATTTTCCGAGAGGAAATGCAGGTGCTACCGCTAGAGGATGATTGGGTCGAAGTGACCTTCTGCACCCATATCCTGCGCCATGCGCAGCGGGTGGTGGAACCCTTCAATTCGCAATTCGTGCTGCGCCCCTGTGACGGGGCATGGCGCATCGCTGAAATCCGCAGCACGCTTGGACATATCAACTGGACGCTTGGGCGGGCAGAGATCGACAAAGGCCGGTTCATCACCGACTGATCCGCCGCCCCACCGAACACCGAATTGCCTGACGGAGGCAGAAACAAATGACCGATTTCACCATGACCAAAGACGCCGAAGGCGTCGCAACTATCACCTGGGATTGCCCCGGCAAATCCATGAACGTCATGAGCGGCGAAGCTCTGATCGTTCTAAGTGACCTGATCGACGACGCATTGGCCGACGAGGCCGTAAAAGGCATCGTCATCACCAGCGCCAAAAAGGACTTTGCCGGTGGCATGGACCTGAACGTGCTGGCCAAGATGAAGGAAGACGCAGGCGACGAACCCGCACGCGGCCTGTTCGAGGGCATCATGCAGATGCACGCCCTACTGCGCAAAATCGAACTGGCCGGGATGGATTTCAAAACCAAGAAAGGTGGCAAACCCATCGCCGCCGCCCTGCCCGGCACCGCCGTTGGCATCGGGTTGGAACTGCCGCTGGCAACGCACCGCATCTTTGCCGCTGACAACGCAAAGGCCAAGATCGGCCTGCCGGAAATCATGGTTGGCATTTTCCCCGGCGCGGGCGGCACCACCCGTCTGGTGCGCAAGATGGGCGCGATGGCGGCCAGCCCCTTCCTGTTGCAGGGCCAGTTGGTGAACCCGAAAAAAGCCAAGGGCGCGGGCATCATCGACGAAGTGGTAGAAGACCCGATTGCCGCCGCGCGGGACTGGGTGCTGAACGCCAAAGACGCCGATCTGGTGAAACCGTGGGACGCCAAGGGTTATAAAATGCCGGGCGGCGCACCCTATCATCCAATGGGGTTCCAGACCTTTGTGGGTGCCTCGGCGATGGTGAACGCCAACACCAACGGCGCCTTCCCCGCGCCCAAGGCCCTGCTGAGCGCGGTTTACGAAGGCGCGATGATGCCGTTTGACACCGCCCTGAAAATCGAAGCCCGCTGGTTCACCCATATCCTTATGAACCCGTCCTCGGCTGCGATGATCCGGTCTCTGTTCCTGAACAAGGAGGCGCTGGAAAAAGGCGCAGTGCGGCCCAAGAACATTCCCGACCAATCCGTGAAAAAGGTTGGCGTTCTGGGGGCTGGCATGATGGGCGCGGGCATCGCGCTGGTGTCGGCTCAGGCGGGGATGCAGGTCGTGCTGATCGACCGGGATCAGGAAGCCGCAGATCGGGGCAAATCCTACTCGGCCAGCTTCATGGACAAGGGGATCAAACGCGGTAAAGCAACCCCCGAAAAGAAAGAGGCGCTGCTGAATCTGATCACCGCGACCCCCGATCTGGACCAACTGGCAGGCTGCGATCTGATCATCGAAGCCGTGTTCGAAGATCCGGGCGTCAAAGCCGAGATGACCAAGAAGGTCGAGGCGATCATCCCCGAAGATTGCATCTTTGCCTCCAACACCTCGACCCTGCCGATCACCGGGCTAGCACAGGCATCCGTGCGTCCCGAACAATTCATCGGTATCCACTTCTTCAGCCCGGTTGAAAAAATGCTGCTGGTGGAAATTATCAAAGGCCAGAAAACCGGCGACCGGGCCGTGGCCAAGGCACTGGATTACGTCCGCCAGATCCGCAAAACGCCCATCGTGGTCAATGATGCGCGGTTCTTCTACTGCAACCGCTGCATCATCCCCTACATGAACGAAGCCATGCGCATTGTGACCGAAGGCACCCCAGCGGCAATGGTGGATCACGCCGCGCAGCAGCTTGGCTTCCCGGTGGGTCCGATCCAGTTGACCGATGAAACCTCGATCGACTTGGGTGCGAAAATCGCCCGTGCGACCAAGGCGGCGATGGGCGATGCCTATCCCGACAGCCCGTCGGACGATCTGATTTTCTGGATGGAAGAGCTGGGCCGTCTGGGCCGGAAATCCAAGGCCGGGTTCTTTGACTATGACGAGAACGGCAAGCGGCTGGGCTATTGGCAGGGGATCACTGAAAAATTCCCGGCCGCAGCCGAATTGCCCGCGCTTCAGGATGTGAAAGACCGCCTGATGTTCGCGCAAGTTCTGGAAGCCGTCCGCGCATTGGAAGAAGGCGTGGTCGAGGACATCCGCGAAGGCGACGTAGGTGCCATTCTGGCATGGGGCTTCGCGCCTTGGACCGGCGGCCCCTATAGCTGGCTGGACATGCTGGGGGCTGAATACGCCGCCGAACGCTGTGACGAACTGGAAGCCGCCTATGGCGAGCGGTTCAAATGCCCCGAGCTGCTGCGCGATATGGCAGCAAAGGGCCAAAGCTTCTATGGCCGGTTCAACCCGGACGCCAAAACCGCAGCGTAAGCCTATTGGTCAATGTAATAAGCGCGTCCCCACCGGGGGCGCGTTTTTTCATGGCCAGCGCAGATGGGGGCGCTGCCCCAAACCCCCGGAGTATTTCAGACCAGACAGAAGCCGATCAGTCGAAGCTATAGCCGAAACGCGCAATGTCAGCGGCGCATAAATCGGCCACCAAGGCGCGGTCAGCGTCTGAATAATAGCGTTGATAATCCACCCGGTTGGAACGGTTTTCATGGCCCAGCGTCAGCTCAAACCCCAGATGATCCCAAAGCGGGGCCGCATCTTTGGCGAAATGTTCCAGCCTGATATAGGCGTTGCATCGTTCCTGCCCGCGAATATCCGTCATGTAAAAGGCAAAAGGGGCGGCGCTGAGCGACAGCCGGGTATGGGCGTGGTTCAGGAAATCGGTAAAGCTGAGGCTTTGGGACAGGCGAACCGCCGGGTGGTCAAAACTACGGTCGCGCAGCCAGTGATAATAGCTGACGATCCGATCCCACGGGTTGCGCACCAGCGTGAAGGTGAAAAGGTCGGGAATTTCATCGGGTGTGATCAACCCGTCGATATCCGCCAGCGTGGAATGTTTCCACAACCGCCCTGCTGTTTGCATCCCTTGCACCCGCGACCGGCGGCGGCGGGCCTTGGGCGTGTCCCCCAACATGATGTCATCCTTCATCGCCCGGTCTTCCAGCGCCAGCGCCATCGAAGTGCCGCCGGTTTTGGGGATGTGGATGAAAATGTAACGACGGCCACGGGATAAAATCATAGCCGGACGCTAGCCGATTGCCGGACCGGGGAAAAGCCCCTGATCACGGCGAAATTCCGCATTGCGGGCCTTTCCTTATCGCCGATTTCGCACCACTATGCCGCCCACTGAATGAACACCGAACAGGAGGCCCACATGGGTTGGATGGCAGACGAAACCGGGTTGGGAAAGAATGCGGCGAATTATGTACCGCTGACGCCGCTGTCATGGCTGGAGCGGGCCAAATCCGTGTTCCCCGACCGCATGGCCGTGGTCTATGGCAGCCATCGCAAAACCTATGTCGAATATCACGAACGGGTGACGCGGCTGGCCTCGGCGCTGGTGAAACTGGGGGTGCAGCCCGGCGATGTGGTGGCCACCGTGCTGCCTAACCTGCCCGCTCAGGCCGAAGCGCATTTTGGCGTTCCTGCCTGTGGCGCAGTACTGAACACGCTGAACACGCGGGTCGAAGCCGATACGATTTCCTATATTCTGGATCACGGGCAGGCTAAGGTCGTTCTGGTGGACCCGCAATTCCTGCCGGTGGTGGCGCAGGCGATTGACGACATGACAGGCCCAGCCCCCATCGTAATCGAGGTGGCCGACGATCAGGCCGGGGTTCACGCCCACGGTCATTACATGGAATACGAGGCGTTGCTGGCCACTGGCGACCCCGATTTCCAGTGGATCATGCCCGAAGACGAATGGGAAAGTCTGGCGCTGAACTATACCTCAGGCACCACCGGGCGGCCCAAGGGCGTGGTCTATCACCATCGCGGGGCCTATCTGAACGCGATGGGACAGGCGATTAGCTGGCGGTTGCAGCTTTATCCCAAATACCTGACCATCGTGCCGCTGTTTCATTGCAACGGTTGGTGCCACACATGGCTGATGCCCTCCTATGGCGGCACGGTCATTTGCTGCCGCGACATCACCGCCAAGGCGATTTTCGATGCCATCGCGGACGAAGGCGCCACCCATTTCGGCGGTGCGCCCATCGTGTTGAACACGCTGGTCAACGCCCCGGAAAGCGACCGCCGCGACTTTGATCATATCGTCGAGGTGTTCACCGCTGGCGCCCCCCCCGCCCCGGCGACATTGGCGAAAATTGAACCGATGGGGTTCAACGTCACACAGGTTTACGGCCTGACCGAAGTATACGGCCCCGCCACCGAATGCACATGGAAGGAAGAGTGGGAACCGCTGCAAGGCGACGACCGCGCCGCCATCAAGGCCCGTCAGGGCGTGGCCATGCCGATTTATGACCACATCACCGTGGTCGATGAGAACATGGCCCAGATCCCGATGGATGGCAAAACCCAGGGCGAAATCGTCATGCGCGGGAATGGTGTGATGAAGGGCTATCTGAAGAACCCCAAAGCCACCGAAGAAGCCTTTAAGGGTGGGTATTTCCACACGGGCGACATCGCCATTCAGCACCCCGACACCTATGTCCAGATCGCGGACCGCGCCAAGGACATCATCATTTCCGGCGGGGAAAACATTTCCTCGGTTGAGGTCGAGGGCGTGCTGATGGGCCATCCCGATGTGCTGCTTTGTGCCGTGGTGGCCAAACCGGACGAAAAATGGGGCGAAGTCCCCTGTGCCTTTGTTGAACTGAAGGACGGCCACGCCACAACCGAAGCCGACCTGATCGCCTTTGCCCGCGAACGGCTGGCCGGGTTCAAAACACCGAAAAAGGTGGTGTTTCAGGAATTGCCCAAAACCTCGACCGGGAAAATCCAGAAATTTGAACTGCGCACCATCGCCAAGGGCCTGTAATTCCGGCCCCAATGTGATCAGGGGGCGGATGGACGCCCCCTGCCTGCCCGTGTTATCAACATGCACAGGACAGAGGCAGGGCAGCCCGAAATGACAGCACTTCAGAAATACCAGCGGATCGAAGCCTCTGGTCTTTGGCGCCCCAACGCGCAGGCGCAGCGGCGCGAGGTGATCGTTTCCATCGGCGACGCCACGCTGGTCATCACGGACACAAAAGAACAGGCGCTGGCCCATTGGTCATTGGCCGCCGTGGCCCGCGCCAACCCCGGTGATCTGCCTGCGATCTATCACCCGGATGGCGACCCGGACGAAGTGCTGGAATTGTCCGCCAACGAAACCCAGATGATCGACGCAATTGAAAAACTGCGACAGGCGATCAACCGGACCCGCCCGAAACCGGGGCGGCTGCGACTGTATATTCTGGGGGGCGTCATAACGCTGGCACTGGCGCTGGCTGTGTTCTGGTTGCCGGGGGCCATGCTGAACCACGCGGCACGGGTGGTTCCCGATGCCAAGCGTAGTGAACTGGGCGACAGGTTGCTGGGTCATGCGCAACGTGTCACGGGGCAGGCCTGCCAGACACCGGCCGCTGAAACCGCGCTTCGGGCGCTGGCGCGGCGCGTTGCGGTACAGGATACCCATGTCAGCCGCATCGTCGTTATGCGTTCGGGCGTATCGGAAACCGTGCTGCTGCCGGGGCGCATTCTGCTGATCAGCCGCCGCCTGATCGAGGATTACGAAGACCCCGGCGTCGCTGCGGGTTTCATCACCGCCGAACTGGTCCGCTCCCGGCAGGACGATCCGCTGAAACAACTGCTGTCAGCGGGCGGCTTTCTGGAAACCCTGCGCCTGCTGACCACAGGCACCCTGCCCGATGACGCGCTGGCGGCCTATGCTGAAACCGTGCTGTCCCAGCCCCGCAGCCCAATTCCCGACGACGCCCTGCTGGTCGGTTTCGCTGCCGCGCAGTTGTCATCCACCCCCTACGCCTATGCGCTGGATGTGTCGGGCGAAGCTACCCTGCCATTGATCGAAGCCGACCCCATGCGCACCCGTCCCGTCCCCACAATCCTGAACGATGCCGACTGGGTCCGCTTACAGGAAATTTGCAACGGGTAGCGTTTCGATGGCCCGGCGGGCAACCACACGGGACATGCAGGCACCTGAAATAAGAAACCCCGCCTGAACATCAGGCGGGGCCGTTTCATACTGCTGTGGAAATCGCTCAGCAGGCTTCCAGCGCGATGGCAATCCCCTGCCCCACGCCGATGCACATGGTAGACAGCGAGCGTTTACCGCCCTTTTCCAGCATCTCCAGCGCCGCCGATCCGGTGATACGCGCACCGGACATGCCCAGCGGGTGCCCCAGTGCAATCGCGCCGCCATTGGGGTTCACGCGGGGATCGTCATCCGCGATGCCCAGTTCCCGCAGCGTCGCCAGACCTTGAGCGGCGAACGCCTCGTTCAGCTCGATCACGTCGAAATCCGACTGTGCCAGCCCCAGCAGCTTCATCAGCTTTTGCGATGCCGGTGCCGGGCCGATGCCCATGATGCGCGGCGGCACACCAGCCGTTGCGCCGCCCATGATCCGGGCCAGCGGGCGCAGACCGTGGGTTTTCACCGCTTCTTCGGATGCGATGATCAGCGCAGCGGCCCCGTCATTCACGCCCGACGCGTTGCCTGCGGTCACGGTGCCGCCTTCGCGGAACGGTGCGGCCAGCTTGCCCAAAGCCTCGATCGTGGTGGCGCGGGGGTGTTCGTCGGTATCCACAACGATGGGATCGCCCTTGCGCTGCGGAATGATGACCGGGGTGATTTCCTTGGCCAACCGCCCCGAGGCAATCGCCGCCGCCGCCTTGTCCTGCGACCGCAGGGCAAACGCATCCTGATCCGCGCGGTTGATGTTGTAATCTGCGGCCACGTTTTCGGCGGTTTCGGGCATGGAATCGATGCCGTACTGCTTTTTCATGACCGGGTTGACGAACCGCCAGCCAATCGTGGTGTCATACACCGCGTTCGACCGGGAAAAGGCGCTTTCGGCCTTGGGCATGACGAACGGCGCACGCGACATGGATTCCACACCGCCCGCAATCGCCAGATGAATTTCCCCGGCCTTGATCCCGCGCGCGGCGGTGATGATCGCATCCATCCCCGATCCGCACAGGCGGTTCATCGTGGTGCCCGGCACATCGGTGGGCAGCCCGGCCAACAGCGCCGCCATACGGGCAACGTTGCGGTTGTCTTCGCCCGCTTGGTTGGCGCAGCCGTAAAACACTTCGTCCACGGCGGCCCAATCCATATCGTGACGGCCCATCAGGGCGCGGATCGGGATCGCACCCAGATCATCGGCGCGGACCTTGGACAGGCTACCGCCGAAGCGGCCAATCGGGGTGCGGATATAATCGCAGATATATGCGTCAGACATGGGTTCCTCTTACAGTTCGGGGACGATCAGATCGGCAACGGGACCATCGGTTTTCAATTCGGCACCCGTGACGGCCTGAAGCTCATCAAAGGAAATTGCCGGAATTTTTTCCCGCAGGACGAAATTCCCGCCTTCAATATCCACTACAGCCAGCGAAGTATAGACCCGCGTGACACAGCCCACGCCGGTCAGCGGCAGGCTGCATTCGGCCAGCAGCTTGGGTTCGCCGGTTTTAGTGACATGGTCAGTCAGCACCGCAACGCGTTTCGCGCCATGCACCAGATCCATCGCGCCACCCACGGCAGGCACGCCGCCCTTACCCGTGGACCAATTCGCCAAATCGCCATTCTGGGCCACCTGATAGGCCCCCAAAATTGCCACATCCAGATGCCCACCGCGCACCATCGCAAAGCTGTCCGCATGGTGAAAGAACGACGCACCGGGGCGCAGGGTCACGGCCTTTTTGCCCGCGTTGATCAGATCCCAATCTTCATCCCCTGCGGCAGGTGCTTCGCCGAAATCCAGCACACCGTTTTCCGTGTGGAAAATCGCCTGACGGCCCGGTGGCTGATATTTCGCCACCATTTCCGGGAACCCGATCCCAAGGTTCACATAAGCCCCATCCGCAATGTCCTGCGCCGCCCGCCATGCGATCTGCGCGTTGCTGAGTTTGATTGCATCAATATCGGTCATGGATACACAGCCTCGGCCCGGTTCAGGGCCTCTTCTTGTTGCGGGTTGGGAACATGCACCACACGGTTCACAAAAATACCGGGGGTGATGACGTTTTCAGGATCAATCCCGCCCAAAGGCGCGATGGTGGTGGCCTGCGCAATGGTGACAGCCGCCGCCGTTGCCATGATCGGGTTAAAGTTCCGCGCCGCCATGCGATAGGTCAGGTTCCCATGCGGATCGGCCAGTTCAGCCTTGATCAGTGCAAAATCCGCTTTGAGCCAGCGTTCCTGCACATAGGGGCGGCCTTCGAATTCCGCAGTGGGCTTCCCGTCGGCCAGATCGGTGCCAACGCTTGTGGGGGTATAAAACGCCGGAATGCCAGCACCGCCCGCGCGAATACGTTCGCCCAAGGTTCCCTGCGGCACCAGTTCCAGTTCGATTTCACCGGCCTTATACGCCACGGTGAAAGCCCGCGGATCGGCCGAACGCGGGAAGGAACAGATCAGTTTGCGCACCTGTTTCTGTTCGATCAGCGCCGCCAGCCCCACATGGCCGTTCCCGGCATTGTTGTTGATGATCGTCAGATCGCGCGCACCGTGGTCGATCAGCGCGTGGATCAGTTCAACCGGCGACCCTGCACCGCCGAACCCCCCGATCATCACCGTGGCCCCGTTGGGAATATCCGCAACAGCATCGGCCAAAGTGGCAATGGTCTTATCCATTTCCCAAAATTCCTCCTGTATGGCGGCGCGAACGGATCGGCGCGGCCTGTCTTGCATCCGCAGGCATAGGGCAGCGTTGGCGCAGACGACAACGAAAATGTGCGCATATTGATCTTTGTTCGGATTACAGCTAGCGGTGTGCGCATGGTGAACAAATCGACGGATATTATCGCCTCTCTGGCCAAAGGCCTGCGGGTGCTGGAATGTTTCGGGGCCGACAGCCCCCGCCTGTCCATCGCCGAAGTCGCAGGCCGGACCGGGCTGGACCGGGCCACCGCCCGGCGCTGCCTGCTGACCCTGCACCACAGCGGCTATGCGGATTATGACGGGAAATATTTCACCCTGACCCCGCGCACCTTGCGGCTGGGCATGGGGGCGCTGACCTCGCTTCCGCTGGCGCAGGTGGTGCAGCCGTGGCTGGATCAACTGACCGAACAAACCGGGCAAAGCTGTTCGGTATCCATTCTGGATGGGGCCGAAATCGTGTATCTGGCGCGGGCGGCGCAAAAGCGGGTCATGTCAATCGGGTTGATGCCGGGATCACGCCTGCCTGCGCATTGCACCTCTATGGGGCGGGTGCTGCTGGCAGCCCTGCCTGAAACCGAAGCCCGCGCAATCGTCGAAGCGTCGGACCTGTCCCCCCGCACCCCCTTTAGCCTGACAGATCCCGACGACATCATGACCCGGATCGCAGCCGCCCGCACCGATGGCTATGTGCTGATAGAACAGGAAATCGAATTGGGTCTGCGCTCTGTCGCGGTGCCGCTATTGAATGCGCAGAACAAAACCGTGGCCGCACTGAACATCGGCATGGCGGTGACACAGGATCAGCCCGAAGAAATGATAACCCGCTATCTGCCTGCGCTACACAAAGTTCAGGCCGGGCTGCGGCGGGTTTTATAAATCGCCCGACACCAGAGATTGCAGATCAAAGATCGGCAACAGGATCGCCAGCACAACCACCAGCACAAAGCCCCCGACCACCATCATCAGGATAGGGTCCAACAAGGCGGCAATCCGCTTGCGGTCATTTTCCAGCCAGCTATCCACCAGCCGCGAGGACCGTTCAGCCATGACCCCGACACGGGTTGATCGTTCCCCGGCGCTGATCAACTGACGGCACACCGGCGGGATGACAGACAGGTGCAGCAGGGCGTCGCTTAGGCTTTCGCCCCGTTGGATGGCGGTTGTGACCTGTTCGGCCTCGTGCCGGAACCGGGGCTGGGTTAGCACGCGGGCGGCGCTACGTGCCGCATCCAGCGCGGTTTGGCGGCTGGAGATCACCAAGGCCAGCGTTTGCAGATATTGCAGGGCAGCAGACAACCGGATCAGCCGCCCCACCACCGGCAGGCGCAGCAGAGTGGCATCCCGGCGGGCGCGAAACCCCGCGTGGCGCAATGCCAACCGAAACCCGATCACAGTAGCAGTCAACGCAACCAGACAGGGCAGCCAATAGGCCTTGATCCAATCCGCAGCCGCCAACAATGCCACCGAAATCGCCGGTAAGGGGCGCCCTGTCGTTTCAAACATCGCCACGATCTGCGGGGCGGCGCTGGTGACAAGTATCCCGCAAACCAACAGCGACACAGCCGCCACGAAAGCCGGATAGATCAACGCCGTCAGAATACGCGATTGATCCCCCGAAACGGTTTCCAGATGGTTTGCCAACTCTTCGACCACGCGGGCCAGTTCGCCCGAGCTTTCCCCGGCAGCAATGGCCGCCAGATAATAAGGCGGAAATCCTGCATCGGCCCGCCCCAACGCATCTGACAGGCTTTCGCCTTCGCGCAGGGCGGCACGCGCAGTCACGGCGACGGTTTCAATCCGCTGCGCCCCGCCAGAATTGCCAACCGAGTCCAGCGCCACATCCACCGGCACCTCTGCGGACAGCAGCACCGCCAATTGCCGGGTGAACACCGTGCGTTCATCCGGTGACAGGGTCGCCCGACGGCGCAGCAACGGACGGGATTGGCGCGGTGCCGTGGTACTGGTTTCCAGCTCGGTTGCGAACAATCCCTTGCCACGCAACTGTTCCGTGGCCTGCGCACGGGTATCGGCCACCAGCGTTCCCCGCCGCCGCTTTCCCGACGCGGTATAAGCGGTATAGCGAAAGGCGGTCACAGCTCCGTCCCCACGACGCGGACAACCTCGGCGCTGTCGGTGATGCCTTGGGCCACCAGTTGCATCGCCTCGCCCAGCAGGGTGCGGTCTGGCGTCAATGCCTGTACTTTTAGCGCCTGCTCAGATGCCCCGGCATCAATCGCACCGCGCAAACCATCGTCCATCGTCACGATTTCATAAATACCGGCGCGGCCCTTATGCCCAGCTCCATTGCACGCCGGGCATCCGTTGGCCTGCCAGACATGCGCCGGGATTGGTAGGGTCGTGGCCTGAAACAGCGCCCGTTCCTGTTCATTCGGGGCGCGAGTGGACTTGCAAGCGTCACAAAGCCGACGCAGCAACCGCTGCGCGATGATGGCCCGAACCGTAGCAGCGATCAGGTAATCCTCGACCCCCAGATCACGCAGCCGGATAATCGCCGCAACCGACGAATTGGCGTGCAGCGACGAAAACACCAGATGCCCGGTCAGCGCGGCCTGGGCGGCGGTGCTGGCGGTTTCCAGATCGCGGATTTCCCCCACAAGAATAATATCCGGGTCTTGCCGCAGGCTGGCTCGCAACCCGGCGGCAAAGGTCAGGCCGATCTCAGCGTGAATCTGGCTTTGGTTCACCCCCGGAAGATCGTATTCGATCGGGTCTTCGACGGTCAGGATATTGCGTTCAGTCGTATTGGCCAGCTTCAACAGGGAATACAGCGTGGTTGTTTTACCGGACCCGGTTGGCCCGGTCGCCAGCACGATCCCGTTGGCGGCAGCGCTCAATGCCTCTAGCTGGGCAACCTGCGGTGGGCGCAGCCCCAGATCGGCCAGCGGCATCAGGCCTGCGGTTTTATCCAGCACCCGCATCACCACCCGTTCGCCGTAATTCCCCGGTAGGGTCGACACGCGAATATCAATGGAACGCCCGCCATAACGCAACGCGATATGCCCGTCCTGCGGCAGGCGGGTTTCCGAAATATCCATCCCGGCCATCACCTTCAGGCGGGAAATCACCCGTTTTGCCGGGGCTTGCGGGCGATCAAAAATCGTTTGCAGGAATCCATCAATCCGAATACGCGCCCGCAACCCATTTTCATGCGGTTCGACATGCAGGTCCGAGGCGCGGGCCTCTACCGCACGACGCAGGAAATGGTTCACCAAGCGGATCACCGGGGCTTCACTGCCCGTATCCAGCAAATCCTGTGGCGGCGGTTCCGCGCTAGGCTCAGGACCCATTAATCGGCTTGAGATCGCATTGGTCGCATGCTTCAAATCCCCAAACTTTCAGGGGGTATCATGAGCAATCTATTTTGGCTGACCGACGAACAGATGGCGCGGCTGCGACCGTTCTTTCCC
>NZ_FXTO01000032.1 GCF_900182725.1 Thalassovita litoralis
TCTGGGTCAGCGATTTTACCTATGTGTCCACGTGGCAAGGCTTTGTTTATGTGGCCTTCGTCATCGACACATTCGCTGATCGCATCGTGGGATGGGGCGACTGGTTCAACAACCGCCGCCTGCTTGGGCCCATCGGAAATATCCCGCCAGCCGAAGCCGAAGAGAACTTCTATGCACAACGCGACGTGCTCGATATGGTCGCGTAAAATGAAGCTAAAGGTCTACGGTGAAACCGGGGCGATTCAAACAGCTTTGGGGCGTGAAATACGGTCTGTTCACTGCGGCGGAATGGAAGGCGCTGGTTCGCAAGGCCCGCTCACAGCCTGAACTGCGCACCGCAATCGCGGAACGCTATCCGAACCTGCCAGTTGGCAACCAGTCCGAAGAAATGGTGGCGGAACTCTACCGCAATTCACGTGACGCTTGGGCCGACACAGGGCTTGTCGGCACAGCGTTGCGCAAGATCCAACAGTTTTTCGAGGCGCTGGGCAATGGGTTCAAAGGGCAAGGCTTCCTGTCCGCCGGTCAGGTGATGGAGCGGATCGCAAATGGCACCGTGGGCGGGCGCGGGCCGGATGGTGGCGCTTCTGCAAACCGCGACGCCCGCAGCGAAAGCGAAATGGTGGGCGTCAGCCGCAAGTCATGGCAATCCATGCTGGTGCGTCTACTGCAAGGCGACAAGACACTCAGCCCAGACTTGTTGGTTGGAAAGGTTGGCCCGATCCTATCTGGTATAGGTGTCCCAACGGGCCGCATTTATATGCGGGGATCAAAAATCCAGACAGTCCTGAAGAAACATAAAGACGCGCATGAAGCCATCATGCGCCTCCCAGAGTTGCTTGATGATCCAGAGGTAGTGATCCAGCAAAACCGCCAAGACAGTGACTATCGAATTGTCACATCAGCCCGTACCGCTGCCGGGCATCCCATTATTGCAAACCTCAAGGTAGAAGGAGAGACTTCGCGCGGTCAACCCGGGCGCATCGTTATGACCGTCTATGGCTGGAATGATGCTGAACGCGGTCTTTCAAATGCAATTCGCGCCGGAAAATTGGCATACATGCGTGATGAAAGCGTCGTGCTGCGGCTGCTGGGAAGTAAAGGGGACGCCCCCCTAAACCTCAGCTAAGCCAGCAAGCGCAGCATCGACTACACCGAAATAGTCACCAGATCGGATATTTTCAAGTCCGAGGGGGGTGAGTTCGAAATGCGCGGTCGCACGCCGCGCGAGGGACGCTTCGAGCGCGCCAACATCACGTCCAAATCCACGAAGCAGTTGCTTTCTGACGTGCTGACACAGGCCATGAACGGCAAAAAAACGGGGCCAACCTTCTGGCCTTGGTTCCGGGCCGTGCGCTCATGTCCGAACTTGGTGGCAAAATGCCGTCCATTCGCAATTACCTGCTGCTGAAAGAGCAGATGGATAGCCCCGCGCCTCGCCGGAATGGAAGCACCAGATGCAGGTTCCCCTGCACGCGCAGGGATAAGTTCAAAGGAAATGAACATACTTCCAAGAAAACATGCGCCACAGACCTTAACATTCCTTAACAACCTTATCATTTCATATCATTTTTGATGCTATGCGCGCGTTCCCTCTGGACAACCTTGATTGACCACCCTCTGTGCATCTTTCGGGGCTAAGCCTCCACAAGGCGCTCTCGGGATTCTGATTTCTAGCGGGCATCTTCAGATGCACCTGCCTCACTCCTTCTCAATAGGTGACAACGCGCGAAAAGGTATTGCGAAAGGTTGAGGTTTGCCGCGCCTATTGCGAGCAAAATGGGGGGTAATCTGAGATTGAAGCGGCGGACCAGAATCGAACTGGCGAGGTAATTTCCCCATTTTTAACGGGGTGCATCCGTAGAACTTACGCGGCCATTGCCAGTTTCATTGCGGGTGTGATGCCGCCTATGCCCATGTTGGGGCGGTCGTTGTTTTAAGTCCAGAGCCATTGTGTGGCCTGATCCTGAGCCTCCTCGATGCTTTCGATGATGTATTGGTCCAGCCATTCATGCCTGACCGTGTGGTTGTAGTGCTCGACATAGGCGTTCTGCTGCGGTTTCCCCGGCTGTATGTGGGCCAAGGGGCCGCGAAACGTCAACATTTGTCGACTTTTCACGCCCCCCTTGCGTTTGTCAGGCTATGCCCAGCGCCCTGTTGTTGACGCCACAGCCACAATCTATTGCCGCGCCTCGGGCTTGCTCCTTGGCTTCACTGTAGCTTGCCCCGGACCACAGGACGGCTTCACCTTCGTCCTCGATGAGTGTCATGAAGAAATGACGCTTGCCGATATTGTCAGGCACATGCCGGATACCGTTTACGCCTTTGGTGGTTTCTGCAGTGATGATACCACCCGTCAGTTCAATGCTCATCGCGCCTTTCTCATTCTATCGTCCTTCTCTCTCTGACGTGCTTGGTCGGCCTTCCAACAGGCAACGTGCATCGTCCGGCGGTTTATGTCGGTCACTGCCACCAGCCAATCAGACTTTCCGCAAACTGCGCAAGTCGGTGGCGGCGGGGCGGATGCCTGCGGCTGCGACACCCGCGACATTCGCGACACGGGGGCCGATTTCTGGAAGTTTGTCGCGGGTGTCGCGGGTGTCGCAACGGGGGCTGATTGAGTTTCAGAAAGCCCGGTTGGCGATTTTCTTCCCCCTTCCTGCGGTTGCGATTGTTGCGATTTTGCCCCCGTGGAATCGCGGAAATCGCGGGAATCGCAAGGGGCGGGTGGTGAATTTAGAATGTCCGACAGGGCGGCTTGCACATCAAACAGCATGGGTGGGCCTCACAATCCGATAGGCTTCTTTGCGCTGGGCACCCCGTACCGTTGCACCTTCGGGCAAGGGGACAAGCCAGCCATGCCGCTCAAGCGTGGCAATTGCCTTCTTCGCCTCTTTCGCTTCGCGCAATGAATTGGGCCCCATTCTCAGGATTTCGCGCGGGGTCACATCATCATACCCCCAGCTTTCCAGCAGCCAATGCCGCAGCCGTTCGGCCTTCGCGGTTTCCTCGGATACAAGCCCCGCTTCGGCCAGCCTGCGGGCTTCGGTCAGGTAGTATTGCGCCAGCGTCACGCCCCAGCCCATCGCCTGCGGTGTCACCTGCGGGGCGTCCAGATCGTCCCACAGGGTCAGCACCCCGGCAATTCGTGCGGCCTGTTCTGCGGCTTTGCTGGCATAGGCCCGGACATGTTCCATTGCCCCACCGCCAACCTGTGACACTTCCACAGCCTCATAGAACCGCCACAACAGTTCTTTGGCCTGCGGTGACAAGGGAAGCCGCTGCGGGGCCAATTCCTGCGCACTGTCCCCCGTGGGCATGGGGCTATCAAGGACAGCGGCCAACCGTGCCGTGAAAATGGAAACTTCTGCATCGCTGGTGTGGTTGTGGCCGCGCCTTAATCGCGTCCCGATGGTGCTGGGCGGTTCGGTAATCAGGAACCGGGCCAGAAAGCCTTGTCCTGCTGCCTGCGGGTCAGCCATCAGCGGGCGGGCGGCAATCGGCTGGGCCATCAGGTGCATGGCAAGTCTGCGCCCCGGATAGTCGCTTGCCCCATCGCCCGAACGGATACGGTCCACGGTGTCGCCGTTCCAAAGCTTTGATAGTCCGGCAATGGTTTTCAGCCTGTTATCCGAGTTCATGGCATGGCCCCCGATGAACCCCCCAGCGTCATCATTAAACAGGCCCAGCGCGGGGCGTCCGGCCTGATACAATTTCAAAAGGCCCTCGAAAGTGGGTTCCTGTGCGGTGACATTCGGCAACAGCGGGGCGCGGGGTTCCGGCCCCAAGGCCCTCAGATCGGCTTCGGCATTGGTGGCCTTGGCTTTGTCATTTCCGGCGGCTTCGGTCAGCAAGCGCTTGCGTTTGCCTGTCCAGATTTCCTTTGAGATTTCATATTCCGAAAAGTCATCCCGATAGGTTTGGCCTTGTGCCTTTTCATAGTCACGAACACCCCGCATAAGCAGGCGGTCGCAGGATGATTTCCGTTCGCCACTTTCCGCAATGGTCAGGCAAAACAGGGAACAGGGTGCATCCCCGCCCAAGGTTTCAACATCCGCGAAGGGCTGCACGGCCAAGGACGCCACCGACAGCGCGGATTGTGCTGCGATACCTACCGGGGCCTGCGTTATGTCGTGGACAGCCTCCACCGCGTTCCTGATCGGCCCCAGCGCCTCCACCGGGTAGGGGTCGCCCTGCGGGATTTCGCGCAAGAGCGGCTGGGGGCCTTCGGCCTTAAACGGGACAAGTTCGGGTGTGATGGGCGCGTTCATGTGGTGGCCCCTTTCATCATTAAAATATCGTTCCAGTCGCGCTTATCCGGCGCGGGAAGTGTGCTAACGGTCCAGCCCAGCGCAGCGGCACGGGTGGCAAGAGCGGTTCCAGCGGCGCGGCCTGCGTCCTCCCCATCGGTGGCGATAATCAGCTTGCCGGGACGATCTGGCAGGCGCAGCCCGGACATGCCGGACGTGGACAGCGCCGCCCACGCGGTCACAGGGCCGCGCAGCAGGCCGCACAGTAGCGACAGGGTGGTTTCTATTCCTTCCCCCACTGCAAGGGCGTCTTGGCCCTCACTGAGTCGCACAGCGCCCCCGGCGGTTGCGCCCAGCATGGCCTTATCGGGTTCAATATCCGCCTTGCCGTTACCATCGTGGCGCAGATAGGTGCGGTGAACCGCGAACCGTTCGGCCCCATCTACGCGGGCCAGCATCGCCGGAAAGCGTTGCGCCGTGAGGTGCCATGCTTGGGGATGAAACCGCAGCGTGTCGGCAAGGGCGCAGGTGATACCACGCCCCCGCAGATAGGTTTCTGCGATGGTTCCCTTGATCGGCTGGGCCTCATTCCACAGTGATAGTGCTTGCCGTTCTTTCCGTTCGGCTTGGGCCTTGGCCAGCGCTTCACGCCGGGCAATCACAGCCGGGTCAGGTGGCGTGTAATCCCCAGCCCGGATGCCTGCGGCAGTCAGAATATCCGTGAAGCTGCATCCTGATTTCTTGCAGTTCAGCAGCAAGCGCCCATCCGGGCTATCGGCCAGCGTCAAGGCGTTCTGTGTCTGGCGTCCTTCGGGTTGGCAGATCGGGCAGGGGGCCACGCCATAGCGGCTATGCCACGCTCCCCGCAGGTTCAAGGTGATTTGCTTGGCGTCTGTCATCGACCCGCTCTCCATATTTTTGCGGGTCGCCATTGTTTCGACGTGGTTTGAGCCATTGCTCGGCCTCAATTATTGTGGGCCGGGACGCAAGGTGCTATGTTTGGGCTATCCTACTAACCGTAACAAATACCGCCGCCGCCCCATCCCAAGGGTGGCGGTTTTCTTATGCGGAGTGGCGTGCGGCTTTCGCATTCTCAATAACGGCGAGGATTTCTGATTTCGGCCAGCGAGACAGAGCGCCCAATTTGATTGGTGACGGGACAGTGCCATCCGCCACGCGACGCAGAAAGGTGGGGTAGCTCATGCCAAGATAGTGCGCGGCCTCTTTGCCGGAAAGCAGGGGGTCAAGGGCTGTGTCAGTATTGCGCAGCGGGCGGGTGTTAGAATGTGCCATCAAGGTCAGCCTTTCTGTTTTGACAGTTGATCATGGCTGGCACCTGATGATGGTTCTTGCAAAAAAGCGTCCGTAAAATAAGGGGCCTAATTTCACGGACGAAGGGCGTAGATCAATACTTCGGCAAAATAATTCATGCAGGGAAATTGATCACGCTTTCTCCAAATATTCTCGATGGCGGCATAATCCATAGCCATAATTTCCTTCCCGCATTTGTTCGTCGCCTTTGCCACAACGTCGCATGCACTGGTGTTCGCACCCCCTGGCTTTTTCGCGCGGTTTCGAGTGGGTTTGAATCCCAAATTCGTAAGCCCTTTAATCTGATTTACAATTAGCACGTCACGGGCGATATATTTGTTACGACCGGAGCCTTTCGATTTGGCGGGCTGCTTGACGAGGCCGAAATACTCCTTTCGTTTCCAGTCGTCCAAGGCTTCATATGAGCCTTGTGGGGTTATCATGCACAAAAATCGAAGTACAATAAACGCTGCGTAATCTTGACTTGCCCTGTCGATGACGGTCGCCACTTCTTCTGGTGAAGGGCCTAAGCCACTGAAGTAGCGCGGGAACTCAACGATGGCTTCAGCGAACTCGCTACCTGGTCCGTTTTCGGCCAAGCCAAATGGGGCAAATGATTGTGCCTGTGTCGCAAATACATATGCCACCTTGGAAACGGCTTCGTCAAAGCTGATGGAGCAACCGATATATTTTTTATGCCAATCACGAGTATCGACACGGCTGGGGATCTTTTGAATGAGCGCCCGTAAGACGCTCTTGTCCACTTCTCGCTTATCCATTCAGTTTTTCCCCCACGACCTAACTACTTGCCCAGATTGCCCCGTGATGTATTGCGCCCAGCGTTCATGCAGAACGCGGCGTTGCTCTAAATAATCCGTACGTCTGTAAGCGCGTTCAACGCTGCCCCCGACAGTGTGACCGATAGCGGTTTCCGCTACCTCGAACGGCGTATTCGTGGTATCTGCAGTCCAATCTCGAAATGACGAGCGAAACCCGTGTGGGCGATAGTCTATGCCCTTGTCGGACATGTGCTTGCTCATAGTGGCGTCTGAAATCACGCCCTTACGGGTGCCGGGGAAAAGAAATCCGTTCCGTTCATGAAGCTTGGCCGCTTGCACCACGGCCCGCGCCTCTTGCGAAAGCGGCACCTTGAAATCTGTTGTCATGCCTTTGCGGCCCTTCACCAGATCGGCGGGAATGGTCCAAACGTTTCCCTCGAATTGATCCAGATGGGCGAAACGGATCGGGGCAGAACGAACCCCAGTAAGGATAAGCAACCGCAAGGCAAGCTGAGTTACGGTGCCATCAGTCAATGAGTGATAGAAGGCGGGAACATCAGCCCACGGCATGGCGGGAATGTGTTTTGCCTCATGCCGTTGTTTGCCCAGCAGGGCGCGGGCCTTTTCCGGGGCCTGTAGATCAACATCAAGGCCCAGCGCGGCACCATGCTTCAGACAGAGGCTAAGACGGTTCAGGGCTTTCTTGGCGGTTTCTGCTTTGCTGTGCCAGATTGGGGACAATGTGTCCCGAATGTCGATCTGATCAATATCCGAAACCGGCATTTTGCCCAGCCGGGGTAGAACGTGAAGTTCCAAAGGGCTAAACCAGCGCCCCGCCTTTCCATCGCCTTTCAGTTCAGCTTTGCGGGCTTCGAAAGCGTCAATCGCCACATCGCTCAACATGTGCAGGTTTCGGACGGCCTCACGCTTGGCTTTTTCGCGCTCTTTTATCGGATCCAGCCCGTCTTGTGCGATTGCTCTTGCCCGATCCGCTTTCTTGCGGGCCTCTGACAAGGAAATATCAGGGAAGCCGCCCAGCCCCATTTCCCGGCGCTTGCCGTGAACAGTGACACGGAAAACCCATTTCCCGGATATGCGGTTTGTCTTGTACAGCCACAAGCCTCCGCCATCGGCAAACTTGCCTGCCCCAAGGGACGCCGCGCCCTTCGCACTTAGGCGGTTTCGCGCTCTCATTGTACCAGTCCACCTTTTCCGCCATAAATATAGTCCCCGTTTCAGTCCCCTTATAGATGTAGTATAGGGTGATTTCGCCTGATAGGGCCTGATTTCATATAATGCCTGTTTTAATAGGAAAACAAGTGCGGATGATAATTTCTGATGCTTTCTGATATCTATATCTAGTAAAGTTGTATGCCCTCCACCCGCACCATTTTACGTTTTCAAAAGCTGAACCCTTGGAATGAGTATTTGGGATCAGAAAGAAGCAGCAGATCGTCTGTACTGACCGGGGGCTGCTGTCGGGGTTTTGAGACATTAAATTTGCAAAAGCGTACCGCTATCCGTGGCCAGCAAGGCAGAGGTCTGGGGATGGTGGGGCAGGGTGGCCCTGATGTTCTGCGGGGACATAAGGCAAAATGCGGTGGATAGTGCGTCAGCCAGTCCAGCGTGCGGTGCTGTCACCGTGACCGAGGACCAATCTGTGTTGTTTTCGCTGTCTTGTGGATTCAAGATATGGGGGTGGCCGCGCAACAGGGTGGCGGCGGGGGCGCTGGTGGCGATGGCGCGGTTTTGCAAGATTTGCGTATGGACCTGTCCATGCCGGGGGTCTGTCACCCCCATACGAAAGGGGCCGCCGATGGCGGCAAATTCGCCGATATTGACCAGCACCCGTGTCAGCCCCAGCCCGCGCAGGCGGGTTGCGATACGATCAGTCACAAAGCCCTGTGCAATGCCGTTCAGCGTGAGCGATTGACCGGGTGCCAGACGGATCTGGGTGTCGGTTACGCGTACACGGTTCCAGCCTATCAGATGGCGGACCGTGGCGGGGTCTGCGCCGCTTGCCAAGGCCTGCCACAGGGGCTGAACCGTTGGATCAAATGCGCCGCTCGTGGTGGTGTGGACTGCGTCAACCTGCCGAAGCAGGGCGACAAAATCCGGGTCCGGGTGATCCAATCGCCCGGTTGCATTCAATTGCGAGAGGGCCGATCCGGGTTTGTAGAGGCTGAACTGCGCTTCGGCCCGGATAAGTTCCTGTTGCACAATGGCAATGGCCTGATGGGCCAGCGGTGCAGGGGCGTGCAGGGTCAACGTTGCGTCTGCCCCCAATGCTGTGCCCTGCCAGCGGATCGGTTCGGCCCTAGCGGGCAGCGCCAATGCAGCGGCGGAGATTACCAGAAAGCGGCGGCGGGTCAGGGTGGGGCGCGGGGTCATTCGGCGGCTTTCAATCTGTCGGCCTTCCGCGTGGCCAATATCAGCGGGACGCAGCGGGTTTGGTCATCATGGATGGAAACGCAATCAAGGCATTGAAAGCATTCTGAATAATCTATGTCGCCCTTGGGGGTGATGGCCTGATAACGGCATTTGACCCGGCATAGTTGGCAGGGAGAGCCACAGGCGTCGCGGCGGGCAATCCAGTCGCGGCCCCGCAACAGCCCGCCCAATGCCATCACGGCCCCCAGTGGGCAGACATAACGGCAGAAGCCTTTGAATAGCACCATAGACAGCAGTAGCAGCCCCGCCGCATAGGCGACATAATACCAGTCGCGTATGAAATAGGTGGTGATGGCGGTTTTGAACGGCTCCACCTCGGCCACGGTATCGACATGGTCGGGGGCGATGATCACGACTCCGATCATGCCCGCCAGAACCAGATATTTCAGGCGTTTCAGCCGCGCATCCCAGCGGGCGGGCAGGGTATATTGCGGCAGGTGCAGCAGGCGGCCCAGATGATGCGCAAATTCCTGCATCGCGCCGAACGGACACAGCCACCCGCAAAATAATCCGCGCCCCCACAGGATGAAACCCAACAGTGTGACGCCCCAGATCAACAGGGAAAACGGATCATACAGCAGGAACCCGAAGCTGCCGCCCTCGATCCCGGTGCGCAGGACGCCCAGCACGGTCACGATGGACAATTGCCCCTGACCCCACCAACCGACAAAGCCAATGACCCCTGCCAGAATGGTCAGCCGCAGCGGTGTCAGCACCCGGCGCGTGGCCATCCCGCTTTGCCGCCAGAACAAGCCCGCCAGAAGTAGCACCAGAAAGCCGGACAACAAGAGCAGATCGGTGGCACGGTTGCGCAGTGCTTCTTGCCACGGGGGGATGGTGCGGGGGGCTTCGGGGCGGGTGTAGAACCGGCTTGGGCCGGTATGCGGCACATCAAGCGTGACGCTGCCGGTTTCTGGCTGAAACATCCCATGTTCGCGTAGCGCGCTGACATGCAGCACCCACGGGCTGGCCGGGTCAAAACCCAGCCGCCGGTCCGTGCGCAGGATCAGGGCGCGGCCATCCAGCAGCGGATCGGGCAGGTCGTCGCGCAGTTCAATCAACAGATCGGAATCGCGCAGCGCCACAGGAAACCCGCCTTGTTCCGCGCTGATCAGATCGGGGGCGGTGTTGCGCACGAAATCCGGGCCGACCAGTCCATGCCGGGCGGTTTCGATCAGCAGGATCGGTTCGTCATAGGGGGAAATGGTCAGGAACGCCTGTAACTCCTTTATCCCCGCGGCGCTGAGTACCGCCTGCGCGACGGACGGCGGGCCAATATCCACCACCCACAGATCCAGATAGGGGGCGTCCGGGTCATCCTTGGCCTCGGGGTCGTCATCTTCCCACAGGGTTCCGGCGAACAGCGCGTCAATGTCATGGTTGCTGATGCGTTTGTGAGTCACGATCCCCTGTGCCACCAGATCATTCCACGTCAGGGTTTCCTGCACGGATGGGTCTGGATAGGCCGGTGGCTCCAGCGACAGCCCTTCCATTTTTTCGCGGGCCACGGCCAGCGCCGCCCCCATGATGGATTCATGCGCGATCCGCACGCTGGCGGTGGCCTTCGTGACTCCATCCAGATAAACCAGCGACGATCCCTGACCCGCCCCGCCATAGGGCGTTCCCACCACGATGGACGAGGCGATGGACAATCCCCGGTATTGTTCCAGAAACTGATTTAACGGCGCTTCGCCCAGACCGGACACAAAAATTGGTTCGTTATGTTCGATCAGCCGCACATCCAGAAACGTGCCTTCCAGATCTAGTGTGACCAGTATGTTGATGGGAGCGCCGGAAAATCCGGGAAGCGGGGCCAGCGGTTCGGTTTCAAACACATATCCGGCTTCGGCCCCGCCGGAATTCAGCAGGCTATAGACGCCCTTGTCGTTCAACGGTTCACCCAGCGAAAACGGCGGCGTGATGAACTGTGCCAGCTTTTCGGACGGCAGGGGGCTGGCTGTTGCCAGCAGGGGCCACAGGGGCAGGATCAGAAAAAGGGACAGGATACGGTGACGCATGGCGGCAGGCTATGAACCGGCCCGCGCCACGCCTATGCGACATTGGTCTTAGCCGTGGTCGTAAGCGCGGGTCTTACGACCAAAGCAGCATTTCGTGCCGGGGGCTGCCGGGGCTAGGCTGAAACCACATATTCCCAGCCAGAGGAGGAGAAGACGATGGCCTGGACTGCCCCCAAGATGAAAGAAATAAACTGCGGCATGGAAATCAACATGTACGCCCCGTCGCAGGACGAAGGTGGCCGCGGCCACGAGCCGGACCTGTTCTGAACCCAAACCGACAGCGGAGGCCAGAGCCATGAAATTTCTTGTTCTGGGGGCCGCTGCCGGTGGTGGACTGCCGCAATGGAATTGCGGTTGTGCCAATTGTAACGATGCCCGCGCGGGTCGGATACCGCCCGCCGGGCAGTCATCGCTGGCGGTGTCGGTGGATGGGGCGAAATGGGCGATCCTGAATGCCTCGCCGGATATTCGCCAGCAGATGCAGGCCAGCCCGCAAATGCACCCCACGGCCCTGCGGGATACGCCCGTGGGGGCGGTTTTGCTGACCAATGGCGATATTGACCATATCGCCGGGTTGCTGTCCCTGCGCGAACAGACGGCCTTTGATCTGTATGCCACGGGCGAAATTCTGGATGTTCTGGCGCAAAACCGCATTTTCGATGCGGTCAGCCGGGATAAGGTTTCCCGCGTTTCGGTGGCTTTGGATCAGCCGTTTGATGTGTTACCGGGACTGTTGGCAACCCTGTTCGCGGTTCCCGGTAAGGTGCCTTTGTTCATGGAAGGCGCGCAGGTTCAGACCGATCTGGAAGGCGAACAAACCGTGGGCGTGCGGCTGTCTGATGGTCATCGCGTCGCCTATTACATTCCCGGTTGTGCGGTTGTGACCGATGCGTTGTTGGATCGGATATCAGATGCCGATCAGGTGTTTTTCGACGGGACGCTATGGGATGACGACGAAATGATCCGCACCGGCACCGGGGGCAAAACCGGGCGGCGGATGGGGCATATCCCGATCAGCGGGCCGGACGGGTCCATTGCGCGGCTGTCGGGGCTGCAAGCGGCGAAAACCTTTATTCATATCAATAACACAAATCCCATCTGGCAACCGGACAGCCCTGAACGGGCGCATGTCATCGGGAACGGCTGGCAGATCGCGGGCGACGGTCAGGAGACAGAAATATGAGCCGCGAAAGCCTTGAAGCCCGCCTGCGTGCCATCGGTGCGGAACGCTATCACGATAAACACCCGTTTCATCATCGTTTGCATGGCGGTGATTGTACCCCCGATCAGGTGCGTGCGTGGGTGATCAATCGCTGGGCCTATCAGGCAGCGATCCCGATGAAAGACGCGGCGTTCATGTCGCGGGTTTATGATCCGGCAATCCGCCGTGAATGGCGATCCCGGATCGAAGACCACGATGGCGGCATTGCCGAAGGTGGCGGTATTCGCCGCTGGCTGAAACTGGCCGAGGCAGTGGGGCTGGACCCTGATTATGTGGCCTCTGGGCGCGGGGTGTTGCCCGCCACGCAATTCGCGGTGGATGCTTATATCCGCTATGTGCGGGACATGCCGCTGTTGCAGGCGGTGGCCTCGTCCCTGACGGAACTGTTCGCGCCGAAAATCCATGAACGCCGGATCGAGGGGTTATTGGCGCATTACGAATTCGCCAATCCTGAATCGCTGTCCTATTTCCGTAAACGCCTGACCGAAGCCCCAAAAGACGTGGCCTATGGGCTGGACTGGGTGCTGACCCATGCGGATACCCCGGAAAAAGAGGATATGGCCTGCGAGGCGCTGATTTTCAAAACCAACGTTCTGTGGGCGCAACTGGATGCGCTGTGGGGGGCGTATGTGGAACCAGACCGCATTCCCCCCGGCGCATGGCGACCGGGCGAGGGGCTGATATGACATCGCATTCCGCAACGACAGGGGCCAAAGATACGGCCCCTCGGGGTGCCGCCCCCTCTGGCACCCCCGTTCCCGACCTGCGCCTTGGGCCGCAGGACCGCCCGTTCCTCCCGCGGGGCGTGCGGCTGGCGCAGGATCGGGTGCGTGGTCAAACCGTGCTGCTGGCCCCGGAAAAGGCGGTGGCGCTGGACACGGTGGGGGTGGCGATCCTGTCGCGGGTCAATGGCGTGGATAGTGTACAGGACATCGTGGCCGATCTGGCCACCACCTATAACGCCCCGCCCGCACAGATCATGGAGGATGTGCAACGCTTCCTGATGGCGCTGCGGGCGCGGGTATTCGTGGGGGTGCAGGTATGACGGCCCCCCACACCCCGCCGCCGATTGCGATGCTGGCGGAACTGACCCACCGCTGCCCGCTGGCCTGTCCCTATTGTTCCAACCCGCTGGAACTGTTGAGCAAAGACGCCGAACTGGACACTGCGACATGGGCGGATGCCTTTCGTCAGGCGGCTGATCTGGGGGTGTTGCAATTGCATCTGTCGGGGGGGGAACCGGCCTCGCGCCCTGATCTGGTAGAGCTGACGCAGGCGGCCCATGATGCGGGGCTATATACCAACCTGATCACCAGCGGCATTGGGATAACGCCAAAACGGCTGGATGCGCTGGAACTGGCGGGGCTGGATCATATCCAATTGTCGCTTCAGGGAACCACGCCGGATCTGGCGGATTGGATCGGCGGCTATAAGGGCGGGTTTCAGCGCAAGCTGACCGTCGCGCAAGAAATCGCGCAACGGGGGATTCCGCTGACGCTGAATGCTGTGATGCACCGCCATAATCTGAACGATCTGGACCGCACGATTGATATGGCGGTGGAACTGGGCGCGCGCCGGTTAGAAGTGGCCTGTGTGCAATTCCACGGCTGGGCCACGCGCAACCGGGCGGCGCTGTTGCCCACACGCGAACAGACCGAAGCGACCAAGCAAAAGGTGGCCGATGCGGCCCGGCGCTTGCGGGGGGTGATGGCCTTTGATTTCGTGCCACCGGATTATTACGCGGATTACCCAAAGGCATGTATGGGCGGCTGGGGCAGTGCGGGGCTGAATATTGCGCCCGATGGAACGGTGCTGCCCTGTCATTCCGCCCAGATGATCCCGCATCTTACGTTTGAAAAGATCACCGATAAACCGCTGTCAGACATCTGGTACAACAGTGCGGCCTTTAACGCCTATCGCGGGACGGATTGGATGCCGGACACCTGCAAATCCTGCGACCGTAAAGAGATTGATTTTGGCGGCTGCCGGTGTCAGGCGTTGATGATTGCGGGGGATGCTGCGGCGACCGATCCGGTATGTGGAAAATCCCCCCAACACGCACGGGTGCAGCAGATGTTGGCCGATGCCATGGCGGCACCGGAAACCGAATTTACCTATCGCCGGATGGGCTAGGGGCTTTGCCTCAATCATTATTTTTCCAAAACCCGGCAGACAGCGCCCAAAATTTGTGTACCCTGCGCCCAAGAGTAAGGGAGGAGCAGACTCATGAAAATCAAGGCCGCCGTTCTGGAAGAAATCGGTCGTCCCGGCCCCTATGCCGAAACAAGGCCGCTGACGGTGCAGGAAATCGACCTTGCCCCACCGCAAGAGGGCGAGGTTCTGGTGCGCATCGTCGCCGCCGGTCTGTGCCATTCGGACCTGTCGGTGATCAATGGCGACCGGCCCCGGCAGGTGCCGATGGTGCTGGGCCATGAAAGCGCCGGGATCGTGGAACAGGTGGGGCCGGGCGTGACCCGCTTTGCCCCCGGTGATCACGTTGTTTCGGTGTTCGTGCCAAGCTGCGGGTATTGTGGGCCGTGCCAGCAGGGCCGCCCGGCGCTGTGTGAACCCGGTGCTGCTGCGAATAACAAGGGCGAAATGTTCGGCGGCGGGTCGCGGCTGTCGCGCGATGGGCAGATGGTGTATCACGCGCTTGGCGTGGCCTGTTTCGCGGAAAAAGCGGTGATTTCGCAAAATTCTCTGGTCAAGATCGACAAGGATTTGCCGCTGGATATTGCTGCGCTGATGGGCTGCGCGGTGCTGACGGGCGCGGGCGCGGTGTTCAATACCGGCGACGTGACCCCCGGCACCACCACCGCCATTGTGGGTCTGGGCGGTGTGGGCCTGTCGGCGGTCATGGCCGCCTATGCCGCAGGTGCGGATAAGGTGATCGCGGTGGATATTCTGCCCGATAAGCTGAAAGCGGCACGCGATATGGGCGCGACCCATGTTATTGACTCCTCGCAACCCGATGCGCTGGATCAATTGCGCGACCTGACCGGGGGCGGTGTGGACGCGGCGCTGGATTTCACTGGCAACGTTCATGCGCTTGGCTTTGCCTACCGTGCCACACGGCGCGGCGGCACAACTGTCACCGCAGGATTGCCGCACCCTGATGCCAAACTGGAACTGCCCGCCGTCACCCTGACCGCCGAGGAACGCACGCTGAAAGGCAGCTATCTGGGATCGGGCGTTCCCAGCCGCGATATTCCCCGGTTCCTAGCGCTACACGCGCAGGGGCGTCTGCCGGTGGATAAACTGATGACCCATAAAATCCGGCTAGAGGACATCAACGAAGGGTTCGATCGCCTTCACGCCGGACAGGCCATCCGGCAAGTGATTGATTTCACGTAATCCTTGCGCGCTGCGCAGTCCCCTAGCCGCAGGTCGGGGGCTGCGTTCGCAGATATGAGGGAAGATCGAGTGAGTTTCCGCGCCGGGTGGGGGGAACCTGTCAGCCGCGCGGCATTTTCAGAACGACAGCGCGGCCATTTTTCACATAGCGCAGTTCGGTTTCGCTGATGGCCGCGACTTTGCCGCCGTCAATCCGGTCGCCCACCTGCACCTTTTTGTAGCGCCCGTTGGACAGCCGGATCAGGGCGCGCCGATCCGATGGTTTTCCATAAACACCGATTAGATTAACCTGCCGTAAATTCAGCGCATTTTTTACAGTTGCTTGTCGTGCGACCGACGCTGACGACGGGATGCTGGGCGCAACAGATGCGGTTTGGACGGTCCCTTCGTCATCGTCCGTTTCATGCGCTTCGGCCTTGGCCACGATCTTATCAAAGCCCGAGGGGCGTTGCCGGGGCTTCAGGGATTGCAGCACGGCCAAGTCGGTTCCTGCCGTATCCTCTTGCTGGGCTTGTTCCACCGCAGCGGCTACGGCCTGTTGCACCGCTTGCTGGTTGATCGCGTCAGGCCGCAGGCGCGGGCGCAACCCAGCCAATTCCGTGCGTGTCCGACCGCCAAGTTGATTACGCTCGGTCTTTTCCTGCAAATTTTCGGGACGCGCTTTGGGACGTTTCCCTGACAGCCGCGCTTGTTCTGCCGCGTCCTGCGCTGTTTCTGCGCGGTTTGGCATGGTGGGGGGCAACAGTGGCGGCTTGCCCGCATAGATCAGCACGCCATCGGGGCTTAATGCGCCTTCGGGGGTGGCTTTGACCAACCCGCGCTGATCCATGTCGAAATTCGTTCCCGCCGCCGCCGGGTTCTGCGCCCGCCCCGGAGCAGGGTCGTTCTGCGCACTCAGATCAGGCAGGGCCACGGCGTCGGTGCCGTGAATGGTTGGGTCAATCGACGCCTGATAGGCATCCGCCACACCGCTGGCATCGGGAACGCCAGGCTGATCGGGGGCCGTTTGCCAAATCCCGGTGGTGATATAGCGCTGTTCTGCTTCTTCCGGGGTCAGGGTGTGCGGGGTATCAGGCAGGGCGACGGTTTCCGTCGGTTCCGGGGCATTCGGCCCTTCGGTTACGTCGCCCGCAGCCTCGGCATCCTGCGCTTCGGCGATTTCCTCGGGGGTGGCGTCGCCGGGTTGTTCTGTTGGGGTGTCAGGTAGGGCCGAGACCTGAACCTCGGGGGTGTCGGTGCCAAATAGCCCGGCCAGCCCATCTTCGCTTATGAAGGTGGCCCAAACCGCCATGATCGCCAGAAACGCCAGCAGGATCGCCGTCAGAACCAGCCCCAGATGCTTGGGTTTGCCACCAATAGCGGCGGCAGTTTTGTCGGTGCTGCGCATTCCGAACATGGTCATGCGCTGGGTTTCAGATTGCGGCTTATCCGTTTCGTCCGGAGAGGCGGCTGTCTGGACCGGCCCCTGCTTCGAGGACGTTTTGGTCTTTGGTTTGCTGGCCTCTTTCCCGTCCCGTTTGAGGGCCGCAGCCAACGCACCGGGGGCGGTGGTTTTGCCAGCCGGAACCGGGGCGATTGGCGGGGCTGTCGCTACGGGGGTGTCCGGTGTCACTACGGGAACGGACGGGTCCGTGATCGTATCCAGCCCGGTCTGTGGTGTCGGGGCGGGTTTGGCCGCTGGGGGGGCGGTTCGATTGGCGCGCACGCTGGAAAAGGCTGGCGCAGGTGCGGGGTTCGTTTCCGGGGCGGCAACTGGTGGCGGGGTTTCCTGCGCGGGGGGCATCGCCGCCGCGTCGATTTCCGCAGCTAAAGCGGCAGCATCTTCATCTTCGGATGGGTTTTCCGGGGCCTCATCCGGCAAAGGCGACGCAGGGGGCACCTCATCCGCTGCTGTTTCGGGGTGCGGCTGTGCTTTCGGTTCTGGCGCTGGAATTGGTTCCGGCGCAGGGTCCTGTTCCAATTCTGGTTCAGGTTCGGGCAGGTCGGCCATGCCGATGATATGGATCGGCTGCAAATCCCGCATGACGCTGTCGGTTTTCGATAATGTGTCACGCGCCCATTTCGCCACGCCGAAAAACGGTTCACCGGCGAAATCGCTTTGGTCGGGCAGGGCGACGAAACTGACAGGGTTGAACCCATGTTCAACGGCGAAGTTTTCGGCTTCGTCCAGCGTGTCGCGGGCTACGGCTGCGATGAATAGCTGGCCGTCATCCATCGCCCAGTCAAAGGTCAGCTCGTGCAGATCATAGGGCGTGGCCCCGCGCAAAGCGTGGCTTGCGTCGTCCTCGGCGTCTTCTTCGGTCTTCGCGGTGGATGCGATGGTCAGGTATTTGATTTGTTCATTGGGAATCACCAGCTTGCAACGAAGCGGTGCGTCGTCCAGTCGTTCGGCCTTGCTGCGCAAGTCGGTCAGATTGGCGGTCAAATCTTCGGAATCAAAGACAGCATCCCCAACCAACAACCAGCCAGACGGTGCGCGTTGCAGCAGCCGGATGCCTTCGGAGGACAGTGTCAGGGCAAAATTTGGTTTCATTACACTGGCAATACCATTCTCACCGGACCAACGGGAGTCCGGTTTCAGTCCCGGCGCAGACTATAGCAGCTTCCCGCCGAGGAAAAGAAAAACAAAGATGTGACTGTTGTCGCAGGAAAAAACATGCCCAGTTTAGGCGGACAGATGAAACAGGAGTTTGCGATGAAACGTATTGCTTTGATGATTGCCTTATGTAGCGCGGCGTTCCCTGCATGGGCCGAGCAGATGCGCCAGATCACCGTGACAGGCGAAGGCGTGGTGACTGCCGCACCGGATATGGCAACGATTTCGCTGGGCGTGACCCATCAGGACAAAGATGTCGCGCAGGCGATGGCGCGGGCGTCACAGGCGGCCGCAGCGATGATAAAACGGCTGAATGACATGGGGGTGGATGCGCGGGATGTGCAAACCAGCCAAGCGACCCTGTCGCCGGTGTATTCCAACCGTTCGTCCGAATCACCGCAAGTTGACGGCTTTCGGGCCGGTCTGATGATGATGGTGCGGGTGCGCGATCTGGATCAGTTGGGGACCGTTCTGGGGGCCGTGGTGCAGGACGGGGCGAACCGTTTTTCCGGGTTGCAATTTGGCCTGTCGGCCCCGCAACAGGCCGAAGATGCCGCGCGGACCGCTGCGGTGGCAGAGGCATTGCGCAAAGCTGAATTGCTGGCCAAGGCGGCTGGTGCGTCCTTGGGGGATGTGATTTCGATCAGCGAATTTGGCGGTGGCGGCGCGCCCTTGATGCGGATGGCCGCGGCGGAAATGAAGGCAGGGGACGTTCCCATTGCCGAAGGCGAACTGGCGATCAGTCAATCCGTAAATCTGGTGATTGAACTGGAATGAATTTACCAAACCCAAAGGCCGGGATTTGTCCGGCCTTTGGGTGGGGTCGTAATCAGGGTGGAGTCGTCATCAGATCGTGACCAGATGATTGTCCCACGCGGCTTTGTCTTGTCGCAGCAAATGCGCCTCTGGGCTGCTGAAGCGCACAATCCGCCCGGTCCCGGCGGTGGCCAGAAAACCATTGTTGGCAACGTTCAGGCCGCACACGTCCGGTTCTTCGATATGCCATGCAAATTCGCCGGTTTCTGCGTCAAACACCTGAATCATGCCGCCGCGTGGGCTGGAAATGGCAATCTGCGTTCCATCCCCTGAAAACGCGATGGACCCGGCATAACCCTTCATGCGGTGGTGTAAATCTTCGGGGGCTTGCCCCAGAATGGGGGGTATGCCCGATCCGGGGCGATAAAGCCCCACCAGCGGCGGGTGATCCGTTGGGTTGCCCTGCCATTGCATTGCAAAACCCACCAGCCCGTCCGGGCGCAGCGCCATATGACGGATGGAGTTTAGCCGCAGTTTGGCGTCCAGTTCTGTGATCTCGTGCAATGTGCCGTCCAGCCCGACTAGCGCCAGATTGGCCCGCATGGTGGGCAGGTTCAGCGCGGTGCGCCCGCTTTCGGGGTGGGTGTCGATGCCGCCGTTGGCGACCACGAACTTATCCGTGCCGGGCAGGCGCAGCATGTCATGCGGCCCAACCCCGCCCGAGGCAAATTCGCCAACGCGTTTATATCCCTGCGCCCGGTCCCAAACCCCGATCAGCCCACGCCCGTTTTCGTAATCGTTTTCCGGGGTCAGCATATACCGGCCATCCGAAGAAAAGACCCCGTGCCCATAAAAATGCCGCGCCTCGGGGCTGTGCAACTCGGCCTTAACCGCGCCGTTGGAACAGTCGATCACCTGTGCAAACCTGCCGGGGCGGCGGGCAAAGGCCACGACCTCGGCCTTTTCGGGGTGGGCTGCTGCGGCGTGGCCGCGTCCGGGCATGTTAAGCGAAAACACCTCGGCCCCTTGGGCGGTCAACCCGTACAGGCGGTATTGTTCCCCCACCCGTGCCGCCGTCAGGAACCGGGGGCTACCCACATCGGCCCATGTTGCGTTACTGGCGATCCCGCTGGCCAATAGCCCGGCCAGAAATCCGCGTCGTGTTGTCATCTGGTTAATCCCCATCCAAGGCGTTGAACCCGGCGGCCACGCCCAATTTATTGCCGATATTCGCCAATTGCTGTTCGCGGATCAGGTCAATTGTCTGTTGCAGGATTTCCACCTTTAGCCGTTTGCTGGGGTCTTCGACCCCGGCGAAAATCGGATCATCCAGCGCGGTGGCCTGCTGGATTGCGGTGTCGAATGCCTGTTCCACGTCCGACACCAGATTGGCATCGCCTTCGGCCAAAATCAGCGCCAGTTGCCGCAACGCCTGCAAGGACAGGATCACGTTATGCTGTGACCGCCCGGACCGCCATGCCTCGGCGCGGGTGGGGCGGGGGCGTTCAAATGTCCCCAAGGGACGACCCAGCCGCGTGTCCGAGGTGAATTGAAGCCCCATCGCCAAGGCTTTGAACAGCTCTTGTTTGACTTCGTCGGTGGAATGATACGGGCTGTATTCGCTGCCCGGCGTCAGGATCAGGGCGGTGTAGCTTTCGGTCCAGTCGCGCGAAATGGCGCTGGTTGTGGCGGCAATATCTGCCGTTAGCGCCCGCGTCAGCGCACAGGCATAGCCCGCGTCGGTCTGGAATTTCGGATCGTAAAGCAGGAATTCCAGCGCATAAAAGCCGCGCGCAGCAACGGAAACCGATCCCATGCCATCCGGCGAGGTGATGATCGGATCGTGATCCGCGAACAGTTTGGTCAGCGTTTTCGGCGTGGTGCCACGGCTATCGGGCCAATAGGCCAGCGCAAAGGCGCGGTTTTCCATCTCGGTCGGGCCAAAGCGTAGATGGCTGACCCTGATCCAGTCGTCAAAGGCCGCCCCCCAGGCATTGCGCAGGGTTTCGGCCTGTCCGGTGCAATCGGTTTCCGCCACCTGTGCCAGCCGCGCCGATGATCCGGCCAACGCGCTGAAGCCCGGCAGAATGTGATCCCGCACCGCTGTTTCCACCACGGGCGGCGGCAGATCCTGTGCCGTAGCGGGCAGGGTCAGCGGTAGCGATAGCGGCAGGGCGATCAGGGTGGCGGTCAGCAGGGGTTTCAGCATTCAAAGGCTTTCCAGAAAGGCGATCAGGGCATCCCGGTCGGGTTTCGGCATATGAAGGAACAGGTCACGGGCGGCGGTCGCTTCGCCCCCATGCCAGACGATAGCTTCGGTCAGTGACCGTGCCCGTCCGTCATGCAGGTAAAACCCCATGCCTGAAACCAGTTCGGTTTTCCCAATAGACCAAAGCGGCGGGGTACGCCATTCACGACCTGTTGCACGATGCTCGGGGCGGTTGTCGGCCAGCCCTTCGCCCATGTCATGCAGCAGGAAATCGGAATAGGGCCAGATCATTTGGAAACTACGCAAGGGATCGTCGGGCAGCCGTTCGGTGACATAGGCCGGGCGATGGCAGGTCGCGCATCCCGTGGCATGAAACAGATCGCGCCCGCGCAGCGTTTCCGTGGCCCCGGTCCGTGCAGGAACGGCAAGCCCGGTCACATAGGCCAGCGTCAAATCCAATCCCTGCGCGTCCAGTTCGGTTCCGCGCGGATCGTCATCCCCATGCAGCGCCATACGACAGGCAGTTTGGGTTTCGGTGCAATCCCCCCATCCCTGTGGAAACAGGGGGCTGGAAATGCCGATGTCATGGAAAAACGCGTCCGCTACTTGTGTGCGCAGGCTGGCAACGCCCGCTTTCCAGCCAAACCGCCCCAGTGCAGGCCCGGTGGGGGTGGGGATCAGGTTGGCGCGTCCAGAGACCCCGTTTCCGTCTGTATCCTCTGGATCGGTCCCGACCAGAATGTCAGCATCCGCAATTGCTGCGATCAGCCCCATGCCTGCCAGCGGCGGCGCTATGCGCGGGCTGACCATCGTTTGTGCGGACAGGGGGTTGCCTGCGTCATATATCGGGCGGCGCAACGAAATCACTTGCCCGTCTGCAAATGCGATAGGGGTTTCGCTATAGCGCACGCCGGGCTGAGCTTCGGGGGTGAAACCCGTGGCGGCATCAGTTTGGATTTGCGTGCCAAGGTCAGGATCGGGCCGCGTGGCCAGATAGTCCTGTATCCCTTGCGGATCGCCCAAGGGATCGGCCACGGACAGGCGCAGAACCAGTGACACCGGCAAAGGCCCATCCCCGGTAGGGGCAATGCCGCGCCCGTTGCCGGGGTGGCACATCGCGCAGGATCGCGCGTTATACAACGGTCCCAACCCATCCGATGCCTTGGTCGAGGATGGGGCAGGCACCCACAGTTTTTCAAACATCGCCTGTCCCAGCACGAAATCCATACGCGCCGCGTCGTTCATCCCGGTCAGGGGGTGTTTGAACAGTTCAGGGCCGGGCGTGGGACGATGCAGGGTGCCGCGCCCGCCGGGGTTTAACTCGAACGGGTTTAGCTCTCCGGGGACAACCCGCATCGCGGCAGCGATCCGGGCAGCCTCGAACTTGGTGCGGGGGGGCTGATCGGGTTCCGCAGCCCCCAGCACCCCTGCGGTCAGCAGAAGCGCGGCAATCGCGGCCTTACTCGGCTTCGTCCATCGTGCTGGCGTTAAGTTGCTCATATTTTTCTGCGCCGATGCGGTCATGCAGGCCAAGCTGTGTTTCCAGAAAGTCGATGTGGCCTTCTTCGTCGGCCAGCAATTCCTCGAATAGTTTCATCGAGATGTAGTCACCCGCCGAATTGCAATATTCGCGGGCTTCCTTGTACAGCGCGCGGGCCTCTTCTTCGGCGGCCAGATCGGCCTCCAGCGTTTCGCGGGCGGTTTGGCCGATCCGCAGCGGGTCCAGTTTTTGCAGGTTGGGATGGCCCCCCAGCAACAGCACCCGCGCAATCAGCTTATCGGCATGGTGCATTTCTTCGATGCTTTCCTCGCGGCTTTTGGCCGCCATCTTGCCCAGCCCCCAGTCTTCTTGCAGGCGGTAATGCAGCCAATATTGGCTGACTGCGGTCAATTCGCTGCGGATAGCCCGGTTCAGATAGTCGATAACTTTAGCGTCGCCCTTCATGTCGTTTGTCCTGTGTTCGGTCGCGGCGCAAACCGCGAAGTTGCATGGGTACTTCCAAGTTAGGGTTCTTTCGCATGGTGGAAAGGAACAAGGGCATACAGCCCCCGCAATCCGCCGCTTTGCCAAGGGCATGATAGACCTTGCCGGGGGTGACGATCGTGGTCGGGTCTGCGGCCCGCATCCAATCAACTGCGGCGTGAATGTCGTGGTCGGTGATGTTCTGACAGTGGCAGACAATCATATCCGCTCTCCTTGGCCGATCCGATCAAATGGCCCGCCCAGCCCCAAGGGGCCGGGCAGGTGGGACGCATCACTCGAATACCGCGCCGGGGTTATCCAAACTGTCCGATCCTTCAAATGCCAGCCCGTCCAGCCCCAATGCGGCCACGACACGTTCGATGCTTTTGGTTTGGTCGATCAATCCGTTCACGCCGCCCATGATCAGCGCTTCGCCCTGTGCGTTGCCGCGTTCTAACATCTGGTCATAGGCGAAACCGTTATCCGCCGCCGCTTTCAGCGCACCCAGCGCTTGAACGGTGGTGTCCAGTTTTGCCTTCATTTCGGCATCCAGCGCCGGATTGCCCACTGCCACCATCTGCGACAAGGACGCGCCGCTGACCACGGTCCCATCAACGCGGGTGTAGCTGCCCAGATAGGCGTCCTGAATGCCTTTGCCGTCATAATAATGGCTGTTGTGCGTGTTGTCCGAGAAGCAATCGTGTTCTTCTTCGGGGTCGTTCAGCAACAGGCCCAGCCGCATCCGTTCCCCGGCCAGTTCCCCATAAGACAGGCTGCCCATGCCGGTCAGGATTGCGGAAAGCCCCGCTTTGTCATCTGCCATCAGGGTGGTGCGGGCGTCGCCGCCATCGGCCCATTGTGCAACCATGAATTCCAGATCGCTGACCAACAGATCGGTGGCCGCTTTCAGATAGGCGGCGCGACGGTCACAGTTTCCGTTGGTGCAATCGGAGCCTTGGGCGAAATCGGTCCACGGACGGTCCCCGGCGCCCGCTGCATGGCCGTTCAAATCCTGCCCCCACAACAGAAATTCAATCGCGTGATAACCCGTCGCCACGTTGGTTTCCACGCCATCTGCTTCTTGCAGCGCGGTTTCCAGCAGGGTCGGAGTGATTTCGCTGGCGTCAATTTCTGTGCCGCCCAAGCTGAATTTTGGCGTGGCGACCACATTCAGCGCAGCATATTCGTTTTCATCCGACGGGCCGATATAGCTGCCGTCATCCACATAGTCGATCAGCCCTTCGTCCAGCGGCCAAGCGTTTACCTTGCCTTCCCAGTCATCCACGATGGCATTGCCAAAGCGATAAACCTCAGTTTGCTGATATGGCACCCGAGCCGCTTTCCATGCGCTGCGTGCTGCGGTCAAAGTCGCGTCAGAGGGTGCGGCAATCAACGCATCCACAGCCGCCTGCAACGCCTGTCCGGTTGTCAGACTGTCCTGAAACTTTGCCACGGCAATCGTGGCATAGGTGTCCAGAACCTCTTTGGCGGTGGGGGCTGCGTGGCCCGTTGTGGCAGTCAGGCTCAGCGCAAGGGCGGAGGAGGTCAGGAAGAAGCGTTTCATAGATCGGTCTCTTTGGGTTTGTTTTTGGGGGCTGCACGCCACGGTTCCGTGGGGCAGGGGACACGGGATTGGTTATTTCGTCAGGATCAATTTGCCCGCGCGGGTAATCCGCAGGCTGTAAACCTGATCGCCCAATACGATCCGCGCCTGTGTGCCGCCTTGGGTCAGGTCTTCGGCGCGGTGAACGGGCAGGGTTTCGGGAAGCGCTACTGCGTTGTCACGGTTCATCTTCACATGGATCATGGCGTGATCCCCCGGTTTTCGACACGGTCCAAGAGCCATTCCAGATTTAGCCCGGTCATGCTGCCCATGCCCGCTTCGGTCAGCAGGCTGTGGACGGTGTTCATTTCTTCGGCTGGGGCGCCGTAACAGGGGGGGCGCCCGGCCATCGAAGTCTGCGCGTTTCTCATTTCAGACATCCCTTGATGATCGCTGGATCGGGCTGACCGCATGGGAGCGGCTGGCTGGATATATGTCTTAACTGATTAAAAGAGTCGGAATAGTCAAGTCCGAGTTTTTTAATCAGTTAATTAAAGCGTCGATTTGTGCGGGTTATTGCTGAATGCGTAATCAGGGTGATGGGAAAACAGGCCGCACTGGCGCGGCTGTGTGGGCTGGGCTAAAAGATGGGCATGAAACAGACCCTTACTTCGCTCAAAGACCTGAAAACGCTGCCCTTTGACAGCATCATTGACGTGCGCGCGCCCAGCGAATTCGCCGAGGATCATATCCCCGGTGCAATGTCCCTGCCGGTGTTGTCCGATGCAGAACGGGCCGAGGTGGGGACGATCTATGTGCAGCAAGACCCGTTTCTGGCGCGCAAGATTGGGGCGGCGCTGGTGGCGCGGAATGCGGCGACTCATTTGCAGGGGGCTTTGGCGGACCGTCCCGGCGGTTGGCGGCCTTTGGTCTATTGCTGGCGGGGTGGGCAGCGGTCCGGGTCTTTCGCGTCAATTCTGGCGCAGATCGGCTGGCGTGTGGGATTGATTGACGGCGGGTATCAACGTTACCGCCGGTTGGTTCATGCCGCTATGTATGAAACGCCCGTTGCGCCGCGTATGATTCTGGTGGATGGCGGCACAGGCACGGCCAAGACCCAAATTCTGACCCATCTGGCAGCACAGGGGCAGCAAGTTCTGGACCTGGAGGCAATGGCGCAACATCGTGGGTCATTGCTGGGCGGGATGCCGGGGGGGCAGCCTGCGCAGAAAAGTTTTGAATCGCGGGTGGCGATGGCCTTGGCGGGTATGGACCCAACCTGCCCCGTTTTCGTCGAGGCCGAAAGCAACAAGATCGGTAGCCGGATCATTCCGCCAATGCTGTGGCAGGCGATGCTGAAGGCGGATCATATCCGTGTGCAGGCCCCGATTCAGGCCCGCGCCCGGTATCTGGTCGACACCTATGCCCCCCTGCTGGAAGAGGCCGAGGCGCTGGACGAAAAACTGGCGGTTCTGGCCCGGTTTCATGGGCATGAACAGGCGGATGCGTGGCGTCAGATGGCCCGGCAGGGTGATTTTTTGCCACTGGCGGCAGAATTGGTGCAGCAGCATTACGACCCCAGCTATCGGCGCTCGTCGCGCCGGGCGGCCCCGCCGTTGGCCGTGCTGGATTTGCCGGATTTGTCGGCACTCACGTTGAAACACGCTGCCGCACAGATTGCCGCCAGCGTTTAAGGCGCGGGGTAGCTCGCGCCTGCGCTTACAGGCAGCGGATCATGGGCGGGCCTTCGACGATCCGGCCAATCTGGGTGGCAGGCAGGCCAAGCTGTTGCAGATCGGCCAAAATCTGCGGGGCATGGGCCGCCGGGACAGCGGCCAACAGGCCGCCCGCAGTTTGCGGGTCATGCAGCAATGCGGCCTTGGGTCCGTGTAGGCCGATGATCGGCGCATTCATCAGGTTTGCATTGTAAAGCGTTGATTTAATGCCGCTTTGCGACATGTCGATCGCGCCCTCGTAAACCGGGATATGCGACAGGTCCAGATCTGCGCCCACGCCGGACGCCTGACAGATCGCCTGCAAATGTCCGGCCAGCCCAAATCCGGTGACATCGGTCATGGCGTGGGCCATGTGCAAAATGCGGGCGGCTTTGTCCTGTGGCTCCGCCATAGCGGCCAGCATTTTCGCCACATGCCGTCCATTTGCCCGCGCCTGCATTTCCGCTGCCAGCAGAACACCCGTTCCCAGTGGCCGGGTCAGAATCAGCACATCGCCAACCTGCGCCCCGGCATGGGTAATCGCCTGATCCACCAAGCCGGTGATGGTGTAACCAATCGTCATTTCCGGGCCTTGGGTGGAATGACCGCCCACGATTTCCGCGCCGACGCTGGTAAACACATCGCTGGCCGCGCCCATGATGTCGCGCATGGTGCGGGCCTGTAGCGCGGGCGACATGCGTGGCAGAATGACCGAGGCCAGCACCGCCTGCGGTTTCGCCCCCATTGCCCAGATATCCCCCAGCGCATGAACGGCGGTGATCCGCGCCATAAGGGCGGGGTCTTCTGTGAACGCCTTCAGGTGGTCGGTGGTCAATACCTGATGCTGCGATCTGATGCGCAGCACCGCCGCATCATCGCCCCGCCCGGTTATGACATCGGCGCGGGTTGGTGCGGGCAGGGATGCCAATGCTCCGCTAAGCGTCCCGGCCCCCACCTTGGACCCGCACCCGCCGCAGATCGGTTGCCCGTCGCCCAGTTCATCGCGCACGCCTTGGGTCAGGACCGGGGGCAGGTCCGGTTGGGGCATCTGCGGCAGATCGTGGAACATGCGCATGAATTTCCGGTCAATCCGGTCTTTGAGCCGCCACAGCCACGGACCTTGCCAGATGCGCCCCCATTTTTCCGCCAGCGCGGATGTCTGACCCAAGGAGATCAGTTTCAGGTAATCCTTTTGCGGGCGGAACGGGCGCAAATCCTGCCCGGTCAGGCGCGCACACAGGTTGTCATATAAAACCGGCGCGGCCCGCACCGCATAAACCCCGGCCTTGGGGCGGGGGGCGTGCATCAGATGGGCGCAATCGCCAACGGCAAACAGATCGTCCTGCCCCTGAACCTGTAGCGTTTTTTCGACGTTTATAAACCCATCTGTCAGCGGCAGCCCGGTTTGCGCCAGCCATGCCTGCGGCAAGGCACCTGTGACGCCGATGGTTAGCGAGGCGGGAATGATTTGCCCTGTGGTCAATTTGGGGCCATCTGGTGTGATTTCAGAAATAACGCTGGATTTGCAGATTTTTACGCCGTTTTCCTCAAGCGATTGTAGAAGTTTTTCCCGCGGCTTTGGATCGGCGGACAGGATGGTAGCTGCTGCCTCGATCACGGTGACGTCAGATGCCCCCGTGGCCCGCCGCAGGGCAAAGGACATCGCCATTGCCAGTTCAACCCCAGCCACACCGCCACCAATCACCGCAACCGGCCCGGCCTGTCCGGTTTGGTGTGCCGTGGCGATAAAGTCCGCCCAGCACTCGGCATACCGATCCAAGGGTTTTGCCCCAATGGCGTATTGGGAAAATCCCGGTATCTGTGGCAGTTCCGACGTAATCCCAACATCGACCGAGGCCACGTCGTATTCGATCACACGGCCATCGTCCAAGGTTACGGTTTTGGTCTGCGCATCCAGCCCCACCGCCCGGCCAAGGATCACCCGCGCCCCGGCAAACCGGGCCAGCCGCACCAGATCAATTTCCAGATCCTCGCGCGTGTAGTGACCCGCAATATGCCCCGGCAACATCCCTGAATAGGGGGCTGTCGGGCCGGGATTGATGACAGTCACACGGGTGCCGGGCAGGGGGCGCATCCCCCATTTCAGCAACAACAGCGCGTGGCTGTGGCCGCCCCCAATCAGGACAAGGTCGCGGGTCAGCGGAATTTGCACATGCATGTCTGGGCCTTCGAAACCATTCGGTTTCCAAGATGTATCGCGGAGCGGGGTGGAATGCCAACCGGCATCTGCCCCGGTCTGTTACGTCGCGGTCACTTCTGTGTGCGGTGGGGTTTAGAAATCCAGTCCCAAATCCAAGGTGCGTACCGAATGCGTCAACGCCCCGGATGAAATGTAATCCACGCCCGTTGTCGCCACTTCGGCGATGCGGTCCAGCCGCATATTGCCGGACGCTTCCAGCACCAGCCGCCCGTTCACCATGTCCACCGCTTTGCGCAGGGTGGGGGTGTCCATGTTATCCAGCAGGCAAACATCCGCGCCGCCGGTGTCCAGCACTTCTTGTAGCTGGGTCAGCGTGTCCACCTCGATTTCGACCCGTACCATATGCGATGCGCTGGCCTTGGTTGCCTCCAGCACGGCGCGGATGCCCCCGGCGGCGGCGATGTGGTTGTCCTTGATCAGGATGGCATCAGACAGCGAAATGCGGTGATTGAACCCGCCACCATGCACCACGGCCTGTTTTTCCACGATCCGCAGGCCCGGCGTGGTTTTGCGGGTGCAAGTGATGCGGGTTTGCGTGCCTTTGGTTTCGGCCACGAAACCGGCTGTCATCGTGGCGATACCCGACAGCCGACCGGCAAAGTTCAGCGCGACCCGTTCGCCCGACAGGATGGACGATGCCGCGCCCCGGATTTCCATCAGCGTGTCACCGGGGTTACAGGGGGAACCGTCCGGCAGATGGGTCACAATTTCCAGCGTGGGGTCCACCAGCCGGAACGCGATTGCCGCCACCTGCATACCCGAAACCACCCCGGTTTCACGGGCATTCAGGCGCGCGTTATAGGTGACATGCGCGGGGATCACGGCGCGGGTGGTCACATCGCCATATTGCCCCAGATCCTCTAGCAGCGCGTTGCGGATCATCGGTTCAAGGATCAGGTCGGGCAGGGTGGCGAATTGAGTCATTGGGAGGAGTCCTCGGCTGCGGCGCGGATAGCTAACGCCTGATCCAAAGTGATACGGGTCCGTTCGGCACGGTCTGCGGTGTCAGGAAAATCGCGGCGACAATGGGCGCCGCGCGATTCCTCGCGTTGCAGGGCGGCGGCGGCGATCAGGGTGGCCGTCGTGGTCATGTTCAGGAAACAGGGGCATTCCGGGTTGTCCCGTTCCAGTTTGGCAATGGTTGTCAGGGCCTGTTTCAGCCCGGCCCCATCGCGCACGACACCAACATTATCGGTCATGCAGCGGCGCAATGCGTCGATTGCATCGGCTGGTGGTTTCGGACCGCCCGGTTCAAAGGTCAGAACCACTTGTGCCGCCTGTGCGTTTCCATCGGTCAGGGCTGCGTGAATGCCGTTTGCGCAATGGCGGGCGTAGACCAGCGCCTCTAGCAGGCCGTTCGAGGCCAGCCTGTTTGCGCCGTGTAATCCGGTTGAAGAAGCTTCGCCGCAGACCCACAGATTGCCAAGGCTGGCGCGGCCCTGCTGATCGGTGTCAATGCCGCCCATATGGTAATGCGCGGCAGCGGCCACGGGGATAGGGTCTACGGCGGGATTGATCCCGGCGCGGGCGCAGGATTGGGCCACTGCGGGGAATTGCGTCAGGACTTTTTCACCCAGAACGGCGCGGGTATCCAGCATGGGGCGATTGCCCGCCTGCGTCTGGGCATAGATCGCGCGGGCCACGATATCGCGCGGGGCCAGTTCGGCATCGGGATGTTCGGCCAGCATGAACCGCTCGCCGTGTTTATTGATCAGCGTGGCCCCTTCGCCGCGCAGGGCTTCGGTGGCCAGCGGGGCGGGGTCTTCGCCCATATCAATCGCGGTGGGGTGGAATTGCACAAATTCGGGGTCCGCGATAATGGCCCCGGCGCGTGCGGCCATGCCAATCACCTGCCCCCGGATGCGCGGCGGGTTCGTCGTCAGCTTGAACAACCCGCCCGAACCGCCCCCAGCCAGCAATATCGCCGGACCACGCAGCATAATCGGTGCAGACCGATCCACCCCCGAGGTTTCCACAGCAACCCCGGTCACGGTGCCGTCTTGTACCTCTAGCCCTTGGGCCATCACCCCTTCGAGAACCTGAATGGACGGGGTTTCGCGCACCTGCGCAATCAGGGCCTTCATGATTTCCGCACCGGCCTGATCGCCCTTCACGCGCACCACGCGGGCGAAACTGTGCGCGGCCTCGCGCGACAGGACATAGCCGCCGTTTTCATCCCGGTCGAACGGGGTTCCCAGCCGGGTCAGGTCCAGAATATGTTCGCGGGCTTCCTGAGTCACCAAAGTGGCCACATCGGCATCCACGGTGCCAGCCCCGGCCCGCAGGGTATCGGTGGCGTGATTTTCGGGGCTGTCGGCCTGCGCCATCGCGGCGGCTACACCGCCTTGCGCCCAGGCCGAGGATGCCCCTTCGCCCAACCGTTCCGGGGAAATCATCACCACGGGGGTAGGGGCCAAATTCAGCGCCGCATAGAGCGCCCCCATACCCGCGCCAACGATAATGACACGATCGGTTGTGACCACTTGCATGGGCCGTTTTCCTTTAGATCCCCAGTTCGCGCGACAGGTCAATCATGCGCTGCACCGCCAAGCGGGCCTTATCGGCCACTTGCGGATCAACTTCGACCTGCCCGGTCATGGTGTGCAACGAATACAGCACCTTTTCCAGCGTGATTTTCTTCATGAAGGGGCACATGTTGCAGGGGCCGACGAAATCCACCTCGGGCAATTCGTCCGAGATGTTCGAGGCCATCGAACACTCCGTGACCAGCATCGCCTTTTGCGGCTTTTCGCGGGTGACGTAATCAATGATCCCGCTGGTCGAGCCGGAAAAATCCGATTCCGCCACCACATCCGGCGGGCATTCGGGGTGCGCGATGATGCGGGTGTCGGGGTTCCATTCGCGGAAGTCCCGTAAATCCTGCGCGGTGTATTGTTCGTGGACGATACACGACCCTTCCCACCAGACGATGTTTTTCTGCGGAACCTGCTGGGCGATGTTCTGCGCCAAATATTGATCCGGCGTCATGATGATCGTGTCATCGGGCAGGGCGGCCACGATTTGCGCCGCGTTGGACGAGGTGCAGCAAATGTCCGATGCCGCTTTGACGTCTGCGGTGGTGTTCACATAGGTCACAACCGGCGCGCCGGGGTATTGGGCGCGCATCTGGGCGATACCTTCGGCAGTGACGGATTCAGCCAGAGAACAGCCCGCTTCCATATCCGGGATCAGAACGGTTTTGGCCGGGTTCAGGATTTTCGAGGTTTCGGCCATGAAATGCACGCCGCACTGGACGATCACATCGGCCTCGACCTCGGTCGCCTTGATGGCCAATTGCAGGCTGTCGCCCACGAAATCCGAAATGCCGTGGTAAATTTCAGGTGTCATATAATTATGGGCCAGCACAACGGCGCCGCGCTTTTTCTTGAGCGCGTTGATGGCGACCACATAGGGCGCATAAATGGCCCAGTCGGCAGGGGAAACGACCCGGTCCATGCGGGCGTAGATGTCCTTGGTGGCTTCCGCCAGTTCCACAGACGGGGCGAGATCATAGTGTTCGGCCAGTACGGCGCGAACGTTCGTCAGATCGAGCAACCAGCTATCCTCCAGCTTTGGCATGGAGGTGCTACATAGGGCGAATTTACTGTATTTTCCAGCAGAATACCGCAGTGCAGCACATTTTACCGTTTGGTTATTTTTGCTGCGGCGATTGCAGGGGCGCGCGACTGCGGGCGTTTCCGGCGTCTGCGGCCTTGCGCATCAGGCGCAATAGCTCTGTCTGTTCCTGCGGGTTCAATCCGGTCAGAATTTCATCCTGCAAGGCCCAGACGATCGGGGTGACGGTTTCCAGCACTTGTTTGCCCTGATCTGTCAGGCTGATCACACGGGCGCGACGATCCCGCGGGCTGATCTTTCGTTCGACTAACCCCTTGTTTTGCAACCTGTCTAATACTGCGCCCATTGTGACGCGGTCATGGGCAATCAATCCGGCCAGCGTTGCCTGATCCACATCGGGATGGGTTTGCAGCGCGGCAAGCGCGCCAAATTGCACGGGCGTCAGATCAAACCCGGCGTCTTTCATTTTTTCGGTAAAAACCGAGATTGAAATTTGGTTCAGCCGCCGGATCAGATGGCCCGCCATGCGGTAGAGGTCATTCACGGGGGATTCCTTTTTGGCACGGATGCAGTCGCTTATCTGGTATAGCTTTTAACATGTGAGGAATTATTTGACGAGTACACTAATGGTAAGTACACTTACATAAATTTCTGGAATCACCATGCAGACCGATAATGGGAGGATGATCATGGCTGAACAGCTTGGAACTCTGGAGGAGTTGCCGCAGGATTACCGCGATGCGATGACCGAAGCGGGTGTTGCGCCACTGTGGCCGATGATGCGGAATGTGCTGCCGCATGGACGTCCGAATCCAACCACGCGTCCTGGGTACTGGAACTATGAAAACCTGCGCCCGCTGTTGCTGCGTGCCGGTGATCTGACCCCGGTCGAAAAAGCCGAACGCCGGGTTTTGGTGTTGTCCGATCCCGGCCGTGGGGCAGGGGCCATGCAGGCGACCGCCTCGATCTATCTGGGGATGCAATTGTTGTTGCCGGGCGAAACCGCCCCTGCGCATGTTCACACCCCGTCGGCGGTGCGGATCATCGTCGAAGGTAAGGGCGGGTTCACCGTGGTAGACGGGGAAAAGCTGCCGATGGAAGATGGCGATCTGGTGCTGACCCCCGGCGGCGACTGGCATGACCACGGTCACGAAGGCAGCGAACCCGTTGTCTGGCTGGATGCGCTGGACCTGCCGCTGTTTTACTATCTGGAAGGGTCTTATGCCACCGAAGGCCCGCTTCAGGCACAGCGCAACCGCCCCGATGCCGGGCAGGTGGAATATCTGTCCTCGGGTCTGGTGCCTTCGCGTAAGCTGGGTGCGGGCACCCGCCGCTATCCGATGGTACGCTATCCTTGGACCCGTACCGAAGCGGCCCTGCGCGAAGTGCTGAAATACACGGACGAAGGCATTGCAGAGCTGGATTATGTGAACCCCGAAACCGGCACGGATGTGTTGCCGACGATGGGTTTCACCGCCATGATGATCCCGGCGGGCCAAAAAGACACGCCGCCGCTGCGCTCGTCCTCTGCGGCCTTTCATGTGGTCAAAGGCCGTGGCAAGACCACGATTGACGGGCAGGTGTTTGAATGGGGTCCGAAGGACACCTTTACCGCCCCCGTTTTCGCGGAAATCACGCACGAAGCGACCGAGGATTCATTCCTTGTTCGTGTGCATGATCGCCCGCTGCAAGATAAACTTGGCTACTACGAGGAACGCGCACGATGAGCAGCTATCTGTTCGACACCCCCAAAGTACAGTCCATCCCGGTCAAAGGGGAAGACAAGCAATATCCGATCAACCGCATTTTCTGCGTGGGTCGCAACTATGCCGCCCATGCTGCGGAAATGGGCGTAGAGGTGGACCGCGAAGCGCCGTTCTATTTCACCAAATCGCCATCGGCCAATCTGGCATCGGGGTCCACCCTGCCTTATCCGCCGGGCACCGAAAATTTCCATTATGAAATGGAACTGGTGCTGGTGATCGGCAAGCCGGTGTTCCGGGTGTCGGCCGCGGATGCCGCGGATGCGATCTATGCCTATGGGTGCGGTCTGGATATGACCCGCCGCGATCTGCAATTGGTCGCACGGGCCAAACAGCGCCCGTGGGATTTGGGCAAGGACGTCGAAGGGTCTGCCGTGTTCGCGCCGCTGACCAAAGCCGCTGAAATGGGTGAACTGGGCGAACAGCGCATCCATCTGGAAATCAACGGCGAGGTGAAGCAGGACGCACACCTGAAAGACCTGATCCATAACGTGTCTGAAATCGTGGCAGACCTGTCGAAGTTCTACCATCTGGTGCCGGGCGACGTGATCATGACCGGCACCCCCGCCGGGGTTGGCCCGGTTGTGGCGGGTGACAAAATCACCGGCGGCGTGGACGGTCTGGACCCGATCGCGCTGACCATCGGCGATCCCGAATAAGCGGGATTTTCCTATTATCTAGCCTAATCATGGACGGGGCGGCCATTGGCCTGCCCCGAACGGAGGAGACGTACCCATGAGCGAAGATCGTATTCTGATTGCCGGTGGTGGCATTGGCGGGCTGGCGACGGCCATCGGCCTTGCGCAAAAGGGCATCAAATCGCTGGTTCTGGAAAAAGCCCCGGAACTGGGCGAAATCGGTGCGGGCATTCAGCTTGGCCCGAACGCGTTTCATGCGTTTGACTATCTGGGTGTGGGCGATGCGGCGCGGTCGATGGCGGTGTATATCGACAACCTGCGCCTGATGGATGCGATCTCGGGCGATGAAATCACGCGTATTCCGCTGGATGATGCGTTCCGCGCCCGGTTCAAAAACCCCTATGCCGTGGTGCATCGGGGCGATTTGCATGGGGTGTTCCTGCGGGCCTGTATGGAACACGATCTGGTTGACCTGCGCACCTCGGCTGCGGTTGAAGATTACGAACAGGACGGCAGCAGCGTCACCGCTATTTTGCATAATGGCGAACGGATCAAGGGCAAGGCGCTGATTGGGGCCGATGGGCTGTGGTCCAATATCCGCAAGCACGTTGTGGGCGATGGCGCGCCGCGCGTGTCGGGGCATACCACCTATCGGTCTGTGATCCCAACGGAACAAATGCCCGAAGATTTGCGGTGGAACGCGGCAACCCTGTGGGCCGGGCCGAAATGCCATATTGTGCATTACCCACTGTCGGGGTGGAAAGTGTTCAATCTTGTTGTGACCTATCACAACGATGCCGCGCAACCCGTTGCCGGTGTGCCAGTCACGAACGAAGAAGTCGCCCGCGGGTTCGAGCATGTAAACCCGGTCGCCCGGCAGATCATCGAAAAGGGCAAGGACTGGAAACTGTGGGTGCTGTGCGACCGTGACCCGGTTTCAAACTGGGTTGATGGACGCGTGGCACTGTTGGGGGATGCGGCGCATCCGCAGCTTCAGTATTTTGCCCAAGGGGCCTGTATGGCGATGGAAGACGCGGTGGCAATGGCACATGTCATGGGCGACACCCCGAACGACATCGAAAAGGTGTTCCAGACCTATCAGGGAATGCGGACGCTGCGCACCGCGCGTATTCAGTTGCAGTCGCGTGAAATCGGCCAGCATATTTACCACCCGGCGGGCGCACATGCGGAATTGCGCAATGCCATCATGCGGGCAAAGACCCCGAATGATTGGTATGATACGGTCGAATGGCTGTATGGTTCGACCGGGGTGGACGGCGCGGTTTCCCCTGAAACCCTGAAACGCTGACCCCAATAGCAACACACAGACAGAAGCCCCTTTGGGGGCTTCTTTGTTGTTGAAATGACGCAAGGTTTTCCCGATCCGTCGCTTGACCTTCTGGGCGGTACAGCGATTTTTACCATAGCGAAGGAGAAACCCCATGACAGATACGATCTGGAGCACCCCTGTGGTGGTCGAACAGGTGAACGCATTTGGTGCCGGATGTGCCAACGGCCATTTGGGTATCGAATTGATCGAAGCAGGCCCGGACTATTTGAAGGCACGGATGCCGGTGGATCATCGCACGAAACAACCGGCGGGCATTCTGCATGGTGGTGTTTCGGTGGCGCTGGCGGAAACGCTGGCCTCGATCGGTGGGAATTTCGTTGTGGATCGCACAAAGCAAAGCTGCGTCGGGCAGGAAATCAACGCCAACCATATCCGGTCTGAAACCGAAGGCTGGGTCTATGGCGTGGCGCGACCCCTGCATCTGGGGCGGCGCAGTCAGGTTTGGGAAATCCGCATCACGAACGAACAGGATAAACTGGTCTGCATGTCGCGCATGACGCTGACGGTGATCGACCGTCCGGCGCCGCAGTAAGCTGCTGGGCATGTATCATGAGCATTTTTGACGAAGACCTGTTCCTGAAGGGCATGGAGCAACGGAAGTCGACGCTTGGGGCCGACTATGTGGACCAATCCTATGCCGCCGCAGACGATTTTTCCCGCCCCTTCCAAGAAGCCATGACAGCTTGGTGCTGGGGGTTTGGCTGGGGCGATGAGGTCATCCCGCCCAAGACCCGCTCAATGATGAATCTGGCGATGCTGGGTGCCTTGGGTAAGATGACGGAATGGGAATTGCACTGTCGCGGTGCGCTGACCAATGGTGTCACGGTCGAAGAAATCCGTGCCATTATCCACGTCATTGGCATTTATTGCGGTGTTCCGCAGGCCCTGGAGTGTTTCCGCGCCGCGCGTAAGGTGCTGGAGGCCGAAGGGCTGCTTTGAATAACGCAGAGGAACTGGCGCAGGGGATGAGCGCTCAAAGCGCCCCCCTTTGATGTCTATGGGGTGATCCAAGGGCGGGGCTGTCGAACTATGTCCTGCGGGTCAATCGGCACAAAGCGATGCGCGAATGGCGCGGGCCGCCTGAACCGCCTGTGCGGCATTCAGGCGGATCATCAGCCCGCGTTTGCCGCCGTTCATGACAACCAGATCGTCGGTGATCGCTTTCTCCTCGAAGGCTGTAGGAACGTGTTTTTTCTGACCAAAAGGGCTGATCCCGCCGGTGTGAAACCCGGTCAGTCGTTCGGCCTTGGCCGGTTGCATCATCTGCGCGGATTTGCCGCCAAATGCCGCCGCCACTTTTTTCATGGACAGGGTTTCGTCAGAGGGAATAACCACGCAGGCGGGTTTCGTATCGACCTCGACCATCAGGGTTTTCAGAACCTTGGACGGGTCAACGCCAATCGCATCCGCCGCCTGAAGCCCCACCCGTTCTGATCCGGGGGCATAGTCATATTCCAGCGTTTCAAAGGCGACTTTTGCCTGCTGTAATGCGCGTGTTGCCGGGGTTGCCTTGCTCATGGTGGGGTCCTTTCCGTCGTTTTCCTATGACTGGACCGCAGAAAAAACAATGGCCGTTACATTCAGGGCAACCCGGCGCAAAGATATGCGTTGCATCCGCCAAAGGGGAAAAACAAAACCGCCCGATCACTCTGACCGGGCGGTTTTCTGTAATCATGTCAAACGATTATTTGACGATTTGGGATTTCAGGAACTTCTTGTCGATCTTGTTGGTCGGTGACAGCGGCAAATCCCCCTGCCAAAAAGTAATCCCGCGCGGCGCTTTGTAGCCTGCGATTTTTTCCTTGGCGAAGGCGATCAGTTCCTCCGCCGTGACAGTCGCCCCCTCGCGCAAGGACACAACGGCGTGGACCTCTTCGCCCCATTTGGGATGGGGGATGCCCAAAACGGCGGCCTGCGCCACCTGCGGGTGTTTCGACAGGCAGTTTTCCGTTTCAATCGGGTACACGTTTTCCCCGCCGGAAATGATCAATTCCTTGGTGCGACCGACAAGGAACAGATAGCCGTCTTCGTCCAGATACCCGGCGTCGCCCGTATGATAGAACCCGCCGCGCATGGCGTGGGCGGTGTCTTCGGGGCGCTTCCAGTAGCCGTTCATCACCTGCGGGCCGCGCAGCAGCACCTCGCCGGGTTGGCCATCGGGCAGGGGATTGTCGTTTTCATCGACGATCCGGACCTCGCAATACAGGACAGGTTTGCCAACCGATCCCAGCTTGTCGATATTCGGGTTGCCGGGAACGTGATCCGCCGGGGGCAACACGGTGACAACCGGCGATGTTTCCGTCATCCCATAGCCCTGACAGAAGGTCAGACCGGGGATTGCCTCCATCGCGCGTTCAATCAGCCGGATCGGCATCGGGGCCGCGCCATAGGTCAGGCAGCGAATGGACGAGAAATCGAATTTATCGAAATTCGGGTGATCCATGATCATGTTCAGCATGGTCGGAACCAGTGTCACCGTGGTAATCCGGTGATCCTGAATCATTTCCATTGCCTCCTCGACCTCGAATTTCGGCTGGATCACCAGCGTCGACCCATAGGCCGCATGGGTATAGATACGCGACCCCGATCCCAGATGAAACAAGGGACCGGATAGCAGAATGTGATCGTTTTCCTGAAATCCATATAGATGGCCTGCCGCCGTCGCATTGACCATCATATTCGCGTGGGACAGCATCACCCCTTTGGGAACGCCCGTCGTGCCAGAGGTGTAGAAGATGATGATCGTGTCATCGTTGCGGCTGGCGCGATCCGTGAAGGCATCAACCGATACATCCGAATGGGTTTTCACCAAATCTTCGTAGATCAGCGTATCGCCCGGCAGCACGGCATCCGGCGCATCCCAATCGGCAAAGATCAGGTGCTTCAGGGACGGGCAGCGTTGCATCAATGCTGCGGCGCGATCCTGAAAATGGCGGTCCACGATCAGCACCTCGGGGGTGCAATCCGCGATCACCTCGACCATTTCATCTTCGGCCAGACGGTAATTCAGCGGGACGGAAATCGCGCCAATCAGGCTGGGTGAAAAATAGCTTTCTGCGATCCAGTGCGAATTTTGCCCCAGATAAGCCACGCGATCACCGGGGGCAACGCCCAGATCCACCAGGGCCTGTGCGATACCATGCAGACGGGCGCAATATTGCGCCCATGTGAAATCGCGGCCTTCGAAATGCAGCGCCCGGTGGTTCGGACGCCGAAAGGCATGTTTGCGGATATAGTCCGGGAAATGGATCATTTTTTGCCCCCAAGAACCGACCGGCCGATGATTTCGCGCATCACCTCGCCGGTGCCGCCTGCGATCCGGCCCACGCGGGCGTCGGCCCAGG
>NZ_FXTO01000033.1 GCF_900182725.1 Thalassovita litoralis
GCGGTATTCCTTGCGAGCATCGATCTTGATCGCCTGCGTGACACTCATGCCGCTGGCCAGAACATCACTCACCAGCTTGAAGAGCGTCAGATCGAGCGTGGCCTCCGGATGCAGCGCCATCGCGGCCCCAAGCGCCATGGCTCGCTCGGTCTTGAGGTCCTCAGCCAGTGAGGCCGGGTAGGTGATTTCGCCCGGGTCCGGGGCCTCCTCCCCGGTCGGGCTAGCCGAGGAGCCGCGCGCGCCCTCCTCTTTGACGGTGTCTTCCGGGCGGACGAGGCCCACATGGAGCGTGATCTGCCCACCCTGCCACGACGCTATCACCCCAGACCGCGCGAGGTCCTCGGCGCTGTAGGCTTCCTGCAGATCGCGGGCTTCCTCTTCCAAGGCGTCGACGCGGTCGTAGAGGGCATTGTACGCGTCCTCCTCGAGCCCTTCATCCTCCATCTCGAGTTGCAGTTTCTCGAGCTCGGCGGTGATTTCCTCGATGCGCTTTTGGGCCGCCTCATCGGGCTCGGTCGGGCCGGGATAGACGCGGCCGTAGTCGGCCATGGTCGCGTAATCATAGCGCACCATCGCATCGGCCCAGGCAAAGCCCAGCCTCATACGGGCCTCTTCGGCAGCGGCACCGAGCTTTTCGAGCAAGATGGTTTCGACCAGCGCCGCATCCTCGAGCACCGAATGCTCTTCAAGAAGGTCGGCAGCGATCGCCCCGCCGCGCGCCTCATACTCCTCGCGCACAAAGGCCCCGATATCGTCGCTGACCTGCACGCCTCGGGACTTGAGCGCCTGACGCACGGTGTAGGCTTGCAGGTAGCTGTCTTCCTTGGTCAGCGCCTCGAAGACCTCGCGCTGCACGTCCTGGCTCGGATGCTCCGCAAATGCCTTCATCGTGTCGAGCGTGATCGTCTTCGCACGGGCCGCAGCGCGGATATCCGGATGAATGAGGCCGTAGCGCAACCGGCCTTTCACGGCGGCCACCGTGGTGCCGAAGGTTTTTGCTATGGTCTCGGGCGTCTGGCCGTCGACCTCCATCATCCGCGCGAAGGCCTCGAACTCGTCAATGGCGTTCATCGGCGCCTGGGTGACGTTCTCGGCAAGAGACAACGCCGTGGTGACATCGCAATTTTCCGGCACGAGGCGGCAGTCCACCTTGGTCTTCGCTGTAAACCCCTTGGTGGCCTTGTCAGCGATCAGCTCCTTCAGGGCTGCATGGCGCCGACCTCCGGCGAGGACAGCGTATTTGCCGTCAAGCTTCTGGACCAGGAGCGGCTGGAGCAGGCCCAGCACAGCGATGCTGGCCTTCAGATGCGCGATGTTCTCGGGGTCATAGGTTTCCGGCGAGTTGCTGCGCACATTTGCGGGATGCGAGACCAGATCGCCGATGGCGACGGAGACGGGTTTGAAGCTTGTGGTCATGGCGTTTCCTTTTCGGTGGGTTTGGAGCGGCCCGCGCATTCAGATGCGCGGCCAATCCCCGTCTTCAGGGATCACCACAACAAAAGGCCCACTCTCCCTTTGAGGGGTCAGCGGGCCTTCATCGCCTGGGCTGTCAGGAGGGGTGTCCCCTCCCCTACCAGTCGCGCGCCAGCATGATGGTCAGCACGCGCATGGTGGTGGCGGGATTGTCCGGGGCCTCGGCGCCATAGCGGAAGTCGGAATCCGCTTCGTACAAATCCAGTTTCCAGAACACGGTCTCGCCGCGGACCTCGACCGCCCCGAAATCATGCCATCCTTCGGGATCGTTCTCGGGCTCGAAGGTCTCGAACATGCCCGTGGCCTTCACCGCCTCGGCCATGAAGCCGTCACCGGCATTCATAATTGAGCGGGTGACATGCATGCGGCCCTGAATAGACTGGGCGGTTGGCACACCGAGGCACGCGAGCTTGCGAAACGCGTCGTTCTGCGCTGCGATCACACTCGGATCTGGGCGGTCTGTCTGGGGTTGTCCTGTCATGGACATGGGGTGCTCCTTTGAGAAGTTGAAACACCCTTCCAAAAGCCAGCTTTTTCTTTTTCCCCCTGGCGGCAGGACAGAAGCAGAAGGGGCCCTACCCGAACAATCGCTTGGGTCTGTAATTCGGGTTGGGGATGGTTTCGATCCAGCCGCCTTGGTGCTTGATGGTCTCAAGTGCCGCCGAGAGCGGATAAGCGCCCTCGGACGGGCTCCACCAATAGGCGCCGTGCTTGAAGGTGATGATCTTGCGGCGGCCGTCGTTGAAGCAGGCCACCCGCAGCGTCTTGGGTTCCTTACGTGACATGGGCGTCTCCGTTCTCCCTGTGGTCAGGCGGCCTTGGCTCGGCCCCCTGCCCTGCCCGCCTCCGATCTGGCGATCAGGTAATCACAGGCGCGCTGCGCATCCGCGGCGTGCTTGAAGATCGCACCCTTGTCCGACCGAAGAACGCGCAACCAGTTATGGAGGTAGGCAGCATTCATCTCGAGCGTATGCGCCGTAAAGCCGAGCGTCTGACCCAGGAACACCGAGGTCAATTCCGCGACGATCTCCTCGCGCGCGTAAGAGGTGTTGCCAAACTTCGAGAACCCGAAATCACGGTTCAGTCGATGCCGGGCCTTCGTGGCATGGGCCAGCTCATGCGCCCAGACCCCGTAGAAATTGCGCGGGTCCTGGAACCGCGTGATGGATGGCATGTAGACCTTGTCCACGGGGGGCAAATAGTACGCCTCCGTGCCCGTGAAGACGGTCGTGATGTCGATGGCATCGAAAAACGCCTGCATGTGCGGGATGGGCTCGGACGGCGGATGCTCGGGCGCGGGCTCCGGGTCTGGGAAGAAGCTGTCGGGCAGGCCATCGATCTGGCAGGCATTGAACACGCGGTAGGATTTCTGGAAGCGGAAGATGCGGGCTTCCTCGGAGCGATCATCGCCATCGCTGCGGTCGTCCTCGCCGCCCGCGTCTTTCCGGCTTTGGCCGTAATAGACGACGACAGAGGATTTCTCGCCCTTGCGGACCTTTGCGTCCAACGCATTGGCCTGAGGCAGAGTCATCCAGAAGGGAGAGCTGTGGCCCGCCATCACGGTCCGCATCGTCAGCAGGAAGTTGTTCACCCCCTGGTAGGGTTCGCCGCCCACGCGCAGGGGGCGTGAGCTGCCGCCTGCGGTCCAGGGCTTGCGCCACGGCAGGACGCCGCGCTCGATGATGCGGATGATTTCGTTTGTGATGACCTCGGAGGCATCGAATTTGGGCGTGGGGGATCGGGCCATGGCTGGCCTCCTTTCGAATGTTTGTGAGAGGGAGTGGTGATCAGATTGACTGACGGGGCCGCGGATCGTTGACGATCCTCGCGCCGAGCCGCTCGACCGTGTCGATGTAGGTGGTCAGCGAGACGCACCTGCCGGCACCTGAAAGGTCAGGATCGACAGATCTGTCCCGCGCCACCCGCGGCAAGTTCGCGAATGCGATAACATCGGTGACGGGTCGGATATCGATGAACGGGGTCCCTCGTGCGACCGCAAGAGCGGCCAAGGGAAAGCGTTCGATCGGCGCGAAAGTCGACACTGTGGTCCAGCCGAGATGAAGGAACGTCCCACCCTCCCCGCAGATCACATGCGCGTTTGGCAATAATGCCGCCTGCCTGAGGTAGCCAAGATCGCGCAGGACGGTCTCGCGCTCGAGTTGCCGCGATAGCGCCGTCTGGCCAGTTCTGCGCAGCTCTCTATGCCGCCACCAGGAGGCGGCGGTTGTGCGGAGCACGCGCAAGACACCTGTTTCCATTAGAATGCCCTTCATTAGGAAAGACAGACCGGAATCCGGTCCGGACCCATCCGAGGGACCCCAAAGGCCCTCATCCGTCAGTCACAAAACCCGAAGGACACTTTTACTTTTCAGCAGCCAACTGGTCCGGGGTAACGGCCGAGGGTCCGACACCACCGCGGACCCCAGTGACGGCATGCAGTAAGTGGCGGTTTCGATCCAAGATCGGCAAGCCATATCGGCAACTCCGGCCCGACTGCTGCAGTCTTTCTCATATTATCAATAGCTTATCTGACGTTCTCGATCGGCAAAAGCGCTCCAACGGTGACCTCTCAGGCCCAAAGATCAGGATTTGCTTCGTTCAGAGCACTGCAGCGTTACGGATAAGCACGGGAAACGAAGGCGCAGCGCCTCCTGTCAGCTTGAATTTCAGCGATGTTGCCGCTATATACCGTCAGTATCACCGTAGGAGCATAGATCATGCACATCACGAACTTTGCTGAAGCTGGGCAATTCGAACCGCGCAAGATCGCCGCGGTGCTACGCACATCAGCAGAAGAGATCGCATTGACCGTCGGCTTGGGCAAAGACGCGTTGCAGAGGCGAGCCCGCATCGGTTCGGACAAGACGCAGCGCCGCCTGCGCGAATTGGTAGAGGTGCTGAACAAAGTTGAGCCCCGCTTCGGCTCGGAACTGATGGCCTATGCATGGTACCGGTCAGAGCCCCTGCCCGGCTTTGATGGCCGGACAGCCATGCAGCTGGTGCAGGAAGGCAAAGCTCAGCAAGTTCTGGAATACATCGATGCGGTCGATGCGGGCGTCTTTGCCTGATGCCGCTGAAAGATGGACGCTACACAGGGCCACTCTATCGCGCCCTGAACCCGGTCTATGCGCGTGAACCTCTGTCCGGACGAGGCGCTGAACTCTATGGAGGGCGCTTTAACGCCAAGGGCACCCCTGCCCTCTACACCTCGCTGGATCCCGCGACCGCTCTTAGAGAAGCCAACCAGGTAGGCAGCCTGCAACCCACGATCCTGGTGTCCTACAAAGCCGACCTTGGGCCTATTTTCGATACCCGCGATCAGGACAAGCTCGAACGGTATGGTGTGACCGAGGCGATGCTTGCCGACTCTGCATGGCGCATGAAGATGCTCGATGGCCAATTGGTACCGACACAGGAGCTAGCACGCGCCCTTATAGCAGATCGGTTTGCGGGGCTTCTGATCCAAAGCTTTGCGAAGGGTGCGTCATCAACGGACTTCAACATCGTCCTGTGGGCCTGGACTGCCAACAAGGGTTCTTTGGAAGTGGTGGATGACGAAAAGCGGCTGTCGCGCATGTGAGTTGTGAGACTTGGTGCCGGATCTGTCCACCGCGGTGGACATCGGCGGGTCGGAGGTACATGGATTGACTGTGTAGTATCGCCCTAGTGGAATTTGGCTCTGTCGCTTTGATGCATGTGGCGAGACCGCGCGTCATTGGACTAGTTGATGGCCAGACGTCCACCGCGGTGGACACTAGGCGGTTTGCATAGCAGTTTTGGATAGACGCTTGATCAAAGCCACTGGATCAAACTGGTCTTGACGTTGGCCCAAGGTGATACTGTGAAAGTACGCTCCAAAATCCCTGATGCGTTGTCCAAGTTGTAGCATGATGAAGATCGCGCATGACGCTTTCTGAGCTCCTACTGCATTCTTGGCTTTCTCAAATGTTTCTGGGTGAATCCCCATCATGGGTGCAAGAGTTCGAGCATGGTTTTCAATGTCCAACCAGTCTCTAAGTCTCTCTGTGGAGAACGATGTCGCTTGATCGCAGACTGAGGTTAGCAAGTCTGGTTTCAGAGCTTCATTGCCTGTGTTGCTATCTAAATCTTTTTTTTCTTCTTCAGACATAGATTGGTGCCGGACAGTTTGTCCGTCATTGGCGGGCAACTCCACAGTTTCTGGTGGGTTATCTGGGGTATACAAAGTCTGGCATTCTTTGTCCGTGTCGGCGAGCAGCGCGTGGTATTCGGTAAGGCTCAGCTTCCTGCGTAGAGCTCTCCGTGCGTGGTTGATGAATGTGTTGCTGGGATCATGCTCTTCCAAATGGGCGAGCTTTGTCAGGATCTGTTTGCGGACAAATATCCGATCCCGCCGGTTATTTTCCATCTCATGTGCGATGGCGATAAGCTCGCTCGCACGTTGGAGGAGGGGGGTTAGAGACAGTCCATAGCTGATGCATTCCCCGCTGGATGAGCGAACGCGGTAGCGCTTTCTGTTCGAGCTGTCATTGCGTTTGATGAACCCGAGTTCGACGAAGCGGTTGATGTGCCTGCGGAGTGTCCGTTCGTCGATTCCGCCGACGCGCTGGCAAATCGAGTCGTTGGACGCGAAAACCGTTTCGCCATGGCCGGGCTTCAAGAAACTGAGCATGGCTTGAAGTGTTTGGATATGGCCAGGACGCAGACCGAATACGCTACGTGCATCTCTTAGTGCCCTGAAGATGGTCCAGATGTCGGTTTCAGCCGCAGAAATTGAGCCGCGTGATGCATCAGCATCAGCGGTTCTGATCGATAGTTTTGTAAATGCCATGGTTTCTTCACGACGACCGTTCGGCCCACAACTTCCCAGTCTCTTCCCGAGATTTCGCTCAGAAAAAGGCAATAAAAACCCGTCCACCGAATCGGTGACTCTTGACCGGTTTGCTGGAGGTTGCTACATCATGAGTGCTAATCGAATGATGAGGGCTCTCCAGGGGAAACTTTGGGGGGCTCTTTTCTTTCTGGTCTTCGCTTTTCTCCTCTGCTCGAGTTACTCTGTGTGGCTCGGGGCTTAGGACCCAGAGCCGCTCTCATTCCGCCACTGTTCGAAGAGCTTCAAAAGCGCTGCCTCCGCGCGCTCTTCGATCCATTGGCCGAATTCTGGGTTGTCCTTCTTGGTGATCTTGATAGCGATCGTTTTCTGGTCGACTGTCAGCGTTCCCACAGAGCTACCGTCCCCATCTTTGACAACGGACGTTAGGCTGCGGTTGGCTTGCTTCTTGTCGCTACGCGCCTTGTTCGAGCAAGCCGAGTAGACTGCCTGAAACTTATCCGCGCTTGGAGTGTCGTCGGGCAGGGCGGCGATCACCTCTTTGGCTGTGTTCACCAGATCTATCTTTTTCGACAAAGCGGCCAGGTCACCCCATTGCCGTCGTCCGATGCCATGTGCCGGCCCGATCAGCTGTACAAGCCCTTCTGGCAGTTGCTCTATGACGACGCGATGATTGGACACGCCCTGCCGTGTCAAGCCGAGAGCATCCTGAATGACGTTTGGCTTGTAACCTGATTCCTGCATCTCTTTGATAAAAAGAGATTTCTCAATGAAAGACGGGTCTAGTCGGAGGTTGTTCTCTTGGCCCTGTGCGATCAGAGATGCGTCGTCATCCAGGCTTCGAACGATCGCCTTGACCGTTCCGCCGACCATGCGGATCGCTGCGAGCCTGCGTCGTCCGTAGATGATACGGTATCTGTCCGGTTGCGCTGATGGACGGACCATAATTGGTACTTGTTGCCCATGCTTGCGAATGCTTTCGGCCAACTCATCAATACTGGAATCCTCCAGCACCAACCGATCGCGCAGACCATCCATGTCAATCTGATCGGGCTCGATGTCACGGATCGAATTCGCGGTAATCTCGCGCAAAGAGTCGCGCAATCCGCCAACAGATCCTGGCAGTTTTGCTGCTTTTGGCGGGGTAGGGGAGGGGGCCGCGCTCTCCTTCTCGTCCTTTGGAGGCTGATTGAAGATATTTCGGGCCATCAGCGACGCCCCCATGCCATTTGGATTGTCTGTTCCAACTCATCTCCAACGCCATTCACGCTGGTCAGAGCGCGATCAATCGTTTTTCTAATGAATTGGCTCGGATCAACTTCGTAGACGGTTTGCTGGGTCATACCGGCGTCCGAGATTGCTGTAGATTTCAGCATTGGCTCAGTCATGACCTGTCCGGCCAAGATCGATCTCAGGTAGCCCGCCATCTGGGTCTGAGGCCCGTCCGACGGCTCGTATCTCGTGATCAAGAACTTTACGAAGTCCCATGTAACGCGCCTGCCAATGGCTTCTTCGACAGCCTTTACCGTTTCCGAAGCAAGTTTCAGGAACTGGCTCATTGAAGCAATGTCGAGCATGCCAGGCACGACCGTTACTAGGAGTCCCGTCGAGGCTGCCAACGCCGTTAGGGTCAGAAAGCCAAGTTGAGGTGGGCAGTCGATCAGAACGATGTCGTAATTCGCCTCTACTTCCTCAAGCGCTAAGGCAAGACGCTCCGCAAATATGGGTTGCACCCGGCGGGCGAGGGCGTTTGCCGTCTCAGTTTCGTATTCCGAGAGCATCAGGCCCGCTGGGACCATATCGAGCTTATGGAAGTAGGTTTTTTGGATGACGGCTGAGAGCGGAACTTGTTCCTCATATCTCAGGGCATCATAGATTGTGCCGCCTTCGGCGAACTCGAGCTCTGGCCGAAAGCCGAAAAAGGTGGTCAAACTTGCCTGCGGATCGAGATCCAAGACCAACACTCGGTAACCTCGCAAAGCATACCGTTGTGCAAGATGGATCGTTGCTGTTGTTTTTGACGATCCGCCTTTGAAATTGACGACAGATATCACCTGGAGACGATCGCCTTCACGTCGACCGGGGCGGTAGCTTTCTGCGTTCTTTCCGGTGCGCCCCAGAATGTCGCGCAGCTTATCGATCTCTTGGGCTGTGTAGAACCGGTGTCCGCGGTTGTCTGTATGAACTTCCGGGAAGCTGCCGTCCTTGTGCCGGTTGCGCAGGTTAGATGTGCTAACGCGCAGGAGGCTGGCAACTTCGGTAGAACTGAATCGGCGCAGGGACTTTCGTTCTTCGGGCTCGAAAGCGATCTTCATCTGGCGATCCAAAGATTCAGCCAGATTGTCGGCAAATGCTCCGATGTCGGAAGAGCCTATGCCTTGCGCGTATCCAACGTTACGATCATCCATGTCCTGCCGCCCACTCTCGGCCTCTGTTGAGGCTCTTGGTCATTCTGACGGTGTACAGCGCGACTGACGCGTTTTACCGTCAGAATGGGAATGCCACGATCAAGTGAGTCCGGCAAGAAGAATCTAGATGTAGTGTGAAAGTTATCCACAGCACCAATACGTACAGTCACATCAAGATAACTGCAAGTTGTTGATTTTATGGTGATAAATCCAAAAGACCGTGCTTCAAGCCATTCATGGGGATTGTTTGGATGGTATTGGCTAAACCCATGCAACCAATGGCACAATTGACCTTCTGACGGTGTTTAGAGCGATAGATTCAGCTGTTTGAGCCTCTGCTAGTTACAGTTGGGAGTGAGCCGATTCTGATGAAATTAGGCCAAGCCGCTCCGCTCGTTCGAGCAACATTTTGACCGAAGACGGCTGCCAGCTGGCACGACCTCGAGGGGTCCGTTCGCGCATCGACTCTAGCCGATCGCAGATCGCCTGCAGCGTGATTTCGGGGTCCGCGCCTTTGATCGCTGCGACGATGGCCGGCAGGCGGTCATCGGTTTCGCGGCGTCCGGCGCGGCCAAGCACCTCGGCAGGAAGGAACCCGTCGCGCACATATGCCTTCACAGCGCGGAGCAGTCGGCCTTGTGTCCAATGGTGATCTGGGGGCAGGGGGGCATTGATAATTCGCAGCACGTCTTCCCAAGCCATATCGGGGCGCAGGCGGCGCACATGAGGCACCCAATCCTGCGCGGTCTCGTTCAGGCGTTCCATATAGCCGTCCTGCCGTGCCAGCCGCACCTTGCGCAGCGCGGCGGGATCCTTGGCGCGTAGCCCTGGGTTGCCGCCTACGCGCCCTTTGGCGCGCGCAGAGGCAAGCCCGGCCTTTGTGCGCTCGCGGATCAGAGCGCGTTCGAACTCAGCCGCAGCGCCCAGAACCTGCAACGTGAACTTGCCCTGGGGCGAGGCAGTGTCGATCGGGTCCTGGAGCGAGCGGAAGAACGCCCCCTTTCCCTCCAGTCTTTCGATCACCTCCAGCAAGTGCGACAGAGATCGCGCAAGCCGGTCGATCCGCACAACGACCAGCGTATCGCCGCTCTGGACGCGTTCGAGCACGCGTGCCAGCACCGGTCGCGCGCGATTGCCGCCCGAGGCGTGCTCTTCAAAGATCTCGGCGCATCCCGCAGACTGCAGGGCCTCAGACTGGGGCAGGGGGGTCTGATCCTCTGTGGAAACACGGGCGTAGCCTATCAGGGGCATGAAAACGGGCCGTTTGCAATTTTATGTATCATCAATAAACGACCGTTTGTAAACGAAAGCAAGTAAGTGCTCGCTCGTCGTGCTCGTCCAAAAACCCTTGGTTTCCTTGCGCTGAGCGCGATCAGAGAGCCCTCGCCGACCATCGCCCGCGCGTGCTATCTAAGAAGCGTGGGTCCACTCTGACAAAACCCTTGGGTAAAATGCAAAAATCCAGTATTTTGCACATATGAAGCCTCAAGCGCCTGCCTTTCATGATGAATCGGACGCTCTCTTTCTCGATGCTGAGGGGGTGGAACAGTCGTCCGAGGACGATCTTTGGTTCTTGCCCGGTCCCATGGAAGAGGAGCCGGATTATCTGCCGCCCGGACCACGGGCCGAACCGCGCGAAACCGAAGTCCTTGATGAATGGCGGAAAGCAGAGGCGGGTCTCGCCGCGCGTCTTGCCAGTGTAGCTGGTCGCGTCGGCGCGCTGGACGACCGCCTGAAGCGCGGCCCCGAAGGATGGCGACACAGGCTTGCCCTGATCGAGGCAGCTGACCTCAGCTGGTTTGTGGGTGATCGTATCGTCCCGGATCGCCTTGCTCTTTGGATATCCATGCGCCTGTCAGGCGTTCAGGAGGACACCGCAGCACTCGCGCGTGTCGGATGGGCAGTTCGCCGTTTGAGCGGCGGGCCGGGGCCCGAGGTGGACCTTTCCGCCTTTCTCGACCGCCGCGACCCCGAGAACCTTGGTGATGATGCCGAACCTTTCATGAATCGTGCGAGCGGCTGGCTGGATCTGATGGCGCGAGCTGTCGATCTGCATCCGATCAGCCGCGCCTGCATGGGTTTCCACCTCTGGAACCTCGCTGGTCTTGGACAGCACGGAGACGGGATGGAGGCGGCAGTCACAGCCGCAAGGATTGCGGCCGGTGAGGGAAGGGGGGCAGTCTTTGCACCTCTGGCCATGGGCGGATCAGGGGGGCTGCGCGCTGGCGGCCCACCCGCTGACCGTCTGGCGCGTTGGCTCGATGGGATGATGACAGCATCCTTGAGCGCGATGCGGCACCTAGACGACATAGAGGCATGGGCTATGCGCGCAGACGCCGAAATGGCACCGCTCTCGGGCAAGACGCCACCTGCTCTCCGCGCCTTACTGACCGAGTGGCCACTCGTCTCTGCACCGATGACCGAAATCTTGACTGGCGCCAGCCGCGCCGCCGTCCAGCGCAACCTTGGCTGGTTGGAAGCGCGGGGTCTGATCCGTGAGGTGACCGGGCAGGGGCGCTATCGGATGTGGCGTGCAACGATATAGTAGAGAAGCCTTTTTGGATTTAGCCCTTTGCTGACCCAGTTGGCGCGTGAACGTCTAGCATTGAAATCGCTATTCAACCCTCTGCTTCTCGCGGTTAAGTGAAAATTTAACCCTTGAACCTCTAGTTGCTAGACGTTTTAGCGTCGAGCAAATCGATCTGACAGATCCGACACCGAAATAGAAACTGCGCGGAGCACGATACATGCTGACAAGACGACACTTCATCCAGACGACTACCGCATTGTTCTCGGCGTCTATCTCGAGTCCGCTCCTCGCTGACACCTGGCCCACTGAAGCGGAAAAGGCTGCTTGGGATGCACAGGTTACACCGCCGGGCTATAATCCAGCCACATCAAACCCGTGGGGCCTGCATCCGCGCTTTCTGCCGCAGCGGGTTGTAGCTAAAGATGGTCTTGTGGCCGGTGACATCCATGTCGATGCTGTTGCGCGCTATCTTTACCATATCGAGGAAGGCGGAACGGCGATGCGCTATGGCGTAGCGATTGCTCGTGGCAAACTTTATGAGCCGGGTGTCTACACGATTAAGCGCAAGGTCAGGTGGCCGCATTGGCAGCCAACACAGAACATGATTGACCGCGACCCGGAGCTCTACGCCGATATCGCTGACGGTATGGAACCCGGACCTGAGAACGCGCTCGGGTCACGGGCGCTTTATCTCTTTGTCGGGGACCGAGACACCTATCTGCGCATCCATGGTACACCACAGCCGCGAAGCATCGGCGGCCGAGCAAGTTCCGGTTGCGTCCGGATGGTCATGGCGCACATAAACGATCTGTATCCGAATGTGGAGATTGGCTCGATGGCGTTCCTATATTCGGCCGAGGACAGCGTGACTCCGCAGAGTTGACCCAAGCCGCGCCGTCAATCCGACGCTTGGACGCGTCAATCAGGATTGGCGCGCGACGCAGATGGGATTGCCGCCTGCCGATCGCAACGGGACCAAGGTCGTTTCCACAGGCCCACTATGCGCATACCAATAGCAATTATCTTCGGGACGTAGCCGTGCCGTGTTGAGATCCTGGTCGGGTGCAGCGAGGGCTGCGACAGATTCTGGAATATTCCCGACCCTGAATGGATCGTTGTCTTCCTTCGGAGGTACCGCACAGCCAGCCAGGGCCAATGTTGCAACCATGATCACCGCATATTTTTGAAGCATATCTATCTCACTTTTTGGCAGGTCAGCCGCGTCCACAGACTTGGCAACGCGTTTCAAGGTTCCGCAGATCGGTGTCCTTACTTGACCAAGTTTCTGTTTTAGCTCTTGAAGCTCTAGTTACTGTAGGGGCTATCTCAATGTGGAATGAACGAATCCCGAGGTCAATCCCATGTCTTCCAATGGCCACCGCCACGACCACAAGCACAGCTCTGACTGCAGTCACGATCATGTTGATGATCACAAACATGCGAGCGTAGCTCGCTACTCTCATGGAGATGGTGCTGCGTGCTGCGGTGCTGGAGCCAACACGGGACCGGCAGAATCCATCCCGTCGAATGGGCGAAGTTTTCAAGTTTCCGGTCTGGATTGTGCCGAAGAGGTGGCAATCCTGAATAGGGTGGTCGGTCCAAAAGTCGGCGGGACTGAGCATCTGGCGTTCGATGTCATCAATGGGCGGATGACAATTCTGGATACCGCAGTCGGGATTTCGGACAACGAGATTTCGCAACTGGTCGCGAGTACCGGCATGAGCGCAAAACCGTGGGACGCCGACAACGCAGCAGAGAATCAGGCCGCGCATCTGGCACGTCAAAAGCGGTTTACCGCGCTCAGCGGCGGCTTCTGGGTGGCAGGTTTTCTCTACCACATCGTCGAAACCGGCATGGGTGGTGCGCTCGGGCTATTCGCAGGGCACGGAGAAATGCCGATGCCACTCGCGGAAGCAGGGTTATTCGCGGTGGCAATTCTCTTCGGGGTCTGGCTGGTCGCGCCCAAGGCTTGGTCTTCCGCGCGACGGTTTTCCCCTGACATGAACTTGTTGATGGTGGTCGCAGTGGCGGGTGCCATCGGGCTGGGCGAATTCTTCGAGGCCGCGACGGTTGCGTTTTTCTTCTCACTTTCGCTTTACCTTGAGAGCTGGAGTGTGGGGCGGGCCCGCAACGCGGTATCGGCCTTGCTGGATCTGGCGCCGCCGACAGCTCGGGTGATCCGATCAGATGGCAGCGAAACCGATGTGCCTGCGGCAGAGGTCGCCGTGAACGATCGCTTCATTGTGCGCGGCGGCGACCGCATCCCCCTCGACGGTGAAGTGGTGGAGGGGGCGGGAGCCGTCGATCAGGCTCCCATTACCGGAGAAAGCGCGCTCGTGCCAAAGGAGCCGGGCGATGAGGTCTATGCCGGCACGATCAACGGCGAAGGCACACTGACGGTACGAGCGACCAAGGCAGCTTCCGACACAGTGTTGGCCAAGATCATCCGTCTGGTCGGTGATGCCCATGCCCGCCGCGCGCCGGTCGAGCAATGGGTGGCGAAATTCGCGCGCATTTATACACCCATCGTGATGGCGGTGGCGATCACCATCGCGGTGGTGCCGCCACTCTTGCTCGGCGGCGCCTGGGACTATTGGTTCTACAATGCGCTGGTCCTTCTTGTCATCGCATGTCCTTGCGCACTGGTCATTTCTACGCCGGTGTCCATTGTAGCAGCGCTGGCCGCTTCGGCGCGAGCAGGGGTGCTCATCAAGGGCGGCGCTTATGTCGAAGCGCCAGGGCGCACCACAGCGCTGGCGATGGACAAGACGGGAACGATCACCATGGGCGAGCCTGAGGTGGCGGCGGTTCACCCGCTGGGTGAAGCCTCCGCTCGCGAAATCATCACGCTGGCAGCCAGTCTGGAGGCGCGGTCCTCGCACCCGCTGGCACGCGCCATCCTCGCGCGCGCAGAAAGCGATGGTGTTTCCGTGTCTGCCGCAGAGGACACGCGGACCGTGCCTGGGCGCGGGCTCGAAGGACGCGCCGACCGGCGCGCGATCTGGCTCGGATCAGATCGGTTTGCCCAAGAGAAAGGTTTCAGCAATGCCATTCCGGCGGATCTTCGGGACCGGATCGAAGGGGCAGGCAGCACCCTGGTTGCCGTGGGTGACGAGACCGGCGTGACCGGCGTGCTGGAGCTTCGTGACCGCATTCGCCCCGATGCAAAGGGTATCGTTGCGCGTCTGCACGCGCAGGGTGTGAAGACAATCGTGATGTTGACGGGCGACAACGAACGCACCGCACGTGCGGTGGCGGCCGAGGTCGGCATTGACGAGGTGCGCGCCGAACTCTTGCCAGAAGACAAGGTGAAGGCCATCGAGGAACTGGTGGAATGCCACGATATGGTGGCGATGATCGGCGACGGCGTGAACGACGCGCCCGCAATGGCGCGCGCGCATTATGCCATTGCCATGGGGGCTGTCGGATCGGATGCGGCGATCGAAACGGCAGATATTGCACTGATGACCGACGATCTGGCTCGAGTGCCGTGGCTGATTACTCACTCTCGGCGGACAATGACGATTATCCACCAGAATATCGGTATATCGCTGGCAACAAAGGCGCTGTTCGTCGGGCTGACCGCGTTCGGGATGGCCTCGATGTGGGGCGCCATCGCTGCGGATGTAGGCGTTTCCCTGTTGGTGGTCGCCAATGCGCTGCGGCTTTTGAACGGCCATCGGATCAAGGACGGGCCTTCGGGCGGTGAACCGGTGGGCGAGCAGATGGCGAAGGGAGCACTGGCGCACGGTCATTGATCCGACGTCTTCGGTAGAGTAACCTCTGGCACCAACAGACCTCGCAAAAAGGGGCGTCGAGCAGTGACAAACACCAGATTTCCACGGCGCGCCTTTTTGATGGGCGGATTGGCCTCCTTCCTGTCAGGTTGTGCCAGCAAGTTCCGGTCTTACAACGGACCCGAAGTGACCCGGCTACGCATGTATAAGGCACAGCGGTTTCTGGTTCTGGACGGGGTGGATGACGTCTTGCGGACCTATCCCATCGGATTAGGCTTCGCGCCCGAAGGTCACAAGCAGTTCGAGGGGGACGGCCGTACGCCGGAGGGCTCCTACGTGATTGATCGGCGCAACCCGGAGAGCCTCTTTCACCTGTCGATTGGCATCTCATATCCCAACGCGGCAGACATCGCTTTTGCGCAGGCTCAAGGAAAGTCGCCCGGTGGCGACATTTTCATCCACGGAGGACCGCGCAAGGGGATCGACCCAATGAATGTCCGCGACTGGACGGCAGGCTGCATCGCCGTCACTGACCGCCAGATCGAGGAAATCTATGCCATGGTCAGGGACGGGACACCGATCGACATTTACGCCTAAGGATCAGGTGAAGCGGCGCCGCAGTGCGACGTTGATCGCCTCAATGGCCATGACCATGACGACGACCGCAATCGTGACGCTGGCGGCCTTATCATACTGGAAGGATCTCACGTAGGTCTGGATGTAGAAGCCGATCCCACCCGCGCCGACGATGCCGAGGATCAGCGACTCGCGCAGGTTCAGTTCGAACCGGAAAATCGTGTCGCGGGCAATGACTGGGGCCATCTGCGGCCAGATCGCATGCCTGAGCCGCACGAGCGGTCCGGCGCCGGCGCTTTCCAGTGCTGCGATCGGCGCGCGGGACACGCCGTCGATCGCCTCGGCATAGAACTTGGCGAGCATCCCCGTTGCATGAAAGGCGACCGCGATGATGCCGGGCAGCGGCCCGAGCCCGACAGCGCCCACCATAAGCATGGCCACGAGGATCAGCGGCACGGCCCGGATAAAGGCCAGCAGCGCGCGCACAGGGCCGAACACCATGCGCGAGACCATGGTCTCGGAGGCGAGGATGGCCAGAGGGATCGACAGGATCACAGCGCCGAGGGAACCGAGGATCGCTATTCTCAGCGTTTCCGCGCTGCCCTTCCTGATCTCGGCCATCACTGTCGGATCGGGCGGGAACATCCGCCCGAGAAAGTCAGCGATCCGCGGACCGGCCGAAACGAGACGCGACAACTCGACATCGGTCGTGGCGAAGGACCAGAGGATTGCGCCTGCGATCAGGGTGCTGGTCGCGAAGCCGCCGAACCTGCGGTGGCCCATCAGGACACCGCCCGGAGGCCGGAACCGGGCATCGGCTCTGCCTCCCGGTAGAGAGCCGCCGTCGCCTCGTCCTGCAACTCGGATGTCGGCACATCGAACACGATCCGCCCGTTCCGCATGCCGATGATGCGCTGCGCGAAACGCCGCGCCAGGTCGGGCTGGTGCGAGGAAAACAGCGCCGTTGCGCCGCGCGCTTGCGCCGCCCCGGTCAGCAGCGCCAAGACCTCCCCAGCGCGGGTGGGGTCGAGGTTGCTCACCGGCTCGTCGGCGAGGATCAGCCGTGGCTCCTGCGCGAGACACCGCGCAATGGCCACGCGCTGCCGCTGGCCGCCGCTGAGACTGTCGACCCGGCGTTCGGCGAGATCGGCAATGCCGCAATCAGTGAGGGCTGTGCGCGCAATGTCGAGATCATGTGGCCTTGGCGACCCCAGCAGGGCGCGCAGGGGCGCCATCCGGCCTAGGCGGCCGTTGAGCACGTTGCGCAGAACCGTGGAGCGTTCGACCAAGGCGAATTCCTGAAATACGAAACCGGTATCAGGTCGGCTTGCGCGCGGCGGCGGTTGGTCTGGATCGAGCGGCGCACCCAAGACTGAAACGCGCCCGCGCCAGCCGTGGAGCCTGCCATCGAGCAATGCCAGCAGCGTTGTTTTTCCTGCCCCGGACGGGCCGAGCAAAGCGACGCTTTCGCCGGTCGAAATCGTAAGCGAGACTCGCTCCAGCGCCGGAACACTCCCGCCCGGATGGGCAAAGTTCAGGTCGTCGATCCGGATGGCGGTGGTCATTCCAGGAGCCCATATCGCCGTGCCATGTCGCGCACGCCGTCATAGGCGGCAGGGTCGGCCCTGACATAGCCGTCCGGCCCGTAGAGATAGCGCAGCTTGTCGCGGTTCTCGGGCTCGTTGAGCCGCAGCATCGCGTTGGTGAAGCGGTCTTGCACCTCGGCATCCAACCCGGGTCGCGCGATCACGACATGGCTGGGGATTGGCGGGCTTTCCGCGATCCATGTCACCTGTGCTTGCTGCTGCGGCGTCAGGAGCAGGTCGGCATACTGGCTGGCACCCGCAGCGTCGACCAGACCTTCGGCCATCGCCTGCATGGCCTGCTGATAGCCGCCTGCGAAGAAGACGCGGCCGAAGAATGCCTCCGCCGCGCCTGGGCCGTCGATCAGCCGAGCCTCGACGAATTCGGCGAGCGGGTAGAGATAGCCCGATTCCGAGATCGGATCGGCGAATGCGATGTCGCGTCCGCGCAGGTCTGCAAGCGCGCCGATGCCACTGTCGCGACGCACGAAAATGCGTCCCGTATAACTCGGCGCGTCGCGGTAGACCTCGGAGAGAAGCGGCACCGCGCCGATCTCGGCCTCGGCCAGAACGAAGGGCAGGGCGCCCATGAAGGAGATGTCGGCGTCGCCGTTTCTCAGCGCCTCGACCGCCGCCGCATGGTCGATGGTGACGAACCCTTCGACGGGGACGCCGATCTCACTGGCCAGCCAGCCGCTGATGGCCTCTATGTCGCCCAGGAGCTTCTCGGGGTTCTCCTGCGGGATGAAAGCCAGCCGCAACGCAGTGTCCTGCGCGGCCAGCGGGGTTGCGAGCGATACTGCGCCCGCAGCGGCCAGCGCCAACATCGTTCTGCGGTTCATATGGATCGCCATCAGAATGCCCTCTCTTCGATTGCGTCGGCTTCGGACTTGAACGCGGTCCAGCTTGTTTCGGCAGCCACCCAGTCATCAGTACGAACGGCGTCACCAACCTCGGCCAGACGTTGGGCCAACGCGTAGACTTCAGGCCGCGCAGCCAGGTTCGACATTGTGCTGGCGTCCGCCGAAAGGTCCGCGGCCACGGTGTCGGTCAGCAGCAGGATATGTTTTGCATCCCGCTGCGGCAGCAGCGTATCAAGCGTCGAGGCGAAGGTCGTCAGTTCGGAGAATGCCAGCCGGAAGGCGGTGTTCTCGGCGTCGAATGCCTCATAGGGCTCGTCCGCTGCGCCCACGGTCTCCAGATAGGCCGTCAGGTCGGCCCGTTCCGCTCCGGTCAGGCCGAGCGACTTCGATTCGTCGAACCAGTCCACGACAGCGGCCAGGGTCGGCAGCGACCCGTCGTGGAAATAGGGCGCGGTGTAGACGGTGCCGAGCAGCGTGGGTGTATCCATCGCACCGGTGCGGGCGCCATCGTAGGCCAACGCAACCGAGCCGATATCATGGGCCTGCCGGTCCAGGAAGTTCGTGTCCGGGACGTGGCAGCTGGAGCAGGAACGGTCGCCGAGCGCCGCGAAGGGTGTATTGAAGATCGCTTCGCCGCGCTGCGCTGCCTCGGGAGCGGCTTCGGTCAGCTGACCATCCGGTGTCAGCATGGAGTTGGGCAGGAAGTCGAATTCGAGCATGTAGGCGAGCAGAGCATCCAGCATGAAGGGCGTCGGTTCATCGCCGCCGAACTCGTTGACGATGACGTTGCGGGTGAAATCGCGCAAGGAGGCGAAGCGGCCATCGCGGCCGTAGGGCCCGGTGAAGCGCAGGCCACGGAGGCTGGGGATGTCAATCGGATCATCACGCCGGTCATTGAAGATCGGGTTGAAGAAGGCGCCATCGACATCGATCGCGCCTGGTTGATGGCTCGCACCCGGAATGAAAAGCCTCTGGTTAACGTCCGATCGGTTGTGACAGGTCGAACAAGCGACCCCGAGACCCTGCGCCGGATTGCCAAAGATTTGCGCGCTGTCGAATAGCATGTCGCCATAGGCCACCAATGGCAGGTCGGTCTCGTCGATGCCCTGCTCCTCGAAATTGAGGACGAGGCGCGGCAGCGGATCCTGATCGAAGATGTCAAACCCCGGCGGCAGGCTAGGCGGCACCTCGATGGTGCGGCCACTCAGGACAACAGTTTCCGGCAGCGCGCTCAGCGTCCGGCGCGGCGCGAAATCGTCAACGAGGTAATTCTCGGCGAGATAGAGGGAGATGACTTCGCGCGCGGCTTCCATGGTTTTGCGACTCGCGGGTGTGGCACCAGCACCAAGAACACCGGCGGAACCTGTGCTGCTGTTGAGTTCCAGCCAGGCGAGGCCGATGCGTCTCGAAGCGTCGGGATCAGCAGCCGCGATACCGTCCGCGAACGAGCGATAGAGTTCTCGGGCTGTCCGCACGGCCTGCTGCGCACGTGCAGGGTCGTCGGCCATGACTGCTCGGTCCAGTTCCTCGTCGATCCGGCGCGCGATCAGCCGCGTCGCCTCGGCAAAGACCGCCTGGCGGTCTTCGCGAGTGATGGCGTCCAGAAGGGGGGCGGGTCCGATGTCGCTGTTGCCGTCCAGCCATGCCAATGCACCAACAGAGAATTCCGAACCCCGGTAGGGTTCGGCCCAGGCGGTCCCGACGTCATCCCAAGGCAGCGGTTCGAGATTTCCGAGGAAGAGAGTCAGCCGGTAGGCCGCCGCCTCGGGAAGCCATGGAGCCTCCTTGGCAGGCGTCGCAGCGACAGGTCCGGACAGGACGAGCGCACTTGCGAGTGCGACAATGAACGCTCCAAGGAATTTCTGAATCACCGCAGTCTCCGAATTCAAAAGTTAGACACGGCTAATTTATCTACCCTAAGCAAACAAGTTGTCAATCCTGCAGTTTCCCTGCAAAGTCCCAACTATGACAAAGCTGCAATCACAGGAACATGAACCGTTCGAAACTGTCGACAGGGCTCCCGAAGCACAGGCTGAGGGGTTCGCGACCGTGCGTCAGGCACATGAGAGCGAAATGGCGGAAGATTACGTTGAACTGATCGCCGAACTGATCGAGTCGCGCGGAGAGGCAAGGCCGGTGGAAATCGCCGAACGTTTTGGAGTGAAGCCGCCGACCGTGACCAAGAACATCTCGCGGCTCAAAGCTGCTGGCCTGGTGCGGCGGGAACCTTACCGCGCCATATTCCTCACGGATGCCGGTCGGGAGTTGGCCGAGGCCTGCCGCCGACGACACAGGATCGTCGTCGCGTTTCTCCTCAGCCTGGGAATCGACGAAGAGACTGCGGAACGCGATGCGGAAGGGATCGAGCATCACGTCAGCACGACCACGCTGGAGGCCTTCGAACACGCCCTCCTGCAATCTCAAAGCGGCAAGTAGCGCAGCATCAAGTTCTCGCGAAATTCAGAAAAGCAAGACTCAGGAGGCGGCGGCGTCAGCAGTCAAAGGCTGGTGGGTTGGCATTTGTTCTGATGGTCAACCTTAGTGCAGAAAATCGTTCGTGTCCTCTGAGCTTGGCCAGCCCGAGATAGTGTGCCCAAAATCTCTGACTGCGACGACGGTGCAGCGAGAATGTCGATCGCGGGAAAAGACGTGGATACAACCTTTGATTTGCTCCTCTGTTCAAAGCGCATAGACAATTGTCACCACCGTCGTCATGACGATGAAGAACATGACCAAGGCACCTATGGCGAGCGTCCGGCCCATGTCGCGGTTTGGCTCTGCTACTTTCAGACGCAATTCTTCGGCCGTTTCCGGAAACTCGAGCGCCGCGGAGTTTGACCCTCGCACCAACTCGTATCGTGAATTCCAGCGACGCACCTCGGCCGCGTTCCACCCGTTCATGACCAGAATGATCGCGGCGATCATCAGCATCGAGGACGGGACCCAGATCGTGTAGCCACCCATGGTTTCGTCGGACAGGGGATCGAGAAACCCGGTTCCCGCCGTTTGGTAGGAAGCATAGAGGCTCACCTCTTTGAGTGTCGTCAAGGAACCCAGAAAAATGTTTGAAACGATCACCGCGAAACCGGAGATCAGCCTTGCGCCGCGCCTCGCGCCCTCAGGGGGATCTCTCGGGTCGAAGAGCATGCCGAAATACCAGATCCCTGCCAGCACCATCGCAAAATGGGCGAACACCTCGATCGCCGCGATGCGCTGAGCAAGTCCGTAAAGCACTGGAATCTGCCAGATAAAGAGCGACGTGATGAGCGCGGCAGTGGCGGTTACCGGATGTGCCAAGAACCGAAATGCAAAAGATTTTCCAAGAGCGTCGAGGTATCGACGCCACCGTCTGTTCAAACCGGCTTGCAATAATCGCCACGGCTGAGAGACCGCGAAGAGTAGTGGTCCTGCAAGGCGGAGGAGAAGGTGCTCCACTTGGTGCACCGAAAAGAGGCTATGCCCCAACGAAGCCAGAGGCGCATTTGTGGCCGCGAGAATGCAGGTCAAGCCAGCGAGGAACAGGGCTTGCCGCCACATAGACACCGTCCCGCGAATGCGAGCGGATCGCACGAGGCCGCGCATGTAGACCCATGCGGCCAAGCTGACGGAAACAAGGGACACTGGCGAAATCGCATACCCAAACGGGTCGAAAAGGAGGAAGTAAGTGATCATCGGCTCCTGTCATTTTGTATTGTCGGCGTATCGACGGATACCGGTGAAAGTCGGGATGTTCCCACAGCGCCACCCCGGGCCAAGGACAGATCAGTGGACATCGTGAGATATTTGCCCTGCATCCACATGAGAAAAAGGTTTTCATAGAAACGTGAGAGCGGGTGGCCGGACTGACCGGCTGGCGCGATGAAATAGGATCCGGCTTCTTCCGAAAACGACATGACCGCCTGAAAATTGGTGCCCGCGCTGGCCGCGAAGGGGCGGTCATTGTCAGAAGATAACAGCGTTGCAATCAGTGTGTATGGATCGCCCGAAGATGGGGCTTCGAGAGACAGCAGATCGCTGATGATCCCACTCGATCGGATTGGCGCCCACCCCATATTCAAAGCGTGTGCTTCGCCCCAGACCCAATCTGACGGATCGGGTCCGTAGCGGTCGACAAGCCAGCCGATGGCATCATCCAGGGCCGCACGAACCTGATCCTGGCAGGTCTCGATGCGGGTGGACGGGCGGATGTCGCACCAGATTGCGCTCCCTCCGCGATCTGAAAGCACCGCAAATAGGATATCGGCATTTGGCCTGGCCCAGACCGTTGTCGCGGATGGAAATTCATCCTGAAGTATCCGTTTTTGCAACGCGCGCGCCCAGGCCCAGAACACGAGCGGTTCCGGTGAAAAGCGATCCATGTCGCCATTCCATTGGGCAAGTTGACCCAGAATATCGCCGCGAAACTCATCTGCGCGGTTCTCTTCGAGAGCGCCTGCGGAACCCACGAACCAGAGCTCTTTTGCCATTATAGGAAGAAGCGCCCGCGCGGCAGTGCTGACCGTGTCGCGCTGCGCCGCAATCGCGCCCTCGACCGAGAATATCGGTTGCCGCACATCAAGAGCTGCCAGACGGGCGTCTCGAAACGAGAAAGGCGTTTCGACCTCCCTGTCAGGCCAGCGAGCAAGGATTTCTCGGCCGATGGCAAGAATCTCCAATCCGGCTGGTGCCAGGTTCATGCTTGCGTCCATAGCATCGTTCACATCGGCGGACCGCGCCAGACGGTCAAGCATCATCAGAAAATTGCCGGCCTTGGCAGCGGTGGGACTCACTGGCTCTTTAAGGGCAGTCAGTGACAGAGATCGGAACGCCCAAGCGACGCGTTCGCTGCGACCGACGACAATGAAGGGCACACCCGGCATTGTAGCCCCAATCGCGGCTCCGGTCGGGAGTTGAATATCCGCCAGGTACCATTCAGAAGGCAGCGATAAGGGGCCACGTATATCGGCGGCGAGAATTGGTGCTCCCGAAGCTGTTCTGTCTCCAGGCAACGCCCAAGCATCGAGGCTGACCTTGGGCGAGGTCACAAACAGCTCGGGCAAAAGAGGTCGATCTGACAAGCCGGACAGGTCACTCTGGCGTCTCTCGGGTTGAAGATCGTTCAGAAACGCTTGGGCAAGTCTGAGACTATCGACGGGTCTCCAGGCAGCGATCATTCTCTCATCCGCGATCAACAGATCGGGTGAGCCTCTGCCGCGCCCGCCTTCGGATACCAGACCAAGCCACGCGTTGACACCAGCGGCATATGCGTCGAGCGCTTGGGCTGTCGAAGGCTCGACTTCGATCGTCTGGTCAAGTGGCAACAAGGCTTGCGCTGCCCGCCTTGCCCTCAATAACTGGCCAAGCCTGTCCTGAGCGTGAACGAAACCAAGCGCGAAATAGGCGTCCGCAGCGGAGTCTGCAGAAATGTGCGGTATGGCCGCAGCATCTCGCAGAATATCGACTGGACCTTCGATTCCCGCAACACTGAAATCCTCGTCATAGTCGGGGACGGAGGCGCGCAAAAGAAAGTAGACGACACCGGATACGGCCAGTCCTGATGCAAAAATCGCCAGGAGCAAGTACAGTAATATGTTGAACAGTCGTTTCAATTCGTTGCCGGTGCCAAAGCAATCTCAAGACGTGATGCGCAAGAGGATCACCGAGGCGAAAAAAGCGAGTAGGCCGAAAGCAATACCGAAGCCTGTCGCGTATTGAAGTATATCCAGGCGGTTCCCTTTCTGCCGTTGCGCCAGATAGCCACCCCAGAGCGCCCCTCCGACAAAGCCTGCGAGCACCAGCATCACGATTCCTCCGATTTTGATTTTTCTGAATTGAAACGTCGTCTGGCCGATCCGACGGTAAAGGCTAAGGCCCAGACCGCACAGATGAGCGCCAGCGATGTCCAATCACCGAAACGTGCGTAAGGTGTAGGCGCAAGCGCTGTCGGCAGGGTGGCATCTATGACTCCAGTTTGTCCGGTCTCGAGGCGCGCGATGATCTCTCCCTTGGCGTCGATGATCGCGGAAATCCCCGTGTTGGCCGCCCGGACCACAGGAAGCCCTTCTTCGACCGCGCGCATGCGCGCGGAGGCGAGGTGCTGCTCGGGGCCGATGCTGGTACCGAACCAGGCATCATTTGTTGCGTTGAAAATCCAGTCGGGGCGAAAAAGGTCATCGACCACCTGGCCCGGAAAAATGATCTCGTAACAGATCGCCACCGCGACCAGAGGCGCACCCGGGATCGCCAGCGTGCGTGGCCCTGGTCCTGGCGTGAAATCGCCCAAACCTTCGGTGAGCCGCTCGATCGGCAGCCAGCCTCTCAGGGGCACATATTCCCCGAACGGAACAAGATGATGTTTTGCATATCCCGTCAGAATTTCGCCGTTGCCGTCATAGGCTTGAACCGTGTTGAAATATCGGGTTTCCCCATCGCCCTCTACGCGGTCAGGCACTCCTGTCAAAAGGATCCTGCCGTCTGGCAGAACCGTGGATAACCGCCTGCGCGCCAAGGCGTCCTCGTCCAGAAAACCGGGAAAGGCCGTTTCCGGCCACAGCAGCAGGTCGAAGCGTCCAGGTTGCGCAGACAAGCTCAAGTATTTTTCCAGTGTTCGCTCGCGGCTGCCCGGTGCCCACTTCTCGACTTGCGGCACATTGCCCTGGACGATGCGCAAAGCGATGTCCGTCGGCGGCACATCCGTCCCTGAACGCAGCGCGCCGCCACCCCAGAGGCCCATCACCGCAGCGGCGAAGAGCACGAGAACAGGCACGCGTCTGTTTGGTGCCGCCACAATCAACACACCGGGCAACAGCCCGATAAAGACCGTGAGAAAGCTTAGCCCATAGCTTCCGACCCAGGCGGCCGGTTGGCGCAGGGCGGCATGTTCGACAAGAGCATAAGCGGCAAGGTTCCAGGGAAACCCCGTCAGGACATGACCGCGCAGCCATTCTGCGGCAACCCAGCAGGTTGCAAGCAGAAGACCTGCCGTAATGCCGCCGACAGCACGGCGCTGCATGATGGTGGCAAATAACATCGCCGCAATCGCTGGGAATATGGCCAGTCCGGCGGACAGTCCCGCGACTGCCGGGATCGCAAGGGCACCGAAACGTTCGGCATCGACGTAGAAGCTCTCGGCGATCCAGGAAACTCCAAACCCGAACTGGCCCATTCCGAAGACCCAGCCGATGAAGAAGGCGGGCGCTGTCGAAACCTGCCGGAGGACGAGAAAGAGTGCTGAGAAGGCGACCGGAACAACGATCAGCCATGAGAATGGTGGAAGGGTTAAAACCGTTAAACCGCCCGCTGCAAAGCTAATCCCTGATCGCAGGGGAATGTAACGGCCACGACCCGTCAGTGGTCGCAAGCCCGCCATCATGTGCCAGTTTTCAACTTGGCGCTCAACCAAGGGGCTATGAGCAGTAGGCCCACGCCACTGACCACGAAAACATCCGCCATGTTGAAGGCGGGCCAATGCGTGGATCCGACATAGAAATCGAGGAAGTCCGTCACACCCCGAAACCGGATGCGGTCGAGGACGTTGCCGAGCGCGCCACCGATAATCGCACCATAGGCGATAGCCTCGGCCCGGTTGTCAGTGCGCAATAACATGACAGTCAACCAGCCGCAGACCGCGAGGGCCAACACTGTAAGGCTCCACCATGGCGCTCCACCAAGTAATCCAAATGTCACGCCATCGTTGCGCAGGTAGATGAGATTGAAACCGGGAAAGACCGGAACTCCGGCGCTCAAATCTGCCGCATTGGCGACGACAATTGCTTTTGTCACCTGATCGACAAGAAAAGCAGTTCCAGCCGCAAAGAAACCTTGGAAATGGGACTGTTTCATCTCATCCTCCCAGCCATACATCGAGGAACAACATGATCACCAGGCCAACCGCGAGACCGAGTGTCGCCCTGTTTTGATGGCCAGAACGGTGGGTTTCGGGAATGATTTCGTGGCTGATGACGTAGAGCATCGCCCCGGCGGCGAAGGCGAGGCCCCATGGCAACAGCGGCTGCGAGATGCTGATGATCCCAGCCCCAAGAAGCCCGCCTACCGGCTCGACAAGACCTGTCAGGGCGGCAATGCCCCACGCACGGCGCCTGGAATATCCCTCACCAAGCAATGAGACCGCTACGGCGAGACCCTCGGGAGCGTTTTGCAGCCCAATGCCAATCGCAAGCGGCAAGCCACCAGAAAGACCGTCAGCCCCGAACCCGACACCAACGGCGAGTCCTTCGGGGAAATTGTGGATCGTGATCGCGATGATGAAGAGCCAGACGCGGCGCAGCGAAGCAGAGTCAGGGCCTTCCCGCCCCGACTTGAAATGCTCATGCGGCAGCCGTTCGTTCATCAGAGCGACCGCGCCCATGCCAAGCAAGATAGCAACACAAACGATGGCCGCCGGGAGAGCACCGTTGTCGAACTGTCCTTCGGCTGCATCGAGAGCCGGGATGATCAGCGAGAAAAACGATGCAGCGAGCATGACACCCGCTGCAAAGCCAAGTAGCAGATCGCGTGTAGCCCGGGATGGGATGCGCCCGAAAAGAACGGGGATCGCCCCGACCGCTGTCAGCGATCCGGCGGCCAGACTTCCTAGAAAGCCAAGGGTAATTGGGGAGAGGGGTTCCAAGCGTTGAGGTCTCGTCGATACGTCAGTCAGCGGCCGAATAACTGCTAAAGATCTCGGTCGATCCATCGCCGCGGATCAGGAAGACCTCATAAGCCTCTCGATCGTCTTCCGGTCCCATGCCCGGCGATCCATAGGGCATTCCGGGCACCGCCAACCCCACTGCATCTGGACGCTCATCCAACAAACGCTGAATGTCTGATGCCGGTACATGTCCTTCGATCACGTAGCCGTCGACCAAAGCCGTATGGCAGGAGACCATGCGCTGAGGCACGCCATTGTCGAGTTTGAAGCGCACAAGAGATCCCCCGAACATGTCCTCGCCTGTCGGCGCGAATCCGCTTTCCTCGAGGTGCTTCATCCAGGACAGACAACAGCCGCAGCCGTTTGTCTTCCGGACATCAATCTGGATCGCATCGGCGACCGCTTGCGCTGCGGGAAACAAGGCCAGCGTGACTGCAAGGGCGGGAGCCAGTCGTTTCATGGATTAAAGCCTTTCGGTTGTTGTTTGCACAAATTCGCTGGTGAGCCTCTCGGCCAGTAGCGAGCGTGCCTCAGCCAATCGCTCAAGTGCAGCCGTGTCATCCGCATCCCGCTCGGCCGCCTCTGCCAGTCTGTCGTCTGAGAGAGGATCGGTCGGGCGACCATCGACTAGAACCTCATAATGGAGATTTGGGCCGGTCGCGGTGCCGGTCGCACCGACGCGACCGATCATGTCTCCGGCCAAAACGCGCTGCCCTTGTTCGAGTGTGTCCGGCACCTCGCTGAGATGTGCGTATCGTGTCAGGGTGTCGGATCCATGCGCTATCTCCACCACCCGGCCATATCCACCACGACGTCCGATGAAGCTCACGCGTCCGGGTGCTGTCGCTTTCACCGGCGTACCGCGGGCCGCAGCAAAGTCGACCCCGGTGTGCATGCGCACATTCCCATAGACCGGGTGTGTGCGACGGCCAAAGACGGAACTCAGCCGCGCTCCTTCCACCGGTTGGGCAAAAACACGCAGGACCTCTCCATCGACATAGATCGTTGCTTCACCGCTGCCGTCATCCGGCCAGACGATCTCGTAGACCGTTTCACCAAGGTCCAGTGTGGCAAAGGCAAGTTCGGGCTGACCGATCCTCTCGTTTCCGTCGCGGGCTTCGCGCCAAAGAATACGCATCGTCTCGCCACCGGAAAGTTCGCGTCGAAAATCTACTGTGCCGCCCAGCATCTGCGCCATGTCGACCGCAAAACGAGCAGGGATGCCTGCTTTGTCCAACGCCGCGAAGACAGAGCTTTCGATCACTGCCTCGCCCGCGAACGTCACCATTTCAGGGTCTGGCTCCAACACGCGTGTGACAAGTTCTTGACCAAAGACCGTTTCGATCCGCACCCCATCGTCAACTGCCAGTTCCACGCGGCTCGGATTTCCGTCCACCTTTGAGATCACAGTGATCTCATGGCCCGGGCGCAATCGGCGCAGGTCATATTCTGCACCAAGCGCGAGCGCGATTTCGGCACGCGCAGGCGCAGCGATACCCGCGTTCGCCAGGACCGCATCCAGCGTCTCGCCCGACGCGATCTCACGCGACCAAGTGATCAAAGGCGGTTCAATCTCGGGCAAGGCGGTTTCTGCGAAGACAGATTGCAAGAGCGGCAGAGGTCGCATTGGGCTAGCATTGTCGGCGTGAAATGCAGCGGGCGGTGTCACATCGTAGTCGGCGATCTGAGGCATCGAGAGCGGATCGGGAGTCCAGAGGGTCGCTTCAGCAATCGCAGGAGGCACTGGCTCTTTAGAAAGAACGCCAGAAATGGCGATGGCGGTCAGCGAAAAAGCGCCTGCGACCACAGCGCTCGCCAAAACAATTCTAATCTTCATGTTGCCCCCTCTACGTCTTCTGTCAGTGCACGCCGGATCTTCGGCACTGCGAATTCTCTTGGCTCGTGATAGTCAATCATGGTGACGAGTTCACCCTTGGCATCGAACAGGAATACGCTTGCCGTATGGTTCATTGTATAGTCGCCGCCTTCGGTCGGGACGCGCTCATACGAGGCACGAAATCCTTCTGCAGCGCGGGCAACCTGGTTTGCCGGCCCAGTCCAGCCGCGAATAGCCGGATGAAAATAGCCGACATATTCGGCCATGGCCTCGACCGTGTCCCGCTCCGGATCGACTGTGATGAAGACCACGTTCATCCGCGCGGCGTCGTCCCCGAGATCTTCAAGCCAACCTGAGATATCCGATAACGTCGTGGGGCAGACATCCGGGCAGTAGGTGAACCCGAAAAACACCATGGTCGGGCGTCCGATCAGGGTTTCCGGGCCCACTTCATTGCCTTCGTGATCGGTCAGTCGGAAATCCATCGCCGACAGGGGGAGAGGCCTTTGGCCGGCCGGTTTTGGTGCACCGGGACCATCCACCCGCCACCAACCGACGCCGAGCATCAGAGCGACAGCGCCTACACCGGCTGCACCGTATTGGACCACATGTCGACGCTGCATCAGCTCTCCGGCCCGCGCGCGGCGATCCCCAGAATTGGGACCTCAACAGTCACTTCACCACCGTCCGAGAACGTCAGTGTCAGTGGGAAGGTCTCGCCTTCGATCATCGGGTTTTGCAGCTTCATGAGCATGGCGTGCAGCCCTCCCGGTTCCAATGCTACGCTTTGGCCCGGTTCAATCGTGATTTCGTCAGCAGGCGCCATAGAACTGACGCCGTCGGCGTTGGTTTTCGTCTCATGGATCTGGGGCATCACGGCCAGTGGTGTTGTAAGCCCGGTCAGCGTGACCGTGTCTTCACCGGTGTTGCGCACAGTCATATAGGCCGCACCAGGGCGGTTGACCCCGATTGAAGCACGGGACCACGCGTTTTCGACGACCACATCCTCCGAACCGGCAAATGCCGGAGTCGACATGCCCGAGAGTAGCAAGACAAGGGGCAAACCATTGATGTAAGATCGTTTTGTCATGAAGAATTCTCCTGTATCTGGCCGAGCATCAACTTTGGCTGGCCGCAACTTCCGCAGCCACCAGTCGCCGCAGTTCGGCCTCACCGAACGGGTCTAATGGCTTGGCGTTGACGAAGAACGTGGGCGTTTGTCGCACGCCTACCGCTTCGACATCAGCGCGGTCCTGATTGAGCACCGCCACGACACCGGGGGCCAGCATCTGTGTCCGAGCAGCTTCGACATCCAGACCACCGCTTGCGGCAATCTCAAGGATCAAACCCGGTGCCGGAGTGCCATGGGACGCCCATCGCGGCTGCTCGCGCAGGACCGCTTCCAGCACGGGTTCGAACACATCCTGCATCCGCGCAGCTTCGAGAACACGGATCGCTTCCACCGAAGCGTCCCCGTGAAACGCGGTGTATCGAATTACGACACGGATCGCATCACCGTGCTCAGCCATGATCTCTTTGACCACGGGATAGAATGCGCGGCATGCCTCGCAAGCTGGATCGAAAAACTCGACAATCGTGACAGGTGCCGTTTCGGGGCCGAGGATCGGGGAATAGGGCCGGATCAGCACATCGTTCACTTCGGGCGCGACAGGGACTGCCTCTGCCATGGGTTGGGGGCGGGTGGCATACCAGGCCGCGCCGCCAAAACCTGCGGCGCCAACAGCCAGAACGGATAGAACGAGGCCGCGTCGATTCATGTTTGTTTTTCCTTCAGTGAAAGGGCCGACAGCATCCCGATCATCGTGAAGGCGACAAGCGCCAACAGCGGAATCGGAATGCCGAAGACCACCTGGTTGTCGTCGGTACAAGAGGGGCCGGTCGCCGTGCAGGGCTGGATCGCCTCGGGGATCAGCCCGACATAGAGGCCGATGTGATACAACGCCACTGCCGCCCCCCCAAGCGCTAGCGCAACGCCATAGCGCCCCACGCGGGGATCCTGCCACCACAGCCCGAGCCCAAGAACGATAGCCAGGGGGAACATGAAGGCGCGCTGGAACCAGCAAAGGACGCAAGGCGTTTGACCAAGCACCTCGCCAATAAAGAGCACGGCAAGCGATGCGATAAGCGCAATGATCCAAGCAAGAACAAGGGCCGCTTCTCCGGAAAGGCGGGTCATGGCAATCAGATCCTCTTTCTCAGATCCGCAAGGATCTCTTCGGCGGGTGTGCCGTAGGGCCAGGAATTGGCGAAGCCCGCCCGCGGATCAAAAAGAAACAGGTGCGATGTGTGCCCCATTGTGTATCCACCCGGCGCGGTGGCCTCCTCGATCCTCTCAAAGAAAATTGGGAAGGTCTCGGATGTTGCGGCGATCTGCTCCGGCGTGCCGGTCAGCCCGATGATCCCAGCGTCGAACAGGGGCACATACCCGGCAAGTGCTGTCGGCGTATCCCGCTCCGGATCAATCGTTATAAAGATCGGCTGGACCTTTGCCGCCTCGTCGCCCAAGCCCTCCATCACGGCCGCGACTTCGGACAGTGTTGTTGGACAGACGTCGGGGCAATTGGTGAAACCAAAGAAGACCAGCATCCAGCGCCCTGCGAAATCTTCGTCTGTTTGGACCATGCCGCGATGATCCGTGAGTTCGAACTGCGCAAAGAAAGGTGGTTCGGTCTCGGCTTGGGCAAGGTCGGCGCGGTAGTCCGCCCACATTAGCAGCCAGATGAAAACGAACGCCGCCGCGCCCGCCAAAACCCATAGTACTTTCTGAAGATTTGAAAGCTTCACGCGCTCCGCCCGAATTTGATTCTATATTTTCAGCGCGTTTACACCCTCTAGCTACTGTAGGTTCAAGACTTATTATGGATGGAAGAGCGATGTTCACTGACCTGTGAGATGCCAAGCGGAACTTGTGCAAAAAAACGCTTAAAGCTACACGGGCTGTAGATAGTCTGGAGAGATGATATGCTGACAATCGGCACTTTGGCAAAAAAGACCGGGACGAAGGTGCAGACGATCCGCTATTACGAGCAGATCGGACTCTTGCCCGAGCCCGGGCGATCGGCTGGCGGTCAGCGGCGCTATGGAGATAGTGAGCTTGACCGTTTGTCTTTCGTCCGGCATGCGCGGCAACTCGGGTTCTCGCTGGACGCGATCCGTGAGCTTCTCGATCTGAGCGATCATCCGGACAAGTCTTGCGCGGAGGCCGATGCCATCGCTCGCAGGCAACTTAAGCAGGTTGAGCAACGTATGGCCCGACTTGAAGCCCTTCGGACAGAATTGCAGAGGATGGTGCATGAATGCAGCGGCGGGCACACGGCCGATTGCCGTGTGCTGGAGGTGTTGCGCGACCATTCCGAGTGCCTGACGGACCACGACGAGATCGGCGCCTGAGATGACCGCAGTGCTCGTCTATCCGCTCGCGGCCTTGGCTGAGATCGCCGGATGCTTTGCCATCTGGGCATGGTGGCGTCTTGGCGCGTCCCCTCTTTGGCTTGTCCCCGGTGTAGCGGCGCTGGTGGCGTTCGGCTGGCTTCTGGCTCAGGTCGACACTGTGGCTGCGGGACGCGCCTTTGCGGCCTATGGTGGGATCTATATTGCCGCGTCCATTCTCTGGATGTGGCTCGCCGAAGGGCACCGGCCGGACAGGTGGGATCTGCTCGGCACCGCTGTATGCTTGTTGGGTGCCGCTATCATCCTCGCGGCACCCCGCGGAGCGTAAAAAACGGCATTGCTCCTACAGTAGCTTTAGCTTTTACAACGGTGCGCGTTTCACAGGCTAAAGCAAGGCAGGAATTGAATGTTCGAAATCTCAGGTGTTGGAATCGTCGCGGCTTTTCTGGGTGGCGCTATATCCTTTCTGTCGCCTTGCGTCTTGCCTCTTGCACCTGGCTACGTCTCTTACATCGCGGGACAGCCCGCCGCGAAATCCGGGGCGGCGCGCAGCATTGCCGAACGGGCGCGCAGCGTGGTCCTGAGTTTGTGGTTCGTGCTCGGGTTTTCGACAGTCTTCGTGGCGCTCGGGGCCGGGGCAAGTCTTTTGGGCGGGATGCTCTTGCGCTGGAAATACGAACTCGGGCTTGCGGGTGGCTTCTTGATCGTCTTGTTCGGACTTGTCATGATGGGCGCGATCAAGATCCCCGCAATGATGCGTGACACGAGGCCCGACGTAAAAGTTGACGGCGGCAGCGCCGTTGGAGCCTACCTTTTGGGTCTTGCCTTTGCCTTTGGCTGGACGCCCTGCATAGGCCCTGTGCTTGGGTCGATCCTGGCAGTAAGCGCGACATCTGGAGCGGACGGGATGGCCTTGCTGGCAATCTACTCCGCAGGGCTTGGACTGCCGTTTCTAATCATAGCGCTCTTCACCAACGAGATTGCAGGCAGGCTAAAGCGGATCGGTGCGGCTGGTCGATGGCTCTATCGTATATCGGGCGGACTGATGGTGCTGATGGGTATCGGCGTGATGACAGGTCAGATCAGCCGCCTTGCCTTCTGGCTGCTCGAAACCTTCCCGGCCCTTGGCACTATCGGATAGAGCTGTGATCGAAAGTAACATTTGAGAAAAGGCTTGTCTCTCTAGTCACTGTAGAGATTAAGACTCCTCGTGAACGATTCGAGGAGAGACCCTGTGGCACCCACCGATTCCTATTTAACCGCAACAAGACTGCTGGATTTTGACTCGCCCTCAATCTCGAACCTGGTACGAGATCGTGGCTGGCATGACCTTGCCCGTGTCGACCGGATTGGCGCGGTTTATGACTTTGTCCGGAACGTGATTGCGTTCGGCTACAACCGCGTCGACGACATTCCCGCCTCTGCGGTGCTGACCGACGGCTACGGGCAGTGCAACACGAAAGGGACGCTTCTCATGGCACTGCTGCGCAGCGTAGGCATCCGCTGCCGACTGCACGGCTTCACCATCCACAAGGCCCTGCAGCGTGGCGTGGTGCCCGAATTGGTCTACCCCCTCGCACCGTCCGAAATTCTGCACTCGTGGGTCGAAGTCGAAACAGAAGAGGGCTGGATCAATCTCGAAGGCTTCATTCTGGACGCCCCCTTCCTGCAGTCGCTTCAGAAGGAATTCAGCGAAACAGAAAGCCTTTGCGGCTACGGCGCTGGAACGGATTGCCTGAGTGCGCCACCAGTCAGTTGGAACGGCGGCAGCACTTATATTCAGAAAACCGGTATCGTTCGTGATTTTGGAACCTTTGATGCGCCCGATGACTTTTATTTGAAATATAGTCAGAACTTCGGATTTGCGCGTGACTTTCTCTATCGCCACGTCATCCGTCACTGGATGAATGCCCGGGTTCGCCGCATCCGTCGTGGAATGTTGCCAAAGGTCCCTGGTCTCAGTCGACCGAACCACAGCCATGAGGAGAACAACCGTGCCGCATGATCATGGCCATACCCACATTGATCCTGAATCAGGTGATCGTAGGGTCTCCATCGCAATCTGGGCCAACGGGCTTCTGACCGTCGCGCAGATCGTTGGCGGCATCCTTTCCGGCAGCCTGGCGCTGATCGCAGATGCCCTACACAATTTTTCGGACATGGCGTCACTGGTGATCGCGTTCGTTGCGCGCAAAATCGCCAGACGACCCGCCGATGAACGCATGACATTCGGCTATGGTCGGATTGAAATCGTCGCGGCACTCATCAACTACACGACCCTGATCCTGATCGGTTTCTACCTGATCTATGAGGGTGGCATGCGGATGATCGACCCGCCCGAGGTCGCTGGTTGGACGGTGGTGATCCTGGGCGGTGTGGCACTCGTCGTCGACACGTTGACGGCGCTGCTCACCTAGGGGGTGTCCCTCAGTCCTGACGTGCGGATGCAGTGAAAAAGAAAAAGCAAGCTTCTGAATTTGTGCCTTAAAACTCGGTGAAGAATGAGATCTTCGCCGGGATTTTTGACTTGCCCGAAACCCTTGACAGAGGCCCGCCCCATTACGGAAGCGGGCTTTTTGTCCTTTGGAACTCAGACCCTGATCCAAAGGAAAATCCCCATGTCCAAACCCAGAACGGCCAACCCGGCTCTCGCAATCTCCGAAGCCGATCTCGCCTCTGATCGACAAGGACGGGGTGCTGCTCGAAGAGCTTCCCCCGATCCAGCGGTTTCTCAACCGGGTGCTTGCCCTTCCCATCCACATGCAGAACGCGCTCTTTGCCGAGTTCATGCGCCGGATTGCCGATCAGTCTGAGCGGGCGCGCGCGGCGGGCACGCTCGATCTCGGCGTGGAAACCCTACGTGGCGAAAAGATCGAGCAGGTCTCCACCGAGGATCTCTGGACCTGCCCGAAATCCGGCGCCGTGACGCGGATTATCGGACTTGAGGTGACGGACCCAGTGTATGTCCTGGTCGCCGAAGAGGCCATATCGCGCAATCCCGACAAGCTGCCGATGGTGAATCGCGCCTCCGGTCGCGCGGCGCTCATCTCGGCGCGGCCCATGCAGATGTATGACGAGGACATTGTCACGCTGATGCGCAAGGCGGTGCGGCCAAACGGGTCGAGCTATCTCGAAGAGGCACGGTTTGAGTCCTCGGCTTGGGAAGAGATCGACAGGCCCGAATTTGCGCAGATTTGGGAGGCCGAGGCTGCGTCCCTGCCAAAAACCACCACGACCAAGCTCTACCTGCTGACCGGGCTGCTGCTGCCGATCTGGAAGGACATTCCGACCACCAATGAGCGGATCTACCGTGTCACGCCAGACGGGGCGACGGCCATGATCGGGCGGACGCTGAGTGAGGAAGGGGCGGCCTCGCTGCGCGCCCGCTTCCTCGTCTCCAATCCGCAAACGCCACAGGAGATGTTGACCGCCGCCCTCGGCACCACCGCACCTGTCGATCTGGGCCGGGGTCTGACCCTGACCCGTCGCCGGGTCGCAGGCGAGATGCGCCTTGAGTTGGGCGGTGCGGATCGGGGCATGATCGATGGCCTCAATGCCAAAGGGTCATAGCAAGCTGGCCCACTTACCGATCGGGCACCGCTTCAAGGGATTTCTCGAACCGCTTGCCTGCCGCTGCAGCTTCTTTCAAGAGCGCGTCGAAATTGTCAGGTGGGTTGCCATCTTCCAGCATCCCTTTGAACGTCGCATAGGCATCCGTCTTGCTGCCATAGGCGCGCAGGGTCTTGTCGTCGTTCACCCATGCCACCACGATGACCTTCGCATCGCTGTTGAACCGGTAGAACAGCCGATACTGCTGGAAGAATTTCGCCCGGAACCAGTGCTTGCGGTGATCGCCGAGTGTGCCGCCTTGCCGGAAGGCGGCGGCACCCGGATCTGCAGGTATGGCCTCGGTGACCAGCTTGAAGATGGCGGCCAGCCGTTTCGTCGGGTTTTTCTTGTGCCAGGTCTTGGGATCGCGAGCCTTACGCGCCTCTACCTCCTCGACCAGCCCTTCGAGCTGGTCCAGAAAGAGTGGGTGCGCATAAATCGACCATCCATTCACGACAAGGGGCGCTTGGGCGGGCACGCTATCGCCGCTCATTCATCCTCGAGCGATAGCGGCGCATCGAGATCGACATCAACGTCTCCGACCAGTGCTGCAAGACGGTCATGCAAAGCCCCATCGAAAGCCCGAATGCGGTCCGGATGCGCCTTGATATCGGCCTCGACAAAATCGAGAAAGGCTCCGAGCACGGGATCTTCCTCGTCGCTGCGCACGGGCTCGATATAGACCCTGCCACTCGGCTCGGTGCAGTAACGAATCTGGTCGCCCTTGCCCAGCTTGAGCTGTTTGCGCACACCCGCCGGCACGGTCGTCTGATACCGATCCGTGAGTTTCGAGACATCTTGTGCGAGGGCTGTCATGGCAGTCTCCTGAAGAAAAGGTTCTTTGCTGCCCGCGATAGGTAATGCATTTGCATTGCCTTGTCAAGACAAGCCGCAGCATCTGCTGTCGCCGGGCAGGTCGATGAACCGTCCGGCGCAGGACCTAATTTCGCCCCGCCAGGAACTCCGCCAGCACCGGGCTAGCCGCACCTTTCGCGGAGCTGAGCAGCTCCGAGCCCGCAAGCGAGGCCTTCGACAGGCGTACGAGCCCACCAGTTTCCTCGATGCGGTAGCAGCGGCGCTTTTGCCGCCCGCGCCTGTAGTGGGTCGCGGTGACAATCTGGCAGGTACTGCCATCGGTGAGCGTCACAGGTGCTGCGAGCTTGATCTTGTCGCCTTCCTCGTAGTCCGGGATCGCAGCCCAGTCCTGGCAGCGCTGGCGCCAGGCATGAGCATAGCTGTCTGGGTCTTTCAGCTCGGACAGCAGGGCCAATAGGCTCAGTGGCGCGCGGGATTCGACCGGTCCCGCGCTTTCCTCCATGTCCTTGTAGCCCCAGCAGCCGTCATCATATCGGGTAAGGAATACGGCGGCGAACGTGATGGAGCCATCCGCATCGGTCACATAGGTCGTGTCTTCGACAGCGGTGCCGTCGATATTTGTGACCTTTGCCGCCGCGTACCAGGTGGAGCCCACCTTGCAGGCTTTGACCAGTTCCGTCTTGCGCGTGTCGCCATGAGAGGTGCAGAGCCGGGCGATTTCCGCTTTCTCATCCGCGTAGGTCTGGACGCGACCGTCGGTATAGAAGAGCCAACCCATCACGCCGCCCTCCGGTCATCGATTTCCATCAGCGCATCGAGCGGCACGCGGTAGGGCTGCATGGCGTCGAAATCCTCGCAATTGCCGCAGTTCTGCACGATCGCGAAGGTGTCGCAGGCATCCTTCAGGATGACCCGGAAGGTGCCGCCGAGGCCCGAGGGCACCTCGTAGGTCCCGCCGATGAGATAATCCGAGGCCCGGCGCACGAAGACGCGGATGCTGTGGCCATCGGTGGCGAGCCGGATCGCCCCCCGCCCCCGGTCGATGAGAACCTGCACGTCATCCAGGATGTCGGTGTAGAACTGGCCGGTCAGATCACGAAACGCCATGCGGCGCTGCGCCATCCAGTCGGTGTCCCGAAACGGGTTCATGCCATTGGCGAAAGCAAAGGAAGGATCGGCCTGTTCGGTGGTGACGATACGGGTGGTCGTGCCATCGATGCCATTTGAGCGCAGATGCACACCATTGCCGACGATGAGGATCAGGGCGGGCCTGTCCACGGGCCCGTTCCAGTTGGGCAGGAAGGTCTTGCAGGCGCGCGCATGTGCGATTTGCGCCGCAACTGCGGAGGCAGAGAACATGAGAATAGCCATGGGGATGTCTTTCGGTTGAGTGTGGGAGGGTCGACCCGCGCGGGCGGCATGGTCCACGCGCGGGTCGCGTGATGGCTCAGGCCGCTTGCGCGACCTCGCCGTCAGGCTCCGGGGTTTCTGCGATGGGCTCCGCCTCATCAAAGGCGATACCGGCGGTCTGCATCATAGGCGGGCACCAGGCGGCCACGGCAGCGCGCTGCGCGTCCGTGAGCGTCGCGAAGGGCTCGGCGAAGAGCTTGTCGCAGAAGGCGACGATCTCCTTCTTGCTCGACGAGGCCAGCGTCACCGCCTCCTGGGTCAGACCCAGATCCTCGCCGAGGATCTTCAGGAGCCAGGCTTTCTTGAAGCGGTTGAAGAGTGCAGCATTCGGCGCCCAGTGGGCGCGGATGTCGGGCATGATCTCGATCTCGAACGCATGCATCAGGTTGTCGCGCTGGCGGTCCCGCGCGAAGCAGGACTGCGTGGTGCTGGCGGTTGCAAAGGCGACGAGCTTGGCCTTCTCCCCTGCCTCCAGCGCGCGAAACGCCGCGAACTGATCGGCGGGCGCGCGGGTGTCATCGAGCCAGGAGAGATCAAGCGCATCATGCGCCGCCGCCACCTGCTCAAGCGAGGTCTCGTCGATCTCGTCCATTTTGGCATGGCTGCGGTATTCCTTGCGAGCATCGATCTTGATCGCCTGCGTGACACTCATGCCGCTGGCCAGAACATCACTCACCAGCTTGAAGAGCGTCAGATCGA
>NZ_FXTO01000034.1 GCF_900182725.1 Thalassovita litoralis
GGGAAAGAACGGTCGCAGCCGCGCCATCTGTTCGTCGGTCAGCCAAAATAGATTGCTCATGATACCCCCTGAAAGTTTGGGGATTTGAAGCATGCGACCAATGCGATCTCAAGCCGATTAATGGGTCCTGAGCCTATTCGGACCAGAAATCATTGAGCGAACATTCCTATAGAATGGCCTTCCAATAGTCATGTCTCACCTACTATCCCAATATTAAACATCAAAATGCCCCCGCCTACGCGGGGGCATTTCCCCCGTCAGATCAGTTCTGGCTGATCGTCTGTTCCAGCCAAGGCAGGAATTGCGACACCTTCGTATAGGCCGAGAAGATCGCATCTTCGGCGCAGGTTTTATTCGGACCAGCGGACAGACCCCAGCTTACGATACCGGCCTGAATATACGATCCGTCCTGCAACGGCACGACCAGCGGGCCGCCACTGTCCCCCTGACACGAGGTTTTGCCGCCCTCGAACGACCCCGAGCAGATCATGTTTTCGGTCAGCGGCATGGGCGCGCGCTTGATCAGCTCTTCCCATGCTTTTTGCATGTCGGGTTGCGACAGCCGGAAAATCGAAGCCGCCTGCACAAAGGCCTGACTGGCGGGTTTGGCGCGGGCTTTCATCAGGGCTTCGTTGCACATATCGCGCGACATCATCTGAATTTCAGCCTGATACATCTGGCTGGGGTGATTGCCACCATTCACCAGCCCCCAGCCGGTCACGATAGTCGGCACACCGGCCTGATCCAGCACATCGCCGAAATTGGCATCCGGTACTTTGATGGTTTTGTAATTGGCATTGGGTTTGCGGGCCAGCTTGATCAGGGCCACATCCCCATCCCAGCCATTAGGGTTATAGGTGGGATAACGATAGATACCCGATACCGGCACCAAATCCCCCTGCCCCGGCGCAATGGTGTTGGTGCCGACCAGAATATTGATCTGGCGCGGGTCCAGATCAAAATATTTCCCGTTCTTGTCCTGATGGTGAATACAGTGGGCCGCCGTCAGCACCCATTGATCCAAAATCATCGAACCACCGCAGAAATGCGAATCCGGGCTGGCCTCGTATCCGGCAATCATCAGGCCAACCTGCCAGGGCCATGCGCCATTCGCCGCCAGTTCGCCGCCAACCACGCGCGACCCACTGCCATCCTGCGCCATTTTTTCGGCGCGCTCGGCTTTTTTCTTGCTATCCGCAAAATCAAAAGGCGAGGCATTTTCGCGTTCAACATGCGGGGCATCCATGTCCTGCGCTGTAACGGCAGGCGCGGTCAGCAAGGCCGCCGCTACCGCCAGACTACCAAGGGTAAAGCGTTTCATAAGGGGTCCTTTCATTAAGTTCTGTTTCAAATGGGCGGGTGATAGGATCATTTCATTCCCTCTCCTTCAGGATGACGGAATAGCGTTTCACATCCAGTTTCGGCATATCGCCACCACCGGACAAGGACAGGGTACGGCTGGTTTCCTCGGGGGCCAATGCAGCGCCTAAATAGGATTGCAAAGCCCCGCCAGTGCCGGACAAATCGCGGGTTTGCACCGGATCGGCCAAGGCGGTCAGTTCGGTACGCGGTTCCCCGTCACGGGCGGGGGTGGAAATCACGATCAGTTCCTCGACCCCGGCGCGGGGTGTGCCATCGGGACCGGGCGGGTTCTGGATCAGCATTCCAATCTCTTGCGTTTCGCCGAACGCAACACGATTGGACAGCCCCGGTTCAGGCCAGATCGCAGTGATCCGGTAATCGCGGTCCACATACAGAACGGTGACATCCTGCGCGGTCAGATCGCTGTTTTTCAGCGTCAGCCAAAGCTGATCACACTGGTTGACGCTGACAGGATCGGAAACATCCTGTGCATCGGTTTCAGGATCGGCACAAGCACCATCGGACAGCGGATTGCCCGGCACGCGGGACAGCGATTGGCCGATCCCGGTACTGAACAGGCTGAACCCGCCGCTGCTGCCGCTTTCGGCCAGCGCCAACGCCTGACGCAACCGAATGGTGCGGGCGGCGCGTTCCAGAAAATCCGACAGCGCCAAGGCGGGGTATTCCGCGCCGCGCAAATCCAACCGGGGGCTAGAGCCGGGGCCTTGCGGGTCCAGCACGCCATCACGGCCCGCCAATGCCAGCGTGCCATCCACCAGATAGGGCTGCATATCGAAATCCGCCGCATTCAGGCGCACACCTTCCAGCGCATCAGCCTGCGCCAATGAGGCCAGCAAAGCCTGCAAGGCGGCGTAATCCTTACCATCCATCGCATCGGCGCGGATCGGCGTGGCCATACGGATCGGTTGCGGCAATCCGGGGCGGGTAACAGCCGCATAGCCGGTTTCGGGCAGCGGCTGATCGGTGTGCAGCGTCGCCCCATTGGCCGCCAGCGCGGTCAGCGTGGCGGTGGCCACCGGGGTTTCAGCGGTCAGGCTGTCATAGACCGCGACCTGTGCGCCTTCGGCCAGACCGTGCAGCAGACCGGCAGACAACTGATCGCCCTGCGTGGCAAAACGGGTGGCGGGGCTGGCCGTGCCAAATACCCCGGCCTGCATCAACGTGCCCTCGCCATCGGGGGATTGGGCGGCAGGGCCATTGCGGGCCATCCCGTCCGTGGCGGCCTGTAATGCCTGCTGCCAGTTCAGATGTGCCTGCGAGGACAGCACAGACATCAGAGATTGCGTAAAATCACCGTACCAATTGCCCGGATCGGCGGCATCACCCAGCGGATATTCAAACGACCGCTGATTGGATTGCGACGAATACAGAAACGCATACTCCCCCCGCAGCGGCGGCGCGGTCGGTCCGGCATCATTCGGCAGGTCAGCCTGCGGAATGCCCAAAGCCACCGGGTCCACATAGCGGGCGGCGGCACTTTGTTCCCCCAGCGCCCGAAATCCGGTTGCCGAATGGCAGGCATCCAGCACCGCCACCATCTGCGCCCCACGGTCCAGAATGGTCTGAAACCGCGTGGAAAGCTCATCATCGACAATGGCGTTTTCCACCGCGCCAATCGCGCCTTTCCAGCCGGTTGCATCGGCGGGCAGCAGGATTTCATCGTATCCCCCCGCCTCGTCCCCGTTCTGGTCGGGGGCCTGTGACCCGTGGCCGGAATAGTAGAAAAACACCGTATCGCCCGCCTGTGCGGTCTGCGCCAGACGGTCCAGTTCTGCCATGATCGCCGCCCTTGTGGGGGCCGCATAAATAGCCACACCATCAGCATGGCGCGACCCGTCCGAGGCCAGAAGCCGGATTTGCGCCGGGGCCACGCCACGATCCACCAACATTTGCGTCACCAGCCCCGTATCGTTGGCCGGGCCGCGCAGGTCTGCATCCAGATGGAAATAATCCGACACACCGATCACCAGCGCATAGGTGTCAGCCCATACAGCAGCCCCCCCAAAGGGGCCAAAGACGAAAGCCGCTGCCATAGCGGCCAAAGGGGAAGCGCGATAACTCATAAGACATTGAATACAGGCGATTGCCCCCCAATCAAGCCTTGCAGCGTCCCTAACGGGATTTGTCATCAATTCTTGATGGGGGAAATCCGTGTGGGTTGTTTTCCCGCGCCCGTCTTCAACGCGGCCAGCGGATTGCGCCCCGGCGTCGACCGTAAGAACCCGTTCAGATCGGGATTCAACCGCGCCGCCATACGCCCGGCCTGAATCGCCATATCCACCTGTTCGGGTTTCAGCCGCAACCGGGTGGGGATTTCATTCAGGTCTTTTTGCTGCGCGGCATCCAGATCGTTAAAGCTGATCTGCCCGACAAAGAATTTCACATCCCGGCAATTCCATCCGGCCAACGATCCGCGATAACGCCGCACCTGTGCGTTGGACAAGGAACAGCGAAATTCCACCAGATCCTTTTGCCAATTATCCAGTTGCAGGCGCATCGCGTCATAGCCCGTGCGGGACGCCGATCCCATCGACGCCCCTGCAATCCCCATCGCCAGACTGGCACCGCCGGGACCGCGCAATTTCTGCGACCAGCGATAGGTTTTTTCCGTTCCCGCATCAGCCACAAGAAACAGGAACCGTTTCAGCCGCACCGCCTGTTGGGCCGTCATCGGGGCATAGCCGTTTCGGGCACGGGCGCGTTCGATTGCCAGCCCCGTCGTGCCGAAATTATCGGTAATCCCGCCATCCAGAAGCTTGACGTATTTTACCTTGTCCGGGTCGCCATAGCTTTCCAGCGCAGCAGCCTGTGCCTTCATCGCGGCGGTGGCTTCGGGGTTATAGCGGGCGGCGGTCAGCCAGTCGGGTTCCTGATACTGGCATTCCCCCTGATGCGCCCGTAGCGTGATCGGGGCAAAAACCAGCGGAAACGCCGCCGAGGCCGCAACCGCATCCGAAATCGGGAAGCTGGACAGGTCCGAACACAGCGCATCAAAGGTTTCCGGGCTGAACAGGAACGGCGTCTGGTTCGCCATGTCGGCGGCGTTGATCCATGTAATGACCCGGCTATGATTGTGCAGATCGCCAAAGGTCGCGCCGTGAAACAGGGTTTCATCAAGATAGCGGCCAAAGGTTTTCCGCCCATTCGCCCCACCCGACACCCCGCGCACCAGCGTCATCGGGTTCAGCGGCGAATTGGCCATGTATTTCTCTGCATTGGTCAGCAGATAATTTTCGCGGTATCCCGTCAGCGCCTTCGGCCCCTTCAGCCCGAAATACGCCGCCGTAACCGATCCGCCTGACACCCCGGTGACAAGCCGGACATCGGACAAAACGCCATCGGGGTCTTTGGCCGTGGCGGTCTGGGCGCGCAATTCTTCCAGCAAGCCATAGGAAAACGCCGAGGCCCGCATCCCCCCACCGGAAAAGGCCAGACCGATATAAACCTCTCCGTCCTTGGGGCCGATCATGGCGGTGTCCGCCAGCGGTTGATTGCGCCCTTCGGGTAATGGCTGGTTTAGCGGCGTATTCACCGCAGCGCATCCCGTCAGCAGCAGGGCCGCGCAAAGCATGGCGATTGGCTTCATTCCCTTCCCCCCAAACCAGGAAAGCGTGGCAGCGCTTAGCCCGGTATCACAAGTTTAGGGCAGCTTATCTGGATCGCAAAGCCTTTTGGGGTATCCGGCAGCGTCAGCTTTGCCCCATGACGCGCGGCAATCGCCTGCACCAGCGCCAACCCCAGCCCATGACCTGCCGTGCCACGATCCCGTTCGGCACGGGTGAAGCGGTCAAACATCTGATGACGCAGATCGTCCGGGATGCCGGGGCCGGTATCGGACACCCTCAAAATATGACGGTCCCCTTCAGCGTGAACGGAAACCTGAATACCATCGCCGTGGTGGCAATATTTGATCGCGTTATCCAATAGATTGGTCAGCACCTGCGCCAACAGACTGCGTTCGCCCAAGACATACAAATCGGGGGTGATGTCAGCCGTGCAGAGCAGACCTGAATCGTCCGCCAGTGGCTCGTAAAGGTCGAATACCTGCTCGACCAGTTCGGACAGATTGACCGGCACCAAACCGGGGCGCTGGCCCTTGGCGGCTTCGGCGGCGGAAATGTCCAGCAGGGCATCGAAAATCCGCACGGTGGCGCGGATGTCATCATGGATTTGCGCGACCTGCGGCCCCTGTCCGTCCAACGCAGTCAGCCGTTGCTGAATGCGGTTCAACGGCGTGCGCAATTCATGCGCGATGGCGTCAGACAGGCGATGCGTGGCGCGGTTCAGCGATTCAATCCGGTCCAGCATGGCGTGGACGTGTTCCTGCAACACGGCGAATTCGTCATGGGACCGGGGCGCGGGCAAGCGGGCGGACAGATCCCCATCGGCCACCCGATCAGCCAGCGCGTTCAGCCGCCCGATGCGCCCCAGCACCGCGCGGGACACCAACCAGCCCGCCACCAACGCCACCCCCACCAGCGCCAGCGCCACCCAGCCGATCAGGCGGCGCAGATCGGCCAGCGTGGCCAGCGTATCAGCCCGCGACCGCGCCACCAAAAAGGGAAAGCCCCCCGGCAATTCCCGCGCCACCCCGACATAGGGCTGCCCGGCATGGTCAAAGGGCTGCGCCCCATCCGCCGTGAAATCCGTGCCATCGCGGGCCAACCCGGCAGGCCATCCCGCGATATTTCCGGCCAGCTTGGTATCGCGATCCATCAGCAGATAGATCACCTGATCCGGGGGCGTCGTTGCCACGCGAAATTCAATCGCCTGCCGCAAGGCCACAATCCGGCGCTGTTCATACAGCGCGGCAAAGGCATCCAGATCGGCCCGCAGCAATTCCGCCTGCCGCGCATCCAGCGATTGCGCCGTGACCCGGTATTGCACCGCCATCGCCGCCAGCGACAGCAGGATAATCCCCGACGCCACCAGCAACATCACCCGTAAACTGGCCGAGCGCACCCGCGCCCCGGTCATTCAGGCACCTGCACCGGATCGAAAATATAGCCTTCGCCGCGGGCGGTGTGGATGATCGGACGGCCCGCCACGTTTTCCAGCTTGCGCCGCAACCGGCCCACATGCACATCCACCACATTGGTTTGCGGATCGAAATGCAGGTTCCACACCTTTTCCAGCAATTGCATCCGCGTCACCACCGCCCCGGCATTGGACGCGAAATAGGACAGCAATTTGAATTCTTTCGGTGAAATAGCAATATGCGTTGTGCCGACATGGACGGTGCGGGCCTTCATGCGGATTTCCAGATCGCCAAACACAATGACATCATTGTCCAGCGCCACCATGTTTTTGCGCCGCAACAATGCCCGCAGACGCGCCCGTAATTCATCGGGATCAAAGGGTTTGGCCAGATAATCATCCGCACCCTTTTCCAGCCCCTCGATCTTGTTCTGCGCCCGCCCAAGGGCCGACACCACCATGACCAGCGCGGTTGACCCTGCCGCACGGACCTTGGCAATGGCGTCCACCCCGTCACCGCCGGGCAGCATCCTGTCAAACAGGATCACCGCGAAATCGCCCTGCCCCGCCGCCTGTAGCCCCGCGTCATACGTCCCGCACAGCGTTGGCACGGCCCCAACATCGCGGGCAGCCTGTTCCATTGCCTGCGCCGCAACGGCGTCATCCTCGACAATCAGGATTTTCGGGCGGGTCTGGGTCATGAGGTACACTCCTTCCCGGTAGATTCAGAAGATAACCACAGCGGGGTCAAGGACATTCGCGCCACCGACGGGCCGGGTACGGGTGCCGTTGCTCCAGGGGTCCACCGTGACATGCAGGGTGCGGCCATCAGGGCGGCGCACCAGAACCAGAATCGGGCGGGATACTTTCAGCGTCGCCAGCAATTCGCTGGTGGCGGGTTGGCCGTTCACCGTCAGGATCGTGTCGCCCTGATCCATCCCGGCCAAAAAGGCAGGGCTGGCGGGGCTGATCACATCGACGGTCACGCCATCCTGGGCCAGATGCAGCCCCAACCGGGCCAGATCATAGGCGCGGATAATCGCAATGGACCGCGATGCGCCATCGTCATCAATCGAAACGCTTTGGGTTTCCAGCCCCAGCGTCACGGCGGTTTCCATCCCGTCACGCCGCACGGTCAGGATGACAGCCGCACCCGCGCGCCGGTCCAGCGCAAAGGCCAGATCGCCCGGTTCCGTGATCGTCACACCATCCACGGCAATGATGATGTCACCCGCGTGCAGACCCGCCCGGTCGCCAAGGCTGGCCGGGTTGACGTTATCCACCAGCACCCCCACCCCTTTGGCGACACCCAGCGCAGCGGAAATACGGCGGTCAATCGGGCGGGTGGTGACACCCAGATCAGGCACCGGCAGCAGATCGCCCGCAATCGCCCGGTCAATCAGCCACGCCGGAATGGCATAGGAAATCCCCACATACAGACGCGACCCATCGGCCACACGGGCATTGATCCCCAGCACCCGACCCGCCGCATCCAGCAGCGGCCCACCCGAACTACCCGGATTGATCGCGGCGTCATGCTGAATATAACGCACCGGGACCGCCGCCAGAACCTGCCGTTCAGTGGCCGATACGATCCCCCGCGTCACGGTCGAGGTTGTTTGCAGCGGTGCGCCCAGTGCATACACCTCGTCCCCCAAGGCGGGCAGGCCGGTGGCGGGGATCAGCCCCGGCCCGAAAACCGGATCGGGCAGTTCGACCACCGCAATGTCGCGCTTCTCATCGCGCAGGATCACCGAAGCCGAAACAAGCTGCCCATCGCGGTTGCGCAGGATCACACGGGTATAGCGTTTCACGACATGGGCATTGGTGACGGCCAACCGCCCATCGCGCCACAACACGGCGGACCCCAGAAGCTTTTCATCGCCATCATCCGTATACACCACCAGCGTTGCCGCCAGCCCGCGATCCAGCATCGCTGCCGCCTGCGCCCGGTCGGCAATCGCCCCGGCCAATGTGATACACAACGCCAACAACGGCACCAACCGCAGCAGCGGGCGGCGCGACAACGGTGCGAACAGCCGCCGCGACAGGGGCATATGGGCAATGGTTTTACGCAACATCTGCGCGGGGGTCGGGATCATCGTAACGGTGCGGGGCATTGGAACCCTCCTTGGTTCATCCGGTCCCCAAACAGGTAGCAAGCAGGCTGCGGGAACTCACATGACAAGTCCGTTCATCTTTGAAATCCCGGCAGAAAACTTTTGAAAACCCGCGCCACGACCCGCATTATCAGGGCAATTCAAAACGGAGAAACCCAATGGTTCCGAGTTCTTTTGCAAAGTCCTTTTTCCTGTGCGCGGGTCTGGCGCTGGCGACGGCAGCGCCACAGCCCGCCGCCGCGCAAACCCCGCTGAAAACCGCCGAACTGTCGGCGCAACTGTTCCTGACCGGGGTTGAACAATCCGATCCCGTGCTGGTGATCGCCGCCGCGAAGCTGCGCAAATCGCTGAATTTCCGGCAGGTGGACCGCAGCCCCGACAGCGCCGCCGCAACCACCGATATGCCCGCACCACAAGCCCCGCTGAGTTGGGAACAAATGTTGGACGTGGCCGCGGGCCTGTCCACCGAGGATGACGCCCTGCTGGGGTTGATCCACGATATTCGCAGTGAAAACACCAAGGGCGTGACCACCGGACAGGTTTATTCCATCACCTCGATCCGGGCGGGGGGAACGGATACCTATCCGCCGTTGCCCTATACCGGCGGCGAATATGCCGAAGTCTACGTCGAAGGCCAGTCCAGCGCAGACCTGAACCTGTATGTGCATGACGCCAAGGGACGGCTGGTTTGTTCCGACACCGACATCAGCGCCATCGCCTATTGTGGCTGGCGTCCGGCCTCCAGCGAAGGCTTTACCATCATCGTGAAAAACAAGGGCGGGGCCGCCTCGTCCTATTCGTTGATCACCAACTAAGGGGGCTGGCATGAACCTGCTGCATTCCACCGCTTTGGCCGGGGCACTGGCGCTGGGGGCGTTGACCGCCCTGCCCGCACTGGCGCGTGAAAACTATGCGTTGCTGATCGGGGCGTCGACCTATCCATCACTGGATCAGCGGTTCTGGCTGCGCGGCCCGGCCAACGATATTGATCTGGTCGCCACCTATCTGCAATCCAACCCTGCGATGCCATTCTCCCCCGATCACATCGCCGTTCTGGCCGACGGGATCGAGGGCGGAACGCCCCCCACGCTTCAGGCGATCCGCGATGGGTTTGCCGCCCTGACCGCCAAGGTGCAACCGGGTGATTTTGTCTATCTGCATTTTTCCGGGCATGGATCGCAGGCCCCGGCGCTGGACCCGTCCACAGAAACCGACGGGCTGGATGAACTGTTCCTGCCGGTCGACATTGGCCCGTGGGAAGACAACACAGGCACGGTACAGAACGCGCTGGTCGACGATGAAATCGGCGCGCTGATCGGGGCCATACGGGACAAGGGCGCGGATGTCTGGGTGGTGTTCGATAGTTGCCATTCCGGCACCGCCACCCGCGCCGCGCCTTCGGTGGACGATGAAATACGAATGCGCAAACTTGGCCCCGAAGCCTTGGGCATTCCCGCCGATCGGATGATCGCCGCCGAAGGGACCAGCCGCGCCTTGCCCGATCCGCATGACGCGCCCCCGGCAGCAGTGGAAATGTCCGCCACACCAGTGGCCAAACCCGGTAAACTGGTGGCGTTCTTTGCCGCACAAACCAACGAAACCACCCCGGAAAAAAACATGCCCAAGGGCAAGGCCGGGCGGCGTTTGCAGGGGGTGTTCACCTATACGCTGTTTGAAACGCTGGCCGAACGGCCCGGCGTGACCTATCGCCAACTGGCGCAGGAGGTGCTGCGCAAATATGCGGCACTGAATCTGGCCCGCTCCACCCCCCTGTTCGAGGGCGATCTGGACGATCCCATCTTTGGCACCGGGGCGGCGGGGCGCGTGCTGCAATGGCCCGCCACGGCCAAGGACGATGCCCTGACCCTGCCCGCCGGGCGACTGCACGGGCTAAGCGAGGGCGAAGAGCTGATCCTTCTGACCTCGCCCGCCGATCTGGATGATGCGGCGCTGGCCACCTACAAAGTCACGCAACTGGATCAGTTTTCCGCCACGCTGGCCCCGGTGGATGCCGCCCCGGACGCCCTGCCCAAGGGCGCGGTGTTGCGCAAAACCTCGGCCACGCTGGACCTGTCGCTGGCGGTGGCCTTGCCCGCCCCCGGATCGGTCCCGGCAACAGCGCTGAAGGCCGCGATCCAATGGGCGCAGGACAATGCCCGCCTTGGTCCCCGCATCCGCTTTGTCCCCGCCGGGGATGACGCCGACCTGCGGCTGGCAGTGATCCCCGACAGCCCGCGCCCCGATGCGATCTGGTTCATGCCCGCCTCCGGGCTGGTTCAGACAGACGGGTTTGACCGGCTGTTTTCCATCTCGACCGCCGATAAGGACGCCGAAACGCTGGGGCAGGTGTTTTCCGAAAACCTGTCCTACATGTCCAAGGCGCTGAACCTGATGAAAGTGGGGGCAGCCACCAGCGGCAAGGCACTGGATGTCAGCGCCAGCCTGACCCGCGCCCGGTTTGATGCCACATCAGAAGCAGTGATCGACGGCAGCCATGCCGCCATCCCCTCCGGCGGGGTCACGCGGATGGTGCCGGACGATGTGATCGGGCTGGACCTGTCCAACCCCAACGACACGCCGGTGGATTTCAACATCCTCTATGTGGGATCGGATTATTCGATCAGCTTCATGGGCAATGGGCGGCTGCATCCGGGCGACCGCCTGACCGAAGATTTCGTGCTGGTCACGGACGATGCCTTTGGCCGCGACAGGCTGCTGGTCATCGTATCCCCTGCCGACCCCCAATCTGCGGTCGAAGACCTGTCGTTTCTGGATCAGCCCCCATTGGAACGCACCCGCGCCGTGGGCGACGGCGCGCGCGGCCTGACCGGATTACTGGACGAAGCCGGGTTTGGCCAAACCACCCGCGCCGCTGTCAGCCTGTCCAGCCGCAAGAAAAAGGCACAACCCGCGCCCGCGTTTTTGCAATTTGAAATCGACACGGTGCCAAAGCCCTGAACCACGCCGGAAACGTCCGGCCCGGCCTGACGGTTGCGCAATGGATATTTGAACCAAGAAAGAGCCAGCGGCAGCGCCCCCCGCAAATCTCGCTCTTACCTGAAACGAGAGCGCAGAAGGGGCATTCTGCTTGTTCTTTCTTGGGAAAATATCCCGCAGGGACGGGGGCAGCGCCCCCTTCCCCCTTTGAGGTCAGCCCATACGTTCGGACGCGTAAGACCCCGGCGAGGCCGGGAAGACCACGGTTTTATTGCCGTTCAGGAAAGTGCGGTGATGGATATGGGCATGTACCGCACGGGACAGAACCGCCGCTTCGACATCGCGGCCAAGGCTGACGTAATCCTCGGGTGATTGGGCATGGGTGACGCGCACGGTGTCTTGTTCGATGATCGGACCTTCGTCCAGATCGGCGGTCACGTAATGCGCTGTTGCCCCGATCAGTTTCACCCCGCGCTGATACGCCTGCTTATAGGGGTTCGCACCCTTGAAGCTGGGCAAGAAGGAGTGGTGGATATTGATAATCCGGCCCGACATTTTCTTGCACATTTCATCGGACAACACCTGCATATAGCGGGCCAACACCACCAGCTCTGCGCCGGTTTCTTCGATGATTGCCATTTGCTGCGCTTCGGCGGTGGTTTTGTTGTCTTTCGTCACCTTGATGTAGTGGAACGGGATATCGTGGTTCACCACGACTTTCTGATATTCCAGATGGTTGGAAATCACCCCCACGATGTCGATCGGCAAAGCCCCGATGCGCCAGCGGTACAGCAGGTCGTTCAGGCAATGCCCGAAGCGCGACACCATCAGCACCACCTTCATTTTCTGGCTTTCGTCATGGAAGGCATAATCCATCCCGAAATCCGCCGCCGTCTGGGCAAAGGCATCTGTCAGCCCCTCCAGCGCCACGCCTTTTTCACTGCGGAAACTGACGCGCATGAAAAAGTTGCCGGTTTCAAAATCGTCATACTGGGCCGAATCTGCGATATTGCAGCCCTGATCCGCCAGAAAACTGGCGATGGCGGCAACGATGCCTCGGGTCGATTTGCATTTCACGGTCAGGGCGAAACTGTTCATCGCGGTGCGTAGTCCCTTGCTGGAAAAAGTCGTTTTCAGCGGTATACGGCAGGGAAATGCGTGAACAATGCCCTGATTGCGACCCTTTGCGTCGAAAATACGGGCGGGGCGGAAAAAACGCAGTCGCGGGTTTCCGAAAGGCGACGCTTCGGCGCCAAATTCCGGCGCAGCGCTTTTTCGCTGGCCCGACCTACTGTGCGCGTTCACCTGTTGAGTCGCATTGTGATCGCCGCCACTGCGTTGCCGGATTGGTGCAATCCGTTGAATCCGGCCCACCCAAGTTGCACCACGGGCGGGCCGGTTCAATATGACGATGCCCCGGAGGCGGAAAGATGGGGTCAGTCCAAAGGCCCCCGAACCGGAGATGCGGACATCATCAAACCCAGACAGGCCACGCCCCCCGCAATCCCAACCAACACAACAGGCGAAGCGGAATATAACAATTCAGACACCGCGCGGGCTAAAGCGGTGGCAAACCCACCGATATGCGGCTGTGTCAGGGCCGCAAACCATAAAAGCCCATACCATGCCCCTGCTGTGACCAAACAGGTGACAGTTGCGGCGCGGTTCGTGGAGCTGGAACACCGCAACCACACGGCAACCGTCAGGAAAATCGGGAAAAATGCCGGCAGGGCACTCACCCCCTGCCGGCCAGTGATGCTGAACTCCGCCCAGACAGCCAGGGGAACGGTCACGGCTGCGGCGGACAGGGCGGCGACCAAAACGGAAAGGGAAAATGATTTGGTCATAAGGAAAATTCCTTGGTTTCAACATGCTACGATCATAGCCTTGGCTGATTGCCTGCTCAAATGACGAAAGCTGTCATGTCGTTCCAAGGACAGAAACATGGGTTTGCGGGCACGACGCGCGGGGCGCACCCCGGCAACCAAACCGGGCCATCCGCCGGGGTCAGGCCAACCACCATGACCAGAAAAACCGGCGGTTTCGTCAATGTCTGGACCTTGGGCCGGGCTGTGGTATCTATAAGGGTCTGAATATGCGGGCGGCGCGGTCGCCCTGCCCTTCAACACAGGATCTCCTTGATGACCACTTCGAAACGTATCGTGCTTTCCAGCGATCACGCCGCTATTCCGCTGCGGCGGGCGATTGCGGATCATATTGCCGCGCAGGGATGGGAGGTCGACGATATTGGCCCAATGACCCCGGAAAGCACCCATTACCCCAAACATGGACAGGCCGCCGCGCAAAAGATTGCTGTGGGCGAGGCCGATCTGGGAATTATCCTGTGTGGCACCGGGCAGGGCATCATGATGGCCGCCAACAAGGTGAAGGGCATTCGCTGCGGGGTGTGCAGCGATACGTTTTCGGCCCGGATGATCCGCCAGCATAATGACGCCAACATGCTGTCTATTGGGGCGCGTGTCATCGGCGAGGGGTTGGCGCTGGATATCGTGGACGCCTTCCTGAACGCCGCGTTCGAGGGCGGACGCCACGCCACCCGCGTGGATATGATCGAGGACTAAGCGGCGGCGCGGAGCGCATCCCTGTCCAAGCAGGGTGATTGACAAACCAATCCGGGGGCTTAGACACGGGAAGGCTTGTTTCGGAGGGAAAATGCGCCACGCGTTACCTTTTGCGCCGCCCGGTCAGGTTGTCGGGCTGTTGGGTGGGTCTTTCGATCCCGCCCACGAAGGTCATGCGCATATCACCCGCGAAGCGTTGAAACGGTTCGGACTGGATCAGGTCTGGTGGCTGGTCAGCCCCGGCAATCCGCTCAAGGAACGCGGCCCGGCGGGAATGGATAAGCGGATCGCCCATGCCCGGCAGGTGATGCAGCATCCGCGCGTTACCATCACCGATATAGAGGCCCGGATTGGCACCCGTTACACCGCGCAGACCATCGCCCGGCTACAGCGGCTTTATCCGCGCGTGCGCTTTGTCTGGTTAATGGGCGCGGATAATCTGGTGCAATTCAGCCAATGGCAGGATTGGGAATGGATCATGTGCCACGTCCCGGTGGGGGTGTTGGCGCGTCCGGGGCAGCGCATTTCAGCGCGGGGGTCAAAAACTGCGCGGGTGTTCAGCGACTTCCGTTTGCGCAAGTCACAAAGCCAGCTTTTGGGGCATAGCAGCCCCCCAAGCTGGTGCTTTCTGAATGTACCAATGGTTGACCATTCGTCGACAGAAATCCGCAAACGGGGCGACTGGAGATAATTAGCAAACAATCCATCACTTTTCCCCCGAATTGATCCCGATTTATTCACACCGCGTTCATGATTTCGCCCGCCATCTGCGGCACACCTACTTGCCTGTGTGGTGGTTTCGGCGCTTGTTTCAAAGGATGGGCCAAGGTTAGGGTCAGCATTATGAGTCTGCATATTTCAAGACGGTTCTTTTTGACCTCGGTTGCAGGGGCGTTGCTGGGGTCTGCCCCCGCGCTGGCCGCCCCCCCTGCCCTGTCGTTGCGCCCTCATCCCCGCCCGGATGGTTTGCAAAAACGCACCCTTCCGGGGGGCGAGGCGCTGATCGCACAATCGGGGCTAAGCGGTGATGTGGCCTTTGCCGTGGCCGATGCCAAAACGGGGCTGGTGCTGGAAACCCATGCGGCACAGGCAGGGCTGCCGCCTGCCAGTGTGACAAAATCGGTAACAGCGCTGTATGGGCTGGCGCATCTGGGGGCGGCGCATCGGTTCCGCACCCGGCTGATTGCCACAGGTCCGGTGCAAAATGGCACGGTGCAGGGCGATTTGGTTTTGGCGGGCGGAGGCGATCCAACGCTGGACACTGACGATCTGGCCGATATGGCGGCACGCCTGAAGAAAGCGGGCATTCTGGCGGTCAAAGGCAAATTTCTGGTCTGGGGCGGGGCGCTGCCCTATGCCCGGCAAATCGACACGGAGCAGCCGGAACATGTGGGCTATAACCCGGCACTGTCGGGGTTGTCGCTGAATTTCAACCGGGTGCATTTTGAATGGAAACGCGCCGGGCAAGGCTGGGGCGTGACGATGGACGCGCGGTCTGAACGCTATCGCCCGGATGTGCAGATGGCGACGATGCGGATCATAGCGCGGGATCTGCCCGTCTATACCTATCGGGATCGCAACGGGATTGACGAATGGACCGTGGCCAACAGCGCCTTGGGCAAAGGCGGGGCGCGGTGGTTGCCCGTGCGACGACCCGATATTTATGCCGGACAAGTGTTCCGCAGTTTTGCGCGGTCGCATGGGATTACCCTACCCACAGAACAGGTGGTGACGGCCCTGCCTGCGGGAACGGTGCTGATTACCCATGAAAGCGACACACTGCGGGATATCCTGCGCGATATGCTGAAATATTCCACCAACCTGACCGCTGAATTGGTGGGGTTGAGCGCGACACAAGCCCGATTGGGCCACGTCGGTGGGCTGCGGGATTCGGCCCGTGAAATGAGCCAATGGGCGCAGGACACGCTGGGCATGAGCGCTGCAAAACTGGTGGATCATTCCGGGCTGGGGGATGGGTCGCGCCTGTCGGCAGCAGATATGACGCGGGCCTTGGTTGCGGCCTATCAAAGCGGACCACTGCGCGATCTGATGAAGGACATCCCGCTGCGCGATGAAAAGGGCCGCCCGGTCAAGGCGCATCCAATCAAGGTAAAGGCCAAGACCGGAACGCTGAATTTCGTATCCGCGCTGGCGGGCTATATGACCGCGCAGGATGGCACCGATCTGGTTTTCACGATTTTCAGCGCCGACACAGCGCATCGGGATCAACTGAGCAAAGCCGACCGCGAACGCCCGCAGGGGGGGCGAAGCTGGAACCGCAAGGCCAAGCGCCTGCAACAAGCACTGATCGAACGCTGGGGGCTGCTGTATGGCAGTTAAAGCGCGGCGCGGGCATTGCGCGGACCGGCAACCAGCCACGCGATAAAGCCCAGCACCGGCAAAATCAGAACGACCAGCGTCCAGACCACCTTGGCCAGCGCCGAAGCTCGGCTGGTCATGGTTTGTACAATGGCGTAAATATCTGCAATCAGGACAAAAATCCCGAAAATCCCATATTCCATGATTCAATTCCTTTCCGTCGTTGGCTTATCGGGTCAACGTGCGCGCGCCGGTTTCAGTTCCCAGATTTTTTCGGGAACCCGCGAGGTGGTCACATCGTTATGCCCCCAAGCGAAACCAAGAAAGGAGTTCTCAAATGCGTACCGGATTTTCCGTAGCGGTCGCCCTGCTGATCGCCGTGGCCATCGGATTTGGCCTGTATATGATCGACCAATACCAATCCCGCGAGGCTGTCATTTATGAACTGGAAGCCGGGGGCGGCGCTGTCAGTTTGAAAGAAACAGAAGGCGGTGGGGCCAGCCTGACCGTGACACCGCCCGAAGGATAGGCAAATCAGGGGGCAAAGCCCCCTGAGCCTGAGCCGACGGTGTTACAGGCTGATGTGCCGGGCACGGGCGCCGCGTTCAATGGCGGCGGCGTGCAGGCGGTCGATGTCCAGCTCGTAGCGGATTTCTTCAAGCAGGCGCAATTCAGCCTCGCGCAGGGTGCCGTCGGCGGCGGCCACATCGCAGGCCAGCGCATAAGCGGTTTCAAACAGCTTCTCCGGCAGGTTTTCGCGGATCAGGCCGAACAGGGCGTCCAGCCCGTCCTCTTCGCTGAACAGATCGAATACGGTTTGGGCCACCACATTCATGCGATCAATGTCATAATCGGCAAAGACCGGCAGGTGATTCACCGCATTCTGGATTTTTACCAACTCTGAGGTGCGCAGGTTTTCATCCGATGCCGAAACGGCAATCATCAGCGCCACAAGGCAATCCTGGGGGCTAAGCGGGTGGGCGTCTGGATCGGGCTGGTTCATGGCTGTTTCCTGATTGATCATAAACGATACTGTTGCAGCGCAGAATATTGACTGCGCGGCCCTGTCGCAATAGGAAGCGGCGGTCTGCCGCGCATGGGGCGCGGGCGGACCCATTCCTGTTGGAGAACGAAATGTCTGAATTGCGTGACGCCGCCCTGAAATCCAAAGCCTGGCCCTTCGAGGAGGCCCGGAAACTGGTGAAGCGTTACGAAAAGAAGGCACCCGAGAAGGGATATGTTCTGTTTGAAACCGGCTATGGCCCGTCGGGTCTGCCGCATATCGGCACCTTTGGCGAGGTGGCCCGCACCACGATGATCCGCCGCGCCTTTGAGTTGATCAGCGACATTCCCACCCGCCTGATCTGTTTTTCCGACGATGTGGATGGGATGCGCAAAGTCCCGGACAACGTGCCGAACCAGGACATGCTGCACGCTAACATCCAAAAGCCGCTGACCAGCGTCCCCGATCCGTTCGGGGAATACGAAAGCTTTGGCCATCACAACAACGCCATGCTGCGCCGGTTTCTGGATACGTTCGGGTTCGAATATGAATTCTACTCGGCCACCGAATTTTATAAATCGGGCCAGTTCGACGCTGTGCTGAAACTGGCGGTCGAACGCTATGACGACATCATGAAAGTGATGCTGAAATCCCTGCGCGAGGAACGTCAGCAAACCTATTCCATCTTCCTGCCGATCCACCCGGAAACCGGGCGGGTGCTGTATGTGCCGATGAAAGAGGTCAATGCACAGGATTACACGATCACCTTTGACGACGAAGACGGCAAGGAATGGACCCTGCCCGTGACCGGCGGTCAGGTGAAATTGCAGTGGAAGCCCGACTTCGGCGCCCGCTGGGCCGCGCTGGACGTGGATTTTGAAATGTACGGCAAGGATCACAGCACCAACACGCCGATCTATGACCGGATTTGTGAAATTCTGGGCGGCAAGAAGCCCGAGCATTTCACCTATGAACTGTTTTTGGATGAAAACGGTGAAAAGATTTCCAAATCCAAGGGCAACGGCCTGACGATTGATGAATGGCTGACCTATGCCAGCACTGAATCGCTGTCCTATTTCATGTACCAAAAGCCCAAGACAGCAAAGCGGATGCATTTCGATGTGATCCCCAAAGCGGTGGACGAATATCACCAGCAATTGCGCGCCTTCCCGGATCAGGATGCCGCGCAGCAGGTGAACAACCCGGTCTGGCACATCCACAACGGTAATCCGCCTGCCTCGACAATGGTGGTGCCGTTCGGAATGCTGCTGAATCTGGCGTCTGTGTCCGGGGCCGAGGACAAGGAAACGCTGTGGGGCTTTATTCGCCGCTATGCGCCCGACGCGTCGCCGGAAACCAATGCCGATATGGATCAGGCCGCCGGGTTCGCGGTGCGCTATTACAATGATTTTGTGAAACCGAACAAAGTGTTCCGCGCACCGACCGATCTGGAACGCGAAGCACTCGAAGATTTGCGGGCGCAACTGGCGGCCTATGACGGGGCGCTGGACGACGAGGCGCTGCAATCGGTGGTCTATGGTGTGGGCCGTGATCGTTTTGACCCGCTGCGCGACTGGTTCAAGGCGCTGTACGAGGTGCTGCTGGGCGCATCGCAAGGTCCGCGCTTTGGCGGGTTTATCGCGCTCTATGGTGTCGAGGAAACCATTGCGCTGATCGACAAAGCATTGGCAGGCGATCTGCTCGGCTAAACCGACAGTTTTACGACACGATGAAGGCCGCGCCGTTTGGTGCGGCCTTTTCTGTTGGCTGCCCCGCACGTTGCGCAACGGGCATCGTCACGGTGCTCTCAGCCGTCATTAACCCCTTGTTTGATATTTCCCCTGTCGTCCGGGCGTCACCCCGGAACGTGGTTTTTCCCAATGCGATGCGCCCCGCATCCACCGGGCAGAGGAAAGGATACACAATGAACAAGGCAATTACCGATGGTGTGGTGTTTACCCCGGCGGCTTTTGCGCTGGGGCTGGATCAATGGTCCAGCGGCGATGGCACACCCGGATCGGATACCTATGACAACGCGGTGAACGCGGCCTTTGTTCCGGCGGATCAGGATTTTGGCGGCTGTCTGGAATTGCAAAAAACCGACACCACCCAACGCCTGCGCTACATGGGGGAAACGCCGATCTATCCGGGGTGCTATCTGCGCATCACGGCACGGATCAAGGCCGTCAGCGGCAACCTGCCTTCGGTGCGTATTGCGGGCTGGCCGGGGGATGCCGGGGACGCCCATGTGACCGGCCTGACACAAGCAGGACCAGCTACAGCCCTGACCAGCTATGGTCAGGTGATCGAGGTCAGCACCATCGTCGGCAGCGGCAATCGTGGCGGGGTGGATCTGGTGTGGCCCGATCCGGTGGCTTACGGGCATTTCGGGCTGGACCTGACCGGCGCGAATGGTGGCGTCGTGCGGATCGACGACATCCAGATTGAAGACATCACCGAAGCCTATTTGCGGTCCATGCTGGATTGGGTGGATGTGCGCGACTATGGCGCGGTGGGCAACGGCATCACCGACGATCTGGCCGCGTTTCAGGCCGCCGATACTGCCGCCAACGGGCGTGTGGTGCTGGTATCCGCCGGGAATTATTACCTGAGCGACACCATGACCTTTACCAACCGTGTCCGGTTCGAAGGCACCGTGACCATGCCCGACGCGGCGATCCTGTCGCTGACGCAGAATTTCAACCTGCCCGCCTATATCGACGCGTTTGGGGATGAAGAACAGGCCTTTAAGAAGGCATTCCAATCGCTGCTGAACAATGCCGATCATGAATCGCTGGACCTGTGCGGACGGCGGATCAGCATCAGCGCCCCCATCGACATGCAGGCCATCGTGCCGAACCGCACCGAATATGCGCAGCGCCGGGTGATCCGAAATGGGCAGTTTTATGCGGCGGACAGCGGAAACTGGGAGACGGTGAACGTATCCTCTGTCGGGACATATTCCACAACGGCCCCCTATACGCTGACGAATGTGACCAACGTGGCGAATATCCCGGTTGGGTCGCGGGTTTGGGCCAATGGCGTTGGGCGCGAAGTTTATGTGACTTCGAAAAACGTGGCGACGCAGCAATTGACCCTGTCGCGCCCGCTGTATGATGCGGTCGGCACCCAAACCTATTATTTCGCGCGCTATCAATATATGCTGGACTTCACCGGCTTTGCCAAACTGTCGAAGTTTTCGATGGCCGATATTGAATTCCAATGCAGCGGGCGTTCCAGCGGGATCATCATGGCACCTGCTGGCCTGACCTTTCACCTGAAAGATTGCTTCTTTACCAGCCCCAAGGATCGCGGGCTGACCAGCATCGGCGAAGGTTGCCAAGGGATGTTGATTGATCGCTGTCAGTTCCTGTCCAACGAAGGTGGCACACCGGCCGCGCAACGTACCACAATCGCATTGAACACCAATGCCAATGACGTGAAGTTGCGGAACAATCGGATTACCCGTTTCCGGCACTTTGCCGTTATGGGCGGGACCAGTTCCATCATCAGCGGCAATCATTGGTTTCAGGGCGACGATACCCCAGACGGCCTGCGCACGGCTGGGCTGATCCTGACCAGTTCGCATAACCGCGCGACGATCACCGGGAATTACGTGGATAACTGTTCGATCGAATGGACCAATGAACACGACCCCGAACCGGAGTTTAACAATGAATATTCGTTCAGTGCGCTCAGCATTTCCGACAATATTTTCCAAGCGATCGGTGCCGCGCAATGGTTCAAGTTCATCGTGGTCAAACCGCATGGGGTGGGTCATTTCATCACCGGCCTGAACATCACCGGCAATATTTTCCGATCCATGCAGGGCAATCTGGACCGGGTCGAGGCGATTGATACGTCCTTTGCCGATATGGATCGTACACGGATGCGCAATATTCTGGTGCAAGGGAACATGTTCAACGGCATTGAACAGGGAATGCAGAATCCGGCGGTGATCGACCACGATCAGGGTTCCACCAGCACAACATGGTCGGTCAATTGTGCCGGGCCGCTGCCATTTGCGGGCTATGCGCAGAACGTGGTGGGCGTGGTGGCACGATCCCGCATTCGGGATGGCGGCGGGGCCACGACCTATGCCTTTCCCTATGTCTCAACCGAGACAGGCACGAACCGGGATCGTGTTGAACTGAACTGGCCCGAGGCGCTGGACGGTCAGGTGGCCCTGACCGTGCGGATGGATAATTATTAATCCCGACCAGACCAGACCGGGGTATTACAGCCCCAAATCGGCGGGACTTAGGATAAACGCCCGCCCAAAGCCACCGTTCAAATAGGCCCGTGTGGGGGTGAACAAGGTAAAGCCGAAATCGCCCAGTGACAGGTACAATTTGGATTTTGGATGGTCGCGCAGGTAATGCGCGGCCATTTCCGCATGTTCAGGGGAATTGCGCGGCAGGGCTGTTGCGCTGGCCTGCACCGTCAATCGCGGATGGGCCAGAGCGTCGCCCTTGTCCCCCGGTTCCCCCACCAGCAAGGCACAGGCCGGGTTAGCCCGCAAGGCGCGGGTATGCAGGGCCAAGCCGCTGATCAACGTCAGCGGTTGCCCAGCCGGGGACGTCCCCAACGCCACCCGGCTGACATAGGGCATTCCGGTATCCGGGTCCGTCACGGCCAGCGCGGCAAATCGGGCCTGTTGCAACAGATGACGGGCCAAAGCGCGGGCTTCGTCATCGGTGGGACGGATCGGATCTTGGGTGTTTTGGCTCATGGTGCAGGATTAGCAGGTTGCGCCGACACAGCAAGAGGACGGGATGCCATCAGCCCTGCCCCGACCAATAACAGCACCACGCCCGATACCAGCGTGCGGGCGATATTCCAAACCTGCCAGCGATCAGAATAGTCCCCCCAGACCTGTTGCAAAGCGGCATTGTCGCGCGCCATATCAATCAGCATAAGCGCCTGATTCATTGGGACATTCACCATGACCGTCGGTAAAAACGCCCCCACCAGATAGACCAGCGCCGCAGCCCCCATCCAAAGGGCCGTCGCCCGCTGCTGCAACCGATACCCCCACAGGCCCACAGCCGCCAGCACCACTGGCGTACCGAAAAAGGCAGGGGCAAAAACCACATTGCGCACACTGCGGTTCATGGCGTTCATCGCCTCGATGGCTGTGGCAGGGTGTAATTGGTCCAAGCCCCACATGGTAGAACAGACCCACGCATAGAAAAACCCGAAGATCGCAGCGGCAAAGATCAGGGCAAGGAACAGGGATACTCGGAATCACATGGGTCGCTTTCTGTTTTGGGTTCAATTCCATGTGATACGATACCGCCGGGGCGTTCCGTCGCACAAAAATCAGAAATCCATCCACAGCCCCAGCTTCACCCCGGTCTGACCACCGTCCAACAGCGATTGGCTGACGCCCAGTTCCAGTTGGGTCGTCTTTCCCACCCGCATCACAACCGAAGGCGCGATTTTCAGGCTTTGGCTCAGCCCCGGTGAAAATTCCGCTTGAAATTGCATGATCGCCTTCCAGCGGTCAGATGGGGAAATCCCAATGGTGGTATCCACCTTATAGGTAAAGATACCCGTGGTCATGTTTTGGGTCAGCGCCGCATCAATCGCAAACCTGCCCGGTCCCCATTCGGTTTGCAGCCCTTGCCCCCAAGACAGGCCCGGACGCACAACAGGCATTCCGCCCGATGTGCCGCTGGCAATTTCCAGCGCCAGCCGCCCGCCCTTTTTGCCCTGCCACACTGGCTGCCGGGTAAAGAACAGCACCGTCGCCACCCCGGTTTCCGACACGCCCGCATCAATGCCCAGCGTCAGCGTGTCGGTCAGTCCATATTCGCCATAATATGCGCCGTAATAGCCACGATAACCATATTCCCCAATGGTAAAGCTGGACGAGGTGGACATGAACCAACGCCCTTTTTCACGTTGCCACGCCCCCGCCAAAACCGGAGAGGCCAGAAAACAAAACAGCGCAATTCCCAGTCCCGGCCAAAGGCGCATAGGCAACCCTCCAACCCCGGCAGCATCGCGCGCAAAGGTAAACAGGCCGTTAACTTAGGTTACGACTGCGCAGGGCCAGACATGGCATTTTCCGCTTTTGTACGCGGGAATGCCGGTGCTAGGCTTGGCCTTGGGAACGGCGAGCCACAAAGCGGAGGACCACCATGCCGAAGATTTCAGCTAATAATTCGTTCCAGACCGTGATCACCACGTTTGAGATGACCCCCGGCACCTGTCAGGATTTGCTGGAAGCCCTGACCGATGCGTATGAAAATTTCATCTCGAAACAGCCGGGCTTTATTGCGGCTGGTCTGCATGTGAACGATGCCCAGACCCGGATCGCCAACTATTCCCAGTGGGAAAAACGCGAAGATTACCAAGCGATGTTGCGCAGCGAAGAAATGCGCAAACGCAACCGTATCATCAACGACATGTGTAAAAACTTTGAACCCGTCATGTATGACGTGGCCCGCACATTCGGCTGACGCAGGTACAGGGCCGCCGTTATACGGCGGTCCTGACCCATTGCACGATCGAAGCGGCGGGCATGGCCCCGGATTGACGGGCCTTTTCCCGCCCCCCGGCAAAGGCTGCCATCGTAGGAATGCCGCGAATGCCGTATTTTGCCCCAGCGTGAGGGTGGTCTTCGGTGTTCAGCTTTACCAGACGGGCCGCGCCGTTCAGTTCGCCAGCCGCCTTGGTAAATTCCGGGGCCATCATCCGGCACGGGCCGCACCACGGCGCCCAGAAATCCACCACCAGCGGCAAGTCGTCATTGCGTGCGGCTTTTTCCAGCGTGGCCAAATCCACCTCGGCCACCTTACCGCCAATCAGTTTTGCGCCGCAGGTGCCGCATTTAGGCCCGGCGGTCAGTTTGTCGTCTGGGATGCGGTTCACCTGACCACAATCCAGACATGTCAGTTTTTTCGAGGCCATGTCGCGCTCCTGAATATATCTGTTAGTTGGAATATATGACGCAGAGCGCGGCCTGCAAGACCCCTATGCCAGCTCCGCCTCTTCCCCGGTTTGATCTGTGGCGCGGCGCAACCCCGAACAGGTTACGATATATGACATAATCGGCGCACCGCGATCTTGGCGCAATATGGCCGTTTCCAGATGCACCGCCCCAAATCCGGCATCCGCCATCAACATGCGCAGATAATCCGCCCCATGCGCATACCGGCGCGAGGGTTGCAGGGTGACATCTGCGCCCTCGCCCGCTTCGACCGTAAAGGCGAACCGCCCACCGGGGGCCAGCGCGTGAACGACCCAAGCGGTAATGCGTTCCAGCGCCCCCAGATAGATGAACACATCCGCCGCCAAAATCGTATCCCAGCGGGCCGCACCATGTTCCAATCGGGCCAAATCGCGTTTTTCCAGCCGATCATACAGCCCCTTGGCCCGCGCCTGATCCAGCATTCCGGCCGAAATGTCCCAGCCTTCCAGCCGTTCACAACGCCCGGCAATCGCCTGCCCCATCAGCCCCGTGCCACAGCCCAGATCCAGCACCCGGCCCAGCGGCCCCGACACGGCTGCGGCCAACAGGTCCGGCCCGCGATACCGCAGTTTTTCAGTCAGGGAGGTATCAAACCGGGGGGCATACTGATCGAACAGGGTTTCGACAAAAGCGGCAGGCATGGCTTCGGCCACGGGAACGCGGCGCAACAGGTCCAGCCGCAGCCCTGCCCCGAACCGATCCGCCGCATCCAACACCAGCACCCGGCCAAATGCCCCGGCGGCCTGTTCATCACGGCCTGCGGCTTCGGCCCAATCGCCCAGTGCCATCCACCCGGCAGCCCAGCCCGGCACACGCGCCAGCGTTTCCACCATCAGATCGGCAGCCGCCGCATAATCCCCGGCACCGGCAAGGGACTGCGCAAACTGATAGCGGCGATCGGCAGATAAATCGCCCGAGGAAGACAGGACAGAAGACATCCAAAGACAGCTTTCAAAAGTGGGGTAATTCCTGCGGCTGCCAACGTCCCAAACCATTCCGAAAACGGGCGCGGCAGGCCGTGAAAACCGGCGTCTATTTGAACACGCCTATGGCAAAGTCAAGAATGATTTCATCGGATATTTATCTCTTGATTTCCCCCAAACCCAATCACATCTTCCGGTGCGCCACGTTACTACACCATCGACCCACGGCCAGGGATTACCGGCCCTTCGATCTGTCGCTAACAGGCCGGGTTGTCGCAATAATGCGGGCAACGCATGAACAGGAGCAGCACGGAATGGCCACTGGCACCGTGAAATGGTTCAACACCACCAAAGGCTACGGCTTTATCAAGCCGGATCAGGGCAACAAGGACGTATTCGTCCATATCTCGGCGGTGGAACGCGCCGGGCTAAAGGCGCTTCAGGACAATCAGAAAGTCAGCTTTGACATTCAAGAAGGCCGCGACGGGCGCGAAATCGCCGCCAATATCGCCGTGGCCTGATCCGGCCTTACCCAAAGCGGCCTCGGGATCGGGGCCGCCCCTGTCCGGGCGCACGCGGCAATGAATGAACCGCAACAACGCCTTTCATCTTGCCCCAAATACTCATCTGCACCACCCGCACCGCAGACGCGCGGCCCAAGGGAATAACCGGGGGGATGGGCTAGGATCGTCAGCGGTCCTCCATCCGGGCGACCAGTTCCAACACAGTGTCCCCCATTGCCGCGACGATACGGGTCACGCCTTCGGCATTGGGGTGGATGCCATCGGCCTGAAACAGCCCTTGCAACGCAGCCGGATCATTGCCGCCCAATCCCGCAAAGAAGCTGTCGAAATACAACGCGTCGAACTCTGCCGCCAAATCTGGATAAATCGCGTCGAACGCGGCCTTATAGTCCGGCCCGTAATTGCCCGGCGCCTGCATTCCCACCACCAGCACCGGCAGCCCCCGCGCCTGCACAGCCCGCAGAATGCCGCGCAGATTGTCGCGCGTCACCGCCGGGTCCAGACCGCGCAACATGTCATTGCCGCCCAGCGTGACAATGACGCCGCCCACATCGTCGCTTAGTGCCCAGTCGATCCGCGACAGCCCGCCTGCGGTGGTATCGCCCGACACCCCGCCATTGATCACAGTCCGGTCCTGCCCTTGCGCGGTCAGCCAGCGTTGCAATTGCGGCACGAACCCCTGACCATCCGGCAGGCCGTAACCCGCAGTCAGACTGTCACCAAAGGCCAGAATTGCGGCAGGTTGCGCATAAACCGGCGTAGCCAGAAACAGAAGCAGCGCCAACGCCTTGCCCTGCGCGACCGCGCCCCCATATGAGAGCAGTGTTTTAAAGATAAAGGTCAGTCGCATGTCAAAATCCGTGGTGTCGTTGTCGAATGCGGGGTTATCGCTGAACGGGAATGCCGGACTGGTCGAAATCCTGCGCGACATCACGCTGGATGTCCACAAAGGGGAATCTCTGGGGCTGATCGGGCCGTCCGGGTCTGGCAAATCCTCGCTTCTGATGCTGATGGGCGGGCTGGAACGCGCCACCACTGGCCGGATTACCGCACTGGGGCAAGACCTGACCGCGATGAGCGAAGACCAGCTTGCCCGCTTCCGCCGGGAACATATGGGGGTGGTATTCCAATCTTTCCACCTGATTCCCACCATGACCGCGCTGGAAAATGTCGCGACACCACTGGAACTGGCGGGGCATCGCGATGCGTTTGACCGCGCAATGGAAGAATTGCGCGCCGTCGGGCTGGAAGGTCGCGCGGATCATTACCCCTCGCAAATGTCCGGGGGGGAACAGCAGCGGGTGGCGCTGGCGCGGGCATCTGCCCCGCGTCCTGAAATCCTGTTGGCGGATGAACCGACAGGCAATCTGGACGGGACCAATGGCGCGGCCATCATTGACCTGTTGTTCGGCCTGCGTGATCGTCACGGCGCGACGCTGATCCTTGTGACCCACGCGGACGAGCTGGCCCGGCGCTGCGACCGGGTGATCCGCCTGCGCGATGGCCAAATTGATCAGATGGCCGAGGCCGCAGAATGAGCCTGCGCCTTGCTGCCCGTTTCGCCCGCCGGGAACTGCGCGGGGGACTGCGCGGATTCCGCATCTTTCTGGCCTGCCTGACACTGGGCGTTGCCGCCATTGCCGGGGTCGGGTCCATCCGCGCCGGGATCGAGGCAGGATTGGCCCGCGAAGGCGCGGCCCTGCTGGGCGGGGACGCGGAAATGGAATTCACCTATCGTTTCGCGGATCAGGACGAACGCAATTGGATGGCCACCCATGCCGACAGGGTGTCGGAAGTCGTGGATTTCCGGTCTATGGCCGTGGTCGGGGATGAACGCGGGCTGACACAGGTCAAGGCGGTGGACGTTGCCTATCCGCTGGTGGGCCGCGTGGGGCTGGATCCCGATATATCGCTGGATGCGGCGCTGGCGGGCGATGGCACCCTTCCCGGTGCCGTGATGGAACGTATCCTGAAGGACCGCCTGGGCCTGTCCATCGGGGACAGTTTCAAGCTGGGAACGCAGGAATTCACCCTGACCGCCGTGATCACCCGTGAACCCGACAGCGCCGGGGCCGGGTTCGGGCTGGGGCCACGCACGATTGTAAAAACCACCGATCTGGCCGGATCGGGGTTGTTGTCGCCCGGATCGCTTTATGAAACCAAATACCGGCTGGACCTGCCGCCGGACACCGATCTGCAAGCCACCAAGGCCACCGCGATACAAACCTTTGAAAACAAGGGGATGCGCTGGCGGGATTCGCGCAATGGCGCGCCGGGCATTGCCACCTTTGTGGAACGGCTGGGCGCGTTTCTGGTGCTGGTGGGCCTGTCCGGTCTGGCGGTGGGTGGCGTGGGGGTATCCGCCGCTGTGCGGGCCTATCTGGCGGGCAAAACAGCGACCATTGCCACCCTGCGCAGTCTGGGCGCGGAACGGCGGGTGATTTTCCTGACCTATTTCCTGCAAATCGGGGCGCTGGCGCTGCTGGGCATTTCGCTGGGCCTGATCCTTGGCGGCGGGGTTCCGGTGCTGCTGGCCCCGATCCTGACCGCGCAACTGCCGGTTCCGGCGGTTTTCGCGCTCTATCCCGAACCGTTGTTCGAGGCGGCAACCTATGGCGCGCTGACTGCGCTGATCTTTACCCTGTGGCCACTGGCCCGCACCCAAGAGGTTCGCGCCGCCACCCTGTTCCGCGATGCGATGGCCGGGGCCAAGGCGCTGCCGCCGCTGCCGTTCCTGATCATCACGGCAGCACTGCTGGCCGCACTGATTGGGGTGGCCGTGCTGTTTTCCGGCACCGTGGCGCTGACGCTGTGGACGGCGGGGGGGATCACCGCCGCGCTGGCCGTGCTGGCGCTAGCGGCCTTTGGCCTGCGCCACCTGTCGCGCCGCGCCCGTCGGGCCACGCGTGGGCACCCGGCGTTGCGTTGGGCGGTTGCCGCCATCGGGGGCCTGCGAGACGAGGCCACGCCGGTCGTTCTGTCGCTGGGGTTGGGCCTGACGGTACTGGCTGCCGTGGGACAGATCGACGGCAACCTGCGCCGCGCGATTTCCGGCAATCTTCCGGATGTGGCCCCATCCTATTTCTTCGTCGATATTCAGCGCGATCAGATGCCCGGCTTTTTGGATCGGGTGCAGAATGATCCCGCCGTCAGCCGCGTGGAATATGCCCCCATGATGCGGGGCGTTATCACCCGGATCAACGACCGCCCCGCCGCCGAAGTCGCTGGCGATCACTGGGTCGTGCGCGGGGACCGGGGCATTACCTATGCCGCCGCCCAGCCGGAAAACACCAAAATCGTTGCCGGAACATGGTGGCCGGATGATTACACCGGCCCGCCGCAAATCAGCTTTGCCCGTGAAGAAGCCGAAGAAATCGGCCTGACGCTGGGCGACACTATCACGCTGAACATTCTGGGCCGGGACATCACCGGCACCATCACATCCTTCCGCGAGGTGGATTTTTCCACCGCCGGGATGGGCTTTGTGATGGCGCTGAACGAAAACGCCCTGAAAGGCGCGCCGCACACCTATATCGCCACAGTTTACGCCGAGCCGCAGGCCGAAGCGGCCATTCTGCGCGATCTGGCCAATCAGTTCCCCAACATCACCGCAATCCGTGTACGCGATGCGATTGATCGGGTGGCGGTGATGCTGGACGGCATTGCCTCGGCGACGTCATGGGGGGCTGCGGCCACGCTGTTGACCGGGTTTCTGGTGCTGATCGGCGCGGCGGCGGCGGGCGAACCCGCCCGCGCCTACGAGGCTGCGATCCTGAAAACCCTTGGCGCAACCCGCGCCCGCATTCTGGGCAGTTTTGCCCTGCGGGCGGTATTGCTGGGGGCCGGGGCCGGGTTGGTGGCGCTGGCTGCGGGTATCACCGGCGGCTGGGCTGTGTCGCATTTCGTGATGGAAACCGATTTCGCAATCATCTGGCCCTCGGCGCTGGGGATTATAACCGGGGGCGTTCTGGCGACATTGCTGGCCGGTCTGGGCTTTGCCCGCCGGTCACTGGCCACCCGCCCCGCCCAGTTCCTGCGGGCGCGCGAATAGCCGCGTTGCATCCGGCCTCGCCAGATGCCACCCAATAGACACCCCCAGAATCACGCTGAAAGAGCCATGACCGAAACGCTTCCCCTGCCCCTGACCCCGATCAGCAAGGCCCAGCAGACCAGCCTTGTGAACCTTGTCCGCCGTGCCGCGAAAACCGAAATCCTGCCCCGGTTCCGCAATCTGTCCGCGCATCAGATTGCCACGAAATCCGGGCCACAGGATTTGGTGACAGAAGCCGACGAAGCCGCAGAGGCGATGATTGCGCGGGGCATTTTGCACCTGTTTCCCAATGCCGTGGTGATCGGCGAAGAAGCCGCCGCCAAAGACCCAAGCCTGCGCCAGACAGCGGCACAAGCGGAGCTGGCTTTTATCATCGACCCGGTGGATGGGACGTGGAATTTTGCGCATGGCGTACCGCTGTTCGGGGTTATTCTGGCGGCCACGCGGTTTGGAAAACCGATTTTTGGCCTGCTTTACGATCCGATGGTGGACGATTGGGTGATCGCAGACGATCAATCCCCCACCATGATCGCAGGGGCGGGCCGCGCCCCCCGTCCAGCCACGGTATCCGCTGGTGGTACTTTGGCCGATCTGTCGGGGGTTATTCATTTCCACCTGCTGCCCAAGGACAAACAAGCCGCACTGGCCCCGGTCCTGCCGGAATTTCTGCGTACCGGGTCCATGCGCTGTTCGTGCCATGAATACCGCATTCTGGCACAGGGCGGGGTGGATTTCTGCCTGTCGGGTGTGCTGAACCCGTGGGATCATGCGGCGGGCGTGTTGTTGTGCCAGCAAGCGGGCGGACATGTACGGATGCTGGACGGCAGCGAATACCATATCGGCACCGAACAGGGGTATCTTCTGGCAGCAGCCAATGCGGAAACCTGGGACCGGATCGCCACCGCCCTGTCCCCGCTGACGCAATAGGCTAATCCGCAAAAAAGGTTATCCCCTCTTTCTCATAGCCCCAAAGAAAAGGCCCCGCATTTTTGCGAGGCCTTTTTGTTTGTCGCTCATCACTCTGCCGCGTCGGCGTAGTCTTCCATTGGCGGGCAGATGCAGACCAGATTGCGGTCGCCCCATGCGTTATCCACCCGGTTCACCGGCGGCCAGTATTTGTCCACCCGGAACGCACCCGGCGGGAAACAGCCCTGTTCGCGGCTATAGGGACGATCCCATGCGCCCACCAAATCCTCGACCGTGTGGGGGGCGTTTTTCAGCGGGTTGTTTTCCGCATCCATATCACCCTTTTCCACCGCGTCGATTTCCGCACGGATGGCCAGCATCGCATCGCAGAACCGATCCAGTTCCGCTTTGGTTTCGGATTCCGTGGGTTCCACCATCAGCGTTCCGGCCACGGGCCAGCTCATCGTGGGGGCGTGGAAGCCGCAATCGACCAGACGCTTGGCAATGTCGTCCACGGTGATATGGGCGCTGTCAGCAAAGGGGCGGGTGTCCAGAATACATTCATGCGCCACCCGGCCAGTCGGGCCTTTGTACAGCACGTCATAGGCGCCTTCCAACCGCTTGGCGATATAGTTGGCATTCAGGATCGCCACGCGGGTCGCCTGTGTCAGACCATCGCCGCCCATCATCAGACAGTAGGCCCAGCTAATCGCCAGAATCGAGGCCGACCCAAAAGGGGCTGCCGAAACCGGGCCTTCGGCCCCGCCGGTTTCCGGGTGGCCCGGCAGATGCGGCACCAGATGCGATTTCACCCCAATCGGTCCCACACCGGGGCCACCGCCGCCATGCGGAATGGCAAAGGTCTTGTGCAGGTTCAGGTGGCTGACATCCCCGCCCAGATCGCCCGGACGCGACAGCCCCACCATCGCGTTCATATTGGCCCCGTCGATATAGACCTGACCGCCATGTTCATGGGTGATCGCGCAAACCTCTTTCACGGTTTCCTCGAACACGCCGTGGGTGCTGGGATAGGTGATCATGCAGCCCGCCAGAGTATCGGCATGTTGCTGCGCCTTTTCCAGAAAATCGTTCAGGTCGATATCGCCGTTTTCCATCGACTTTACCGGCACGACCTTCCAGCCGACCATCTGCGCACTGGCAGGGTTAGTGCCGTGGGCGCTCATCGGGATCAGGCAGACATTGCGATGCCCCTGCCCGTTCGCCCGGTGATAGGCCGAAATCGTCAGCAGCCCGGCATATTCCCCCTGCGCCCCGCTGTTGGGCTGCATGGAAAACGCGTCATAGCCGGTGATGTCGCACAGTTTGGCCGACAGATCGCCGATCATTTCTGCATAGCCTGCCGCCTGCTCAACAGGGGCAAACGGGTGCAGATCGGCAAATTCGGGCCATGAAATCGGCATCATTTCCGCCGCAGCGTTCAGCTTCATCGTACAAGACCCCAGCGGGATCATTGCCCGGTCCAGCGCCAGATCACGATCCGCCAGACGCCGCATATAGCGCATCATTTCGGTTTCGGCCCGGTTCATGTGGAAAATCGGGTGGGTCAAAATATCCGATTCCCGCAGCGCCGCGCCCGGAAGGCGCCAATCGCCCGGTGTGTTGTCCTGACGGGTGATCCCGAAGGCACGCCAAACGGCCTCGATCGTGGCAGGCACCACGGCTTCGTCCAGCGTGATGCCAACCTTAGTCGTGCCGACAGGGCGCAGGTTCACGCCTTCGTCCACCGCCGATTTCAGCACCGCCTGTTGCAGCGGTCCCACCTCGACCGTGACGGTATCAAAGAACGCTTCGGGTTCTACCTTGAACCCGGCCTCCTCTAGCCCATGCACCAGACGCACGGCCTTGCGGTGGATACGTTGCGCAATCGCGCGCAGCCCGTCCGGTCCGTGGAACACGGCATACATGGACGCCATGACCGCCAACAACGCCTGTGCAGTACACACGTTCGACGTGGCTTTTTCGCGGCGGATATGCTGTTCGCGGGTTTGCAGCGCCAGACGATAAGCCCGGTTGCCCCGCGCGTCGATGGATACGCCCACCAGACGCCCCGGCATTGCGCGTTTGTATGCGTCACGGCACGCCATATAGGCCGCGTGCGGCCCGCCATAGCCCAAAGGCACCCCGAACCGCTGGGTCGACCCCACGGCAATATCCGCCCCCATCGCGCCCGGTTCTTTCAGCAGAACCAGCGCCATCGGATCGGCAATCACGATCCCCACCGCCTTGGCCGCGTGCAGCGCGTCCATCTGCGGGGTGAAATCGCGGACATGCCCATAGGTGCCGGGATATTGGAACACGGCGCCAAACACGGCTTCTGGGTCCAGATCTTCGGGGGCGCCAACGATCACCTCGATCCCCAGCGGCGCGGCGCGGGTCTGCATCACGGCAATGTTCTGCGGGTGACAGTTTTCATCCACGAAAAACGCCTTGGCCTTGGATTTGGCCACACGCTGCGCCATTGTCATCGCTTCGGCGGCGGCGGTCGCTTCGTCCAGCAGGGACGCATTCGCCACTTCCAGCCCGGTCAGATCGCTGACCATTGTCTGATAGTTCAGCAGCGCCTCCAGACGGCCCTGTGAAATCTCGGGCTGATAGGGGGTATAGGCCGTGTACCACGCCGGGTTTTCCAGAATATTGCGCTGGATCGCGGGCGGTGTGACCGTGCCGTGATAGCCCATGCCGATCAGGCTGTTCAGCACCTTGTTTTTCTTGGCCACATCACGCATCCGGTTCAGCATCTGGCGTTCGCTCAGCGCCTTGCCAAAGCTCAGTTCCGCTTCGGCGCGGATGGCGCGCGGCACGGTTTCTTCGATCAAAGCGTCCAGACTGTCCGCCCCGACCACCCGCAGCATATCCGCCATTTCAGCGGGCGACGGGCCGATATGACGGCGGTTGGCAAAATCATAAGGCAGATAGTCGGTTGGCTTGAAGGCCATGATCGCGGTCCTCGCGTGTGTTCTTTCTTGGGAAAAATATCCTTGCCAAAGGCTGCCCCTGTACGCCCTCGACGGGCGCGCGGGGGCATCCCCGGTCAAAGGATCAGCCGATCAGATCGTTATAGGCGTCTTCGTCCATGAACTGATCCAACGCCGACAGGTCGTCGATCTTCATCTTGAAGAACCACGCCTCGCCCAGCGGGTCTTCGTTCACCTTGCCCGGTTCGTCCACGATGGCGTCGTTTACCGCCACGATTTCACCGTCCAGCGGAGCGCAGATGTCAGACGCGGCCTTGACGCTTTCGATCACGGCAACTTCGTCACCCGTGGCGACCATCGTGCCGACCTCGGGCAGTTCCACGAACACCACATCGCCCAACTGGGCCGAAGCATGTTCGGTGATGCCAACCACGACCACATCGCCTTCGACGCGCAGCCATTCGTGTTCTTCGGTGTATTTCATTGGGTGTCTCCCTGTTCGGTGTTTTAGCGTTTGAAATTGGCGGGCACGAAGGGCAGCGCCGCCACCTGTACAGGCAGGCGTTTGCCACGCACTTCGCCCCAAAGCTGGGTGCCGGGGGCTGCCAGATCGGCGGGGACATAGCCCATCGCCACCGGCGCTTCGACGGACGGGCCAAACCCACCGGATGTAACGGCCCCAATCGCCGTGCCGCCTTCGGCATCGGCGAACAGCGCCACCCCTTCGCGCATGGGCGCGCGGCCCTCGGGGCGCAGACCCACACGGGCGCGGGAAGCGCCATTTTCCAGTTCTGACAGGATGCGATCCGCACCGGGGAACCCACCGCCCCGTGCGCCACCCGTGCGGCGGATTTTCTGGATGGCCCATGTCAGGCCCGCCTGCACCGGGGTGGTGCCGGTGTCGATGTCATGGCCGTACAGGCACAGCCCGCCTTCCAGCCGCAGACTGTCGCGCGCACCCAACCCGATCGGCAAGACCGCATCATCCGCCAGCAAGGCACGGGCCAGTTCCTCGGCCTGTGCCACGGGGACCGAGATTTCATACCCATCCTCACCCGTATAGCCCGACCGTGAAATCCAGCAGTCCACCCCGCAGAGCGATACGGTAGCCACATCCATGAATGTCATGTCCGCCACGGCGGGGTTCAGCCCGGCCAGTACGGTTTCCGCTGCGGGACCTTGCAGCGCCAGCAATGCGCGATCCTCGATCACCTCGACCGTCACACCCGCAGGCAGCTTGGCCCGCATATGGGCAATATCGGCGTCTTTGCAGGCCGCGTTGACCACGACAAACAGATGGTCGCCCCGGTTCGCCAGCATCAGATCGTCCAGAATGCCGCCCTGATCGTCCGTGAAAAACCCATAGCGTTGCCGGTTTTCGCCCAGACCCGCGATATTCACCGGCACCAGCGTTTCCATCGCCAGCGCGACCGTTTCAAAATCGGCCCCACGCAGAATCACCTGCCCCATGTGGCTGACATCGAACAGCCCGGCGGCGGCGCGGGTGTGCAGGTGTTCCTTCATCACCCCGGCAGCATATTGCACCGGCATATCATAGCCCGCGAATGGCACCATCTTGGCACCCAGTTCACGGTGTAACCCATCCAGCGGCAGAATTTTCAGATCGCTCATGGCATCCCCTGTTTTCATCAAACCGGCAGAGCCATTACCCCCTTCCGGCATCATACCCGCCACAAATGTGACGGAAATCCGATGCCCCCTCTGTCCCTTTGCCTGAGATCGTTATCCCTTCGGCGGACGCTTTCGCGCCTCTCTCCAGAGTGTTGTCCTGTCTGATCGGTCCCTTTGGCCTGAGAGTTTCCGGGGCGGTTGCTCCTTCGGCACCGGCGAACCCGGTTCTCCCGATCAGTTGTGATTCTGATTAGACGAGTCGTCTTCGCACGGCAAGAGGTCGTTTTTCACGCACGGCACGCAACAGGTGCCATAATTTCCAAAAGCCTATGATTTCCGCAAACCAGCTCGTCCAGCATGATCCCATCCAGATGCGCATAGAAAGCTTCGGCTGCGCCCGCGATTGCCGCCTTCAGGCGGCAGGCCGACACCAGCGGGCATGTGTTATCGACATCGGCAAAACATTCCGCGATTGGCACATTGGATTCGAATTGGCGGAACACGTCCCCGATCTTGATATCAGACATCGCGCGGCCCAGTTGCAGCCCGCCATTGCGCCCGCGTTGGGTGTGCAGATAGCCCAGTTGGCCCAATTGGTTGATCACCTGCGCCAAATGGTTTTCCGACGCATTGCATCGTTCTGCAATCTCGGACTTTGTCACAAGCCGCCCTTCGTTCGAGCCACAAAACATAAGAACACGGATAGCGATATTGGTACGTTTCGTGATGCGCACAGCGATCTTCCCTTAGGTCAGTGGATGCTCGAAACTGCCTAAAAGTTACTGTTTTGGGATTGATATGGATCAACCACTAGGCATTTATCTGCATTATGGATGTATTTTTCTTTGGATACGGGTCGCTTGTAAACAGGCAAACCCATGATTACGGCAACGCCGAACGCGCGCGGGCCAAAGGCTGGCGGCGCATCTGGCGGCATACCGCGCTGCGCCCGGTGGCGTTTCTGACCGCTGTGCCAGACCCGGATTGTGAAATCGACGGGCTGATTGCCCCGGTTCCCAATGGCGATTGGCGGGCGCTGGATGCCCGCGAACACGCCTATGATCGCATCCGACTGGCCGATCTGCCGGATCACCCCCTGCCCTATCAGCCAGAAGTGGCGATCTATTCAATCCCCGAGGGCAAACATGGTGCCCCCAGCATGGCCCATCCGGTGTTGCTTAGCTATCTGGATGTGGTTGTACAGGGCTATCTGCATGAATTTGGCCCAGACGGGGTAGAGCGTTTCTTTGCCACCACCGATGGCTGGGACGCCCCCATTCTGGATGACCGCGCCCACCCGCATTATCCCCGGCACCAACACCTGACCCCGGCGGAAACTGCGCTTGTGGATGATTGGCTGGTCCGGCTGGATACCGCCGTGGTGCATCTGGACGATCACCCGCCAATCCCCCGGTCCCCACAATGACGCTGACGCGATTCCTGACCCTGTTGCGGCGCACCTCGCGCAAGCTGTGGGTGCGTGTGGCCGGGTTTGCCCTGCTGGCCGTGCTGTCAGTGGCCATTGCCAGCGCCCTGTCATGGCTGGTGCCCAATACGCTGACCGAACCGTTGGGACCGGACGCGCTGATGCCGGTTCTGACGATTCTGGCGTCGTCGATGCTTGCGGTGTCCACCTTTTCGCTGAACGTCATGGTATCCGCCCACCGCGCCGCCGCCGCGCAGGCCACCCCGCGCGTGCATCGTTTGTTGCTAGAGGACACGACCACGCAAAACGCGCTGGGGGTGTTTATCGGGGCATTTGTGTATTCACTGACGGCGATTATCCTGTTTCGCACCCATTTCAGCCGCCCCGAAGCGGCAGTGATCATGATGGGCGTGACGGTGGTGGTGGTGACACTGGTTATTCTGGCCATGCTGCGCTGGATTGACCACCTTAGCCGCCTTGGCAGCCTAGATCACGCGCTGGACGTCACCGAACACCGTACTGCCGCCGTGCTACGCCGCCACGCCAACCTCCCCGATCTGGGCGCGAACCCGATGACACCGGACACGATCCTGCCCGGCAGCGTCACGTCCTTGCCCGCCCCGAAATCGGGCTTCATCCAAGTGATCGACATGGGCGCACTGGATGATTGCTCCCGCCGCGCCGGGGTCAACATCTATATCGCGCGTGGACCGGGACAGGTGGTTTTGCAGGGGCGTGAAATGGCCCAGATTTCCGGTTCCCCGTCAGAGGATTTACTACATCAGATCGCAAATTGCTTTTTGATCGGTGATATGCGCAGCTTTGAACAGGATGCCGAATTCGGCCTGACGGTCCTGTCTGAAATCTCGTCTCGGGCGATGTCCCCCGGCGTGAATGATCCCGGCACCGCGATCGAGGCGATTTCGCGCATGGAACGGCTGCTTTGGGACTGGGCGCATCGCCTGCCTGATGCGGAACCGCCCTGTTATCCCCATATCTTTCTACACGGTGCAACGGCGGACGATCTGGTGACAGCCGCCTTTGCCGCCACCGCGCGGGATGGGGCCGGAACCTATGAAGTGGCCAAACACCTGATGGACGCGTTGCAGGCCTTGCGCCTGTGCGAAAACGATCCGCTGACACAGGCCGCCGAAACCATGCAGGCCCGTCTGCTGGACCATGCCGAAAAGGCGCTGCCGCTGGAAACAGACCTAAAGCAGCTCAGCCAGTATCACTAGGCTCAGGACTCATAACCAAAACATGACTGTTGCGGCGAGAGCGATGGCCGAGAGGAAGACTTCGGGGCAGCGGTCATATCGGGTGGCGACCCGCCGCC
>NZ_FXTO01000035.1 GCF_900182725.1 Thalassovita litoralis
GGCGGCGGGTCGCCACCCGATATGACCGCTGCCCCGAAGTCTTCCTCTCGGCCATCGCTCTCGCCGCAACAGTCATGTTTTGGTTATGAGTCCTGAGCCTAGGGGGTGGCGATGGAGAGCGGGCTGGAACATAAATTCTGCCGATTCGACGCGGATCAGATGGTGGTCGAAGGGCTGCGGATCGAAGGATACGCCAGCCTGTTCGGACTGGTCGATCAGGGCGGCGATGTGGTGGCGTCCGGGGCTTATGGCGCGTCATTGGCGGCGCTGGCAGGGGCTGAGCGCGGGGTGAAAATGCTGTGGCAGCACGATCCGGCACAGCCCATCGGGGTCTGGGACGCGGTGCAGGAAGATGCGCGAGGTCTGCATGTGCGGGGCCGGTTGCTGGACAGTGTGGACAAGGGCCGCGAGGCTGCCGCGCTGATTGCGGCGGGGGCGATTGACGGGCTGTCCATCGGGTATCGCACGAAACGCGCAACCAAGGGCGCGGATGGGCGGCGGGTTCTGACAGAACTGGAGCTGTGGGAAGTGTCGCTGGTGACGTTCCCGATGCTGCCAAGCGCACGGGTGGCGGCCAGCGCATAAACCAGATCAACAATCGCATCCGCCGATCCGAAATCGCCATCGGTGCCGGTCGGCACATAGCCCAGATTGCCCCAGGCCCACACATCATTGTCCACCGCCGTATGGGTCAGAAACCCGGTGGGCTTATCCACGCCATCCCCGCTGACAAACGCCGCCGCCTCGGCGCGGGCGAACTTGTCCGCGATACGGCCCGCCAGCCAACCTTCAACGTCGAACGCGCTATCATCCAGCAACCGTTGCGATGCCTTGGGCAGCGCCGCCAGTTCATGCAGCGGAATGGTGATACGGTCGATAGACGGGGTGCCGGTTTCCGCGCTGGCCGCCGTTTCCGTGGCCCAGCCATGCCCCACATCGGTGTGATCCACCAATACGTCATAGCTCGTCGCCTCGACCGCCACCACATTGGCAATCTGCCGGATCGAGGCACTGGATTTCAGCACACTGCGGATCGTGTCTGATGTCTGCGGGTCCACCAGATACCCACCATCGCCATTCACCGCCGCAGACAGCGCCTTGCCCTCCAGCTCCAGCCCGCGCAGCGCGTCATCGTCACCATGACGCACATAGGCATCAAAGGCTTTCTGATGCGGCGCTTCCACTGTGGCGGCATGGGCCAGAACCGGACGCGCAGGGGCAAAAGATTTACGATCAAGCATGGTCAGTCGCTCTTCCTGATGTTGAAGTTTTTTATCCACATTGGCCCGAAAGCCTTTGAACTCATTCATGAAACCCGCAATCGCAGACTTCACATCCTGAACCGAAGACACAGCTTCCCCGGTCCCAGCCTTTCGCTCGGTCATGGTCATCCCATTTTCCCTTTGGTTAAATCAGACGGCGCTAGTCCTGCGCCATTTCGCAGCGTGCCGCCTCGAACAGCGCCGCCATATCCCGCCAGGGATCGCCTGCGGCGTCGTCGGACTTGGGGGCGCAGTATCGCGCCAATGGCACATTCGTGATGAATTCCAAAACCGCCGGGGCGGTGCGCAAGCTGAAGGATGGCGACGGGCGGTTCCTGTGGTCTGACGGGCTGGCGGCCGGGGAACCGGCGCGGCTGATGGGCTATCGCGTGCTGATCGCCGAGGATATGCCGGATATTGCCAGTGGGGCCGATGCCATTGCCTTTGGCGATTTTGGTGCGGGCTACACGGTGGCCGAACGTCCCGATTTGCGCATTCTGCGCGACCCGTTCAGCGCCAAGCCGCATGTGCTGTTCTATGCAACCAAGCGCGTCGGCGGCGATGTGAGCGATTTCGCCGCGATCAAGTTGCTGCGCTTTGCCATCGCGTAAGCGATTGGTGAGGGGGCTGGTTCCTTAGGTGGGCTGGCTCTGGGTGCGTGCTGCCGGACTATGGCGTTGTCTAGCTGCTCCCTCCGTTCGAGCAACGCTGGCGGCGCGCGCCCGACCCCAAGCGAGCGGGGAGGGAAAATGCGGAGTATTTCCATGATGTTAGTCGAAGAGACTGAAGTGCCGCAAGGGGCGCTGCCGGTGGATGTGTTCAAGGCCCATTTGCGGTTGGGCAGCGGGTTTGCCGAAGATAACGTGCAGGACGCGGTTCTGGAAAGCTATCTGCGGGCGGCGATAGCGGCGGTCGAGGCACGCACCGGCAAGGTGCTGATCGAGCGAGAATTTTCTTGGAGCCTGAGCCATTGGCGCGATGCGTCCGGGCAGGCGCTGCCGGTGGCCCCGGTGTCGGCGGTGGCGTCGGTTACGTTGGTCGACAGGGCGGGCGGGGAAACGGTGGTGAACCCCGCGCGGTATGTGTTGCGGCCCGATATGCAGCGCCCGCGCCTGTGTCCGGTATCGGGGCTGTTGCCGGTGATTGCCGGGGGCGGAATGGTACGGCTGCGGTTTCTGGCGGGATATGGGCCGGAATGGTCCGATCTGCCTGCCGATCTGGCGCAGGCGGTGCTGCTGCTGGCGGCGCATTATTACGAATACCGCCATGAAACGGCGTTGTCGGGGCGGTGTATGCCCTTTGGTGTCAGCAGCCTGCTGGAACGGTTCCGCACGTTTGCCGGGTGCATGTCATGAATGCCCCGCATCTGAACCGGGCGCTGGTGCTGGAGGCCCCGCAACGGGTGGCCGATGGCGCGGGCGGTTTTACGCAAAGCTGGGCGGCGTTGGGGTTGCTGTGGGCCGAAGTGTCGTTTCGCCACGGATCGGAACGCGCCGGACGGTCACGGACCGCATGGCGGATCGTGGTGCGGGGCGCCCCCGAAGGATCGTCTATGCGGCCCCGCGTGGATCAACGCTTTTGCGAGGGCGGTCGATTTTTCCGCATTGTCGCCGTGGCCGAGCGTGATCCCGGCGGGCGGTATCTGACCTGTTTGGCCGAAGAGGAGATGGCAGCATGAGTTACGCAGTAGCAAGCGCGCTGCAAACGGCGGTGTATCATCATTTGCTGGCGGATGCGGCGGTGGCCGCCTTGGTGGGGACCGATATCTATGACGCGATCCCGACCGGCACCTTACCCACGACCTATGTGACGCTGGGGCCGGAATTGGCGCGGGATAAATCCGACATGACCGGCGCGGGCGCACAGCATGAATTCACCGTCAGCGTTCATACCAGCGCGGCAGGGTTTGGCGTGGCCAAGGACGCGGCGGCGGCGATTTGCGATGCGTTGGTGGATGCCGATCTGGTGCTGTCGCGCGGGCATCTGGTGGCGCTGAATTTCTACAAGGCGCAGACGCTACGCGAAAGCACCGGCGAGCGGCGGATTGATCTGAAGTTCCGCGCGCGTGTCGACGATAACTGATTTTTTTCAACCAATGGAGTGAATGAGATGGATGCTCAGAATGGCAAGGATTTGTTGATCAAGGTGGACCTGACCGGGGACGGTTCGTTTGCGACGGTCGCGGGATTGCGGGCAACGCGGGTCAGCTTCAACGCGGAAAGCGTAGATGTGACCAGTTTGGAAAGTCAGGGGGGCTGGCGCGAATTGCTGGGCGGTGCGGGGGTGAAATCCGCGCAGATCGCCGGGTCCGGTGTGTTCAAGGATGCCAATACGGATGAACGGGCGCGGCAGATTTTCTTTGACGGGGAAACGCCGGACTTTCAGGTGATTATCCCGAATTTCGGCGTGGTCGAGGGCGCGTTCCAGATCACCGGCATTGAATATGCGGGCAGCTATAACGGGGAAGCGACCTATGAGCTGTCGCTGGCCTCGGCGGGGGCGCTGACCTTTACGGCGGCGGCCTGAGATGGCGAACCCTTGGGCAGGTGAGGTGGCGCTGGTCGTGGATGACCAGCGCCGGGTGATGAAGCTGACACTGGGCGCTTTGGCGGAACTGGAGGCGGCGCTGGGGGCGGATTCACTGGTGGCGCTGGTTGAACGGTTTGAAAGCGGGCGGTTTGCCGCGCGGGATGTGCTGTTGTTGCTGGCGGCGGGTTTGCGCGGGGGTGGCTGGGCTGGTGCGGCATCCGATCTGGCGCAGGCCGACATTGCGGGTGGCCCGGTTGGCGCTGCCCGCGCGGCGGCGGAATTGCTAGCGCGGGCCTTTGCCTTGCCCGGTGAAGGGCATGGCGAGGGGGGCGCATGAACGGCTTTGACTGGCCCGCGCTGATGCGGGCCGGGATGCGCGGGTTGGGGCTGTCGCCAGAGGCGTTCTGGCGGCTGACCCCGGTGGAACTGCGGGTGCTGTTGGGGACGAGTGCAGGCGCAGCCCCGTTGGGGCGGTCGCGGCTGGATCAACTGCTGGTGGCCTACCCGGATCAGGTTGCCCCCCCGGCACCCGGCCCGGAAAACACAGGAGAGACGGAAAATGACCGAGATTGATGGGCTGGATGGGTTTCAGGATCAGGTGGACGCGCTGGAGACCTCTTTGGGGGCGGCGTCCGGTATGGCGGCGGGGTTCGAGGCGGAATTGCGCCGGATGCAAGGGGCAATGAGCGCGACCGCCGCCGATGTGGGGGCGTTGGAACGTGGACTAAGCCGTGGGCTGCGCCGTGCCTTTGATGGGGTGGTGATGGACGGGATGAAGCTGTCGGACGCCTTGCAGACGGTGGCGCAGGCGATGGTGAACACGGTCTATTCGGCGGCGGTAAAGCCGGTGACCGATCATTTTGGCGGTTTGTTGGCGCAGGGGATCGCGGGGTTGATGCCATTTGCCGATGGCGGATCGTTTGCACAAGGTCGGGTGATGCCGTTTGCCAATGGCGGGGTGGTCAATGGGCCGGTGAGTTTTCCGATACGTGGCGGCATGGGGCTGATGGGCGAGGCCGGACCGGAAGCGATCATGCCACTGACGCGTGGGGCCGATGGCAAGCTGGGCGTTCGTGCGCAAGGCGGCGGGGCGACGACTGTGGTGATGAATATCACGACACCGGATGTCGAGGGGTTCCGGCGCTCGGGGTCGCAAATCGCGGCGCAGATGGGCCGGGCCTTGGGCCGTAGCCAGCGCATTCGTTGATCGAAGGGGGCTGATATGCAGTTTCACGAGGTAAGATTTCCCGCCAATCTGAGCTTTGGCGCGGTGGGGGGGCCAGAGCGGCGCACCGAGATTGTTGCGTTGGTTAACGGCCATGAGGAACGTAACACGCCCTGGGCGCATTCACGGCGGCATTACGATGCCGGGATGGGGATGCGTTCGCTGGATGATGTCGAAGTACTGATCGGGTTTTTCGAGGCGCGTCAGGGCCAGATGTACGGGTTTCGCTGGAAGGATTGGGCGGATTTCAAATCCTGTCTGCCCTCGGCCAAGGTGGCTTATGGCGATCAGGTGATTGCCGTGGGTGATGGGGAAAGCCGGGTGTTCCAACTGATGAAACATTACCGTTCTGGCGGTGCGGGCTATGCGCGTCCGATCAAAAAGCCGGTACAGGGGACCGTGCGTTTGGGCGTTGAAGGCGACGAATTGCAGGAAGGCATTCATTACGAGGTGGATGTGACGACCGGGATTGTAACGCTGAGTTTTGCCCCGAATGCAGGGGACGAGATCACCGCAGGCTATGAATTCGATGTGCCGGTGCGGTTCGACACGGATCGTATCCGGTCCTCGGTTGCCAGTTTCCAAGCGGGTGAAGTGCCGGATGTGCCAGTAATCGAGGTGCGCGTATGAAGCTGAGCGAGAATATGCAGGCCCATCTGTCCAGCGGTGTCACGACCCTGTGCCGCTGTTGGGCGGTCACACGGCGCGATGGCGTTGTGCTGGGCTTTACCGATCATGATGGCGATTTGCGCTTCGAGGATGTGGTGTTCCGGGCGGGCAGCGGGCTGACCGCGATGGCCTTGCAGCAGGGGACTGGGCTGGCGGTGGATAATACCGAAGCGATGGGCGCATTAAGCGATGCCGCAATTTCCGAAGTGGACATCGAAACCGGGCGCTATGACGGGGCCGAGGTACGGTGCTGGTTGGTGAACTGGGCCGATGTTACGCAGCGGGCTTTGCAGTTTCGCGGGGCGATTGGGGAATTGCGCCGCAGTGGCAGCGCCTTTCAAGCGGAATTGCTGGGGCTGACCGATTTGCTGAACCGTCCCGGTGGGCGGGTGTATCAAAAACCCTGTGCGGCAGTTCTGGGGGATGCTGCCTGTGGCAAGGATCTGGATATGCCCGGCTACCGTACCGAGGTGATTGTAAGCGCTGTTGAGGGCGCTGTGCTGCGGTTTGATGCGGTGCCGGGGTTTGATGACGGTTGGTTCCGGCGTGGAGTCTTGGAGGTGCTGGACGGTTTGGGCGCGGGGACACGCGGATCAATCAAGCAGGACGTTGTTCACGCTGATTGGCGCGAGGTGACGCTGTGGGCGCCGCTGTCTGGGTTGGTTACAGGCGTGCGGGTGCGATTGACCGCCGGGTGTGACAAGCGGATGGAAACATGCCGGTTGAAATTTGCCAATTTGGTGAACTTTCAGGGGTTCCCGGACATTCCGGGGGACGACTGGATGCTTGCGGTGCCGGTATCCGCCGCTGCGACTGGGGGAAGCCGGAGATGAGCGAATTGATCGTAACAGCCGCGCGGGGTTGGCTGGGGACACCCTATCGCCATCAATGCAGTGTAAAAGGGGTCGGGACCGATTGTCTGGGTCTGTTGCGGGGTGTCTGGCGGGAGTTGTTGGGCGATGAACCCGAAGCGGTGCCAAATTATTCGCGCGACTGGTCAGAACCACAGGGGGACGAGGCCTTGTGGAGGGCGGCCCTGCGGCATCTGACACCCAAGAGCCTGAACGATGATGCACCGGGAGACGTGTTGTTGTTTCGGATGCGGGATCGCGGGGTTGCGAAACATCTGGGGATTGCCGGGCAGGTCGGCGCGGCCCCTAGTTTCATACACGCCTATTCGAGACATGCGGTGGTGGAAAGCCCGCTAAGCCTGCCGTGGCGGCGGCGCATTGTGGCGCGGTTTGCATTTCCAGACATGGCGCAAGAAGGAGAGATGTGATGGCGACGATTTTGCTGTCGGCTGCCGGGGCGGCTGTTGGGGGAAGTCTTGGTGGATCGGTGATGGGGCTGTCTCTGGCAGCGACCGGGCGGTTCGTGGGGGCTACGGTCGGTCGGATGATTGACCAGAAGCTTCTAGGGTATGGGGCGGATGCGGTTGAAACGGGACGAGTAGATCGTTTTCGTCTGACCGGATCGGGCGAGGGTGCGGCTATTGCGCGTTTGTTCGGACGTATGCGCGTTGGAGGGCAGGTGATCTGGACCACGCAGTTTACCGAGCATATGGCAACCAGCGGAGGAGGGGGGAAGGGATCGCCTGCAACGCCATCGACCCGCGAATATCGTTATACCGTCAGTTTGGCGGTAGCCCTGTGCGAGGGGGTGATTGATGGGGTTGGACGGATCTGGGCGGATGGGACGGAAATCGCGCCTGGCGATTTGAACATGCGCGTGTATCCGGGGGACACCGCCCAATTGCCGGACCCAAAAATGGAAGCTGTGGAAGGGGCGGGAATGGTTCCGGCCTATCGTGGAACCGCGTATGTGGTGTTCGAGGATCTAGACCTGTCCGCCTTTGGCAACCGGGTGCCACAATTCACCTTCGAGGTTCTGCGGGCGGATCGTGTGTATGAAGGCACCGATCTGGCGGAACCGGCGCGGGCGGTGAAGGGCGTGGCGCTGATCCCCGGCACGGGGGAATACGCATTGGCGACCGATCCGGCGGTGGTGGAATACGGGCTGGGCGAAAGCAAACAGGTCAATGTTAACACCCCGTCTGGGGCGGTGGATTTCGTGACATCGCTGGACCAGTTGGAGCGTGAATTGCCGGGATGTGAGGCGGTTTCCCTGATTGTTAGCTGGTTTGGCGATGACTTGCGCTGTGGCGATTGCCGGGTGCGCCCGATGGTTGAACAGTCCGAATATGACGCTGACGGGATGCCCTGGAGTGTTGCGGGGGTGACGCGCAGTAGCGCCGAGGTGATCCCGGAGCAGGACGGGCGGGTTGTGTATGGCGGTACGCCAACCGATCAAGCTGTGGTGCAGGCGCTGGGCGAAATGCGGGCGCGGGGCAAGCGGGTGATGTTTTATCCGTTCATCTTGATGGATCAACTGGCGGGGAATGGGCTGGACGATCCCTATGGGGCGGAGGAACAGCCCGTTCTGCCGTGGCGAGGGCGGATCACCTTGTCCGCAGCGCCGGGCATGAGCGGTAGCCCGGACGGCACCGTACAAGCCGAGGCAGAGGTCGCAGCGTTTTTTGGCACGGCGGCGGCCAGCGATTTCGTGGTGGCGGATGGGGCTGTCAGCTATAGCGGGCCTGCTGAATGGTCTTATCGCCGGTTTGTTCTGCACAATGCGGCGCTGTGCGCGGCGGCGGGCGGGGTTGATGCGTTTTGCATTGGATCGGAAATGCGGGGGCTGACGCAAATACGGGGGGCTGGCAGCAGTTTCCCGACCGTGCAGGCGCTGCGTGATCTGGTGGCAGAGGTGCGCAGCCTGTTGGGGGCGGATGTGAAGCTGGGCTATGCGGCGGACTGGACCGAATATTTCGGCTATCACCCGCAAGATGGAACAGGCGATGTGTTTTTCCATCTGGATCCGCTTTGGGCGGATGACCAGATCGACTTTGTCGGGATCGACAACTACATGCCTCTGTCGGATTGGCGCGATGGGGATACCCATCTGGACGCGCAGGCGGCGGGGTCGATTTATGATCTGCCTTATCTGCGCGGCAATATCGAGGGCGGCGAAGGCTTCGATTGGTATTACCATTCGACCGAGGCCGAGGCGGCGCAAATTCGGACCCCGATCAGCGATGGGGCTTATGGTGAACCTTGGGTGTATCGTTACAAGGATATGCGCAATTGGTGGGCCAATGATCACCACAACAGGGTGAACGGCGTTCGGTCGGAATTGCCAACGGACTGGGTGCCGCAATCCAAGCCGATCTGGTTCACCGAACTGGGGTGTGCCGCGATTGACAAGGGGACAAACCAGCCGAACAAGTTTCTGGACCCGAAATCTTCGGAATCCAGCTTGCCGAAATATTCCAACGGGCGGCGGGATGAATTCCTTCAGATGCAATATTTGCGGGCGGTTCTGGGCTATTGGGGCGATCCCAACGTGAACCCTGTGTCAGCAGAATACGGCGGGCCGATGCTGGATCTGTCCAACGCCTATGTCTGGGCGTGGGATGCGCGGCCTTATCCGCATTTCCCGGCCAACACCGCACTCTGGAGCGATGGGGATAACTATGCCCGTGGGCATTGGCTGAATGGGCGTGGTGCGGCGCGATCTGTGGCATCGGTTGTGCGCGAGATTTGCGCGCGATCCGGTGTGACTGCGGTACAGACGGATCAGTTGTACGGCGTTGTCCGTGGGTATCTGAGCGAGGAAACAGAAACCGCACGGGCGGCGCTGCAACCGTTGATGTTGCGCTTTGGCTTCGATGTGATTGAACGGGACGGCGCACTGGAGTTCCGCAGCCGGGATGGCAAGGTGACACACGATATTCCGCCAGCGGCATTGGCCGTCAGTGAAGACACGCCATTGGGGCTGGACCGGACCCGCGCCGCCGAAAGTGAACTGACCGGGCGGGTGCGTCTGCGGTTCGTCGAGGCGGATGGGGATTTCGAAACCATCGCAGAAGAGGCGATCTTGCCGGATGAAAATAGCCATGCGGTTTCGTCCTCGGAAATGCCAATGGTCATGACGCGGGCCGAAGGGCGGCAGGTGGTGGAACGCTGGCTGGCCGAGGCGCGGCTGGCGCGGGATACGGTGAAGCTATCCTTGCCCTTGTCCATGTCCGCGTTGGGGGCGGGGGATGTGGTGCGCCTGAATGATGGGGTGCGATACCGTCTGGATCGGGTGGAAAGCGGGACGATGCTACTGGCCGAAGGTGTGCGGGTCGAGCGGGAAAGCTATGTGCCGCTGGAAATGCCGGACACCCCTGCGACGGTTGCCCCGTTTGCTGCGCCAACGGCTGTGTTCCCACTGTTTCTGGATTTGCCGCTGCTCAAGGGGGACGAGGTGGATCATGCCCCCCATATTGCGGCGACGGCTTCGCCCTGGCCGGGAACGGTTTCGGTGTTCAATGCGGTCGAGGATGCGGATTACGCACTGTTGGATACGCTGAACACGCCTGCTGTGATTGGGCAGTTGACTGCGCCGCTGATGCGGGCCGCACCGGGGCTGTATGATCATGCTGGTGTGGTGGAACTGCGGCTGGTGCGCGGGGAATTGTCGGGTGTTAGCGAGGCTGCATTGCTGAATGGGGCCAATGCGGCGGTAATCGGTGATGGTTCCCCCGATAACTGGGAGGTGATCCAATTCCGTGATGCGCAATTGGTGGGCGACCGGCAATACCGACTGTCGACGCTTTTGCGCGGGCAGCGTGGCAGCGATGGGCTGATGCCGGATGCGTGGCCTGCAGGCAGCTATTTCGTGCTGTTGGGGTCGGGGGTGCAACAGCTAAGTCTGCGGGCGGCAACGCGGACTGTGGCGCATCATTACCGGATCGGGCCATCCTTGCGGGCCTATGACGATCCGGCCTATCGGCACGAGGTTCATGCCTTTGCCGGGATCGGGTTGAAGCCCTATGCCCCTGCCCATTTGCGGGCCGATCCACAGGGGAACGGCGATGTTGCATGTAGCTGGATCAGGCGCACCCGGATTGATGGGGATAACTGGGACGCAGCAGAGGTGCCGCTGGGCGAAGAAACCGAGGCCTATGTGGTGCGCGTGATGCAGGGGGGAAGCGTGATCCGGGAAGAAAGCCTGAGCCTACCGAACTGGACATATGGCGCGGCGCAACAATCGGCGGACGGTTTGACCGGGCTGTTCGATGTGTCGGTGGCGCAGGTTTCGGCGCGGTTCGGGCCGGGGCATTGGACAAAGATAACGCTGTCTGTGTGATTGTTATGACCCGCCGGGATGTTCCGGCGGGTCATTTTCTTTTGTGATGGGGGATTTCAAGGCTTTGCATTTTGCCAAACGGTCCTATCTGCTATAGTCCAACATATCGGAGCACCACCGAAGGACCGTAATCATGTTTGAAACGCGCACAAAGCTGGCACAGGTTGATCCGGTCTGGAGCCGCATCCTGTCTGAAGCGGAACAAGCCGTGGTGGATGAACCACTGCTGGGCGGTTTGGTGCATTCCAGCATTTTGCACCATGCCTCGATTGAAAATGCGCTGGCCTACCGGATTTCGCTAAAGCTGGCCTCGGGCGAGATGTCCGAACAGTTGATCCGTGAGATTTGCGATGCTGCATACAGGTCCGATCCGGCGCTGGCCCTGTCCGCGCGGGCGGATATCGTGGCGGTTTACGAACGCGATCCGGCCTGCCATCGGTTCTTGCAGCCGCTGATGTTCTTCAAGGGGTTTCAGGCGCTGCAGGCCTATCGCGTGGCGCATTGGCTGTGGGGGCAGGGGCGGCGCGATCTGGCGTATTTTTTCCAGATGCGGATTTCTGAAAACTTCGGCGTGGATATTCACCCGGCGGCCCGGATTGGCAAAGGTATCATGATCGACCACGCGCACTCCATCGTAATCGGGGAAACCGCTGTGGTGGGCGATAACGTGTCGATGCTGCATTCGGTGACGCTGGGCGGCACCGGCAAGGAAGAGGAAGACCGCCATCCGAAAATCGGCGACGGCGTGCTGATCGGGGCCGGGGCCAAGGTGCTGGGCAATATCAAAATCGGGCATTGTTCCCGGATTGCCGCAGGGTCTGTTGTGCTGCATGACGTGCCGCCAAAATCCACAGTGGCCGGGGTGCCGGCCAAGGTGGTGGGCGAAGCGGGCTGTGATCAACCCTCGGTTCTGATGGATCAAAGCCTGAAAGGTTGTTCCGACTGTTGAACGCAAAACGGGACAGCATTCCAATCCTTTCCATTGTGGCGATGCCCGGCGGGATTTACCCTGACCGGGCATTTTCTTTGAGAGAGGGGTCGGGATGACACGCCAAACCGAAGGCCGCGGGCGGCTTTATGATACTATTCTGGATACGGTGGGCGATACGCCGGTGATCCGTGTCAACAAGCTGGCGCCGGATCATGTGCGCCTGTATGTGAAGGCCGAAGCCTTCAATCCCGGCGGGTCCGTCAAGGATCGTCTGGCGCTGAACATCATCGAAGCGGCGGAAAAATCCGGGGCGTTGAAACCGGGGCAAACCGTGGTCGAGGCGACCAGCGGCAATACCGGGATCGGGCTGGCGATGGTTTGCGCGGCCAAGGGCTATCCGCTGGTGATCACGATGGTCGAAACCTTTAGCGTTGAGCGGCGCAAGCTGATGCGCTTCCTTGGGGCCAAGGTGATCCTGACCCCGAAAGAGGAAAAAGGCACGGGCATGTATCAAAAGGCCAAGGAACTGGCCGAGAAAAACGGCTGGTTCTTTGCCCGCCAGTTTGAAACCGAAGCCAACGCTGACATCCACGAACACACCACCGCGCGGGAAATCATGGCCGATTTTGCGGGCGACCGGCTGGATTATTTCGTATCGGGCTTTGGCACGGGCGGCACCGTGACGGGCGTCAGCCGTGTGTTGCGTCGTGAACGGCCTGACACGAAAATCATCCTGACCGAACCCGCCAATGCGGCGATGGTGCAAAGCGGAACGCCGCAGGATCGCACCCCGGACGGTGAACCGGCGGTCAGCCACCCGGCCTTTGCGCCGCACCCGATCCAAGGCTGGACCCCGGACTTTATTCCGCTGGTGTTACAGGAATTGTTGGACAAAGGCGGCTATGACACGTTGCTGCCTGTCGCGGGGCCGGATGCGATCAAGGCGGCGCAGGATTTGGCGCTGCAAGAGGGGATTTTCACCGGGATTTCCGGCGGCGCAACCTTTGCCACGGCGCTGAAAGTTGCCGAAACCGCACCCGAGGGATCAGTCATTCTGGCGATGTTGCCGGACACCGGGGAACGTTACCTGTCCACGCCCTTGTTCGACGGGGTCGAGGATGTGATGACCGAGGACGAGATTGCTCTGATGCGATCCACACCCGGTTATCAAATGGGCTGAAACAAAAAACGCCGGGGTAATACCCCGGCGTTTTTTGATTTTATATCAGGGGCTTCACGCCAGCATGACCATCGGGTTTTCCAGATTGTCCACGATGGCCTGTAGCAGGTTCGCCCCCAACGCCCCGTCAATGACCCGGTGATCCACCGACATCGTGACGGACATCACCGTGGCCACGGCCAATTCGCCATCGGCGCCGACGACCGGTTTTTTGACCCCGGCCCCAACGGCCAGAATGCCCGAATGCGGCGGGTTTACGATGGCGTCGAAGTTATCAATGCCGAACATGCCCAGATTGGAAATCGCAAAGCTGCCGCCCTGATATTCATGCGGGGCCAGTTTGCGGTCGCGGGCGCGGGCGGCCAGATCCTTCATTTCGGACGAAAGAGCAGACAAGGATTTCATATCCGCATCTTTCAGAACCGGGGTGAACAGCCCGCCTTCGATTGCCACCGCCACGGCCACATCCGAAGGTTTCAGTTGCAGAACCCGGTCGCCCGCCCAGACGGCGTTTGCCTCGGGGATGGTTTGCAGCGCGTTGGCCACAGCCTTGATGATGAAATCATTGACCGACAGTTTTACACCACGGCCTTCCAGTTGCTTGTTCAACTGGCTGCGGAATTTCAGCAGCGCGTCCAGCTTGATATCCCGCCGCAGATAGAAATGCGGGATGGTCTGCTTGGCCTCGGACAGGCGGGCGGCGATGGTTTTGCGCATCCCATCCAGCTTGATTTCCTCGTAATCGCGGCCTTCGTACATTTTGCGCACGGTGTCGGTGGACGGACCAGCAGGAGCCGCCGCAGGGGCGGCAACGGTGGTTTGCGCAGGTGCGGGGGCCGCTGCTGCCGGGGCGGCGGCGGGTTGCGCGGTGGCCCCTTCGACATCGGCCTTGACGATCCGGCCACGCGGGCCAGAACCTGCGATCTGGCTCAGGTCCAGCCCCTTATCCGCCGCAATCCGCCGTGCCAGCGGGGACGCGAACAGGCGCGCGCCATCGGCGCTTTGGGGCGCTGCGGGGGCAGGGGCTGCGGGTTTGGCGGCCTCTGCCGCCTTGGCTGGTTCTGCCTGGGCGGTGGCTGTGGGGGCTGCGCTGGCGGCGATGTCATCAGCGCTTTCACCATCGTCCAGCAATACGGCGATGGGGGTGTTAACCTTTACGCCTTCGGTGCCTGCGGCGATCAGCAATTTGCCTATCACGCCTTCGTCCACGGCTTCGAACTCCATCGTCGCTTTGTCAGTCTCAATTTCCGCCAGCAGGTCGCCCGATTGTACGGTATCGCCTTCCTTGACCAGCCATTTCGCCAATGTGCCTTCCTCCATCGTGGGGGACAGCGCGGGCATCAGGATTTCTGTGGGCATCGCATTTTCCTCCTTACCGATAGGTGACTTGCTTCACGGCGGCGATCACCTCGTCCGTGGTGATCAGCGCGTGGCGTTCCAGATTGGCGGCATAGGGCATGGGGACGTCCTTGCCGGTGCAGTTGATCACTGGCGCATCCAGATAATCAAAGGCGCGTTCCATGATCACAGCCGACAGGTGGTTGCCGATGGATGCGACCGGGAAGCCTTCTTCGATGGTGACGCAGCGGTTGGTTTTCATGACCGAGCCAATCACCGTGTCGTAATCAATCGGGCGCAGGGTGCGCAGGTCGATCACTTCGGCGGAAATGCCATCCTCAGCCAATTTCTCGGCGGCTTCCAGCGCGTATTGCATCCCGATCCCAAAGCTGACCAGCGTCACATCGGTGCCTTCGCGCCAGATGCGGGCCTTGCCAAAGGGAACGGTGTAATCCGCCACATCCGGCACATCAAAGCTGCGCCCGTACAGGATTTCATTTTCAAGGAAAATCACCGGGTTCGGGTCACGAATGGCCGATTTCAACAGCCCCTTGGCATCCGAGGCGGAATAGGGCTGTACCACTTTCAGGCCGGGAATATGCGCATACCATGCTGCGTAATCCTGACTGTGCTGGGCGCCCACGCGGGCGGCGGCACCGTTCGGGCCACGGAACACGATGGGGCATCCCATCTGACCGCCCGACATATACAGCGTTTTCGCAGCCGAGTTGATGATATGGTCAATCGCCTGCATGGCAAAGTTGAAGGTCATGAATTCCACGATCGGGCGCAGACCACCAAAGGCCGATCCCACCGCGATCCCGGCGAACCCGTGTTCGGTGATCGGCGTGTCGATCACGCGCTTCGATCCGAAATCGTCCAGCAATCCCTGACTGATCTTATACGCCCCCTGATATTCGGCGACTTCTTCGCCCATCAGGTAAACGGTTTCATCGCGGCGCATTTCTTCGGCCATCGCATCGCGCAGGGCTTCGCGGACCGTTTGCTTTTTCATCGGGGTGCCTTCGGGCCAGTCTGGCGTGGGCGCGGCGGGTTTTACCGCCGCGGGGGCAGGGGCTGCCGCAGGTTGCGGGGCGTCCTGTGCCGGGGCGGCTGTTGGTGCGGGCTGGGCGGTGGTGCTGATGTCATCGGCGCTTTCGCCATCTTCCAGCAATACGGCGATGGGGGTGTTCACCTTTACGCCTTCGGTGCCTTCGGCAATCAGGATTTTGCCGATGGTGCCTTCGTCCACCGCCTCAAATTCCATCGTCGCCTTGTCGGTTTCAATTTCGGCAATAATGTCGCCGGACGAAACGGTATCGCCTTCTTTCACCAGCCATTTGGCCAATGTGCCTTCTTCCATCGTCGGAGACAGCGCGGGCATAAGGATTTCGGTTGCCATTGGTCTATCTCCTCCTCAAGCGTAAATATCGGTCCACAGCTCCTCAAGCGCAGGCTCGGGGCTGGTTTTGGCGAAATCGGCGGATTTGTTGACGATTTCCTTGATCTCTTTGTCGATGGCCTTCAGGTCATCTTCGGTGGCGTGTTTACCGCCCAGCAGCAGATCGCGCACATGTTCGATGGCGTCTTTTTCTTCGCGCATTTTCTGCACTTCTTCGCGGGTGCGGTATTTTGCCGGGTCAGACATCGAATGCCCGCGATAGCGATAGGTTTTCACCTCAAGGATATACGGCCCTTTGCCCGCGCGGCAGTGAGCGACAGCTTTGTCGCCTGCCTCTTTTACGGCCAGAACGTCCATGCCATCCACCGCTTCGCCCGGAATGCCAAAGGCCGCGCCACGGGTGTACAGATCCGGGGTAGAGGTCGAACGGCGCTGCGCTGTTCCCATCGCATATTGGTTGTTTTCGATGACGAAAATCACCGGCAGCTTCCACAGCGCGGCCATGTTGAAGGTCTCATAGACTTGCCCCTGGTTCGCTGCACCATCCCCGAAATAGGTGAAGGTCACGCGCTTATTGTCCAGATATTTATCGGCAAAGGCCAGACCAGCCCCCAGCGGCACCTGTGCGCCCACGATGCCGTGGCCGCCATAGAAATGTTTCTCTTTCGAGAACATGTGCATAGAGCCGCCCTTGCCCTTGGAATACCCGCCTTCACGGCCCGTCAGTTCGGCCATGACGCCATCGGGGTTCATGCCACAGGCCAGCATGTGACCATGATCGCGATAGGATGTGATGCGTTTGTCGCCGTCTTCGGCTGCGGCTTCCAGACCGACCACCACAGCCTCTTGGCCGATGTACAGGTGGCAGAATCCCCCGATCAGACCCATGCCGTATAGTTGACCTGCCTTTTCTTCGAATCGACGGATCAACAACATGTCACGGTAGTATTTTTTCAGCTCATCAGCCGAAACATTTGATTTGCTTGGGGTTTTTCTGGCGGCCATGCGGCGTCCTCCTCCCGGAACCAATAATAGTTTAGCGTTAAACCATTTATACTGCATTCATCCGCGCAGTGCGAGAAATAAATGCGGGCGGTCATTCTGGCTGGTCTGTTCGTTCAGGATGATCTGTCAGACCCGTTTACGCAAGAGCGTATCAGCCTGCACCACGGCGATGAATGCAGTGCTGCCGGGGGGATGTTGCGGTGTTGGTTGATGGGGTCAGCGAATGGCCAGTTCGTCGCTGCGCAGCAGACCCAAAACCGAACGGGCCTGTTCGTCCAGCAGATCAGGGTCCAGATAGGTATCAGACAGACGGCGGGTCAGATTTTCCATCCGGGCGACTTCGACATTCAGCTTATCCAGTTCGCGTTCCAGCGCCCGCGATTCGGCGGTGATTTCAGCGCGCCGGAACACACCAAAGCTGCCTTGCACGGCGGCAAAGGTGAAATAGGCGCCAGCCAAAAATGCGAGTGTGAAATAAACCCATGCCCCAAAAGCGGGTTTTCTGCGACGTGCCATAAAAATCTGCCTCTTTTTCCGCCTCTTACGGGCGGTGACAGCAGAATGCCACAAGCGATTCGCTTTGTGAATCCCCTAATCGGCGTCAATCGGCATCAATATGCACCGAAATCGTGAAGCGGTGCCTTTTTGCCTGCTACGCGGCGTAAATGTGGATTGGTTTTACCGTGCAGGCCATGCTGCGCCCAATACCCGAGGAGGAGTGACAATGACAGTTTCAGGACACAGTACCCTGCACACGCATGAGGTTTCCAATCAACCGCAGCCACGCGGGGGGCGGGATTATTGGGCGGATGATCTGCCCCTGCGCGAACAAATGGCCCATGCGGGGGCGGATCAGGCGGCCTTGGCCGTCGCGGGGCGGGATTTTGCTGCGCCAGATCGTTTGCAGGATGCCGACGATGCCCGCCGGGATTTACCCCGGCTGAAATTGTTTGACCGCTCTGGCCGCCGTCTGGACGAGGTGCATTTCCACCCCGGTTATCACAACATCATGCGCGTGGCGATCGAACACGGCTATGCCGCTGCCGCATGGGAAGGAAAGCCGGGAGGCCACGCCACCCATGCCGCGCTGACCTATTACATGGCGCAGTTGGAGCCGGGTATTTCCTGTCCGTTGACCATGACCTATGCCGCTGTGCCTGCGCTTTTGAATGACGAAGGGTTGGCAAAGCAATGGAACCCGAAACTGACCGCCCGCAGCTATGACCCAGCTATCAAACCCCTGTCCCAAAAGGCCGGGGTGACGATGGGCATGGCGATGACGGAAAAACAGGGCGGATCCGATGTGCGGGCCAATTCCACCCGTGCCGTGCGCGATGGGGCGGATTATCGCCTGATCGGGCATAAATGGTTCTGCTCGGCCCCGATGTGCGACGGGTTCCTGACGCTGGCGCAGGCACCCGGCGGGTTGACCTGTTTCGTCGTCCCTCGCTGGCTGGAGGATGGATCGCGCAACACGATGCATTTGCAGCGGCTCAAGGATAAGCTGGGCAATCGGGCGAATGCGTCGTCGGAAATCGAATATGATTACACGCTGGCGCACCGTCTGGGCGAAGAAGGGCAGGGCGTCAAAACCATCATCGAAATGGTGCATCATACCCGGCTGGATACCGCCATTGCCCCCGCTGGCCTGATGCGTGCCGCATTGGCCGAGGCGAAATGGTGGATTTCCCATCGCAACGCGTTCCAGCGGCGTTTGATCGACCAGCCCCTGATGCAATCGGTCATTGCCGATCTGGCGCTGGACTGGGAAGCGGCGCTGGCAATGGCAATGGGCTGCGCCCGCGCCTTTGATGGCGACAGCGACGAAGACCGCGCCTTTGCCCGGATCGCGGTGGCGCTGGCGAAATACCTGTCGAACAAACGCGCCCCCGGCGTCATCTACGAAGCGATGGAGGCTTTGGGCGGTATGGGCTATATCGAAGAAACCCCCATGCCGATGCTGTACCGCGAAGCGCCGTTGAACTCGATCTGGGAAGGGTCGGGCAACGTGATCTGTCTGGATATCCTGCGCACGCTGTCCCGCGCCCCGCTCGCGGCCGAAGCGTTGATGGCGCGGTTGCAATCGGCGCAGGGGTTGGATGCACGGTATGATGCGGCGCTGGCGGCGCATATGTCCCGCTGGCCCGCCATCCCGCCAGAGTCTGAGGCCCGTTGGTTCACCGAAAGCCTTGCCACACTAATGGGTGCGGCGATGCTGCTGGAAACCACGCCGAACGCGGTGGCCGATGGCTATATCACCACCCGGATCGACGGTCAGCGCGGGATCACGGCGGGGGCGGTTTCTGGGATTGATGTGTTGGGCATTCTGGACCGGATTTAACCGCTCAGGGCGCGTCGCGTCCATCCAGCACCAGTTGCAAGAAGGCCAGATCGAGCCAACGCCCGAACTTCTGGCCGACTTGCGGCATCAGCGCGGTGCGCTGGAACCCCAGCTTTTCGTGCAACCTGATCGAGGCGGCATTGCCTGCCTCGATCCCGGCCACCATCACATGCAGCTTATCGGCCCGCGCTTGTGCAATCAGCGCCTTCATCAGGGCCAGCCCAATGCCGCCGCCCTGCGCATCCGGGGCCACATAGACCGAATGTTCCACAGTCGCCTTATACCCGTCAAAGGCCCGCCACGGCCCATAGGACGCGTATCCCACCACGGTATCGGCCCGAACGGCTACCATCACCGGAAAGCCAGCGTCTTGCCGGGTTTGCATCCATGTCACCCGGTTGCCCGCGTCCACCGTGACATCGTTCCAGATGGCCGTGGTGTGTTCCACCGCATGATTATAAATGATGGCTATCACTGCCGCATCGGCAGGGGTGGCGGGGCGGATTGTCAGGCTGTCTGTCATCTGAACCTCAACGCAACAGGGCGGCCCGCAAAAGCCGCCCTTTCATCTTGCTTTAAATACTCATTGCGCAGCCTTACCGCCTGCGCAAGGCCCGATCAGCCCGCAACCGATGCCGCGTAGATGCTTTCGACCGTGTCAGCCAGTGCCGTGTCGAAATCAGCGTCGCTTTGCTGGGCAGACAGCCCTTCGGTCAAGGCACGCGAAAAGCTGGCGATGATGCCGGTGTTTTTCGACAGGCGGTCATTGGCTTCGTCCCGGCTGTAGCCCCCCGAAAGGGCGACCACGCGCATGACGCGGGGATGATCGACCAGAGGCTTATAGGTGTTGGCCGCTTCCGGCAGGGTCAGCTTCAGCATGACCTGCTGATCTTCGGGCAGGGCGTCCAGTTGCTTTGTGATCTCGCTCAGCAGGATCGATTCCGCTTCGGCCTTATCGGCGATGGAAATCGTCACCTCGGGTTCGATGATCGGCACCAGACCGTGACCAAGGATTTGTTTGCCAATGGCAAATTGCTGATCCACCACGGCGGCAATCCCCGACGTCGACGCCGCATCAATGACCGAACGCATCTTGGTGCCGAAAATACCTTTGCCAGCGGCTTTTTCCAGCAGCGCGTCCAGATCGGGCATGTCCTTCATCAGGCGCACGCCATCGGCTTCGTCAGCCAGCCCTTTGTCCACTTTCAGGAACGGCACCACATGGCGGTTTTCCCACAGGTAAGTGGCCGAAGGCTTGCCGCCAATGTCGCTGTCCATCGTGCGCTCAAACAGGATCGCGCCAATGATACGGTCGCCGGTAAAGGCAGGGGAATTGACGATCCGCGCCCGCATGTCGTGGATCAGGCCGAACATTTCAGCATCGTTTCCATAGGCGCTTTCGTCGACGCCATACAGCTTCAGCGCCTTGGGGGTCGATCCGCCGCTTTGATCCAGCGCGGCGATAAACCCGTTAGCGGTGCGTACCTGTTCGGCTTGTTGTTGTTTTGACATATCCAATTCCGTTCAAATTCCGTTTTTCTACAAAGCAGAGACCCGTTTCGCGGTGAAATAACATCAGGCGAAACGGGGATACAACTGTGGTCGCGCTAACGCACCCAACGCAGCGCGTGATCAACCGGCCGAGCCATCCAATGCCGCCACACCGGGCAGGGTTTTGCCTTCCATCCATTCCAGGAATGCGCCGCCTGCGGTCGAAATATAGGTGAAATCATCTGCGGCTCCGGCCTGATTCAGCGCGGCAACCGTATCACCCCCACCGGCGACCGAGGTCAGTTTCCCGGCCTTGCTCAGCGCAGCGGCCTTTTGGGCGGCGGCATTGGTGGCGGCATTGAACGGTTCAATCTCAAACGCGCCCAGCGGGCCGTTCCAGATCAGCGTTTTGGCACCGTCCAGAATTTCGCTGATCCGGGTCACACTGGCTGGACCTGCATCAAGGATCATCTTTTCAGCCGGGCAGGCATCGGCGGCAATGGTGCAATTGTCTGCATTGGCCTTGAATTCTGCCGCGACCACCACATCCGAAGGCAGAACAATCTCACACCCGGCGTCTTTGGCTTTGCCCAGAATTTGGCGGGCGGTGTCGGTCATGTCATGTTCGGCCAGCGACTTGCCCACGTTGATACCCTGCGCAGCAAGGAAGGTGTTGGCCATGCCGCCGCCGATCACCAGATGATCCACCTTGGCCACCAGATTGCCCAGCAGTTCCAGCTTGGTCGAAACCTTGGCCCCGCCCACAACGGCAACAACGGGCCGGACGGGTTTGCCAAGCGCGGCTTCCAGTGCTTCCAGTTCGGCCTGCATCAACCGCCCGGCGCAGGATGGCAGCAACCGCGCCACGCCTTCGGTGGACGCATGGGCGCGGTGGGCGGCGGAAAATGCATCGTTGCAATAGACATCGGCCAGCTTGGCCAGACGGGCGGAAAATTCGGGGTCGTTCTTTTCCTCGCCGGGATAGAAGCGGATGTTTTCCAGCAGCACCACTTCGGCGGCGCGTTCTTCGTCGGTGTGGATTTCGGCGGCTTCCAGCGTTTCCACGAAGCCCACCTTATGCCCCAGCGCCTGTTCCAGCGCCTTCAGCGTGACGCGCAGCGACATGTCCAGCACGACCTTGCCCTTGGGGCGGCCAAAATGCGCCACCAGGATCGGGCGGCCGCCTTTGGCCAGAATGTCGTTCACGGTGGGGGCGATGCGTTCGATCCGCGTGGCGTCTGTCACCACGCCGTCCTTGACCGGCACGTTGATGTCCACGCGCACCAATACGCGCTTGCCGTTCAAATCCATGTCGTCCAACGTCTTCCAGCCCATCGGCAGTCCTCCGAGAAAAATTTTGCCCTCTCTTCGCGCGAAGCGGCGTTTGCGTCAACCTCCTGCTTGGCAAGCGCGTCCATGCGTCTTAGGTAAAGACCAAGACTTAATGAAGGAGCCCGCAATGGCCGAGATCAAAGACCCCGAAAACACCATCCTGATGGAACTGAAAGGCGGCACCGTCACAATCGAACTGCTGCCGGACGTAGCCCCCAAACATACCGAGCGCATGAAGGAACTGGCCCGTGGTGGTCAGTATGACAACGTCGCCTTCCATCGCGTGATTGATGGCTTCATGGCGCAAACCGGCGATGTGCAGCACGCCAATATGGAAAAAGATTACAACCCCGGTCGCGCTGGCACCGGTGGGTCCGATCTGCCTGATCTGCCTGCGGAATTTTCCAAACTGCCGCATGATCGTGGCACCTTGGGCGCGGCGCGGTCGATGAACCCGAACTCGGCCAATTCGCAGTTCTTCATCAACTTCAAGGACAACCATTTCCTGAACGGTCAATATACGGTCTATGGCCGCGTCATTGCCGGGATGGAACATGTGGATGCCATCACCCGCGGCGAACCGCCTGCGAATCCTGACCGCATGATCAGCGTGAAAGTCGCCGCCGATGTATAAGCTGGCGCTGATCGCGGCATTGCTGGCCAGCCCTGCTGCGGCAACCGGTCTCAGGATCGAGGTCGAAGGCGAAGGGGCCAATGGCACCATTGTCATTGATCTGGCCGAGGATTCGGCCCCCCAGCACGCGGCGCGTATGGCGGAACTGGCCGCCGATGGGGCCTATGACGGGGTGGTGTTTCATCGCGTGATCGAAGGTTTCATGGCGCAGACCGGCGATGTGCAATTCGGCAAGCTGGGCAGCGATATGCGCATGGCCGGGCGGGGCGGGTCTGATAAACCCGATCTGAAAGCCGAGTTTTCGGATGAAGCGTTTGAACGCGGTGTTGTCGGGATGGCACGGTCGAATGATCCGGATTCCGCCAATTCGCAGTTCTTTATCATGTTCGCGCCGGGGCGGTTTCTGGATGGCCAGTATACGATCGTCGGACATGTTACCGACGGCATGGATGTCGTGGACCAGATCAAACGCGGCAAGGGCCGAAGCGGGGCAGTCCCCGGTCGCCCGGACGTGATGACAAAGGTCACGGTGATCGACTAACGAAACGGCCCGGCCCTGCGCCGGGCCTTTTCTTTGGGTCTGTATCAACGCGCCCGTCGATGACTGGGCGGGTCCGTGCTTTCATCTTGCAAAAAATACTCAAATTCCCAACCGCCCCCCATACGGGCGGTCAGAACTTGAAGTACAGGCCGCGCACTTATTCCACCGTGACAACCAGCGAATTGGCGAAATCCAGAACCGTTTGCAGCGCCGCGCGGAACGGATCGTCGGGGATGGTCATTGCGACGCGGATGTGGCCCGCCGCGGCGGGGCCAAAGCTTTCGCCCGGCATGACGGCGATCTGGTGTTCATCCAGCAAACGTTCAGCAAAGCTGTTGCCATCCAGCCCGGTCGCGCGGATGTCCAGCATCATGTACATCGCCCCTTGGGGTGGCACGGCGCGCACGGCGCGCACGGCGTTTTGCCCGGCCAGCAGGTCCAGCGCAATGGCGCGGCGGCGGCGGAAGGGGGCTGCGATTTGTGCCTCGAAATCGGCCCCCAGCGTCAGGGCAAACAATGCTGCGTCCTGAATATATCCGGGTACGCCGTAATTGGTGTTGGTCGCCAGATTGATCAGATGGGTGATGGCCTGTTCGGGGGCAATGATCCAGCCCAGACGGCTGCCGGTCATGGCATGGGATTTCGACATGGACCCGATCACCAGCGTCCGGTCGGCCATGCCGGGCAGGGCGCGGGGGGACAGGTGTTCGCCCTCCCATATCTGGGTGTCATAGACCTCGTCCGAGATCAGCCACAGGTCGTTATCCTGTACCACGCGGGCAATGCCCTGAAGCGTGTCGCGCGAATAGATCACCCCGGTGGGGTTGTTGGGCGAATTGATCAGCAGGCTTTTGGCACCCTTGGCCAGTGCGGCGATGGCGCTGGCATCGGGTTGAAACCCGTCCTCGGGGCGGGCGGGAACCGGCACCGGCACGGCGCCATTGGCCCGGATCGTGCCGGGATAGGTGGCATAACCCGGATCAATATACAGCGCCCGGTCGCCGGGATTGCAAACCGCGTGATGGGTGGCATAAAGCGCCGCCTGTCCGCCTGCGGTGATCAGCACATTCGCCGCGCTGGTTGGCACACCGGTCTGATCCTGCACCCGTTTGGCCACCGCGTCACGCAGGGCCGGAATGCCGGGGATCAGCGCGTATCCCGTGGCCCCGTCCAAGGCCGATTGGTGCATGTGGTTCAGAATCAGCGGATCGGTGCGAATGTCATGTTCGCCGATGGTCAGCTCGGTGATGTCATGACCTTGGGCTTTCAACTGTCGGGCGCGGTAAAACAGGCCCCAACCGTCTGACCCGCCTGCATTGATACCCGTAATCCGATGAGAAAGCTGCATATCGTCGATCCTTTTCCTAGGCGGTCAGGAAAAGCGAATTTGATCAGATGTCAACTCAGCGATTGTGGGGGGCAGGATCATGATCTATGATGACGGCATGAAACGGACGATCTGCATTATTTGTTGCATTATCTGCTGAGCAAAATCAGCGGGCCGTTCTTCTATTCCAAATCAGTGTTGAAGTTGCTAAGCCCGCCGCAAAGCCCGGTGGCGTCCGCCTGCGCAAGAGGACCAGATGACGACGATCAAGCTGCATAATTCCAAGACCCGCAAAAAAGAGGTCTTTACCCCGATCGACCCTGAAAATGTGCGGATGTATGTCTGTGGTCCAACGGTGTATGACCGCGCCCATATCGGCAATGCGCGGCCCGTGATCGTGTTTGATACGCTGTATCGCCTGTTGTGCCATGTGTACGGCGCGGATCACGTCACCTATGTGCGCAATTTCACCGATGTGGATGACAAAATCAACGCGCGGGCGGCGGAAAGCGGGCGGTCGATTTCCGACATCACGGCGGAAACGACGCAATGGTATCTGGATGACATGCGAGCGGTGGGGGCGCTGGATCCCAACGAAATGCCCCGCGCAACGCAATATATCCCCCAGATGATCGGCATGATCGAAAAACTGATCGCGGACGGGTTTGCCTATGCCAAGGATGGGCATGTGCTGTTCCGGGTGCGCGAATATGCCGATTATGGCAAGCTGTCGGGCCGGTCGGTGGATGACATGATCGCCGGTGCGCGGGTCGAGGTGGCACCGTACAAAGAAGACCCGATGGATTTCGTGCTGTGGAAACCGTCCAGCGACGATCTGCCGGGGTGGGACAGCCCGTGGGGCCGGGGGCGTCCGGGCTGGCATATCGAATGTTCCGCGATGTCGTATGAATTGCTGGGCGCGTCGTTCGACATTCACGGCGGCGGCAACGATCTGATGTTCCCGCACCATGAAAATGAAATCGCGCAAAGCTGCTGTGCCCATCCCGAAGGTGGGTTTGCGAACTACTGGCTGCATAACGAGATGTTGCAGGTCGAGGGCAAGAAGATGTCCAAGTCCTTGGGCAACTTCTTTACCGTGCGGGATTTGCTGGATGGCCACGATGGCGAACCCGGTGTGCCGGGCGAGGTGATCCGGTTTGTGTTCCTGTCCACGCATTACGGCAAACCGATGGACTGGACCGCGAAAAAAGCGGCTGAGGCCGAGGCGACCCTGCGCAAGTGGCGTAAACTGGTGGACGGGGTCGAGGCCGGTCCGGTGAACCCCGAGGTTCTGGGGGCGCTGGCGGATGATCTGAACACCGCCGGGGCGATTACGGTTTTGCACAAGCTGGCAAATGCAGGCGATGCGGCGGGTTTGAAAGGTTCGGCCGCGTTGCTGGGGCTGTTGACGGATGAACTGGCTGGCTGGGATGGTGCGGCGGTGGATCTAAGCGGGCTGGCTGAAAAGTTGGCCGCAATTCGCACCGCTGCAATGGAAACCAAAGATTTTTCCGAAGTGGACCGGATGAAGGCCGCCTTGGTCGCTGCCGGGGTCGAGGTGCGGATGAGCAAGGCCGGGGTCGAATTGATCGCTGGACCGGGCTTTGATGCCGCAAAGCTGGAGGGGCTGTGATGGTTAGCCCTGCGTTGATGAATTGCTGTGCCCGGACCGCCTGCGTCATGAACTTTGGAACCTGGGGGGAACGGGCATGAGCCGCGAACGTCTGTATATCTATGACACCACCTTGCGCGATGGGCAGCAGACTCAGGGTGTGCAGTTTTCCACGGCGGAAAAGCAGGCGATTGCCGAAACGCTGGACAAGCTGGGCGTCGACTACATCGAAGGCGGCTGGCCCGGTGCGAATCCCACCGACAGCGAATTTTTCGACAGCCGCCCCAAAACGCGGGCGACCTTTACCGCCTTTGGCATGACCAAACGGGCCGGGCGGTCGGCGGAAAATGACGATGTGCTGGCGGCGGTGATGAATGCCGGGACGCCTGCGGTGTGTCTGGTGGGCAAAACCCATGATTTCCATGTGGAAACCGCGCTGGGGATCACGCTGGCGGAAAACACCGAAAATATCGCGCGGTCGGTTGAATATATGGTCGCGCAGGGGCGCGAGGCGCTGTTTGACGCCGAGCATTTCTTTGACGGGTACAAGGCCAACCCCGATTATGCGCTGGAGGCGGTAATAGCCGCCTATGACAATGGGGCGCGGTGGATCGTGTTGTGCGATACCAACGGCGGAACCATGCCGCACGAGATTTACCAGATCACCAAGGCGGTGATTGCGGCAGGCGTGCCGGGGGACCATCTGGGCATTCACACCCATAACGACACTGAAAACGCGGTGGCGGGGTCTTTGGCGGCGATTGATGCCGGGGCGCGGCAGGTGCAGGGCACGCTGAACGGGCTGGGCGAACGCTGTGGCAATGCCAACCTGACCACCTTGATCCCGACCCTGCTGCTGAAAGAACCCTATGCCAGCCAGTTTGACACGCGGATCAGCCACGACGCGCTGACCGGGCTGGTCAAGGCCAGCCGCAAGCTGGACGATATTCTGAACCGGGTGCCGTTCCGGCAAGCGCCCTATGTGGGGGCCAGCGCCTTTGCGCACAAGGCGGGGCTGCACGCCAGCGCGATCCTGAAAGACCCGTCGACCTATGAACATATTGATCCCGCCGTGGTGGGCAATACGCGCATCATCCCGATGTCCAATCAGGCGGGGCAGTCCAACCTGCGCCGTCGTCTGGCCGAAGCGGGGCTGTCGGTCGAGCCGGGAAATCCGGCGCTGGCGCGGATTCTGGACCTGATCAAAGCGCGCGAGGCCGAGGGCTATACCTATGACAGTGCGCAGGCCAGTTTTGAATTGCTGGCGCGGGCCGAACTGGGCCTGATGCCCGAGTTTTTCGAGGTGAAGCGCTACAAGGTCACGGTAGAGCGGCGCAAGAACAAGTATAACAAGATGGTCAGCCTGTCCGAGGCGGTTGTCGTCGTCAAAGTGGACGGCGAAAAGAAACTGTCGGTGTCGGAATCCGTGGATGAAAGCGGCATGGACCGGGGTCCGGTGAACGCGCTCTCCAAGGCGCTGTCCAAGGATCTGGGGCGGTATTCGCAGGCCATCGAAGATATGCATCTGGTGGATTTCAAGGTGCGGATCACCCAAGGCGGCACCGAGGCCGTGACGCGCGTGATCATTGACAGCGAAGACGCACAGGGGCGGCGCTGGTCCACCGTGGGCGTATCGCCGAACATAGTGGACGCGTCCTTTGATGCGCTGATTGATGCGATCAACTGGAAACTGCTGCGCGAATATGCCGGGGCAGCGCAGGGCGCGGCTGAATGAGTTTTGATGATCCCGACTTGATCGCCTGTGCCGAACTGGTGCAGCGGGCGGACCCGGACAGGTTTCGCGTGGCGATGGCTGCGCCGGTGGCGGCGCGGGCTGTGCTGTTTCCGATCTATGCCGCCAATGTCGAAGTGTCCCGCGCCCCGTGGGTGACGCAGGAACATCTGATTGCGGAAATGCGGCTGCAATGGTGGAAAGACGCGTTCGAGGAAATCGCCAGCACCGGCCCGGTGCGGCGGCATCAGGTGGTCACGCCTTTGGCGCGGGTTTTGGATGCCGAAGGGGCGGCATTGCTGACCGGGCTGGCCGAAGCGCGAAGCTGGGATATTTACCGCGACCCGTTCGAGGATAAGGCGCATTTTGACCGCTATCTGCGACAGACATCGGGGCATTTGATGCTGGCAGCGGCGCGGGCGCTGGGGCCGGTGGATGCTGATGTGGTGCTGGAACTGGGCTATGCCGCCGGGCTGGCGAATTACCTGATGGCGGTGCCTGCGCTGGAAAAGGCCAAGCGCGTGCCACTGTTGGATGGTCGCCCGCAAGCGGTGGCCGATCTGGCGAAGGATGGGCTGGTGCGGTTACAGCGGGCGCGGCGGCAGCGGGGTAAGGTATCGGTTGTAGCGCGGCCTGCCTTGTTGGCGGCATGGAAGGCCGGGGGCATTCTGGCGCGGGCCGCAGCGGAACCGCAACGTGTGGCGGCGGGGGCTTTGGCCGGGTCGGAATTCGCCGACAATACCAGGCTGATGTGGCGGGCATTCAGCGGGCGCTGGTAACGCGCCCGCCGTAAAGTTCGCTTAGGCGTCTTTGGGGCGCAGGGCCAGCCAGATCAGCGCGCCACCGGCCAGCATCAGGAACGGTGCCATCGCCAGATTGACCGAAGTCCAGCCATCCTGTGCCGTCCCGCCCGAGCAGTTCATCAACCCACCCGAGCTGAGCGAGGCCAGCGTCACACCGCCGAACACGATCAGGTCGTTCATGCCCTGCATCCGGCCCCGTTCGCTGGGTTCATGCGCCCCGGCCAGCATCGTTGTGGCCCCGATAAAGCCAAAGTTCCAGCCTATGCCCAGCAGGATCAGGGCGATAAAGAAGTTTTCCAGTTCAACCCCTTGCAGCGCCACGGCCCCGGCACCGGCCAGAATGACCAGCCCGGTCGCCACGATCTTTTCCACACCAAAGCGGGCGATCAGGTGGCCGGTAAAGAAGCTGGGAATATACATGGCAAGAACGTGTGCAGATACCACATCGGCAGCGGTGTTTTTCTCGAACCCGCACCCGACAACCGCCAGCGGGGTCGAGGTCATGACAAGGTTCATCAGCGCATAGCTGACCATCGCACAGATCACCGCCACCAGAATGCGCGGGGTGGTGATCAGTTCCCAACGGCTGCGGCCCTTGGGGGCGTCATGCGCCGGGGGCTGCGGTTTGGGGATGTCCAGAAACAGGAACAGGGCCGATCCGATCACGTTGACCGCGATCACCGCCAGATATGTGCCGACAAAGGGAATAACCATCGCGTCGGCGGTTATCTTCACCAGTTGCGGCCCGATAATGGCTGATGCCAGACCGCCCGCCATCACATAGGAAATGGCCTTGGGGCGGAACTCATCGCTGGCGGTATCTGCGGCGGCAAAACGGTAAAACCCCTGTGCCGACATATAGATACCCGTAATCAGGCTGCCCAGCAGGAAGATCGGGAAAGACGCATAATACAGTCCCAGCGCCCCGATACCCCCGCCGACTGCCCCGGCCAAAGTCCCGATAAAGAACCCGGCGCGGCGGCCATATTTCTGCATCGCCCAAGACACGGGAGTTGCGGCCAACATGCTGCCCAGCACGATCAGCGAAATCGGCAATGTGGCAAAGCACAGATTGGTGGCCAGCGTTTGGCCCGCCAGCCCGCCGATGGTGAAAATCATCGGCATTTGCGAGCCTAAAAACGCCTGCGCCATCACAAGGATGGTCACGTTGCGCTTTGCGCGGGCATCGTCGGATATATATGCGGAATTTGTCATGTGTACCTGCTACCGAGTTACTAAACCATGCGCAAGCGCGCAATTTACCATGTTAATTATACAGATGCGGGGGATTAGGGAAGCTCTGCCGGGCGGCCCCGGTTCAGCGGATCAAGATTTCGGGCAGGCTGGCCTGCGATCATGCCTTGCCAGTCCAGCACCTGCCGCAGCAACACCGCCCGCCCGACACATAGAATAGCGGGGGGCTGCAATGCATTCGCGGTGATGTCGCGTTCCAGATGGCCCAGCGTGGTTTCCAGCACCGTTTGCGCGGGGGTGGTGGCCTGACAGACGACAGCGCAGGGTTCTTGTGCGGGGCGACCGGCGGCCATCAGTTCCGCGGCGATGCGTCCGGCATGTTTCATCCCCATATAGATGACCAATACCTGTGCGCCTTGTGCCAGCGCCTGCCAGTTGACGGCCTGCGGGGTGTTACCAGTCTGGTCATGGCCGGTGACGAATACCACCGATTGATTCACATCCCTGTGCGTGACGGGTATCCCGGCATAGGCCAGCCCGCCAATCCCGGCACTGATGCCGGGGATGATCCGCAGGGGAATGCCGTGCTGGACCAGCGTTTGCGCTTCTTCCCCACCGCGCCCAAACACGAAGGGATCGCCGCCTTTCAGGCGCAGCACGCGCTTGCCCGCCCGCGCCAGTTCGACCAGACGCAGGGAAATATCGCGTTGCTTGGCTGACGGTTTCCCGCCCCGTTTCCCGGCATATTCCAGCGTGGCCTGCGGCGCCCATGACAGGATGTCTTCGTTCACCAGCGCGTCATACACCACGACATCGGCCTGCCGCAGCGCATTCAGCGCGTGCAGGGTCAGCAGGCCGGGATCGCCGGGGCCAGCGCCGCACAGCCAGACCCAGCCGGGTTCCAGTGTGGGCCAGTCGGACGCGGGAAGGGGGGATGAATCGCTCATGTCCTATGTATGCGCCCGATTGGGGGATTGGGAAAGGGCGGATGCGGCTTGGCGTGGCGTTCGGGGCTGTTATAGTCGCGCCAAAAGGGGGGCGGATATGGTGGGCCGGATCATCGAAACAGCGGATTGCGTGGCCGAAGGCGTGGAATGGCTGTGCGCTGCCGATCCGGCGATGGCGCGGGCCTATGCGCTGACCGGGCCGCTGCCGCTGCGCCGCAAACCGGACGGGTTTGCGCAATTGCTGAACGCGATTGTCAGCCAACAGGTCAGCGTGGCATCCGCAAATGCAATCTGGGCGCGGCTGGAAGCGGCAGGGATGCTGACCCCCGGTGCCGTCCAAACCACCGCCGAGGATGATTTGCGCGCCTTGGGGCTAAGCCGCCAGAAAGCCCGCTATGCCAAGGCGCTGGCGGATGCGGGGATTGATTTCGCCGCACTGCGCGATGCCCCGAACGATCAGGTGATTGCGGCGCTGACGGCGGTCACGGGGATCGGGGTTTGGACAGCGGAAATCTATGCCATGTTCAGCCTTGGCCGGGCCGATGTTTTCGCCCCCGGCGATCTGGCCTTGCAGGAGGCGACCCGTATCCTCTACGACCTGCCAGAGCGGCCCCGCGAAAAGGCGTTGCGCGGGATGGCCGAACGCTGGTCGCCGTGGCGCAGCGTGGCGGCGCGAATGTTGTGGGCCTATTATCGTCTTGAAAAACAAAGGGAAGGGATCAGATGACACGAGTGTTACAGGCCGAACGGGTCGAGCCGAAATCAGGGGATACGCGGTCTGTTGTCGTGTTTCTGCATGGCTATGGTGCAAATGGGGCGGACCTGCTGAGTCTGGCTGATCCGCTGGGCGATCATTTGCCCGATACGCTGTTCATCGCCCCCGATGCGCCCGAAAACTGCGCCGGGGCGCCGTTCGGGTTTCAATGGTTCCCGATCCCGTGGATCGACGGATCGTCCCAGGAAGAGGCTGAGCGCGGTATGCAACAGGCGGTGGATGACCTGAACGCGTTTCTGGATGGTGTTTTGGTGGATAACGACCTGCTGCCGGAACAGATGGTTCTGTTTGGCTTTTCGCAAGGCACGATGATGTCGCTGCATGTCGCCCCCCGGCGCGAGGATGAACTGGCGGGTATCGTGGCTTTCTCGGGGCGGTTGATGTCACCGGAATTGCTGAAGGACGAAGCTGTCAGCAAGCCGCCCATCCTGTTGGTGCATGGCGATCAGGATGACGTGGTGCCGGTGCAATCGCTGCCCGAAGCCGCCGAAGCCCTGCAAGCGGCCGGGTTCAAAGAGGTCTACGCCCATATCCAAAAAGGCACCGCGCATGGGATTGCGCCGGATGGCCTGTCTGTGGCGCTGGCCTTTATGCGCGACAAGTTGGGGCTGTAACCCTGAACGCTGCGCCTGCTGTGGGGTGGGCGCAGTGAGTATTTTTGGCAAGATGAAAAAGCAGGACGCGCCCGGATTGTCAGCGGCGCGTCCGGTGTAAAGGTTGAGGGGCGTTAAGGTTAATCTAACCTGGCAAGACACGCTTTGGATGACGGGGGCACTGCCCTTGGTTCTTTCTTGGGAAAAATATCCAATTCCGCACGATCGTCCCGCGCTGCGGTCAAAAGGACCAAAGCCGGGGTTCGGCAATTTCCAGAGAGTTCCCGGCAGGGTCGCGGAAATACAGGGACCGTGCGCCGTTGGGCCAGTCAAACTCTGCCTCGATCGGGATGCTGTGTTCGGTCAGATGATCCCGCCATGTGTCGATTTCCGATCTTGTGGCGGCGAAACACAGATGACCGGGGCCTGTGGCGCCATGCGTGGGAACCGGGATGTCCGGGTTGCCCGTGGGGATGCGCGTGGCATGGGGGTTGAAAACCAACAATATCCCGCTGGCCAGTTTGAAGAACACGTGTCGTCCTTCTGTGCGGGCAATCACTGCCAGTCCCATCACTGTGGTATAAAAGGATTCGGCGGCCTCCAGATCATCGGCATAAAGCGCGGATTCCAGAATGGCAGTTGGGTGTGGGTGTGTCATGTCTGGCAGGATAGCCCGCCGCTGCTGAATTTCCATACCCAGTTAGAAGATAAAACAAGCGCCTGCGCTTTAGGCAAAGCCGCGTCATGGCCCTGTCATCTTTGCGTGGCAAACACCTAAGCAGCAAAAAGCGAAGATCATGGGGCTTGCCCCGTATCCGCCACGATATATAGTTATTCCCAAGATGGGGCGGGATGTCCCGCCCCGGACCCAGATGCAGGTAGACCGGGCCGGAGGACAATACGCCGATGGATGGAGATTTCAGGACAGAATTCGTCAGAGAGCCGGGCGCATTGCGGCATCACCCGGCGCTGGTGCTCAATGCGGATTATCGGCCCCTGTCATATTACCCGTTGTCGCTGTGGCCCTGGCAAGAGGCGGTCAAAGCGGTCTGGCTGGACCGGGTGGATGTGGTGGCCGAATATGACCATCATGTTCACAGTCCCAGTACCCGGATAAAAATTCCTTCGGTCGTGGTTCTGAAGGATTATGTTCAACCCCAAAGGCGCGTGGCATTCACGCGCTTTAATCTTTTTCTAAGGGACGAATTTCGCTGTCAGTATTGCGGTAGCCGGGGGGATCTGACCTTTGATCATGTGGTGCCGCGGGCGTCGGGCGGGATTACCAGTTGGGAAAACGTGGTGGCGGCGTGTTCGCCCTGTAATCTGAAAAAAGGTTCGAAAAGCCTGCGCCGGGCAGGGATGAGCCTGCGCAAGGTGCCGCGCCCGCCCAGTGCCGAGGAAATGCGCAACATGGGCCGGAAATTCCCGCCAAACCATCTGCACGAAAGCTGGATGGATTTTCTGTATTGGGATGTAGAACTTATTCAGGACTAACGCAGATACGTTATTTTACGTTATTTTTATAATCCTGTGCCTAGCAACCAATCTTGATTTATCGTTAATCCTGTACAAAATGCGGTCCTGATTACGCACAGATTACGCATATTTTACGCAGGGATTACAGATGGCGAGCATCCGACGGTATGGCGACAAATGGCGGGCTGAGGTCTCGCGCGGTGGGCAGCGGTCGTCTAAAATCCTGCGCACCAAGCGCGAGGCGCAGGATTGGGCGGCGCGACAGGAATATTTGTTTGGCAAGACAGACGGCGCCCGCCCGACAATGACGCTGGCCGCCGCCGCCCGGAAATATGAGGCGGAAATCCTGCCGCAAAAAACTGCGCGCTGGAACACTGCCGGATCAGAGCATTACGCGATCCGCCTGGTGATCCAGGATCAGTTGTCGCAAAAAGACGTGGCGCAAATCACGGCGTCTGACTTAGCGGCGTGGCGTGATCGGCGGCTCCAGTCTGTTTCCGCATCCAGCGCCCAACGATACCTCAATACCCTATCCAGTATCCTGACGGCCTGTGTGCGGGACTGGGGTGTGCTGGATGACAATCCGATGCGGTCGGTTCGCAGGCCGCCGCCAACACCGCCACGCAAGCGCCGCCCCACCGCCGAGGAAATCGAGCGCATGGCCGTGGCTGGCGCGGATGTCAACACGGCGCTGGGGCGCTCGCATTTGGCGTTTTTATTTGCAATCGAGACTGGGATGCGGGCTGGTGAGATTGCCGGACTGACATCAGAGAGTGTCGATGTGGAAAGGAGGGTAGCGCATCTGTCCCGGACGAAAAACGGGGATTCGCGCGACGTGCCGCTGTCCAGAGAGGCGCTGAGGATTTTGGCGCGGCTTCCTGCCCTTGATCCGCTATTTGGGTTTAAATCCGGCCCAAACCTGTCGACAAATTGGTATGCGCTAAAAACAAAGGCGGCGGTGGATGGTCTTAGTTTCCACGATAGCCGCCATGAGGCTGTGACACGGCTGTCAAAAAAGTTGGATGTTTTGGCCCTGGCCCGCATGATCGGGCACCGCAACATCAGAGAGCTGATGACCTACTACAATGAGACTGCTGAGGAACTGGCGGCGCGGCTGGATTAGCCGCGCACATAGGTGACATTGCCCACCCGTTTGCTGTCGATCCGGCCCGCTCTGATCCATGTCCGCACCGTTTGCGGCTGCACACCGGCACGGTCGGCATGAGCCTTGATCGTCTCCCATTCGTCTCTGGGCGTGATCGTCGCTCCGGCGATCACGGATTTAAGATCCTCGATCTCGGCGCGCAGGGCTGCGAATTCGCCCGCGTCGACCATCACCATCATGCGCGTCTGTTGTGTCATTGTTCGCTTTCCTCCATCTCATTGAATATCCGCAGCGCCCGCACCGCGTTGGTCACAGACAGGCGCAGGTGTTGCGGGTAGGCTGGTTTGCCGCGCTTGGTGCGGCGGTAGCATTTGGCGGACAGGTCATAGTCCACGGCCTTTGGGTTGGATGCGCGGTATGCGGCCAGGTCGTGCGAGGCCTGCTGTATCGATATGCCAAACGCCACGACCAGATCGGATCGGTTGATCGTACCGTCGCCAATGCCCAGCTTGGCGTCGATCCAGACTTGTCGCATTTGCCGGGCAACCGAGTTTCTTGCGGTGTCCGCCATTACATCAGTTCCTCTGTTTCGTGCCGGGTCAAAGCGCCGGGCGCCTCCCACACGAATGCGCCATCAATCGTCATTTCGAGGCGTTCGCGGGCGATTTCTAAGATTTCGGCGATGATGCGCCCGCGAATTTCTTTCGCGATCCGGCGCTCACGCATTGCTGGGTGTTCAATGGCCGGGGTTATGCCATCGTGGATCCGCACCAGTCGCTCAAGCTCATCCCAAAGGGCGTCACAGCAGGTCCCGTGGTGTCCGATCTGCTTTTCCGGTGCCCGTGCCCACGCGGCAGCATCATCGCGGGCAGATAGCGCCCGCTTTGCCAGCGACAGTACGCGCAATAGGTCGTCTGGTATTTCTGATGGCTGGGTCATCCCAGCACCTCGTTCCACTCGCGCCCGTCCAGCAGGCGGCCAGCGGTGCGCTTGCCGACGCGCCTGAAAATGGCGTGTCCGCTGTACTCATCGTCGGCCCAATCATCACACCAGTCGTCTGCGGCGTCGATGTCGGGTAGTGTATTTGCGTCCATCCAGTCTCCGTTTTGGAAGAAAATATCTGGCGGCGGACCAAACTCGCCCGGCAACCACTCACCCCACTGCTTGAAGAAGAATTTTCCCCCAGCGGCCACGCACTGATCGCGCAGGGACCGCGCCCATTCGGGGTGCATCGGTCTGGCCTTCTTGCCGCTTTCGCCGCCGACGATCACTTGGTCTAGTACGGGGTGCATGTACTCGTCAGGATTCGGCATTTCGGCCAAATCGTACCAGTCGCAAAAGCTATCTTCCCACTCCGGGTCGGTGTCGCGCCAGCGGTCGATTTCCTCGCCCCATGTCACCGCATTCAGGGCGTCAATTTCACCGTCGCCGCAAATATCCAGCGCGGTCAAATCAACCGGACCCAACAGCGGTTCCGCGCTGACAAACCGGATAGCTGCCGGGCTTCGCAGCAGGTCAGGGATACGCTTGTTTGCGGCGTCCTGATCCTCCACGCTGACGCCAAGCCAGACGTTGGGGAGCGGCCATGCCCTGTCCATGACGAAGTCAGATGCTCCCGGACCCGCAATGTCGATTGCTTTTTGCCCCCATGCCATATCAAACGCCTCCGGGCTGGCGTGAAAACACCGCTCCATGTGCTGTAAATACGCCCGCATCCGCCCCGCCCGCTTGGTCAGCACCTGAAACGTGTGATGCGGCACCAGCGCCATGACGGCGAACACCCGGTCGATCCATTCATCCGGCACACTCTCGTGGAACAGATCGCCATGTGCGCAGACGAATATCATGCGCGGTTTGCGCCACCGTAGTGGCTGATCCAGCCATTGCTCGTTAAAGCGCACCTCGCCCGTGAATTTTGCATCGCCATCTGCATTAAGGCGGGCCAGACCGGCGCGGCTGGGGTGATGTTTGAGCCGTGTCGCGGCCAGTGTGGCGGCGTAGCAGTGCTTGCATCCGTCGCTCACCAGTGTGCATCCGGTGACTGGGTTCCAAGTTGCGTCCGTCCATTCGATGTGGGTGTGGTCAGCCATTGTGGGCCTCCGCCCGGTCCAGCCGCTCAATATCGGCGAGGAGCAATGCTGTGCCTTTGACTAGATCGCGGCGGCGGGTTGCGCTCGGCTTGAGCCACTCCCCTTCGAACGGCCACAGCTTGCGGATGATTTCGTGATCCGGTTTGTATCCCGCTGCCAGCAACGCATAGCAGGCCCCAGCGAGGGCAAGTTCGAACAGGTCATGTTCGTCGTCGTGTTCCTCGGTCCAGCCCTCGTCGCGTTGCTGGCGGGCGCGTTCATGCAGAACGTCCTTAGCCGCCTGACTGTCACTGGTGGCAAGCAGCCGCGTCATCACCTCGCCGCTTATCGCGTCAGAGCGTTCTTTGTCACATCCCATGATAGAGAGTTGCGCAACGCAGGCCCCTTTTTCGTTCAGCAGCATGATGCCGCCGCCGACGATCGAGGAATAAGGAACCTCTCGGGCTGCGGTGAATGGTTTGGGTTTTCCGGTCATTATGCGTTCCCCTGTGTTTCGTTCATTTCGAGATCGAGCGCCGCAAACAGCTTATCTACCGCGGCGCGACGGCGCTTTTCTGCCCTAGCTTTCTGCGTGGCGTTTGCAGCCGGGTCGTAGATCACTGAAAGCGCATCCAGCATCTTGGACAGGGACCGTGGGTCTAGCTCCGCCAACTCCCCAGCCCAGATGGTCATCCCGATCATCACAAATGACATTCCTGTGCACCCAGCAGCCCGAGAGCCGCGCGCCGTTGCGTCCATGAGGTGGGCGTGGATCATTCGGCGCATAGCGTCCTGCGTTTCTGAATCAGGGCGCTGAACGGGCTTACGGATGTCGGTCATACGCTTTCCTCCATCTCATTAAATATCCGCAGCGCCCGCACCGCGTTGGTCACAGACAGGCGCAGGTGTTGCGGGTAGGCTGGTTTGCCGCGCTTGGTGCGGCGGTAGCATTTGGCTGACAGGTCATATTCCACGGCCTTTGGGTTGGCTGTGCGATATGCGGTCAGGTCGTGCGATGCCTGCTGTATCGATATGCCAAACGCCACGACCAGATCGGATCGGTTGATCGTGCCGTCACCGATGCACAGCTTGGCGTCGATCCAGACCTGCCGCATTTGTTGGGCGACTAAGTTTCTTGTGGTGTCCAACATTGCATCATTTCCTCTGCTTTCCGTCGCTGGCCC
>NZ_FXTO01000036.1 GCF_900182725.1 Thalassovita litoralis
GGCGGCGGGTCGCCACCCGATATGACCGCTGCCCCGAAGTCTTCCTCTCGGCCATCGCTCTCGCCGCAACAGTCATGTTTTGGTTATGAGTCCTGAGCCTAAAGTAAATACGAAACTCTCGCTCATGCAGTGGTTCGTTTTCCGTACAGACACGCTGTCCAGAGTGGAAAATATTAGAGTTATCCCAAATTATGTGAACTCGATTTGTCATATGGCACCATGTTGTTATGAAAAAGTGTTGTTCAACCCATGTACTGCATTCCACGCCTCGGAATCCACCCAAAAGCACACGTTTTTGAACGCATGGGAAATCACAGTTTCTGACACATCGGTTTCATCAGTTGCCTATCTACTTGGGTGCTGTTGGCGCAATCGCAGGGAAAGCGCATTTTGCCTCACCTCCGCCATTGGCGCACTTTGACCGTCCCACTGGGCTTGCCATCTTCGCCCCCAACCTCCTTGCGCGTTCCCGCCTCAACCCCTAGTAAAGACATAAGCAAATAAGGGAGTGCATCTATGCGCCGAGTAGTGGTCACCGGGTTGGGCGTGGTGTCGTCCATCGGGAATAATGCGTCCGAGGTTCTAGCCTCGCTCAAGGCCGGGAAATCCGGCATCACCGCCAACGAGGCGATGAAGGAACACGGGTTCCGCAGTCAGATCGCGGGTGACGTGAAACTGGACGTGACCGAGCATGTGGACAAGCGCACGTTGCGCTTCATGGGGCCGGGCGCGGCTTATGCCTATATCGCGATGCAGCAGGCGATTGCCGATGCCGGTTTGGAAGAAGCCGATGTCGTCAACCCGCGCACGGGGCTGGTTGCCGGATCGGGCGGGCCGTCCACCAGCGCGATGTTCGCGGCGCATCAAACGGCGCTGTCGTCGGGCGCAACCAAGCGGATCGGGCCGTTTGCCGTGCCAAAGTGCATGTCCTCGACCATCTCGGCCAACCTGTCGACCGCGTTCAAGATCAAGGGCATTAACTATTCGATCACCTCGGCCTGTTCCACGTCACTGCATTGCATCGGCAACGCGGCGGAACAGATCATGCTGGGTAAGCAGGACGTGATGTTCGCTGGTGGCGGCGAGGAACTGGACTGGACCCTGTCGTGCCTGTTCGACGCGATGGGCGCGATGTCCAGCAAATACAACGACACGCCGGAACGCGCCAGCCGCGCCTTTGACGCCAACCGCGACGGGTTCGTGATTGGCGGCGGCGGTGGGATCGTCGTGCTGGAGGAACTGGAACACGCCAAGGCGCGTGGCGCCAAGATCTACGCCGAAGTGACGGGCTATGCCGCCACCTCGGACGGGCATGACATGGTGGCCCCGTCGGGCGAGGGCGGCGAACGCGCGATGCGTCTGGCGCTGCAATCGTTGGAGGCTGGCCGCAAGGTGGGGTATATCAACGCGCACGGCACCTCGACCCCGGTCGGCGACGTGGGCGAGGTTCAGGCCGTGCGCCGCGTCTTTGGCGAAGGCAGCACCCCGCCGATTTCCTCGACCAAATCCATGACGGGTCACAGTCAGGGTGCGACCGGCGCACAAGAGGCCGTGTATTGCCTGCTGATGCTGGAGCATGATTTCATCGCGCCCTCGATCAACGTGGAAACGCTGGACCCCGAAATCAACCCGGCCGAGATTGCCACCGCGCTGGTGGAAAACGCCGGGCTGGACACGGTGATGACCAACAGCTTTGGCTTTGGCGGCACCAACGGGTCTATGCTGCTGTCGAAATACCGCGGATAAGATTTCGTCTTCCGGGACAAGGAAACACAGACAGGCCGCCTTTTGGGGCGGCTTGTTGCATTGGGGGGCAGGCAACGGTTTTGATTGCTGTTCGGAAAAGCACTGCGATTTTCTGGACTTCCCCGCGCGGCTTGGCGATAACCAAGAACAAGAACGGCGGATGCCGAGGAAGCAAGAGGAATCGACATGTCTGCACTGACCGGAAAACGCGGCCTGATCATGGGCGTGGCCAACGAGCGCTCCATCGCCTGGGGTATCGCCAAGGCAATGGCCGATGCGGGGGCTGAACTGGCCTTTACCTATCAGGGCGAGGCGTTCGGTAAGCGGCTGGAGCCGCTGGCGGCCTCGGTCGGGTCGGATTTCATGGTCGATGTGGATGTGACCGACGATGCCTCTTTGGATGCGGCGTTCAAGGGGCTGAAATCCCGCTGGGACACGCTGGATTTTCTGGTCCATGCCATCGCCTATTCCGACAAGAACGAACTGACGGGGCGGTTTATCAACACCTCGCGCGAGAACTTCAAACAGTCGCTGGATATTTCCTGTTATTCGCTGATCGAAGTGTCGCGCCGCGCGTATCCGATGATGAAACAGAACGGCGGTACGATCCTGACGCTGACCTATGGCGGCTCAAACCGGGTGACGCCGAATTATAACGTGATGGGCGTGGCCAAGGCGGCGCTGGAATCGGCCACGCGGTATCTGGCGAACGATCTTGGCCCGGATGGTATTCGGGTGAACGCAATCAGCCCCGGCCCAATGAAGACGCTGGCTGGCGCAGCGATTGGCGGGGCGCGCAAGACATTCAAGCACACCGACATGAACGCCCCGCTGCGTGCGAATGCCACGCTGGAGGCGGTGGGCGGCACAGCGGTTTATCTGGCGTCGGACGCGGGGGCTTGCACGACGGGGGAAATCATCCGTGTCGATGGTGGGTTCCATGTTCTGGGGATGCCGCAGCCTGAAAACCTGTAAGGGGCGCTGCCCCTCTGCGCCTGCGGCGCATTCACCCCGGAGTATTGCAGATCAGAAAGAAGCGGTTTTGATTGCTAATGCTCTGGGGGAGCGACGGCGCAGCAGGTGATCGTCATTGGGCAACGGTTTAAAACCATTGGCCGGGTTCCATCAGGCCCAGATCCAGTAATTGACCGGAATGCCACGTAAAAGGCACCGAGTTGTGCCAGCGATAGCTGTCAATGTCATATGTTGACCCCGGATTGCGTTTCAGAGCTTTCGCGGTGCGGAACGAACAGACCGCAGCGGTCAGGTTGTGGTGCCACGGACAGGAATACGTATTGTATTCCGCGTCGTTGAATGTGTGATCCTGCAAGAGTTGCAGGCCGGGTTTGGTGCGGAACAGGGCAATCCGGTCGATTTTGCGGCGTGCGGGGGGGATGTGTTCTTCGAACCGCCAGCGCAGGCCGCCGTAGAAATCCAGTTGTCGTTCTTTTGGATGCCCGGTGCTGCTATCCTTGCGGGCCAGGGCGTAATAGCCGGTCTTGTCCAGAAAAGCATCTTCCAGACAGACAGCATTGGGATGTTGCCACAGATCCCCCGCGTAGAGGTCGACGACATAGGTCAGCATGGCGTCACGACGTTCCTCGCCGTGGAAAATCAGCATTTCGGTGATGCTGCGGTGTTCACAGAACGGATAGAACAGATATTCAGCGTTATAGCCATAATACAGCCAGATGCCGGGGGCGGCAGCAATGATGGCGTTGACGGCGTGGGGGACGGCTTCGGCATTCAGGACATCGTAATCGATGCGCGTGACACGGGCGGTCACGTCAGCGGATAGTTTGAACACCGAAGGCATCAGGGCCACGACGGATTTGAAGCCGCAATCTAGATGGTGGCGCAGGGTCGAGTCGATTTCGACTTCATCCTCGCAGAAAATCAGCGCGACCGGCCCTTTGACCAGTGCGGTCTGTCCGCGTTTCAGAAAATCCTCAAGACCCGAATATTGCATGGTTTTGTGCCTGCTTTGCTTTGCCGTTAGAATCCGCGAAAACCCCCCGCATTGCAAGGCGTGGTCATTCTGGTATAGGCAGCGGCTTGAAAATCCGTGAACGGGGACCCGGCTGATGAGCGACGTCAAGAAACTGTATATCAAGACCTATGGCTGTCAGATGAATGTCTATGACAGCGAGCGCATGGCCGAAGTGCTGGGCGGATCGGGCTATGTCGAAACTCAGACACCCGAAGACGCGGACATGATCCTGCTGAATACCTGCCATATCCGCGAGAAGGCGGCCGAGAAAGTGTATTCGGAGCTGGGCCGGTTCAAGCCCTTGAAGGCGGCCAAGCCTGATCTGAAAATCGGTGTGGCGGGCTGCGTGGCACAGGCCGAGGGCGAGGAAATCATGCTGCGTCAGCCGATGGTGGATTTGGTGGTGGGACCGCAATCCTATCACCGGCTGCCCGCGATGGAGGCGAAGGCGCGTGCCGGGGAAAAGGCGCTGGACACCGATTTCCCCGAGGAAGACAAGTTCGAGAAGCTGAAAAATCGCCCCAAGGCGCAGCGCGGGCCGACCGCGTTTCTGACGGTGCAGGAAGGGTGCGACAAGTTTTGTGCCTTTTGCGTGGTGCCCTATACCCGTGGGGCCGAGGTCAGCCGCCCGGTGGATCGCATTCTGGATGAAGCGCGTGATCTGGTGGAACGGGGCGTGCGGGAAATCACCCTGCTGGGGCAAAACGTGAATGCCTATCACGGGGCGGGGCCGGATGGGGATTGGTCGTTGGCCAAGCTGATCTGGGCGCTGGACAAGGTGGACGGGCTGGAACGTATTCGTTTTACCACCAGCCACCCCAATGACATGGGCGACGATCTGATTGCGGCGCATGGGGAATGCGCGAAACTGATGCCCTATCTGCATTTGCCGGTACAATCGGGCAGCAACAAGATCCTGAAACGGATGAACCGCAGCCACACCGCTGAAAGCTATCTGAAGCTGATCGAACGTATCCGCGCGGCGCGACCCGATATTCTGATGTCGGGGGATTTCATCGTGGGTTTCCCCGAAGAAACCGAAGAGGATTTTCAGGACACGATGGAGCTGATCCGGCAGGTGAATTACGGGCAGGCATTCAGTTTCAAATACTCGACCCGCCCCGGCACCCCTGCGGCAGAACGCCCGCAGGTGGACGAGGACGAGGCAAGCGACCGCCTGACGCGCCTGCAAGCGCTGATCACGCAACAGCAGCGCGCGATTCAGGATGGTATGGTTGGCCGCGAAGTGCAGGTTTTGTTTGAAAAACCGGGGCGTCTGGATGGGCAGATGGTTGGCAAGTCCGAGTATCTGCACGCCGTTCATGTGGCCGACGCACCTGTGGCGCGGGGCGATCTGGCTCGGGTCAGAATCGTGGAAAGCGGTCCGAATTCGTTGGCGGGTGTTCTGATTTAACGCAGTGATACGGGGCGCGGTACGGCGCGGAAAAATCGCGCTTTTGCATGGATTTGTTTCGGGTGGTGCATAATCTGCCCGGTATGCAGCGTATTGTTGGTTGGAATGCTCGTAATGCGTTGTTGAATCTCCTTCACATAGCTAACTTCTCTGTTAGACTGTATTTATTCTTTAGTTGTCTGGATGTTCCGGTCGCGCGCTGCCAGTGTCCGATGGATATATCCCGACAGGGGGTCATTAGGTAAAGGACAGGGGCTGTGGCGAAAATGGTTTCAAGAACGCTTCGGGCGGCTTTCGCATGTGCGGTTATCTCGGGGCTTGGGCTTGCCGGGGCGGCGTCGGCACAGAATTACGAAAGCAACGCGCGAGTTGTCGAAGGGGAACGGTACGTTCCCACGATTTGGATTGACCCGGATGGGTGCGAACATTGGGTTATGGACGACGGGGCCGAAGGGTATATGAGCCCCCACACCAACCGTCAGGGTATCCCGGTTTGCCATCCCGTCAATGTTTGTGGGGTGATGAATTCGGATCAGTTGTTCGCCACGGACAGCTATCGCATCAGCGCAGGCGGCAAGGCGACGTTGCGCAGCTTCTTTCAGCAATCGCAGGCACGGGCCTATATCATTGCGGGGCATACGGACAGCCGGGCGTCGGATGAATATAACATGCGCCTGAGCTATAACCGCGCCAATTCGGTTGCCCGCGTTGCGGCTGGGGTTGGGGCCAACGTGATTGACGTGCGGGGCTATGGCGAACGGATGCCGAAGGTGCCGAACACCTCTGCCGCGAACATGCAGCAGAATCGCCGCGTTGAAATTATCTGCGTGAAGTGACCGAGTGAGGGAGAAGACTACGATGAAACTGGTAAAAATCGCCTCTGCCCTCGTGATGGTTGGTGCGCTGGCTGGTTGTGAATATGGCGGGCATGGCAGTGTCGGGCCGGATAAAACCCGCGACCGTGGCACGGATGCCAAGCACCTGAGCCAACTGAAAGCCGGGATTTGGGTGGACCCGAACGGGTGTGACCACTGGATCATTGACGATGGCGTCGAAGGATACCTGTCACAACGGTTGGATAAATACGGTAAACCCGTCTGTTCCGGGGCCGCCCCCGCAGGTGTGGCGACCGGGCCGTTTAAGAAAGGCTCGCCGATTGCCGATCCATTGTGATCCGCAGGCAGTATATCTGCCTTTCAAACAGGCCGCAGGTTTCCCCCTGCGGCCTTTTTTGTGTCGTTTCGGCGACAAATGGCCACCATCGCTTGCGTAAAATGCCGGTTGGTGCCACCATATCTGTACATCACACACGCAGGAGACCTGTTTGCCTACCAGCATTCTGACCCCGCCCGCCGATCCCAATGCGCTGTTTCAGGCGCTGCTGGAATTTCCTGATAATCGTTTGTTGATTGACCTTTGCGGTGAATATGATCGCAATTTGGCCCGGATCGAACAAAAGCTGGGGGTGCAGATCGTCAGGCGCGGGAATCAACTGGTGGTTCACGGCGAAGAAAGCGCCGTCAAAGAAGCGCAGGATGTACTGGAATCGCTTTATGTGCGGCTGGAAGCTGGGCGCGATGTGGAAAGCGGCGATATTGACCGTGAAATCTGCATGGGTGGGTCTGACGCCGAAACCGGCATTCAGGATGGCGACCAGCTGGAAATGTTTCGGGGCGGCAAGGTTGAAATCAAAACCCGCAAGAAGCTGGTCGAACCGCGCACTGACGCGCAGAAAACCTATGTCCAGAATCTGTTTGCCAACGAACTGGCCTTTGGCATCGGTCCGGCGGGGACTGGCAAAACCTATCTGGCGGTGGCGGTCGGGGTGTCCATGTTCCTGAATGGCGACGTGGACCGGATCATTCTGTCGCGTCCGGCGGTCGAAGCGGGCGAACGGTTGGGGTTCTTGCCCGGTGATATGAAGGACAAGGTCGATCCCTACATGCAGCCGCTTTATGATGCGCTGAACGATTTCCTGCCCGGCAAACAGGTGGCAAAACTGATCGAGGAAAAGCGTATCGAAATCGCGCCGCTGGCCTTTATGCGTGGGCGGACGCTGGCCAATGCTTTCGTGGTGCTGGACGAGGCGCAAAACGCTACCTCGATGCAGATGAAAATGTTCCTGACCCGTTTGGGCGAAGGGTCGCGTATGGTGATTACCGGCGACCGCAGTCAGGTGGATTTGCCGCGCGGCGTGTCCTCGGGGCTACATGATGCGGAACGGCTGTTGCAGAATATTCCGTCGATCAGCTTTAACTATTTCACCGCCAAGGATGTGGTGCGTCACCCATTGGTTGCGGCCATCATCGAAGCTTACGAGGCAGAAGAGGCCCGCACCTGATTCAAATCCCGTGGACGGGACGGGCAAAACGGCCTAACAGGCAGTCAACCGCCTGTCCTTTCATCTTACTGGAAATACTCCGGGGGTGTGGGGGCTGGCCCCCACGGACCTGTGCCCGATGCTGACCGATACGATTTTGGAAGACGACCGCTGGCAACAGGCCGGGTTGGAACCGCTGGCAGAAACCGCTGCCCGCGCAACGCTGGCCCATCTGGGGCTGGACCCGGATGGGTTTGAAATTGCGGTTCTGGCCTGTGACGATGCGCGGATTGCTGAATTAAACGCAGATTTTCGCGATAAACCCACCGCCACCAATGTTCTGTCCTGGCCGTCCGAAGAACGCGGCACGGAACAGGATGGCGATACGCCCGATTTGCCGGAACCGGGGTTTGCGGGGCTGGCGGACGAACTGGGGGACATTGCCATTGCCTATGACACCTGCGCCCGCGAAGCGGCAGCGGCGGGCAAACCCTTTGCCGATCATGTGACGCATCTGATTGTTCACGCGACCCTGCATTTACTGGGCTACGATCACATCCGTGACAAGGATGCCACGTTGATGGAAGGGATCGAGACTGAAATACTTGGCAAAATGGGTCTGGCTGACCCATATTCAGAACAGTAACGCGGCAGTCCCGCGATTTTTGGAAAGGTAAGATGGGCGACAGTACCGACGGGTCTTCTACGGCAGCGCAAAGCGCGCAGTCGGATGACCAGAATGATAGCCGCAGCAAAGGCGGCTTTTTCCGCCGTGTGATCGGGGCGCTTAGCCCCTCGGATATGGGCGAGAATGCCCCCGGCGATTTACAATCTGCCAATGGCAACCCTTCGGGGCATGTGCCGCTGGATATTACGTCCTTGCGGCGGATGCGGGTCGAGGATGTCGCCATTCCCAAGGCCGATATCGTGTCGGTGTCCGATGCGATTTCCAAAGACGATCTGGTGGCGCTGTTTCGGGAAACCGGACTAAGCCGTTTGCCGGTTTATACCGGCACGCTGGATACGCCCATTGGCATGTTGCACCTGAAGGATTTCGCCCTGCGCCACGGCTTTAACGGCAATGGTGGCGCGGCATTTGACCTGAAGAAAATGCTGCGTCCGTTGCTTTATGTGCCGCCGTCGATGCCGATTGGCGTGTTGTTGCAGAAAATGCAGACCGAACGGCGGCATATGGCGCTGGTGATTGATGAATATGGCGGCGTGGACGGGCTTGTGACCATCGAAGATCTGATTGAACAGATCATCGGTGAAATCGAAGACGAACATGACACGGACGAGGCCGATTATTGGCTCAAGGAAAAAGAGGGGCAATATCTGGCGCAGGCCAAATCTCCGCTGGATGAATTCGAGGCTGAAATCGGCCTGTCCCTGACCGACACGGACGAAGTGGACGAGGAAGAAATCGACACATTGGGCGGTCTGGTCTTTATGCTGTCCGGCCGCGTTCCCGCGCGGGGCGAGGTGGTGAAACACCCCGCCGGGCCGGAATTTACCGTGGTCGATGCCGATCCGCGCCGGATTAAACGGTTGCGGGTGCGCCTGCCGGACCAGAAGGCCGGGTAATCCATGCGCCGGGTTTTGCCGCTGCTGCGACAGGCTGCCGGGCCTTTGATCCTTGGGGCTGTGATGGCGCTGGGGCAGGCGCCTGTCGGGCTGTGGGGGCTGACGGTTCTGGGATTGGCCGGGGCGGTCTGGCTGTGGACGCATCAGGCCGATTGGCGGCGGGCGGCGCTTTTGGGCTGGCTGGTCGGCACCGGCTATTTCGCGTTGGCACTGATTTGGATCGTGCAACCGTTTTTTGTAGAACCGTGGCGGTATGGCTGGATGGCCCCGTTTGCGCTGACCTTCATGGCGGCGGGGCTGGCCCTGTTCTGGGGGTTGGCTTTCGGGCTGGCACGGCGGCTGGGCAGCGGTATTCTGGGGTTGGCCGGGATGCTGACGCTGGGCGAGGTGCTGCGATCCTATGTCTTCACCGGCTTTCCCTGGGCGTTGATTGGGCATTCCGTGGTGGATACGCCGCTGGCGCAGGTCGCGGCTTTGGCCGGGGCGCATGGGGTGGGGCTGATCGTGCTGGCGGCGGCTTTGGCGCTGGTGTCGGCAGCGCAACGCCATTGGTTTGCGGCTGTGGCTGGATTGGTGTTGGTGGGCGGCGTATGGGGGTGGGGCGATAGCCGCGCCGCCGATACCCCCACGGCAACGGAGCGCCCTGTTCTGCGCCTGATCCAGCCCAACGCCCCGCAACACCAGAAATGGAACCCGGATTACACCCCGGTGTTTTTCCGCCGTCAGGTGGGCTTCACCGCAGAACACGCACAGCGCCGTCCTGATCTGAATATCTGGCCGGAAACCGCATTGCCGGTTCTGCTGGAAGATGCCGACCGCGCCTTTCAGATCATTGCAGATGCTGCTGCGGGCAGTTCCGTTCTGTTGGGCGTCCAGCGGTTAGATGACATGAGCCTGTATAATTCCGCGGTGCTGCTGCGTCCGGATGCCAGTGTGGCGCAGGTCTATGACAAACATCACCTTGTCCCCTTTGGTGAATATATCCCGCTGGGTAATCTGGCCGCATCGCTTGGGTTGCGAGGGTTGGCCGCACGCGATGGCAACGGCTTTGCCGCCGGTCCTGGCCCGGCGCTGATGGATCTGGGGCCGCGTTTGGGGCGTGCCCTGCCGCTGATCTGTTACGAGGCGGTATTTCCCAACGATGTGAACGGTGCGCCAGAACGGCCCGCGTTTTTGTTGCAAATCACCAATGACGCGTGGTTCGGTACGTTTTCCGGTCCCTATCAGCATTTGGCGCAGGCCCGCCTGCGGGCGATCGAGCAAGGCTTGCCGATGGTGCGGGTGGCAAATACCGGCGTGTCGGCGATGATTGACGCACGGGGGCAGATCACAGCACAAATCCCGCTGGGGCAGGCGGGATGGCTGGATGCGCCGCTGCCTGCGCCCGCTGCGGTAACACTATATTCACGCACAGGGGATTATGCGGTGGCACTGTTGGCTGTTCTGCTTACCTTCGCGTCAATGTTGCATCATCGGGCAACTGGCGCAATTGGTCGCAGAAAAGCCCGTTGAAACTTTCGCGGTTGCCGCGTAACCAAGGCATATTCCCCGTCACAACGGCTTCCTGACGTGGCGGGCAGACATTAATGGAGCACTTTCATGTCCCGACAGAACTATATCTTCACCTCCGAATCTGTTTCGGAAGGCCACCCCGATAAGGTTTGCGACCGTATTTCAGATGCGGTGCTGGATGCCTTTTTGGCCGAAGAACCCGAAGCCCGCGTGGCCTGTGAAACCTTTGCCACCACCAACCGCGTTGTTATCGGCGGCGAGGTGGGCCTGTCGGACCAGTCCAAGCTGACCGAATATATGGGCAAGATTGACCAGATTGCCCGCGATTGCATTCGCGACATCGGCTATGAGCAGGACAAATTCCACTGGCAGACCGTGGAAATCACCAACCTGTTGCACGAACAATCCGCGCATATCGCCCAAGGCGTGAACGCAGCGGAAAACAAGGACGAAGGCGCAGGCGATCAGGGCATTATGTTTGGTTTCGCCACCAATGAAACGCCGGAATTGATGCCCGCACCGATCCATTACGCCCATGCGATCCTGCGCCGTCTGGCCGAAGTCCGTAAATCCGGGGTCGAACCCACGTTGCGCCCCGATGCGAAATCGCAGCTTTCCGTGCGTTACGAAGGTGGCAAGCCTGTGGGTGTGTCCTCGATCGTGCTGTCCACTCAGCACGCCGATGACAGCCAGACCAGCGATGACATCCGCGCTATCGTCGAACCCTATATTCGCGAAGTGCTGCCCGATGGCTGGATTACCGCAGACACCCAATGGTGGGTCAATCCCACGGGCAAATTCGTGATCGGCGGTCCCGATGGCGATGCCGGGCTGACCGGGCGCAAGATTATTGTGGATACCTATGGCGGCGCGGCCCCGCATGGTGGCGGTGCGTTTTCGGGCAAAGACCCGACCAAGGTGGACCGCTCGGCCGCTTATGCGGCACGCTATCTGGCGAAAAACGTGGTGGCCGCCGGGCTGGCGGAAAAATGCACGATCCAATTGTCCTATGCGATTGGCGTATCACATCCGCTGTCGATCTACGCTGATCTGCATGGCACGGGCGAGGTTGACCCGGCCCGGATCGAAACGGCCATTCCGAAGGTTATGAACCTGACCCCGCGCGGCATTCGCACTCATCTGGACCTGAACCGCCCGATTTATTCGCGCACTGCGGCCTATGGTCATTTCGGGCGCGCCCCCGAAGCCGATGGCGGCTTTAGCTGGGAACGTACCGATTTGGCGGAGGCGTTGAAAAACGCGGTTTGATCCGGGTGTAACTCGGTCCAAAGGCCGGGCCATGTGCCCGGCCTTTGCTGTTGAACGCGTCGGTGGGGGGCGGATAGATTTCCATCACAAATCGGCGTTACGATCCCCTTGAAACGCTGGGGTAAACCAGATTAGCCTGCACTGGTATTTTAGAGTCAGTCATATTCGGTTTCTTATGCTGCGTATTGCCACTTTGCTTTGCTTTGTTTTCACGTTGGCCGCGTGTGATCCGGCCCGCCTGTCGACCACGAACACCCCCAGAGGGGGGCAAACCTGCGCAGGCGAACAATCCGGGCGGTGTCAGTTTCTGAACGGTCCGGTCAAGCTGCGGCAGCAGCCGGTAAAGCTGTCCACGCGCAGCGCGTTGTTTTATCCGATGGCGGCACAATTGGAATTTGTGGACGCAAGCGAAGACCACTGGATCGCCCCGCCTGAAACACTGACAGACGGGGCGTCGATCCCAAAGATTTTCCACACAGTTCTGGGCAACCCCACCGCGCCGCAATTTGCGGGGGCGGCGGCTGTGCATGATGCCTATTGTGGGATCGGGAATGAAAGCGGCCCGAATTACCATGCGAAACCTTGGCCCGAGGTCCACCGCATGTTCTATGACGCGCTGCGTGTGGGTGGCACCCCGGAACGCAGGGCACAGGTGATGTTTGCCGCTGTCTGGCTGGGCGGCCCGCGCTGGGGACGTTTTGATCGCGGATGGAACGATGTCGCGGCTGGGGAAAAACAGGCCATCCTGCAACGCGCGCAACAGATGATTGCGGCGGGTCATCCTACGCTTGATGATCTGATCGGTTTCTTGACGGATCAAGAGGCTGCCGCCGTTGCTGCCTCAAAGGGAACCGTGCAGGGCGGTGGCGCATTTGGCGGGTATGGTGGGGACTATGGCGGGGACAGCCCCACTGATCCCTCGGACCCGTCTGATCCCAATAGCGGCCTGTAGGTTGTTCTGGGGCATTGATCCGCTGCGTCTGGCAGGCTAAACCGCGCCATCATGAGCGACGATAAACACCCCTCGGGCGCCCCGTGGCGCAATTTCTATGGCCGTTTCAAGGGCAAGGGCCTGCGCGACAGCCAACGACGCTATCTGGACGAAGACCTAGCGACGCTATCGCCGGGCGCGGTGTCATGGGAGGAAAACCCGGACCGCAACCCGCTGGACCTGCCCGCGCTGTTCGGGGACCGCGACATCTGGTTGGAAATCGGATTCGGCGGCGGCGAACATATGGTGCATCAGGCCAGCCAGAACCCGAATGTCGGGTTTATCGGATGCGAGCCTTACATCAACGGCGTTGCGATGCTGTTGGGCAAAATCCGGGATGCCGGGTGTGAAAATATCCGCATTCATCCGGGCGATGCGCGGGATATGTTTGATGTGCTGCCACCGGAATCGGTGTCGCGGGCCTTCTTGTTGTATCCCGATCCGTGGCCGAAAAAACGCCACCACCGCCGCCGTTTCGTGACGCAGGACCACCTGAAACCGTTGCACAGCGTTTTGAAACCGGGCGCGATTTTCCGGGTGGCAACCGATATCCCCGATTATGTCCGCCAAACGCTGGAAGAGGCGCCGAAAGCTGGCTTTGAATGGCTGGCCGAACGCCCACAAGATTGGCGGGAGCCGTGGGGGGATTGGATTTCCACGCGTTACGAACAAAAAGCCCTGCGCGAAGGCCGGACACCGCATTACCTGACGTTCCGGCGGCTCTGATCTTTTCGGGCGGCTGGGTCAGGAAAACCCCACGGGAAATCGTTGTGCAGCCGTGCTATCCTTCGGGGTATTCCACCCCGGAGGATTTTTATGCCCGATATTCGCATCACCAACTGCCATATTCACACGTTTACCACCCGTCATATCCCGGTGAGTTATCCCTATGCGTGGCTGCGCCCGCTGAAACTGTTCCCGCCACTGGTGCGGTTTTTGGCGTGGGTTTTGGCCCTGATCGGTCAGCATCCCTGGGCGGAAAAGGTGCGCCGCCTGTATGATTTCCAGAACGAGGCGGCGGCCCCCGATCAGCGCAGCATTCTGAAGAACTTGCTGCCTCATTACCCGTCGAACACCCGTTTCGTGGTGCTTCCGATGGACCTGAGCGCGATTGGTCACGGGGTTCCGCCGGTTCCGTTGCGCGATCAACATGACGAACTGGCAGCCCTGTCCAAAGACCCTGAATTAGGCCGCGCGGTGATTCCCTTTGCCACTATCGACCCACGCGCCGACCCGCAGGGCGCAGAGCTGTGGCGGGCATTGGACGATCTGCATTTCAAGGGGGTGAAGCTGTATCCCCGGCTGGGATTCGCGCCGGATGACCCGGTTCTGATGCAGCATGTTTATCCCGAACTGGAACGCCGTGGCCTGCCGGTGATGACCCATTGTTCCCGTGGCGGGGTGCAGGGGCGCTATGTGGACGACTACATGGCCGATCGCTTCACCGCGCCGCGCAGCTATTTACCGATTCTGCGCCGCCATCCCAATCTGCGCCTGTGTCTGGCGCATTTCGGGGGGCAGTATGACTGGAAATCCTATGTCGGTGCGGGGCCGGATTACGACAAGGCTGAAAACTGGCAGGTGCAAATCCGCAAGATGATTGGATCAGGCGATTATCCCGGCCTGTGGACCGATATTTCCTATACCTTGTTTCATTTCGAGGATTACATCCCCTTCCTGCGGCTGTTTTTGATGGCCGATACCCCCGAAGCCGACCGCTTGCGCCGCCGTACCCTGTTTGGATCGGATTTCTACATGACCCGGCAGGAAAAACTGTCTGAACGCGCGGTATGCTTTCGGCTGCGCAACGCATTGGGCGAGGAGGTGTTTCGCCAGATCGCTGAAACCAACCCCCGTATCTGGTTGGGTGAAGCGGCGGAGGCGTCCCTTAGTTGACCACCCGTCAAGCCGCACTGTCGCGCAATGAGTATTTGGGATCAGAAAGAAGCAGCGTGCTGCGTTCCGGTTTGGGGGCGCAAGCGTTGGTTCTTTCTTGGTAAAAATATCCAATTCCACCGCTTTCTGGGGGTGGGCGGGCAAGGGATTGTCGCGGCTGCAAAGAATCGGTGATGCAGCGATAGACCGGGCCGCGCCGCTGCGCTAAGAGGCAAGGGAGTTCAGAGGAGGCACAACATGTCCGGCCACGGCACCCCGATCCCGATGACTTCGTCGCAATGCGGTCCCTTGCGGGGGCAGGCGGATGTGCCGGGGGATAAATCCATTTCGCACCGGGCGCTGATCCTTGGGGCGTTGTCGGTGGGGGAAACCGTTGTCACCGGGCTGCTGGAAGGCGAGGATGTGCTGGACACGGCCAAGGCCATGCGGGCCTTCGGGGCCGAGGTGACGCGGGATGACGATGGCACATGGCATGTGCATGGTGTCGGTGTGGGCGGGTTCGCGGAACCCGATGGGGTGATTGACTGCGGCAATTCCGGCACTGGGGTGCGCCTGATCATGGGGTCGATGGCGACCAGCCCGATCACCGCCACTTTCACCGGCGATGCCAGCCTGAACAAGCGGCCGATGGCACGTGTCACCGATCCCTTGGCGCTGTTCGGGGCGCAATCGGTGGGTCGGTCCGGGGGACGGTTGCCGATGACCATTGTGGGGGCCGCCGATCCGGTGCCCGTGCGTTATACGGTTCCGGTGCCGTCGGCACAGGTGAAATCCGCCGTGTTGCTGGCAGGGCTGAATGCCCCCGGCCAGACCGTTGTGATTGAAAAAGAAGCGACCCGCGATCATACCGAACGCATGTTGGCAGGGTTTGGGGCGCAGATCACGACCGAGGATACAGACGAAGGCCGCGTGATCACCCTGACCGGGCGGCCCGAACTGATCCCGCAAACCATCATCGTGCCGCGTGATCCATCCAGTGCCGCTTTTCCGGTGTGCGCGGCGTTGATCGTCCCCGGCTCGGATGTGCTGGTGCCGAATATCGGGCTGAACCCCACCCGCGCGGGCCTGTTCTATACGTTGCAGGACATGGGCGCTGATCTGAGCTTTGAAAACCTGCGCGAAGAAGGTGGTGAACCCGTGGCCGATCTGCGGGCGAAGTTTTCCCCTGATCTGCATGGCATCGAAGTTCCGCCGGAGCGCGCCGCCAGCATGATTGACGAATATCCTGTGCTGTCCGTGGTGGCGGCCTTTGCTGCGGGGGATACTGTCATGCGCGGGGTCAAGGAATTGCGGGTCAAGGAATCCGACCGGATCGAAGCGATGGCCAGCGGGTTGCGGCTGAACGGGGTCGAGGTTGAAGACGGCCCGGATTGGTGGATCGTTCACGGGCGTGGTCACGGCAATGTGCCGGGCGGGGCCACCTGTGTCAGCCATCTGGATCACCGGATTGCCATGTCGTTCATGGTGATGGGCATGGCTGCGAATGCGCCGGTCAGCGTGGATGACGGTAGCCCGATTGCCACATCCTTCCCGATTTTCGAGGGGCTGATGGCGCAATTGGGCGCACAGATCGAACGCCGCGCCCAATGATCCGCCGCGCCGCATGGCTGGCGCTGACGTTACTGGTGGCGGCGGTTTATGGCATCCTGCTGTGGCTGGGCAATCAGCATATTTTTGCAGGCGATCCGCCATTGCCACCCTTTGACATCCGTCTGGGCTATACCCCGGCAGAGGCCCGCGCCTATCTGGTGGAACTGCACCCGGTGCAGGCGGGGCTATATGCCGGGTTGATCCGGGCGGTGGATACAGGCTTTGGCGTGCTGTTTGCGCTGTGGCTTTGGCTGACGGCACGGGGATTGGGCGCACGCCGGGCCGCGTGGCTGGCGCTGCCCTATCTGCTGACGGACCTGACGGAAAACGCGCTGGTTGCCCGGATGCTGGCGCAGGGGGCAGGGGCGGCGGACCTGCTGATCCAGATCGCCAGCGCGGCTACGCTGGCCAAATTCGCCGCGTTAGCGATTGTGCTGATCGTGCTGGGGCAGCTTGGGTTGCGGCGCTGGGGCCATCTGTAACCGCCCTGCGGTTGCGCATCCGGCCCCTGACTGCTAAGCGGGACACAGATCAGAACGCCGGGTCAACGGCGCTGATAGACGACGGTTCAAAATATGACATTGATGAAACTCGCGCCGTTTGAGCAGCATTTGAAATGGCTTGCTTTGGGGTTGGGGATTTGCAGCACGATCAGCGTGGTGCAGGGCTGGCAATTGGCGGCGATGCTGTTCAGCCTGCCGTTTTGTGTGATCTGGATGTACTGCGGTTGGCTGCGCAATGAACGGCAGTTGAAATATATCAACATGCTGTTCACCGTCTTCTATGTTTACGGGATCGCGCGCTACGCCATTCTGTATGGCTGATCCGGGCGTTTAGGCGCAAAACGCGGGCAAACCGGAACGGACCCGCCGCGGTGTTGGGTCATGGCTGGAAATAGCTGGTGTCTATGCCTACAACAGCGGACATCCATATGTGATCGCGCGGGGGAATGCACAGGCCGATCCCGCAAGGAGTTTGAAACATGAGCTTTACCATCGCAATTGACGGGCCAGCCGCCGCCGGAAAAGGCACGATTTCCAAGGCTGTTGCCGCGCATTTCGGCTTTGCCCATCTGGATACGGGGCTATTGTATCGCGCGGTTGGTGCCAAAACGCTGGATGGGGCGGAACCTGTCGCGGCGGCCTTGGCGCTGATGCCCAAGGATCTGGATGGTGACAGATTGCGTACGCCGCAGGTGGCCGAAGCCGCATCCAAGGTTGCGGTGATCCCCGAGGTGCGGGCCGCGCTGGTGGATTTTCAACGTGCCTTTGCCCGGCGTCAGGGCGGCGCGGTGCTGGACGGGCGCGACATTGGCACCGTCATCTGCCCCGAGGCCGAGGCGAAATTGTTTGTCACCGCCAGCGCCGAAGTGCGGGCTGAGCGTCGATACAAGGAATTGAGGGAAAAGGGGCTGGATACCAGCTTTGACGCGGTACTGGCCGATGTCATCGCCCGCGATGAACGGGACATGAACCGTGCCGAAGCGCCACTGAAACCGGCGGCGGATGCGGTGCTGATTGACACATCGGCGCTGGGAATTGAACAGGCCATCGCCGCGGCTGTACAAGCGATTAATGCAAAAAGGGATCAGGTATGAAAACGCGCAAGCTGGGACAGAACGGGCCGGAAATTTCTGCTCTTGGCATTGGGGCGATGTCATTCGCCGAATTCTACGGCCCTACGACGGAAATGAATTCCTTTGCCATCCTGTCCGCTGCGCTGGATGCGGGCGTCACGCATATCGACACGTCGAATGTGTACGGTATGGGCCGTTCGGAAAAGGCGATTGGCCGGTTTCTGCGGGATAATCCCGGTACGCGGGACCAGTTCCATATCGCCACTAAGGCCGCGATCAGCAAGGACGCCGCCGGAAACCGCTGTTTCGATAATTCGCTGACCCATCTGGAGGCTGAACTGGACAAAAGCCTGCAAAAGCTGGGCGTGGATTGCGTGGACCTGTTTTATGTCCATCGCCGCCAAGCCGACATCCCGATTGAGGAGGTCGCAGGCCATATGGCCCTGTTGAAGCAAAAGGGAAAAACGCGCGGCATCGGGTTTTCCGAAATCGCGCCCTATTCGCTGCGGCGGGCGGCGGCGGAAACCCATGTGGATGCGGTGCAATCGGAATATTCGCTGTCGACCCGTGCGCCGGAACTGGGGCTGATCCAGACTTGCGCGGAATTGGGAACGGCGCTGGTGGCATTTTCCCCTGTGGGTCGGTCATTTCTGACCGATGATCCGATCCCGGCGGATCGCATTCCGTCGCTGGATTTTCTAAAGGCGAACCCGCGGTTTATCGAACCCAATTACAGCGCGAATATTGCCGCGACCGATCCGTTCCGCGCCTATGCAGCGGAACTGGGGCTGCCTGCTGCGTCGCTGGCGATTGCGTGGGTTTTGGCGCAGGGCAATCATGTGATTGCCATTCCCGGCACCCGGTCTACGGCGCATTTTGCGGAACTCGTCACAGGGGGCAGCATCGACCTGACCCCGGAACAATTGACCCGGATCACCGAAATTCTGCCGGTGGGCTGGGCGTGGGGGGATCGGTATAACGATGCACAGTGGAAGGGGCCGGAACGGTTTAGCTGATCCGCGCCCGGCGCGGTAAATGTGACGCCAGCAAAAAAGGGACAGATTGCTCTGCCCCAAGTTCGCATGATGGTAGACCGGAAGGCGCTGGATCAGAAGCCCAGAACCAGTGCCACCGACAGTTTGTTTTCAAACTCGTCCGCCGCTTCCGAGTTATATTCGGTCCGATAGCTGAACCGGGTCGAAATCGTGTCGGACAGTTTGAAATTCAGGCCCAGATCGTTGGTGGCCAAGGTGCTGTAATCCGATGCGATCAGGTCGGTATCGTTGGTCAGCGATACAGTGCTGTTGAACTTGTAGTAATAGCGCGATGCGATCAGGCCGCTGCCTTCGGTGGTGTCCGCACCAGCTGCGGTTTTCACGTAACGCACACCCGGACCAGCCTGAATACGCCAAGTAGACTTTTCTGAATTCAGGATGCGCACACCGGGGCCGAAGCCGATGAAAGCGTCGTGTTTGTCGGTGGCGAAGTCATCGAATTCGTACCGGGCCAAGGCAAAGGCATAGACGCGGTCATTGAAGTAGCGGTTGGCTTCGTATGTCGCAAAGAACTCTTTCTCGGTCGTGGTCGATCCGGTGCGGCCATATTCGGCAGCCACCCCAAGGAAGTGGTTCCATGCGCCCGTGCCATAGGTCAGGCGGCCTGCCAGACTGATTTCGCCGGTGTCCGTGCTGCCGTCCGTGGCAGACGCTGAGAAGGCCATCGACCCGCGCCACCCCTGAGGAACACCCAAAGGTCCGAAACGCTGTGCATCTTCACCATCGGCCAGCACGTCTTTGGCGTCGTCGGTGATGTCGTCGATGCGATCATTCAGGTTGTCGATCCCGGTCAGGGCGGACTGCGCATAGGCAGGCGCGGCCAGCATCAGGGCCAAAGCCGAGACAGAGGCGAATTTGTGAACCAGTTTCATCGGGGTATCCTTTCCCAAAAGAGGTTGCTGATCGTTAAAAACCAGAAGCAATCTGCTTGCTTGGTGGGGATGTAGGGATTGGGAAAACAGAAGTGAAATTGCAAATATTCGTGGATGAAACGAGTCTTGCTTATGGGTTCGTGCGGGGGGCAGCATAGCCCCCGCATGTCAAGGCATAGGTCGCTTTTGGCCTTCTGTTTTCTGCGTTTTCTCAGGGTCTTAGCTCGTGGCGTTTTGGTCAGACGTGATTTCGCGCAGGGTGCTTTCGGCGGCGGCGCGAATGATCGGGTCCACGTCCGTGCGCCACACGACCCAAATCGGATAGGGAAAGCGTGGCGCATCGGGTACAAGGTGTAGCAGCCCTGCATCCAGATACCGTTGTACATAGCGGGCGGGCAAATAGGCAGCCGCATTGCGCTTTGTCAGGTATTCAGCCCCCAAGGCCCCAACGGACAGGGTTAGGGCCGTATTTTTCAACTGTGGCAAACGCCGGGAATGCTCCCGTATGAATTCTTGGCCCCAGTCGATAAGGACATAGCGTTCCGCTACGGTCTCGGCGGTGGGGTTGGCCCAACTGGCGACCATGATCAGATTTTCCGAGATGATTTTCTGGGCGTCCAGCCCCGGTCGTAGTTTCGGTGTATATGTCAGCGCGCATTGAATGGTGCCATCGGTCAGGAACCGGGTCAGGCGGTCGGGCATACCCAATTCGGCGCGCAGGTTCAGATCCGGTGCAACGGTTTGTATCCGGTCCAGCCAGCGGAACCCCAAACCCGGCCACAGCGAATATTGCGCGCCAATGGTCAGACTGCGGTGGAACCCTTCTGGAATGGCGATTTGCCGAAGCGCCTCTTCCCAGAGCGAGATAATGCCGAGGGCGTAGTGTTCAAACTTGCGCCCCGCCGGTGTCAGCTCGACCCCCGCCTTGGACCGCAGGAACAGGGGATGCCCCAGCGAATCTTCCAGTCGTTGAATGCGCAGGCTGACTGCGGATTGGGTGACATATAGCCGTTCAGACGCGGCCACGAATGACCCAGAACCAGCTACCTCGATAAACGTTTTCAACAGTACAATATCCATGCCCGTTCATTGCCAGCCCCCAAGGGTTGCCGCAAGCGCCTAAAATGGCGTTTTTCCTTGCCATGAAGGGGCGCAGGGGCTATATGCGCCCCGTCGATAAGGCGAATAATGCCATAGAATAAAGAGATCGAGCAGGGTCGGACCAACCGGCCCTCTTTGTTTTATGGGTCGTCAGGACCAATTCGTTCCGCCCAAGGCGGGGCACCAGCCAAGACCGGCGGAGACAACCGCTCGGCCAGAAAACGTTTATAAAGGAACAGAACGCCACATGGCTCAGAACGTATCTATGGAGGAATTCGAAGCCCTCCTGAATGAAAGCTTCGAAATGGACACCCCCCAAGAAGGGTCGGTTGTCAAAGGCAAAGTGATCGCCATCGAGGCCGGTCAAGCCATCATCGACGTAGGCTACAAAATGGAAGGCCGCGTTGATCTGAAAGAATTCGCAAACCCCGGCGAAGCCCCTGAAATCGCAGTTGGCGACGAAGTCGAGGTTTACCTGCGTTCCGCAGAAAACGCCCGTGGCGAAGCTGTCGTTTCCCGTGAAATGGCCCGCCGCGAAGAAGCATGGGATCGTCTGGAAAAAGCCTACGCCAACGAAGAACGCGTCGATGGCGCCATCTTCAACCGCGTCAAAGGCGGCTTCACCGTCGATCTGGGCGGCGCTGTTGCGTTCCTGCCGGGTTCGCAGGTTGACGTGCGCCCCGTGCGCGACGCTGGCCCGCTGATGGGTCTGAAGCAGCCGTTCCAAATCCTGAAAATGGACCGTCGTCGTGGCAACATCGTTGTGTCGCGTCGCGCCATCCTGGAAGAATCGCGTGCCGAACAGCGTGCCGAAGTCATCGGCAACCTGACCGAAGGTCAGTCGGTGGACGGCGTTGTGAAGAACATCACCGAATACGGTGCGTTCGTTGATCTGGGCGGCGTTGACGGCCTGCTGCACGTCACCGACATGGCATGGCGTCGTGTGAACCACCCGTCGGAAATCCTGTCGATCGGTGAAACCGTCAAGGTTCAGGTCATCAAGATCAACAAAGAGACCCACCGCATTTCGCTGGGCATGAAGCAACTGCAAGAAGATCCGTGGGATCTGGTGGCTGCCAAGTACCCGCTCAGCTCGGTCCACAAAGGTCGCGTGACCAACATCACCGACTACGGCGCATTTGTTGAGCTGGAACCGGGTGTCGAAGGTCTGGTCCACGTTTCGGAAATGTCCTGGACCAAGAAAAACGTCCACCCCGGCAAAATCGTTTCGACCAGCCAGGAAGTCGACGTCATGGTTCTGGAAATCGACGGCGCCAAGCGTCGCGTTTCGCTGGGCCTGAAACAGACCATGCGCAACCCGTGGGAAGTGTTCTCGGAAACGCACCCCGAAGGCACCGAGGTCGAAGGCGAAGTCAAGAACATCACCGAATTCGGTCTGTTCATCGGCCTGCCGGGCGAAATCGACGGCATGGTTCACCTGTCCGACCTGTCGTGGGACGAACGTGGCGAAGATGCGATCCAGAACTATCGCAAAGGCGACATCGTCAAAGCTGTGGTTTCCGAAGTTGATGTCGAAAAAGAACGCATCAGCCTGTCGATCAAAGCTCTGGGTGGCGACAAGTTCGCCGAAGCCGTGGGCGGCGTGAAGCGTGGTTCGGTTATCACCGTCGAAGTGACCGCAATCGAAGATGGCGGCATTGAGGTGGAATTCGAAGGCATGAAATCCTTCATCCGCCGTTCGGACCTGTCGCGCGACCGCGCAGACCAGCGCCCCGAGCGTTTCTCAGTTGGCGACAAGGTAGATGTGCGCGTCACCAACGTGGACAGCAAAACCCGCCGTCTGGGCCTGTCGATCAAAGCACGCGAAATCGCAGAAGAGAAAGAGGCCGTGGAACAGTACGGTTCCTCCGACTCGGGTGCATCGCTGGGCGACATCCTGGGCGCAGCACTGAAGGGCGGCAACTAAGCCTTCCTTTCGGTCTGACCGGAATACAACAGCCCCGCGGCAGCAATGCCGCGGGGTTTTTCGTTGCGAATCAACGGGGCGGGTTCTGCGCTGCAACATGGGGCGTTGGGGTGAAAATTGGCCGCTCGCTTGGGCAATTCTTTGCCGGGGCAGCCTTTTTTTGCAGGATACACCGATGCTTAGGCCGCGAAATCTCGCAAATTGGTGAACGTTCTGGTTCACCTGTCTTATCTTTCTTTCTATAGTCACCCCTAATAATGGGGGCATATAGCAACACCCGGGGGAGGACGCCGATGATCCGATCGGAACTCATTCAAAAGATTTTCGAGGAAAACCAGGATCGGAGTTCCGAGAATCAGCTAACCATGCGGGACGCCGAAAAGATCGTGAACACGATCTTTGAAGAAATCACCGATGCGATGGCGCGCGGCGACCGGGTGGAACTGCGCGGCTTCGGCGCGTTTTCCGTGAAGAAGCGGGATGCTAGGGTAGGGCGTAACCCGCGCACCGGGGAATCGGTTGAAGTCGAAGAAAAGCACGTGCCTTTCTTCAAGACTGGCAAACTGCTGCGCGACCGTCTGAACGGAAAATAAAGAAGCGAACACATGCGCTATATTCGTTATGCCTTCCTCGCCGCTTTGGGCGCGGTTCTGATTATCATTGCCTTGGCCAATCGCGGCAAAGTCACATTGACGTTGCTGCCCACGCCGTTGGCGGACCTGCTGCAACTGAACTACACTGTCGATCTGCCGCTGTTCGTGGTGATTTTCGGCGGGATCGTGGCGGGCCTGTTGATTGGGTTTGTGTGGGAATGGCTGCGCGAACATAAACATCGCGCCACCGCCGCCCGCAAAGAACGCGAAGTGCATGATCTGGAACGCAAGCTGAAGCGCGAACAGCGCAAGGCCATTGCCAGCGGTCAGCAGGACGAAGTTCTGGCCCTGCTGGATAACAAGTCCTGATCCCATGCCAGCCGATGTAAAGGTTAAAATCTGCGGCCTGTCCCGCCCCGAAGACGTGCAGGCGGCTGCCAGCGCGGGGGCGGTTTATGCCGGTTTCGTGTTCTTCGCCAAATCCCCGCGCAATATTTCCGTGGAACTGGCCCGTGATCTGGCGATTGACGCCCCGGTGGGGTTGGCCAAGGTGGCGCTGACGGTGAATGCCGATGACGCCATGCTGGACGCAATTATGAACACCGTGCCGCTGGACATGCTGCAACTTCACGGCAGCGAAACGCCGGACCGCGTGGCCGATCTGCGTCGCCGCTATGGCCTGCCGATCATGAAAGCCATCGGTATCGCGGATCAATCCGATCTGGATCAGATTGCGACCTATGCCGGGGTGGCCGATCAATTGCTGATTGATGCCAAACCGCCGCGCGGCGCGGACCTGCCCGGCGGCAATGGGCTGTCTTTTGACTGGCGTTTGGTGAACCGTAAATACTGGCCCTGTCCGTGGATGCTGGCCGGGGGGCTGACGCCGGATAATGTGGCGCTGGCGGTGCAAATGACCGGGGCGCGACAGGTCGATGTGTCCTCGGGCGTTGAAAGCGCGCCGGGGGTCAAAGACCCGGAATTGATCCACGCCTTTGTCAAAGCGGCCTTGGCCTGATCTCCCCGGCGGAATTCCGGGCGCGTTGCATCCAGAAACCCGTAAAACGCATTGAATTGCCGGGGTCCGCCCCTTATGCACGACATGTCAAAAACCACGCGATCGAAGGGGAGCCTGATGGCCGACGATCTTTTCAACAGCTTCATGAATGGCCCCGATGAAAAGGGCCGGTTTGGTCAGTTTGGTGGGCGCTTTGTGTCCGAAACCCTGATGCCGCTGATCCTGTCGCTAGAAGAAGAATACGAAAAGGCCAAAACGGATGCCGCGTTCTGGGCGGAAATGGACGATCTGTGGAAACACTATGTTGGCCGCCCGTCGCCGCTGTATTTCGCCTCGGGGCTGACAGAACATCTGGGCGGGGCCAAGATTTATCTGAAGCGGGACGAGCTGAACCACACCGGCGCGCATAAGATCAACAACGTGCTGGGGCAAATCCTGCTGGCCCGCCGTATGGGGAAAACCCGCATTATCGCGGAAACCGGGGCGGGGCAGCACGGCGTTGCCACAGCGACGGTTTGCGCCAAGTTCGGCCTGAAATGCGTGGTCTACATGGGGGCGCATGACGTGGAACGTCAGGCCCCCAACGTGTTCCGTATGCGCCTGCTGGGGGCCGAGGTGGTGCCTGTTACCAGCGGTCGTGGCACGTTGAAGGACGCGATGAACGACGCCCTGCGCGATTGGGTGACGAATGTGCGTGACACGTTCTATTGCATCGGCACCGTGGCTGGCCCACACCCCTATCCGGCGATGGTGCGCGATTTCCAGTCCATCATCGGCAAAGAAGTGCGCTGGCAGCTGGCCGAACAAGAAGGCGAAGGCCGCTTGCCCGATACCGTGATCGCCGCCATTGGTGGTGGGTCCAATGCAATGGGTCTGTTCTATGAATTCCTGGATGAAGATTCGGTGAAAATCATCGGCGTCGAAGCAGGCGGTAAAGGCGTGGATGATAAGATGGAACATTGCGCGTCGCTGACCGGCGGGCGCCCCGGTGTTCTGCATGGCAACCGTACCTATCTGCTTCAGGATGAAGACGGGCAGATTCTTGAAGGCCACTCCATTTCCGCAGGTCTGGATTATCCCGGTATCGGCCCGGAACATAGTTGGCTGCACGAAATCGGTCGCGCCGAATATGTCTATATCACGGACAAAGAGGCGCTGGAGGCGTTCCAACTGTCCTGTTCCACCGAAGGCATCATTCCTGCGTTGGAACCCAGTCACGCGCTGGCCCATGTGATGAAGATCGCGCCGAGCCTGCCCAAGGACCACATCATCGTGATGAACATGTGTGGCCGTGGGGATAAGGACATCTTCACCGTTGCGAAACATCTGGGTGTGGATATCCGGACCGGGGGCTGACCCTGCCGCCAATACGATTTTCCCAACCCCGCGCAATTGCGCGGGGTTTTTTCATTGCTGCGCGGGAAATCGTCCATAAACCAAAGTTTATGCCTGTTCTCCAATGGGTTATTGCCTGAAATTTAAACGTTTTATGAATAGCAAAGCACCGGCGGAATGCCTTTTTCAGCCTCACCGAACGCGGCCTACCCGCCGCAAGGACGAACCGATCCCCGGTTTGTTCCCCCCTAAAGGAGACTGAAAATGAAAAAACTGATCACTGCCGTTGCTGCAACCCTGATCGCCACCTCTGCTATCGCTGCGCCTGTTGGTGGCTCGTATCAGGATGATGGCGGTTGGACTGGCCAATATGCCACCGATCACGTGACCAAAACGAACCTGTCAGCCTGCTATGACACCGATCAAAGCCAGCCGATGCTGACCTCGGGGGCCGATATGCTGACCGATCACGCCGCCGATGCTACGCCGTTGTGCAACACCGACCTGACGGCTACCGCCGCAGAAGGCCGCTAACGCGTGCCGGGCAGGGGGCGGGCATACCGCCCCCGCCCGATGACCTGACGGAACTGACCACAAAAAGATGCCCACTATTACTTGCGAGCGCCCAACCGCGTGGCTACCTGAATGGCCAGAGCAGAAAGGGCCAGCCTTGCGCCGTAACCATAAGAAACTGATCCTTCTGACCGTCATGGCGCTACAGGTGCTTTGTACGGTGTTTTTCGTGGCCGGAGTGCTGAAGGAAACACTGGGGATTCAGGGCTATTCGCTGTTCGCCAATCAATCCCATGCCGAAATCGGGGCTGCTATCGGGCTGTCGCTGGGCATCGCGACGGGCTGGATCGCCTTTCGCCGGTCGGTCCGCTATACCCGTCAGGTCGAAGAAAAGCTGCGCGTTGCTTCGGGGGCGTTCATGGATCTGTTGGCGGATCGCTTCGATCAGTGGGGGCTGACACCGGCAGAGCGGGACGTGGCACTGTTCGCGCTCAAGGGGTTAAGCACCCATGATATTGCCGAAATGCGTCAAACCTCCGAAGGCACGGTCAAAGCGCAGTCCAATGCCATCTATCGCAAGGCAGGCGTCAGTGGGCGGCCCCAATTACTGAGCCTGTTTATTGACGATTTGATGCAGGATGAACTGCCGCAAAGGTTGATTTCGTAGCGTATTTGATTGTCTAAATGCGATCATGATGCGAGTTTTATCCACAGAAATCGGCCAATTTCCATCAGTTTTGCAATCTTTTGTGGGTTACTTGCCCGTCGGGGGCAATCTGTGTTCCCGTAGAATATCCAACGGTACAATGTCCAGCGCGGCCACATGGGTGGCGTCCAGATTGACCTTGGGCGCACAGCCTTCGTCGTGGGCTTGCAGGAACCGCGCGGCGCACAGGCACCATTGATCCCCCGGTTTTAGCCCCTGAAACTGGAATTCAGGCCGGGGGGTGGACAGGTCATTGCCAACATATTTCGAGTAGGCCAGAAATTCGGCGGTCATTACGGCGCAAACGGTGTGATTGCCCTGATCCTCTATGCAGCTATTGCAATGGCCATCACGGAAAAAGCCAGTCAGCGGATCGCGGGAGCAAGGTTGAAGCGCGGCCCCCAGTACGTTGATTGATGGGTATTTTTCCATGTCTCACTCCTGTGTCAGGCTGTTGGTGATGCGGCGAAACATCTGGATGTTTTCGCGGTTCACGCCGGGTTCCTTGAACAGCCGGTCGGCGGAATTCATGGCGATCACCACGCCTTTGGGCCGGTTGATATAGGTATATTGCCCATAGACGCCGATGGCATAAAATTCGCCTTCTGCGGCGTCTTTTGGTCCCCACCATTGCAGGCCGTATTTTTCCTCGCCTGCCGTCGTGGGGGCGGTAAAGACGGTGGATTGTGTCACCCAGCCTTCGGGCAGGATGCGCTGCCCCTGCCACATACCCCCCTGCGCCACCATTTGACCAAAGCGGGCATAGTCGCGGGTCCGCATGTTGAGGCCACCCAGCACGAAAGCCACGCCATGCCCATCGGTGATCATCAGCGGGTTTTGTTCCAGCCCCAGTGGTTGAATGATCCGTTCTGTCATCAAATCGGGGATGCTGCGCCCGGTGGCCCCCCGGATCACCATGCCAATCACATGGGTGTCGATGGAAACGTAATGCCATTCGGTGCCGGGGGTGGCGATATGCTGATCCAGACTGGCGGCAAAATCGTCCATTGAGCCGCCAAGTGCCAGAACGCGCCCCATTTTGTTGATGTCGGAATTGAAGTCCAGATAATCCTCGTTGAACTTCACGCCGCTGGCCATGTGCAATACGTCGATGATCCGCGCCCCGTCATAGGCGCTGCCTTTCAGGCTGGGGGCATATTGCGTGACCGGATCGTTCAGGCTGTGGATGGACCCATCCGCCAGCACGGTTCCCATCAGGGCGGACAGGAAGCTTTTCGCCACGGACCAAGAGATATGCCTGTCATCGGGCGTTGTGTTCAGGTGATAGCTTTCATGCCGGATTTCCCCGTCTTTCAGCACCACCAGCCCGGTCACGGCGCGGTCTGTTAGCCAGCGGTCGGCCCTGTCCGGCAGGGATTGATCCGCACCACGGGGCAGGGGGCTGACGGGGACGTTGCCGCGGTCCAGCGGCACCGTCCAGAACAGGCGATCCATATGGCTGAAATTGCTGACGATACGATCCGCGTGAAACAGGCTGTTCACGGCCAACAGGCGGGTGATTTCGTCTTTTCTCCAGACGGCCCCAGCCCCGCCCAGCAGGATGACAACCACCAGCGCGCGCAGCGCCCATTTCACGATACGGCCCATGTCCCGTCCTCCTTGGGTTCGGGATAGTGAATCATGACGGGGGTATGTCAGGCAAGGGGCGCGTACAGGCGCGCGCCCTTTTGCATGTCTTTGATGGGCAAATGTCTTAGCGGAATTTATCCAGCAGCTTTTCCATCGGGCTGCGGGTGTCCTGTGGTTCGGGAACGACCGGGGCTGGTTTATCAGCCTTGGGCTGCGAATTGGAGGATCGCGGCGGGGCCACCCGCTGCGCTACGGCGTTCAGGAATTTCGATCCGTCCCCATCCGCCAGGGCTGCCGCGCCATCGCTGATCCCGCGCAGCAGATCGTCCAGCCAGTCCTGATCGGCCTTGGCAAAATCGGACAGGACATAGCCCGCCACCCGATCCTTGTGGCCCGGATGGCCGATACCCAGCCGCACCCGGCCATAGGCTTCGCCGATATGCTGATGGATGGACCGCAACCCGTTATGCCCGGCGTGGCCGCCACCTTGTTTCAGGCGGCATTTTCCGGGGGCCAGATCCAATTCATCGTGGAAAACGATAACATCCGCTGGGGTTAGCTTATAAAAGCGCATCGCTTCGCCCACGGATTGCCCCGACAGGTTCATAAAGGTTTCGGGCTTCAGCAGGATCACCTTGTCCGCGCCCAGCCGTCCCTCGGTCACTTGACCCTGAAACTTGGAGCGCCACGGCGCAAAGCCATGATTATCGGCTACCCGGTCCATCGCCATAAAGCCGATGTTATGCCGATTGCCCGCATATTTCCCGCCCGGATTGCCCAGACCCACCCAAAGCTGCATCGTCATCTTTCCTGTATCTGTCAGGCCGCAGGGTAGGGGCCGCGCAGCCTGATTTCAATCGTCCGAAACGCAAAAGGCGCGACCCGAAGGCCGCGCCCGTCACTGTCCCCCGAATGCGGGGTAAGCAGATTATTCTGCGGCTTCTTCGCCGTCAGCTTCGTTTTCTTCCGAACGCAGCCCCGACGGAGCCGAAATGTTCGCAATCACGAAGTCGCGGTCGATGGTCGGCTTGGCGCCTGCGGGCAGGGTCACGTCGCTGATGTGCAGCACGTCACCGATCTGTGCGTTCGACAGGTCGATGGTGATGTGATCAGGAATGTCGCCAGCCAGAACTTCCAGTTCCACCTCGGGGCGAACGATGGTCAGAACGCCACCTTTCTTGAGGCCGGGGCAGGTGTCCTGATTGTCAAAGTTGACGTGGATGTACAGGTTGATGCGCGAGGTGCGGCGCAGACGCATGAAATCCACGTGGGTCGGCAGGTCTTTGACCACATCGCGCTGAACGTCGCGGCAGATCACGCGCACGTCTTCCTGACCGTCAACCTTCAGGTTGAACAGGGTCGACTTGAAACGACCGGCTTTCAGGCTTTTCAGCAGTGCGTTGAAGGGCAGGTTGATCGGCAGCGGTTCTGCGTCACCACCAAAAACGATACCCGGTACTTTGCCGTCCCGACGAGCCTGACGAGCGGCGCCCTTGCCTGTCCCCGTGCGGACCTCGGCGTGAAGATCAGGAATTGCTCCAGCCATGATAATTCTCCAAAATGTTTGACTGACGGGGATCCTCCAAGGCTGTATCCCCGCATGAAGTCGCGCGTATAGACGAGATTCCCAATTTTGGAAAGTCTTATTCGCCCCCGTAAACGGCCTTTTTCCCAAGCCGTAAAAGGGGGCGAAGCGATGGTACGCGCTTATTGCCAGCGCCCGCCGAAATCTTCGGGGATCATCAGGATCGAACGGTCCAGTTCGTCAATCGTCCGCCGTCCGCACAGGGCCATCGAAATATCCATTTCGCGGTGCAGTACTTCCAGCGCCTTGGTGACACCCTCTTGGCCCATCGCGCCCAGACCATAGACGAAAGCCCGCCCGATATAGGTGCCTTTGGCCCCCATCGCCACGGCTTTCAGAATGTCCTGCCCCTTGCGAATGCCGCTGTCCAGATGCACCTCGACCTGATCGCCAACGGCATCCAGAATGGATGGCAGGGCTGTGATCGAACTGACCGCGCCATCCAATTGCCGCCCGCCGTGGTTGGATACCACAATGGCATCGGCCCCGACCTGAAGCGCCATTTTCGCATCTTCGGCGTCCAAAATCCCCTTGAGGATCACCGGCCCGCCCCATTCTTCTTTGATCCGGGCGATCTTACCCCAGTCCAAAGTCGGGTCAAACTGTTCTGCGGTCCATGCGCCCAAGTTGGCGGCATCGGTAACGCCTTGGGCGTGACCCACGATATTGCCAAAATGCCGCCGTTTGGCCCCCAGCATTTCAATCCCCCAGCGCCATTTGGTCATCAGGTTGGCGATGGTGGACGGGGTCAGTTTGGGCGGCGCAGACAGGCCGTTTTTCAGATCCTTATGCCGCTGCCCCAGAATTTGCAGATCCAGCGTGATCACCAGTGCCGAACATTTCGCATCCTTCGCCCGTTGGATCAGGCGGGATACGAAATCGGTGTCCTTCATGGTGTAAAGCTGAAACCAGAAGGGTTTGTTGGTTGCCCCGGCCACATCCTCGATCGAGTTGATGGACATGGTGGACAGGGTAAAGGGAACGCCAAAGGCTTCGGCGGCGCGGGCGGCTTTGATTTCGCCATCGGCGCATTGCATCCCGGTCAGGCCAACCGGGGCCAGTGCGACCGGCATTGCAACATCCTGTCCGATCATTTTTGTGGCGGTGGACCGCCCAGACATATCCACGGCGACGCGCTGGCGCAGGCGGATTGCATCAAAATCCGTGGTGTTTTCACGAAAGGTCTGTTCCGTCCAGCTACCGCTTTCGGCGTAGTCGTAAAACATCCGGGGGGTACGGCGCTGGTGCAGGCGCTTCAAATCTTCGATGCAGGTGATTACGGGCATGGCATCGGCCTTTTTGCGTGTATTGGTGAGAATTTGTTACCAATAAGGCAGGTAAAGGGCAACGCTTAATGCCATTGCCCCCAATGCCGGGTTGCGCCACTGTCAACCCGAGCGAAAAGGGAGGGAAATTATGTTTTTTGATGACTTGCCGGTGGGGTTTACGTTTGAAACGGCCAGTCGGCAAATTCCGCTGGAGGAGATGGTGGAATTTGCCCGCAAATACGATCCGCAACCGTTCCATATTGATGAAGATGCCGCAAAGCAGACGCCATATGGCGGGCTGATCGCCAGCGGATTCCAAACGATGGTGGTGGGGTTTTTGCTGTCGCTGGACGCGAATATCTGGAACGAGGCGTCTTTGGGGTCGCCGGGGGTGGACGGGCTGCGCTGGCTAAAGCCGGTGCGACCGGGGGATACCCTGATGGTCAAGGCCGAGGTGATCGGATCAGAACCATCGAAATCGCGCCCGGATCGGGGGCGGACACAGGTGCGATATGACACCTATAATCAGGATGGCGATCGGGTGATGACCTATACAACAATCCACATCCTGCGCCGCAGTCCCGCCGCCTGACAGGGCAAAAGCTGCTTGCACCCACCCGGCCTTTGGCAAAAGCTGCGCGTGTAGCCGGGTGAAGGGGACGTTGTGGACAATATCATTCTGATTGGCGTCATCGCCAGCCTTGGCGCGGGCATGATGACCGGCGTTGGGGCTATTCCGGTGCTGTTCGGTCGTCAGATCAGCCGGGGCGCGAATGACGCCATGTTGGGATTCGCGGCGGGGGTGATGATTTCCGCCTCGTTCTTTTCGCTGATCTTGCCGGGGATTGATGCCGGGACCGCGATTTACGGGTCTGTTCCCGCTGCGGCGGCGCTGGCCGGTCTGGGGATCGCGCTGGGGGCGCTGCTGGTGGCATGGATGAATGAAAACCTGCCGCATGAGCATTTCATCGTCGGCCCGGAAGGTGCCGATCCGGGGGCTTTGCCGAAGATCTGGCTGTTTGTGATTGCCATCACCATCCACAATTTCCCCGAAGGCATGGCTGTCGGCATCGGTTTCGGCGGTGGGGATATGACGAACGGTCTGTCACTGGCCACTGGGATCGGGCTGCAAAACGCCCCCGAGGGGCTGGCGGTGGCGGTGGCCCTGCGGGGGCAGGGGTATAGCAAATCGCGATCCTTCCTGATCGCGGTGATCACCGGGCTGGTGGAACCCGTGGGCGGGCTACTGGGGGTCGCGCTGATCCATGTGTCTGTTTATGTGCTACCTGTTGGCCTGACCTTCGCGGCGGGGGCAATGCTGTATATCATCAGCCACGAAATCATTCCCGAAACACATCGCTACGGGCATCAGAACAAGGCGACAACCGGGTTGATTGGCGGCTTGATCCTGATGATGCTTTTGGATGTGATCTTGGCGTGAGGCAGTAATCTTGGCGACTTCAGGGGCTTTGCCCCTTTTGGCCTGCGGCCAATTCACCCCAGAGTATTTTGCATCAGAAAGAAGGCGATTACGGGTCTTCTTGGTTGCAAGGCTCTGGGGGGGGCAATGGTTGGCGCAATGAAGCAGGTGTGCGTGGGTCAGGCCCGGTGCGCACCGTCCGCGAGGGACTTAACGAAAGCCAGAATATCGGACACAGGTTTGCCCGAAGCAATTTCGCCCACAATCGCCGAACCGACAACGCTGCCATCGGCCACGCTGGCGATATTCTGGGCCGCGTCTGGGGTTTTGATGCCGAAGCCGACAATCACCGGCAGATCGGTTTGCGCCTTGATGCGGGCCACTTCGGGGGCGACGTCGGCGGCCTGCGCTTCGGCCGCGCCGGTGATGCCGGTGATCGACACATAATAGACAAACCCCGAGGTGTTTTGCAGCACTTTGGGCAGGCGCTTGTCATCGGTGGTGGGGGTGGCAAGGCGGATGAAGTTCAGCCCGGCCTTTTGCGCGGGGATGCACAGTTCCTCGTCCTCTTCCGGGGGCAGGTCGACCACGATCAGCCCGTCAATGCCAGCGGTTTTGGCATCTGCCAGAAATTTATCCACGCCCCGGTTAAAGATCGGGTTGTAATAGCCCATCATCACAATCGGGGTGGTGTCGTCGGATTTGCGGAACTCTGTCACCATATCCAGCGTTTTTTGCAGAGTTTGCCCGCCTTCCAGCGCACGCTGCCCGGCCAATTGGATCGTTGGGCCGTCTGCCATCGGATCGGTGAAGGGCTGGCCCAGTTCGATGATATCGACACCTGCGGCAGGCAGCCCTTTCAGAATGTCCATCGAAGTGTCGTAATCCGGGTCGCCCGCCATGATATAGGCAACGAAAGCTTTCTTGTTTTCAGCTTTCAGGGCGGCGAATTTGGCGTCGATGCGGGTCATCCGGGGTTCCCTTGTCCTTGGTCCCCTATGGGGCCATTTATACGGTTTGCCCCGATGTGCCGCAAACGGGGGCGGAACTCAATGGTTTGCAGGGCCGAAAGCGCAATTTCCCGTGGTTTGGGGCGTGGGCGCGGCCTTGCCATGCTGGCCCCCGCGTTCTAAGAGCGGCGAAACGGATATGACGGAGGCCGGTGATGGGTTTCAAGATGGGTATTGTCGGGCTGCCGAATGTGGGCAAGTCGACCCTGTTCAACGCTTTGACGAAAACGGCAGCGGCGCAAGCGGCGAATTTTCCTTTTTGCACGATCGAGCCGAATGTGGGCGATGTGGCCGTGCCCGATGCACGTTTGGAAAAACTGGCGCAGATCGCCGGGTCGAAACAGATATTGCCGACACGCATGACCTTTGTTGACATTGCGGGGCTTGTCAAAGGGGCCTCCAAGGGGGAGGGGCTGGGCAACCAGTTTTTGGCGAATATTCGGGAAACTGACGCCATTGCCCATGTGCTGCGCTGTTTTGAAGACGGTGATGTGACCCATGTGGACGGGCGCGTGGACCCGGTGGCCGATGCTGAAACCATCGAAACCGAACTGATGCTGGCCGATCTGGAAAGCATCGAAAAGCGCCGCGCCAATCTGGTGCGCAAGCTGAAGGGCAACGATAAAGAAGCCAAAGAGCAGGACCGCTTGCTGGCTGCTGCGCAAGAGATGCTGGAAGACGGCAAACCCGCCCGGCTGGTCGCGGTTGCACCGGAAGACGCGAAGCTGTGGAAGCAGTTGCAATTGCTGACGACCAAGCCAGTTCTGTATGTGTGTAACGTGGCCGAGGAAGACGCGGCAAAAGGCAATGCTTTTTCTGACAAGGTTGCAGAAATGGCGGCGGCGCAGGGCAATGCGCATGTCATTATTTCCGCCCGGATCGAAGAAGAAATCAGCCAGTTGGACGACGAAGAAGCCGCCATGTTCCTGGAAGAAATGGGGCTGGAAGAGGCAGGTCTGGATCGCCTGATCCGTGCAGGATACGAGTTGCTGCACCTGGAAACTTATTTCACCGTTGGCCCGAAAGAAGCCCGCGCTTGGACCATTCGCCAAGGAACCGCTGCGCCGCAGGCTGCCGGGGTGATTCACGGCGATTTTGAACGCGGGTTCATTCGTGCGGAAACCATCGCATTCGACGATTATGTGGCTTGTGGTGGTGAAGCAAAAGCACGGGAAACCGGCAAGCTGCGGGCCGAAGGCAAGGGCTATGTGGTGCAGGACGGGGATGTCATGCACTTCTTGTTCAATACCTGATCTTTTGGGGCTGTGGTGTTGAAGTGTTGCTCTTTTGGAGCAATACTTGTGCAAATCGGCAAAAAACCGTCCATTTTCCATTTTCCATTTTCCATTTTCCATTTTCCATTTTGCAGGGCGTTGGGCGGTTTTCTTTTATCTAGGCTCAGGACTCATAACCAAAACATGACTGTTGCGGCGAGAGCGATGGCCGAGAGGAAGACTTCGGGGCAGCGGTCATATCGGGTGGCGACCCGCCGCC
>NZ_FXTO01000037.1 GCF_900182725.1 Thalassovita litoralis
GGGAAAGAACGGTCGCAGCCGCGCCATCTGTTCGTCGGTCAGCCAAAATAGATTGCTCATGATACCCCCTGAAAGTTTGGGGATTTGAAGCATGCGACCAATGCGATCTCAAGCCGATTAATGGGTCCTGAGCCTAGTGTTCCGTAGAACCAAGGGGCAACGGTTGGCGTTGAATGGAACGGATACACATGGTCTTGATCTGTTCGTGATCGGCATGGGTCAGCGGTTTTCCGAATGCCCGGTGCCATTTCAGCGTGTTTCGGATCGCCCCGCCGATATAGCCCCCCATCAGCGCAAGATCGCCCTGCATCAGCCAGCCCTGCTGATCCAGATCAATCAAAATATTACCGATATGTTCAGAACTGGCGCTGAACGCCTGAATCATGTCCTCTGGCGGAAGCAGTGGAACATTCGACAAATATTCAAACAGGATCGCCCGGTTCGGATCGGACCAGATGAAGCTGATATAACTGTCGATATAGTGTTCCAGTCTTTGCGGGGCCGGGGCCTGAGGATCGGCATTCGCGGTCAATGCGTGAATCATAGCCTCGGCCAGATTTTCATACACCGCCCGCAGCAGAACGTCCTTTGACTCGAAATAATTGTACAGCGACCCGGCTGACACCCCAGCCCGCGCCGCAATCTTCGACATAGAGGCCTGTGTGCCGTATTCCACAAGGATTGCCGCCGCCGCATTCAGAATACGATCCCGCATTGAAATGGGTTTATTCATGCCTGTTGGTTCCAATTTTCCGAAGCGCTGAATGAACGTTCATTCACCTGTCACAATGGCAGCGTAAACGCAGGCTCAACAGGGCGCAAGTGTTTCAGAATCAGCCCTGCGAAAAATGCAACTGCAAGGAATTTTAACATGACTGTGCAACCGCTTACCTTTGTTCATATGACGGATCTGCATGTGAATGCCCCCGGCGTTTCTGACGATATGCTGTTCAATGACACAACCGAAACCCTGAAGCGGACCCTGTCTGAAATCAAGCGCATGGCAGAGCGCCCGGCCTTTATTGTGGCGTCCGGTGATCTGACCAACCACGGCGAACCCGAAGCCTATGCCACTGTGGCAGGCATTTTCGAGGAAGCGGCGCTGGATATTCCCGTGCTGTTCGCGCTTGGCAATCACGACCGCCGCGAAGGGTTCGTGGTGGGCTTTTCCGATCTGCATCAGGATGCCAGCCAACCCTATGACCATGACAGCGTGATGAACGGGCTGCATGTGATCGTATTGGACAGCTCGGTTCCCAATGAAATCGGTGGGTATTGGGAAGCAGGGCAGATGGACTGGCTGCGCGCCCGTCTGGCCGATCATGCCGACCTGCCCAAGCTGCTGGTGATGCACCACGCCCCTATGGTGGCCGAAGAAGCGCCGGAAATGGAATGGGAATCCCTGTCCCTTGCGGCCACCAACGAACTGCGTGACGCGATCAAGGGCGCGAATATCGTGGGTATCCTGTCCGGTCACGTTCATCTGGACCGCGTGCATCACTGGCATGGTATCCCCGTGGTGATCGGCATGGGCCATCACGCGGCCACCGATGCCGTGGCGCTGCCGGATGCGTTTCACATGCTGGATGGCACCGGCTTTGCCATCTGCACGCTGCGCCCCTCGGGGTTGACGGCGACCTTTGCGGCCCACCCCCAAAGCCGTGAAATCCGCAAAACGCTGAATATGCAAATGCTGTTGGAGTACATCGAGCAGCGCAAGGCTGCGGCGGCGGAATGATCCTTGGGGCTGCCCGCTGATGTGGGCCGCTCTCCTCCTCTCTTTGACAAAACCGAAACGGAGTTTTCCGATGAAATCGTCCTTGTTTGCCCTGACTGCGCTGGCCATGACGGCGGGTGTTGCACAGGCGGAAATGATGCCTGATGCCGTGACCGAACCTGTCACCATCACGTTCTATAATTATAACCTGTCTTCGGCAGGGAATGGCGCGGATGCGACCCGCAAAATGATTGCCGAATTCGAGGCGTTGAACCCGAATATCAAGGTCAAGGGCGTACCAGTCGCCCCGCAGGATCTGGCAACCCGCATTCAGGCCGATATTGTGGCCGGTCAGCCGGTGGACCTGTCGCAGATGACCTTTGCAGCCTTGGGTTTTGCCACGGAAAACCTTGGCGCACAGCCGCTGGAGGACATCGTTCCCGCCGCCGAATTGAGCGCCCATTTCACCGGCATGGTGCCGAACGGGTTGGAGCTGGGGCGCTTGGGTGGCAAAACCTATGGTCTGGCCTACACATTCTCGACCCCGGTTTTGTTCTACAACGCCGACCTGTTCAAAAAGGCCGGGCTGGACCCGAACACCCCGCCGACCACATGGGCCGAGCTGAAGGAAATGGGCCTTCAGATCAAAGAAAAGACCGATGCTCTGCCGCTGGCGACCGGGATTTATGGCCCGACCGCACTGGATTGGCTGATGCAGGGTGTTATTCGCTCGAACGGGGGCGAAGTGATCAACGCCGATCGGACCGAGATGCGCTTTGCCTCGCCCGAAAGCATCGAGGCCGTGACCATGCTGCGCGATCTGGCCCAGACCGGCATTATGAAAAACCTGAGCATCACCGCCCAGATGGAAGGCGTGGCCGCAGGCAATACCGCGATGTATCTGCAAACTTCGGCCATTCAGGGGTATCTGCTGAAAGGGGCCAAAGACAATTTTGAACTGCGTGCCGCTGCGATGCCCGCCTTTGGCGATAAGGCCGTTGCACCCAGCAACTCGGGGTCAGCCCTGTCGCTGCACGCCACCGACCCCAAACGCCAACGCGCCGCGTGGGAGCTGATGAAATTCCTGACCTCGAAGCGGGGTTATACGATCATCACTTCGGAAATCGGGTATCTGCCGTTGCGCCCGGAAATCGTGGATGACCCGGAATATCTGGGCGAATGGGTCAAGGCGAACCCGCTGATCCGTCCGAACCTTGCACAGTTGGAACATCTGGTGCCGTATGTGCCGCTGCCCGGCCCGAATTACCTGCAAATCGGCGTGTCCATGATGGACGCGATGGAAATGGCCACCTTTGGCGATAACGACGATGTCAAAGGCATCCTGACCGAAACGCAAGAACGCGTTCAACGTCTGCTGCCGCCGCAAGGCTGATCTGTGATCCTGACACCTGGCGGGGGCGATCAGCCCCCGCATTTTTTCGGAGCCACCCATGAGCGATATTTCCCTGTCCCCAGCCGCCGCGCCCCGCGCGTGGCCCCGTCTTGGGCGGATGTATCGGGCCTTGCGCCCGTATCTGTATCTTTTCCCCGCGCTGGCCTGTTTCATCATCTGGATTTACGAACCGCTGGGCCGCGCCTTTTTGCTAAGCTTCCAACAATGGAACCTGTTGCCGACCTCGCCTAAAATCTGGGTCGGGCTGGACAATTACCGCAACATTTTCGACCTGCCTAAATTCTGGCAGGCGCTTGGTAATACCGGCTGGTATCTGGTCGGGTTGTTGCCGCTGACCGTGGCGCTGCCGCTGGCGATTGCGATCTTCACCCAAGACCTGCCCGCCCGCAGCCGCAACCTGTACCGCGCGTTGATTTTCGTGCCGATGATCGTACCGCCCGTTGTGGGGGCCGCTGTCTGGCGTTGGTTGCTGGATATGAACCACGGGATCATTAACCTTGGCCTGCAATCGCTGGGGATGGAACCCGTGGGGTTTTTGTCCGATCCCGATCTGGCGCTGTGGACGATCACCTTCATCACCGGATGGAAGCTGATCGGCTTTGCCATGTTGATCCTGTCGGCGGCCAATGCGGCCATTGACGGTTCCCTGATCGAGGCCGCCCGACTGGACGGCGCAAGCCGCTGGCAGGTCGTGCGCGATATTCGCCTGCCGCTGCTGTCGCCCACAATCCTGTTGCTGGTGCTGATGGTGGTGCTGTTGGGCGCACAGTGGAGCTTCGCCTATATCCACGTCCTGACCGAAGGCGGGCCGCTGGGGTCTACAAGCAATATCTATTATCTGCTGTGGCAATTCGGGTTCGGGTCTTTGTCTGTGGGCTGGTCCTCGGCCTCGGCGGTGATCCTGTTCGTAGGCTTCGGCCTGATGGCAATGGCGCTGTTCGCGCTGAAGGCAAGGTTTACCTTCCATGACGACTGAGACAACAAACACACCCCTGCACCACAGCCGCCGGTTCGGCCCCGGTGGATGGGAAACCGGGCTGGGCCACGCGCTGATGATCCTGGCCTCGCTGATCTGCGTGTTCCCGATCTACTGGATGATCGTCACATCGCTGCGGCCGGAAAATGCGATCTTTTCCACCCGGCTGTGGCCTGACGCGGCATCGCTGGATAATTATGCCTATGCGTTGAAGGCCGTGCCGATTACCCAAATGCTGGTGAACACATTCATCGTGTCCATCGCGGTGACGGTGATCCAGATTTTCACCGGCATTCTGGCGGCCTATGGGTTTTCGCGCTGGAAATTCCGTGGCTCCGCGATCCTGTTCGCGGCGGTGGCGCTGACATGGCTGGTGCCGCTTCAGGTGGTGATGATCCCCAACTATCTGCTGGTGGCGCGGATGGGGATGATTGACACGCTGGGCGCGCTGATCCTGCCGCATTTTGCCTCGGCCTTTGCGATTATGCTGCTGGCGCAATCCATGCGCAGCTTCCCGACCGAGGTGATCGAGGCCGCCCATATGGACGGGGCCAACCATGCCCATATCCTGTGGCACGTGATCGTCCCCAACCTGCGTGGCACGATTGCTTCGCTGGCGATCCTGATCTTTATCACCACCTGGAACGAATATTTCTGGCCGCTGTTGCTGACGCGCTCGCCTGAAAATTCGGTGATCCAGATCGGGTTGCAGATGTTTATCACCTCGGAAGGTACGCAGTGGGGGCCGTTGATGGCTGCCTCGACGATGGCCAGCCTGCCGATCCTTTTGGTTTATCTGGTGCTACAGCGTCAGGTGATCGCCTCCTTCATGAAATCAGGACTACGCTGATGCGCTTTACCCGACATATCCCGCTGAATGGCAGCTATAACATCCGTGATCTGGGGGGCTATCCCACCGCGACCGGGCCAACCGCGTGGCGGCGTATTTTGCGCGCCGACAGTCTGCACCGGCTGGACGATCAGGCCATGCTGGCCCTGCACGAAATGGGCTGCGATACGGTGATTGATTTGCGCCGGGCCGAGGAAACCACGGCCCAGCCCAACCCCTTTGCCACGGCGATGCCGCAGGTTCAGTATCACAACATTTCCCTGTTCGAGGGGCTGGACCCGCTGATCACGGTGGACACGGACAGCGCGGATTTGCTGCTGGACATTTACCGCCTTGCCCTGACCGAACGCGGGGCGGAATTCGCCACTATCCTGCGGATCATTGCACAGGCAGAAGGCGCGGTTTTGTTCCATTGCACCGCAGGCAAGGACCGCACCGGCATGATTGCGGCGCTGTTGTTGCTGTTGGCCGGGGCCACGCGTGACACGGTGATCGCGGATTATGCCCTGACCGGGGATTACGCCCCCGCCATGTTCGCGGCCTTGCACGCCGAGGTTCAGGCTGCGGGCGGGGCGTTCGATCTGTCCTCGCCCCTGTTGCTGTGTAACCCGGCCACGATGGAGGCGCTTTTGCAGGACCTGCACGACCAACACGGCGGGGCCGAGGCGTATTTGCTGCGCCACGGGCTGACCGAAACCGAACTGGCCGCGCTGCGGGCGCGACTGTCTGACATCGCAGAACAAAAAGGGGCGGCATGATGGCCCATGTTTCAATCCAAAACCTGAAGAAATCCTATGACGATGTGCAAACCCTGCACGGTTTGGACCTGACCTTTGAAAAGGGGGAATTCGTGGTGATCGTCGGCCCGTCGGGCTGTGGGAAATCCACCCTGCTGCGCATGATTGCCGGGCTGGAGGACATCACCAGCGGTCAGATTGCGCTGGATGGTCAGGTGGTCAACACCGTGGATGCTGCGCAGCGGGGCTGTGCGATGGTGTTCCAGAATTACGCGCTGTATCCGCATATGACCGTGGCCGACAATATCGGCTATCCCCTGAAACTGGCCAAGGTGAAACGGGATGAACGGAATCGGCGCGTGCGTGAAGCCGCCGAAGTTCTGGGTCTGACCCCGTATCTGGATCGCCGCCCCAAGCAACTGTCGGGCGGTCAGCGTCAGCGCGTTGCAATGGGCCGCGCCATTGTGCGCCAGCCCAAGCTGTTCCTGTTCGATGAACCCCTGTCCAATCTGGACGCCAAGATGCGGGTGCAAATGCGGATCGAACTGCGCCGCCTGCACCGCAGCCTGTCGGCCACATCGGTTCTGGTGACGCATGATCAGGTCGAAGCGATGACAATGGCGGATCGTCTGGTGGTGATGAATGGCGGGCGGATTGAACAGATCGGCACCCCGTCGCAGGTTTATGCCCGGCCTGCCTCGACCTTTGTGGCGGGTTTCCTTGGGTCCCCCGCGATGAACCTGTTTAGCGCCCGCGCCGGGGATGGCAGCGTGATCTTCGCCGACATCCACCCGGACGTTCCGCTGAATAGCCAGTTGCCGATGACCAAAGGCCAAAGTTTTACGCTTGGCGTGCGCCCCGAGGACATGACCGTTTCAGCGCCGAACCAGCCGGGCCTGCCTGCTGTCGTCGATCTGATCGAAGATCTGGGCGGCTTGCGTATCGCGCATTGCCGCATGGACGAGGTGTTCGCCTCAGCCGTGTTGGCGCGTGACAGTCAGGTGCGCGAAGGTGACAAAGTATCCTTGCGCCCCGACCCATCCCGCCTGCACGCCTTTTCGCTGGAAACCGGCAAGCGGATTGCCACGAACCAGAATGTCGAGGCTGGCGCATTGGCCTTCACAGACACGCGGTCATAGGGCGGCGTTTCTATGCAACGGTTGGGGCCGGTTTTGCGCCCCAACCGTTCCGCAATCCGTGAAACGGCGGCGCAGTATTGTGGGTCCGGTGATCGAATGGGTATGTCCCCTAGGGCAGGAAAACGGGGGCGGAATCCCGATGGATGTCAGGCCGTTCCCACAGGCGTTGAATCCGGGCGTTGATCATCCGGGCGGGTGGCCAGATAGGACATCAGCCGTGCGCGCAGGGAAACCGCCGCCGGATCGTCAAACAGGTTGTGGCGTTCCTGCGGGTCGGCGACCAGATCATAGAGTTCCCCCGCGCCAGAATTCAGGTCCACTGTCATCTTGTGCGTGCGGGTGCGGACGGTGCGTAGTTCCAGCGCCACCCCGACGCGACCCGGCAAAAGCCCCCATTCGTTCAGTGCGAAATCACGGGTTGCGGTGGCATTTTCCAACAACGGGCGCAGGCTGCTGCCGTGCTGCGCCTGTAGCGCATCGGCATTCCCGTAATCGTAAAAGGTTGGCCCCAGATCCAGTGTCGAAACCGGCTGATCCACGGCCACACCGGCCCGCACACCCGGACCTTTGACGATCATCGGCACACGCAACAGCCCTTCGTAGTGCATCGGCCCCTTGAGGATCAGCCCGTGATCCCCCAACCAGTCGCCATGATCCGAGATATAGATCACGATGGTGTTTTCATCTAATCCCGCCTCTGTCAGCGCATTCATCAGCCGCCCAACCTGATGGTCGATAAAGGCAATCTGGCCATAGGTATTTGCGATGATCTCGCGCAGTTGTTCGTCTGTTTGCGGCGCGATCCTGCTATAGGCCTTGCGGACATCGGCAAATTTCGGATCGGCGGGTTCACCTTCCAGCGCGGCCTTGTGCCACCACGGTTTGCCCTCGTAGCTGCGGGTCCGGTTTTCGGGCAGGTCCACGTCTTCGGGTTTGTGCAACCATGACCACGGTTCGGGGCAGTCGAACGGGTGATGCGGATCGGGAAAGCTGACCCATGTGCAGAATGGCTTGTCGGTATCGCGCCCGTGTTTCAGCCAGTCAATCGCGCGATCCGCCGTCCACGGGGTATTGTGCCATGCAACCGGCAGGCGCGAATGCCATGTCTGTGCCGCGCCCTTGGTATCCCCGGCGTTGTCCCACATCAGCCGGGTCTTTTCATCCCCGCGTCCGTCCATGTGATAGAAGCGTTCGTAATGCTGCCCGGCCGGGGGCTTTTCCGGTGCCCACCAGTTATGGCCGACCAGCATCAGTTCCAGATGTTGAAACCCCATATATGGGCCATTCCAATCCGGGCCATAGTTTTCGGACGACCGCAGGCATTCCGGCGTCCCGGTGGGTTCATAAGTGTGATAGGTCGAAAAATGCGCCTTGCCGAAAAAGCTGGTCTGATACCCAGCCGCCGCCATTGCCCCGGCCCAGCCTTTTTCACCGATCTGCGGATCAAGGTCGATCCCGTTATCATGTACGCCGTGGGTGCGGCATAATTGTCCCGTCAGGATTGACGCGCGCGCGGGCTGGCACACCACCGAAGGCGTGATACAGGCCGTGAAATGCGTGCCATCGGCGGCCAGTTGATCCAGATGCGGGGTTTTCACCTTGCGTCCCATGAAACCCAGACAGTCGGCGCGTTGCTGATCCGCTGAGATAAGCAGAATATTGGGTTTGGTCATTGTTGGGTCTCCGATGGTTTGCGCAGGGAAACGGCCACGAACCCAATCGCCGCCAGAATAAGGATCGCCGCAACCGGGCGGTTGAACAGAAACCACGGGTCGGCCCCCGTGGCGGCAAAGGCCTGTCTGGCGGTTTCTTCCAGCTTGCCGCCAAGGATAAAGGCGATGACGAAGGGCAGGGGCGATATACCCAGCCGCCGCATCCCATAGCCCAACACGCCGAACCCGATGGTGAACCAGATCGCCTGCATCCGGGGGTCCTGAACATAGATCGCGGTCAGGGTCATCAGCAGCACAACCGGCAACAGCATATGTTTGGGAACGCGCACCATTACCCCGGCGGCCCGCATGAACAGCCCGCCCAGCGTCCAGTTGAACAGGTTGCCCAGCATCATCGCCGTGAAAATCCCAAAGGCCATCACCAGTTCGGGGTTCACCGTGTCTGTGGAAAACCGGAAAACCGCCGGGCCGGGGTTGAAGCCCCCGATGCTTTCGGCGGCAAGGATCAGGAAAACCGCAGCGGCATTGCCGGGGATGCCCAGACTTAGGACAGGGATCAGGTTCGCCCCGGAAACCGAACTGTTGGCCGCTTCTGTTGCGGCGATACCTTCGGGGGCGCCTTGTCCGAATGGCTTCCGATCAGGATGGCGGCGGGCATGGGTTCGCGCCCCAACGGAATAGCCCAGCGTCGCCGCAAGCGTGGACCCGATACCCGGCAATGCCCCGATCACCGTTCCAATTACTGCGGATCGGGCCACATGCGGCGCAATCCGTTTCAGGTCTGCGGCGTGCAGCCGCTGGTCCCCTTGTTGTGGCGTTTCTTTTGCGGGTTGGGCGCGGCGATGGTTGTGCCACATGTCCTCGAACGCTTTGAATACCTCGCCCAGGATCAGCACGCCCAGAATAACCGCCGTAACGGAAAACCCCTGTGCCAGCGTTTGTGTGCCAAAGCTAAGGCGGGGATAGAAATCCTCGCCAGTGCCGATAAAGGCCACCAACAGCCCCAACCCCATCGCAATGATACCTTTGCCCACCGATCCGCCAATGATTGCTGCGATAAAGGCCAGCGACAGGATCAGCAGCGCGGTTTTTTCCGGCAGGTCCAGATAGCGTTCCACCAACAGGGCCAAAAACGGGGCGCAGACGATCAGCACGATATCGGAAAACGTATCCCCTGCGGCCGAACTGAAATGCGCCACTTTCAGCGCCTTTCGGGCCTGTCCGGCCTGTGCCATCGGATAGCCGTCCAGCGTTGTCATATAGGCATCGGGCGTGCCGGGGGTGTTGAACAGGATTGCAGGCACGGCCCCGCCCACGGTTGCGCCCTTCATCACACCGATCAGAAAGCCCAGAACCGGCAGCAGGGCATCGCTGGAAAACCCAAAGATGGAAATCAGGATCGGCAGTGAAATCGCCATTGCCATCGGCCCGGCCAATCCCGGCGTGGCCCCCACCATGATGCCCAGCACAAACCCGGCCAGCACCATCACGACGGTCACGGATATGGGCAGGCCAAGAAAGGAAAAGGCCACCGGCCCCTGAAATACGGCCAAAATTCCGGCCATGATGTAATCAAACGCGGTCATCACACATCACCATTGGGGGGCAAAAGCAGGTGATCGAAGGGAACTCCATACAGCAGCGCCAGCGCCAGACTGGCCAACGCCCCCACGATCAGGCCGCGCGCTGTGATCCGGCCTTCGATCCAGCCGATCAGGGCGGAAACCAGCACCCAGCCGCCCAGCACAAAGCCCAGATATTTCCACGGCGCGGTATCGCGCAGCAGGCGATAGTCCAGCGCCTCGCCGGTGATCCCGCCAGCGATCCACGCGACGACAGGCCCGGTCCAGCGCATCAGGGCGAAACTGACCCCGCAGATTGCCAGCAGATACGCCACAGACCCAAGGTTCCGCAGGCTGATCCCCCCGGCATTCGGGGCGCGGCGCTGGAAAAATACCATCACGCCGCCCAGCCCGATCACCGTTGCGGCAATCGTCGGGGCCAGCGCATCGCCAATGTTGACCTGTCGCCGTACCTTCAGGATCAGGCCGCTGCCGCTGTCCATCGGTATCCACAGGAAAACCGCCACCAGCGCAAAGACGATGCAGCCCAGAGACAGCAAAAGATTGGTGCGGGGAAACGGATCGGGCGTCTGCATTCGGGCGCTCCGTGATTGGTCTTGCCGGGGGGACCGGCAAGACACGCAAGAAGGGATGATTACTCGGACGCGGCCTTCATCAGGCGACCAGCGGCGTCATAATCGGCCTGCACCAGCGATTGCAGCGCATCACCCGAAATCGTGGCCGGTTCGCCAAAGGCCTTGGTGATCATGGCGGCGGATTTGTTGCCTTCGCCGGTGATCGCATCAATCACAGCGGCGGCAATGGCATCGCGCACCTCTGTGGGCATACCTTTGGGACCGATCAGGGCAAAATACCCGTCGGCGTTAAATTCCACGCCAAAATCAGACATCAACGGGGCGTCGGGTGTTTGCTTCAGCGGCGTGGACAGGGCCGAGGCAAGGTTCACCAGATCCCCGGCGGCCACGCCCTTGGCCTGAATACCAGCCATAAAGCCCAGATCCATATCGCCTGCCATCACGCCATTCATCACGGCCTTGCCGCCCTTGCCCGACACGATGTTGAAATCGACGCCCTGCGCCTTGCCCAGTAAATAGGCGATATCGGCCAGTTTGGGGCTCATCACGCCAAAGCGGATGTCCTGCCCGGATTTGGCGGCCTTGATCACGTCGTTGAAGTCAGCCCACCCCTTAGAGGATTGCGACACGATCCCCATCTGGAACCCGGCTGTGGTGCTGATGGCGGTGAAATCTTCGGGGGTGACGCCCGCATTCGCGGCCAGCATATTATAGCCCAGCGTTTCGGTGACAACCATGCCGATAACCGTGCCGTCGTTCGGCTGATCCTTCAGCGCCATCGCCAAATTCATGCCGCCCTTGCCGGTGACTTGTTCGGGGATGAATTTCCAGCCCAGTTTGGTTTCGATGTCTTCGGCGATCAGCCGGGCCTGCGTGTCGGCCCCGCCCCCGGCGGCAAATGCGATCATCAGCTTGATCGGTCCCGGCGGGGTCCAGTCGGCGGCCATTGCGCCACCGGAAAAAGCCACAAGCCCAATCGCCGCGACGGCGGCTTTCAATACGCGTTTCATGGTGATCCTCCCTAGATTGCGGGGCAGTCAGCCACAGTATAGTTGACGGATCAACTAAAAACTTGACGAGTTAACCAAATCGGGAAATGCTGGAGCCAGAGGAGAGCATATGACCGCAGACATTTCCAAAATCGTCACCGATGATCCAATGGACACGCTGCCCATTCAGCAATTCCTGACCTATCGGTTGTCGCGGGTTCAGGCCAAACTGAACGCACAGGCCGCGCGGATGTTGCGGGAAACCAGCGGCGTGACCCTGACCCAATGGCGCATCATTGCCGTTGTCGGAACGTCGGGCCAAACACGGCTGTCTGAAATCGCCCGCGCGACTGCGCTGGACAAGGGGCTTTTGTCCCGCAATCTGGCCACGTTGATTGACGAAAAAATCATTCAGGCCACCCCGGATGAAACCGACCAACGCGCGCAAAACCTGACGCTGGCCCCCCGCGGGCAGGACATATTTGAACGTACCTTGCCCGTGACCCGTCGCCGTCAAAGCAAATTGCGGGAAAACCTGACCCCGGATGAATTGGAAACCTTCCGGCGCGTTCTGGACAAGTTGGAAATCGCCGCAGACCTAAAGGATTTTACATGAGCCAGCCCAATTTTCTTGTCATCATGTCTGACGAGCATCAGGCCCGCGCGATGGGCTGTGCCGGGCATCCGTTTGTGCAAACCCCCAATCTGGATGCGCTGGCCGCCCGTGGGGTGCGGTTCACCGATGCCTATACGCCCAGCCCGATCTGCGTACCGGCGCGGGCATCGTTTGCATCGGGGCGGTATGTGCATGTGAACCGCTTGTGGGACAATGCCATGCCCTATACCGGCGAACCCAAAGGCTGGGGCCACGCCCTGCAAGGGGCCGGTGTTCCAGTGGAATCCATCGGGAAACTGCATTACCGCTCGGACGAGGACCCGGCAGGGTTTGATGTGGAACATATCCCGATGCAGGTGGCTGGCGGGGTTGGTATGGTCTGGGCCTCGATCCGCCGCGAAGAAGAACGCGTGGTGCAGGAAGAAGGCCGGATGCTGGGCGATTACATCGGCCCCGGCCATTCCAAATACACGGATTACGACGCCGCCGTGACCCGCCGCACGGAACAATGGCTGACTGATCGCGCGGCATCGGACGACAACAGGCCGTGGTGCCTGTATGTCGGGCTGGTCGCGCCGCATTTCCCGCTGGTCGTGCCGCAGGAATATTACGATCTTTACCCGCCCGAAACACTGCCTGATGTGAAGCTGCACCCCACAACGGGATACATCCGGCATCCTTGGGTGGAAAAACAAAACGCCATGATGAACAGCGAGTCAAAGTTCCGCAGCCCCGAGGAACGGCTTGCCGCAATGGCCAGCTATTACGGCCTGTGTTCGTGGCTGGATCACAATGTCGGGCAGATCCTTTCGGCGCTGAATGCGGCAGGGTTTGGGGACAACACAACGGTGATTTATACCTCGGACCACGGCGATAACGTCGGCGCGCGCGGGCTTTGGGGGAAATCTAACCTGTATCAGGAAAGCGTTTCCGTCCCGATGATCATGGCTGGCCCCGGTATCCCCCCCGGCACATGTGACACGCCGGTTTCGCTGTTGGATATCTCGGCCACGATCCCCGCGCATTTCGGCGCGGCGTTTTCCGGGGATGGGCGGTCGCTTGCGGATATTGCGCAGGCCCCCACCGATCCCGATCGGCCGATCCTGTCAGAATATCATGCCGCCGGGGCGGTTTCGGGCGGGTTCATGCTGCGCAAGGGACGGTGGAAGCTGAACCATTATATCGGCTTCCCGCCCGAACTGTTCGACATGGGAAACGACCCCGAGGAACTGACCGATCTGGCCGCAGACCCCGCCCATGCGGATACGCTGGCGCAGATGCAGGCCGAAATGCGCAAAATCGTTGATCCCGAAGCCGCAGACGCGCAGGCCTTCGCGGATCAGGCGGCGCTGATTGCCCATCACGGCGGCCGGGAAAAGGCGCTGAAACTGGGCGCCCCGGCAGCTACCCCCCCGCCAGAGGTAAAATAATGAAACTGACTGTTCTTGGCTCCGGTTCTCCCGAGGCATACCTGCGCCGGGCGTCTTCGGGGTATCTGTTGGATATTGGCGACGATGTGGTGCTGTTCGATTGCGGCGGCGGGGTCTATGACAACCTGCTGCGGGCCGGGCGCAAACCGTCCGAGATTACGCATATCTTTTTCAGCCACCTGCATTCCGATCACATGATGGATTACGCTCGGCTGATCCACGCGGCATGGGACGAAGGCGGCAGGCCAGTTCAGGTGTTCGGGCCTGACCCGATTGGATTTATCACCCAAGGCTATTTCGGACCGCAGGGGGTGCTGTCACATGATCTGCGCGCCCGGACCGAATTGTTGCCCAGTCAGGAAGTCTGGAAAGCGCGCGGCGGCACCTTGCCCCGCCCGTGGCCCGCGCCCGATGTCACCGAAATCACCCCCGGTTTCACGTTTCAGGGCAATGGCTGGCGGCTGACCTCGTGCGAGGTTCCCCACGCACAGCCCGCGCTGACCTGCATGGCCTTTGCCGTCGAAAGCGAGGGGCGCAAGTTCGTGTATTCGGGCGATGCGGGGATTTGCGACGCGCTGACCGCACTGATCACCGATGCCGATCTGTTGTTGCACTGGTGTTACCGGCTGGATGGCGAAACAGCGCATCCGCTGATGCTGCCCGTGACACCGACCCCCAGCCAAATCGCCCAAGTGGCCAAATCCGCCGGGGTAAAGCGCCTGTTGCTGACCCATTTCCGGATCCACATGGACGCCCCCGAAGGCCACGCTGCGGCGCTGAAGGCGCTGGCGGAACATTTTGGGGAAAACAGCCGCATCGTCGAGGATCTGGACGAATATACCGTTTAGGTAGGCCGGGTGGGGCCATAGTTGTGGCGGGGCAGGGGATATTCCCGGTCATGCGGGCGTTTGCGATACGATAACAAACGCCCGATACCGTTTCAGACCAGTCTGCAATCGCCCCTTCGTCATCCCGTGGCGCGTGCATCTTCGCTTTGACCTTGCGCCCCACCACCAGCGGCAGGATGAAGCCGACAATCGCAATCAGCCAAAGCGTTACCGACAACGGGCTGTCGATCAGGGTCAGCCAATCGCCATTGTCGATGCTAATGGCGCGCCGCAGGTTGTTTTCCATCGAATTCCCCAGCAGCGTTCCCAGAATGATGGGCACCAATGGCACGTCCAGCTTGCGCAGCACCCAGCCCATGACACCGAAACCGATCATCACCAACAGATCAAACGACGACCCCGAGATGCCGTAAATCCCGACAAAAGAAACCATCGCAACGATTGGCATCAAAATACGCGGCGGCACCATCAGCACGCGGGTAAACAGGCCAACCATTGGGATATTCATGGCCAGCAGCATGATATTGGCAATGAACAGCGCCGCGATCAGCCCCCAGACCACATCGGGATTTTGGGTAAACAACAACGGGCCGGGCGTGATGTTCAGCGACAACAGAACAGCCAGCAACACAGCCGTGGTTCCCGAACCGGGAACCCCAAGTGCCAGCATCGGCACCAGCGCACCGCCCGCCGCGGCGTTATTGCCTGCCTCGGGGGCGGCAACGCCGCGCGGGTCGCCCTTGCCGAATGTTTTGCCTTCGCTGTCCACCAGCCGTTTTTCAAACGAATACGAAATAAACGACCCAAGCGATGCCCCGGCCCCCGGCAACACACCCGCGATAAAGCCAAGTATCGTTGAACGGATCATTGTCGGGGTGGTGCTTTTCAGCATTGCCACAGGGGGCGTCAGCCGGCCGACGCGGATTTTTTCGGCGTTGCCGTCGGCATTTCCGTGGCGGTGTTCAAGGAAGATAAACACCTCGGACAGGGCGAAAAGCCCGACAATCGCCACCAGAAAATCCAGCCCGTCATACAGGTGAACTTCGCCAAAGGTGAAACGCGGCACGCCCGTTTGTGTATCCACGCCAATCATCGCTAGCCCCAGCCCCAACGCCGCAGCAAAGGCGGATTTGGCCTGATTGGTCGAGGAAACCCCGCCCAAAGTCATGAAGGCAAGCGCGAACAGGGCGAAATATTCTGCCGGACCGAACAGCAGGGCAATTTTGACAAGCTGCGGTGCCAGCAGGATCAGCCCCCACGTTGCGAAAAAAGCACCGACAAAAGACGCGATACCAGACAGGGAAAGCGCCTGCCCGGCCATCCCGTTTTTTGCCATCGGATACCCGTCTAGACAGGTCATCATTGCAGGCTCATCGCCCGGAATGTTCAGCAGGATCGAAGAAATCCGCCCGCCATACATCGCGCCATAGTAAACCGAGGTCAAAAGGATCAGCGACGGTGTCGCCCCCAACCCCAGCGTGAACGCCAGCGGAATTAGAATGGCCACCCCGTTCGAGGGGCCAAGTCCGGGCAAGGCGCCCATGATCGTACCCAGAAAACAGCCCAGAAGCGCCAGCAACAGGTTTTGCCATGTCAGCGCAATGGCAAAACCGTCGGCAAGAGAAATCAAAGTATCCATAAGACGCCTCCTTTAGAAACCAAGCGGGCCACGCGCGAGCGACAGACCCAACAGCAGATGAAAAACGATGTAGATGCCCACGGATGTACCCACCCCGATGAGGACCGACGCCACAAGAGCGGACCCCAGCCGCCATGTCAGGTAGGTTGCCGCCAGTGCTGTCGCGAAAACGAAACCGATGACGGGAAGAAGCTGGGCATACAGCACCATGACGACAACGGCGGCAATGATTTCCACGAACCGTCCCAGTGGGGGCCAGGTCGGGGACGCATCGGGTTTCAGGGCAATGCTGATCGAGGCAAGGCCAAGGATGGCCGCGATGATCAGCGGGAACGCTTTGGGGCCAACCGTGTCAGACAGAAAGCTTTCTTCGATTGCCAAGGCCGCGAACGCGAACCCAATGGCAAGAAGAAGGCCAACAACACCAAAAATGCGATCGCTCATGGTGGTTTCCTTTCAGGGGACGGGGGTGCCACATACGGGATGCGGCACCCTTGGAATGTCATGTGAAGTGGGGGGTTACCGGATGATGCCGATCTCTTTCGAGATTTGCTGAATCTGGGCGACGCTGTCGGCAACGAAGGCTTGGAAGGCTGCCCCTTGCAGATCAAGCGGGGCCAGACCGTTGTTTGCCATGATTTGTTGCCATTCTTCCGAAGCATAAAGCGCCCCAATCTTGGATACCCACGCGTCATAGGCTGCGTCGCTCATGCCGCCGGGGGCATAGAAACCGCGCCAATTCGCGCCGATTGCGTCGACGCCCTGTTCGCGCGCGGTCGGGAAACTGGCAAACGCACCGTCCAGACGTTCGGGGGACAGCACGGCGATAACCTTGATGTCGCCGCTATCGACGAACCCTTTGGCTTCGGAAATGTCCCCGGTAAAGGCCTGCACCGACCCGGCCAAAAGCTGGGTAACAGCCTCGCCGCCGCCGTCAAAGGCGATGTATTTGACGGTACGCACATCTTCGACGCCAAACGCATTGGCCGCGATCAGAACCTTCAGGTGATCCCAGCCGCCCACAGCCGACCCGCCCGCGACGGAAACCTTGGTCGGGTCGGTCTTGATCATGTTCAGAAGGGTTGGAAGATCCGAAATCGGGCTGTTTGCCGCCACAGCAATCACGCCGTAATCCGCCCCGACAGACGACAGCCAGCGCACCTGATCCATCGTGTTGCCCGGATAAGCGCCCTGCGCCAGACGGGTCGCGGTGGCCGAGGATGCCGCCACGATCAGATCATTGTCATCGCTGCGCTTGTTGACGACCTCGGCAAACGCAACACCACCGCCGCCGCCCGCAAGATTGACCACCTGCATGGTTTTTTCCAGCAGGCCAAGGTCTTGCAAGGATTTGCCCACCTGACGACAGGTGAAATCCCAGCCGCCGCCGGGATTGGCCGGGGCGATACATTCAGGGGCTTCGGGGGTGAACCCGTCAGCGAATGCGCCAAGGGTGGTTGCGCCCAGCAGGGCGGCTGCAAGGGTGAGGCGGGTTGCCTTGATGAACATGTGTAAACTCCTCCACATTATGTCATGCGGGCCATAGGGACGCCCGGTATCCAAAGCTTTCGCAGCGCAGCTTTGCTGTCTCCTCGCGAAAGGCTAAGAAGGGGGTGTAAGCGTCAAAGCTGTCACGAACCTGTCACCAAGGTCGAAGCGCGCTTTTAAGGAGGAGCCATGCGGATACTCATTGTCGAGGATGCGACAGACGTCGCCGAGGCAATCGCCATTCGTTTGGGAAAATCCGGCATGGCCTGTGATGTCGCGGATAGCTGCGACGCCGCCGAGGATTTTCTGGCCGTGCAGCGCTATGACGCGATTGTGCTGGATATCAACCTGCCAGACCGCAATGGCACAGAGCTGCTTCAGGATATACGCGCCGCCGGGGATCGGACGCCGGTTCTGATGCTGACGGCGATGTTTTCCGTGGATGATCGGGTTTCGGCGCTTGATCTTGGGGCGGATGATTATCTGATTAAACCGTTTGACCAACGCGAACTTCAGGCCCGGTTGCGGGCTTTGGTGCGGCGCGAGGCAGAACAGAAATCCGACGTTCTGGTGCTTGGCCCGCTTTGTTTTTCCCCGGCGGCGCTTTCGGCAACGCTTGATGGAACCCCCCTGAACCTGACCCGCCGCGAAGCGACATTGCTGGGCTTGTTGCTGCGCAATCAGAAAAATCCGCTTAGCAAATCACGCCTTTATGACGGTCTTTTCGCTTTCGACGATGCGGATGTGGGACTGAACGCGATCGAGCTGTATATCGCGCGGCTGCGCAAGAAACTTTCGGCGTCGACGGTCGTGATCGAAACCAAACGGGGTGTCGGATACCGGATTTTCGACAATGGATAAGCTGCTGGGAAATGGCATGGCCGGGGATTTGGCTGGCAAACGCTCTTTGTTGACGCGGGTGATGGGCGGGGTGCTGTCGCTTTTGGCGATGGGCGGGATTGTGATCACGATTGCGGCTTTTGCTTATGGCCGAAACGCAGCGCGGCAGTCTTTTGACCGTATCCTGTTGGGGGCGGCCAATGACATTTCGGAAAGCATCACCATCCTTGAGGGCGCACCCATCGCGGATATTCCGGTGTCCGCTTTTGGGTTGCTGGGATTGGCACAGGATGACCGGATTTATTATTCCGTACAGGGCGCCGATGGCACCGTCCTGACAGGATACGACGGCACCATAGAAAAGGGCGCATTGCGCGGCAATCTGACAGAGCCGACATTTTATGACGGCAAGATGCAAAAAGAACCGGCCCGGTTTGTCACCGTGGCGCGGCTGTTTTCCGAACGGAATTTTTCCGGGGCGGTCTATGTAACGGTTGGGCATACGATCCGGGCGCGGAATGCGATGGCGCTGGAATTGACCAAAGGGGCCGTAGTTGTCACCGGGATCGGCGGGCTGGCGCTGTTGCTGGGGGCGTTTTGGGTGATCCGGTCCTCTATGAAACCGTTGGAAACCCTGACCCGTGATCTTTCAGAGCGTGATCCCTATGACCTGACCCCTATGTCTGCCGAAGGTCCGGCAGAAGTGGCCGTGATGGTTCATGCCCTGAACCGTTTCATGCACCGTCTGGATCGTCAGGTCGAAGCGATGAAACATCTTATTTCGGATACGGCCCATCAATTACGCACCCCGGTTGCCGCGATCCGCGCACAGGCGGAACTGGCCATTGAAGACGACGCTGCCCGCCGCCTTCAGCGATTGGAACGGCTGGCAAAGCGCACGCGGTCTTTGGGGACATTGCTGGATCAGATGCTATCGCGGGCCTTGGTCATGCACCGCACGGATAATGCCCCGCCTGTCTTGATTGATCTGCGTGACATCGCCCTGCATATTTTCGAGCAAAACGATCATGAACTTCTGTCACCAGAAACCGAGGTAAACCTGTCGATCGGGGATTTGGCCGTCCCCGTGCTGGCCGATGAAATTTCGCTTGTGGAAGCCGTTAAAAACATGCTGGCCAATGCGATCCGGCACGGGGTTTCGCCTGTGGTGCTGGGGGTGTCGCAGGATCAGGGGCATGGCATGATCTGGGTACAGGATCAGGGCAACGGCCCCCCGCCAGAGGTGATGAACACCATCGGCCAGCGGTTTGAACGCTCTGCCGCGTCCAAGGGGGACAGCGCCGGTTTGGGGCTGTCGATTGTCTATGCCGTGGCGAATGCGTTTGCGGGCAAGGTGCTGATGCAACAGGCGGATACGGGGTTTCGTGTGACTCTGATGCTGCCCCTGCAACAAAAGGGGACGGGCCTATGACAGGGATCGCCTTGGTGCGGTGGGGGCTGGTGCTCCTTTTGGCGAATGCCGTGGTGTCGCCCGCTATTGCACAAGAAATCGTAACGAAATTCACGACCCCCAGCAGCGTAGCGGACACCCGTTTGGTGATCCGTTCGACGACGGATACCGTGATCTTTACCCCGCTTCTGAAGGCGTTCGTGGCCAGATACCCGAATGTTGAATTGCAGTACGAACAGTGGGGATCGAATGATCTGTATAACGACAGCCGCCGCGTTTGCGACGGTCAGGGCGCGTCTGCGGATGTTGTGATTTCCTCGGGGGTTCATCAGATGGTGGATCTGGTCAATCGCGCCTGTGCGAACGCGTATCGGTCTGCCCTTACGGCGCAATTGCCAGCCCAGCGGATGTGGCGCGATGAACTGTGGGGGATCACCCGCGAAGCGGCTGTAATCATTTATAACAAAAGTCTGGTCTTTGCCGACGATGTGCCGCTCACTCGGTTTGCCCTGCTTGACCTGATGCGCCGGTCCCCTGACGATTACCGGGGAAAGATCGCAACATACGACATCGAAGCCTCGGGGCTTGGGTTTTTGTTTGCGTTCATGGACAGCCAGCAGGCCACCACCTTTGGCGGCTTGCTTGAAGCGTTTGCACGGGTTGATGCCGTTGCGACGTGTTGTTCGGCTGAAATTATCGCCAGTGTGGAAAGTGGCCGCTATAAGATCGCTTATAATGTGCTTGGGTCATATGTCAGCACAGTGCCGCACGCGAATATTGGCGTTATCCATCCCCAAGACTATACAATGTTTTTGTCCCGCGCCCTGATGATCCCGAAAGCAGCGCCCCAAAAAGAAACAGCCGCCGCATTTCTGGATTTCCTTTTGTCCGCAGAAGGCCGCGCCTTGCTGGCGGGGGCCGAATTGATCCAGCAAAGCGACAATGACGAAACTGCCCGGTCAAACAGCACCGACCGTTATATTCCGATTGATCCGACCCTATTGGTTGCGATGGATCATCACAGACGAAACCGTTTTTTCGCGGAATGGCGTGACAGTTTCAGTATCCAAACGCGTTGATCGTTCATTGCCGGAATAAGGCCCAACGGGACACCCACGCTCAGGACAGGCCGATCCAGACGCCAGATGTGGCGACAAGGCAGGCCAGACACCGATTGACAACCCCCAGATGCCTGCCCTGCATCAACAAAGGCCGAAGCCACCCGGCCAGCACAATAACCGTCAGGAACGCAGCGGCGAGCGCGGAAAATGTTGCAGCCATCACAGTGGCAAGCGCCGGGGCATCGACCGCGCTAAGATCAATCAGCGCGGGCAGCAAAACCAGATACAACAACAGCGTTTGCGGGGACATGACGCATGTCAGCAAACCGGCTGCAACATCGCCGACACGGCCTGTCTGCACGGGATCATTGCTTTCGTCTGGCTGCATCCCTTTGTTGTAGATGCACCATGACAGCCACAGGATATAGGCAATCGCTATGGCCTGACTGAAATTGAAAAACATCGGTCGCGCCTCCAGCCATGTTCCCAGACCGAACACCACCAGAAAGATCACGATGACATCGCCCAACGCGATTCCAAGACCGAAAAAAATCGCCCCCGATGTATCACCAGCCAAGGTTCTGGCCATCATGATGGTGTTCAACGGGCCGGGAACCAGCGTCAGGGTGAAAAGCATAAAAAAATAGGCAAAAATATCTGAAAGATGCACTTTTAGTTTCCTTGCGTCTGCCAGCGTGCGCATAATCGTGTGGACGCTTTTATTGTCAGGCTTAAAAAGTGTATCTTTGCGCCGGTATTTTAGGCATCGGGCATATGTTTGGTTTTTGCCCTACTGCATTTGCAGTATGTTGATTCAATAGCCTTGGCAGAAGCAAACTGAATGGATGTATCCGCAGGATGAATAGGCCGGGGTTACAGCGTGAAGAATTTATATTTTTGCTTTATTTTCAGTAATCTAATCCAAGGAAATGCCAGCATTCAACGGCTGGCAGAACAACATGGCGGACAGGTCGTACAGCAAGGCGACACACACCTGATATGCCGGTTCAGACTGGTGCAGGATGGGCTGCGCTGCATTTCCGCGATACGGGAAAGCGCACTGACCGATGCCAAAAGCCAGCTTTCCGTTGGAATCAGCAAACTGGGCGAACAGGCCGCCCACGCCATCGCCCGACACCACCCTGACGGTATTGGGCTGGATGGCACGGTCTTTCCTGATCTGGATAGCCAAAGTGCCGCGCGTTTCGTCCCCATCCGTCCGGCCCCCGAAAATCTCCCTGAAGCTGCGCTTTGGTGGCAGGATCGGCCGGAACCAACCGCCCCGCTGTCCGTCCTGACAGAGCGGGAACATGCCGTGGCCACCCTTTACGCCCAAGGGCATACCTATCAGGAAATCGCGCAAACCTTATCACGGGCACCAGCGACGATCCGCACACATCTTGCGGCGATATACCGAAAACTGAACGTCAGCAGCAAAGTCGAATTGCTGCATCTGTTCCACGGGACGTCCCAGACATCTGCCACAGCCCACCCCGCACAGGAACCCGGTCCCGCTGCGCCCTTGTCCGAGCGCCGATTGCTCACCTTTGTGGTGATAGAAATCGCCGTTTCTGTACCGGGCGGCGGCACTGTCGACATTGAAACGCAGCTGACAGTTGTCGATCGGATTTCCCAATGTCTTGCGCCGGAACTGGCCCGGCTTGATGGGGTATGGGGTCATCAGTTCGGGCAAAGATTACTCGCCTGTTTTGGCTGGCCCGATGCCGATGAAGATGATGCGCTGACAGCGGCCAGTTTTGCGTTGCGCGCCCAAGTCCTGATCGCAGCCGCAACTCTGCCCGCATCCGTGACGGTGCAATGTGGTATCGGATTGGCCAGCGGTATCTGTGTTCTTCGGGATGTCACACAGGGCAACGGGTTGGCAAAGGCATTCTTCGGCCAGAACCTGATGGCAGCCGAACGATGCGCCCAACACGCAGGGCCGGGCCGGATCTTGGCGGACGCCACAATGGCAAGGGCGTTGACCGGATTTTTCAACCTGTCGCCCGATCACGGACCGGGGGGCTGTATGGAAATTACCGGGCAAGTATCTGCGCCGGTGCGTTATATTTCCCGAATACATCCAGCGCACGGACCCCTTGTGGGTCGCGCCGATGAATTGGCGCTGTTGACAAACCGATGGTCCCGCGCCCGCCAACGGACCTGTCAGGCCATTCTTCTGACCGGGGATGCCGGGATCGGCAAATCCCGGCTGGCCCATGCCATCGCCCAAAAAGCCCTTGAAACCAACGCCACGATCATCGCGTTTCAATCTGCACCGCAGTATCAGAATACGCCACTTTGGCCTTTTGCGCGTTGGCTTGCCGCGCAAGCGTTACCTGATGGGGATCAGGCGAACCAGTTGGCGCAGTTGTATCGGTATCTTGCACAGTTTGGCGAAACCCTTGGTCAAAGCACCCCGTTTTTCGCATTGATGTTGGGTATTGGCCCGGCGGACCACGACACATTCGCCACCCTGTCGCCAAAGCAACGGCGCGAAGGGATGCTGGACGCGGTGGTGCAGCTTATCTTGGCAATGGGCAAATCCACGCCGCTTTTCCTGTTATTTGAAGACCTTCATTGGGCGGATTCTTCGTCGAGAGAGGTTCTTGCGCGCCTTGCGGCCTCTCGCAGTGGGCTTTCGATCATGATCGTGGCGACCGCGCGGAACGAAGGGCTGGACGGGGACTGGAAATCATCGTTCGACCAGCTTGGCCTAAGCGGGCTGGATCAACGCAGCGCCATGATTTTGGCCCGCCGCGTGGCCCCCATCCAGAATGCGCATCTTTTGGATACGCTGGTGGCGCAGGCCGGTGGTGTTCCGTTGTTCATCGAAGAACTAAGTCGATCTTTGGCCACCACACCGCATGACCCCCTGGAAAACCGTATCGCATCAGAGGTCCCGGATACATTGACCGCCCTTCTGGCGGCCCGGTTCGATGGTTTGGCCCTGAATGCGGCGATCCTGCATCACGCGGCCTGCATTGGACGCGACTTCCATCGGGACTTGTTGATCGCCGTCACGGATCATCCCGCCAAAGAGGTAGATGCAATGATTGCCAGCCTGATCGAGGCGGGCTTGGTCGATCAACACGGTTCAGCATCGCAGGCTGTTTTCATCTTTCGCCATGCGCTGTTTCGGGATGCCATTTATGGCCGGATCTTGCGCAGCGAACGGCAGGCAATGCACGCCCGCATCGCAGAGGTGATCAACCAGCAATATCCTGAACTGGCGGCACGTCATCCCGAGCTTGTGGGCTATCATCTGCTGCAAGGCGGCGATCCCGTCACGTCTGCGCCGCTTTTGATTGCGGCAGCGCGCGCGGCAATGGCAAAGGCCTCATATCCCGAAGCTTCGGCCCTGATCGAATGCGGGCTGGACGCGTTGACCACCCAAGACGAAACCCCTGAACAATTGGCACAAGGGATTGACCTGCGGTTTCTGGCCTATGCCGCGCGGGGGCTGCGCGGCAACCCGGATAAATTGCTGTCGCTGCTCAAGGATGCCGAAGTGCTTGCGCAACGCTTGGACGATCCGGTGCGGCTGTGCAAGGCGCTGTCCTCGCAGACTTACCTTATGGCGTCAGCGGGTCAGATACAGGCGGCAATCAAGGTTGGGAAACGCAATGTCGCCCAAATGCGGCTGGCGGTGGATCGGAATATGTTCGTGATGGGCAAGCTGATGCTCAGCCGGGCGCTATACGCCAGTGGACAGTACAACGAAACCGTTCTGCACAGCACACGGTCCCTGGCGTTGCTGGATCGGGATGTCACTGCGGACAATCGTGAGATCGGCCTGTTGAATCAGGTTTACAATGCGTTCGGTTGGGCCATTCTGGGACATGCTGAAATGGGCGCCTTTACCGAGGCTGAGGCGCTGATTGACGAAGCAACCGGGTTATTGCCGCACCTGACCGGCAACAGCGCACATGAACGGTTGTGGCTGGCTTTGGCCGTGGCGCGCAAATGTCTTTTGGCGGGGGATCACGCCGGGGCTGTGGGGATACTGGAACCAGAACTGGACCTGTGCGCCAACCATTACCCGGCCTATCTGCCGCGCATTTATTCAACGCTTGGGGCCAGCTATATCGCCAGCGGGCGGATCGAGCGCGGCCGGACCTTGCTGCAAGAAGCCGAAACCGAGGCATACGCGATCGGGTTCCGGTTCGGGTTGGCGCAGGTGTTAATCCTGTTGGGCAACGCGCTTTGGGTATCAGGCGATACTGACGCGGCACTTGCGAAAATCGACGCGGGCGTGTCACTGGCGCAAGACATCGGAGAGCAGGGCAACGAAGCTTGGGGGCTGCTGGCTAAGGCCCGCATCGCACAAGATAACGGTGCGGCGCAACATGCGCAGGCGTTTCTGCTGCGTTCAGAACAGCTTGCGCAAACGCTGGACATCCGCCCGCTGCAAAACGCCTGTACCCGGTTTCGATCAGCGTCGGGGTTTGAGGGCTGAATCTGATGGCGCGGCTCCGCTGATCAGCCATATCCCGCAATGGGAACCGCCATCGCGGGATAGGGCCGAATTACCTGCGAGGTGTGGCCCCGGTTGATTTCCCCTCGAACATTGCTTCGCCCGTGGCATTGGCGTTTGGTACGCGCATTTCAAAGGTTTCGGAAATTCGGGCGTAATCATAATATCCCATGCGGGCGATGGGTTCGATTTTGGCAATGTCCAGCTTGCCTGACGGAAGGATCACTTCGTCCTTCACATGAATGCGCGTGACTTGCCCATATACGATGTCCATGCAGCTAATGGGCGTATTCCCCGGCAGCATATGTGTCGAAATATAGCGGCATTCAAAGTGACAGGGGCTTTCAGCCACGCGGGCGGCGGGGGCATCCATGCAGGCGGCTTTGGTCACGCCAGCGTGGGTGAATTCATCCTCCTGCGGGGGATGGGCCACAGCCGAGGCATTCATCGCATCGCGCAACGCATAGGTGGCCATGTTCCACACGAACCAGCCGGTTTCTTCGGCATTGATCACAGTATCCTTGCGCCGCCCGTCAGCATGACGGTTGGCGGCAAACATCACCATAGGTGGATCGAATGACAGGTTTTGCCATTGGCTGAATGGGGCAAGGTTGTGGATGCCATCCTTGCTGATGGTTGACAGCCAGCCAATAGGCCGCGGAACTGTGCAGCTTTTGAACGGGGAAAATGGCAGGGGGCATTGTTCCGTGCCGGGATCATATTGCATTTTATCATCTCACCCGTGTTTGTTGCTTTACCAGAAATGTAGCAAGCTTATAATGATTAGGCAAACTATATGAGGGCAAGGCGAAAGTTAGCTATCGAATATTTAGCTTGCATACGAAAATCGTATTGGCTAGTTTTCGCGCAGGAGGATTTAGCATGATCGACTATGATAAATTGATGGCGCGTGATTTCCCCGTCATCGAGCACAGCTATACCAAACGTGACACAATTCTGTATGCACTTGGTCTGGGTCTTGGTACGGAACCGCTTGATCCATCCCATCTGCGCGCAACCTATGAAGGGGCCGAAGGCTTCGGCGCTTTGCCCGCGATGGTGAACGTGATCGGGTATCCCGGTTTTTGGGCGAAAGAGCCTGACTCGGGGCTGACCTGGCAAAAAATCCTGCATGGGGAACAAAGCCTGACCCTGCACGCCCCGTTGCCTGCCGAAGGTACATTGCTGGGCAAGACCCGCATTACCGGGATCGTCGACAAAGGCGAAGGCAAAGGCGCGCTGCTTTATTCCGAGCGCGAACTGACCGACAAGGCAACCGGCGCATTGATCGCCACGGTATCCGGCACGACCTTCGCGCGTGGGGATGGTGGTTTTGGCGGGCCGAACGGGCCGGTTAAACCCGTACAGCCGGTCCCCGAGGGCGAACCGGACGCAACCTATGATTTCCGCACCCCGGTTGGGGCGGCTCTGATCTATCGCCTGTCGGGCGACTATAACCCGCTGCACGCCGATCCGGCTGTGGCCACGCAAGCCGGTTTTGAAAAGCCGATCCTGCATGGTCTGTGTTCGCTGGGTGTGGTGGCGTGGTCCATCACCGAGGCATTGGCGGATGGCAATTTGCAGGCGTTGAAGCATCTGGAACTGCGGTTCACCTCGCCGGTTTATCCGGGCGAAACCCTGCGCACGGAAATGTGGCGCGACGGGAATGATGTCCGTTTCCGCGCCCGCGTGGTGGAACGTGACGTGGTGGTTCTGAACAACGGGCTGGCCCGTTTGGCCTAAGCCGATTTACAGATAATCGAAGGAGAAGACAGATGAGCAACCGGCCCTTGCCGACCATCTATCCAGAAACGCAATTTTATTGGGATGGCGCGAAAGAAGGCAAATTGCTTCTGAACGCGTGTAACGCGTGCGATGGCAAAGCCTATTTCCCGCCGCGCCCGTTCTGCCCGACCTGTGGGTCGCGTGACGTGACCGTGATCGAGGCCAGCGGCAAAGGCAGCCTGTATTCCTATATCATCAACCACCTGCCCGCGCCGGGGTATGAACCCCCGTTCACCGTGGCGGTTGTGATGCTGGACGAAGGCGTGAAAATGGTCGCCAACATCATGGATTGCCCGGCTGATCCCGAAGCCCTGACCCTGGATATGCCGCTGGAAGTCACGTTCGAGCAGCGCGGCGATCTGTCCATTCCCCAATTCAAGCCCGCAGGAGGTGCAGCATGACCAGCGCATCCATCGCCATTGTCGGCGCCGCCGAAACCACCCGCATGGGCAAGGTGCCCGAGCTGTCGCAAACCGGCCTGCACGCCGATGCAGCCCTGAACGCTATGGCCGAATGCGGCCTGACCCCTGCCGATATTGATGGTGTGGCAACCGGCGGTCATGACGTGGCCGAAATCATTCAATATCTGGGGATCACCCCCACTTGGTACGATGGCACCTCGGTTGGGGGCTGTTCGTTCATCACGCTGGTGCGCCATGCAGCGGCGGCGATTGAAACCGGCCTGTGCAAAACCGTTCTGATCACCCACGGCGAAAGCGGCCGGTCGAACAATCGTAACCACCGCCCGATTTTCCCGTCGATGCAGCAGCAGGAATTCGAATCCATCTATGGCCCGCTGTTCCCGCCGTCGCGGTTTACCCTGCCGGTGATGCGCAAGATGAAAGACGACGGGCTGACCGAAGAGCAACTGGCGATGGTTGCCGTGGTTCAGCGCGAATGGGCAGGGTTCCACCCCCGTGCCACCATGCGCGACCCGATCACTGTCGATGACGTTCTGAACTCGAAAATGATCGCCTATCCGTTCCGGCTGATGATGTGCTGTCTGGTGTCGGACGGCGGCGGTGCCCTGATCCTGACCAGCGCCGAGCGGGCGAAGGATTTCCCGACCAAGCCGGTGTACCTGCGCGGTTTGGGCGGCGAAAGCGCCGAAGGTCCGATGATTTCGCAAATGGAAAGCTTCAGCTCGTCCAAGGCATTCCGCGTATCCGGCAAGCTGGCGTTTGAAAACGCCGGGATCACCCACGCGGATGTGGATCACCTGATGATCTATGACGCATTTGCCCACCTGCCGATTTATGGGCTGGAAGATCTGGGCTTTGTCAAACCCGGCGAAGGCGGTGCCTTCATCGCCGAGGGCAACACCCGGCCCGGCGGCAAGCTGCCGTTGAACACCAATGGCGGCGGTCTGTCCTACATGCACTCGGGGATGTACGGGATGTATGCGCTTCAGGAAGGCGTGCGCCAGATGCGCGGGATCAGCCCGGCACAGGTGCCAGACGCGAAACTGTCGGTCGTGCATGGTGTCGGCGGCATGTTCAGCGCAGCGGCAACCGTGGTTATGACCTCGGAGTCGCAGTGGTGAGCCAGTTCGCAGGCAAAACCGTCTTTGTTTCGGGCGGAACCAGCGGCATCAACCTTGGCATCGCGCAGCATTTCGCGCGCGAAGGGGCGAACGTCTTTGTGATTTCGCGCGACTCCGCCAAGGTCGAGGCTGCGGTGGCCGGTCTGCGCGCGCTTGGTGCGCAGGCTGACGGCCTGTCTGCGGATGTCCGGCAATTCGATCAGGTAAAGGGTGCGCTGGATCAGTGCGCCCAAACCTTTGGCCCCATTGACATTCTGGTGTCCGGGGCCGCCGGGAATTTTCTGGCCAAGGCGGAAAACATCAGCTCGAACGGGTTCCGCGCGGTGATGGAAATCGACGTGCTTGGCACCCATCATGTGATGAGCGCCGCCTTCCCGCATCTGCGCAAACCGGGGGCGTGCATCCTGAACATTTCTGCCCCACAAGGGTCAGTGGCGATGGTTGGGCAGGCGCATGTTTGTGCCGCGAAATCCGGTATCGACATGCTGACGCGTGCGCTGGCGCTGGAATGGGGGCCGTATGGTATTCGGGTAAATTCCGTATCGCCCGGTCCCATCGCCGATACCGAAGGGCAAAAACGGCTTGTCCCGAACCCGGCCGCTGTTCAGGAACGCATTGATGCGATCCCGCTGCGGCGCATGGGCAGCCTGACAGACGTGTCCGATCTGTGCCTGTTTCTGGCATCGGACAAGGCGGCCTATATCACCGGCACGGTCATTCCCGTGGACGGTGGCACGACACTGAACCCCACGCCCACACGCATGGGGCAGTTTTTGGAGGATTGACATGACTGGCGCATTGGACGGATTGCGTGTTCTTGATTTGACGGATCATCGGGGCCTGCTTGCCGGGCGATTGCTTGCCTTGATGGGGGCCGATGTTATCACTGTCGAAGGGCCGCAGGGCAATCCGGCGCGCCAGTATCCTCCTTTTGATGCTGATGAGGCATCGCTGTATTGGCAGACTTATGGAACGGGGCGGCGATCCCTGAAACTGGACCGCACGACCGAGGCAAAGCGCCTGATGGCGCTGGCCGCCGTGGCCGATGTGGTGATCGAATGCGGCACGCCGGGACGCGATCCGTTTTTGGACAGCGCCGCCCTGCTGGCGCAAAATCCGGCTGTGGTTCATGCGTTGATCACACCATTTGGGCTGACCGGGCCGAAAGCGGGCAATGCGTCGTCTGACCTGACGCTGTGGGCCGCTGGCGGACCGCTGAACCCCACCGAAAGCCTGACCGGGGTGCCAACCCGAATGGTGCTGCCGCAGGCATGGCATCATGCGGCCACGGATGCGCTGTGCGGGATCATGGTTGCATTAGAAGCCCGCAGACGTGGCGGGCAGGGGCAGCAGGTGGTGACATCGGCGCAGGCCTCGGCTACGCAATGCACCTTGTCGCTGTCGATGGCCACCGTGATCGGACACCCGGATTACGCCTTCCGCCCCGAGGTGAAATCGAAGAAGAAAAAAGAACTGGACCTGTCCGGTTCTGGTTCCCGGACGCAGCGGTCTAAGTGGCCGGTCAAGGACGGGTTGGTTGAAATGCATCTGGCGCTGGGTCCGGCGGCGGGGCGGTTTACCAATAGCCTGTTCAAATATCTGGGAACACAGGGCGCTGTTTCACAGAAGTTTCTGGCGTGGGACTGGATCACCCTGCCGCCGCTGATTGAAAATGATGAAATCACGGATGACGAGCTGGAACAGGCCCGCACCGAGGTTGCCGCCTATTTCGCCACCCTCACCAAACGCGAGGCGGTAGAGATCGCGCTGAAACACCGGCTGATGCTGGCCCCAATCTTTGATGCCAATGATTTGCTGGACAGCCCCCATGCCAAGGCGCGTGATTTCCTGCAAGAGGTCGGCGCATTGCGTTTGCCGGGCAAGTTCGCGCTTGGCTATGACGAAGGGTTCGTAACCGCCACCCCGGCCCCGGAACTGGGCGCGGGCGGCGATGCCGCCGAAGCCGAATGGCTGGCCGGACGAGACAAACAGCCCTTTGCGCCTGCACCGCAGCCCGCCACGGTGGCGCGTCCGCTGGATCATATCAAGGTGCTGGATTTGTCATGGGTCGTGGCCGGGCCGATGATTGGCCGTAACATGGCCGATTTCGGCGCACAGGTCATCCGTATCGAAAGCCGCAAAAAGCCCGAAGTGGCCCGCCTGACCGGCCCCTTCCCCGAAGGCGTGCGCGATCTGAACAAATCTGGCCTGTATGAAAACTGTAATGCCGGAAAACTGGGCCTGTCGCTGGACATGAGCCACCCCGAAGCCATCGCAGTCGTGCGCGATCTGGCCGCCAAGGTTGATGTGGTCGTCGAAAGCTTTGCGCCGGGACAGATGGCCAAATGGGGCTTGGGCTATGATGTGCTGTCGGCAGACAACCCCGGACTGATCATGTTGTCCACGTCGCTGATGGGGCAGTCCGGGCCGTGGTCCTCGTTGGCCGGGTTCGGCAATATCGGCGCGGCAATGTCGGGCCTGCAAAATCTGGTGGGCCGTGTCGGCAAAGACCCGGTTGGCCCATACGGTCCGTATACCGATTTCGTCGCCCCCCGCGTGGCGCTGCCCGTGCTGCTGGCCGCGCTGGAGGATCGGCGCAAATCCGGCAAGGGCCGGTCGCTGGATATCAGCCAGTCCGAGGCGGGGATGCAATTCATCGCGCAGGCCTTTGCGATGGCTTCGGCCACGGGGATTTCACCTGTTGCGCTGGGGAACAGCGATCCGCTGGTCGTCCCGAATGAATGCTACCCCTGTGCCGCCCCGGCAGGGGAAACCGCGTGGGTTGCGATCAGCGTTGCCACGGATCAGGAATGGCAGGCGTTGTGCGATGCGACTGGCGCAGACGCCTTGGCCGATCCCGCATTCAAAACCCTGGAAGGGCGCAAAGCGTCCGAGGACGCGATCAACGCGGGCCTTGCCGCCTGGTGTCAGGATAAAACCCCCAATCAGGCCGAGGCAATTTTGCAGCGCGCCGGTGTGGCAGCCGCCGTTGTGGCATCGGCCAAGGATCTGGCCGAAGACGCGCAGCTTGCCGCTTGGGGGCATTTCCAGACCACCCCGCGCACCGATGGCACCCCGGCCCATCACGAATCCTGCCGGTTCCAGCTTAGCCTGACCCCCGCGCAGGTGATGCGTTCCGCCCCGGAATATGGCCGCGACACACGGGCGGTTCTGGCGGAATGGTTGCATCTGGATACTGCCCGGATCGACCAGCTAGAAACAGACGGCGCCCTGACCTGAGCCTGTTTCCGCGACAAAAAACGCCCCCCGGATGAAAATCTCGGGGGGCGTTTTTGTTTGTCAGCCTACAGGCTGAACGCTTTAGCGAAAGTTAAAGCGCGGCGGCTGTTTGTTGGCAAAGCGGGCAATGGCATCCCTGTGGTAATCGCTGGACAGGCAAATCGCCTGCGCCTGCGCTTCCATTTCCAACAATTCGTCAGAGCTAAGCTCCATCGACCTGCCGGAAATGGCCTTGGTCAGGCTAAACGCCGTGCGCGAGGTCTGCGTCATCTGGGCGGCGATTTCCTGTGCGCGGGGCAGCAACGCCTCGGGGGTGGTGACTTCCATGCAAATGCCAATGCGCTGCGCCTCTTGGGCGTCGACGGTACGCCCGGTATAGAACAGTTCGCGCGCCCGTTGCAGGCCGATCATCCGGGGCAGTGAATAGAACAGATTGCCATCCGGCACCGCGCCCACCTTGCAGAAAGACGCGTTGAACGTGGCACGATCCGACGCAAGGATAATATCCCCGGTCAGCGCCAACCCCAGACCCGCACCATAGGCGGGGCCGTCTACGGCCACGATCACCGGCACCGGCATATCGCGCAGTTTGCTGACCCAGCTATGCAGGAACTTCATGCGCGGCAGGTAATCCTCGGCCCCTGAAACAAGCCCGGCCTTGTAATTTTCCAGCATTTTTTTCAGGTCGCCACCGGCGCTGAACACGCCTTCTGATCCGGTCAGGATCAGGGCGGACATGTCCGTGTCCCGCGACAGTTCAAGGATCGTGTCATGCATGGCCTGCCGCATCGCGTCCGAAAACGCGTTGCGGGACTTGGGTTCGGTCATCTCGATTTGGACAACACCGTTATCGCGGGTGAAGCGAATTGGGCTACTCATGCGTCTTACCTCTCTTTCCGGTCAGACAGAACGACTTCGCGGATGGCTTTTTTGTCGATCTTGTTGGTGGGCGACAGCGGCAGCGGACCATCCCAGATGGTCACGCCGCGCGGCGCTTTGAAATCGGCAATCTTTTCGCGGCAAAAGGCGATCAACTCGGCCTCGGTGGTGGTTTTGCCGTCTTGCAGCGCCACAACCCCGTAAACCATTTCGCCCCATTTTTCGTGGGGAACGCCGATCACAGCAGCCTGTGCCACAGCCGGGTGTTTGGTCAGCGCGTTTTCCGTTTCGATCGGATACACGTTTTCCCCGCCCGAAATGATCATTTCCTTGGTGCGACCGACCAGCGTCAGATAGCCGTCCTCGTCCAGAAAGCCGGCATCGCCCGTGTGATAGAACCCGCCACGCATGGCGTGGGCGGTATCCTCGGGGCGGTTCCAATAGCCGTTCATCACCTGCGGGCCGCGAATGATCACCTCGCCCGACTGGCCCGTGGGCACCGGGTTGTCGTTTTCATCGACGATACGCAAATCGCCATAGATCACGGGTTTGCCGACCGAACCCAGCTTACCGATCATCGGATTGCCGGGAACGTGGTCTGCCGGGGTCAACACTGTCAGCACGGGTGATGTTTCGGTCATCCCGTATCCCTGACAGAAAACGACACCGGGAATTGCCGCGATTGCGCGCTCCATCAGCGCGACCGGCATGGGCGACGCCCCATAGGTCAGGCAGCGGATCGAGGAGAAATCGAAATCGCCGAATTGCGGATGATCCATGATCATGCGCAGCATGGTCGGCACCAGCGTCATGGTCGTCACCCGCTGATCCTGAATGATCTGCATGGTTTCCAACACCTCGAACCGGGGCTGGATCACCATCGTCGTGCCATAGGCAATCGCGGTGTAGACGCGGCTGCCTGTGCCAAGATGGAACAGCGGCCCCGACAACAGCAGCACGTCAGTGTCGACATAGCCATACAGATGCCCGGACCCGGTGGCATTGGCCAACAGGTTTGCGTGCGACAGCATCACCCCCTTGGGAACCCCGGTGGTCCCCGAGGTGTAGAAGATGATCATCGTATCGTTGCTGTCACTTGCGCGATCTTCAAACGCATCGTCGGCAATCGGCCCAACCGCTTCAACCAACGCATCATAGCTGGGGGTGCCAGCGGGCAGGTCTGCGGCGTCTGCGTCCCAATCGGCAAAGATCAGATGTTTCAGGGACGGGCAGCGCTGCATCAGCGCCGCGGCGCGGGGTACGAAATGGCGGTCCACGATCAGCACCTCGGGGGTGCAGTCGGCGATCACTTCGACCATTTCATCCTCGGACAGGCGATAGTTCAGCGGTACAAGAATGCCCCCCACGACGCAGGGCGCATAATACATTTCCACCAACCAATGCGAGTTCTGACCCAGGTAGGCCACCCGGTCGCCAGGATTGACCCCGTGGTTCACCAACACCTGCCCCATGCCCTGAATCCGGTCGCGGAACTGGGCATAGGTAAAGTCGCGACCCTCGAAATGGGTCGCTTTCTTTTCCGGGTGCTTGAACGCGTATTTGCGAATCAGGTCGGGAAAGCGGTTCATTTTTTGCCCCCAAGAACCGACCGGCCGATGATTTCGCGCATCACCTCGCCGGTGCCGCCTGCGATCCGGCCCACGCGGGCGTCGGCCCAGG
>NZ_FXTO01000038.1 GCF_900182725.1 Thalassovita litoralis
CATGGCAACAACTCAGGCAGGCGTGAGACCGGCATGTCGGAGATGCGTGCGATGGCGTCGCCGAGCCATGCCTGCGGGTCGATGTCGTTGAGCTTACGGTACGCATTCTATGAGGCGAACGAAGGTGACCCAGATCTACAAGAAAACGGGCAACCTTCGGGCAGTCCAGCTGCTGTTGGGCCATACCGTTCACCCCTTTGATGCCGGTGGCGTGGCTACCCGATTTATAAGCCCCATCGACCCCGCGTCCGTCCCAGCCGTGACATTCCTTGCAACGCCAGTTGTTATTGGGCTGCTTGGCATATTTTTCGTTGCTGGAGGGATAAAGCGGATGCGTTTCCGTGGGGGTGTCGGCTTTGATAACCTTGTACCACTTGTCATACAGTTTGCCGCCGCGTGCGATTGACCCCTGATCGGGATCAGCAAAAGCTGCCGTTGAGATTGCGCCAAGCGAAACGGCTGCCAATATTGCAACTGCCTTTTTGATCTTGGTCATGACGTGCGTCCTCCTTCTCCGATAACATCGGGGCGTGTTGCGCGGTGTGCGCATTTTCCTCGTTTTCACATTGTCGTGATGGCGGCGTCCTGAAAACGCCAGAGTCGCGGAAGGGTGGGGCTTATCGGTTGAATAAGATCAAAGTCGAAGGGAACTAGACGAAAGTCTGAACGCTTATGGATACAATTTTAACACGTCACACACCGAAAACAGCTCTGTCACTCTCGGATTTGGGGGGTGCGATCTTTCTGGCCTTGGCGCACCTGATCTGCGGGGTTGTTCTGACGATTGATGTATCGTCGGAAATTTACGCGGCTTTAACGGGTCGTTCCTCTGACAATGAACACGGGCCTGTTCTGCTGGTTGCCGAACTGATTGCAACAGCTTTGCTATACTTCATTTTCGTGCAGTCGATGCGCCAAATCCTGTTTTACCGCGATGCACTACAACGCGCCAAACTGCGGCTGGAAGGGGTTCGGAACGAATTTTCAGGTCTGGTTGGTCAGCGATTTCAGGAATGGGATTTATCGCCCGCAGAAACCGAAGTGGCCCTGTTAACAATCAAGGGCCTACGTATTTCAGATATTGCACAGGTCCGCGATTGCCGGGAAGGGACTATAAAATCGCATTTGACTTCGATTTATAAAAAGTCTGGCACATCTTCACGTCCCGATCTTCTGGCCCGTTTCGTAGATGATTTTCTGGAACTGGCGAATGACAGGCTGCATTAAGATACTCAGTACATTTTAGCCTTCTTTGTAGGAACCAGCACGCCCGCATCAACCAACCGACGCAAATGCCTGCCAATCGGCAAGGCGTTGTATCGGGATCGGGTTTTACTCCGTCATCTGCGCGAAGCGAACTGCCCAAGCGGTTGTCTCGCAGGGGCATAGGACCACCGGGCCAAAGATGTCAATTCCAAGGGCTCCAGTCGATCTTGGGAACGGTGAACTCTGGTAGATCGGGAAGGTAAGACGCGGCAACCTCCCAAGCGACACCGGGCGATGCCTTCACCGTGGTCCAAACCTCATCCTTGGTGGGAACCGTCAGCCCGCACACTTCGGATGCCTCCGGGTCAGGAGAGACAGAAGGGTTAAACGCCAGCTCCAGTTCATGCAGGTCCGTCATCGTATCGCAAGCGTCCTTCAGGTCCCAAGCAGTGACGCCCAGCACCACAGCCACCCCCGCCACGGGGATAGCTTCCGCCACCACCGATCCGGCGTTTCTGGGAGCACCGGCAGCAGTGCGGCGAGATACACGGGCGGCGGTATCCTCTACAGCTTCCGCCAACAGCCGTTTCTGGCCCCGATAGGTAACGGATTTGGGGGTTCTGAGGGTGGCCACCTCATCCGTCAGCGACACGACCTCGGCCTCCTTGCGGACCAGATCGTCACTCAGGTTGTTAATCTTCCGATCCCTCGCCCCCAGCACCGAAGCAGCGCCCGTCACCACCTCAAAGGCCCCGGAAACCAACATGGCGACCGAACTGAATGCTACCGTGGCAACATTCATGGTAACTGACCCCGCCAGTACGACCGCAAACACCACTGTTCGTAGCTTCATTCCTGTTCCTCCTCTTTCTGTTTTGCCCTGCTCGACAAAAAATAGCAAAGCGGGTTGCCCCCGGCAGCCGTAGCCGCCGAGGAACGTTTCATATGCGGTCGATAGCATCCAGCACCAAGACCAACGCCTCAGCCCGCCAGCCGGACAGGTCAGCGTTGGGTAGCGGCAGCCACGGGCCATAGTCGACACGGATCACTTCGGTTTCGTCCTCGGCCACATCATAGGCAAAGCTGCCCCCGTCCGGCCCAAGGCACACGACCGAACAGTCCGCCCCAAACAGCCCCGCCAGCACAGCAGAGGTGGCAACCTCACCCCACGGCAGAACCCAGCCCCCGCTACGGTGAACCAGAGGATAGATGTCCAGATAGTCAGTCATGGTCCCCCAGCTTTCCGGTCACCACATAGTCGGCCAACACCTGCCAGTAATGGGCTGCATCCCGCCCCCCCTGCGCTCGGGCAGCAACGTCCTCGGCCCTGGAACGAGAAAGGCCACCGTCGTATTCCACGATGGCGGCCCTTCCCACGAACGCGTCAATGTCAGGTATCAGTGGCATGGCAAACGCCTAGAGACAGCCCCATTTGGACATCGAAACGCGACGCAGCATCAGACACGGCGTCGACAGGGAGCGCAGAGAGCAGAAATTCGCAGCGAAGCGATACAAACAGCTGATCGACGGAACAAAGCGCCCTTTCGCTGTGAGCGCCCCAATGTCGGCTTTCGGCTTGCAGGCAAAAACGGTCTTTTTGGATCGCCCCCGTCCAGAACCGCGTCACAATTTCTGATCAGGCGCTTTACGTGATGAACGCCCGACACATCACAGGATTTCCAACGCACCCAGAATTTCCGGCAGCGTCGTCGTAAATCCGGCTGCGCTTGACGCCAGATCAATGGATATCTCATGCGATGAACCCAATGCGGTATCGGTGAAAGTGATCAGAATACCTTGATCTGTTAGCACAACGCTTGATGAATCGAACACTGCGCCGCCAGCATTGTAGAAACGAAGCGTATCGCCCTCAGAGATTTCGAAATCCGTGACCGATGTGTTCGTTGAAGTTCGCGTGAACTCGAACACATCCGCACCCGCGCCACCTGTTAACACATCAGTCCCCATACCGCCAAAAATGGTGTCATCACCGTTCCCGCCAGAAATACTCTCGTTGGCGTCGGATCCCCAGATCACATCATTTCCTGCACCGCCGTCGATATACAGACCCATGCCCGCAAGGCTGTAATCAGGACTGGTCAGGTCGATGATATCGTTTCCGCCCATGCCTCGAATTTCTTCGATATTTGCAAAACGTGCCGTACTTTGATTGCCGATATAGTCGTCGGTCAACGTAATTGAGCTGTGGAACCCCGAATAGGCATCGTGCAGAAAGAAGGCGTCGCCTTGTTCGCTGAGCTGGACGATGTCGGTACAGTCCTTCGCTGTAGTGGTCTCGAATGGCAGGCCAGGGCCGCTCAAGCTGGCGACGATTGGGCGGGCTGCATTGTGGCGGATGTGCTGGGGATGGATGCGACCTCAGACAAGAAGCGCCTCAAGAGGATCATCGAAACATGGCTGAAATCCGGTGCGCTGGTGAAGGTCAAACACAAGGATGCAAACCGTATCGAGCGGCCATGTTTGGAGGTGGGTGAATGGGCAACGGAATGATGTGCATCACCACCCTGAAAACAGGGGTGATGCAGGGTGATGCAAACGCGGTCATTAAAGGTGCTGCACCACCACCACCCCCTACGGGGGCGGTGGGTGGTGGTGATGCACTACACCTTAGCGCGGTGGTGGTGATGCAGGTTGCCCCCGCCTGCCTGTCCCAATTCCCAATTACCCCCAGTGGGACCCAGTGGGTGCAAGTGGGTGCCAAGTGTGGTCGCCAATGTGGTCCCAATGCGGTCACGATGCGGGCTCGGTGCGGGCGCGGTGCGGGGTCTTGCTTTCTCTCTCCCGAAAAAATCCGGGGGGAATGCTGATGGCTAGGGCATCGAAAGAGGCATCGGCGGCCTTGCGTTTCCTTCCCAAGCTGGTGGTCCCTGAGGGCCGTCTTGCGGGCAAGCGGTTGCGGCTGGCGTCCTATCAGAAAGACTTTGTGCGGGGTGCGTTCGCCAAGGGTATCGAGACGGGTTGCCTCAGTGTGGGCAGAGGCGCGGCGAAAACAGCTTTGAGCGCGGGCATCGCTCTTGGGCACCTCATGGGTGAGATTGCGCCCCAGCCGAAACGCGAAATCATCTTCGCGGCGCGCAACCGTGACCAAGCCAAGACGGCTTTCGGGTTCCTCTTGGGGTTCATCGAGGGGTTGCCAGAGGATGAGCAAGAGCAATTCACGATCCGGCGCGGCTCCAAGCTGGAAGTGGAAACCGCTGAGAACGGCGGCGGGCTGGCGCGCGTTATCGCGGCGGATGGCAAGTCAATCCTTGGCGGTGCCCCCACGCTGGCAATCCTTGATGAGCGGGCCGCATGGGAACGTGAAAAGGGCGATGCGTTGGAAAATGCTATCCTGTCCGGTCTGGGCAAGCGCGATGGCCGCGCCCTGATTATCAGCACGAGCGCACCGGATGATGCGAACACGTTTAGCCGGTGGTTGGATGAGCCGCCCCCCGGCACCTATGTGCAGGAACATCGCCCGGACCCCGGCTTGCCGCCTGACGATCTGGCAAGCCTGCTGGTGGCCAATCCGGGCGCGGCTGAGGGCATCGGCCCATCTGCGGAATGGCTTACTGCCCAAGCGCGGCGGGCGATTGCGCGGGGCGGCTCTGCCCTGTCCAGTTTCCGCAACCTCAACAGGAATGAGCGGGTGGCGTCCGACAATCGTTCGGTGTTGCTGACGGTTGACGAATGGTTGGCCTGCGAGGTGGCCCCCGATGATCTGCCCCCGCGTGAGGGACCGGTTGTCCTGGGGGTTGATCTGGGCGGGTCCCGGTCAATGTCTGCGGCGGCGCTCTACTGGCCAGACACGGGCCGCTTGGAATGTGTCGGGGCTTTCCCCTGCAATCCGGGCCTTGCGGATCGTGGCCAAGCTGACGGCGTGTCGCATCGCTATGTCGAAATGTCCGACCGGGGCGAACTGGTGACGATGGGCGATACGACCGTGCCCGTGGGCCGTTTCCTTGCCAGCGTTGTTGAGCGGTTGAACGGGCAGGCCCCGGCGGCAATCGCGGGTGACAGGTTCCGCCATGCTGAATTTCTTGAGGCACTGCGAGACGCGGGCCTTGATCGGGTGCCGTTCATCTGGCGCGGGTTCGGATGGAAAGACGGCTCTGAGGACATAGAGCGGACCCGGCGGGCGGTGTTCGAGGGGCAGGTGCGCACGGTGCCGTCGCTCTTGCTGCGCTCTGCCTTTGCGGATGCGATCACGCTGGTGGACCCGGCGGGCAATCACAAATTGGCGGCTGGACGTAGCACGGGCCGGGTGGACCCCGTGTCTATTTCCAATTTGAGCAGGTTGATCTTGGCGACGCCAAAAGCGCCGTTCTGGAGGCTACAGAAGCGCCGGAGAGGCAACACAAGCTGACACCGGCGCAACGGCTTGGACAGGACACATACATCACCGCAGCAGTAGCGCGGGGGTCTTGGGAGGATGGTGCTTTTCGTGGCGTTCACGTCGATGCGTGGCGAGATGCGTTCTATGCCAAACACACCGGCGACAGCGCCGATGCCAAGAAAAAGGCTTTCCAACGGGTCAGGCGCGATCTGGTCGAGGCCGGGCAAATGGTTGTGAATGATGACATCTATTTCACAAACGATGCAGGCATACAGGGGGCCATAATACTGGAGCGGGACAGCCGGGACACAGCGGGACAAAATGAAAAATGTCCCTGTGCAGAAGCGGAATGAGCCGGGACAAACGGGACAAATGCCTAAGGCATGTCCCGTGTCCCGCCCCGACTGAGGGTTTTGGAGTGAGTTTTGACGGGACAAGCGGGACACGCTGGTCGGTCACGGTTTGTTTGTTAATCGCTCTTGGATGTAAGAAAGGCATAACGGTTAGCGCAGGCAAGAGTTTCCGTTACAATTTCTTGTTCGGTAAGTTGGTCATAAGTCTTCTCTGCAGCGTGAAGTGCTTTCCATGCAGACATGCTGTCGCCTTCAGCAGCAATGCCGAGCGTGGTCTTCATGCCGTCTGATATTGCTGTACCCCAAGGATCAAACCCTATCTCTTGTTCGACTTCGCTTTTCATCGTGTCGGGCAAGTAACTGATCCAAAGCCCGCTAAAGTCGAATAGCACAACGCAGAGTGCGACAGTTTCAAGCAAGTAAGCCTCCATAACTATAGATATTGAACTCTGGCATGAGGGAAATTGCCAAAGCAAGCACGGTTTTGCAGCGGCCTACCCGATCGGCGGTTTGCAAAGTTGGGGCTTTCGCTTGCAAAATTGAGAACAAGTGATAACATATCAATTGCATAAGGCGTTTAGGTGACTGTTTAGTATTGAGTTTTGACCTTGCGATCACCGCTTGTCACTCGAATTGTCACTGAATTATGCCAGAGATACACCCAAAATATCGCGACATTCCCGATCGGTTTGCAGCCGGGTATCTTGAACGTCTGGACGGTCGCACCGCCATAGCCGTCGAGATGCGCGCACGGTGGCAGTCGATGACCGATGACCTTGGCGGTGTCGATCGGCTGTCATACTCGCAGCGGTCACTGGTCGAGCGTGCGCTTTGGATTGAACACTGGATTGCCCAGCAAGAGCGCGAACTTGCAGAAGGCAGGATCGGGGCGTTTGACGCAGGCCGGTGGACGCAAGCGACTAATTCGCTCTTGCGCGATGATGCGGCGCGGGCATCGGCGGAATATCTGGCACAGTTTCGCAGCGATGTTGAGCAATTCATTGCGCAGGATCAGGTGCAGGCCGCGCAGCGGTCAAAGCCTCTGGAACTGCCACGGCAGGAGGGCATCATTTACACTGCTTTTGTTGATCCGGGCGGAGGCGGCAAAGATGAATACACGCTTGCAATTGGTCACCGCGAGGGCGACCGCCTGGTGGTGGACCTTGTGCATGGCCGCAAGGGCAATCCTGCCGCTATAACGGCCGACTACGCCAAGACGTTAAAGTCTTACGGCATCTTTCGGGTTGCTGGCGACAGATATGCAGGCGCGTGGGTTCCGACTGAGTTTTCCCGGCATGGGATCACCTATGAACCGGCACCCGGCACCCGCTCCGAACTCTATGCCAGTTTCGCACCGGCGCTGAATTCGGGCGTGGTGGAGTTGCCAGCTTGCGACGTGCTGGAACGGCAGTTGGTGGCGCTGGAACGCAGGACAACACGCGGTGGCCGGGACATCATCGACCATGCACCCGGCGCGCACGACGACCGCGCCAATGCCGTGGCGGGCGTGGTGGCACAATTGGCAAAGAAACGATCGGATCAAGTGTTCGGCGTATTGGATTACGGATACTCGCATTGGCACCCAATGGGGTGGGCATCGCGAGGGATGGTGCAGCATTGACCAACGGGATGTTGGCGGTGGTGTTCCAGCGGTTGCTGACCGAGAGGGTCACGGACGCGAAATGGACTGGAACCCATATCGCGAAAGGAAAAAGCGATGAGTGATCTTTCAGAGATCAAGACAATGGTTGGCCAGATTGGCGACCATGCAAAGCAAAGCAGCGCGGCGCTGGAGCGGCGAATTGCAAAGATCGAGGCCGCAGCGAACCGACCCGCCTTCGGTGGTGGTGACAAGGCCGCAGACCCGATGTTGGACGCGTGGTTGCGCAAGGGCGATGTCACCGCGCTGGAAGGCAAGGCGATGTCGATCAGCGCAGACGGGCAGGACGTGGTTGTTCGTGGCGACTGGTCGGATCGGATTTTCCGTTTGGTTCGTGAAACAAGCCCGGTGCGACAGGCCGCGAACGTGATGACGACGACATCCAACACGCTGGATGTTCTGGTCGATCGTGGGGAGCCGACATCGGCTTGGGTTGCGGAGACTGGCACCCGCAGCGCAACGGACACATCTTTCATGTCCCGGCACCCGATCAGCGTCTTTGAGCATTACGCCTATCCGGCGGTCACGACGCACCTTCTCGAAGATAGCGCGTTTGATGTCGAGGGATGGTTGATGCAGAAGATTGCCGCGCGGTTTGCACGGCAGGAAAATGCCGCGTTCTTCGGTGGCAGTGGCAGCGGGGAGCCGACAGGCTTGCTCACCTATGGCACGGTTGCAGATGCGTCGTTCACATGGGGCGCAGACCCGAGTGCCTATGAGATCGGCGCGATCTATAGCGGTGCGGATGGCACGTTGGGATCATCGCCAATCGAGGCGATCGGCGACGTGGTGGACAGCCTCAAAGCGGAATACCTGCCCGGCGCAATTTGGATGATGCCGCGCGCGGTTCGCAATTTCATCCGAGACCTGAAAGACAGCCAAGGCCGGTTCTATTTCCAGCCGTCGCTGTCCGAGGGCGTGCCCGATCGGCTGATGGGCTATCCGGTGGTTCTGGCCGAGGACATGGATGCACCGGCGGCTGACACTGTTGGCATGTTCTTCGGAAACTTCGGTGAAGCCTATACCGTTGTGGACCGCTTGGGGATGCAGGTGATCCGTGATCCGTACACATCACCGGGCAACGTCAAATTCTACAGCGCCAAGCGCGTGGGTGGAGCGTTGACGAACCCGGAAGCGGTCAAGGCGCTGGTCTTGGGTTCCGAGCCCGCTTGATGAATAGCCGCGCCGCCTTATCAGACGGGCGGCGCGGTTTGCGGATAAGCCGGGAGTGCCGCGCCTCCTACAAAACCCCGGCAGCGATGGCCCAGCTACAGGGTTTGGGTGACATCGCACCTTGGGGGCGGTTCAGCGGGATGCTGACCGCCCTTTTCTATATCGGGAGACGACAATGGGCGGTGATGTTCTTCTCTGGCAAGCGGTTCTGACGATCGGCTTGCATGACGTGGCCAATGGCAAAGACCCGGACTGGTTACACAGCGACGACTTCGCTCTGGTTTGCAGCATGGCCGGGCTGGAACCAAGCTCCGTGAGAAAGCGATTCTCGATGCAGCAATTCCGTAGGATGCCGAGGCCGGGCCGGAAGCGGCGTGATTCTGTGAGTCGTGACAAAAAAATTTTGGTCGGTGACAAATCAATGACAAGCGCCAAAAACCCGCCAAGACCGCTTGGCGCGGTTTAAGCTAAGTTGTTGCTTTCTTGGGGTTTTATGGCTCCGGCGGTAGGGATCGAACCTACGACCAATTGATTAACAGTCAACTGCTCTACCGCTGAGCTACGCCGGAACATGGGGCGGTGTATAGCTATGGGATTTTCCGACGTCCAGAGCCTTTTTTGAGATTTTTGAAAAAAATTCCGCCACCACCGAAATCTGCATTATCGCAGGGAAAACCGTGCAGATGCGGACAAGCGCCCCTCTGGGGTAACTTGGTTTTTTCCCACCAAATCAACCAGATGTGCAAAAACGTTTCGCGTCGCTGCGGGAATCAGGGCCGCGGGGGTATCCGTATAAATCGTCTGCGCCAGTTCTTGTGCTGTGGCCGCCTGCCCCTCCAAAGCCTGCAAGATCGCCGCTTCCCGGCCCCGCCGATGCGACAACAGCCACTCGACCCGTTCGTTGGGGTTTTCCACCGGGGCGCCGTGGCCGGAATGATAGCGACGGGCGGGAAGAGCCTGCAACATTTCACAAGAGCGCATGAAATCGGTCAAATCACCATCCGGCGGCGACACCAGCGAACTGGCCCAGCTCATGACCAGATCGCCGGTAAAAATCACGTCGTTCCACTGGAAGCTCAGGTGATTGCCGAAATGCCCCGGCGTCCAGAGCGCACGCAATTGCCAACCATCACCCGCAATATCGGCACCATCCGCGACCTCGACATCCGGTACGAACTGCGCATCGACGCCTTCGCCGCCACCTGCCAGCCCTTCGGTGGCCAATTGTTCCATCACGGCAGAGCGTCCCGCACGAAAATCCCCATAGGCATACACCGGCGCCCCAACCCGCGCCGACAAGGCCCGCGCCAACGGGGAATGATCCAGATGTGCATGGGTAACGATAATATGGGAAATCCGCTGCCCCGGCTTCACCGCGTCCAGAATCGCCCGCAGATGGACAGGATCGTCCGGGCCTGGGTCGATAACGGCCAGATCGCGTTCCCCTAAAAGATATGTATTGGTGCCGCGATACGTCATTGGCGATGGATTCGGGGCCAGCACACGGCGCAAACCCGGTTCCAGTTCCAGTGCCACACCCGGTTCCGGGTTGAAATCGTCTGGCGGTAACATCTTGTATTCCTCTTCCCTCACTCGCCCGCTAGGTTTAACCCATGTTCTTTCACTGGCTCAAACGCTATTTGCCCCGTGGCCTTTATACACGCGCGGCGCTGATCCTGATCCTGCCGGTTGTCACGCTGCAACTGGTGATTTCGATCGTCTTTATCCAGCGCCATTTCGAAGGCGTCACCCGGCAGATGACCCAGACCGCCACAAGAGAAGTGCGCCTGTTGCTGGATGCCATTCCCCCGGACATACCTGCGGATCAGATTCCGGCCGCGCTTGCCCATTTCGCTGATCCGCTGGAAATTCCGATCCATCCGCCCGGTGTGCAGCTTGGGGTGCAACCCGACGAACGCCGCTGGTTCGACCTGTCGGGCATCATCGTACAATACTATTTCCGGGAAATGCTGCCCGAACTGCTGGCGGTTTCTTTGCCTAACAACGATGATGTGCTTCTGTTTCTGGACATTCCGCAAGGAATACTGACCCTGCAACTGGATCGCCGCCGGGTATCGGCCTCGAATCCGCACCAGCTTTTTGTGAATATGGTGTTTTTCGGCGGATTGATGACGCTGATCGCCTTTATTTATTTGCGCAACCAATTACGCCCTATCACCCGTCTGGCCGCCGCTGCCGAAGCTTTTGGCCGGGGGCGAAATTTACCCTACAAACCCTCGGGCGCGGTCGAGGTGCGGGCGGCGGGCAATGCGTTTCTGGATATGCGCGCCCGGATCGAGCGCCAGATCGAACAGCGCACCCTGATGTTATCCGGCGTCAGTCATGACTTGCGCACACCGCTGACCCGCCTACGGCTGGGCCTGTCGATGATCGACGACCCCGAAGCCGAGGATTTGCTGCGTGATGTGGATGATATGCAGCGAATGCTGGACGAATTCCTGTCTTTCTCTCGTGGTTCAGCCGAGGGCGAGCCGGAACCCACGGATCCCATCGCGCTTGTTCGATCATTGGTCGATGACGCCCACCGGGCCGGACAAGACGTAACCCTGACCGAAACCACCGGCGGCGGCACAGTCACCCTGCGCCCCGTAGCGATCCGCCGGGCCGTGGCCAACCTGATTGAAAACGGTGTGCGTTATGGGGGAACAGTCCAGATTTCCGTGGCGCTTACCGATAAATCCCTGCGTATCCGGGTCGAAGACAACGGCCCCGGCATTCCCCCGGAAAGCCGCGAACAGGCAATCAAACCATTCACCCGGCTGGACGGTGCCCGCAATCAGAACCGGGGCAGCGGCGTCGGTTTAGGGCTGGCAATTGCAACCGACATCGCCCGTGCGCATGGTGGCGTATTACGCCTTGGCGAAAGCGAGGCATTGGGGGGATTGCGCGCGGATCTGGTGATCGGACGCTAACCCCAAACCAGCCAGCCAACAACGGCCCAGAACGCGGCGGCCAGCAACAGACACAGGCCAAGACCTGCACCTTCGCTTTTCCTGCGCTCGGGCAGCTCGTCCTTTTGCGGATCGCCGTCTTCTTCTATACGCCGCGCCATCATCCCGGTTGCTCACTTGATCGGCCATTCGTCTAAGTTGAACATCCAACCGGGCAAAAGGTTCCCGGTTGCCGCATTTTTTTCATCCGTTCGCCAATCAGGTGTATTTTCAGGCGTAGCCGCCCCTTACCCCAGATAAATCTTGCCCTCTGGGTAGCGCACACGCGGGGCGCTATGCGTGGCAAGGAAAAACCCAAGCGTCAGTGGACCCACCCGGCCAAGGAACATGACAAAGACAATCACCGCTCGCCCGAATTCGGACAGTTCTGCGGTCAAGCCGCGTGACAAACCTACGGTCCCAAAGGCGCTGGCCACCTCGAAACTGATGTCCAGAAAATGACCATCATGCGAAGCCGTCAGCAGGAACACAGCCACAAACACCAGAATGACGCTGATCGCAGTCAGAGCCATGACCTTCATCACCTGATCTGGCGCAATGCTACGCCCAAACGCATGAAGCTGCTGCTGGCGGCGGAAAAAAGCCACCGTCGCAATGATCATAACAACAAAGGTTGTCACCTTGATCCCGCCCGCCGTCGAGGTGGGACCGCCCCCAATCAGCATAAGCGAAATGAACATCATCGACGTGCTGTCATGAAGCGCCCCGATGTCGGTCGTGTTAAATCCGGCGGTTCGCGTTGTCACACCTTGGAACCAGCTTACCGTCAGGCGTGCAAAAATACTGTCGAACTGCCCCAATGTGTCTGGGTTGCTCCATTCCAGAACGGCGAACATGCCAACAGACCACGGTATCAAAAACCCTGTTCCAAGCAGCATGATCTTTGTGTGCAAAGACCACGCCCGCCAGCTTTTCTGGGTGAAAATATCATGCAGCACGACATATCCAATCCCACCAATGATAAAGAGCGCCGGGATGATCACATTCACCACCGGATCGGTCGCATAGGGGACCAGCCCATTCGGAAAGGTTGAAAACCCTGCGTTGTTGAATGCCGATATCGAATGAAACAGCGCCTCCCAGATGCCCTGCCAGAACCCGTAGTGCGGCACAAACGTCAACGTCAGCAGCATGGCCCCCGCGACTTCGCAGAACACCACAACCTTCAGGATGGTCAGGACCAGTTTTGACAATTGGTGAACGGAACTCTGGTTCAGATCCTCGCGCAGATAAAGCTTGCCCGTGATGCCGACGGGCAAACCAAGCGCGCCAAGGATAAGCACAGCAAAGGTCATCAACCCAAGCCCACCCATCTGGATCAGAAAGGCCACCACGAACTGACCGAACCATGTCAGGTCTGCGCCGGTATCCAGCACAACCAGCCCCGTCACAGTGACGGCAGAGGTCGAGGTGAAAATGGCGTCGGACCAGCTTATCGGAACTGTATGGGAAAACGGCAACATCAGTAATGCCGCCCCCAGAACGATCAAGACGGCATAAAGTATCGACAAGATCAGAGGCGGCGGCATACCCGACACAACGGATGCCGCCCGGCGCAGTAGCACTTTCATTGGAATGTCCCGTTCAAATGGCATCGCCAAAGCGGCGCAGTTCAGGGCGTTTACCAAGCAAAATTAGCTTGTCGTCCTCCTCCAGCACCAAATTCGCCGTATGTGCCGAACGGAACTCGGTGCCGCGCATCACCCCCAGAAGCCGCAGATCATACCCCGTGCCGATCCCAAGCGACGACAAATCGCGCCCTGTCAGCCGTTCGGGAATAACGATGTTCACCACGCTGAACCCATTGCCAAGACTGACATAATCCTGCACCACGGGATTATTCAGCATTTGCGCGATATGTCGGCCCATTTCCTGTTCCGGCAATATCACCCGATCAGCCCCTAACTTGGACAGGATACGGTGGTGGGTCTTGTTCGACGCTTTGACCCAAATCGTCCCAATCCCCAGCATTTTCAGGTTCATCGTGGTCAGGATGCTGGCCTGAATGTCGCGTCCTATGGCAATCAGCGCAATATCATACTGATCAATACCCGCCTCTTTCAGTGCCATTTCATCGGTCGTATCAAGGATCACAGCCGAAGATAACGTGGCCGCCATCTGCGCGACACGCCGTTCGTCACTATCAACCCCAATAACCTGATTTCCGAAACGCGCCAGTTCTGTTGCAACAGCACTGCCAAACGCACCAAGCCCAATCACCGCGAATGAACGGCTTTCTTTAGCCATGAAACACGCCCTATCAAATCGTTACCAAACACCGTGAAAGCCTGAAACGCAGTGCAATAAATGTCAAGATAGCTTACCTTCCCCGGTTTGATGTTATGACATATCACCGGGCAGCGCCCCTCACATACGCACAAGGGGCGGTTTTTCGCGCCTCACCACACGATGCACGCGTCACTGCATCCTTCACTGTTGCGACGCGGGGTTTTTCCGCTAAATTGATAAAAAACGCGGAAATCACGCAAATGCTGGACAATACGGACAAACGGCTTCTGGCCGAACTGCAACAGAACGCCCACCTGACAGCGCAAGAACTGGGAGAGCGCCTGAACCTGTCCCCCAGCCAAGCGGGGCGGCGGCGGCAACGGTTGGAAACCGAGGGATATATCCGGTCCTATGCTGCGCGGCTGAACCCGCGCAAAGTGGGGCTGACGGTGCAGGCGTTCGTTCAAGTGCAAATGTCCACCCACGGCCCCGAAGAATCCCGACAGTTCGCCCGACTGGTCGAATTGCGCCCCGAGGTGATTTCGGGCTGGACCCTGACCGGCGAGGCCGATTACCTGCTGCGGGTCTATTGCGAGGATCTGGCTGCCCTGAACCGGCTGATCCATGAAATCCTGTTGCCGCATCCTGCGGTGGCGCGTGTCCAAAGCCAGATCGTGATGGACCAGTTCAAACAAGACGCCCCCCTGCCCTGTTAACGATTACTCAACGGAGATGTCATGCAATCCTTCCTGTTTCAGGCCTCGATCTATCTGGCCGCGGCGGTGATCGCTGTTCCCCTGGCCGCGCGCTTGGGGCTGGGGTCCGTTCTGGGCTATCTGACAGCGGGCATTGTGATTGGCCCGATCTTTGGGCTGGTCGGCAACGAAACTGCGGATTTGCAGCATTTCGCGGAATTTGGCGTGGTGATGATGCTGTTCCTGATCGGGCTGGAACTGGAGCCGCGAACCCTGTGGGACATGCGGCATCGGCTGATCGGATTGGGCGGCTTGCAGGTGGTGCTGACCACGCTGGCGGTGATGGGCGGCGCAACGGCGCTGGGGCAACCCCTGCCACGGGCGCTGGCGATTGGCTTAATCTTTTCCCTGTCATCAACCGCGATCGTGCTGCAAACGCTATCGGAAAAGGGGCTGATGCAAACCAGCGGCGGCAGATCGGCCTTTTCTGTGTTGCTGACGCAGGATATCGCGGTAATCCCGATGCTGGCACTGCTGCCGCTACTGGCCGTGGCCCCAACGGCGATCCTGCGCGAGGATGGCTCTATCGCGCGAGCCAAGGATCTGGAGGCCGGACATGAACCCACCCTGTCGCTGGTGGCGGGTCTACCCGCGTGGGGGGTCACGCTGGTGACGCTGGGCGCGGTGGCGGTGATCATTCTGGCGGGGATTTACCTGACGCGCCCGGTATTTCGCTATATCCACCATGCCCGGTTGCGGGAAATGTATACCGCACTGGCGCTGCTGATCGTGCTGGGTATCGCGTTCCTGATGTATGCAGTGGGGCTGTCGCCCGCGCTGGGAACGTTTCTGGCGGGCGTGGTACTAGCCAACACCGAATTCCGTCACGAACTGGAAAGCGACATCCAGCCCTTCAAGGGGCTGCTATTGGGGCTGTTTTTCATCACCGTGGGCGCGGGGATTAATTTCGACCTGCTGTTTGCCAACCCCCTGCCGCTATTGGCAATGACCGGCGCGCTGATCGTGCTAAAGGGCGTGATCCTGTTTGGATTGGCCGTGCTGTTCAAACTGAAAGGCCGCAATCGCTGGCTGTTCACGCTATCGCTGGCGCAAGCGGGGGAATTTGGCTTTGTGCTGCTGTCCTTTGCCAAACAAACCCATGTGCTGACCGGCAGCCTGCCGGAAAAGCTGCTGATGGTGGTGGCCCTGTCGATGTTGATCACGCCGCTTTTGTTCATCCTGTATGATTGGCTGTCCAGCCGCATGAAGGAAGAAAACGATGGGGCCGAAGCCGACGAAATCGACGACCAAGGCCCGGTGATCATTGCCGGGATCGGGCGGTTCGGCCAGATCGTCAACCGGCTGGTACAATCCAGCGGGTTCAAGACCGTGGTGCTGGATCATGACATGGAAACCATCCAACTGATGCGGCGCTTTGGGTTCAAGGGCTTTTTCGGCGACCCCACCCGCCCTGAATTGCTGCACGCAGCCGGGCTAAAGGAAGCCCGCGTGCTGGTGGTGGCGCTGGACAGCCCCGAGGCAACGACCCGTCTGGTCACTTTTGCCCGGCGCGAACGGCCCGATCTGCACATCGTCGCCCGCGCCCGCGACCGGAACCATGTGTTCCAGCTCTATCAGGCCGGGGCCAATGACATCGTGCGCGAAATGTTCGACAGCTCCTTACGCGCCGGGCGCTATGTGTTGGAGAATGTAGGCCTCAGCGAATACGAAGCCGCCGAGGCCGAAAAGGTGTTCTACTTCCATGACCGCGAAGCGATCCGCGATCTGGCACAGCTTTGGAACCCCAATATTCCGGCCTCGAAAAACGAAGCCTATATAAAACGCTCGTTAGAATTGGACAAAGAACTGGAAGCTGCGCTTCAGACCCAGTTGGACGCACGGGCCGAAAACGACTGAGCTTTCATCTTGCCCAAAATACTCTGGGGGGAAGGCCGCAGGCCGGGGGGCAACGCCCCCTTCGCCCCTATGCTTCGGATACGCCCGCTTCGGCAAAGGTGGCCATGCCAGAATGGCAGGCAATCGCGCCTTTCAGCACGCCAATCGCCAGCGCCGCGCCCGATCCTTCGCCCAGCCGCAGGCCCAGCGACAGCAGCGGTTGCTTGTTCAGCGCCGTCAGCAAACGGGGATGGGCGGCTTCGGCGCTGACGTGACCAGCGGCGCAATGATCCAGCGCCCCGGTCTGGGTTTTCGCCAGACAGGCCGCAGCAGCGCAGCAGATAAACCCATCCAACAGCACCGGAATGCGCAGACTGCGCGCCCGCGCGATGGCCCCTGCCATAGCTGCCAGTTCCCGCCCGCCCAGACAGCGCAGCGCATCCATGCCATCGGTGATGGCCGCAGCGTGCAGGGCTTCGCCTTCGCGCACGACACGGGTTTTATTCAGCAATCCGGCATCGTCCACCCCGGTGCCACGGCCTGTCCAGTCTTCGGCGTCGCCCCCGAACAGGGCCAGCGCAATAGCCGCCGCAGAAGTGGTGTTGCCGATCCCCATTTCCCCCGTCACCAGCAGATCCGCCTGCGGGTCCACCGCATCCCATCCGGTACGCAGGGCGGCAACAAGCTCTTGTTCGGTCATCGCCGGGGATTGCGTGAAATCCGCGGCCGGGCGGTCCAGATCAATCGCGTGGACGGCCATCTGCGCCCCAAACGCCGTGGACAGTTGGTTGATCGCCGCGCCGCCGTGCTGGAAATTCAGCACCATCTGTTCCGTGACTTCGGCGGGAAACGCGGAAACGCCCTGCGCCGTGACCCCGTGATTGCCCGCGAAAATCAGCACTTGCGGGGATGCCAATGCCGGGCGCGGGGTGCCGCGCCAGCCAGCGTACCAGATCGCCAGATCCTCTAACCGACCCAAGGCACCCGGCGGTTTGGTCAGTTGACCGTTGCGGGCCTGCGCCTGTTCGCGGGCGGTCAGATCGGCGGCGGGGGCATCAGCCAGCACCGCACGAAAGGCGGCAAGCGTATCAAAAGAGGCGGTCATGGTGCAGTCTTTCCTGTTGGTGTTGCCCCGGTGTTTATCGCAATGGTAACGGGGGGCAAGGCAGCAAAGGGGCGCATCCATGCAGGAAAACGACCAAGGCGGATTTCAGCCCCGTGATATTGCGGTGGCGCTGTCACTGCTGACACGCTTGCCGCTGCGTCTGCCAGACGCGGCCTATGCCCGTGGGGCAGCCGCCGCCTGGGCCTATCCGCTGGCCGGGCTGGTGCTGGGGCTGATTTCGGGGCTGGCGGGCTGGGCCGTGGCCGGAATTGGCGCAGGACTGGCCGGGATCGTGGCAATTGCCGTTACGGTCATCCTGTCCGGTGCCATGCACGAGGATGGGCTGGCCGACGTAGCGGACGGGTTCTGGGGCGGCTGGGACAGGGACCGGCGGCTAGAGATCATGAAGGACAGCAGCATCGGCAGCTATGGCACGATGGCGCTGATTTTGGGCTTTGCCGCGCGGTGGTGGGCACTGACCACGCTGTTTACCGCCGGGCATGGCCTGACGGCGGCAGTGGCGGTAGGGGTGCTGTCCCGCGCCGGGATGCCAGTACTGATGGCCGCCCTCCCCAATGCGCGGGCGGGCGGGCTAAGCCGATCCGTAGGCCGCCCTGCCCCGCGAATTGCAGCCGTAGCGGTGGCACAGGCACTGGCGCTGGCCGTGGCAATGGCCGGATGGTCCGCGATTGTGGCCGCAGTGGTTTCGGCTGGGGCGGTTGCGGGGCTGGCGCTGATCGCGCGGGCGAAAATCGGCGGCCAGACCGGCGATGTTCTGGGGGCATCCCAGCAAATATCGGAAATCACCTGTCTGGCGGTTTTCGTGGCGGTTTGGGGCTAACCCGCCCCCGTCAAATGCGTTTGGCAACCTCTTCCAGCATAACCTCGGTCGCGCCGCCACCGATGGATTGCACCCGCGCATCGCGGGCCATGCGTTCGATGGTGCTTTCACGCATGAAGCCCATGCCACCGTGGAATTGCAGGCAATCATACATGACCTCATTCACCAGTTCGCCGCACAGGGATTTGATCATCGACACTTCGCGCACCATGTCTTCGCCCGCTTTCAGGCGCAGCGCAGTGACATAGACCATCTGGCGACAAGCTTCGACACGGCTGGCCAGCAGGGCAAGACGTTGGCGGATCGCCTGTTTGTCCCATAGCGTTGCCCCAAAAGCAGAGCGGCTGCGCACGTAATCCAGCGTCAGTTCCAGCGCGGCCTGTGCCTCGCCCATCGACATGGCACCCAGCACCAGCCTTTCATTCTGGAAATTCTTCATGATTTCATAAAAGCCGTGACCTTCCTGCCCCAGCACGTTTTCCGCCGGAATGCGGCAATCGACAAAGGACAATTCTGCCGTGTCCGAGCTGCGCCAGCCATGTTTGTCCAAGGCGCGGGACACGGTGAAACCGGGGGTTCCCTTTTCGACGATGAACATGGTCACGCTGCGGCTGGCGGGGCCGGTGGGATCGGTTTTGGCCGCCACGCAATAGACATCGGCGTGAACGCCATTGGTGATGAACATTTTCGCACCGTTCAGCACATAGCTGTCACCGTCGCGGCGGGCGGTGCTGCGGATACCTTTGACATCCGATCCCGCGCCGGGTTCGGTGACGGCAACCGCGCAGATCGCTTCGCCCCGGATCACGCGGGGCAGCCAATGGGCCTTTTGCGCGTCATTGCCCGCGTTGAAAATATGGACCGAAGCCATATCAGTATGCACCAGCGCCGTGATTGCCACCCCGGCAAAGGTGCAGCGGCCCAGTTCTTCGGACAGGATGACCGTCGCCAGTTCATCCATCGCGCTACCGCCATAGAGTTCAGGATAGCGAATGCCGAAGAACCCCAATTCACCCATGCGCCGTAACAGCGACCGAGGCGTGGCCCCGTCCAGTTCCCATTGGGCGGCGTGGGGTTTGATGTCTTCTTCGACAAAGCGGCGGATCTGGGCGCGCAACATCCGGTGTTCTTCGGAGAAGAAAAGCGGGCTATCAGCGGCTTTGTCGAAACCAGAGCTTTGGGCAGTCATGGCGGTATCCTTGGGTTGGTGGGTCAGGAAAGCGGATCAATATCCACAAGTACGGTTTTGGCAGGCAGGGTTTCGCCGGGGGCGCAGGCCACGCGGGTCACACGGCCCGGATGCGGGGCAGTCAGGGTGTGAACCAGCTTCATCGCCTCCATCACGACCAGCGGATCGCCCTGCGCCACGGTATCGCCCGGCGCGACATGCACCTGTGTGACGCGCCCCGTCAGCGGGGCGGTAAGCTGCCCTTCGGGGGTGTCGGGGGCGCGAGTCATGCGGGCCTGCGCCAGCGGCGTGACATGGGCCGCAAGGGTCAGGCCGCGCCCAGCAATGTGCAGCGTATCGCCATCCCGCCAGTGACGCGGCGGGTCGGTCAGGTCGGCGGTGCCGGTGCTGTAGGTCACTTGCGGCACCGGTCCCAATGTCAGCGTCAGATCGGTTTCGCCGTAATCGTCCTGTAGATGCAGGGGAACCCGGGCCGGGCGTCCGGCGCTGCGAAACCCGTCTGTCCGGGTCAGGGGCGAGGCGGAGCCGGGATTAGCCGCGATGCAGGCCAGCGCAGCTTGCCCGCGCAGCCACAACAGCGCGGCGGGATCAGGGTGCCAACCATTCGGGAAGCTGCGGGTCAAGAAATCGGTCGTCGCCTGACCGGCGGCAAAATCCGGGGCCAGCAGGCAATCGCGCAAAAAGGCCTGATTGGTGGCGATACCGGGCAGCGCCAGCCCGCTTAGCCCATCGGCCAGCGCCAGCCGGGCCTGATCGCGGTCCGGGGCGTGGGCGATCAGTTTCGCCAGCATGGGATCGTAATGGCTGCCCACGACAGTTCCGGCCTCGATCCCCCTGTCAAACCGCAAACCGGGCGGCGCGATGACATCCAGTACGGGGCCAGTGGCGGGCAGAAAACCCTGTTCGGGCCGGTCGGCATTCAAACGCACCTCGATCGCGTGACCTTTGGGGCGGATTTGATCCTGCGTCAGCGGCAAAGGCAGACCCGCCGCCTGACGCAGTTGAAATTCCACCAGATCGACACCGCAAATCAATTCGGTCACAGGATGTTCAACCTGAAGCCGGGTGTTCATTTCCAGAAAATAGGGTTGGCTATCCCCCTGCCCCAGAATGAATTCCACCGTTCCCGCCCCGCCATAGCGAATGGCGCAGGTCAGAGACAAAGCCGCGTCCAGCAAGGTTTGCCGGGTGTCTGCGGACAGGTTGGGGGCTGGGGCTTCTTCGATCAGTTTCTGGTGATTGCGCTGCACCGAACAATCCCGTTCATAAAAATGCAGCGCCCCGCCCTGTCCATCACCGAAAACCTGCACCTCCAGATGGCGGGGGGATTGGATCAGCTTTTCAATGAACAGGGTCGCGTCACCAAAGGCCGCGCCCGCCTCGGCCCGTGCGGCGGACAGGGCAGCGGGCAGGTCTGCGGGGCGTTCCACCCGGCGCATTCCGCGACCGCCACCACCCGCGCTGGCCTTGACCATCACCGGATAACCGATGCGTGCGGCAGCATCGGCCAATTCGACGTCTGAGGCATCACGGGCTTCAAACCCCGGCACCACAGGTACACCGCTGTCACGGGCAATCCGGCGGGCTTCGATCTTGGACCCCATAGCCGCCACGGCATCAGGGGACGGCCCGATAAAAATCAGCCCCTCAGCAATACATGCACGAACGAAATCCGCATTTTCAGACAGAAAACCATAGCCGGGGTGGATAGCATCGGCCCCACAGGCATGCGCAGCCGCCAGCAGCGCGGAAATGTTCAGGTAGCTGTCCACCGCCGGGGCCGGACCCAACCGGACGGCGTGGTCGGCCAGCCGGACATGGGGCGCGTCATGGTCGGCATCGGACCAGACCGCAACGCTGCGCAGCCCCAAACGGCGACAGGTGGCAATAACACGACAAGCAACTTCACCGCGATTGGCGATCAGAACCGTGCGGATCGGATGCGGGGCAGTCAGGAAATCATACATGGCTTACATCCTGTAAACGGGGCTTTGCAGGCGGATCGTGGGGCGCATGGCCCCCACCGCCAAACACAGGCCCAGCACGCGGCGGGTATCGCGCGGGTCGATGATCCCATCATCGAAAATCCGCGCGGTGCAGAAATAGGGGTCTGATTTTTCCTCGAACATGCGGCGCAGGCTGGCTTCGTGATCGGCCAGTTCCTGTTCCGTCGCTGGGTTTTGCGAAATCGAAGCGCGCCGCAAATCCATCAGAACCGAACTGCCGACATCGGGGTTCATGCCCCCCAATCTGGCATTCGGCCACATGAACAGGAAATGCGGACGAAACCCGCGCCCCGACATACCGTAATTGCCCGCGCCATAGGAACTGCCAGTGATAACGGTGTAGCGCGGCACGCGGGTGTTCGACATGGCATAGACCAGCTTGGCGGAATCTTTGGAAATGCCGCCCAGCTCCGCCTCTTTCCCGACCATGAAGCCGGTGGTGTTTTGCAGGAAAAGCAACGGAATGCCGCGCTGATCGCACAGTTCGATGAAATGGGTGGCCTTCAGGCAGGCCTGCGAAAACAGCACGCCGTTATTCGCCAGAATGCCAATTGGGAACCCTTCGATATGGGCAAAGCCACAGGTGATCGTATCCCCCCAATCGGGTTTGAATTCGTGGTAATCACTGGCGTCGACCAGACGGGCGATTACCTCTTTCTGGTCAAAGGGGCGGGACAGGTCTGTACCGACAATGCCGGGCAGATCAGCAGCATCATAGCGCGGCGCGGCGGCGGGCTGGCGACCCGGTGCAAAGGGCTGAGCGTAGTTCAGCGCCGCCACCATATCACGCAGCCGCCCCAAAGCGGCGGGTTCATCCGGCGCGATGTGATCGCTGACGCCCGATTGCCGGGTATGCAGCGCCGCGCCCCCCAGTTCATGCCGATCCACGATTTCAGAAATCGCCGCTTTCACGATCGGCGGGCCCCCAAGGTGGATCGAGGCCGCGCCGTCGACCATCACGAATTCATCGCAAAGCGCCGGAATATACGCCCCGCCCGCCGTGCATTCCCCAAACACCACGGCCAGTTGCGGAATGCCCAGCGCAGACATCTGGCATTGACGATGAAAAGTGCCGCCGAATTGGTTTTCGTCGTAAAACACCTCTTCCATCTGGTTCAGGTTGGCCCCACCGCAATCGACCAGATACAGCACAGGCAGGCGGTTTTGGGCCGCGATTTCCTGCGCCCGGATGTGTTTCTTCACGGTTTCCCGGTAGAATGACCCGCCTTTGACCGTGGCATCATTCGCAATGATCATGCAGGCGGTGCCGCGCACTGTGCCGATCCCTGTGACCAGACCCGCAGCAGGCAATTTGCCGTCATACAGCCCCCAACCGGCCAAGGGGGTCAGTTCCAGAAACGCGGTGCCGGGATCAATCAGCAATTCGATCCGGTCACGGACAAGGATTTTGTTGCGGGCATGATGGCGATCCACCATTTTCGGCCCACCCCCGGCCTGCGCCCAGTCCAGCCTTTCGGACAGTTGCGCCAACAACGCGTCATAGGCGGCGGCGCGGGCGCGAAAATCAGGGGTGGCCGGGTCGATCTGGCTGTGTATCTGCGGCATGGCGGGCCTTTCGGGCAAAACGGGGCTGGCGGCCTGCCAAAGCGGGCCGAGATTGGCGATCAGGTTTTGGACAGCGGCGTTAGTTCGGGCCGGGTTTCAGCGGCACGGGGGCGGCAATGTGAATGGAAGCGCTCAGCTCATGCGCGGGGTTGGCGGCCAGACTGCGGGTGGCCAGTTCGATCAACGCGTCGGACACGTCATCCGCGCTCCATGCGCCATCGGGTTTGTACCATTTTGTCACCCAATGAACCGACCCCAGCAGCATGAACACCGCCAGTTTCGGGTTCAGCGGCAGGATCGAGCCATCCTGAACCCCCAATTCGACCAGCCCCCGCAAACGGGTTTCAAACGCATCGCGGCGGGCATAGATCGTTTCCGCCTCGACCCCTTGCAGCGCGTTTTCTTCGAGGATCAGAACCGGCACGCCCAGTTCCCCGATCATTTCGGATAAGTAGGCGGTCATGGCAATGCGGACCTTTTGCAGCCCGGTCGTACCTTGGGCCGCACCGCTCTCCAGCGCCTTGTCACCAATATCCATTGCTTCTTCGTGGCAGGCAAACAGCAGGTCGTGCTTGTTGCGGACGTAGCGGTACAAGGCGGGCTTAGTGACACCCAGCCGATCTGCCACATCATCCAGCGTCGCCCCGTGACACCCCCGACGCGAAAAGATGCGCGCAGCTTCGCGGATGATCGCCTTGCGTTTCAAATCCTGTTGTTCGGCGCGGTTGGGGACCGCGTTCGCCCAGCGTGGCATGTGTATCCTCCCTGCCCGTGCGAACATCTGCCCACGGGATAGACACAGGGTTTGACAGGTTGGGCTTCTTGTCAATTTATTTTTGTTACTTTCTGGTAACTTTAATTACCAAATTGTTATTATTTGATTTTTCAAAGCCCAATTAGGGATGATGGTTCCCAAATCGGAACAGATCGCCTTTTGACCTTGCGTCGCACAATACGGTTTGCGCTTGCTGCGGGCGTCACAATGCCTTGCAATGCCTGCCGGGAACGAGGACCGAAAATGACAGATGATACATTAAAAACACTGGCCGATCTGGTGGCCGACATGGATGGCGAACCGGGGCGGTTGACCGCTCATATCCCCGCAAGCTGGATGCAAGGGCGCACGGCCTTTGGCGGGATTACGGCAGCGCTGGCGCTGGCGGCGGTACGCGCCAGCCTGCCGGACCTGCCAATGCTGCGGTCGCTTCAGATGACCTATATGCGCCCAGTCAGCAAGGACGTGATCTTTGCGGTTGAGCTGATCCGGGCCGGGCGCAGCGCCAGCTTTGTGCGGGTTGACTGCTATAGCGACGATGCCTTGGGGGCGCAGGCAATTTTTGTCTTTGGTGCGGCGCGCGACAGCAAGCAAAAGCATCAGATCCTACCGCCCCCCGCAACATTGCCCGCACCGGAAAGCTGCCCTGATTTCACCCGCCGCAAAAACGCACCGGGATTTGTGAGCAATTTTCAGATGCGCATGGCCGATGGGGACAGGCTGATTTCAGGATCGGATCGCCCGGAATTTTCTGTCTGGGCGCGGTTGATTCATTGTAACGGCGTGGCCCCGGATGTGGCGCTGACCTGTCTGGCCGATGCGCTGCCACCTGCGGCAATGACAGGGTTCACCGCCCCCGCCCCGATCAGCACAATCACATGGGGCATTGATTTCGCCCATATCCCCGATCCCGATAGCTGGGTGCGCATTCGGACCTCCAGCCGTCAGGCGGACGAGGGCTATTCACTGCAAGACATGGATTTGCGGGATGAATCGGGGCGGTTGCTGGCATCGGCACAGCAATTGGTGGCGCTGTTCGACTAACCCACCGGGCCGCCCGCTATCGCTGCGCGGCGGCCTTTTGCAAATTCTTACGCATCACGGTCAGCGCCTTTATCACGGTGGCAAATTCGGCATCTGACAGCCCTTCATTTGCGATCTGATCAATGTCGCGGACGGTACGGGTCATGGTTTTCACAATCGCCAGCCCCCGGTCCGTGGCCCAAATCCGGTTCGAGCGGCGATCTTCGGGATCAGAGCGGCGTTCGACGTAGCCTTGTGCCTCTAACTTGTCGATCAACTTGCTGGTGGTGACGGGTGCCACCTGCATCCGCTGGGCAATATCGGCCTGCCGCAGCCCGTTTTCACGGAACAACTGCACCAGAACAAACCCTTGTGACATGGTGACGTTATGGGGCTTCAACAGGCTGTCAAAAATCAACTGACGAAACCGGGCAATATCCTGAAACACCGGGCTATAGTCTTCGTTCAGCGACGATTTCGGGGCATCTGTCACGCCAGTATTCCAGTTCTGCTTATATAATTTGGATACCGTTATACCCCGGCGGCGCAGTGGAACAAGCACGCGAAAGGATCAGCCCCCAAGTGCCAGCATCCCGCCCATCACGAAAAGCGCGATAAACACGGTTTCCGCAACGATCAGAACAATCGCCTGAGTACCGATTTCAAACACGTTCTTCAGCGCTGTTTTCATCCCCACTGCTGCAATCGCAATCAGCAGCGCCCATTGCGACAGGCCCGACAGGACCGGGATCAGCGCCGCAGGCACCAGCCCCAGCGAATTCAGCGCCCCAAGGATCAGGAACCCCACCACGAACAACGGCAGGATCGGCGGGCGTTTGCCTTTGGTCTGCGCACCTTGGCGTCGCACAATCAGCGAAATCACCAGCACCACCGGGGCCAGCATCGCCACCCGGATCAGCTTGACCAGTGTCGCGACATCGCCAGTATCTTCGGAAATTGAATATCCTGCCCCGACCACCTGCGCCACATCATGAATTGTTCCCCCCAGAAAGACGCCGGATTGTTCCGGGGAAAACTGAAACATGCCTGCCAGCACCGGATAGATGATCATCGCCAGCGTCGACAAGACGGTGACACCGATCACGGTAAAGATCAGGTTGCGTTCGGACTCATCGTTCTTGGGCAGCACGGCGGCAATCGCCATCGCCGCGGATGCCCCGCAAATGGCCACCGATCCACCCGTCAGCACGCCAAAGCGCGTCCCCCGCCCCAGCAGCCGCGCGACGACAATGCCGAACAGGATGGTCAGGATCACCCCGGCAATCACCAGCCCAATCAGGTGCGGGCCAAGATCCAGCATAGTTTCCACACTGATCCGCACCCCCAGCAGCGCCACACCAAAGCGCAGCACCGTGCGGGCGGTGAATTCGATCCCCGGTTTGCAAACCCCGCCTTCGGACAGGAAGTTCATGGCGATGCCCAAAAGCAGCGCCATCAGCATCGCGGGTGCGCCGTAATGTTCCGACAGAAACTTGGCCGCAGCCGCCAGAACCGCCGCCACAAGGAAGCCCCGGAAATTCGTTTGCACGAACCGGGAAATCCCCTGAGGCGAAAAACGCAATGCGGCAGTTCCGGTCATTGCATTACCCCTGTTGCGGGCGCATGTCGGCCGCATCAATCCCGGCCACGACAACAGGTTTCTTCATCGCATCCCGGCGGAACGGTTCGCCCAGTTCCTGATTGATCATCGCCTCGATCAGCGTGGTTTTGCCGTGTTCCATCTGGTCCTTGATCGCGGCATTCAGCGCGTCGGTCAGTTCGTCCATCGTGCGGGCGACGACACCTTGCAGACCGCAGGCGCGGGCAATCCCGGCATAGCTGACCTGTTCATCCAGTTCGGTGCCAACGAAATTATCGTCGAACCACAGGGTCGAGTTCCGCTTTTCCGCGCCCCATTGGTAGTTGCGGAACACGATCTGCGTAATCGCGGGCCATTCGCCCCGTCCGATAGCCGTCAGTTCATTCACCGCGATGCCAAAGGCCCCATCCCCGGAAAAACCCACAACCGGCACATCCGGGCAGCCAATCTTTGCGCCGACAATCGCAGGCAGGCCATAGCCACAGGGGCCAAACAAGCCGGGGGCCAGATATTTGCGGCCATCTTCAAAGCTGGGATAGGCATTCCCGATCGCGCAGTTATTGCCAATGTCGGATGAAATAATCGCCTGTTTCGGCAATGCGGCCTGAATGGCACGCCACGCCATGCGGGGGCTCATCCATTCGGGTTTGTCGGCGCGGGCGCGTTCGTTCCATGTGGTGCCGGGATCGTCCTCTTCATGGTCCATACCAGCCAGTTGTTGCGCCCATTTCGATTTGGTCTGTGCAATACGGTCGCGGCGTTCGGTGCGGCCCGCATCCCCGGCCCCATCGGCCAGTTGCGCCAGAATACCATTGGCCACGCGGGTCGCGTCGCCCACGATGCCCACGGCGATTTTCTTGGTCAGGCCGATCCGGTCGGGGTTGATGTCCACCTGAATGACCTGCGCATTGGCGGGCCAATAATCCAGCCCATAGCCCGGCAAAGTGGAAAACGGGTTCAGACGGGTGCCCAGCGCCAGCACGACATCGGCATCCTTGATCAGCTCCATCGCGGCCTTGGACCCGTTATAGCCCAGCGGCCCGGCAAACAGCGGGTGTGAACCGGGGAACGCGTCGTTATGCTGATAACCCACGCAAACCGGGGCATCCAGACGTTCGGCCAGCGCCTTGGACGCGTCAATCCCACCCTTGGACAGCACCACACCCGCGCCGTTCAGGATCACCGGATTTTTCGCGTTGGACAGCAATTCCGCCGCCCGCGCCACCGAATTTTCCCCACCCGAGGACCGTTCAAATTCGATCGGTTCGGGGATGTCGATAGCTACGATCTGGGTCCACATATCGCGCGGAATGTTCAGTTGCGCCGGGGCCGATGCCTGTTTGGCCTTGGCGATAACGCGGGTCAGCACCTCGGCCACGCGGGATGGGTCGCGAACCTCTTCCTGATAGGCGACCATATCCTCGAACAGCTTCATCTGTTCGACCTCTTGGAAGCCACCCTGCCCGATGGTTTTATTCGCAGCCTGCGGCGTCACCAGCAACAGCGGCGTGTGGTTCCAATAGGCAGTTTTCACGGCGGTCACGAAATTGGTGATGCCGGGACCATTCTGGGCGATCATCATCGACATCTTGCCGCTGGCGCGGGTGTAACCATCGGACATCATCCCGCCGGACCCTTCGTGGGCGCAATCCCAAAAGGTGATCCCGGCCTTTGGGAACAGGTCCGAAATCGGCATCATGGCCGACCCGATAATCCCAAAAGCATGTTCGATTCCATGACGTTGCAAGACTTTGACGAAGGCTTCTTCGGTTGTCATTTTCATGATCAGGCGTCCCCTTGTTGTACGATGCGCCACGTTGGGCGAAATTCTGACATTTATCGCCGGGATAGCTTGTTTCAAAGGTTGCGAAAATATAGATTTCTGCGCGCAAGGTTTGATAAATTGGAAACATTATATCATGGCAGGTCACGCAATCCTTCCGCAGATTGGCGATGCCGATCTGAAGCTGCTGCAAATCTTTCGCACGGTGGCCGAATGTGGCGGGCTGGCCGCGTCGGAAACCGAGCTGAATATCGGGCGCTCCACCATTTCCAAACACCTGTCCGATCTGGAACACCGGCTGGGGCTGCGCCTATGTGATCGCGGCCCGGCGGGGTTTTCGCTGACGGATGACGGAGCCAAAGTGTTGCAGGCCGCCGAAACGCTGCTGGGGGCGGTGTCAAACTTCCGGTCGCAGGTGAACGAGGTGAAAAAGCAACTGGTCGGCACCGTGCATCTGGCGATGTTCGATCAGTTCCTGACCAACCCCGAGGCCAATCTGGCCCATGCCATTGCCGAATTTAACGCCATCGCCCCCGAGGTTGAAATCGAATTGTCCCTGATGGCCCCCACCCAGATTGAACTACAGGTGATGGAAGGCGCGGTAGATATCGGCATCACCACCATGCACCGCACCAACAGCGCCCTGCATTATCTGCCGATCTATGGCGAGGATATGTTTCTGTACTGTTCCGATACCCACCCGTTTTTCGACCGCGCCCCCGATGGGTTGACGATGAATGATCTGAAGCAAAGCAATTTCGTGGGGCTGAAATTCAATTCCCCCAACCTGCAATTCAGCAAGAAACTGGGGGTTCGCACCACGGCGAAGGTACAGAATGAACAAACGCTGGCGCTGCTGGTGTTATCCGGCAGCTATATCGGGTTCCTGCCCGACCATCTGGCCGCCAGTTTCGTAGAAAAGGGCAGGATGCGCCGAATTTTACCGGACCATCTGTATTATCGCAGCCGGTTTGCCGCCGTCAGCCGCCGGTCCCCGCAGGTGAACCGGATTTCCCGGCTGTTTCTGGATATTCTGCATCGGCATCATATGAAGAACCCACAATAGGCGCGAAATTCGCCCTGATTGTGAAAGCCTCTCATAATCATTCGTCACAATATTCAATTTTCCTCATGTTGATAAATCTCTATAGTAGCTGCTCGCATACCGATGGGATTCTGACGACCATGCTTAACTTTTCCTTGCCCGAAGCCCCCTCTCTGGCGGTGTTACGCAGCCTTGCGGCGCAGCGTATTCTGGTCCTTGACGGGGCAATGGGAACAATGATCCAGGCCCTTGGCATGACCGAGGAGGACTTCACCGCGAATGGTCATATCCACGGGCCGGGGTGTCGGCATCAGTATCACCCGGACCACCCGCAGAAAGGAAACAACGATCTGCTGGTCCTGACCCAACCGCAAGCGGTTGAGGATATACAGTTTCAATTTGCGATGGCCGGGGCCGATATCCTTGAAACCAACACGTTTTCATCAACCACAATCGCACAGGCCGATTATGGTCTGGAATCTGCGGTCTATGATCTGAATGTTGCCGGGGCGCAGGTCGCGCGGCGTGCGGCGGACCGGGCAACACGCGAAGACGGCAAACCCCGTTTTGTCGCTGGTGCCGTAGGCCCGACAAACCGCACCGCCAGCATCAGCCCCGATGTAAATGATCCGGGGTATCGCGCTGTCACCTTTGATGACCTGCGAACCGCATATGGCCAACAAATAGACGGGCTGATCGCGGGCGGGTCGGATCTGATCCTTATTGAAACCATCTTTGACACGCTGAATGCTAAGGCAGCGATTTTTGCCGCCTTTGAAAGCTTTGCCAAGGCTGGGCGGCGCCTGCCGCTGATGATTTCGGGAACGATCACCGATGCTTCTGGCCGAACGCTTTCGGGGCAGACACCCACGGCATTCTGGCATTCTGTTGCCCATGCCCGGCCCTTTTCCGTTGGGCTGAACTGTGCGCTTGGGGCTGCGGCGATGCGTCCCCACATGGCCGAAATTGCAAGCGTCGCTACTTCGCTCACCTGCGCCTATCCCAACGCGGGACTGCCCAACGCGTTTGGCGCATATGACGAAACCCCGGACCAGACCGCCGCCCAAGTGGCCGACTTCGCGCGCGAAGGTATCGTTAACCTCGTTGGCGGATGCTGCGGCACCACGCCAGATCATATTCGTGCGATTGCGGATGCCGTCGCCTCTTTCCCCCCGCGCAAGGTACTTGCATGACCCCTTATCTGCGTCTTTCCGGGCTAGAGCCCTTTGTCCTGACCCCTGACATCCCTTTCGTGAATGTGGGGGAACGTACCAACGTCACCGGCTCTGCCCGGTTCCGTAAACTGATCGTAAACCGCGACTATGCCGCCGCGCTGGACGTCGCGCGGGATCAGGTGGAAAACGGGGCGCAGATCATCGACATCAACATGGATGAAGGCCTGATTGACAGCAAACAGGCGATGATCGAATTCCTGAACCTTATCGCCTCGGAACCAGATATCGCCCGTGTTCCGATCATGATCGACAGTTCCAAATGGGACGTGATCGAGGCGGGGCTGCAATGCGTCCAAGGCAAGCCCGTGGTGAACTCGATCAGCCTGAAAGAGGGCGAAGAGGCATTCCGCCACCATGCCGCGTTGTGCATGGCCTATGGGGCGGCGGTTGTGGTCATGGCCTTTGATGAAACCGGGCAGGCCGATACCTTTACCCGCAAAACCGAAATCTGCGCCCGTGCCTATCGCATTCTGGTCGAAGACATGGGCTTCCCGCCCGAGGATATCATCTTTGATCCCAACGTCTTTGCCGTCGCAACCGGGATCGAGGAGCACGACAATTACGGCGTCGACTTCATTGAAGCGACGCGCTGGATCAGAACAAACCTGCCCCACGCGCATGTTTCGGGCGGGGTATCGAACCTGTCGTTCAGCTTCCGCGGCAATGAACCCGTGCGCGAAGCAATGCACGCTGTATTCCTGTATCACGCCATCAAGGCAGGCATGGATATGGGCATCGTCAACGCCGGACAATTGGCCGTCTATGACCAGATCGACCCGGACCTGCGCGAAGCCTGCGAAGACGTGGTGCTGAACCGCAAACCCCGGAATGGCGGAACCGCAACCGAACAAATGCTGGACATCGCCGAACGCTTCCGGGGCGGTGCGCGCGAAGAAAAGATACGCGATTTGGCCTGGCGTGACTGGCCGGTTGAAAAACGGCTGGAACATGCGCTGGTCAACGGGATCACGGAATTCATAGAAGAAGACACCGAAGCCGCGCGCGCCGCCGCCGAACGCCCCCTGCACGTCATCGAAGGCCCGCTGATGGCGGGAATGAATGTGGTGGGCGATCTGTTCGGCGCGGGCAAAATGTTCCTGCCGCAGGTGGTGAAATCCGCCCGCGTGATGAAACAAGCCGTCGCAGTGTTGCTGCCCTACATGGAAGAGGAAAAGCGCCTGTCAGGTGGCGAGGGGCGGCAATCCGCTGGCAAGGTGCTGATGGCCACCGTCAAAGGCGATGTTCACGACATCGGCAAGAACATTGTTGGCGTCGTTCTGGCGTGCAACAATTACGAAATCGTGGATCTGGGCGTCATGGTGCCGCCGCAAAAAATCCTGCAAGCCGCCCGCGATGAAAACGTCGACATCATCGGCCTGTCCGGCCTGATCACGCCATCGCTTGATGAAATGGTGCATCTCGCCTCTGAAATGGAGCGCGAGGGGTTTAACATCCCGTTGTTGATCGGCGGGGCAACCACATCCAAGGTGCATACCGCCGTCAAGATTGCACCGCTATACGCAAAGGGGGCCGCCGTTTACGTGACCGATGCCAGCCGGGCGGTTGGGGTTGTCGGTGCGTTGCTTAGCCCCGCGCAAAATTCCGATTACGTTGCGGGCCTGCGCTCTGAATATGCCGATGTTGCGGAAAAGCACGAACGCGCGGAACGCGCCAAGAACCGCCTGCCACTGTCCAACGCACGGGCCAATGCGCTTCAACTGGATTGGGCCAACTATACCCCAACAGCCCCGTCCTTTATCGGCACCCACGTCCTACCGGACTGGGATCTGGCTGAAATCGCTCGTTACATCGACTGGACACCGTTTTTCCAGACTTGGGAATTGCGCGGCGTGTACCCAAAGATTCTGGACGACGAAAAACAGGGCGAAGCTGCCCGCGCGCTGTTCGCCGATGCGCAGGATATGCTACAGCGGATCATCGCAGAACGCTGGTTCACACCGCGCGCAGTGGTGGGGTTCTGGCCCGCCAATACGGTTGGCGACGATATTCATCTGTTCACCAATGCAGACCGAAACGAAAGACTGGCGACCTTGCACACCCTGCGCCAACAAACCGCCAAGCGCGGCGACCGGCCCAATCTGGCCCTGTCAGATTTTGTAGCCCCCGAAGGTAAAGGCGCGGATCATGTGGGGGGATTTGTCGTCACCGCAGGCCCGGAAGAGATCGAAATCGCCCAACGGCTGGACAAAGCCAATGACAACTATGGTGCTATTTTGGTGAAGGCGCTGGCCGATCGCATTGCCGAAGCAATGGCTGAAATGTTGCACGAAAAGGTGCGGCGCGAATTCTGGGGCTACGCACCGGATGAAGCCTTTGATCCTCAGGCCTTGATTGGCGAACCCTACAATGGCATCCGCCCCGCGCCCGGCTATCCTGCCCAGCCCGATCACACGGAAAAACGCACCCTTTTCAGCTTGCTTGACGCCGAAGCCGCGACCGGCGTCGCCCTGACGGAAAGTATGGCGATGTGGCCGGGGTCATCTGTGTCCGGGCTGTATATCGGTCATCCTGACAGCTATTATTTCGGCGTCGGAAAGGTCGAGCGCGATCAGGTAAAAGATTACGCGCACCGTAAAGGCATGAGCTTGGACGAGGCCGAGCGCTGGCTGGCCCCCGTTCTGAACTACATCCCCGCTGCGGCCAATAGCAAATCAGCCGCCTAGCGTCAGGGGACGCGGTGCAACATATCTGTATGGTGGTGCCGGGCCGATGACGTGCCTGACTTTCCCGAAGCTGGGCAGTCATTGACTGCGCAGCGTGCCATGCAGTTTGAAAAATAGGGGGCAAACCGCGCCGTCAGCGCATCGCCCCCTTAACTATACCATGCCCCAAAACAAGCCCCCAAAGATACACCCCCGACCCTTATGACATTGGGATAAAGGGAAAAATACCCGATTCCAGTGATTGTTCGGTGCCGTCAGAAAGTGGGAACAATTAGCATCTAAGCGTCCAACCCATTTCATGTTCGTGATCTCATCCCGCGAAATCACAAGAGGGAGGCGTGACAAAGGTGGCTCATGCCAGTTCGGAGGGAAAATGCGCAAGGAGTTACGCAGCATCGTTGACTACTGCAAACGCGAGGGACTTGCGGTGCAAGAGGTCAAACTAAACGGCAAGCACGCCAAGATTTTGTGCGCCCAAGGCACCGTAGTCGTTCCAACGACACCAAGCGAGTATCGTTCCATCCTAAATACACGCTCGTATATACGGCGACTAGCCGGAGCCACAAAAAAGGTGTACCGGGTAGGGTTGGGCTTGTATCAGGTGGCACGAAGACAGTTGGCTTTTCGGACACTTGTCGGACACAAACAAAAAGGCCTCGAGCGTGTTGTTGCTCTGAGGCCTTTTTTATTGGTTGCGGGAGTAGGATTTGAACCTACGACCTTCAGGTTATGAGCCTGACGAGCTACCGGGCTGCTCCATCCCGCGTCAATATTGTACGTATATAGAGATTATTGGTTATTGCTAGGTTTGGCGGTTACCTACTCTCCCACATCTTGAGATGCAGTACCATTGGCGTAAGAGCACTTAACTT
>NZ_FXTO01000039.1 GCF_900182725.1 Thalassovita litoralis
GGGCCAGCGACGGAAAGCAGAGGAAATGATGCAATGTTGGACACCACAAGAAACTTAGTCGCCCAACAAATGCGGCAGGTCTGGATCGACGCCAAACTGTGCATCGGTGACGGCACGATATGCCGCACCGATCTGATCAAGGCATTTGGCATATCGACCGCGCAGGCCTCACACGACCTGACCGCATATCGCACAGCCAACCCGCAGGCCGTGGAATATGACCTGTCCGCCAAACGCTACCGCCGCACCAAGCGCGGCAAACCAGCCTACCCGCAACACCTGCGCCTGTCTGTGGCCAACACGGTGCGGGCGCTGCGGATATTCAATGAGATGGAGGAAAACGAATGACCAGCAAGCCATTTACCCCCGAGGGCCTTGCTAGCATCTGGGGATGTAGCGCGGAGACGGTTCGCAACCTGTGCAGAACCGGAGTATTGCGCCATTTCAGATTGGGCCGTTTATATAGAATACCTGCAAACGCTGTGGAGGAATACGAATGTCGGACATCAGCATCGGGAGACTGCGCGGCGGCTACTGTGTCTACTGGACCAAGGCAAATGGCAAGCGCACCCGTTATCAGCTTCAGGCACGCACCAGAACGGAGGCAGAAGCAGAAGCAATAGACGTTTACCGCCGGGAAAATCGTGACGCGGTTTTGGGGGATACCATTTCTGAACTTTGGGAGGCCTACAGAACCGATCTGGGCGACAAACCTACAGCCAAGACAATGGGATATACAGGTAAAGCTGTCCTGGCACATTTCGGCCCCTATCGCCCCGACCAGATCGACAAGGCGCTTTGTCGCTCATATGCCTCAAAGCGCATCGCGGAAGGAAAGTCTGTTGGCACTGTCTGGACTGAATTAGGCCATCTCCAGTCAACGATGAACTTCGCGCGGGACGTAAACATCATTGATCGCGCCCCAAGGATCTGGCGCCCGGTTAAGCCGGAGACCGACAAGCGTATTCTGAACGCTGGTGAAGCCCGAGCTCTGATTGACGGTGCCCATGATCCCCATATCCGCCTTGCTCTCATCCTTCTCTTGGGAACGGCCGCCCGCGTGAGCGCAATATTGGACCTGAAATGGGACCGCGTGGATTTCGAACGTGGGTCAATCAATCTGAGAATTGACGATGGGACATCCCGCAAAGGAAGAGCAATCGTCCCCATGAGCCGCGGTGTCCGTGCGGCCCTCTCGGTAGCACACAGCGCCGCGCTGTCAGACTATGTAATCGAATACGCCGGTCATCCAATCAAATCGATGAGGACAGGCTTCAAGGCTGCTGTTGAAAGAGCCGGATTGGGTCGAGTGACGATTCACGAATTGCGCCACACCGCTGCAGTCACAATGCTGTCCGCTGGGGTTCCGTTGGTGAAAGTCGGGCAGATGCTGGGCCATACGAACACATCTGTCACCTACCGCACCTATGCCAGATACCTGCCAGAACAGATGCAAGATGCTGCTGATATTTTAGACTTTTCGAGCAAAAAAAGGAGCATTTAGGTTCAGCGAACCGGAAAGCACTTCGTACCTACACGAGCTTTGGCTATCATATTATTGAATTTAATATGAAAAAATGGTGGGTGATGAGAGACTCGAACTCCCGACATCTTCGGTGTAAACGAAGCGCTCTACCAACTGAGCTAATCACCCGTGCCGCCTCTGTTACAAAAAGCCTGCGCGGGGCGCAAGAGGTCAGATGACAGAATTTCCCGCAATTGTGTTTACAGATTTGGATGGCACGCTTCTGGATCACCACGATTACAGCTACAGCGCCGCCAGTCCGGCCATCAAAATACTGAAATCATTTAACATTCCTATCATTCTGGCCAGTTCCAAGACGGCTGCGGAAATCGCCCCCTTACGGGCAGATATGGGCCTGTCGGCATATCCCGCCATTGTCGAAAACGGGGCCGGACTGCTGCACGCCAACTGTATTCCCCCAACAGATTCGGGGGCGGACTATCGCAAGATTCGCGAAACACTGAATAACACCCCGACGAAACTGCGCAGATATTACAAAGGGTTCGGAGATATATCTGATGCGGAATGCGCTGCGCTGACGGGTCTTTCACCTGACGCGGCCACCCGCGCCAGACAACGCGCATATTCTGAACCGGGGCTGTGGTCTGGATCGGAAACCGATCTGCATGCTTTCCTGCGGTCACTGTCCGAACACGGTATTTCCGCACGTCAGGGCGGGCGCTATCTGACGCTCAGTTTTGGAAAAACCAAGGCAGATCAGATGGCAACCCTCTGTCAGAATTACGGAAACCCGCCAGTGATCGCCCTGGGGGATGCGCCGAATGATCTGGAAATGCTGCAAGCAGCCGATCATCCGGTGCTGATCCTGAATCCAGATGCCGCACCCTTTGCCATCCCAATCAACCTGTCCAACCGGATCACCCGCAGCACCAAATCCGGCCCCGCCGGATGGAACGAGACCGTCCTGTCCATCGTTTCTTCGCTGACGACCCAAGCAAAAGGAGCCTGATCAACGTGGCTGACTTTCACCAGAACGGCAATATCGCAACCCTGCACAATCTGCGCACCAATGACGCCGCAGCCCTAAGCCGCGAATTGGAAACCTTTGCGAACACGCGAAAAATCTCGTTGATCCTGCCCTCTCTTTTTTCCGAACTCGAAGGGGAGGCACTGCCGAAAATTCTGGATGAGCTGTCAGAGGTGCCATATCTGCACCGTATCATCATCGGGCTGGATCGCGCCGATGCGGATCAGTTTCGCTATGCCAAACAGTTTTTTGCCCGCCTGCCACAGGATCATATTGTCATCTGGAACGACAGCCCCCGGATGCAGGCCATTGACGACCGCCTGGCACAGCTTGGGCTTGGTCCCTGCGAACCCGGCAAGGGCAAAAATGTGTGGTCCTGTCTGGGCTATCTGATGGCCTGTCAGGATAGCTCGGTCGTGGTGATTCATGATTGCGATATTGTGACCTATGAAAAAGACATGCTGGCGCGGCTGGTCTATCCGGTGGCAAACCCGAATTTTCCCTATCAGGTGTCCAAAGGGTTTTATCCCCGCATCGGCCACGGCAAAATTAACGGGCGCGTCAGCCGAATGCTGGTATCCCCGATTCTGATCGCGCTGAAGCGGGTGATCGGGGATCGGGATTACATCGACTTTTTGCGCTCTTTCCGTTATCCACTGTCCGGCGAATTTGCGATGCGCACCTCGATCCTGCCGGACCTGCGCATGCCATCGGATTGGGGGCTGGAAATCGGGCTGCTGTCCGAAGCATGGCGCAATCTGGCGCGGAAATCGGTCTGTCAGGTCGAAATTTCTGACGCGTATGACCATAAGCACCAAGACCTTAGCCCCGAGGATAAATCTACCGGGCTAAGCCGTATGTCGATCGACATTTGCAAGTCGATTTACCGCAAACTGGCCACAGATGGCACCGTCCTGACCGAGGAAACCTTTCGGTCCCTGAAGGCCACCTATTACCGTAGCGCACTGGATTTGCTGGAAGATTATTATCACGATGCCCGTATGAACGGATTATCCGTGGACCGCCACCAAGAGGAACGCAGCGTGGAAATGTTTGCGGAAAACATTGTCGAGGCAGGGCGTGTTTATCTGGAAAACCCCGCCGAAACCCCGTTCATTCCCACATGGAACCGCGTTCACGCCGCCGACCCCGATCTGATGCGGGATCGAAAACTGGCGGCCGAACTGGATTTCAAGGAAATCGGATCAGCCTAAAACTTGTTACTGATCCAGCGGCATTGATAGGGGGCGAAACGAATTTCGGCCCCGTTTGGATCAATCCGTTCGCCGCTTAGCAGATCTACCCAAACCTCTCCGTCAATCAGATTGATAGAATGCGGCGTGATGGTCAGACGATCGGCACTGACATTATGCAACGCAAAAATGGATTGATCCCGCTCAAGGCTTTGCCGCCACACACCAAACAAACGCGGATCAATTTGCAGGGTGAACTGCGTGGCATTCGGATGAAACGCCGCCTGTTTGCGCCGCACCGTCATCCGCCGCAACAGTTCAGACATCACCCGCGCCTGATCTGTTTCCGGGTCAGCCAACAGCGTATTCAGGCGGCCGTAATCCCAGCGATGACGGTTGATCGCCCGGTTTTGCCCGGATTTTTCAAAACCTTCGTGGTCATTCGGCGTCCCCAACAGCGCGTGAATATAGATCGCGGGTATCCCTTCCAGCGCCATGACCAAAGTCTGACTGGCCATGAAACGATCGAATTGCCAGACATCCGGCCCGTTGAACGTGCCTTTCATCGCCTCGTACCACGTAATGTTCAGCTCATAGGGGGCTTCGCCGCCACCGGGCAGCGCCCGCATGGACACGCGCCCCCCGAAATCCCGCACCGATTGGATGACCTGCGCCACATCGTCCGAGGTCAGCAGCCCTTCGGCGGGGCGCATCCCGATCCCATCGTGGCTGGCCGTGAAATTCAGATAGGCGCATCCCATTTGCGCTGGCGGCATTGCCCCCTGCCAGCGGTTCAGATAGTCCGCCGTGCCCGACAGCATCGCGTGCAGCACCAACGGCGGCAAAGAGAAGTTATAGACCGCTTGAGCCTCGTTCCGGTTGCCGAAATAAGACAGGTTTTCCGCCTTCGGCACATTGGTTTCCGTCAGCAGGATCACGGGTTCAACCGCGTAATCCGCCAGCAGTCGCATCAATCGCACGATGGCATGGGTTTGCGGCAAGTGGATGCAGGTTGTGCCGATTTCCTTCCACAGGAACGCCACCGCATCCAGCCGGATAATCCGTACCCCCATGTCGATATGCAGCCGCATCACGCGCAGGAATTCCAGCAGCACCTCGGGGTTACGGAAATCCAGATCAACCTGATCGTGGCTGAAGGTACACCAGACATGGCGCTGCCCATTGGCGGTTTCGACCTCGCGCAGAAGCGGATGAGTACGCGGACGCACGACAGCCCCCAGATCATCGGTCGGCTCCGCCTCGAAAAAGAAACGATCATAGGGACGATGCCCTTGCAAATAGGCGTTAAACCACATGGATTGGCTGCTGACATGGTTCAGCACCAGATCGGACATCAGTTTGAATTCCGCCCCGATCCGGGAAATATCCGCCCAATCCCCCAGCACCGGATTTACCGCACGGTAATCCGTGACCGCGAACCCATCATCCGAGGTATAGGGAAAAAACGGCAAAATATGCACCCCGTCGATCACGCCTTTCAGATGGCGTTCCAGAAAGTCGTGCAACAAATCCAGCGGCTTATGCTGCCCGTCCACGATGGAGTTGCCATAGGTGATCAACAGCGAATCCCGTTCGCTCCATTGATTATTGCCCGGCACCCGCCCCCGTTTACGGCGGTGGCTGCCATCCGGCCAAAACGCATCAATGATTTGGCTGGACAGGATCGCGCCATCCAGATCGGGATAAATCTGGCCCAAAAGCGCGGCAAGTTTCAGACTAAAGGATTGGTTTTGCGGGGTCATAAAGCGGCCTTGTCCTGTTCCCCCTATTTTTGCCCGTTTATGCAGCAAAGGGGCAAGTCAGACCGAAAAGACCAAGGAAACCAGCCACTTTTCCCAAGGTCTTTGCCAAAGAACTGTGCAGGTCAGAACCGGCAAAAAAGAAAAACGCGCCACAATCGAGGGCGCGTTTTCGGGAATAATGGTGGGTGATAAGAGATTCGAACTCCTGACATCTTCGATGTGAACGAAGCGCTCTACCACTGAGCTAATCACCCGGTAGCGGGGCTTTTAGAGAAACCCCAAAGGATGTGCAAGAGGGGTAACAGCAGGTTTTTCAGGAAAATTCCGACAAAAGAAAAGGCCCCCCGAAGAGAGCCTTTTCCAGTATTCCGACCGGGTTAGTGCGGCGCTGCGGCCCCTGCCCCCGGCTTGGCCGCCAAAGCGGCTGCCGCTGCGGCCTCCTCGGCTTCCTCGTCCCATTCCACGGCTTCGGGCGCGCGGATCAGGGCCAGTTTCAGAACCTCGCTGACATGGGTCACGGGGATGATTTTCAGCCCTTCCTTCACGTTGTCAGGAATATCGGCCAGATCCTTCTCGTTCTCCTCGGGGATCAGCACGGTGGTGATCCCACCACGCAGGGCGGCCAGCAGCTTTTCCTTTAGCCCGCCGATGGCGGTGGCGTTGCCGCGCAGCGTCACCTCGCCGGTCATGGCGATGTCCTTACGTACCGGGATACCCGTCAGCACCGACACAATCGCCGTCACCATCGCCAGACCCGCCGAAGGCCCGTCCTTGGGGGTGGCCCCATCCGGGACGTGAACGTGGATGTCCCACTTGTCGAACTTCGGTGGCTTCACCCCGATCTGCGGCGCGATAGAGCGCACATAGGAGCTGGCCGCGTCGATGGATTCCTTCATCACATCGCCCAGTTTCCCGGTGGTTTTCATCCGCCCCTTGCCCGGCAGGCGCAGCGCCTCGATCGACAGCAGATCGCCGCCCACCGATGTCCAGGCCAATCCGGTGACAACGCCCACCTGATCCTCTTTTTCGGCCAGACCATAGCGGAATTTCTTCACGCCAAGGAAATCGTCAATATTTTCAGGCGTCACCGTGACATGTTTCGCCTCGCCCTTGACGATCTGGGTAACGGCCTTGCGAGCCAGTTTGCCGATTTCGCGCTCCAGATTCCGCACGCCCGCTTCGCGGGTGTAACGCTGGATGATTTCGTTCAGCGCGCCATCGGTCACTTCAAACTCACCCTTGCGCAGACCGTGGTTTTTCACCTGCTTGGAAATCAGGTGCTGCTTGGCGATTTCGCGCTTTTCATCCTCGGTGTACCCGGCAAGGCTGATGATCTCCATCCGGTCCAGCAGCGGCCCCGGCATGTTGTAGCTGTTCGCCGTGGTCAGGAACATCACGTTCGACAGATCGTATTCCACCTCAAGATAATGATCCACGAAGGTCGAGTTTTGTTCAGGGTCCAGCACCTCCAGCATTGCGCTGGCCGGATCGCCGCGGAAATCCTGCCCCATCTTGTCGATTTCATCCAACAAGATCAGCGGGTTGGTGGTTTTCGCCTTTTTCAGCGCCTGAACGATCTTACCCGGCATGGACCCGATATAGGTCCGGCGGTGACCACGGATTTCGGATTCATCCCGCACACCGCCAAGGCTGATGCGGATGAATTCGCGCCCCGTGGCTTTGGCCACCGATTTGCCAAGGCTGGTTTTCCCCACACCCGGCGGGCCGACAAGGCACAGGATCGGCCCCTTCAGCTTGGCCGAACGCTGCTGCACCGCCAGATATTCGACGATCCGTTCCTTGACCTTTTCCAGACCATAGTGATCGGCGTCCAGCACCTCTTGGGCTTTGTGCAGGTCTTTCTTGACCCGCGATTTCACACCCCACGGAATGCCAAGCAGCCAATCCAGATAGTTGCGCACGACAGTTGCCTCGGCGCTCATCGGGCTCATGTTTTTCAGCTTTTTCAGCTCGCCATCGGCCTTATCCTTGGCTTCCTTGCTCAGCTTGGCCGCTGCGATCTTTTCTTCCAGTTCGGCGATTTCATTCGCGCCGTCCTCGCCATCGCCCAATTCCTTCTGAATGGCTTTCATCTGCTCATTCAGGTAATATTCGCGCTGGGTGCGCTCCATCTGGGATTTAACGCGCGTCTTGATCTTCTTTTCCACCTGAAGCACGGACATTTCGCCCTGCATCAGGCCATAGACCTTCTCCAGCCGTTCGCTGACAGACAGCGTTTCCAGAAGTTCCTGTTTCTGGCCAACTTCGATCCCCAGATGCCCGGACACCAGATCCGCCAGCTTCGCCGGATCGGTGGTTTCGGACACGGCGACCAGCGCCTCTTCGGGGATGTTTTTCTTGACCTTGGCGTAGCGTTCAAATTCCACCGCAACAGTCCGCAGCAATGCGGTGATTGCTTCGGGGTCGCCCTCTTCCTCGGGCAGGAATTCGGCCTGCGCCTCGAAGAACGAGTCATTGTCCAAAAATTCCGTGATGCGCACCCGCGCCTGCCCTTCGACCAGCACCTTTACCGTGCCATCGGGCAGTTTCAGCAGTTGCAGCACATTCGCCAGCACCCCGGTGCGATAAATACCGTCTGCGGTGGGATCATCCACCGCCGGATCAATCTGGCTGGACAGCAAAATCTGTTTGTCATCCTGCATCACCTCTTCCAGCGCCCGCACAGATTTGTCGCGGCCGACGAAAAGCGGCACGATCATGTGGGGGAAAACCACGATATCGCGCAGCGGAAGGACGGGATAGGATGCGTTGAGAGGCTCTTGCATACGATTTCCTTGTTCTAGCAAGACAGCACCGGCCCCATAGATCGGCAACCACGGCTGTCTCCGTTTCCTGTCGGTTAATTTGGGGGTGTTTGTCCCGGATTTCAACCGCCTCACATCTGTAAGACACAGAATGCAGGTTTGCCCCAAAAGGGGCAAGCGGACAAGCGACGCTGCAACGCAATTTTACGTCAAAACACCGCCCAGAACACTAAATAAAGTATCGCGGCATTGCTTTTGCACCACATAAAGCGTCACAACGGGTCTATATCCCCTTGAGCGCGTTGCGCGTGGAACTCTGCCTCGAAGGCAGCGAAACGGCCGACTTCGATCGCGTCGCGCATCCCCTGCATCAATTCCTGATAATAATGCAGGTTATGCCATGTCAGCAGCATCCCCGAGATCATTTCCTGCGCCCGGAACACGTGATGCAGATAGGCCCGGCTGTAATTCCGACAGGCCGGACAGGTGCAGTTTTCATCCAGCGGACGCGGGTCGTCCTGATGGCGGGCGTTCTTGATATTGACCACGCCATGCCGCGTGAACACCTGCCCAGTCCGCCCGGACCGCGATGGCAGCACACAATCCATCATATCAATCCCGCGCTTCACCGCGCCGACAATATCATCGGGTTTACCCACCCCCATCAGATACCGGGGCCGGTCCGTCGGCAGCATATCCGGCGCGTAATCCAGCACGTCGAACATCATGTCCTGCCCTTCGCCCACAGCCAGACCGCCCACCGCATAGCCATCGAATCCAATCCCGGCCAGCTTCTCGGCGCTTTCCTGACGCTGATCGCGGAAAACGCTGCCCTGCTGAATGCCAAACAGCGCATGACCGGGACGATCCCCGAACGCCTCGCGCGAGCGTTTGGCCCACCGCATAGACATGCGCATAGATTCATGCGCCACCTTTTCTTCGGCGGGAAACGGGGTGCATTCGTCGAAACACATCACGATATCGGAACCCAGAAGCTTTTGAATTTCCATGCTTCTTTCGGGGGTCAGCGTATGCATTGATCCGTCGATATGGGATTTGAAGGTCACGCCGTCTTCGGTCATTTTGCGCAACGCGGACAGGCTCATGACCTGAAAACCGCCGCTGTCCGTCAGGATCGGCTTATCCCAGTTCATAAATTTGTGCAGCCCGCCCAGACGATCAATCCGTTCCGCAGTCGGGCGCAACATCAAGTGATAGGTATTTCCCAGCAGAATGTCCGCGCCCGTTGCCGCCACGCTTTCCGGCATCATCGCCTTCACCGTTGCCGCCGTCCCCACAGGCATAAACGCAGGCGTGCGGATATCGCCACGGGTGGTATGGATCACCCCGCGCCGCGCCTTGCCATCGGTCGCCAGCAGGTCGAACGAGAATTTTGCGGTCATTTCCGCCCCCTATTTCTGCGCATTTGGGTTCTTTTTCCACTCTGAACCGTAAATGCCAAGCTATGAAAACCCGAAAACATACGACATATTCGTTTGAGGGAGGAGAAACCATGAACCAAATGCATAAACCGGATCTGATCCACGCTGAATTGTCTGACAAAGTCCTGAAGCTGACGCTGGGTGCAGGTGTGGCCCACGCGCTGTCCCTGGCAGTCATCGAAGAATTGCACGCCCATATCCGCAGTGCCGCCACCGACCCGGAGGTGAACGTGATCGTGATCCACGGCCCCGGCAAAATCTTCTGCGCAGGGCATGACCTGAAAGAAATCGCCGCACATCGGGCGGATGCGGACGATGGTCTGGCCTATCTGACGGACCTTTTTGAAAAATGTGGCGCGATGATGCAGGACATCACCAACAGCCCCAAGCCCACAATCGCGCTGGTCGAAGGGATCGCCACCGCTGGCGGGCTGCAATTGGTGGCCGCATGTGATCTGGCCTATGCGTCCGAAGCAGCGACCTTTTGCCTGCCCGGCGTCAATAATGGTGGCTTCTGCACCACCCCTGCTGTTGCCGTATCGCGCAACATGTCCCGCAAGCATATCATGGAACTGGCGCTGTCCGGCACCCCGTTTGATGCCCAATGGGCGCTGTCCACCGGGGTGATCAACCGCATTCTGCCTGCGGATCAAGTGATTGATTTCACGATGGATTACGCCCGAAAGCTGGCGACCCGCCATAATAAGGCCATCGCAGATGGGAAACGCGCCTTATATACTCATCTGGAATTGCCGCTGGATCAGGCTTACGATCTGGCGACCAAGGTGATGATCGGTCATTTCATGGATCCGTTCCGCATTCAGGCCGAAAAATCGCGCTAAACCTTGCCGCAGGTGCAAAAAGACCTATCCTGTCGCTCTGGACGAACAGAGCGACAATCCTTATATCTTCGGTCAGGAAATACAGGACTGGTTCATGACTCAGAATGCCGAACCCCTTGAAGGGGCGCCGTTGATCGCGCCCTCCTCGACCGATCACCCGCTGTATGATGCGGTGGTCGAAGGCTGCCGCACGGTATATGACCCGGAAATTCCGGTGAATATCTATGACCTTGGGTTGATATACACCATTGATATCAATTCAGAAAACGATGTGAAAATCATCATGACCCTAACTGCCCCCGGCTGCCCCGTTGCGGGCGATATGCCCGGCTGGGTCATGGACGCAGTTGAACCGCTGGACGGGATAAAAACCGTTGATGTCCAACTGACATGGGATCCGCCCTGGGGCATGGACATGATGAGCGACGAAGCCAGACTTGAACTTGGCTTTATGTGAAGTTTCAAACGGTTGAAAGGCATATTTAATGTTCGGAATTCCCGGCAAACAAGCTGTTACAATGACATCGGTCGCCGCCGCCCAGATTGCCCGACTGATGGCAAAAGACGGGCATAAAGGGCTGCGTATCGGTGTCAAAAAAGGCGGCTGTGCAGGCATGGAATACACGATGGAATATGCCACCGAAATCGACCCCAACGACGAGGTGGTCGAACAGGACGGCGCGCGGGTCATGATTGCCCCGATGGCGCAGATGTTCCTGTTTGGCACCGAAATCGACTATGAAATTTCCCTTTTGGAATCGGGGTTTAAGTTCAACAACCCCAATGTGACCGAAGCCTGCGGTTGCGGTGAATCCATTAAATTCGCAGGCATGTAATGGCGGTCGAGAAAGAGTTCCTGACGCATGTTCTGGAACTCTTTGCCGGATTGGGTCCGTTGCGAACGGCGCGCAGTTTTCCGGCATAGCGGTTTATGCCGAAGATGATGCGATGTTCGCAATGATCTCCGCCTCGGGGACTGTTTACATGAAGGCGGACGCGACAACTGCGCCCGTTTTTCACGCTTCCGGTGCGGAACCTTTTTGGTACATGCGCGGAAACAAAAGGCAGGAAATTCAAAGCCTTCTAAACCTTCCTGAAAGCGCCCTTGATGACCCGGACGAGGCGCTTTATTGGGCGCGTCTGGCACTGCCCCCGGCACGGGTTGCAGCCGCCGAAAAACAACGGCAAAAAGCCCGCCGAAACGCCCGATAACCGGGTTCAGCCTTGACCTGAGGCGGCGCATCGCAATGATGCGCGGGATAGAAAACAAACATGTTACGGGGTGCATTTCATGCGACGCAAACTGGCCGCTGGCAACTGGAAAATGAACGGGGTCAAGGCCCAGTTGGCGGAACTGGATAACATTCGGAAAACGCACCCAAATCCTGCGGTCGATGTGTTGATCTGCCCCCCTGCAACGCTGTTGTCCGATGCGGTCAAAACCGTATCCGGGTATCCGATGATGATTGGCGGGCAGGATTGCCATACGGCAAATTCCGGTGCGCATACTGGCGATATTTCTGCCGACATGATCAAGGATGCCGGTGGCACCGCCGTGATTGTGGGGCATTCCGAACGCCGCGAGGATCACGGCGAAAGCGATGCCCAGATCTGTGCCAAAGCCACGACAGTCATGGAAAACGGTTTGATTGCGGTTGTTTGCATTGGGGAATCGCTGGCCCAACGGGAAGCTGGGGAAACATTGTCCGTTATCGGTGCGCAACTGGCCGGATCGGTGCCGGACACCGCAAGCGCCGCGCAATTGGTCATTGCTTATGAACCGATCTGGGCCATTGGCACCGGGCTGATCCCAACGTTGGAACAGATCGCAGAAGTACATGATTTCATGCGCGAAAATATGATTCAGAGGTTTGGCACCGATACCGCCAACGGCATTCGTCTGCTATACGGCGGGTCCGTCAAACCCGGCAATGCGACCGAAATTTTCGCGGTGTCCAATGTCGATGGTGCCTTGGTCGGTGGGGCCAGCCTGACCGCTGCGGATTTTTGCCCGATCATTGCCGCGCTGGAAGCCAGCGCCGTCTGACCCGTTCTAACCTGCGGAACAAAAAAACGGCGCCCGTTTTGGGCGCCGTAACTTTTTATAAACCCGACCGTGCGATGGTCACTTGGTAATGATTTCCGGCCCCATGAACGTGGTCGGCAACCAGGTGGAAAGGATCGGGATATATGTCACCATGATCAGGAACACGAACAGCACGGCCAGGAACGGCAGCGCAGCGCGCACAACCCGCATCATCGGCATCCCTGCCACGCCCGAAGTGACGAACAGGTTCAGACCAACCGGCGGCGTAATCATGCCGATTTCCATGTTCACCACCATGATGATACCCAGATGAATCGGATCAATCCCCAATTCGATTGCAATCGGGAACACCAGCGGCGCTACGATGACGATCAACCCCGACGGTTCCATGAACTGCCCACCGATCAACAGGATCACGTTCACAATCACAAGGAACATCACCGGGCCGAACCCCGCGTCCAGCATCGCTGACGCGATTTGCTGCGGGATCTGTTCATCGGTCAGCACATGTTTCAGGATCAGGGCGTTGGCGATGATGAACATCAGCGTCACGGTCAGCTTACCCGCCTCGAACAGGGTATCGCGCGTGTCGCGGTGGAAAAAGACGGTGATCAGCGCGATGGGCTTTTCCAGCAGCGTCAGGTTACGCTGGCCTTCGGGGCGCGACAACGGCCCCATGTCCCGATACACGAAAGAGGCGATGAAGAACGCATAAACAGCAGCCACGGCAGCGGCTTCTGTCGGGGTGAAAATCCCGCCATAGATACCGCCCAGAATGATGACGATCAGGAACAACCCCCAGCCCGCTTCGCGTCCGGCGGCAAAGACCTCGCCCCAGCCCAGCCATTCGCCTTTGGGAAGGTTCCGCAGCTTGGCAATTGCGAAGATGGTGATCATCAGCATCGTGCCCGCCATCAGACCCGGAATAACCCCGGCCAGGAACATCCGCCCCACCGAAACATCGGTGGCCGAGGCATAGACGACCATCACGATGGACGGCGGGATCAGAATGCCCAGCGTCCCGGCATTGGCGATGACACCGGCGGCGAAATCCTTGGAATAGCCAACCTGACGCATCCCGGCGATCACGATGGACCCAATCGCCACGACGGTCGCAGGGGACGACCCGGACAGGGCGGCAAACAACATGCAGGCAAACACACCCGCAATTGCCAGACCACCGGGGAAATGCCCCACGATGGAAATGGAAAACCGGATGATCCGCTTTGCCACACCGCCCGTCGACATGAAGGACGACGCCAGAATAAAGAAGGGAATGGCCAACAGCGTGTAGTGCCCGGCCATGGCCTGAAACATCGTCTGTGCGATGGACGCCAGCGAAGTATCACTCAGCACCAGAAGGAACAGGATCGACGACAACCCCAACGACACGGCAATCGGCACACCGATCAGCATCAGGCCCACAACAAGGGCAAATAGAATGGCGACTTCCATGATCAGTCTCCGGCGTTCAGGTGTTTGACATCTTCGATGGCGTCTTCGGCTTCGTGGCTGACGATCAGCGATTCAGCCTCGCCGCGGATCAGGCGCAGCGTGGCCTGAAGGAAACGGAACAAAAGCAGGGCCATACCGAAGGGCAGGATGAAATAAGGAATGAAGCGCGGCAGTTTCTCGTAATGCTCGCCCTCGTTCATGATGGGTTCGATCCAGCGCAGGAATTCGGGGAACGGGATGTCCACCACCTCGTACCAGCCACGGTAAGAGGTGCGCTTCATCTCCTCTAGCCCGGTTGGAAACCAACGCCCGGTCGACTGTGGCAGGTTGGCGAAATTCGCCCAGTAATCCCATGCGCCTTTCATCAGCAGAATGGCATAGAAAATGCACAGGGCCGCCGCGATCAGCGCCACAACCTTACGCAGAGACGGGTTGAAGAAATTGATCAACGCATCCACGCCCAGATGCGCGGTGGTTTTCACGGCATAGCTGATGCCGAACAAAACCAGCCACGCGAACAAGAAGGTCACGGCCTCCAGCCCCCAGATCAGGCCGGTATTGAACCCGTAGCGCAGCACAACGTTGATAAAGGTGATGATGGTCATCAGGCCAAGGATCAGCGCGATTGCGGTTTCCTCGATCTCGTTGACCATGCGGCCCAGGGCCGTCTTCGGTTCAAATTGGGTGGACATGCCTTACCCCCTTCCCCCGGAGGATATGAAAAACCCGGCCCCGCAAATGGGGCCGGGAAGGTCGGCCTGTTGATCAGGCATTAGTGTTTGGCGTTAATCGCCTGAGCCGCGTCGATATTCTCTTGACCGACGTCGCCTTTAAACTGTTCCCAGACGGGCTTCATAGCGGTCACCCACTCGTCCCGTTGTGCCGGGGACAGCTCGCGGATAACCCCGCCCGCGTCCAGAATGGCCTGACGTGCCTGACCGTCCACTTCGCCCACAGCGGCGTTACGTTCGGTGGTCACTTCGGTGATGATGGTCCCCAGTTGGCTGCGCACATCCTCGGGCAGGCTGTCCCACCAATCGGTGCCAGTCACGACCATGTAATCAATGATGCCGTGGTTGGTTTCGGTGGTGCCGTCCTGCACCTCAAAGAATTTCTGGCCATAGATGTTGGACCAGGTGTTTTCCTGACCGTCCACAACGCCGGTTTGCAGCGCGCCATACACCTCGGAGAAGGCCATCGGCTGCGGGCTGGCGCCCATCGCGGCCATCTGCGCCTTCAGCACGTCCGAGTTCTGCACGCGGAATTTCAGGCCCTTGGCGTCCGCGGGCGTGCTCAGCGGCTTGTTGGCCGACATCTGTTTCATGCCATTATGCCAGAACCCCAGACCCAGAAGGCCACGGCGTACCATGGATTCTTTCATCGCCTGACCCGTATCCGAGTTCTGGAATTCGTCTACGGCGCTGATGTTCTTGAACATAAAGGGCAGGTCGAAAATGCGGAACTGCTTGGTGAACTGTTCAAATTTCGACAGCGACGGTGCAGCCAGTTGCACATCGCCCTGAAGCATCGCTTCCAGAACCTGATCGTCGTTATACAGGGTCGAGTTCGGGAACACTTCCATACAGGCCTTGCCGTCCATTTCCTCGTTCACGCGCTTTTGCAGCAACGATGCGGCGATGCCCTTGGGGTGTTTGTCAGTGTTGGTGACGTGGCTGAACTTGATAACGATTTCGCCGTCATCGCAGCCAGCGGACGCAAAAGCGGCCTGTGCAGTCACGGTCAGGGCCAGCGCCGTTGCGGCAGTGGTCAGGAATTTCATGTCTGTCTCCTCCCAGAGTTCTTGAGACGTGGAAAGCGCCCCCATCGGCGCGGTGAGCGAAATTTGACAGAGCGACCGCAACACACAAGGAAAAGTGATCCAATTTGCCAGATTGAAAAATTTACATATAAATTCAGCGGACTAGATATGTGCGAAGCGCATATCTGCCATGCCGCAATACAGCGTTGTGCGGATTTTCACACAGCTAATTCCGGCGATTGTGCGGATTTTCGCACAGACAACAAAAACCATGCAGATGGGCGACTCAGCGGTAATGTTCCGGCTTCAGCCCATATCGCGCCAGTTTGTCGTAAAAGGTCTTGCGCGGCAGTTTCAGATTTTTGGCGGCCTCTGCCGCGCGGCCATTCACCCGGCGCAGCGCCGCGATCAGAAGCGAACGTTCAACCCGCGCCATCTGCTCGGACAGGCCCAGCTCTTCGGCATGGGTGGCATCGGCCTGCGTCTCGCCCAACCCCAAGGCAAACCGCATCGCTGCGCTCATCAAAGCGCGGGCGTTGCCGGGCCAGTCCTGCGCCATCAGCCCGGCAATCACATCTGGCGTAATCTCGGGCGGGGTCAGCCCGGCCTGTTCGCTGGCTTGCGCCACATAATGACGGAACAGGATCGGAATATCATCGGGACGTTCGGACAGCGACGGGATACGCACGCGCATTACATCCAGCCGGTAAAACAATTCGGAATTCATCCGCCCCTGTTCGACCGCGTGTTGCAAATCGGCTGTGGTTCCCGCGATCAGCCGTACCGGATCGCAACGTTCCAGCCGTTCCAGCAGGGAAAACTGCGTATCGGCGGGCATGGCCCCGATGTCATCCAAAAATAGCGTCCCACCCTGCGCAGCATCACAGGCCGCGTCCAGATCGTCGCGCCCCATTCCCGTGGCAGCATGTTTGACGAACGGCCCCTTGGCCTGCGGGGACATCAGGTGGACAATCTCGGCTATTTTGGAAATGCCGGTGCCGGGGGCGCCAGTCACCAGCACCTCGGTCTGGGCCTGCCCGGCCAGGCGGATGCGACTGCGCAACCCTTCGGCCAGGGCCGAGGTGCCAAAGACCAGACGCGCCGCCGGGTCGCCGGTTTCCAGTTGTGCCTTCAACCGCCGATTTTCCAGCACCAAAGCGCGGGTTTTCAAGGCCCGTTCAATCACCGCCAACAGATCGGCGGGCGCACAAGGTTTTTCCAAAAACCCAAAGGCACCCTGCCCCATCGCCTTGACCGCCATCGGGATATCGCCTTCGCCCGTCAGCAAGGTCACGGGCAATTCGGGATCAATGGATTTGGTATAGTCCAACAAATGAAACCCATCGCGTCCCGGCATCCGAATATCCGACAGGATCACCCCGGCAAAATCGGCGGCGATGTGGTCCTTGGCTTCGATAAAGCTGCCAACGGCCAGCGGGTCCAGATCGGCCAGTTCCAACGTCTGGGCCAATGCCTCGCGCACGGCTGCGTCATCATCCACCACCAAAACCCGCCGGATCATGCTGCATCTGCCCCCTGTCTATGTGGATCGGGTGCGGCGGTCAGTTCGACTGTGAAAACCGCCCCACCCTGCGCCCGGTTGCGGCCCCGGATCGCACCGCCGAAGCTTTGGACCAGACCATAGGAAATAGAAAGCCCCAGCCCCATGCCATCGCCTGCGCCCACCTCTTTTGTTGAGTAAAACGGGTCAAAAATCCGTTCCGGTTCGCGGATACCGGGGCCGGTATCGGCCACCTCCAGACAGGTTTTATCGCCCTCTTGCCGCAGGGAAATGGCGATTTCCTTGATTGGACTGGCGGTCATGGCATCGGCGGCATTGCCGATCAGGTTGACCAAAACCTGCCCAAGGCGGACTTCGCCCCCCATCACATGCACCGGCGCGTTTGGCGGCGTCCAGCGCAGGGAAATACCGTCGTTGCGCAGGCGGGTTTCCGACAGTTCCAGCGCCTGTTCAATCACAGCGGTCAGATCGACCCGGATCACAGGTTCGCTTTCCTGCCGGGCAAAGGCGCGCAGGTTCTTGATGATCCGTGCCATCCGATTGGCCATTGCGCTGATCCGGGTCAGGTTTTGCGCGGCACGGTCGGGTTTGTTGCGGTCCAGAAACGCCGCACCGTTTTCGGCATATTGCTGGATCGCCATAAGCGGCTGGTTCAGCTCATGGCTGATCCCCGCGCTCATCTGCCCCAGCGCGGATAGTTTGCCCGCCTGCACCAGGTCGGCCTGCGCCTTTTTCAGCGCGGCTTCGGCGGCGGTACGTTCGGCCACTTCATGCCGCAGGGCGTGGTTGGCTTGGGATAATTCGGCGGTGCGTTCCGCAACACGGGTTTCCAGCCGTGCATTCGCCAGCGCCAGCGTGCGGCGGCGTTCTGCTGCCAAAAACAAAAATGCCCCAAAGGCAAGGCTGATCGCCGCAACAACAGCCGCCTGTAGCCACGCCAGACGGCGGGCCGGGTCCACGTCGATTAACGCCTCTGCTGTCATGTCGATGACGGGCAAATGCCGTGACAGATACAGCGCGCGGCGCGGCACATAGGGCGACCAGTTTTCAAACCAGATCGCATGGGGGCCAGTATGCTGCACCGCAAAATCCATTGCCCTGCCGTTGGGCGGCATCAATCCACCATCGGGCTGACGTTTCCAGAACAACAATTCAGATCGGTTGGAAATGAACACCTCGCCCTGTGCATCGGTGAAAAACACCGAAGGCCGCGCGCCACGCCATTCGGATTCCACCCGGTCGATATTGGCCACGACAATCAGTGCCCCGGCCACCCGTCCCAGCGGCGTAAAAACCGGCGCGGCAAAGGAATAGGCCCGCAATCCGGTTGCCGCGTTGATGCCATGCGTTTCCCCCAACGCGCCTTGCAAGGCGCGGCGAAACGCGGGCGAGGACATCATCGTATCCGGGCCAGTGCCATTGGCAGAGCTAAGGATTTCCCCCGCCGGGTTCACCAGCAACACATCCAGCGCCGTGGTTTTGTCAGCCGCCTGTTGCAGCAAATCAAGCGCAAGCGCCGGGTCCATCCCCAGCAAAACCGCCCGCACCACCGGATGTTCGGCGGTCAAAACGGCTAATTGCTGATACAGTTGCAACTGCCCCTTCAGGCGATCCGTGGCAAGGGTCAGGTCCGCTTCGCCGCGTTGGGCAATCTGATCCAGCGCCTGCAAATAGCCATAGCGCCACACCCCCCCGGCAAAGCCCGCAACCGCGCCAAGGAAGATCAGCAAAATGATAATGCGGCGGCGCAGATTACCCGTCATAGCGGGTAATCTACTGCGGCGGTTCGGGGAATACTAGCGGGCGTCCAGCGCCTGTTGCAGAACTGTGCGAACAATCGTCATGTCCACATCCTGCGTCACGAACGCCTGTCCAATCCCACGGGCCATGATGAAACGGATTTTACCATCCACCACTTTTTTATCCTGCCCCATCAGCGCAATCAGCGCGTCAGCGTCGGGCAATTCCCCTTCGATATCAGACAGATCGACCTTCATCTTCATGTCGCGCAAATGCGCACGCAGGCGGCTGGGGTCTTCTTGGGAACACAGCCCCATGCGGGCCGACACCTCGAACGCAAGGGCGCAACCGATGGCGACACCTTCGCCATGCAGCAGACGATCAGAATAACCTGTGGCCGCTTCCAGCGCGTGACAGAACGTATGCCCCAAGTTCAGCAAAGCCCGATCACCCTGTTCGGTTTCATCCCGCTCCACAATGCCGGCCTTCATCTGAACGGACCGTTTCACAGCGTAAATCCGGGCGTCCATATCACCGGATGCAGCGCATGAGGCATTCGCTTCAAGCCATTGGAAAAATTCGAAATCCCCCAACAATCCGTATTTCACCACCTCGCCGTAACCGGCCAGAAAATCGCGTTCTGTCAGAGTGCCCAACACCGCCGTATCGGCCAGCACAAGCGATGGCTGATGAAACGCCCCAATCAGGTTTTTGCCTTGCGGTGCGTTGATCCCGGTTTTCCCCCCGACCGAGCTGTCGACCTGCGCCAAAAGGCTGGTGGGAATTTGCACGAACCGCACACCCCGACGCAAAACCGCAGAGGCAAAGCCAACCAGATCGCCAATCACGCCGCCCCCGAACGCGATGACAACATCGTTCCGTTCGATCTTTTGCTCCAGCAACCATTCAACAGTGCGGGTGAACTGGGGCCAACCCTTAGTGCTTTCCCCGGCGGGCAATGTCAACGAAACGCTTTCAATTTCAGCCGCTTGCAGGCCACTCTTCAACGCATCCAGATGCAATGCCGCCACGTTTTCATCGGACACGATCGCCACACGCGGGCGTTTCAGTAGCGGACGGATCAATTCCCCTGAGCGGGCCAACAGACCGGGGCCGATGTGGATGTCATATTCGCGCCCGGCAAGACCGACATGAACGGTTTCCATCATTCGCATTTCTCCAGTACATCGGGGCGTGCCAGCAGCACATCAATCACCAAGGTCGCAGTTTCCTCGATTGAGAATTTGGAACTGACGTCCACCTTCAGATCAGCGCGGGCATAGATGGGGGTGCGTTTTTCATACAGCCCTGTCAGCGTGGCCCGCGGATTGGGGGTGCGCAGCAATGGGCGGGTATCCTTGTGCCGGACCCGCTGCCACAACAAATCCAGCGGCGCATTCAGCCAGACGGCCACACCCTTTTCGGAAATCATCTGCTGATTGCGATCTGCCAGAAACGCCCCGCCACCCGTGGACAGAATGCAGCGTTCGTTTTCCAACAACCGCTGGATAACCTGACTTTCCTTATCACGGAAAAACGGTTCCCCATCGCGGGTAAAGATTTCAGCCACGCTCATGTTGGCGGCGGTTTCGATTTCGGCATCCGAATCAAGGAACGGCACATCCAGACGCGCGGCCAACGCCTTACCGACGGCGGTTTTCCCTGCGCCCATCATTCCGACAAGCGCCACAGTTTTTTTTAGTTTCCAGCTCATAAACGGGCCTTTTCGGCTATCTTGTGCCGTTTTTCAATCTTCACGGATGAATGACGTGATCTTGTCGAAAAGGCCAGTTATAAGTTGTGGAAAATGCGCACACAGAAAAACAGGCAGGACTATGGGGCGTCTTATCAAATGGTTGTTCATCCTGATTATCCTAGGGGTCATCGGTTTGACGGCCTATGCCTATGTCGGTCCGTTTCTGGGGGCTGATTTTTCCCCGAAACAGACGGAAATACGCCAATCGGTGACGCTTGATGCGGGCTAAGATACTGGCGCTTGCGCTGGTGCCTGTGGCGGCGCAGGCCGGGCCGCCGCTGTCGGCGATTGATTGGCTGAATGATCCCGTCCCGGTGATCCAGCCCTTGCCGGGCGCGGCTGAACCGCCCGTTTCCGGCGGTGTCACCACGCCCGATATATCCGTCACGCCGCTGGGGGAACCGGCACGGGATTCGGTGGGGTTATTGCCGTCCTCGGTCACGGGGCTGCCCGGATCGTTGTGGCAAAGCAGCAGATTCCAGCGCGTTGCAACATTGATGCAGACGCAACGGCTGGCCGATCTGCCTGCCATGCAATCGCTGCTCTATACCCTGCTATTGGCCGAGGCAGAGCCGCCCATTGATACGGGCAATGTGGGGGCGTTTCTGTCAACCCGGCTGGACATGCTGATTGATCTGGGTGCTGTGGAACCGGCACAGGCATTGCTGGAACGGGCCGGGCCAACCACGAAACCGCTGTTTTCGCGCTGGTTCGATGCCACGCTTCTGACCGGAGACGAAGATCAGGCCTGTGCCGAACTGGTGAAATCACCGGGGCTGGCCCCATCCTATGCGGCGCGGATTTTCTGTACGGCGCGGATGGGCGACTGGCGGGCGGCGGCGTTGACGCTCAGCACCGCACAAACGCTGGGCCTGCTCAGCCAGCAAGAAGAATCCCTGCTGTCGCATTTTCTGGACCCCGAGGAGTTCGAGGACGATCCGCTGCCCCTACCCCCGGTCCGTCCAACGCCATTGGTGTTCCGTCTGTGGGAAGCCGTGGGCGAACCGCTGCCCACCGCGCCGCTGCCACGGGCCTTTGCCGTGGCCGATCTGCGCGATATGTCCGGCTGGAAGGCCCGGATCGAAGCGGCTGAACGTCTGGCCCAAACCGCCGCCTTACCGGAAAACCGCCTGCTGGGCGTGTATTCAGAACGCCTGCCTGCGGCATCCGGTGGTATCTGGGACCGGGTCGAGGCGGTGCAACGCTTTGACACCGCCATCCGGTCTACCGATCCCGGTGCCGTGGCGCGGGCCTTGCCGAACGCGTGGCGCACCATGCAGGCCGCCCGGCTGGAGGTGCCATTTGCCCGGCTATACGGCAAAGACCTGGCGCATCTGCCCTTGGGGGGCGAAGCCGCCGATCTGGCCTATGCGATTGCGTTGCTGTCGCCCGAATACGAACAGATCGCCCAGACCAAGGGGGAAAACTTTCCCGCGCGCCTGTTCCTGACCTCTTTGGCCAAGGGACAGCCGCGACCGGCGTCGGCCGCAACCCCATTGGAACGCGCGATCGTCAGCGGATTTCAGACGCGCGAGCTGCCCACCGATCTGTCTGTGGCGTTGGCCGATGGGCGCGTCGGCGAAGCCATCTTGCAGGCGATGCTGCTATATCAAAGCGCCATGCGCGGCGAAACCAAGGATCTGGTCACGGCACTGGCCACGTTCCGGGCGCTGGGGCTGGAAGATACCGCCCGGCAGGCGGGGTTGCAGGCCTTACTGTTGCAAAGGACCCCATGATGAATGCGCATCGCTGGATTTCCGCCATGCTGGAAGCACAGGCTGCCGAACTGGGGGCCGCGCAAAACACCCTGTTGGCCTATGGCCGCGACCTAAAAGATTTCGCGGATTGGGCCGAGGCGCGTGGGGCGGATTTTGTTACCTTGGATCGTGACGTGATCGAGGACTATCTGATCCACTGCGACGCTCAGGGATTGTCACAGGCCACACGGGCACGGCGGTTATCTGCGATCAAACAACTGTACCGATTTGCCTTTGAAGAAGGCTGGCGCAACGACAATCCGGCCATCCAAATCCGGGGACCGGGGCGCAAGAAATCCCTACCCAAGGTGCTGTCTGTGGATGATGTGGAACGCCTGCTAAAAGCCGCGCGAAAAACCGGGCGCAACAAACCGGAACAACTGCGCAATACCTGTTTGCTAGAGGTGCTTTATGCCACCGGAATGCGGGTCACTGAATTGGTTTCGCTGCCCGTGGGGGCCACACATGGCGATCCGCGTATGTTGCTGATCATGGGGAAGGGCGGCAAGGAACGAATGGTCCCCCTGTCCCCCCCCGCCCGCGAGGCGCTGGCCACATGGAACGCGGTCCTGGCCCAAGAAAACGAGGCGCTGAAGGCCAAGGGCGGCACCCCGTCGAAATACCTGTTTCCGGGGCGCGGCAAGGCGGGGCATCTGACCCGGCACCGTTTCTTTGCGTTGATCAAACAAATGGCGGTAACGGCGGGCCTGTCGCCGGACATCGTAACACCGCACACGCTGCGCCATGCCTTTGCTACGCATCTGTTGGCAAATGGGGCGGACCTGCGGGCGATTCAGACGCTTTTGGGCCATGCCGATGTATCGACAACGGAAATCTATACACATGTGCTGGACGAACGGCTGAAACGGCTGGTGCTGACACATCATCCGCTGGCACAGGGCGAAAATAGCGGCAGCTAAGGCGGCCACGTCCCTTGAACCAAGGGGCAATGCCCCCCATAACCCTATGCAAATTGCACAACGAGGGACGACATGGAAACCACCCCCGCCCCAACGGGCGACACGATGCTGGATAGCGCATTCTGGATCACAACAGCGTCGATCCTGTTTCTGCTGGTGCTGTCGGGGTTCTTTTCCGGGTCTGAAACGGCGCTGACGGCGGCATCCCGTGGCAAATTACGCGCACAGGCGGACAAGGGATCACGCGGGGCGGAACGCGCCCTGAAAATCACCGAAGATAACGAACGCCTGATCGGGTCCGTGCTGCTGGGCAACAACATGGTGAACATTCTGGCGGCGTCACTGGCGACATCGCTGTTCACCAATCTGTTTGGCGAAAGCGGCGTGGCGCTGGCAACGCTGGTGATGACGCTGCTGGTACTGATCTTTGCCGAGGTGCTGCCGAAAACCTATGCGATCACCAATGCCGAACGCGCAGCGGCGGGCGTTTCCCCGGCGATTCAGGTGGTGATTACCGTATTTTCCCCGATGGTCAGCGCCGTGCGCTGGCTGGTGCGGGGCGTCTTGCGGGTATTTGGCGTGAAAGCCGACCCCGACAGTCAGATTTTGGCCGTGCGCGAAGAAATCGCCGGGGCGCTGTATCTGGGCCATTCCGAAGGTGTGGTGGAAAAGGAAGACCGCGACCGGATTTTGGGGGCGCTGGATCTGGGCGAACGCGCGGTCGAAGAAATCATGCTACATCGCAGCCAGATTGAAATGATCAATGCCGATGACACCCCCGAGGCAATCCTGTCGCAATGTCTGGAAAGCAATCACACCCGCCTGCCCGTCTATCGCGGCAACCCGGATAATATCCTTGGGGTGGTCCATGCCCGCGACCTGCTGCGCGGAATGCACAAGCTGGCCATTACCCCCGAAGCCAAGGGGCTGACCGGGTTCAACATTCTGGACGTGGCAATGCCGCCCTATTTCGTGCCGGACACCACCACGCTGGACGATCAGATGCGGCAATTCCTGCGCCGCCGGACCCATTTCGCGCTGGTGGTCGATGAATATGGATCACTGGAAGGGCTGATCACGCTAGAGGATATTCTGGAAGAAATCGTCGGGGAAATCACCGATGAATTTGACCCTGATGCCGCCCATCCGATCCAGAAAACCAAAGACGGGCAATTCGTGATCGAAGGCGCCATGACCCTCCGCGACCTGAACCGCGCAACCGATTGGGCGCTGCCGGATGACGAAGCCAACACCGTTGCCGGGTTAGTCATACACGAGGCCCAGATGATCCCCGAAGTGGGACAAGTGTTCAGCTTCCACGGGTTCCGGTTCGAAGTGCGCGGACGCGAAGGCAACCGCGTGACAAAGCTGAAAATCCGCCCTCTCTGAGTGGGGGCAGACGGTGAGGGCAGGACGCCTTCGGCGAGAGTATTTAGGATCAAAAAGAAGCAGGGGCGCAGGCCCGGCAGCAGGAGGGGTGAATGACAGGCTGTATCATGATCCTTGCGGCGGGGGCGTCGTCGCGGATGGGACCGGGGCGGGATAAGTTGCTGGAACCATTGGCGGATGGGCTACTGCTGCGGGTGATGGTAAATCGGGCATTGGCTGTGTGTGGCTGGGTGATGGTGTGCCTGCCGGGACCGGATCATCCGCGCGTGGCGCATATTGGTGCGGCCACGCCGATTTGGGTGCCGGATGCGGACGAAGGCATGGCCGCCTCGATCCGGGCGGGGGTACGGGCGTTGCCCGAGGCGGTGACAGATGTGATGATCCTGCCCGCCGATATGCCGGAAATGACGGAAATGGATTTGCAAACAGTCTGGGCGGCGCATCAGGCCGGGGCGATTACACGCGGGGCCAGTGCGGATGGCACGCCGGGGCATCCGGTGATCTTTCCGCAGGATTTGCTACGTGAATTGACCGAATTGCGCGGCGACGAAGGGGCGCGGTCCGTCATCGTGCGGCACAGGCAACGGGTGCATCTGGTCCCCCTGCCCGCGCAGCACGCGCTGACCGATCTGGATACCCCCGAAGCCTGGGCTGCGTGGCGGGCCGCGCAGGTGATCTAACGCGCCAAGAGCCGAGCCTCGTGCGCGGTCAGCGTGACGCGGGCCGCAGGGTAGACCTGACTGGTCTGGCCCTGCGCCAGTTCCGGGAACAGCGCAAACAATTCTTCCCGCTGGGCATGGTCCATATCAGACAGGGTCAGGTCGCCGGGCTGGAAGCTTTCGCTCCATGCGCCATCGCCCATCACCACCTGATGCCGGTCCGTCATGAAATGCACATAGGTCACGCCGGGGGCCTGCACCTGCCGGATGCCCGGCAGGCCCGTCAGGGCAATTGCGGGGGCGAATGCCTCTTCCTGACCGAACCACAGCGCGGCTTCGCGGGTGTTGACCAGCATCCGGTGCTGTGGCGACACGAACAGATCGCGTTCCGGCTGATTTGGCCCCAACGCCCCCTTGTGGATCAGGATCGGGCGCAATTTTGGCGCACGTTCCAGTTCCGGTCGGGTCAGCGCACGTTGGCCGATCCAGGCGATTTCCTGAAAACCATTGTCGCGGGTCAGCACCCGGTCGCCACATTGCAGCAGCCCGGCCGGAACTTCGCCCCGTGCAGTTTTGATCAGGCTGGCGGGGGTGAAGCACGGCACATAATTGATATTCTCGATATTCGCGAAATCCAGCGTCGTGCCGTCCAGCCATTCGACATGGCCGTTTTCACCATTATCCGGATCATAGGCAATCGTGGCCGGGCCGGTGATATTCAGCGTATCGCCCAGCACCTCGCCGGTTTCGCCGCCATCAACGGCCATATGACCGCCGCGCATCCCGCGCACGTTGAACGTATCATCCCCGCCATCGCCCGAGGCGCTGTCCCCCGCGCCCATGTCAAAGCTATCGTTGCCATCATTGCCATAAAGCTGATCGGCGCCGTCGCCGCCATTCAACAGGTCGTCCCCCGCGCCGCCATACACGGTGTCATCCCCTGCCCCGGCCAGAATGGTATCGTTGCCATCCCCGGCATCGATCACATCGTTGTCGCCGTCGGGACCATCCACCATGTCGCCTTCGGGGTCGCCGGTATAGGCCACGTCGATCAGATCGTCGCCTGTGGTGCCTTCGACCACACCATCGGGAACGGACGGTGGCAGCGGAATGCCGATTGCGTGCAATTGCGCCGGGCTGGCCACTTCGGATGGATCAATCCCTACAAGCGTCAGGGTTTCGCCATTGGGGAAGGACAGCAGCGCATTGCCATTGCCATCATCGCTCACGATCACGTCCGAGGTGTCGATGGTATCGCCCGCAGCATCCTGCATATTGGTGACATCCACCTGATCATAGCCGGTATAGGTGCCATCGCCGTTATCCGTGGGACCACTAAAGCCTTCGACGGCATCGTTGCCGGAAATATGGCCCAGCAGGATTGTGTTCGTTCCCCCCCCAAGGATCAGGTGTTCCACGCTTTGATAATTCGCGGTCGACACGCCGTCACTGACGAAACCGTTGCCCTGCACATCGGTGCGCATATCCACCGTCAAATCGGTGGTCACGCGGCTGAAATCCAGAACATCGCCATAGGTTTCGGCCTGACCTTCCATTTCAATGGTGTCGTTGCCGAAGTTATCCTCCATAACGATGGTGTCGTCGTTATACCCGGTCCACAGGAAATCGTCGCCTTCGCCGCCTTCAAGGTAATCTTCGCCATAGCTGCCGCGCATCCAGTCATTGCCCGCGCCGCCGATCAGCGTGTCATTGCCCCGGTCGCCTTCGATCTTGTCGTCGCCATCGCCACCTTCGAAATAGTCGTCGCCATCGTACCCTTCGAAAGAGTCATTTCCAGCGCCGCCATAACCGACATCGTTGCCGTCATTGCCATAGATGTGATCAGCGCCTTCCCCGCCATAGAAGGTATCGTCGCCATCGCCGCCTTCCAATTGGTCATCGCCATCGCCGCCTTCGATCAGGTCATTGCCCAATCCCCCCAGCACGGTATCATTCCCGGCGCCCGCCTGAATATGATCGTCATCCGATCCGTCGCGGGCGTCGCCGTTATCAACCATGTCACCATCGGGATCGCCGGTGTAAAATTCGTCGATCCATTCGCCTGCATCCGTTCCCGACACGATGAAATCGTTGCCCGTTGCGGCACCGGCAGGAATGCCAATAGCCACCAGCGCCGCCGTTGGGGCAAGGCTACCGGGGTCAATGCCCCGCAACGTCAGGCTTTCGCCATTGGGGAAGGTTAATACGGCATTGCCAGCGCCATCATCCAGTACGGTGACATCGTCCGTGGTCACAGGATCGCCTATATCATTCGTCAACCCTGTCACGTCTAACAGATCAACGCCAGTAAAGCTGCCGTCGCCATTATCCGTGGGTCCGGCGAAATCATCCACCATCCGCGTGCCGCCGCCATCGCCCAGAATAACGGTGTCATCGCCACCGCCCAGAACCACGCTTTCAATCTGGCTGAATACGGCGGTCTGAACGCCATCCGACACGGTGCCCGCCTCGGGGTCGGTGCCGCTGAAATCCACGGTCAGGTTGGCGGTTACGGCGCTGGCGTCCAGTTGATCGCCATTTGTTTCGCCGGTTTCACCGCCCATAATCATATCGTTGCCAAACCCGTCAGACAGGGTGATCGTGTCATCGCCGCCTTCGCCAACAACCCAGTCATCCCCCACGCCGCCAGTGATCTGATCGTTACCTTCGCCACCGAAAACACCATCGTCGCCTGCGTCGCCGTCAATCGTATCATCCCCGAATGTACCTTCGATCTGATCGCCACCAGTGGTAATCACATCGCCATCCGACGGATCGACATAGCCCAGTTCCATCACGTCACCGCCCGCCGTGCCGGTCACGATCCCGTCCGAGATCGGGCCATAGGCTTGCGTTGCATAGCCAGTATTGAACCAGGTATTGCCTTCTTCGACAGTGCCGGGGGCAATGGCGCCATCGCCGTCGAAATCCACATCGGTATCGCGGTCGATGGTCAGGGTGCCATAATTGTCATTCGCATCCGTGCCGGGGGCAAAAAACAGATTGCTCAGCGCCGGGGCGCCTGCATCTGCGGACACAAAGGTACTGGCGTCGATATTCAGATAGGTATCGCCCATGCCGGTCAGGCTGTCCTGCACCGCAATCGACCCGTGCAAATCCACAGACTGATAATCATACAGCACGGTTCCGGCCTGATAGTCTGCAACGCTGTCATAAACCTTGATGGACAGGATATGGGACGTGGGCAGCAATTCACCATCGGCGTTCACATCGTCCACAAAAACCTGAACGATCTGGCCATCCCCGAAAATCTGCGTGCCGCCATTCAGGGTAATCTGCCCCGCGCCATCATTTCCGATTCCCGGACTGACCCCCAGATCGGCGTCCTGAACCACATCAATACCATAGGAAATAAACGAAACCGTCACGATGAAACCCTCTTACCCGGTTGAGGGCGACAGACCGGGACATTCTGCCCCTGGAATCCTGTGTGCTGTATCATGTCGTTCGCGCCTCATGAAAGTACCCCGATCCGTTCGGGGAAATTAACTCAGCGTCAGTTACACACCCGGTTCCAGACAATATTAGGGCGCGAATTAGGCATTTTCCGAGGAAATGCGGGGAAACTGAGGCGATTGTTTCCATACCAAGACAGGCAACCGCCATGCTGGCCAGCAAAAACCCCAAAGACCCGTCCCGCAGATGCGGAAACGGGTCAGGTCAGAAAAAGAGGACAGCCCCGCCCCCTTTTTCGGTCCCCACCCGAAAATTCCGGGTGGGTCGCTGCAAAGCAAAGGGATCAGCCGTTAACCAGCAGGCGGGCTTCGTAGCCCTTGAGCGAGCGGCGGGCGGCCTGATAGCCGTTGATACCTGCTGCGGTAGCCAGTTCCGGGAACAGTTCCAGAATTTCCTGACGCTGTTCGTCACCGATACCGTTCAAGGTATAGTCGCCAGGCTGGAAGCTTTCGGTCCATGCGCCATCTGACAGAACGACCTCGTGCCGGTCGAACATGAAGTGGATATAGGTGGTTCCCATCACATTGACGTTGTGAATGCCCTCCATACCGACCAGATGCTTGGCGGCGGCCAGAACTTCGCGTTCCTCGAAGAACAGCGCGGCCTTGTCGTTGTTCACCAGCATACGGTGGTTCGGCGACACCATCATGTCACGTTCCGGCAGACCGTTGCCCAGCGAACCGGCCTTGATCAGGATCGGTTTCAGATGCGGGTTCCGCGCCAATTCCACACCAGTCAGTTGCTTGGCACCAACCCAACGGATTTCCTGAATGCCGTTGTCGCGGGTGATCACCTTGTCCCCGACTTTCAAATCCTGCACCAGACGCGCGCCCTGCGGGGTGGCGATCACGGTGCCGGGGGTAAAGCAAGGCACGATTTCCTCGATATTTTCAAAGGTCGAGGTGCCGATCACATTGCCGTCGGTATCCAGATATTCGATGGTGCCATCGAACCCGTTGCCATCGCTGTCAACGGTCGTGGTTCCAACGCGGCTATTGCCACCCGTCAGATGCAGCGTATCCCAGTCGTCCCCGGCCGAACCGCCGCTGACATGTTCACCCGGATTGATACCATAGATCACGTCACGATCTGCACCGCCGTCGATGACATCAATACCCGATCCGCCGGTCAGGGTATCGTTCCCTGCCCCACCGATCAGCGTATCATCATCATTACCGCCGCTCAGGACGTCATCATCAATCTGGCCGTCCAGATAATCATTCCCGGCATCGCCATACAGCGTATCGTCGTCATCCGCGCCATAGATCGTATCGGCCCCGTCGCCGCCCAGAATATAATCGCGGTTGTTGTCGGGGTCGCTATCCGCCGGATACAGGCCCGGATAGCCCAGATCGGGCAATGCGCTGGCGTCCGGGGTTTCATTGTCCCCATAGATGATGTCGTGATTATCGCCACCTTCAATCGAATCCGACCCGTCACCGCCGTAGATCGTGTCTTCACCGTTGCCGCCCTGAATGGTGTCGTCACCATCATACCCATAGATGATATCGTCATCAGGATCATTGCCGGGGAAGATATTGTCGCCAGCATCAACGAAATCGCCATCCGGGTCGCCATCATAAGAGGTGTCGATCAGATCGTCGCCACCCGTCCCCATCACGGTCGCCATCCTCGGGGTCGCAATTGTCGGTGGTCTGGAAATGCACGTCGCTGACATAGATACGCTGCGCGCCGTCGCCTTCGTTGGCATATTCGATCTCGATCCGGGAAACCGGACCTGCGATCTCCACCAGCACCGAGGCGTCGCCATCAGTCGGTTCATAATTCATGGGACCGCCGGTCAGCGTATCGCCAGCGGCTGTAACCGCGCTGCCAGCGGTGAAATTTACGCCGATCAGATTGCCCGACGCGTCATAGGCCCGGACAGTGACCACATCCAGCATCGAAGTCCCGCTGGCGGTATAAGGGTCCGCGCCGGAATCGATGTCCGAAATACGGAAGCTGACATTCTGAACATCATCGCCGAACAGATTGTCCGAAGAACTGAACTCCAGCGTCGTGATCGAGGTGGTGTCGGTGCCGCCTTCGCCGCCCAGACCCAGCAGCTTGGCAACTGAATTCGGATCGAAATCTTCACCGGGGGCAACGTAGGTATCCGTTCCCATGACATAGGCCTGTGCGCCCTCGTCCACGGCGTTGAACCCCACATTCACCGTCACACCGCCGGTATCCACCGTCGACATCGGCCCAACAGCCGAGTTCAAAGCCCCCAGTGCGCCCCAATCCAGAAACAAATCAGCCATGATAAACCTCTTTCACCAGCACTCCGCGCGTTGCGATCATCGCAATGGACGCGGCGCCCATGCCCTTCCTAGGCTCAGGACCCATTAATCGGCTTGAGATCGCATTGGTCGCATGCTTCAAATCCCCAAACTTTCAGGGGGTATCATGAGCAATCTATTTTGGCTGACCGACGAACAGATGGCGCGGCTGCGACCGTTCTTTCCC
>NZ_FXTO01000040.1 GCF_900182725.1 Thalassovita litoralis
GGCGGCGGGTCGCCACCCGATATGACCGCTGCCCCGAAGTCTTCCTCTCGGCCATCGCTCTCGCCGCAACAGTCATGTTTTGGTTATGAGTCCTGAGCCTAGTTCGTCAGCAAATAATAACTGTTCCGCTGGCTGCTCAGGTTTTCGACCTCGGCATAGAATATGCCATCGCTGGCCGGGGTCCACGCGCAATAGAGTTTGTCTGAATTGCCGCGTTCGATGCAGATGGTTTTGCCCTGTGCATCGGTGATCTTCAGGTCCAGATTGGCCCCCTCGGCCCCAAGGATCGCCAGTTCGGCCAGTTCGCCGCCCTTAAACTCGACCTTGACCATGTCAATATATCCGGCCTGCAAACGGTTCAGCGTGCGTGACGCCCCGTCCACCGCGCCGCGATGGCCCTCGACCTCGGCATCTTCGATCAGGGACAGCAGGTAATCATCCCCACCTGCGAAATCACGGGCCACGGCAAACATTTCCGGGGCCGAGGGCGGCAAGCCCCCGTCTTCGGTTCCGTCCTGATTTGCCGCAGACGCGCCGGGGCGGGTTTCCACGGGGCGGGCCAGTTCTGTCACGGGGATGGCCGCGGTGATTTTGGCGGCTGTCAAAACCGCCAGAGGGTCGCGCATATCCACGCCATAGGCGAACAAGTCCTGCGCCAGTGCCAGTTGCTTCACCCCGCTTGGCGCAGCCCAAACCGGGGCGGGCAAGGTCAGCAGGGCAGCAAGCGCAAAAGCAACGGGTTTCATCGCGGTTCAGTCCTTTGGGTCTGATCGAAATCTAACGGTACATATGGAACTTACACAGATAGACACAGAATAGTAATCGCCTTTTCGTGACATTCCCCGTTACCTGTGTCACGCCGTATTTTCACGGGGGTTGGCTTTGTCGTGGCACCCGGTCATCATGCGGTCGTATTTGCAGCCGCCCACAACCAGAAGGAGCAGCCAGCGGATGACGGTAAATCACATTGCAATCGTCGGGGCAGGGATCGTTGGCACTGCCACCGCGATTTGGGCGCAACGCGCTGGATTGCAGGTGACGCTGATTGACCGGCTTGGCCCGGCCGAAGGCGCGTCCTATGGCAATGGTGGCGTTCTGGCGTCTTGTGCGGTGGTGCCTGTCCCCGTTCCGGGGCTGCTGGCACAGGCCCCGGCCTATTTGCTGAACCCGGCGAAACCGCTGTTCCTGAAATGGGGCTACCTGCCGCGACTGGCCCCGTGGCTGCTGCGCTATCTGTCCCATGCCAATGATCGCGATGCCCGCGCAACGGCCCGCGCGCTGACGCCGATCATCGGTGACAGCCTTGCCGATCATCAGGCGCTGGCGGCTGATACCCCGGCGGCACGCTATATCCAGCCCTGCGATTTTACCTATGTTTACCGCGACCGGGCCGCGTTCAAGGCCGATGCGTATACCTATGCGCTGAAACGCGAAAACGGGTTTACATGGCAGGAATACGAAGGTGCCGCGCTGCGGGGCTATGACCCGGCCCTGACCGGCGATCTGGGGTTTGGGGCCGCGTTTTCCGGTCACGGACGGATTACCGATCCGGGGGCGTATGTCAAAACCCTTGCCGCGCATCTGGAAACATTGGGTGGCCGGGTTCTGCGGGCAGATGTGACCGACGTGATACAGGATCAGGGGCGCGTCACCGGCCTGCGGTTGGATGGCACCACGCTGGAGTGCGACGCGGTGGTGATCACCACGGGCGCGTGGTCCGGGCCACTGGGGCGCAAACTGGGGCTGAAAACCCCGGTTGAATCCGAACGCGGCTACCATATCGAATTGTGGAATCCCTCGGTCATGCCGAAACACCCTATTCTGGTGAATGCTGGCCAATTCGTCGCCACCCCGATGGAGGGGCGCTTGCGTCTGGCCGGGATCGTAGAATTTGGCGGGCTGAACGCGCTTCCGTCACGTGCGCCCTTCCGGCTGCTGTTGAAACAGGCCCGCGCCGCCATGCCGGGCCTGACATGGGACGAGGCAACGGAATGGATGGGCCACCGTCCGGTTCTGCCGGATTCCTTGCCTGTCATCGGTGCGGTGCCGGGGCTGCGCGGGGCATTCATGGGCTTCGGCCACCACCATGTTGGTTTGACGGGTGGACCGCGCACGGGGCAAATACTGGCGCAACTGGTCAGTGGCCGTACGCCAAATCTTGATCTGGCCCCCTATTCCCCGGCCCGGTTTCAATAGCGGGGCGTCTGGCGGGCGGGTTGGGCATGGGGGCTTTGCCCCCGGTCGCCTGCGGCGCCCACCCCCCCAGAGTATTTCTGATCAGAAAGAAACCGGCCTGCTTCTTTCTGATCAAAAATACTCATTCCCCAGCCGCGCGGCGGGGGTAAGCGCGCGGGGATTGGTTACTCTGACGGGCATCCCTGAATATCAACGGCATGGTCGCTGCCCAGCACAGTCACCCGCAGCCCCGACCGATCCAGCGCAAAGGCACCGCCATCCATGTGGACCAGTTCCGTGCGGATCGTCAGAGTATTCCCTTGTCTGTGGGTTTCACTTTCGGCGACCCACACCTGCGGATCGGCGGTTTCGACCACGGCATATTCCTGCATTCCGGTTGGTGGCAAGGTCAGATGGGCGGTCAGTGACAGACCATCCGGGGTCAGCGACATGTCACAACTGACGTGGCCCACCCCGGCCTGTCGGGCCGTCAGGGGTTGGGTGGACAAGGCCTGTGCGATCGTGCGGTCCTGATGATGCGATAGCGGCAGCGGCATGTCGAAGCTGAGTTCCGCAGGAACGCAGATGTCCTTGCAGATACCGATCTGCACGTCGCCCCGCAGGGCGATGGGTTTGTTGGGGTCTTGCGGTGTCAACACTACGGGCAGGATCAGTTCATCCTTGTAGCCCACAGATTTCATACCGTTCTGCGAAAATACGATGGGGGTGGGCCATGCCGGCCGCATGGCGTGTAGGTTATCCGATGCGGACCAGTCGATCATCGGCGGAATACCGGCGTCCCCCGGTGCGCGCCAATAGGTTTTCCACCCCGGTGCCAGTTCAATTTTCAGCGCCGCAATATGAGTGCCGTCAGTGCCGCGCCATCCGGGCAGGATTTGTAGGGACACCATTTGCTGTGTCTGCGCCTGCACCGGCCCGGAGAACAGGCCAAGCGCGGCGAATGTGATCTGTGCAGCAAGGGTAAGCGTCTTTATCATGCTTATGAGATGGGCGAAAATCCGCGTCTTGCCAACTCACTTTCGGGCGAGCGGTCGTGACAATGCCGTGCGTCGTGGTTTTTCTGTCGCGGGTGCTGGACCACGGGGCAGGGCAGACATATCTTTGTCTTATGGAACCGTCACAGACACAGTTGGACCTGACAGGAAAGTTGCTGATCGCAATGCCCGGTATGGGAGATTCGCGATTTGAGCGGGCTGTTGTCCTGATTTGCGCCCATTCCCCAGAAGGGGCGATGGGGCTGATCGTCAATAAACCGACAGAAGAGGTGGAACTGGCGGATATGCTGGATCAGCTATCCATCGACCACGGGCCAGACAGTCGCCAGATGGGCGTGTCCTTTGGCGGCCCGGTCGAGCCGGGGCGGGGATTCGTGCTACATTCGCTGGATTATGTCAGCCTTATCAATACCCTGAAGGTCGAAGGTGGGTTTGGCATGACCGCGACGCTGGATATTCTGGAGGCGTTTGCCGAAGGCAAAGGCCCCGAGCGGGCGCTTGTGGTGATCGGCTATGCCGGTTGGGGACCGGGGCAATTAGAGGATGAACTGGCACAGAATGCGTGGCTGACCTGTGACGCCAATATGGAACTGGTGTTTGATCTGCCGGATCGGGGCAAATGGGGGGCGGCGCTGAAATCGCTGGGGGTTGATGCGCTGCTGCTGTCGCCCGAGGCCGGACGCGCCTGACATGAGCATGGACCACCCGCTGATTGACCTGATCAATCAGAAAATCGCGCAGGCCGAATCCGAGGGGGCTTTTGATAACCTGTCCGGTGCGGGGCGGCCTTTGCCCGCCTGCGATGACCCGGAAAATGCGCTTTTCAACCGATTGATCCGCGAAAACGGGGCGGTGCCGGAATTTGTGGCCCTGTCGCGGGAACTGGCGGCATTGCGGGCCGAATTGCGGGACTGTTCCGACCGTACCCGCCGGGGTGATTTGCTGCGGGACATGTCGATGATGGAAACCCGGATCGAGGTGGCCAAGCAGGCATTCAAAAAAGGGTAACACCGTATCAGCCTGACGGATGCCTAGGGCGGCATCCAGATAAATACCGTATTTTTACGGTATTTAGCGTGGTAATTGCTATGCGCGACCCTTGTTCCCGGTTTAGGATTCGCTGTATCCCCGCCGCTGACAGGAGAAGATGATGCAAATGCAGCATATTCAGGCGGATGAAGCGAAGCAGGCCCTTGTGGTCCCTGTGGTGCTGGAAAATATCCGCTATGCCCGTGAAACCACACAGGTTTTCGATGGTTTCAGCCTGCGTTTGGATCAGCGCCGTGTGGGGGTTGTGGGGCGTAACGGGTCCGGTAAATCGCAATTGGCGCGGCTGATTGCTGGGCTGGCTGCACCGGATCAGGGGCAGGTTACGGTGAATGGCGTCGCCGTGGCTACGGATCGCAAGGCGGCGATTTCCACGGTTGGGATTCTGTTTCAGAACCCGGATCACCAGATTATTTTCCCCACGGTGGGCGAAGAACTGACCTTTGGGCTGACCGCACAGGGTATGTCCCGCACACAGGCCCGCGTACAGGCAGAACAGATGTTGGATCGTTTCGGGCGGTCGGGCTGGTTTGATCGGTCTGTTCATGGATTGTCACAGGGACAGCGGCATTTGGTGTGCCTGATGGCGGTGCTGATGATGGCGCCGCAGGTGATTGTGCTGGACGAACCCTTTGCCGGGTTGGATTTGGCCACTACCCTGCGTTTGGGGCGCTATCTGGATGGGCTGGAGCAAAACCTGATCCACATCACCCATGATCTGAGCGCGATTGAAGCCTATGACCGGGTGATCTGGATGGAACAGGGGCAGCTTCGCATGGATGGCCCGCCTGCGCAGGTCTTGCCCGTCTACGAGGCACAGATGCGCGACTGGGGAGGGGCGGATGATCTCGCTGACCTCTGATATTCGTACCCCATATCACGCTTGGCCTGCGGGGCCAAAGCTGCTGGGGTTGTCGGGCTTTACGCTGGCGATTTTCTATATGGACGGCGTGGCGCTGAGCGCGGCAGTCGTGGCGGCAGTCTGCGCGGCTTATCTGCCCGGCGGGCTACGGTTCACACGGCAGGGCGCGCGGCTGATGCGACCCGTATTCTGGTTCGTGGCGGTGATTATGATCTGGCATCTGGCCGTGGGACGCACCACCGAAGGCGCGGTGGTGGTGCTCCGGCTGATTGCGGCCATTGCGGCGGCCAATCTGGTGACGCTGACCACCCGGCTAGAGGATATGCTGGACGTAATCCAGCGCGGTCTGGCGCGGCTGGGGGTGTCGCAGCGCACCCGGCGCAAACTGGCGCTGTCCGTGGCGCTGGTGATCCGCTTTACCCCGGTGCTGACGCAAAAAGGCGGCCTGCTGGTGCAGGCGTGGCGGGCGCGTACCGTCAAGCGACCGGGCTGGCGGCTGGTGCTGCCCTTTGCCCTGCTGGCCGTCGACGACGCGGAACACACAGCCGAGGCGCTGAAAGCCCGTGGCGGGCTGCATTGATTTTCTAGCTTTCCAAGAAAGGACCCCAAATGGAACGCAACCTGACCCTGATCGCCCTTTTCGCCGCATTGATTGCGGCGCTGGGGCTGGTTCCCAAATTCACCCTGATGTCAGGCGTGCCGATTTCGGCGCAGTCGCTGGGCATCATGCTGTGCGGCACAGTGCTGGGTGCCAAACGCGGCGGCTTGGCTGTGTTGCTGTTCCTGGGGCTGGTGGCGCTGGGGCTGCCCCTGTTGGCCGGTGGGCGCGGCGGGATCGGCGTGTTTTCCGGCGTGACGATGGGTTATCTGATCGGCTTCCCGGTCGCGGCCTTTGTGACGGGCGCATTGGCACAGATGTGGCGGGACCGGGGCGGGTTTGTTTTCCCCGCAGTTGCGGCGCTGATCGGCGGCGTGGTCGTGCTGAACGTGCTGGGCATTGTCGGCATGGCGATCAAGCTGGATAAAACTCTGGCCGAAGCCGCGTTGCTGGCGACACCGTTCATTCCCGGTGACATCCTGAAATGCGTATTGGCCGGGTTGATCACCCAAGGCCTGCTGAAAGCGCGTCCAGGTTTGGCGCAGGCCTGACATTCAGGCGCGGCACCCGTGGAGAGCGCAGGATTCTGAGTATTTTTGGCAAGATGAAAGGCGAAGGGGCGTTAAGGTTCATGCCCGGTGTTGTTCATCAGGTGTTGGAATTTTCAGGCAGTCTTGTGCGGCATATGTGATTGAAAAAGGGCGGGGATTTTCCCGCCCTTTTATGTTCTGGCTTTATTTTTTACGCATCGCATCCAGCAGTGCGGCACCCAGACCGCCCATGTCATTTTGACGGGGCGGGGCGGATTTGCCGCCGCGCGGGCCGGTGTTGCCGCTACGGGGGGCGCCCCCGCGCGGTCCGGTATCCCGCTGCGGCCTGTCGCCCCGGTCCGATCCGCGCCCGGCGTCTTTTTTCATCGACAGGCCAATACGTTTGCGGGGCACGTCCACCTCGGTCACGCGGACCTTTACGACATCGCCAGCTTTGACCACCTCATGCGGGTCTTTTACGAAACGATCCGCGATCTGGCTGACATGAACCAGCCCGTCCTGATGCACGCCGATATCCACGAAAGCCCCAAAAGCGGCCACGTTGGTCACAGTGCCTTCCAGCAACATGCCCGGTTTCAGATCGGTGATTTCATTGACCCCGTCGGTAAAGGTGGCGGTCTTGAATTCGGGCCGGGGATCGCGGCCGGGTTTTTCCAGTTCCGACAGGATGTCGCGCACAGTGGGCAGGCCGAAGCTGTCGGTTACGAAATCCGCCGCATCCAGCCGTTTCAGCGGGGCCGGATCGCCCATCAGCGTGCGCAGGTCACGCCCGCAGGCGGCCACGATTTTGCGGGCGACGTCATATGCCTCGGGGTGAACGGACGAGGCATCCAGCGGTTCCGCCCCGTCGGTGATCCGCAGGAACCCGGCGCATTGTTCAAAGGCTTTCGGCCCCAGCCGCGCGACCTTTAGCAATTCCTTGCGGGACCGGAACGCGCCGTTGATGTCCCGGTGGGCCACGATGGCATCCGACAGGCCCGGCCCGATCCCGGCCACCCGCGCCAGCAGCGGGGCCGAGGCGGTGTTCACATCCACCCCAACCGCGTTCACCGCGTCTTCGACCACCGCATCCAGAGATTTGCCAAGGCGGCGCTGATCCACATCATGCTGATATTGGCCGACGCCAATGGATTTGGGTTCGATCTTCACCAGTTCGGCCAGCGGGTCCTGAAGGCGGCGGGCGATGGACACCGCCCCGCGCAAGGACACATCCAGCCCCGGAAACTCCTGTGCCGCCAGTTCCGACGCGGAATAGACCGAAGCCCCCGCCTCGCTGACGACCACCTTGGTCGGTTTTTTCGCGGATCGCATCAGACCCAGCAGATCCCCGACCAGCTTTTCCGTTTCGCGGCTGGCGGTTCCGTTGCCAATGGCGATCAGGTCGACCTTATGCCGTGCGATCAGTTCCGCCAGCGTGGCCTGCGCCCCGCGCACATCGTTTTTGGGCTGGAACGGGTAAATCGTGGCGGTTTCCAGCAATTTGCCGGTGGCATCCACCACGGCGCATTTCACCCCGGTTCTGATGCCGGGGTCCAGCCCCAAAGTGGCCTTGGCCCCGGCGGGGGCGGCCAGCAACAGATCCTTCAGGTTGCGGGCAAAAACGTTGATTGCGTCTTCTTCGGCGCGGCGGCGCAGTTCCGTCAGCAGGTCGATAGACAGGGAAATATGCAGCTTCACCCGCCACACGAACCCCGCCATTTTGCGCAGCCATTGATCCCCCGGCCCATTCCCGGCTGTCTGCAAGGTGGCCGCGACCATTTGTTCGGCCCGGTTCTGCCCCGGTGCGGCATCGGCATCCACCACGATGTCGACTTGCAGGATGCCTTCGTTGCGGCCCCGGAACATCGCCAGCGCCCGGTGTGATGGAATGGTTGCCCATGCTTCGGACTGGTCGAAATAATCGGAATATTTCGCGCCTGCCGCTTCCTGCCCGTCGATCACCTTGGATGTCACCTGTGCTTCGCGCATCAGGAATTCGCGCAACCGGCCCAACAGATCGGCATTTTCCGACAGGTTTTCCCCGATAATATCGCGCGCCCCGTCCAGTGCGGATTTAACATCCGGCACGTTTTCCGACAGATACCCCGCCGCCAACGTTTCCGGGTCGGCCTGCCGATCTGCCAGAATGGCCTGTGCCAGCGGTTCCAGACCGTTTTCACGGGCAATCATGGCGCGAGTGCGGCGTTTGGGTTTGTAGGGCAGGTAAATGTCTTCCAGCGCGGATTTGGTTTCAGCCCCGGCAATCGCCTTTTCCAGATCGGGCGTCAGTTTGCCCTGTTCCGTGATCGAGGCCAAAATCACCCCGCGCCGGTCATTCAGTTCCCGCAAATAGCCCAGCCGATCCGCCAGTGCGCGCAACTGGGTGTCATCCAGCCCGCCGGTGACTTCTTTGCGGTAGCGGGCGACAAATGGCACGGTCGCGCCTTCGTCCAGCAGCTTCACTGCGGCGGCCACCTGTTCGGGGCGGGCTTGGATTTCCTGCGCGATCAGGATCGGAATACGGCGTTCGGCCACGGCGTCGATGGACATAAAAGGCCCTCTGATTGATGGAACTTGGACAGCCTGTCTAACGTCCCGGTCCCCTGCCGCCAAGACGATTCCCAGCCCGTCGGCGGGCTATCGCAGCCAGCGATTAGCCAGATGCACCGCCCCGATGGTCAGCACCAGCGCCAGAATGATCCATTCGTTGCGCGACCGCCGTTTGCGCGGGGCAGGGATGTCGGATGTGACCCGTTCAATTCGCAAATCCTGCCCGCTGTGCTGTGCCTTTAGCGCGGCAATGGCGGCCTGTTCGCTGGCGGCGTCCAGTTGGGCGGTGATCGGTGTCATGGGATCGGGACCGGACAGATTGCGATAGCGCAGGCGATAGGCGGGCATGGTTGGCATCCTTGGTTGGTCGCGCCCTAGCATATTCATAAACCGTCGCCAATCGGGTGAAACCGGGCTTGACCTTCGCGGATCAGTGTCCTATCCCGTGCTTCGCTACGCGGGCGTTGTGTAGTGGTAAGACCTTAGCCTTCCAAGCTAATGACGCGGGTTCGATTCCCGCCGCCCGCTCCATTCTCCACACAAATTGGTGCTTCTGATCCTCGGTCGCGGGGGATTGGTGTGTTGCTACGGCGGCTTCTGGCGGGATCAGACCCGCCATGCCAGAACGCGGCGTTCGATCCAGCCAATCAGGCCGGATGTCAGAACGCCCAAGCCGGACAGGATGACAACGCCCGCGAACAGGCGTTCCAGATCGTATAACGATCCCGCCTCAAGGATATAGGCACCGATCCCGTATTGGGCACCCAGCATTTCCGCCGCCACCAGCAGGATGATCCCGATGGCGATGCTGACGCGCAGGCCGGACAGGATACCCGGTAATGCCCCCGGCAGTACAATTTTACGCACGATGCTGAACCAGCCCAGACCAAAGCTTTGGCCCATGCGGATCAGGGTGCGGTCCACGTTATCGACCGCGCCATAGGTGGCCACCACGGTTGGGGTGAACGTCCCCAGGGCGATCAGCGCGTATTTTGACCCTTCGTCGATTCCGAACCAGATCACGAACAGCGGCAGCAGCGCGATTTTCGGAATCGGGAACAGGGCGGCCACCAGCGGGACCAGCCCGGCACGGATCAGGCTGAACAGGCCGATCAGTACGCCGACCCCGACGCCCACAGTCACCCCAAGCGCGGCCCCCACAGCCAGACGTGACAGCGAGGGCAACAGGTGTTTCCACAGCATCCCGGTTTCAATCAAATCCTGAAACGTGGCAAACACGGCTGACGGGCGGGGCAGCGTCAGGTTCGAGATAAACCCGACCCGCGTTCCCCATTCGACAAAGGCAATCAGCAAAATGAAAACGGCCAGCCCCACGCCGCGAATGCGCTGAGGCCGGAAGCCCCCCCCGCGAAAGGGGACGGGCTGCGGGTTCTGGTGGGTGTTATCAGACATGGCCCAGCTCCTTGTCGGCGGCTTCGGCTTCTTCGCGCATAAGCTGCCACAGGCGGGCTTGGTGTGTTTCTAACACCGGGTCGCCAGCGTGGCGTTCTGTCAGGGGAATGTCGATTTCAACGATTTCCCGGATCGTGCCGGGACGGCGGGACAGAACCACGATCTTATGGCCCAGCCGGACGGCCTCGGACAGGTTGTGGGTGACATAGACGGCGGTAAAGGGCGCGCGGGTCCACAGCGCGATCAGATCATCCATCAACAATTCGCGCGTTTGCGCATCCAGCGCCGACAGCGGTTCATCCATCAGCATCACAGCCGGGTTGACCGCCAGCGCGCGGGCGATGGCAACACGTTGCTTCATCCCGCCGGACAGTTGCTTGGGCAGTGCGGCGCGGAAATCCGACAGTTTCGTGCGGGCCAGCACGTCATCAATAACGGCTGCCGCCTTGGTCCCGCGAATGCCGTGATCTTCCAGCACCAGCGAAACATTCCCGGCCACGTCCCGCCACGGCAAAAGGGCGAAATCCTGAAACACATAGGTCAGCGGGTTCAGGCACCCCTGTGGCACCGGACCATTTTGCAAAACCTGCCCCTGATCGGGGCGTTCCAGCCCGCCCAAAAACCGCAGCAAGGTGGATTTCCCACAGCCCGATGGGCCGACGATACAGACGATTTGGCCTTCGGGGATGGTCAGGGAAATATCGGACAGGACCGTCACATCGGCATAGCGATGGGATACGGCGTCAAGGGTCAGTTGCATGGGATTCGGACAGTTTGGGCCGGTTCTGGCAGGGAAAGGCAGGGAAAGGCAGGGGGTGGGCCAGCCCCGGACAGGGCAGGCCCAAAGGTCAATTACATGGTCTGGACGTAAGAGCTGTCGACCAGCATATCCATCGTTACGCTGTCTTTGACCAGTCCTTCGGATTTGAACCAATCCAGTTGATCCTGAACCGAGGTGGTGTTCAGCGCGGCACCTTCGTTGATCCGCATCGCACCGTTGACGATCCCCGGCTTGGCCTTGTCATAGGGTTTGTCGGCATAGACATATTTATGGATCAGCTTGATCATATCCTCGGCATCTGCCTCGCCGGTAGTTTTGTCCACCAAGGCCGCGTTGAAATCTGCCGCCCCCTTCGAGAACGCCTTGAGGAAGGCTTCGGTCTTGGCGCGTTCATTCGCGGCATTGTTGGCCGAGGTGAACACAGTCGTGACCTGATAGTTCGGGATGTAATCGGCCACGTTGCCGATGATATGCACCGCGCCGGACCCAGCCAGCGGTTTGGCGATGTGCGGTACGATCGACCACGCGTCGATCTGGCCCGATTTCAGCGCACCGATCACAGCGCCCACTTTTTGCAGCGGCGTGAATTCCAGTGCGATACCTTCGGCCTGCGCGATCTTCGCGCCCATGTAATGGAAGGACGAACCCGCCTGAGTGATGCCGAACTTTTTGCCGTCCAGCGCCTTGGGCGTGGTCACACCCGCCTGATAGGCCGCGTCGGACACCAGAATTTTCTGACCGTCGATGCCTTTTTCTTCGGTCAGGGCACCGCCGATCACCTTGGTTGCACCTTTTTCGGCCAGCGAAATCAGCCCGCCGGTGATCGAAGTCACGGCATAATCCGCATCGCCCGAGGCAATGGCGACGGCCATCGGTTGCGCTGCCTGAAAGAATTTGAATTCCACATCCAGACCGGCCTCGGCGAAATAACCGCGCTCGAACGCAACAAAGCTGGCGGCGTGGCTGGTGAAGTTCAGCGCGCCAACCGTCACCTTGGTGTTGGCGAATGCGGGCGATCCCAGCATCGGCAGGGCAGCCGCCCCGCCCAGCAGGCCCAAGGCGCCGCGGCGTGAAATGTCAGTCATAGGATGTCCTCCCTAAGTGCTTGAAACCCTGCGGGCCGATGCCCGGCCTGCTGTGCCGCGCGATTGTCGCGGTTCTGAGGGGGAAATCAACCCGCGAACGACACGGTATTCCTACGGTATGCAGGGGCTTCGCGGCCTGAATGATTTTGTTGGAAAAGTTCACCTATTTGGTGTTTGTCTGGTCCGCGACATACGGGCGGGTTGCCCGGATCGGCGCCTTGGCATAAACCCGCCTGCGCAGGATGTGGAAAGGAACGTCATGGCGCGTGGACCCGTTACCGTCACCGAAGAACGCGAAAAGTCCAAGCGGGTGGGGGCGCTGCGCGATCTGTGGCCGTTTCTGAACCCGTATAAGGGCATGGTTATTCTGGCTGGTCTGGCGCTGACGCTGACCGCCAGCGTGTCACTGGCGCTGCCGCTGGCGGTGCGCCGTGTGGTCGATAATTTCGGAACCGAAGCCGGGATGCTACTGGATCGGTATTTCGGCGCGGCGCTGGCGCTGGCGGCGTTGCTGGCCTTGGGGACCGGGCTGCGCTATGCGCTGGTCACGCGGCTGGGCGAACGGGTGGTCGCTGACATTCGCAAGGCGGTGTTCCAACGCATCGTCAGCATGTCACCCGCCTATTTTGATAATATCCTGACCGGCGAGGTTGTCAGCCGGATCACCACGGATACCACGCTGATCCTGTCTGTTATCGGGTCGTCGATTTCGGTGGCGCTGCGCAACGTGCTGCTGTTTGTTGGGGGCATGGCGCTGATGCTGCTGACCTCGGCCAAGCTGACGGGGCTGGTGCTGTTGATCGTGCCGCTGGTGATTGTGCCGATTCTGACGATGGGCCGCAAATTGCGCGTGCTGAGCCGTGAAAATCAGGACTGGATCGCGGCATCGTCCGGCCATGCCGCCGAAGCGCTGCAATCCATCCAGACGGTGCAGGCGTTTACCAATGAATCCGCCGCGATCCGGGATTTCGCGGATGTGACGGAAAAAAGCTATGATTCCGCCCGCCGCCGGATCACGACCCGCGCGATAATGACGGTGATCGTGATCTTTCTGGTGTTTTCTGGCGTTGTGGGCGTGTTGTGGATCGGGGCGCATGATGTGCGCGCCGGGGCCATGACGCCGGGCGCATTGGTGCAATTCGTGATCTATTCGGTAATGGTGGCGGGGGCCGTGGGCGCCTTGTCTGAAATCTGGGGTGAATTGCAACGCGCGGCTGGCGCAACCGAACGTCTGGTGGAACTGCTGCGGGCCACGGACAGCGTGGCCGATCCCGAACAGCCGCTGGCGGTGCCGTCGCCTGTGACCGGGGCGATTACCTTTGATCATGTCGGGTTCCGCTATCCGTCGCGGCCTGATGTGTCGGCGCTGGACGATGTGGCCCTGACCATCCGGCCCGGCGAATCCGTGGCGCTGGTTGGCCCGTCCGGGGCGGGGAAAACCACGATCATTCAGACGTTGCTACGGTTCTATGATCCGCAATCGGGCCGTATCCTTCTGGATGGCACCGACCTGCGCGATATGGATCGCGATGCGTTCCGCAAATCGTTGGCGCTGGTGCCACAAGACCCGGTGATTTTTGCCACAACGGCGCGGGAAAATATCCGCTTCGGTCGTCCCGATGCCACCGATGCCGAGGTCGAAGCCGCCGCACAGGCCGCCGCCGCGCATGATTTTATCATGCGCCTGCCTGACGGGTACAACAGTCAGGTTGGCGAACGCGGAACCATGTTGTCCGGCGGGCAGAAACAGCGGATCGCCATTGCCCGCGCCATTCTGCGCGATGCGCCGGTGCTGCTGCTGGACGAGGCGACCAGCGCCTTGGATGCCGAAAGCGAACGCGCGGTACAGGCCGCGGTGGACGAACTGTCGCGCACCCGGACCACGATCATCGTGGCGCACCGTCTGGCGACGGTGAAAAAGGCGGATCGCATCGTGGTGATGGATCAGGGCCGGATCGTGGCGCAAGGCACCCATGATGAATTGGTGGCCGAAGGCGGGCTATATGCGCGTCTGGCGCGGCTGCAATTCACGGATGGCTGACCCAAAGGTGTGCGCTGTCGCGCACGCCGGATGGTTGCGAGGCGCTGCTGCCGTATTGACGTGATACGAGCCGAGGGGGCGGGAGCCTCCGGCGGGGATATTTGCGCCAAGAAAGAGCCGGGGTGTTGGGGCTGGCTGCCGGGGCGTCAGGGGTCGCTGCTGCGCATTTGAGGCGATTTTCCGGCTTTTCCCCTTGTCGATGTTATTTCGGTCGGGTTTTGTTTCTTTTGAACCATTCGCAAAGGGGACTGAAATGGGACTGTTCAATTTCTGGAAAAGCTCGGGCAAGAAACTGGCGGCAGAGCCGACGCCTGCGGTTTTGAAGAAAGAGGTCGAGGATCTGGGGCTGAATGCCGAGGGTCTGGACATTACGGTTGAGGGCGACAAGGTCAAAATCTCGGGGGCGGCGGTGTCGCCGGAAATGCGCGAGAAGGTGATCCTGGCCGTGGGCAACGTGGAAGGCGTGGCCGAGGTCGAGGACGATCACGCCGATGAAGCCGTGTTCCACACGGTCGAGAAGGGCGATACCCTGTCGGCCATTGCCAAGAAAACGCTGGGAAGTGCCAACCGCTACATGGAAATTTTCGAGGCGAACAAGCCGATGCTGACCCATCCCGATAAAATCTATCCGGGGCAGGTATTGCGTATTCCGGGCGGCGCTTCGGTCTGAGTTGACCTTTCGTCATGTTGAAAACCGGGGAAAGAGGCGCGATTTTGCGCCTTTTTTCATGCTTTGACGTTGCGCCATGCCGCAGGGGATTATCTTGTATGCGGGGGTAATCCCTATCACATTGTTGCTAGAGGAATATTGTCGGTCTGCCCCCTCTGACTGCGGACCGAAAACGGGAGGAACAAGATGGGCTTTGCATCCATTCAGGACACGATTGCCATTGAAAATGAAATGCCGTGGGAAGCGCGGGATGTCCCCAAGACGCTGTACCAGCTTCTGACGCGCACCAAGGATAAACATGGCAGCGGCAATGCCGTCACCTTTCAGTTGCTCAGCGGTCCGCAGGACAAGGCCGAAACCCTGAGCTGGTCCGAACTGCACGCCCGGACCTGTCAGACCGCGAATATGTTCCGCGATCTGGGGGTGGGTGAAAACGATGTGGTGGCCTGTATCCTGCCCAACTGTAACGAAACCATCCTGACGATTCTGGGCGGGGCGATTGCCGGGATCGTGAACCCGATCAACCCGCTGCTGGAACCCGAACAGATCGGGGCCATTCTGCGTGAAACCAAGGCCAAGGTGGTCGTTACGCTAAAGGCATTCCCAAAAACCGATGTCGCCCAGAAAACCGCCGAGGCCGTGCGCCACGCGCCGGGGGTGCATACGGTTCTGGAAGTGGACCTGAACCGCTATCTGACGTTCCCGAAAAACATGATCGTGCCGCTGGTGCGCCCGAAAAATCCGGGCAACCACCACGCCGATGTGAAGGATTTCAACAAAGAGATGCGCAAATACCCGCGCGAGCTGTCCTTTGCCGACAGTGCGGGGGATCGGGTGGCGGCCTATTTCCACACCGGCGGCACCACCGGGATGCCCAAGGTGGCGCAGCATCGCTATTCCGGGATCGTTTATAACGGTTGGCTGGGCGGGACGCTGCTGTATACGCCCGAGGATAATATCATTTGCCCCTTGCCGATGTTCCATGTGTTCGCCTGCCATGTGATCCTGATGGCGGCGATTACGGCAGGGTCGCATGTGGTGTTCCCCACCCCGGCGGGCTATCGCGGCGATGGGGTGTTCGATAACTTCTGGAAGCTGATCGAACGCTGGAAAATCACATTCATCATCACCGTTCCCACGGCGATTTCCGCGCTGATGCAGCGGCCTGTGGATGCGGATGTGTCGTCGGTGAAAACATCGTTTTCCGGGTCGGCCCCATTGCCGCAAGAGCTGTTCAAGCGGTTCGAGGCGGCCAGCAACGTGACCATCGTCGAAGGCTACGGGCTGACCGAGGCGACCTGTCTGGTGTCGGTCAACCCGGTGGACGGGGAAAAGAAAATCGGGTCGGTTGGCATTCGCTTCCCCTATACCGATGTTCGCATCATCAAACAGGTGAATGGCGAGCCTGTGGAATGCGCCACGGATGAAGTGGGCGAAATCTGCGTTTCAAATCCGGGGGTCAATGCGCCCAACACCTATACCGAAGAAGATAAAAACCGCGATCTGTACCATTACGGCAAATACCTGCGGACGGGGGATTTGGGGCGGATCGACCCGGACAATTATCTGTGGATCACGGGCCGGGCCAAGGATCTGATCATTCGCGGCGGTCACAACATCGACCCGGCCGAGATCGAAGAGGCGCTTTTGGCGCATAAAGACGTGGCCTTTGCCGGGGCGATCGGGCAGCCGGATGTTCATGCCGGGGAAATCCCCTGCGCCTATGTGGAACTGGTGGCCGGGGCGACGGCAACGGCGGATGAATTGCTGAAACATTGCAAAACCCATGTCCACGAACGCGCCGCCCAACCCAAATATATCGAGGTGCTGGACGAACTGCCCAAAACCGCCGTGGGCAAGGTTTTCAAGCCGGACCTGCGCAAGCGGGCGATCACCCGCATTTATAATGCCGCGCTGGACGAGGCAAAACTGAACGCCGAAGTCGTGGCCGTGATCGACGACAAAAAGCGGGGTTTGGTGGCGCGGGTCAAGCGCACGGGCGTGGTGCATGATGACGAGGTCGGGCATGTGCTGGGCGCGTTCACCCGGCCCTGGGAATGGGCCGAGTAAGCTGGAACGAACACGGATCGGAAAAGCCGCCCTTTGGGGCGGCTTTTTGTTTTGGTGCCGATGATTGGGGTCGGTGATTGGGGGGGTTAGGGCCAAACTGGCAGTCCCTCCAGCCCGGTGGTTTCGGGCAGGCCGCACATCAGGTTTGCATTTTGCACTGCCTGACCTGCCGCGCCTTTGCCCAGATTGTCGACCACACCCATTGCGATCACCAGATTACGTTTTGGATCGGCGGCATAGCTGACAAAGGACAGGTTTGACCCCGTCGCCCATTTGGTTTGTGGCGGCGTGTCGCTGACGCGGATGAAATCCCGCCCGGCATAGAAGTCCCGCGCCGCGCTCAGGCATTGCGCGGTTGTGGCCGTTCCCCGGCAATAAATGGTGACAAGGATACCGCGCGTCATCGGCACCAGATGCGGGGTGAACACCAGCCCGGCTGCGCTGCCGCCGCTCAGGTGTTCGATGGTCGTGGCAATCTCGGGCATGTGGGTGTGTTCCAGCATTCCGTATGGCACCAGATTTTCGTTGCTTTCGGCATAGCCGAATTTACTGTCGCCGCCCCGGCCTGCACCGGAAATCCCGGTTTTGGCGTCAATCACGATATTGCCGGGGTCGATCAGGTTGTTGACCAACAGCGGGGCCAGCGCGTTCAGCGTTGCGGCGGGGAAACAGCCGGGATTGGCGACGCGCGTTTGCCCGGTGATCTGGCTGGGCCAGACATCGGCCAAGCCATAGGCCCATCCGGTTGCATAGCGATGATCCCCGCCGATATCCACGATCTTCACCGTTTGGGGAACGCGGGCCAGCGCCGCAGCAGAAGCCCCCGTGGGCAGGGATGCGAACAGCACATCCAGATTGGGCAGGGTCGCGGGGTCCCATTTCTGGATCACCAGATGCGCCAGTTTGGCGGGAAGGCCGGGAAACCGATCTGCCAATGGGCTGCCTGCGGTGCTGTCGCCCGCCGCATAGACAAGCTCAAAAGCGGGGTGATTGGCGATCAGGCGCAGGGCTTCGCCGCCGCCGAAACCGCTGATGCCGACAATGCCGACGAGAATGGTCATGATGTATCCTTTCAGATTTTGGACAAAATAAAACCCCCGAAGCCAAGGGCTGCGGAGGGTCAGGAACGCGGGTCGATGTTGGTTTGGTGTGCGTCGCCTACAAGGGGTCCGACGCTATGCCAAAGAACACGGATCGACGCGCAGCCCAAAGAGCCACCGCTTTGGTCATGCGGCGTCGGCGTCGATCAAAATGGGTCGGGTTCTTGTACATGGTCAGCAGGAATGTCGCTGTCCGGTTTCATAGTCAAGTGGAATGTGCGTGGGCGCTGTGACTGTGGCCGGGGGCGCCCGCCATTAAACAGGCAACCGTCTTCGGAAAACGGATATTTCCGGCCCCAAGGATGGACAACCCTGGGGGGCTGGCCCTAGCGTTGGGGAAACCACAGCCAAAGACACCTGTTATGCCGCAGTTTCGCATTGCCCTTGGGGGGGAAACCTTCAGCTTTGATAGCTTGGCCACGGTGATGGCCCGCGCCACCCCGTCCCGGTCGGGCGACCATCTGGCCGGGATTGCCGCCACCAGCGATGTGGAACGGGTGGCCGCGCAATATGTGCTGGCTGATTTGCCACTGAAAACGTTTCTGGCGCAGCCGCTTATCCCCTATGAGGCGGACGAGGTCACGCGCCTGATCTGCGATACGCATGATGTGGCGGCGTTTGCTCCGGTGGCGCATATGACGGTGGGACAGTTCCGTGATTGGCTGTTGTTGGACAGCACCGATGGCGCAGCGTTGGCCGCGCTGTCCCCCGGCCTGACCCCGGAAATGGTGGCGGCAGTGTCCAAGCTGATGCGCAACCGCGACCTGATCGCGGTGGCCCGCAAGGTGCAGGTGATCAGCGCGTTTCGCAGCACGCTGGGTCTGTCGGGGCGGATCGGCAGCCGGTTGCAGCCGAACCATCCGGCGGATGATCTTCAGGGGATCGTGGCCAGCACGCTGGACGGGTTGTCCTATGCGGTGGGGGATGCGGTGATCGGGGTGAACCCGGCTACGGATAATATCCCGACGGCGAAAACCCTGCTTCAGGTGCTGGATGATCTGCGGCAGCGGTTCGACATTCCAACCCAGACCTGTGTGCTGACCCATGTCACCAACAGTCTGGACCTGATCGAACAGGGCGCGCCTGTCGATCTGGTATTTCAGTCCGTGGCAGGAACCGAGGCAGCGAATGATGGGTTCGGCGTGACGCTGGCCATGCTGCAAGAGGCACAGGACGCGGCCCTGTCCCTGCAACGCGGGACGGTTGGGCAGAACGCGATGTATTTTGAAACCGGGCAGGGTGCGGCCCTGTCGGCGAACGCGCATCATGGCGTGGATCAACAAACGCTAGAGGCGCGGGCCTATGGCGTGGCGCGGGCGTTTGACCCGCTGCTGGTGAATACGGTGGTTGGCTTTATCGGGCCGGAATATCTGTTCGATGGCAAGGAAATCATCCGCGCCGGGCTGGAGGATCATTTCTGCGGCAAGCTGCTGGGCCTGCCGATGGGGTGCGACGTGTGCTATACCAACCACACGCAGGCGGATCAGGACGATATGGACGTGCTGATGACACTTCTGGCTGATGCGCGGGCGCATTTCCTGATCGCGGTGCCGGGGGCGGATGATGTGATGCTGAATTACCAAAGCCTGTCTTTCCATGACATTGCCTATCTGCGGCACAGTCTGGGCCTGCGGGCCGCGCCGGAATTTGAAACATGGCTGGGCAACATGGGGCTGACCGGGCCAACCGGACACTTGGCAGAGCAAGGGGCGCAAAAGCTGTTGGAGGGCGCGCGATGACAACGGACCCTTGGGCCAGATTGCGGTGGGCGACCCCGGCGCGGATCGGCTTGGGCCGGTCAGGGGCGGGGCAGCCCACGGATCGGATGCTGAAATTTCAATGGGATCATGCCCGCGCCCGCGATGCCGTCCATACCTCGCTGGCGGTGGATCAACTGGCGGCGAAACTGGCCCCGCATCCGGTGATCGTGGCGGCGTCCGGGGCGGGGGATCGCGCCACCTATTTGCGGCGCCCGGATCTGGGGCGGGTCTTGGGGGCGTGGCCTGCGGATGTTGCGCCGGGGGATTACGATCTGGCCTTTGTCATCGCGGACGGGCTGTCTGCGACGGCGGTGCAGGCCCATGCCGCGGCAGTGTTCCACGCCTGTGCTGCGCGGATGCCGGGGCTGTCGCTGGCCCCGGTGACAATCGCCACACAGGCACGGGTGGCGATTGGGGACGATATTGCCACACGGCTGGGTGCGCGTCTGGTGGTGGTACTGATCGGGGAACGACCCGGTTTGACGGTTTCGGACAGTCTGGGGGCTTACCTGACCTTCGCGCCGCGTCTGGGGCGGCGCGACAGCGAACGGAATTGTGTGTCCAACATCCACGGACAGGGCGGGCTAAGCATCGTGGCGGCTGCGGATCGCATTGCATGGCTGGCCCATCAGGCGCTGCGGCTGGGGCTGACCGGCACGGGGCTAAAAGAAAACAGCCCTGCATTGCTGGACGGCTGATCCGCGTCGGGCGATGAATGGGCAATCTGCCTTGGTTTCATCTTGCCAAAAATACTCAAAAACCCCGTACTCTCGGCCATCGCTGCGTCGGCGGGGGCTGGGCCGTATCCGCAGCCCATTTACAAATGAAGAACAAGCGGGTATCGGTCGGGCTGCTTCGGTCCGACTGGTACGCCACCGGATAATAGGGAACGCGGTGAAAGGATGAATATCCTTATTCCGCGACTGCCCCCGCAACTGTGAGCGGTGAGCGAAGCCGGAACATGCCACTGACGCGCCATGAACGCGATGGGAAGGCCCGGCCAAGCGACGACCCGCAAGTCAGGAGACCTGCCGAGGCGATCACCCGAACCGGGCGCGGGGTGCGCTTTGGGCAACGGACCTTCCGTTTGTGGTGACGATCTCACCGTCTGCGGAGGGGGTAATCCCTTCAGGACATTACTGAACCACGGCGGCCCATCGGGCCGTGAACGAAGGGGAAAACCGAATGAATCGGACCCATTTGCTGACAAGCTGCGCCCTGTTGGCGCTGACCACCGCCCCGGCCTTTGCACAAGAGGTCATTGATCTGGGGCAGATCACCGTTTCTGCCAATCAGGATGAAACCGCGCTGGAACGGTCCGGCACCACGGTCGAGATCGTGACCGAGGATGATCTGAACCGCGCGGCGGATACGCGCGTGTCGGATTACCTGACCGGGCTGCCGGGGGTTTCGGCCTCCTCCAATGGTGGGCTGGGAACGGCAACCAACCTGCGTATTCGCGGACTTGGTGGGGAATATGTGCCGGTTCTGCTGGATGGGATCGACATCGCGGACCCGGCCAGCAGCGGCAACGGGTTCGACTGGGGCGGGATGACCGGCAGCAACCTGTCGCGGATCGAGGTGCTGAAAGGCTCGCAATCGGCACGCTATGGTGTCAGCGCCGTGGGCGGCGTGGTGACGATGCAAAGCTGGGTGCCGACCGAACAGGGCGTTTCGGGACAGGGCATGGTGGAATACGGCACCTATAACACCCGCCGCGCGGCGCTGTCGCTGGGTGTTCTGAACGACCGGACCGAACTGGGCCTGTCGCTTAGCCGCGTGCAGACAGACGGGTTTTCTGCCAATGCTGCGGGAACCGAGGATGACGGCTATGAGCAAACGCTGGTCAATCTGCGGGCGGTGTATCACCTGAGCGATACCGCGCTGATCGGGCTGTCGGCCTTCTATCTGGATGCCGAAGGTGAATTTGACGAATGGGGGGGCGACGGTGCCGCACCCTATGACGAAACCAACACCCGCGAAGCCAAGGGCGTGCGGCTGTTTTCGGAATTCATGACCGGGGCGGTCAGCCACGCGCTGTCTTACAGCTATTTTGAAACGGACCGGATCAGCAGCTCGAACGGGTTTGACACGCCGTTCAAGGGCGACCGCAAGAAACTGGAATACAAGGCCAGCTTTGACTTGGGGCCGGTGTTGGCTATGCATCTGGGGGCGGATAACACCCGCGAAGAAGCTGCCGGAGCCACGGCAGAAATCACCGGGGTCTTTGCCGAAGCCGTGTATACCCCGACTGATCGCTTGGACATCGTGACCTCGGTCCGGCATGACGATCATTCCAATTTCTCGGACAAGACCACGGGCCGGATTGCACTGGCGTGGCGGATTCAGGACGATCTGATCCTGCGGGCGCAGGCCGCGACGGGCTATAAACCGCCCAGCCTGTACCAGTTGACCTCGGTCTATGGGAACCCGGCGTTCCAGCCCGAGGAATCCACCAGCTATGAACTGGGTCTGGAAAAACGCTTTGGCGGGTCCGATTTCATCCGGGCGACGCTGTTCCAGACGGATATTGACGGGCAGGTGTTCTGGGATGGCGCGTCTGTGCGCTGCGCCAGCGGGTTCGGCTGCTACGAGGTGCAGGACTTTACCGCCAAGGGGCTGGAACTGTCGGGGCAATACGCATTGTCGGATACTGTGAACTTGGTGGCCAGTTATACGCTGACCGATGCCAAAGACGGGACCGGGGTGCAGGCGATGCGGGTGCCGCGTCACGATCTGGAAATCGGCGTGGATGCCGAACTGGGCACAAAGCTGCGCGGCGGTGTCAGCCTGAACCATGTGGCGGATCGCACCGATACCATCGGCGCAGTGCCGGATTATACCGTGGTCAATGCGCATATGGCCTATAAGCTGTCGGACACGTCCGAAGCCTATTTGCGGATCGAGAACCTGACCGATGAAGATTACGAAACCGCCGCAGGCTATGCCACGTCAGGCCGCGCGTTCTATTTCGGGCTTCGTGCGTCCTTCTAAGGTCATATCGCTGCTGGCTGCGCTGGTCCTGACTGGCGCAGCGGCACAGGCCGACCCGGCCCCGCGCCGGGTTGTGTCTATGAATCTGTGTACGGATCAGTTGGCGATGTTGCTGGCTGATCCGGGGCAGATCGTTTCGCTGTCTTATCTGTCGACCGACCAGCGCAGCAGTGCGATGGCCGAACAGGCCGCCAGTTTCCCGCGCAATCAGGGGCAGGCCGAAGAGATTTATCTGCTGAACCCCGATCTGGTGCTGTCCGGGCGTTATACCGGGGTGGCGACGGTGAATATGCTGAAACGTCTGGGCGAACGGGTTGAAGTTTTCCTGCCGGCCTATTCGCTGACGGATGTGCGCGAACGGATGTTGCAAATGGGGCGGGCGCTGGGCCAACAGGACCGGGCGGCGGCGCTGGTGGCGCGGTTCGATGCTGATCTGGGCGTGTTGCGTGAAAACGTGCAGAACCGCCCATTGGCGGCGCTGTATTACGCCAATGGCTATACCACCGGGGATAAAACGCTGGCGGGGCAGATCCTGTTGGCGGCGGGGTTTGACAATGCCGCCGTGAAGGCCGGGCAATCGCGCGGCGGCAACCTGCCGCTAGAGGTGCTGGTGATGATGCAGCCCGAAGCGGTGGTGACGGGCGCGAAATATCCCGGCCAATCGCGGTCCGAGGCGATCCTTGATCATCCGGTGATCCGGGCGTTACAGAAAGATCGGGAAACCGGATCGGTCGCGGATAGCGATTGGTTATGCGGAACCCCCTATGTCCTGCGGGCGGTGGCCGATCTGGTCGCGCTGCGTCATCGCGTGGAGAGCGCCGAATGAAACGCCTGATCCTGTTCTTGCTGCTGGCCGTGGCGGTGTTGTTTACCGCGTCTTTGGTGATCGGCCCGGCAGGGGCGCCAGTGGGGCGCAGCCTGTCGGCGTTATTTTCCGATGATCATGGTCCGCTTAGCATGGTGATGCGGGAAATTCGCCTGCCGCGGGCGTTGCTGGGGCTGATGATCGGGGTGTCACTGGGCATGGCCGGGGCGGGGATGCAGGGCTATCTGCGCAATCCGCTGGCCGATCCAGGGCTAATCGGTGTGTCCGGTTCGGCGGCGCTGGGGGCGGTTTTGGCGATTCATACCGGATTATCGGCGGCGTTTGTGCTGGGGTTGCCGCTGGCGGCACTGGCGGGGGCGTTGGCGGGGGTGTTTCTGGTGATGGCGCTGGCGGGGCCGCGTGGTGGGTCGCTGACGCTGATCCTGGCGGGGATCGCGATTTCGTCGCTGGCTTCGGCGCTTAGTTCGCTGGTGCTGAACCTGTCGCCCAACCCGTTTGCCGCCAATGAAATCGTGTTCTGGATGATGGGATCGCTGGCGGATCGGTCGATGACCCATGTCTGGCTGGCGCTGCCGCTGATGGCGCTGGGGTGGCTGCTGCTGGCCAGCCTGCCGCGCGGGCTGGACGCGCTGACGCTGGGCGAAGACGCGGCCGAGGCGATGGGCGTTAACCTGACCCGCTTGCGGCTGAAGCTGGTGATCGGCACCGCCGCTGCCGTAGGCGCGGCAACCGCCGTGGCGGGGGCCATCGGCTTTGTCGGGCTGGTGGTGCCGCATATCCTGCGCCCCTATGTGGGGGCGCGTCCGGGGCGGTTGGTCTGGGCGTCGGCGCTGGGTGGGGCGGTGATGGTGCTGGCATCCGATATTACGGTGCGGCTGATCCTGCCGACGCAGGATTTGAAACTGGGCGTGCTGACGGCGCTGGTGGGCGCACCGCTGTTCCTGCATCTGATCTATAAAACCCGGAGGGCCGAGGCATGACGCTGCTGCACCTGCGTGATTTGTCGGTTTCACTACGCAACCGCCCGGTGTTTCGGGATGTCAGCCTGTCGGTGGAGCCGGGGCAGGTGGTGGGCTTGATCGGGCCGAACGGGGCGGGAAAAACCACGCTGATGCGGGCGGCGCTGGGGCTGATCCCGGCGCAGGGGAACAGTTCGCTGGCGGTCATGAAACCGCGCGTGCGGGCCAGACATGCCGCGTGGATGCCGCAGAACCACGAAATCGCGTGGCCCGTCACAGTCGAAGTGCTGGTGACACTGGGCCGTATCCCGCATCTGGGGGCGGGGCAGGCGGTGGGGGCGGCGGATCGTGCCGCTGTTGATCGCGCATTGGCACAAATGGGGCTGGAAGCGTTGCGCCACCGTACTGCCACGCGGCTGTCGGGCGGGGAACAGACCCGCGCCCTGATTGCCCGGACGCTGGCGCAGGAAACGCCGCTGGTGCTGGCGGATGAACCGATTGCGGGACTGGACCCGGCGCATCAGATTGCCACGATGCAGTGTTTTCAGGACATCGCCGCACAGGGCAAATCGGTGATGGTGTCGATTCACGATCTGGGGTTGGCGGTGCGGCATTGTTCGCGGCTGATCCTGCTGGCCGGGGGACGGGTGCAGGCGGATGGCACACCCGAACAAGTGTTGACGCCGGATAACCTGCGGGATCATTTCGGGATTTCCGCGCATTTCGCGCAAACCCCGCAAGGCCCGGTTTTCCAACCGTTAGAGGTGGTGCGATGACCATACATATTGCCCGCCCGTGGGTGGAATTCGATCTGGGCGCGGATATGCGGGTGCTTAGCTGGGCCATCAACCGGCCCGGACTGGTTCACGCCCGCCGCATTCTGTGGCGCGAGGTGCGCAATGCCGACCTGCCGCGCGATCTGGATGTATATGGCTGGCTGGGCGGCGTTCTGGCCGAACGTCAGGCGTTGGATGCGGTGTGTTTCCTGACCTCGCGTGATGTGACGGCGGTCACGCAGGTGCAGGCCCGCGTTGGGGCCGTGACGGCGCAGGCCGTGGCGACGGTGGGGCTGTCCAATGCCGAACGGGTGGGCACACGGTTTCCGCGTGATCCGTCGGCATGGGGAACGATCAACGTGGCGGTGCGCCTGTCCACCGGGCTGACAGATACCGGCCTGTTAGAGGCGGTCAGCATCGCCACGCAGGCCCGCACGGCGGCGGTGATGGACATCGGGCTGGAGCTACCCACAGGCCGCGCCACGGGAACAGGCACCGATTGCATCGCAGTGGCCGCGCCCGAAGGGGCGGATGCCTATGCGGGGCTGCATACGGAAACAGGTCATGCCTTGGGCAAGGCGGTGTATGACGCTGTCCTGCAAGGTGCGCGGGACTGGATGACATCCCCCGGCGCTGCGGGGCCGGGGTTGCGGCTGTCTGGAAACCTGTGATGGATGTTGCTGCAGTGCAGCGACAATAGTTCCGATAATGTCTTGTTTTCGGATGATTATTCCGCAACTGTGCCATCCATAAAATTGGGAGGACACAATGAACAAGATTTTGACCGGGTTCGCCTCGGCCGCGTTTTTTGCCGCCAGTGCGCTGGCGCTTCAGGCGGCGGAAACGACCATGCGGATTTCGCTGCAATTGCCCCTGAAAAGCCACCTTGGCCAGAACCTGAAGATGTTCAAGGACGAGGTCGAGGCGACCTCGAACGGGGACATCGCCGTGGAAATCTATGACAGTGCGCAACTGTATAAAGATAAAGAAGTTCCTCAGGCTGTTGGTTCGGGCGCGATCGAGGCGGGCGTGGCATCGCTGACGCGCTATGTGGGCGATATTCCGATGGTGGATATTTTCTATCAGCCGTTCCTGCTGGATAGCGAAGCCAAGGTGCGCAAAGCCGTGGACCCGAATGGCCCGGTGCGTGGCCCGATTGATGCGGCGATTGCCGAAACCGGCGCAAGCGTGCTGTGGTGGCAGGCCTATGGCGGGGCGGTGATGCTGTCCAACGGCGGTCCGGTGAAAACCCCGGCAGATATGAAGGGCAAAAAAGTCCGCGTGTTCGGCAAAACGCTGGGTGATTTCACCACTGCGGCGGGCGGTGCGCCCACGATCATTTCCGGGTCCGAACAATATCTGGCTTATCAGCGCGGGACCGTGGACATCGGCATGACTGGCGTATCGGGTGTGCAATCGCGTTCGCTGTGGGAAGTGATGGATACCATCACCGTGACCAACCACGCCGATATCGAATTTATCGTGGTGGTGAATAACGACTGGTGGGCAAAGCTGCCCGACGCGCATAAAGCCATCATTTCGGCGGCTGCGAAAAATGCAGAAAATTCAGTGCGCGATGAAATGTCAGCGATCGAGGCGCGTGCCTATGCGTCCGCCAAGGAACATGGCATGGCGATCTACAACCCGACCCCCGAGGAATTGACAGAGTGGAAGGCTGTATCGCAGCCCGTCTATGATGCGTTCCTGGCCAAAACCGGCGATGCCGGTAAGGCCATGCTGGAAGCGGCACAGGGTTTCTGATCCGTTTAAACGATGGCCGCCCTTCGCCGGTATGGCGGGGGGCGGTTTTCAATAGGGGGCTGGAATGCGTGTTGTTTCCGTCATTGAAACCGCAACTGCGTGGCTGGCGGCGGTGCTGCTGACGCTAAGCGGCGTGATGCTGACCTACGAAGTGGTGGCGCGGTATTTCTTCAACGCGCCGACGATCTGGGCGGCAGAGCTAAGCCAGATGTGCCTGATCTGGGCCTGTCCGATTGCGATGGGCTGGGCGCTGAGCCATCGGCGTCATATCCGGGTGAATGCGATCACGTCGCAATTGCCGCAGCGAGGCAAGCAAATCGCAGAAATCCTGTCCTTGCTGGTCATTCTGGTCTTTGCCGTCGTGGTGCTGATCTATGGCTATGGCATTTTTCTGGACAGTTTTGAACGCGGTCGCACAACCGGCACGATGCTGGACCTGCCCGCGTGGATGCCCGAAGCATCTGTTCCGGCGGGGTTTGCGTTGTTGGCGCTATCCTGTGTGACCTGCCTGTGGCGGGCGCTAAACGGGGACATCCCCGAAGAAGAAGGGCATTTGGAATGACCGTTGTCATTATCCTGATTGCGCTGTTTGCGCTGCTGCTGATCGGCGTGCCGGTGGCGTTTTCGCTGGGCATGATCGGCCTGTCCATGCTGTATCTGGGGGGCTTTTCGCCCCTGATGGCCCCGCAGGCGATGCTGTCCACGATGGATGGGTTTATCCTGCTGGCGGTGCCTTTGTTCCTGTTGATGTCCAATATCCTGCTAAAGGGCGGCGTCGGGCGTGACCTGTTCGCCGCCGTGCAGGCTTGGGTCGGGCATTGGCCGGGCGGGATGGCCGTGGCCACGATTATTTCCTGCGGGATTTTCGCGGCGATTTCGGGCAGTTCGGTGGCGACTGCGGCGACCATTGGCACCGTGGCTGCGCCTGAAATGATCTCGCGCGGGTATAATAAACGCTTTGTCTATGGCCTGCTGGCGGCGGGCGGGACGCTGGGTATTCTGATCCCGCCGTCGATCCCGCTGATCATCTATGGCTTTGTGACCGAAGAATCCGTGATCGCGCTGTTTCTGGCCGGGATTGGGCCGGGGCTGGGGCTGATTGCGCTGTTCATCATCTATTCCGTGGTGTCAGCCCGGTTCCTGCAAAGCTATACCCCGGTTCCGGCAGCCAGTTGGGCGGAACGCTGGGCTGCGACCTTGCGGGCGGCGCCGTCGGTGGTGCTGGCGGCGGTCATTCTGGGCGGTATCTATTCGGGTGCCTTCACCCCGACCGAGGCGGCGGCAATTGGTTTTGCCGTGGCGCTGATCATCACCGGCGTCATCCTGCGCAGTCTGACATGGGCGAAGCTGTGGGAGGCGATGGTCGAAGCCATGTCTACTACGGTGGCCATTCTGTTGATCATCGCAGGGGCCAAGATTTTCGGCAAGGCGATCACGCTGTATCGCATCCCACAGGATATTTCGACCTTTCTGGCGGATTGGGTCACGACCCCGCTGGGGCTGATCCTTGTGGTGTCGGTGGTGTTGCTGCTGATGGGGCTGGTGTTCGAGGCGCTGTCGATGGTGCTGATCATGACGCCGGTTCTGCTGCCTGCTGCAATGGCAATGCGCTTTGATCCGATCTGGTTTGGCATTTACATGGTGATCATGGTGGAATGCGCCCTGATCACGCCGCCGGTGGGGCTGAATCTGTATGTGATACAGTCCGTCACGAAGTCCAAGCTGGGCGATGTGGCACGCGGCACCTTGCCCTTCTTGCTGCTGATGTTGCTGATGGCGGCATTCCTGTACATCTGGCCCGATCTGGCGCTGTATATTCCCTTCAAACTCTGAGCTGACATGACACAATCCCAACCTGACAAACTGCGCGCCTTGCTGGCGCAACCCGGCCTGATCACCATGCCCTGCTGTTTCGATCCGCTTTCGGCAAAGCTGATCGAACAGGCGGGGTTCCCGCTGAGCTTCATGAGCGGTTTCGCCACCGCTGCCGCCCGTCTGGGGGTGCCGGATACCGGGCTGATGTCCTATGCCGAGGTGCTGGATCAGGGGCGCAATATCTGTAACGCGGTGTCCATTCCGGTGATCGGCGATGGCGATACCGGCTATGGCAATGCGCTGAACGTAAAGCGCACGGTCAAAGGGTTCGCCCAAGCCGGTTTCGCGGCGGTGATGATCGAAGATCAGGTATCGCCCAAACGCTGCGGGCATACCGCCGGGAAATCCGTGGTCAGCCGGGACGAGGCGTTCGAGCGTATCCGTGCCGCTGCCGATGCCCGTGCCGAAGGGCATGACATTCTGATCCTTGCCCGCACCGATGCCCGCCATGATCACGGGCTGGACGAGGCAATCGAACGCGCCGCTGAATTCCGCCGTCTGGGCGCGGATATTCTGTTTGTCGAAGCACCTCGGGACGAAGCGGAAATGCGCCGTGTTTGCACGGAACTGGATGCGCCCTGTATGGCGAATATCGTCGAAGGCGGTATGACGCCTGCGCTGCCCCCGGCAGAGCTGGAAGCGATGGGCTTCAAGATCGCGGCCTATCCGCTGACGATTATGGCGGCGGCGATGAAAGCCATGACGGGTGCGCTGGAAGCGTTCAAAACCGGCACCCCGCCCGAGGACATGCTGATGTCCTTTGCTGAAATGAAAACCCGGATCGGGTTTGACGATTATTTCAACGAAGAAAAACGCTACGCCGAACGACGCTAAGCAATCACGCGCGGCAGATGGCAAACAGGCTGCCGCGCGAATTGATCCCCAGCTTGGCATAGGCGCGGCGGCGATAGGTGATCACGCTGGACGGCGCGACATCCAGATCGGCGGCGATCTGTTCGGCCTTTTTGCCCGCCAGCATTCCCAGACAAACAGCGCGTTCCCGATCCGACAGCACCGCCAGCGGTTCGGGAAAGCTGTGTTCGGGGCGGGTTTCAAAATGTATCAGCGCCAGACGCGCCAGCAGGGGACACAGGTCCGGCATCGCGGTGGTATTGGCGTCCCAATACAGGTTCACCACCAGTTTCAGCCGATCCCCGGCGATCAGCACCGCTGCCTTGCCTGCCAGATCGGGGGTATCAAAGAACCGGGTACGATATTCGGGCCGCATCCGGGGGCGTAGCTGATCGAAGCGGGCGGTCTGGCTGTCGCCCGCCTGCATTTGCATCACCTGCGTATATAGCGGATCATCCAGAAACCAGCCGTCCAGATAATCCGCCGCCAGTTGCGCCCCCAGCGCCCCGGCCCGAAAATTCCGTGACAACAGGCAAGCGGCGTGATCCGGCGCATAGGAAAACACCATGATCTGTGCCGCCCCGGCGGCTTCCGACAGCGTCAGAAAGGGCGTCAGAAATCCGTCCCGCCCCAGCCGGGCCAGACAGGTTTCAATCAACTCAAAGGATGCGGTCTTGTCCCCCATTTGATGGGACTTATCACGCCGCCCTGACCCTGTATAGAAATCCAAAAGCAACAGGACAGAGGATACACCATGCGCCCCAAGGGACGGGACGAACTGGATTCGCTTTATTTCACCTATCCGAAGTTTCACGCCCCCACCGCGCGGGACAGGCTGGACGCCCGCACCCCGGTGGCGATTGTCGGGGCTGGCCCGGTGGGGATGGTCGCTGCGCTGACGCTGGCGCAATACGGTGTCCGGTCGGTGCTGCTGGATCGTAAGGACACATTCAACGATGGCAGCAGGGCAATTTGTATCGCGCGGCAAAGCTATTACATTCTGGAACAGATCGGGGCGGTTCAGGCATTTCTGGACAAATCGCTGGGCTGGACCACCGGGCGCAGTTTTTACCGGGGGCAGCAGGTTCTGGAATTCCAGATGCCCGACAGCGCGGATGAAAAATACCGCCCGATGTATAATCTGGAACAGCAATATATCGAACAATATCTGTATGATGCGGTTGCGACCAATGATCTGATTGATCTGCGCTGGACCTCGGAATTGACTGATCTGACGGATGTGGCTGACGGGGTCGAACTGCGCATCACCGATGCCAATGGCAGCTATGTCCTGCCTGCGGATTGGGTGCTGGCGGCGGACGGGGCGCATAGCCCGATCCGGTCCTTGCGCGGGTTGCGGCTGAAGGGGCAGAATTACGAAGGCCGCTATGTGATCGCCGATGTGCAGATGGACCACGATTACCCGACCATCCGGCGCGCGCTGTTCGATCCGGCCTGTCGCCCCGGTGGAACGGTGCTGATCCATCGCCAACCGGATGATATCTGGCGGATTGATTAGGCTCAGGACTCATAACCAAAACATGACTGTTGCGGCGAGAGCGATGGCCGAGAGGAAGACTTCGGGGCAGCGGTCATATCGGGTGGCGACCCGCCGCC
>NZ_FXTO01000041.1 GCF_900182725.1 Thalassovita litoralis
ACGCAGCGCCCTGTGGATATATTGCAATTAAGGGTACAGAATCTGCCGAAAACGCTTCCAATCCGCAGAATCTGATTAATTAGGGTACAGTGACAGCAGGCCCGTGGTCCCCGAGGTATAGAGGATCGTCAGACCGGCCTCGGGGTCGTCAACCATGGTTCCGGTGCGCGGGTCCGGCTCGACCCCGGCAATGGCCGTTTCCAGGTCTGGCCCGACGGTTAGACAGGGTGTCGACGCGACGGCGCGGTAAGCTTCTGAAAGTTCCGGTTCGACAACCGCGAGAACCGGCTCGACCAGATCGATGCAGTGCCGCAGTTCATCGGGGGCAAGCCGCCAGTTCAGACAGGCGACGATCGCGCCGATTCCCGCTGCTGCAAGTTCGACCTCCAGGTATTCTGAGCGGTTATGCGACAGGATCGCGATCCTGTCTCCGGGCGCCACGCCTCGTGCCAGAAAGACAGCCGCCAGACGATCGACCCGCTCCAGCAGTTCTGCATAGGTCAGTTTCCTGCTGCCGTCCTCGATGGCGAGGGCGCGGGCGCAGTCATGTGCGCGGGTTCGAAAGATCGAATACAGATCAGCGCGCCCCGCGCGGATGACGCCGGTCAGCATAGTTTCCCCCTTGCCCGAGCCTCGGTTCAGAGATCCTGCGCCAGGCGCACGCCCTCATCAATGGCGCGCAGCGCATCCAGTTCGGCGGCCTCCTTTGCCCCGCCGATCATCGTAACCAGGACGCCGCGCGCTACAACCTCTTTGGCCAGGGCCCGTTCCGGTTCCTGACCGGTGCACAGCACAATTGTATCGGCTGCGATGACCGTCGGGTTTCCGTCCGCGACGATGTGCAGCCCCGCATCGTCGATATGTTCATAGGTCACCCCGCCCATTGCCTCGACCCCATGTTTGCGCAGCGCGTTGCGCAGGATCCACCCTGTCGAAACACCAAGCCCCGCGCCCGGTTTAGCGGTCTTGCGCTGCAGCATGACGACCTTGCGGCGCGACGGCTTCGGTGCCAGAGGGTCGCCCGCCAGGGCACCCGAGGAGACAAATTCGGGGTCCACTCCCCAGGTTTCGCAAAAGACGTCGGAATTCGCGGTCTCGGCGGGTTTGGTCACTAGGAACTCGGCCACATCATGACCGATGCCCCCCGCCCCCATCACCACGACACGGTCGCCCGCCTCGCGGTCACCGGACAGAATTTCGGCGTAGGTCGCGACGCTGGGATGGTCGATACCCGGCAGGTCGGGAATGCGCGGCGTGACCCCGGTGGCGATGACCACATGGTCAAATCCCTCAAGATCGCTCGCCTCTGCCCGCTGTCCCAGACGCTGCGTGACCCCGTGTTTCTGCATCTGACCGGCATAATACCGCAGGGTTTCGTCGAATTCGTCCTTGCCTGGTGCGGCGCGGGCCAGATTCAGCTGACCGCCCAATTTGTCCTGCGCTTCGAACAGGGTGACATCGTGGCCCAGCCGTGCCGCCTCGGCGGCTGTGGCCATGCCCGCGGCACCACCGCCAACGACGGCCACTTTCTTTGGCGTGTCGGTTGGCGTATCCCGGAATTCCGTTTCACGCCCGGCCCTTGGATTGACCAGACATCCGACCGGCCGGTCCGAAAAAATGAAATCCAGGCAGGCCTGGTTGCAGGCAATGCAGGTGTTGATCTCGTCTGCGCGGCCCTCGCGCGTCTTTTTCACGAAATGCGGATCGGCCAGAAACGGGCGCGCCATCGAGATCATGTCCGCATCGCCAGAGGCAAGTATGTCTTCTGCAAGCTGGGGTGTGTTGATCCGGTTCGAGGCGACTACCGGGATCGACACCGCCGCTTTGACGTTGGCTGCCGCCTTGCGCCAGGCACCGCGCGGCACCGGGTAGGCGATCGTCGGCACGCGGGCCTCATGCCAGCCGATGCCGGTGTTCAGGATATCCGCACCCGCAGCCTCGATCTTGCGGGCCAGTGCGGCAATTTCATCGGCGGGCGCGCCGCCCTCGACCAGATCGGCCGCCGAAATCCGGTAGATGACCAGAAAGTCGGGGCCGCAACGTTCGCGCACCGCGCGCACGATATCGACCGGGAATCGGTGGCGGTTCGCGGCGCTGCCGCCCCAGTCGTCTTGGCGCTTGTTGGTGTGGGTGACGGTGAATTCGTTGATCAGGTATCCCTCGGACCCCATGATCTCGACGCCATCAAAGCCTGCGGCCAGCGCATTGGCGGCCGCCACGGCAAAATCCTCGATGGTACGGAGAATGTCGGCTTCGGTCATTTCACGCGGGATGAAACGGTTGATCGGGGCGCGGATCGGCGACGGGGCCACACACCCTTCGATCTTGGCATAGCGCCCGGCGTGGAGGAGTTGCGCGCAGATCAGGCTGCCTTCGGCCTGCACCGCCTCGCAGATCGGGCGCAGGTCAAGCGCTTCTTCCGGGTCATCGATTCTCGGACCTTCTGGATCGAATATGCCCTCGGCATTGGGCGAAAACCCGCCGGTGACCAGAATCGCCGCCTCCCCCCGCGCCCGCTCAGAGTAAAAAGCGATCTGTTTAGCTATGCCGTCAGGCTCGGTTTCCAACCGCGTGTGCATCGACCCCATGATGACACGATTTCGCAATGTATGCTGGCCTGCGCGGATGGGCGAGAGCATGGTTTCAAAGCTTCCATCTGGTCTATTTTTCACTTTGGTTCTCCTCCTCAAAACTGCACTTGATATACATTCTAACATTTGTTAGATTTTTGGAAAGAAGATTTTCGCTCACGAGGAGGAGCACCGATGCAATTCCAGCCTACAGACGATCAGAAGGCGTTTCGCGAGACCGCAAAGCGCTTCGCAACTGAAAGGCTTTCGCCCACATATCAAGAACGCGCCAGCGGCCATACATTCGACCGTGCGCTGATCAAGGAGATGGGCGCACTGGGGCTGATCGGGGCCGATCTGCCCGAGGAATTCGGGGGTCTCGGCGAAAGCTCTGTCACGTCAGGGCTGATCGTCGAAGAGATCGCCTATGCCGATTTCAACGCAAGTTACGTGCAGCTTCTGGGCTCTCTCATGGGCGGAATGGTTGCCAAACATGCCTCCAAGGACATCGCGTCGGAATGGGTGCCCAAGGTTGTTTCGGGTGATGCGGTCATTGGCCTGGGCCTGACAGAGCCGCGCGGCGGTTCGGATGCGGCGAACCTGATTCTGAGGGCCGAGAAATCCGGCAACGGCTGGCGGCTGAACGGTGAAAAGACATCCATGAGTTTTGCCAGTCAGGCGGATGCGGCGGTCGTCTTTGCCCGTACCGGCGATCCTGACGGCGGCTCACGCGGGGTCAGCGCCTTTTTCGTCGATCTGAACCAGGAAGGCATCAAGCGCACCCATTTTGACGACATCGGCACCAAGCCTGTCGGGCGCGGCTCGGTTTTCTTTGACGATGTTTTCGTGCCGGCTGAAAACATGATGGCGGAACAGGACCGTGCCTTTGGCACGATCATGGCGGGCTTCGACTATTCCCGCGCACTGATCGGGCTGGAGTGCCTGGGGGCCGCGCAAGCGTCGGTGGATGAAACCTGGGCCTACGTTCAGGAGCGCGAGGCATTCGGAGCCCCGATCGTGCAGTATCAGGGTGTCAGCTTTCCCTTGGCCGAGGCCGAGACCCAACTGACCATGATGCGCCAGCTTTGCTATTACACGCTGGACCTGCGCGACCGTGGCCTGCCCCACACCTCTCAGGCCGCCATGTGCAAATGGTACCTGCCCAAAACCGCCTGCGAGATCCTGCACCAGTGCCTGATCCTGCACGGACATTACGGCTACACCACCGACCTGCCCCACCACCAGCGCTACAACGATGTGCTCGGCTTGCAGATCGGTGACGGCACCGCGCAGATCCAGAAGCTGGTGATCGCCCGCGAGAAGGTCGGTCGCATGGCGCTGCAGTATGACAAGAAGGCGAAGGGAGCCTCGAAATGAGCGACCCCATCCTCGTCACTTCCGAGGGCAACACCGGCATCATCGAACTGGCCCGCCCCGAGAAATTCAATTGCCTGTCACTTGAGGTGCATGAGCGTATTTCTGTCGCGCGTGCGGAATTCGAGGCGAACCCCGCTATTCGGGCGATCCTCATCCGGGCGCAGGGCAAGCACTTTTGCACCGGTGCCGATCTGGTGGAAGTGAAAGGTAAATTGAACGATCCCGCCGCGCTGGACCATTTCATCGCCTTTGGCATGAAAAACCTGCGTGCGCTCGAAACCTCCTCCCTCCCTGTCGTAGTCGCAGTGCAGGGGTTGTGTCTGGCCGGCGGGATCGAACTGATGCTGGCCTGCGACGTGTGCTTTGCGGCCGAAAGCGCCCAGTTTGGCGATCAGCATGCGCAATTCGGGCTGATTCCCGGTTGGGGTGGCTCGCAGCGGCTGACGCGGTTGATGGGGCAGCGCCGGGCGCTCGACCTGATGTTCTCGGCCCGCTGGCTCAAGTCGGACGAGGCCAAAGAGGCCGGCCTGGTCAACTACATCGTGCCGGATGCGGACCTGCACAAGATCTCGCTGGAATACTGCCAGAAGATCGCCACCCGCTCGCGTCCCGGCATCGCCGAGATGAAGCGGTTGGCGCGCGAAGGTGCGGACCTTGGTATCGACCAGCAGATGCGGCTTGAGCGCGATGCCGCGGTGCGTGCACTGCCCAGCGATGACGTGGCCGAGGGCCTCGACGCATTCGAGAACCGGCGCGCCCCCGAATTCAAGGCCTGAGGACGAAACATGGATTTCATTTTGAACGACGAACAACGCCAGATTTACGAGTATGGCGGCCAGCTGGCGCAGAAATACGACAATGCGTATTGGCTGGACCACGCGCGCAGGCATGAGTTCCCGCACGAGATGTTCAAGCAGATTGCCGATGACGGTTTCCTGGGCATCATGGTGCCCGAGGAATTCGGCGGCGCGGGCCTTGGTATGACTGAAATGGCCCTGTTCATGGAGGGCACCGCCAATCACGGCATTCCGCTTTTGATGATGGTGGTCGGGCCGACCATGTCGCTGGCCCATATCGCCAGCCACGGGAGCGAGTTCCACAAGAAAGAACTGCTGCCGGCCGCCTGCCGCGGTGATATCCAGTTCTGTTTCGCGATCACCGAACCGGGGGCCGGGTCGAACACGATGAAGGCCACTACGCTGGCCAAGCGTCGAGGCAACCGGTTCAGCCTGTCGGGCGAAAAGACCTTCATCACCGGGGCCGAAGTGGCCGACTACTGCCTCGTGGTGGCGCGGACCAAACCGCATACCGAGGTCAGCCGCAAGACCGACGGCTTTACCCTGTTCGCCGTGGATCTGAAGAAAAAAGGCGTCCACAAGCAGCGGGTGAAGATCTCGATCCCCCTGCCCGAGGAGCAGTGGACACTGTTCTTCGACGATGTGGATCTCGGCCCCGAGGATGTGGTCGGCGAGGTGGACGAAGGGTTCTCGATCCTGTTCGACAGCCTCAACCCCGAGCGTATTATCCTGGCCGCCTTGTGCTGCGGCATCGGCCGGTTCGCCCTGAACAAGGGCGTGGCCTATGCCTCCGAGCGCAATGTGTTCGGCCAACCCATCGGTGCGCACCAGGGCGTGCAGCATCCGATGGCCAAGGCGCATACGGCAGTCGAAATGGCCAGTCTGATGACCCGGCGCGCGGCATGGGAGTTCGACAACAAGCTGCCTGCCGGTGCGTCGTCGAACATGGCGAAATATGCCGCCGCCGAAGCCGGGATCGAAGCGGTCGACGCGGCGCTTCAGGCGCATGGTGGATCGGGCTTTACCGAAGATACGGGACTTTACGAAATGTACCCGCTGGTCCGCCTGCTGCGCACAGCGCCGGTGAACCGCGAACTGTGCCTGAGCTTTATCGGCGAAAAGGTCATGGGCCTGCCACGATCCTATTGATCGCCACGGCTAGGAACGGAGAACGACATGCAATTTGGAATGCGCTTCCGGCGGGAAGATGCCGCCGACAAGGTAAATGATCGCTTCTGGCACGCGATCGAGGGCACGCCGCTCGACGAGGTGCGCCGTATTCAGGAAGAGCGACTGCGCGATCAGATGGCCTATCTCAAGGCAAACTCGACTTTCTATCAGGAGAAGTTCGCGAAAGCCGGTGTGGAATTCGACGATATCCGCACCATCGAAGACCTGCAGAAACTGCCCTATACCTACAAGACCGAGATCCGCGAAAGCCTGGCCGCCGATCCGCCGTTCGGCAAACACCGCGCCGCGCCCATGTACGAGATCATCCAAATGCAGGCATCGTCGGGCACGACCGGCAGCCCCTCATATGTGGCCCTGACCGAATCCGACGCCGAAATGTGGCACGAGATGACGGCACGCTGTTTCTTTGCCAATGGCGTGCGGCCGGGCGACATGGTGCTGCACGCGTTTTCGCTCGCCAAGGGCTTTGTCGGCGGCATCCCCGTGATGCAGGGATTGCAGTACATGGGCACGATCGATGTCCCGGTGGGCGCCGATGGCGGTGCGGAACGGCTGCTGCGCGCCTGCGCCGACACCCGCACGCGTTGCGTGGTCGGCGCCCCGAACTTTGTGCTGCACCTGGCCGAAAAGGCTCCCGAGGTACTTGGCTGCAAGGCCAGCGAACTGGGTATCGAGCGCGTGATCGTCGGCGGCGAACCCGGCGGCGGCATTCCCGCAATTCGGGCAAAGATCGAAAAGGCCTGGGGTGCGAAATGCACCGAGATGCTGGGCGGCACCGATCTGGGCGTGACATACTGGGCCGAGTGCGACGCCCAGTCGGGTATGCACATGGTCAACATGGATTATGTCCTGACCGAGCTGCTCGACCCGGAGAGCGGCAGGATCATTCCCTGGAAAAAAGGCGCAGAAGGCGAGATGGTCTATACCGCGCTCGGCCGCCAGGCGAGCCCGCTCGTGCGGTTCCGGTCAGGCGATTATATCGAAGTGATCGATACCGAATGCTCCTGCGGCCGCACCGGACCGAAGATCCGCTGCACCGGCCGCACCGACGACATGCTGATCGTGCGCGGGGCCAATGTCTTCCCGTCGGCGATCAACAGCATCGTTACCGAAATGGTGCCGGACACCAACGGCGTCATGCGCATCGTGGCCGATTTCGAGGGCCATACCACGCAGGGCGCGCTGACGGTGATTGTCGAACGGGGCCCCGATCGCGATCCGGCCGATGACGTCACCCTCAAAAAGAAAATTGAGCAGCGGCTTCGCGACTCCTTGGTCTTCAAGGCCGACGTTCACCTGGTTGCGGCCGACACTTTCGAAAAACCTGGCGCCGCTAAGGTCGCCTTCGTTCTCAGGAAATATCCAGACCTGCCATGACTAGAATGAAATCCCTTCTCGACAGCGGGTCGGACGACTTCCGCGCCAACGACGTGTCTTACCGCGAAAAGGTCGATGAACTACATGCCCTCCGGCTCTTACAGCGCGTCGGCGGCCCCGAAATGGCGCGCAAACGTCATGTGGACAAAGGCAAAATCCTGCCGCGCGAACGGATCGAACGGCTGATCGACCCGGGCACACCATTTCTGGAACTCGGCGAGTTGGCCGGACTGAATATGCACAAGGGAGTTCCACCCGGCGCCGGCATCATTACCGGTATTGGCGTGATCGAAGGCCGTCAGTGCATGATCATCGCCAATGATGCCACCGTAAAGGGCGGCACCTATTTCGGGATCACCTGCCGCAAACACGTCCGGGCACAGAAAATTGCCTGGAAAAACCGCCTGCCCGTCATCACCCTCGTGGACTCCGGCGGTGCCTTCCTGCCCGACCAGGCCAACCTTTTCCCCGACGAAGGCCAGTTCGGCTCCATCTTTCACCAACAGATCGGCATGTCTGGCGATGGTGTGCCGCAAATCGCCGTGGTCATGGGGCCCTGCACCGCGGGTGGTGCCTATATCCCCGCGCTCTGTGACGAAGTGGTGATCGTGCGCGGTCAGGGCTTTATGTATCTGGGCGGACCGGAATTGACCTTTGCCGCAACCGGCGAAAAGGTCGAAGCCGAAGAACTGGGTGGCGGCAAGATGCATTCGTCCGTTTCCGGTGTGACCGACCATTTGGCCGAAGATGACGCCCACGCTCTGGCCATCACGCGCGAAATTGTCAGCCATCTTGGCGAAAAACCCCAACCCCGCAAGACGCCCGAAACGCCCCGTGCGCCCGCCTACCCGGTCGAAGAGATTTATGGGCTCATCAGCCGCGACCCCAAGGTGCCGACCGACAACCGCGAAATCGTGGCTCGGTTGGTCGATGAGAGCGATTTTCACGAATTCAAGCCGCTTTATGGCGACACGATCATGACCGGCTGGGGGCGCATCCACGGCCACGAGGTCGGGATCATCGCCAATACAGGCGTGCTTTTCGTCGAAGCCGCGCTGAAGGCGACGCATTTCATCAATCTCTGCGTCCAGCGTGATATTCCGCTGCTGTTCCTGGCCGATGTGAACGGCTTCATGGTGGGCCGCGAGGTCGAGCAGATGGGCATTGCCAAGGCTGGCGCCAAGATGATCACGGCCATGTCTTCGGCCCGGGTGCCGAAATTCACAATCATCACCGGTGGCTCTTACGGGGCCGGATACCTGGCGATGCTGGGCCGCCCGTTCCAGCCGGACGCAATGTTCGCCTGGCCGACGGGACGGTCGGCAATCATGGGGCCGGAACAGGCCGCCAGCGTGCTGGCTCAGGTCCGCGCGCAGATCAACGAACGCGAAGGCAAAAGCTGGACCCCCGAGGAGGAGGAAGCCTTCAAGGCACCGATCCGCAAGGAATACGAAGATTTTCAGGGAGCCTATAATTTTGCTTCCAACCTTTGGATCGACAGCGTGATCGAGCCCTGTGAGACCCGTGACGTCATGGCGCTGATGCTGGATGTGACATCGCGCAGACCCAAGGTCGATACCAACTTCGGCGTGTTCAGGATGTGAGGAGCGAACCGTGAAAATCAAAACGCTTCTGATCGCCAACCGCGGCGAAATTGCCTGCCGGATCGCGCGCACCGCGCGGGCCAGCGGTATCACCCCTGTCGGCGTGCATTCGCAGGCCGATGCCAATGCCCTGCATGTCCGCGAGATCGGCAAATCTGTCTGTATCGGTGCCGGGCCTGCATCCGAGAGCTATCTGAAAATCGACGCGGTGATTGCCGCTGCGCAATCAGTGGGCGCGGATGCGATCCATCCCGGTTATGGCTTTCTGGCCGAAAACCCCGATTTTGCTCGTTCGGTCGAAGCCGCCGGCATGATCTTCATGGGGCCGACGCCGGAAACGCTTGAACGTTTCGGCGACAAGGCCAGCGCCAAAGAGGCCGCCGTGGCGGCCAGCGTCCCGGTGATTTCGGGCGCCGAAGGTGCGCGGTCCGATCCCGAGCAGATTGCCGAGGAGGTGCGCCAAATGGGCCTGCCGGTGCTGCTCAAGGCGGTCGGCGGCGGTGGTGGGCGCGGACAACGGCTCGTCACTGACGAGACCACGCTGGTCGAGGACATCGAAGGCGCGCTGCGCGAAGCAAAATCCACCTTCGGCTCCGAAGGGCTGCTGTTGGAGCGTTTCCTGCCCGAGGCGCGCCATGTTGAAGTGCAGATCGCAGGTGACGGCAAGGGCCATGTGGTGCATCTGTTCGAACGCGATTGCACGCTTCAGCGCCGCCACCAGAAGGTCATCGAGGAAGCCCCGGCCTGGGGTCTGCCCCGAACGCTTCTGGACGACATCGCACGCGACGCGGTGCGCTTGGGCGAAACGCTGGACTATCGCGGGCTGGGCACGGTCGAATTTCTGGTCGCGGGTGGCGAGTATTTCTTCCTTGAGGTGAACCCGCGCATTCAGGTGGAACATCCCGTCACCGAAGCGATCACCGGGCTGGACCTTGTCGCGCTTCACCTGCGGATTGCCGAAGGCGCGGGCCTTGGACTGGTGCAGGACGATCTGACGATCAACGGCCACGCGGTCGAGGCGCGGCTTTACGCCGAAGATCCGGCGATGCAATTCGCCCCGTCGACGGGCACGCTCTCCACGCTCAGCCTGCCATCGGGCCTGCGCATCGACAGCGGCGTCGAAGAAGGCGATGCCGTCACGCCCTACTACGACCCGATGATCGCCAAGCTGATCGTGCACGCGCCCGACCGGGAAACCGCATTGGCACGTCTGGCCACGGCGCTTGATCATGTCGCGGTCGAAGGTGTCGAGACCAATCGCGCCTTTCTAACGGCGCTGGCGCGAAACCATGAATTCGAACGGATGCAGGTGCATACCCGCTGGATCGACGGCAGGCTGGATGAGCTGACACAGGCACCCGGCCTGACCCGCCCAGATCTGTGGAAGGCGACCGCTGCCATTCTCTTCGTGACCCAGTCGCGCAGCGACACAGACGCCAATCCCTGGACCAACCGTGATGCCTTTACCGGCTGGCGGCTTGGACTGGGCGGCGATGCGATTGAAGCGGGGCAGCGCGTGACGCTTACCGATTCTGACGAGGTATCCGAAGAACTGCGCGTCAGTCCAGTCAAACCGGGTGCCAAGTACACCATCCATTCGGAGAAAGGCGAGGCGCTGATACTGTCGGCACGTGAACTGACCCCGGGCCGTTGGCGTGTCGGCGAAGGCGACACCGTCCATCTGATCGACGCGCGCCTGCACGCGGGCGTGATCGAACTGGATACGCCCGAAGGCCGCCTGGTCTTTCGGCCCGCCGCGCCCCTTGCCTTTGCCGGCGGCGATGCCGCGGCGGATCGCGCCGTGACCTCTCCGCTGACCGGCATGATTGTCGAAATCAAGGTCTCCGATGGTCAGAGCGTGGCCGAAGGCGACGTGGTCGCGGTCATGGAATCCATGAAACTCGAAATCTCGATCCGGGCGGCCGCGGCCGGGATCGCCAGCAATATATCCGTCTCGAATGGGGACATGGTCGATCGCGGCCAGGTCATCGCCGAGATCCTGCCATCCGAGGAGTGATGAAATGAGCGACTTTCCCAAATTCGTAGAATTTCGTGAAGAAGGCCCGCGTGAGGGTTTTCAGATCGAAAAGAAGATTTACCCGATCGAAGAGCGGATCGAACTGATCGACATGCTCAGCGAAACCGGCTTGAAACGCATTCAGGTCGGCAGCTTTGTCAGCCCGAAATACGTTCCTCAGATGGCGGACACCGGCGAGTTGTTCCAGCGTATCAAGCGCAAACCGGGCGTGAACTACACATCGCTGTGGCTGAACGACAAAGGGTTTCGCAAGGCCCTGACCGCGCATGAGGTCGATATCGACCCGCGTCTGCTGTTCTATCCTTCCGAAGCATTCGCCCAATCGAACAACAATTGTTCCTCGGCCGAGATGCGGGAAAAACAACGTGACTGGGTCCGTCTTTACAAGGAAGAGGGATATACCGTCGACGCGGCCTATGTGATGACCGCTTTCGGCTGCAACCTCGAGGGCCCCATCCCCCAAGAACGCATCTTGGACGATTTCCGCTTTATCCTTCAGCTATGCGAAGAAGAGAACATCCCCGTGCCGATCCTCGTGGTCGCCGACACCATGGGTTGGGGAAACCCCGAGGCGGTCAAACGGATGATCGGCGCCCTGCGCGAATTGGCGCCCGAGGCGCGCATCGGTATGCACATCCATGACACACGTGGGCTGGGGATCGCCAACGTTTATGCGGCCCTGTCGATGGGCGTGGACATGTTCGAAAGCTCCGTCGCCGGTCTTGGCGGCTGTCCTTTCGCGGGCCACGGCCACGCGCGCGCCGCAGGAAATGTCTGCACCGAGGATGCAGTGTTCCTGTGTCACGAGCTCGGCATCGAAACCGGCATTGATCTGGACAAGCTGATCGCAGCGGCGGTCAAAGCAGAAGAGATCATCGGTGTGCCGCTCATGGGCCGGGTCATGCACACCGGCGGGTTGGACAAATACCGCAAGTCACTCTGAGGGAGCAAGAAGATGACAAAAGCACTTGACGGAAAGGTCGTTCTGGTCACCGGGGCCGGCGGTGGGATCGGGCGTGATATCGCCTTGATGGCAGCTACCGAAGGCGCCGCCGTGGTGGTCAATGATCTGGGCGCATCCCTGAAAGGCACCGGTCAGACAGAAACTGCGGCGCAGAAAGTCGTCGAAGAGATCAGGGCCGCTGGGGGCGATGCCATTGCCGATGGCGGCTCTGTCACCGATCCCGATGCCGCGCGCGCGATGATCGAAGCCGGGGTCAAGGAATTCGGTCGCATCGACGCGGTGGTAAACAACGCCGGCATTCTGCGCGACGGTTACTTCCACAAGATGACCTATGAGGATTTCGACGCGGTGGTGAAGGTCCATCTTTATGGTGCCTTCAATACCAGCCGCGCGGCCGCCGACTATTTCCGCGAACAGGAAAGCGGCGCGCTCGTGCACATGACCTCGACCTCGGGGCTGATCGGCAATTTTGCCCAGGCGAACTACTCTGCCGCGAAGCTGGGCATCGCGGCCTTCTCAAAATCTGTTGCGCTTGATCTCAAGCGCTGGAACGTGCGGTCAAACTGCATCGCGCCCTTCGCCTGGAGCCGGATGATCTCGTCGATCAAGACAGACACCCCGGAACAGGTGGCACGGGTCGAAAAGATCAAGGAGATGACACCGGCCAAGGTTGCACCGATGGCCTGTTTCCTGATGAGCGACCGCGCGGCTGACGTGTCAGGACAGATCTTTGCGGTTCGCAAGAACGAGATCTTCCTGTTCAACCAGCCCCGCCCGGTGCGGTCGGTTCATTCCGGTGATGGCTGGACCGCCGATGAAATCGCCGATCGCGCCATTCCCGCGCTCAAATCGCAGTTCACGCCGCTCGAAGTTTCGGCGGATGTCTTTTCATGGGATCCGGTCTAATGGGAAAACGCAAAGAAAAAATCAGCTCCAGCATTGCCTGGAGCACCCCTGACAAGATCAGCGTGCGTGGCCTCGACCTGCCCAACGAGATCCTGGGCCACATGAACCTCGGCGATCTGGCGTTCCTGCAACTGACGGGCCGCAAGGCCACACCCGAGGAAAGCCGGGTGTTCAACGCCATCGTCATTACCCTGGTCGAACATGGTATCACGCCCTCGGCCCTGGCGGCGCGGATGACCTATATGGGGGCGCCGGAATCGCTTCAGGCGGCTGTGGCGGCTGGCTTGTGTGGGCTGGGCACCGTCTTTGTCGGTTCTATGGAAGGTGCCTCGAAAATGCTTTACGAGGCACTGCCACAGGACAAGTTGGGCACCGGTGTCGATCTGGATGCGCTGGCCGTCGAGACGGTAGAAAAATTCCGCGCCCGCAAGATGATCGTGCCGGGGCTCGGACATCCGGTGCACAAACCGGTCGATCCGCGCACCCCGCGCCTGTTCCAGATCGCTGCCGAGAACGGCAAGTCCGGTGAATACATCGAGTTGATCCAGAAAATTCAGGCCGTTGCCGAAGAAAAATCGGGTAAGATGCTGCCGATTAACGCCACTGGTGCGATCGGAGCGATCTGCTGTGAATTCGGCTTTCCCTGGAAGATCGTGCGGGGCTTTGGCGTCATGGCGCGCGCCATCGGCCTGGTCGGTCATATCCTCGAAGAGAGCGAAAACCCGATCTCCTATGAATTGTGGCAGCGCGCCGAAGAGGAAATCCTCGAAACCTCCGGCCCGGGAGCGGCTTGAACGATGCAGACGTCAGCCCCAGACACTCACACCGATCTGCGCGATGCCTTGCGCGCACTTTGCGCGCAGTTTCCGCCAGAGTATCATCGCAAGTTCGGCGAAGACGAAACCTACCCCGAGGAATTCGTCGATGCGCTGACCCGCGAGGGCTGGCTTGCCGCGATGATCCCAGAGGAATACGGTGGCTCGGGTCTGGGGTTGACCGAAGCCTCGATCATCATGGAGGAGGTGAACCGCTGCGGCGGAAACGCGGGCCATTGCCACGGGCAGATGTATAACATGGGCACGCTGCTGCGGCATGGTTCGGATGAGCAAAAGCAGACATACCTGCCCGGTATTGCCAGCGGCGCGTTGCGCCTGCAATCCATGGCCGTGACCGAACCGACAACCGGGACCGACACCACCAAACTGAAGACCATCGCAGTCAAGAAGGGTGACCGGTATGAGATCAATGGCCAGAAGGTCTGGATCAGCCGTATCCAGCATTCTGACCTGATGATCTTGCTGGCCCGCACTACGCCGCTGAGCGAGGTCAAGAAAAAGTCGCAGGGCCTGTCGATCTTTATGGTCGATCTGAAAGAGGCAATCGGCAACGGGATGGAGGTCCGCCCCATCGCCAACATGCCCGGCCACGAAACCAATGAAGTGTTTTTCGACAACCTGGAAATCCCCGCCGAGAACCTGATCGGCACCGAGGGGCGCGGGTTTTACCATATTCTTGACGGGCTGAACGCCGAACGGACCCTGATTGCGGCGGAATGCATCGGTGATGGATACTGGTTCGTTGACAAGGCCCGCGCCTATGCCGGCGACCGCGTGGTCTTTGACCGTCCCATCGGCCAGAACCAAGGTGTGCAATTCCCTATCGCCAGGTCCTATGTGAACATCGAGGCCGCCAATCTGATGCGCTTTGAAGCCTGCAGGCGGTTCGATGCCGGACTGGATTGTGGTGCACAGGCGAACATGGCCAAGCTGCTGGCTTCGGAAGCCAGCTGGGAAGCGGCCAATGCCTGCATCCAGACCCACGGCGGCTTCGGTTTCGCACGGGAGTACGATGTTGAGCGCAAGTTTCGCGAGGCGCGCCTCTATCAGGTCGCCCCGATCTCGACCAACCTGATCCTCTCCTATGTCGGCGAACATATCCTCGGCATGCCCCGATCCTTCTGAGGCCAGAAACATGGGTGAGATCGACCTTGACGCGCTGGCGCCCTGGCTGGGACGCACCGAGACCAAGGAAGATGTTCTGACGCAGGGGCTGATCGACAAATTCCGCGCCACGCTCGGTCCGCATCTTTGGGACGAAGCCGGCGATGTCCCGCTGGGGGTTCATTGGTGCCTTGCCCTTGATACCGTGCCAGCTGCCGCCCTGTCAGAAGACGGCCACGCCGCGAGGGGTGGATTTCTGCCCCCTGTTCTGCTGCCCGCCCGCATGTGGGCTGGCGGCGATGTTACGCATATCGCGCCGCTGAAAATCGGCGAAACCATCACCCGACGCTCTTCGATCAGGAATATTGTGGCCAAGCAGGGCCGTAGTGGACCATTGGTCTTTGTGACCGTCGAACATGAGTATCTGAGTGGCAACCGGCTTTGTATCCGGGAGCAGCAAACGATCGTTTATCGTGAGATTTCCACCCCCCGCACGGGCGAGAGCGCAGCTGACGCGGGTGACCCCAACACGCTTAGATCGACGCTGACACCGGATCCTGTTCTTCTGTTTCGCTATTCGGCGCTGACGTTCAATGCCCATCGCATTCACTATGATTACGTCTACGCCACCGAAACCGAAGCCTATTCCGGACTTGTTGTGCATGGCCCATTGCAGGCCACGCTGCTTCTGAATCTGGCGGCGGGTGCGTTGAAAACATCGCCCCACCGGTTTTCGTTCCGTGGCCTCGCGCCACTCACCCTGCCCTGCGAATTGCAACTGCACAATGAAGGGACCGGCACCTCCGGGACAGTCTGGTGTCAGGATCAAAAAGGTCTTCGAAGCTTTTCCGCAGAGTACGCGGCCGTCTGATCGGTCTTCTTCGGTAGCGAATTCAGTTGTTGACCAATTTTTCTAACATCTGTTAGGCTTCGCGGAGAGACTTGGTAAATAAACCAGGCAAACCTCTGAATTTAGAGGTGGGAGGAGGAACAATGCGAGGAAAACTCGTAACCAACGAAAAACCGTGCGGTCAGGCTATGCGCGCCTCCATGAGGTGTGGGGCAAAAGCACGGGCCGCAACATGACCACGAATAACGGGCACGTATCCTCACCGCTTGCGGTGCGTGGTGCAACTTTGAAATTTGGCGGTGTGACCGCGCTCGACGATGTGAGCATTTCTGTGGCCGACGATGAATTGCTTGCAATTATCGGACCGAACGGAGCCGGAAAAACATCACTTCTAAACGTGACTGCGGGCTTCTACCGTCCGCAGAAGGGCCGTGTCGAATTGTCCGGGCAGGACGTGACCGGCCTGCGTGTTGACCAGATCGCCCGGCGCGGTCTGGCGCGGACGTTTCAGGGCACCCATCTTTTTGCCGGGCAGACGGTGGTGGAAAACATTATGATCGGCCGCCACATGCTGATGAAATCGAATGTAGTCCAGGCTTTTTTCCAGTTCGGTCCCGTGATGCGCGAGGAATCGGAACATCGTGAAGCCGCAGAGGAGATCATCGATTTTCTCGAGATCGAGGCAATCCGCAACCGGCCCGTGGGCACGTTGGGGTATGGGTTGCGCAAGCGTGTCGATCTGGGCCGTGCATTGGCGCAGGAACCGTCGATCCTGCTGATGGATGAACCGATGGCCGGCATGAACTCGGAGGAAAAAGAAGACCTGGCGCGCTTCATTCTCGATGTGCGCGAGGCGCGCAAGATTCCGGTAGTTCTGGTGGAGCACGACATGGGCGTCGTGATGGACCTTGCCGACCGGATCGTGGTGCTGGATTTCGGGCGGGTCATCGCTGAAGGCACCCCGGAAGAAATCCAGAAGGACCCGGCTGTCATAAAGGCATATCTGGGGTAGCGGCATGGTCAAACAACGGACAGCAATGGTCTTTTCGGACCCAGCAGTGACACATAGCGAAACCCTGCCGCAGGTTTTGCTCGCGCGAGCGACATCCACACCGACCAACCTCGCCGAACGGCACAAGCGCCTGGGCATCTGGCGTGAATTCACCTGGGCCGATGTTCTTGACAGGGTTCGCGCCCTGGCTCTCGGGTTGGAGAACCTGGGCTTGTCGGCTGGCGAATCCGTCATGATGATTGGCGAAAACGAACCCGAACATTTCTGGGCTGAATACGCCGTCCAGTCGTTAGGCGGCAAAGTCCTGTCTGTCTATCCGGATCAAAACGCTGAAGAGATTCTGTATCTGGCCGAAGACTCGCAAACGCGGATTTTTCTGGCACAGGATCAGGAGCAGGTCGATAAATGCATCGAGATTGCGGGCAAGTACTCGGGCGCCCTGGCGGTCGTTTACTGGGACGATTCCGGTCTGTGGGGCTATGATCATCCCCTGTTGCATTCGTTTGAAAGTGTGAGCGCGGCCGGGCGTCAGATCCACGCCAAGGAACCCGCCAGATTTGAAGAACACGTAAAACGTGGACGGGCGGACGATACCGCCTTGCTGTCCTATACCTCGGGTACCACGGGAAAACCCAAGGGCGTTGTCATCAGCCATCGCTACCTGTTCGACAATTGCTCGCGGGTGATGGGGGCAATCGAAATCGCGCCGGGCACCGAATACCTGACCTACATTTCGCCGGCCTGGGTCACGGAACAGATTTTCGGCCTGTCGATCGGTTTGATCGCGCCCATGGTCGTCAACTTCCCCGAAGGCCCTGAAGACGTACTGACCAACATTCGCGAACTGGCGGTCGACGCACTGGTGTTCAGCCCGCGCCAGTGGGAAAATCTCGCCTCCATCGTTCAGGCCCGGATGCTGGGGGCGGGTAAAATCCGCAATGCGATGTACAACTGGGGTATGAAGGTCGGCCACGACGTTTATGTGGAACGGCTGGAGGGGCGTAGCCCCAGCCTTGCCGCACGCCTGCAGCTTCCCTTTGCCGAAGCTCTGGTGCTGCATCACCTGCGCGACAATCTTGGCCTTGGTAAGGCCAAAAACGCAATGAGCGGCGGCGCCCTGATGGCACCTGACGTCTTTCGTATGTTCCACGCGATGGGGGTTAAGCTGCGCAACGTGTATGGCGCGACCGAAATCGGCCTTCTGACCGCGCATGTCGGCGAAAGCTATCAGCTGGAAACCAGCGGCAGCTGGATGCAAAGCAACACGAACTACGGCGAACCGCTGGAATACAGGGTCTCGGACGAAGGGGAGCTTCAGGTGCGTGGCGGATCGGGCTTCGGTGGCTATCACGGCAAGCCCGAAAAGACCGCAGAGGAATTGACCGAAGACGGTTGGTACAAGACCGGTGACGCGGTGTCGATGACCGACGACGGCGAGCTTTTGTTCTTTGACCGTGTCAAGGATATGCGCCGCCTGGCAAATGGGCACAGCTATCCGCCGCAATTCATCGAAACGCGGTTGCGGTATAGCCCCTTCATCAAGGATCTCATGACCTTGGGCGACGAAACCCGGAGCTTCGTCAGCGCGCTTATCAATATCGATATGGAAGTTCTCGGGCGTTGGGCGGAAGAGAACAAGATCAGCTTTTCGACCTACACCGATCTCTCGCAGAAACCCGAAGTTCTGGACCTTATCAAAGGCGAAGTGGCGCGCATCAATGCGCTCCTGCCCGAAGGCTCGCGCGTGGCACGTTTTGCGAATTTTCCCAAGGAACTCGACCCGGATGAAGGCGAGTTGACCCGCAGCCGAAAGCTTCGCCGGGCCTTTCTGGAGGAACGGTATGCCAAGCTCGTCGAGGCGATCTATGCTGGCGATGACGAGACAGATCTCGAAATCGCTGTGACCTATCAGGACGGCCGTCAAGGCGTTCTCAAGACCACGGTTCGCGTGTCGGATGTTGAAAACGCATCGAAGGCTGCCAAGCGGCAGTCCAAATCTTAAAGGAGGTCGGCGACAATGGTCTATTTCATCAATGACATCATTACCGGGGCTTTGATCGGCCTTCTGTATTCGCTGGTGGCCATGGGCTTTGTTGTGATTTACCGCGCCAGCAAGGTGTTCAACTTCGCGCAGGGCGAGCTTGTGATCATCGGCGGGTTCATCGTCTGGTTCACAACGATGCAAGCGGGGCTTAGCCTTTGGTTGTCGATACCCCTTTCGCTGGTTCTGGCCGGGCTGGTCGGGTACGCAATCGAACGGATTTTCCTGACAAAGCTGATCGGTGAATCGGTTTTCTCGATGGTCATGGTCACCGTCGGCCTTTTGATCCTGCTGCGCGGTTTGGTGCTGCTTGTGTTCGGTCCCGCGGTAAGACCCTTCCCGATCATTTTTCCGCTGAAACCCTTGTTCCTCGGCGATATGTTGATCCCGATGAACCTCCTGATAGGTGGGATCATCACCATTGTCGCGGCCGTCGGCCTGTCGTGGTTCTTCAACCGGACCCGGTCCGGCCTCCGTATGACCGCTGTGGCGGAGGACCACGTCGTAGCTTCCTCGATGGGCATTTCGGTGAAAGGCTCGATTGCCGTTGCCTGGGTTCTCGGGGCAATCCTGTCCACAATTGGTGCGATGATCTTTCTCAGCGGCAAATCGCTGACCTTCCTGGCCTCGGATATCGGGTTCGCGGCCCTGCCGGTGGCGCTCTTTGCCGGGCTGGAATCCATCGGCGGGCTTATCCTGGCAGGAATAATCATCGGCATCGCGCAGAGCTTGACCACCAACTACCTTGATCCGTTGATCGGTGGCTCGCTCGGCAGTGTCGTTCCATATATCATAATGCTTGCCATTCTGCTGATCCGGCCGACCGGCCTGTTCGGCTGGCGCACAATCGAACGGGTGTAATCCATGGATCCTTCTGGCGTATTCCCGACAAGCTATCGCAGTGACAGACGTTTGATCCGAACGCGCTGGCAGTTTCTGGCCCTCGTCGTATTCATGGCTCTACTGCTGTTGGCGCCTTACCTGGTGAGCAGCCGTATCATCGCTATCCTGAATATGATGATGATCAGCGCCGTCATCGCCGTCGGGCTTCAGATCTGCACCGGCTATGCGGGCCAGATCAACCTGGGTCAGGCGGCGTTCATGGGGGTCGGCGCCTATACGGCCTCGATACTGGCCTCGAAGACCGGCCTTACGTTTCTGCTGACCATTCCTCTGGCCGGGCTCTCGGCTGCGCTGTTCGGCTTTCTCTTTGGCTTGACCGCGGCGCGGATCAAGGGGTTCTATCTGGCACTGACCACGATTGCAGCTCAGTTCCTGTTCCACTTTGCCGTATTGAACCTGCCGTCAACCTGGCTGGGTGGATCGAACGGTATCACCGTGCCCCCGGCCGAGCTTTTCGGGCAGCGATTTGTCAGCGAATCTTCGCAGTTCTATCTGAATTTCGCCGTGACCGCGATCATGGTGGCGGGCGCGTTCGGGATCGTTCGGTCACGCTTCGGCCGTGCCTTCGTGGCGGTCAGGGATGATGACGTGGCCGCGGGTATAATGGGGATCAATGTCGCGGCCACAAAGGCAAATGCCTTCCTGATCGGCGCTTTCTATGCGGGCGTCGGCGGGGCGCTTTGGGCCTATCTGATCCGCTTCGTGGGGGTAGACCAGTTCACCCTGTTTCACTCGATCTTCTTCGTCGCGATGATCATCGTCGGCGGGATGGGTTCAATCGTGGGGGCCCTGATCGGCGTCTTCATTATCCGCATCATCCAGGAAATTATCGCGACGGTCGGCCCCAATATCGCCGACTCGGTATCATTCCTTGGCGGTGACATCGTGTTCGCTGGCATGAATGTCGTTCTTGGCGGCGTGATCGCATTGTTTATGATCCTCGAACCCAAGGGGCTGATGCACCGCTGGAACATCCTGAAGTCGTCATACCGTATCTGGCCGTTTCCTTACTGAGAAATAGAGCGGCTCTAAACCTGGGAGGAAGAATATGACTTACCAATCGAATCGAGGTCTTCGCGGCTTACTGGCAGCGGCTGCCTTGGCGGCCGCGGCGACCATGCCTTTGAAGGCGCAGGCCGAAGAGACCTATAATCTGGCCCTGCTGTCGGACTTTTCCGGCCCTTATGCTGACATCATGCCCATCCTGGCAGGCGGACGCGAAGCTGTGTTCACCTGGTGGAATGAAACCCGCGGCAAGGAACTTGGCGTCACGCTGAACTACAAAAACTACGAAACCCGCTATGACGCGGCACAGGTGGCAAGTCTCTGGCCCGGGATCAAATCGGAACTGGACCCGATTGCGGTTGTCGGCCTCGGCGGGCCTGACGTCGCGGCCCTTTCCGAACGCCTGCCGGAAGACAAAATCCCGATGTTCATGGCCACAGCGGCCTACGGTTTTGCCTGGCAACCGGATGCCTGGATTTTCAACCCACGTCCGACCTATTCGCACGAAAGTGTCGGCTTTCTAAACTGGATGCGTGAACAGCGCGGAGGAGACGAACCGCTCAAGGTTGCGATCCTCGCCTCCGAAGCATCGCCTGCCTATGTCGACATGGCAAAGGGCCTTGAACTCTATGCCGAAGAGCACCCCGAGGAGATCGACCTCGTCGAGGTCATCTATACCGAAGTTCAACCCACCGATCTGACGGGGCAAATGCGCCGCGTTGTACGAGCCGGGGCCGAGGCGCTGGTAATCCAAACGAACACCTCTATCGTGGTTGCCGCGAAACGTGGGCTGCAGGCCAACGGGGCGAACATCCCGATCATGATGAGTTCGCATAACGGGCTTCCAGCCTCGGGTGGCGCGCTTGGCGGGCTTGAGCAAATGGAGGGGGACTTTGAAGCCTACGGCATGGCGATTGCGGCCGATGAGGACACTCCCGCGCGACAATTCTACGAGACATTGGTTGCCGATTACGGACTCGAAGCACCTTGGAACGTCGTGACCGCAATGGGCGTATCTCAGGGTCTCTATACCGTGACCGTGATCGATCACGCGATCGAGGCGAACGGCGCCGAGGGCCTGACCGGAGAGATGGTACGTGAGGCGCTTTTTGCCAAACCGATCACCACCGAAGAAACCCATGGGTTCCTGCCGACCTTGTCCTTTACGCCAGAAGCACCGTTCCCATTGGAAGGCCTCAAAGTGAATGTGGGCACCGTCAAAGATGGGAAAATCACCATCGCGGCAACGGGTGTCGACGTTCCGCAAGTTGAGAAATGGTGAATTAATCCGGGCGCCGCAGTCGCGGCGCCCGTTCTGATCCTTAGCCCCGGGCAATATGACCATGCTGGAACTCAACAACGTAGAGGTGACATATTCCGACGTCATCCTGGCGCTCAAAGGCGTGTCCATGACAGTCCGTGCGGGACAATGTGTTGCTCTGCTCGGTGGCAATGGCGCAGGAAAAAGCACGACGCTTAAAGCCATCTCGGGAACGCTCAAATCCGAGGATGGAACCGTTTCGGCGGGGTCCATCGTTCTGGACGGAACTCCCATTCAGAACATGGAAGCCTCGGAAGTCGTGAAGAACGGTCTCATCCATGTGATGGAAGGGCGGCGCGTTTTGCGGCATCTGACGTCAGAGCAAAACCTGATCGTCGGCGGGCACATGGTGCCCAACTCCGCCGAGCTGAAAAAGCGCTTGGACCATGTTTACACCTTGATGCCCCGGCTTGCGGACCTGCGCAACCGCACCTCTGGCTTCATGTCTGGTGGCGAACAACAACTGCTGCTGATCGGCCGGGCCATGATGGCCAGCCCCAAGATCATCGCGATCGACGAACCGTCGTTGGGATTGGCCCCGATGATGATCCGGGATGTTTATGAAGTGCTCAAGCAGCTCAAGTCAGAAGGCACGACCTTCTTCCTGGTCGAACAAAACAGCGCCGCGGCGCTATCGATCGCCGACTATGCCTATGTGATGGAGAACGGCCGGATCGTGATGGACGGCCCTGCCGACAAGCTCGCTGACAACGAGGACATCAAGGAATTCTATCTCGGCGTCACCGCATCGGGCGAGCGCAAAAGCTATCGAGATATCAAACACTATCGCCGCCGGAAGAGATGGCTGGGCTGAGGAGAAGGAATTCATGAGCACCATCCTGGATATCAAGGGCCGCACCGCGCTGGTGACCGGCGCCGGACAGGGCGTGGGCCGGCAGGTCGCGCTTTATCTGGCGGAACATGGCGCAGGCGCTGTTGTGATCAATGATTTTCACGCCGATCGGGCGGAAAGCGTTGCCGCAGAAGTTGAAGCAGCTGGCGCCAAGGCATTGCCAATCGCCTTTGACGTCTCGAACTTCGAGGCGGTCGGCGCAGCTTTCGCCGAGGCGCAATCCGCGTTCGGCGGCGTGGATATCCTGGTCAACAACGCCGGGAACGCGGGGCCGACCTCGCGGCTCGATGATCTGGTGCCCTTCTGGGACTCAGACCCATCGGAATGGAAGCGCTGGATGGCGACCAATTTCGACGGCGTGTTGAACTGCACCCGTCACGCAATGCCCCTGATGGTCAAGGGCGGCTATGGGCGCATCGTGACAGTCATCTCCGACGCGGGCCGCGTGGGCGAGCCGCATCTGGCGGTCTACTCCGGCGCCAAGGCCGGCGCGGCCGGCTTCATGCGGGCAATTGCAAAAGCCGGTGGTCGGTTCGGGATCACCGCGAATTGCGTCGCCTTGGGGGGCACAAGAACTCCGGCTGTCGCCGACCTGATCCCGGATGCAGAGACCGAGAAGCGGGCATTGTCGCAATACGTGATCCGCCGTCTGGGCGAGCCGGAAGACCCCGCCGGAATGATCCTGTTCCTCTGCTCGGATGCTGCCAGCTGGATCACCGGTCAAACTTATCCGGTGAATGGCGGGTATTCTTTTGCCTGCTAGAGCCGCCATCGGACGGCTGCCGCCTCTAGTTGGAGCTGTCCGAAAAAACGCTGTCATTATCTGCCCCGAGCTCGGGGGGCAGATCCGGTATCGCGGTTTCGAAACCATCGAATTTCAACGGCTGGACAATAAAAGTCTCGGCCTTGCCGCCGTCATGCGTAATCTTGCGCAGCAGCTGGCGCGCACGCACATGGGGGTCGTCCAACGTTTCGACCAGGGAATTGACCGGACCCCATGGCACCCCCGCCTTATCCAGAAGGTCGCCCCATTCGGCGCGCGTCTTGTTGACCAAAATCGCCGCGATTTCTTCGCGCAGCGCGGCCTTGCGGGCGACACGGTCGCGGCCTGTCAACGGCGCAAGATCCGCCCTGTTGATCACATCGCAGAACGGTTTCCAGAACCAGTCCTCATGCGCGATGGACAAGGTCAAGAGCTTGCCGTCTTTGCAGGTGAACACGCCATAGCCCGGCTCGGCGATAAATTCGCCCAGCGGTGTTCCATTGGCGGCGGGAACGAGGAATGCGGTCAACATCGAAACCACCGCATCCGACATGGACACGTCCACGTAACGCCCCTGCCCTGTGCGCTGGCTCGACACCACCGCCGACAGGATTGCGATCGCCGCGAACAACGCCGCGCCAACATCCGCAAGGGGGATCGGCGGCACAGGGCCGGGCTGCTTTGCATCGGCCTGATCGGCCAGCAAACCGCCAACCCCTTCATAGCTCAGGTCATGGCCAGCCCTGTCACGATAGGGGCCGTCCTGCCCGTAACCCGAAATCGATACATAAACCAGCCGCGAGTTGACACTACGCATGTCCTCGAAACCGGCACCCAAGGCCGCAAGCTTGCCAGGGCGGAACCCTTCGACGATGACATCCGATTCCTTGGCCAGTTCGCGAAACCGTGCCAGCCCCTCGGCCGATTTCAGATCCAACGCAACGCTGCGCTTGCCTCGGTTCAGTGCCCGGAACAAGGGCGGAAATTGCCGGGCCGGATCGCCGACACCCGGTCGTTCGATCATGATCACCTCGGCTCCCATGTCGGACAACAGCATTGTGGCATAGGGACCGGGAAACTGTTCGGCAAGGCTGAGAATTTTCAGGCCGGCCAGGGGTGCAGTGCTCATATCAATCTCCAGCTCTTTTGTTTTCCACGTGCGGGTCCGCCCGAGTGCAGCGCAAATCGCCGCAAAAGACAAGGCGAAAAACCAATAATATGTATAATTATCAGGAGCTTAGCATGAGTGAAGCAAAGCAGACGCTATTCGTTGAGCGGGTCGCAAAAACTGAATGGATTACCTTCCAGCGCACCGAACAGCTCAACGCAATGTCAACGCAGATGCTGCGCGAGATGGCGGCAGCACTGGAATCGGCGCTGGCCGACGATGGGGTGCGTACAATTGTCCTGACCGGCTCTGGCCGGGCATTCTGCGCCGGTGCCGATCTGAAAGAAGTTGCTGGCGCCAAACATGCACCAGGCGAGCCGGATCTTCTGGATCTTGTCGATCACACGTTTGGGCTGATGCGACATGGCCCGAAACCGGTGATCGCCGCAGTGAACGGGCTGGCGATGGCGGGCGGTTTGGAAATGGTGATGGCCTGCGATCTGGTCTTTGCCGCCGAAAGCGCGCAACTGGGCGACGCACATTCCAACTTTGGCGTCTTTCCCGGGGCCGGCGGTGCGGCGATCCTGCCGCGTAGGATTGGCCTGAACCGCGCGAAATACCTGCTGTTCTCGGGCGAGAACGTTTCGGCACGGGACATGATGGACTGGGGACTGGTGAACAAGGTCATCGCGGACGAAGACCTGCGACAAGCGGTGCAGGCCTTTACCGACAGGCTGGCAGAAAAAAGCCCGGCGGTCTTACGCCGCATGAAGACGGTTGCCAATCGGTCGCTGGACGTGGACGAAACCGCCGCGCTTTCCGAAGAGATGCTGAACCTGCGCGCGCACATGCGATCCTGGGACATGCACGAGGGTCTGTCGGCGTTCAATGAAAAACGAAAACCGCAGTTTCGCGGATACTAGGTCAGGAGGACAAACGATGCAGGACATTTACATCGTTGGCATCGGGATGACGCCGTTCGGAAAGTTCCGGGACAAAACCATCAAGGACATGACCGGCGAGGCCGTCGCCGCCGCGCTTTCCGATGCCCGAGTGACGGCAGATCGTATCGACGGCGCATTCTTCTCGAACGCGGTGCAGGGCCACATGGAGGGCCAGCACATGATCCGCGGCGAAATCGCGCTGCGTGAAATGGGCATTCAGGGCATTCCGGTGGTGAATGTCGAAAACGCCTGCGCCAGCGCCTCGACCGGGTTCAAACTGGCAGTCGATTTCCTCAAGGCCGGCAATGGCGACTGCTGTCTCGCCGTGGGCGCCGAAAAGATGTATTCTGACGACCGTGCGTTGATGTTTTCGGCCTTCGACAGCGGCTGGGACGTCAGCAACAGCGAAGAGGTCGCGCAACGGCTGGCCGATCTGGGTGCAGGGGTCGAGGAACCCGAAGGATCGAAATCGCCCAAGCCCTACAGCGTGTTCATGGATGTCTACGCAGGCTTCGCCCGGCTGCACATGAAGACCTTTGGCACAACTCAGGAACAGTTCGCCGCCGTCGCCGCCAAGAACCATGCGCATTCCGTGCATAATCCACTGGCGCAATACCGAGAAGCCATGAGCGTCGATCGGGTATTGGCCGCGCCGCCGATCACCTATCCGCTGACCCTGCCGATGTGCGCCCCGATCTCGGACGGGGCCGCTGCGGCCGTTTTATGCACCGGCGAGGGGATAAAACGTCTGGGCCTAGATCCCGCGCGCGCGATCAAGGTCAAGGCCGCGATCCTGCGCTCGGGCACCGATCGTCCGCCGGAAGATTACAAGAACCACCTGACCCGGCTTGCCGCGCTTGAGGCCTATGAACAGGCCGGGATCGGCCCCGAGGATATATCGGTGGCCGAAGTGCATGACGCCACGGCCGTGGGCGAAGTGATCCAGATCGAGAACCTCGGATTTGTCGAATTCGGCGAGGGCGGTCCCGCCAGTCTGCGCGGCGAGACAAAGATCGGTGGACGCATTCCGGTGAACCCCTCGGGCGGGTTGGAATCCAAGGGCCACCCGGTCGGTGCCACAGGGATAGGGCAGGTTTTCGAACTGGTCACGCAACTGCGCGGCGAAGCTGGCGCGCGTCAGGTCGAAGGGGCAAAGAACGCCATCGCCGAAAACGGCGGGGGGTTGCACGGGGTAGAAGAAGCGGCCGCCTGCGTCACCATTCTGGGCCGTTGAAACAAGGAGACGAACCATGGAAAACGTGATCGCCGCCGCTCAGGCAATCTATACAGATGAGCAACGCATGTTGCTGGAAAACTTCCGCAAGATGGCCGAGGCAGAGTTCGCGCCGCTGGCCGAGAAATACGAGAACCTCGGCCACCCCCCCGATGCGAAAACCCTGAAGTCCCTGTTCGCCAAGGTCGAGGAATTCGGGCTGATCAGCGGCCTGATCCCCGAAGAGGACGGCGGTGCCGGAATCGACCGCATGACCTATGGCATCCTATACGAGGAACTGGCCCGGATATGGGCCGATCTGGCAATCGCGGTGCTGATTCAGGGTCATGCCGTGTTCGCGGTCAACCTCTTGGGAAATGTGGCGCAGAAAGAGGCCTATCTGAAGCCGCTCCTGCGCAGCGAACGGATCTGTGCCACCTGTATTTCCGAACCAGAGGTCGGTTCGAACGTACGCGAGGTCAAGACACGTGCGGACCGCGAGGGCGATAAGATTTTCGTCACTGGCCAGAAGCTCTGGATTTCCAATGGGGCCCAGTCGGATTTCGCCATCGTTGTCTGCAATCTGGACGACGGTATTTCCATGGTCATCGTCGACCGCGATACCGGCAACTACGAGAGCCGCGAATTGCGCAAGCTGGGGCTTATCGGTGCATCGACCTGCGAATTGTTTTTCGACCGTGCCGAAACCAGCGCTGACCATGTTCTGGGTAATGCAGGCGGCGGCCTGTTCCAGACATTGAAACTGTTTGAGAGCGCTCGCGTGTTTGTCGGCCTGACGAGCATTGGCATAGCGCAGGCGGCGTTGGAATGTGCCGTCAAATATGCGCAGGATCGCCAACAACATGGTAAGCCGATCGGCGGGCACCAGTTGATTCAAGGCTACTTGGCCGACATGGCCACGCACCTGGATGCCGCGCGCCTGTTGTGCCAGCGCGGGCTGCAACTTCTGGACCTGGGCGTGCGCTGTGACACCCAGACCTCGATGGCGAAATGGTATGCAACCGAAATGGCCGTCGAAATCGCCGGCAAAGCGGTGCAGATCCACGGCGGCAACGGCATCACCAAAGAGTTCCCCGTTGAACGGCACTTCCGCAATGCAAAGGTCATGCCGATTCCCGATGGCACCACCGAAATCCAAAAACTGGTCATCGGGCGCAACCTGACCGGGCTTAACGCGTTCTGAAATCGTGACTCTAAGAATTGCGGCCGGGGATTCCCGGTCGCCTTATCGTAGGCCCCCGGTCCGGGGGGGCGGCCAACGGATCATGCCCCAACCGGCGCTGCGGGACGCGTTTGATCAATGCCTGTCCCGCGTCAGTGGCAAAAAACTCACGGTTCAGGTCGGTTTCGATATAACCGGGGCAGATGGCATTCACCCGGATGCCATGCCGCGCCCATTCAAGCGCCAGAGACCGGGTCAGTTGAATCAGCCCTTCCTTGGACGCGGCATAGGCGGACACATGGCTGGCCACCCGTGTGCCCAGAATCGAGGCGACATTGACGATACAGCCCCCGCGTCCGGCATCAATCATCGCTTTGGCGGCGATACGTGGGTAGTGTCCCGGGAGATGGTGTAGGAACTGGCGTCCACCTGCTTCTTCATAGCTGGTGCTGCTCGTTCACTGCGCGGCGATCATCGTCGCCG
>NZ_FXTO01000042.1 GCF_900182725.1 Thalassovita litoralis
ACCTTGGTATAAGGCGTGAACCAATCCAGCCGCTTGCCATGCTCGCCCCAAAACCCCTCCGGGTCAGACACCGACGCCGCATACATCTCCTCATACCGCGCAGCATCAATATGCGCACCAGACGCAAACGAAGACGGAACTGGGTAAATCGATTCAGAAGCGGTTTCAGTAGTCACAACAAGGCTCCTCCCTTGGTCTTTGAAGTCGAAACCGGCCACGCGGGCCGGGCAGACAGCAATTATCTGCAATTCCGACAGATCATAACGGAAAATGAAAATATTGAAATAAGTACCGAATATAACAGGATTTATTTGTAAATTTCTTTCACAAGAAATTTTAATACTGTAAACGTTTCACAAATGACGCGGCGTAACCAATTCGGAAACAACACGAAACTGTGAAAACGCCGAAACCGCCCAAGCAGTTGCTTGCGCTATCAACAGCCCCACCTGATGATTACAGTGATTATACGGTGTCCTGCGGCAGATCGGCGCGGTATACATCTGCATACTACGCCGTTCAGATTCGCCCTAGAAGCGAGTCACCCTATAAAAGCCCGCGCAACCCCTGCGGCAGCACCACCTTGCGCGGGGCCTTGGACATGATCGCATGATCGACCACGGTTTTCTTGCCATCCGATTTGATCGCGCCATTCAGAATCTCTGCACAGGCGGCGAACCCATCTTGCACGGGAACCTCTGTGGCGCGGGCGAAATGGGCGAATTCCTTTTCCCGGATCATCGCCGGGTCGGACCAGTTGATCCAGAACCGTTTGCCCACGTTGGCCGGGGCGTCCGACTGATCGTTATGCGCCTTGGATTGGGCGACGATGTCCTGCCGTTCAGCCATGCGCTGCGCATAATCCGGGGTCACATAATGCAGGTGGAACAACAGCAATTCGGGGTCAATCGTGAATTTTCCCCGCACCAGCCCATGCCCGCCAATCGTATACACCACCCGCGACTTCACGATGCAGGGCTTGGTGTATTTCGCGCTTAGGATGGCCTGCGGATGCGCCGCCAATACGCCGCCGGACAGGTCCGCCACACCTTCGCTGGGGATCAGGTTCAACCCTATGGGCGACAGCGCCACCGTATCCGCCGGACTGGCGGCCAGATGTGCCTGCAACGATCCGCGTGACCCGACATAGGCAATCAGCTCATCCACATCGGTGCATATCACCCGGTCGTAAAACGCCAGCAATCCGTTTGTCACCCCGCCCAGCAGATCCCAGCGTCGCCGGTCCAGATCAATCGTCAGTTCCTCGCGCGGGATATGGATCACGTTGCAGCCCGCCGCGATGGCGTCGATCTTTGGGTCGCCGCCGTGGTTCAGCACATATAAGCACCGCTTATTCACATATCGCGCGTTATGGCTGACCCATTTTTCCAGCAACCAATAGTCGCGCCAAACCATCGTGACGAATGCCAGTTTCATGCAACCCTGCCTTTGCTGCCCTATCCCCGCTGTAGCACAGCCGCCCGCCACCGCATAGCGCCAACCGCTTGCAACAGCCGGAGATTAGTGAAAATAGTACACATACGAACTTTTCCGGAGGAGACCCGATGACCCTGCCCCCCATGCCGCAAGAACCCGCACAGGATGGCGCGCTATGCGTGTCCGAAACGCTGGGCGCGACCAGCCTGATCTGGCTGAACCAGCCACAGAAACGCAACGCCCTGTCGCCCGAATTGCGCGTGACCCTGCTGGACGAAATCCGCAAAGCATCCGAGGATGACGCCATCCGCGTGATCGTCATTGCCGGAACCCAAGGCTGTTTCAGCGCCGGGGGTGACATTTCCACGATGAAGGGCATCACCGCCGTCGCGGGCCGTGCCCGGATGCAAAAAGCTGCGGACCTGATGCGCGCTGTCATCGACTGCCCCAAACCCATCATCGCCGCTGTCGAGGGCTGGTCGGTTGGTGCGGGCCTGTCGCTGAGTGCGGCCTGTGACATCGCCATCAGTGGGCGGGACGCCAAATATTCGCTGCCCTTTGCCAAGCTGGGGCTGATGCCCGATCTGGCGTCGCTTTATACCATCCCCGCACGGATCGGCATGGGGCGCACAAAATGGCTGGCCTTTACCCGCCGCACCATTGGCGCACAGCAAGCAATGGAATGGGGTCTGGTCGAAGACGTGGTGGACACCGGCACCGCCCTGCAACACGCGCTGGCGATGGCCGACGAGATTGCCCAAGGCGCGCCGCTGACCAACACCTATACCAAGCAAATGCTGGCCCGCCTGCCGCTGCCGCTGCCCGAATTTCTGGCCGCTGAACGCGACGCACAGGCGATCCTGTACACGTCCGAGGATTTCGCCGAAGGCTACGCCGCCTTTTTTGAAAAGCGCAAACCCGTTTTCAAAGGGCGCTGACATATCTGGCGGTGCGGAAAGATACCGCACCGCCAAAAATTGTTCGGTTGCTAATTATTACTCTACGATCTATAAGTCACCTCAGCAGACAATGACCCTGCGCTGAGGAGAAAAGAATGAAAGACGTTGTGATCTGCGCCCCCTACCGGACCCCGGTCGGGCGCTTTGGCGGCCAGTTCCGTGACCTGCACGCTCATCAAATGGGGGCAACCGTCCTCAAGGGGCTGATCGAGCGCACAAAGCTGCCCGAAGATGCCGTGGACGACGTGATCTTTGCACAATGCTATCCGTCGATGGATGCCCCGGCGCTGGGGCGCGTGGTGGCACTGGACGCGGGCCTGCCGATCGAGGTGTGCGGCTATCAGATTGACCGCCGCTGTGGGTCTGGGCTTCAGGCCGTCATTAACGCCGTGATGCAGGTGGCCACAGGCGCATCGAATTTGGTTATCGCGGGCGGTGCGGAATCCATGTCCAACGCGCTGTTCTATTCCACCCAATACCGGCGCGGCGCCAAGGGCGAAGGCTTCAAATTCGAGGACGGGCTGTTCCGTGGTCGCCTGACGGCGGGCGGTAAAAACTATCCGGTGCCGGGCGGGATGCTGGAAACCGCAGAAAACCTGCGCCGCGATTATAACATTGGGCGTCAGGAACAGGATGAATTTGCCGTGGAATCCCATCGCCGCGCCGTGGCTGCGCAGAACGATGGCACGTTTGACGCGGAAATCATCCCCGTTACCGTTTCATCGCGTAAGGGCGACACCACCTTTGACAAGGACGAACACCCCCGTCCCGAGGCCGACATGGCCAGCCTGTCCAAGCTGAAAGCGATCCGCGCGGGCGTGGACGATCAATCCACCGTGACGGCGGGCAATGCCAGCGGTCAGAACGATGGGGCTTCGGCCTGTATCGTCACCACCCGCGAAAATGCCGAAAAGCTGGGGCTGACGCCGCTGGCGCGGCTCAAAAGCTGGGGCGTGGCCGGGGTTGCGCCGTCGCATATGGGCATCGGTCCGGTTCCGGCTGTCGCCAAGGCGCTGGCGCAGGCCGGTTTGGCGCTGAAAGACATTGACCTGATCGAACTGAACGAAGCCTTCGCCGCGCAGGTTTTGGCCTGCACCCGCGAATGGGGGTTCGGAGCGGACGATTTCCAGCGCATGAACGTGCATGGGTCGGGTATTTCGCTGGGCCATCCGGTCGGGGCCACGGGCGGGCGTATTCTGGCCACCCTGCTGCGCGAAATGCAGCGGCGCGAGGCATCTTATGGCATCGAAACCATGTGCATCGGTGGCGGTCAGGGTCTGGCCGCCGTGTTCGAGCGCGTCGCCTGATCCCACCGGATGAAAACAAAAAGGGGCCGAACGCGGCCCCTTTTCTTATGTCGCTGTCATAATGCTCAGCCGAAATTCGGTTTGCGCTTTTCCAAAAACGCGTTCACGGCTTCGGTATGTTCGGGCGTTGCATGGGCCAAGGCCTGATAGGCCGCCGACAATTCCAGCAAGCTATCCAGACGCGTCACCTGCCCTTCACGCAGCAAGCGTTTCGTCAGGCGCAGCGTCGGCCCCGGATTGGCCGCGATCCGATCCGCCAGTTTTCGGGCTTCGCCCATCAACTGATCGTCCGGCACCACGCGGCTGACCAGCCCACATGCCAGCGCTGCCTGCGCGTCCAGCATTTCCCCGGTAAAGGCCATTTCCGCCGCTTTCGACATGCCCACAACACGCGGAAGCAACCACGCGCCGCCATCGCCGGGGATCAGCCCGACCTTGATAAAGCTTTCCGCGAACCGCGCGCTTTCGCTGGCGACCCGGATGTCACACATACAGGTCAGATCACAGCCCGCGCCGATGGCGTACCCGTTCACCGCCGCAATCGTCGGCACCTCCAGATTATACATGGCCAGCGTCAGGCGCTGGATGCCTTCCTTGTATTCGGTACGGATCGGCATGACCGCCAGATCGGGGTTTTGGTACTTCTGCATGTCCTTCATGTTGCCACCGGCGGAAAACGCCGCGCCCGATCCGGTGACAATGACCACCCGCACGGATTTATCCGCCTCGATCCGGTTGATGGCGTCGATAAATTCATCCACGGCGGAATTGCCGGTCAGCGGGTTACGGTTTTCCGGGTCGTTCATTGTCAGGGTGACAATCGGCCCGTCCTGTTCATATTTCAGAAAATTCGCCACGTTTCTCTCCTCTCGAAACTTTACAGCGCCTCGGGCAGACGTTTGCCCGCGCTCATGTCCTGCACAAAGGCCAGCGGGGCCTTGTCCGTGGCCAGCACCGACCGCCCCAATTCCGCCGCCCAATAGGTTTCCCCGCCATAGGCCGCGCGGCCTTCGATCAGATGACGGGTCAGCAATTGCAGATCGTATTCTTCGGTAATGCCAATCGCCCCATGCACTGCATGGGCAATCGGCCCCACCTGCGCGGCGGCTTCGCCTACACGGGATTTCGCCACGGCAGTCGCGTCGCGGCTATCGGGCAAGGACAGCCCCAGTTGCGCCGCCATCCGCGCGGCATAGCATTGTTCGGCCATCACGCTAAGCTGTTGCTGAATCGCCTGCTGTTTGCCAATCGGTTTGCCAAACTGGATGCGATCCCCGGCATAGGCCACGGTCTGCGCCAGCAAATGCTGCATCGCCCCAGCCATTGTGGCCGCCGTCACCAGCGCCCCAACCGCCCGCCAATCCCGATCCGGCAGCGCAGTCGCTGCGGGCAGTTCCGACCACTGTAAATCTGCTGCCAGCGATCCATGCACCGCCGATGGGGTTACGGTGGCATCGGCACAGGGCAACAGGCACCACGCGCCGGATACCTGCGCCACCACCCAATCGGCCACCCGGCCATATGGCACGTTGCGCAGGGTCAGCCCCGCCGTCGTTTGCGCGGCACCTGCGGCAATGGCAATCGGCCCGGCCACAGTATCAGGTTCGGACAAAACCGCCCGCACCATCATGGTTTGCCCCAGCGGCAGCGGCACAGCCGCCGCCCCGGCCTGTAGCAGAACCACCCCCAAATCCGATGGGTGCAGCCCCGTGCCGCCTTGTGCCTCGGGGATCAGGGCATCGGCAAAACCGGCCTCTGAAATCGCCAACCACAGGGCACTGGCGTCGCCGCCTGCCTCGATCGCGCGGACCACATCGCCCCCGCAATGGGCGGCAAAGACCTGTTTGGCGCTGTCTTCCAACATGTTCGACATATCCCTGCCCCCTTATCGCAATCCAAGCCCGCGCGCGATCATCCCGCGCAGAATTTCCCGCGTACCGCCGCGCAACGAATAGCTGGGCGAAACCTGCGCCACATAGGCCGCAGCCGCCAGCAGATCGGCAGGCGGTTCCACCGCAGGATCAGCCGCCAGCGCATCCAGAACCTGACTGGGCAATTCCTGCTCAAAGGTCGTTCCCAGATCCTTGACCAGTGCCGCTTCGACGGCCGGGCTTTCGCCTGCGGCCAGCCGCGCCGTCACAGCCACCGTCAATTCACGCAGCACCGCCAGATGGGCCATCATCCGACCCACCCCCGCCGGGTTCGCTGCGGGTTGTCCGCGCAGCCAGTCCAGCCAGCCTTGCAACAGCACAATGCTGCTCAGGATACGTTCGGGGCCGGACCGTTCAAATGCCAATTCTGCCGTCACCTGCGCCCAACCGCTGCCTTCGTCCCCGATCAGTGTGTCATCTGGCAGGAACACATCCTCGAAAAACACTTCGGAAAAATGCGCATCCCCGGCCAGATCACGGATTTCGCGCACCGAAATGCCCGGCGATTTCAGGTCGATCACGAATTGCGACAGCCCCTTATGCCGATCCTCGGCCTTGCCCGAGGTCCGCACCAGCGCGATCATGTAATGCGACCGGGGCGCGTTCGTCGTCCAGATTTTCTGACCGTTCAGTTTCCAACCGCCATCGACCTTTTCGGCGCGGCTGCGCACGCTGGCCAGATCAGACCCCGAATTCGGCTCGCTCATCCCGATGCAAAAGAAGCTTTGGCCCGCGCAAATCCCCGGCAGATAGCGCTGTTTTTGCTCTTCCGATCCGAACCGCTGAATCAGCGGGCCGCTTTGCCGATCCGCGATCCAATGCGCAGATACCGGCGCACCGGCGGCCAGCAATTCTTCGACGATCACGAAACGGCGGAAAAACCCGGCCTCTTGCCCGCCATATTCCTTGCGGATGGACAGGCCCAGCCAGCCGCGTTCGGCCATCTTACGGCTGAAATCGGCAGAAAACCCCATCCATGACCGCGCCTTTTGCGCCGGGGTCATCCCGGCGGTTTCGGCCAATGCAAAGGCGCGAACCTCGGCTCGCACAGCTTCATCCCCGGCCGGAATGGCCGAGAGCGGCAATTCATGCAACATCCCTTTTCCTCCTGTCGGATCAACCGCCTGCGATGGTGGTGCCGCCATCGACAACCATCACCTGCCCCGTCATATAAGCCCCCGCTTTCGAGGCCAAAAACACCGCCGCCCCCGCGATTTCGTCGGGGTTGCCGATGCGCCGCAGCGGCGTCACCGTTTCAAAATATCCCAGCGTCTTTTCGTTATCCCAAAGCGCCTTGGAAAAATCGGTTTTGATCAGCCCCGGCGCGATACAGTTGACGCGGGTATTCTGTGGTCCCAATTCCACCGCCAAATTGCGCGCCATCTGCATATCTGCCGCTTTCGAGATATTATAAGCCCCGATCGTATCAGACCCGACCAGCCCGCCGATGGACGACACGATAACAATCGCGCCATCCTTGCGTTCAGCCATTTGCGGGCGGACCATTTGCACCAGCCAGTGATTTGCCAGCACGTTATTATCCAGCACCTTGCGGAACACGTCATCTTCGATCCCCGAACTGGGACCGTAATAGGGATTGGTGGCCGCATTGCAGACCAGAATATCAATCCGCCCCCATGCCGCCAGCGTGGCATCCACCATCGCCTGTAGACTGCCCTTGTCGGAAATATTGGCGGGCAAAGCGATAGCAGCCTCGCGCCCTTGTTTGGCGTTGATCGCTGCGGCCACGTCCTCGCACAGGGGGGCCTTGCGCGATGAGATCACCACATTCGCCCCCGCATCGGCCAGCCGCTCGGCAATCGCCCGCCCAATTCCGCGCGACGATCCGGTGACAATGGCCACCTTACCTGTCAGATCGAAAAGCTCTTGTTTTGGCATCTTCTCCTCCCCTTCGGGGGCAGAGTGAAACACGGGAAACAAGAACACAAGCGGATTATTCACATGCGCATTATTTTCAAGGCTTGCGCTTCGGATTTTACATGAGTATTTAACTCAACAATTCAGTGATCTTTCACTGGCGATCCAGCACAACAGGGTTCCCCCGTTCAGCCAGGCGCATCCCCACGCAACCTGACGACCGGAGACACCAATGCCCACGCTGGACCCGCAAAATATCCGCACCCTACGCCAACAACACCCCGACAAACGCGCCCGTGATTTTGCCGATCAGTTCGGCTTGGCCGAGGCACAGCTTCTGGCCGCCCATGTCGGTCAGGGTGTGACGCGTATCAGCGCCGATCCTGACGTGCTGTTCCCCCGGCTGACCGATCTGGGAACAGTCATGGCCCTGACCCGGCTTGACGCCTGCGTTCACGAAAAGGTGGGGGTTTATGACAAATACCATTCTGGCCCCCACGCCGCGATGGTGCTGAATGACGACATCGACCTGCGGATTTTCCCAAAATACTGGCACACGGCCTTTGCAGTGGATCAGAACGGCAAACGGTCGATACAGGTGTTCGATGCCGCCGGGGACGCGGTGCATAAGATTTTCCTGCGCGACGGTTCCAATCACGCTGCCTGGGAAACGCTGGTTCTGGAACTGGCCTTGGCCGATCAGTCCCAGAACCAGCCGGTTTCCCCGCGCGTGCCAACCGAACCCGCGAAATCCCGCCCCGAACGCGCCGATGATCTGCGCGCGGATTGGCAAGCCATGACGGACACCCATCAGTTCCTAAGCCTTGTCAGCCGCCAGAAAATGAACCGGCTGGGGGCATACCGCGTTGCCGGTGCGCCCTTTGTGCGGGCATTGGCCCCGTCCTCGATTGCGACCTTGCTGGACCGTTTGGGGGAAACCCATGTGCCCGTGATGATTTTCGTGGGCAATCGCGGCTGTATTCAGATCCATTCCGGCCCGGTGACGAACATCAAACCCATGGGGCCGTGGCTGAATGTGCTGGATCAGGGGTTCAACCTGCATCTGCGCGGCGACAAGGTGGCCGAGGTCTGGGAGGTCCGCAAACCCACCCGCCGCGGCGAGGCGCTGTCAGTCGAAGCCTTCGATGCCGATGGCGGGCTGATCCTGCAAATCTTTGGCCACCCCAAATCCGATGCCCCCGAAGCCGCAGACTGGCCGAAACTGGTGGCCGACCTGCCAGATGCCAAGGCGGTGGTCTGCGCATGACCCGCTTTGCCCTGCTTCATGCGGTGCTGTTTACGGCGCTTCTGTCCTGTCTGGGGTTGGCGGCACGCGCCGATCAGGCGCAGCGCGTCCTGTCCATTGGCGGCACGATCACTGAAATCATCTATGCCCTTGGGCAACAGGATCGCCTGATTGGGCGCGATACAACATCGTCCTACCCCCAAGACGCGCAATCGCTGCCGGATGTCGGCTATATGCGCCGCCTGTCCCCCGAGGGTGTACTGGCCCTGAACCCCGATCTGATTTTGGCCGAAGAAGGATCAGGCCCGCCTGAAACCATCGCCCTTCTGAAAGAGGCGGCAATCCCCTTTCAGACGATCCCCGGCGGGTTCGACGCCGATAGTATCAGCGCCCGGATCATGGCCGTGGCACAGGCGCTGAACGTCGCGGACCGGGGCGCCACGCTGGCAGATCAGGTGCGCACCCAACTGTCCGCCGCAGCCGCGCAGATCGGCACAGGCCCGGCCCCGAAAACCCTGTTTATCCTGTCCTTGCAGGGCGGGCGTGTGCTGGCCAGCGGAACAGGCACCGGGGCCGATGCCATGATCGCACTGGCAGGCGGGCAAAACACCATGACTGCATTCAGCGGCTACAAACCTGTCACGGACGAGGCGCTGATTGCAAATCCCCCCGACGTGATCCTGATGATGGACCGCGCGGGCGGCCCGGCGGAACAGATCGAAACCCTGCGCACCCTGCCCGCGCTGATGAACAGCCCGGCCGTGCAAAATAACCGCATTGTAGCAATGGACGGGCTGCTGATGCTGGGCTTTGGCCCCCGGATCGGACAGGCCGTCACTGACCTGTCCGAAAAACTGACCAGCGCGGGGCATTAAGCCATGAGCCTTGCCGATACATCCCCCTTACAGGCAGGCGACCGTTCCGGTTTGGCCCGGCAGGTGCGGTTGGGTCTGATTACCCTGCTGATCGTAATCAGCCTGTCCAGCCTGACGCTGGGCGCGTCCGGTGTATCGCTTTGGCGCGGACTGGAGGCAATGCTGGCAGGCGACGCCCTGCCCATGCGGGACCGGATCGTGTTGCTGGACATTCGCCTGCCGCGCCTGTTGATGGGGCTTCTGGTCGGCGCATCGCTGGCGGTATCCGGTGCCGTGCTGCAAGGGCTGTTTCGCAACCCGCTGGCCGACCCCGGTCTTGTCGGTGTCAGCGCCGGGGCCGGATTGGGGGCAATCGTGGCAATCGTGCTGGGCGGGGTCCTACCCCCCGCAATTGCCGGATTTCTGGGCTATGCGCTGGTGCCGGTCGCCGCGTTTTTCGGCGGCTGGGCGGCGGTTGTCATTTTATATTTCATCGCCACCCGCAGCGGGCGGACATCCGTGGCAACGATGCTTCTGGCAGGGATCGCATTAGCAGCCATGACAGGGGCGCTGTCCGGCATTTTCGTCTATCTGGCCGATGACAGCCAGTTGCGCGATTTGACCTTTTGGGGGCTGGGATCGTTGGCCGGGGCGACATGGACCAAACTGTTCGCCGCGGCCCCGCTGATGCTGGTCGCTTTGCTGACAGCGCCCCTGCTGGCACGCGGGCTGAATGCGCTGGCCTTGGGCGAAGCCGCAGCCGCCCATATGGGTCTGCCGGTGCAGCGGGTGAAAACCGCCGCCATCCTGATCGTCGCCGCAGCGGTGGGGGCGGCAACGGCTGTCAGTGGCGGGATTGGGTTTGTCGGGATCGTGGTGCCGCATCTGCTGCGGCTGCTATCCGGCCCCGATCATCGGTATCTGCTGATCAATTCGGCGCTGTTGGGGGCCAGCCTGCTGGTGGGGGCGGACATGATCAGCCGCACCCTGATCGCCCCGGCAGAACTGCCGATCGGCATTGTCACCGCCACCTTGGGCGGGCCGTTTTTCCTGTGGATTTTGCTGCGCCGCCGTGGCGTGCTGGAGGTCTGAAATGTTGGAAGCCCTGAATATCGGCGTCACGCTGGGCGGGCGCAATATCCTGCATGACGTGCATTTCTCCGCCCGCCCCGGCGAACTGACCGTGATTGCCGGGCCGAACGGGTCGGGTAAATCCACGCTGCTAAAGGCCATGACCGGGGAAATCGCCTGTTCGGGACATATCACCCTGAACGGCCACGACATCCGCACCACGAAGCCGTGGAAGCTGGCGGCCCAGCGGGGTGTCCTGCCCCAGCATACGCCGCTTGCCTTTCCTTTCACCGTGGCCGAGGTGGTGCGGATGGGCCTGCGCCGCAGCACAGAACTATCCGGCGCGGCCCTGATACCACAGGCCTTGGCCCGTGTCGGATTACCCGGATACGAAGGCCGCCTGTACCAAGACCTGTCCGGCGGCGAACAACAACGCACGCAACTGGCCCGCGTACTGGCGCAGGTCTGGACACCCAAAGACGATGACGGCCCGCGCTGGCTGTTTCTGGATGAACCTGTGTCCAGTCTGGACATCGCGCATCAATTGCAGGTGATGCAGATCGCCCGTGACTATGCGGATGCAGGTGGGGGTGTGGTGGCCGTGATGCACGATCTGAACCTGACCGCGCTTTATGCCGATCAGATGACCCTGATCAGCAAGGGCCGCGTTCACGCCACCGGCACCCCGGCGCAGGTGATGCAGGACGGCATTCTGTCATCGGCCTATGACTGTGCGCTGCGGGTCAACGCCGCCCCCACCGGGGCCACGTTCCTGTTACCCCATGCAGCGCTTGGGCTGGCGGCAGAATGATCAGCCCGCCAGCAGGCCGCCCAAATGGCGTGTGGCCAGCGCGTAGCCGTCGATGCCGAACCCAGCCATCACCGCATCGGCCCGTTGACTGACATAGGAATGATGGCGGAACGCCTCGCGCTTGTGGACCTGCGAAATATGCACTTCGACCACCGGGCCATCGAACGTGTTCAGCGCATCCAGTATCGCAACCGAGGTATGCGTGAACGCCGCTGGATTGATCACGATCCCGGCGGCATTTTCCCGCGCTTCGTGAATCCAGTCGATAATCTGGCCTTCCCAGTTGGATTGCAGCAGGCGAATGCTCAGCCCGAATTCTGCGGCGACAGCGGCGCAATTGCGCTCTACATCGTCCAGCGTGTCATGCCCGTAGATTTCGGGCTGACGCTTACCCAACAGGTTCAGATTGGGACCGTTCAGGATATAGATGGTTTTGGTCATGGCGTTCTTCTGGCTTGCGTGTTGCGTCTTTATGGGCCTTTGGGCGGCAACTGTTAAGCCCTAAACCCCTACCCGGCCCACGCCATAACGACCAGCCCCGCCACGATCAGCCCGATCCCCAGAACGCGGGCAGCGTTTACCGGCTCTCCTAATACCAGCATCCCCGACATCGCAACCATTACAAAGCTCATTGCGACAAAGGGATAAGCCAAGGACAAATCCAACCGTTTCAGCGCGAACAGCCACAGCACGGTGCCAACACCGTACAGTGCCAGCCCCCCCAGCACCCAAGGCGAAAACAGCATGGCCAGCGCCTTGCCCAGCAGGCCTGCCCCGGCATCCGGGGCCACGCGCGACACGCCCAGTTTGAATGCGGTCTGCGCCACGGCGGAAATCGCCACGCTGATAAACACAAGGGCAAAGCTGGCAAAGGTCATGCGAATATCCAGTCCGGCTGAAAGTTACGGGCAAGCAGGATCACCAGAACCACCAAAACCACTGTGATCTGGCTGATCCGATCCTTGATTGCAAATACCACGGGGTCATCCCCGACCTTGCCCCGGCTGGCCCACATCCATGTGCGATACGTCCAGAACATCATCAGCGGCACCGCCAGCCACAACGCCTGTGGAAACGCATACAACTGCTGCACCTGCGGGCTGGCCATATATTGCGCCAGTGTCAGCAACGACAACGCCCCATTAGCAATGCCAAAGGTCTGCACGATGGTCAGATCAGACGCCTGATAATTGCGCGACGGCAGTTTGCGATCATGCCCCACACGTGCCAGTTCGATATAGCGTTTCATATAGGCAAGGCTTAGGAAAAAGAACAAAGAGAAGCTAAGCAGCCATTCGCTGGGAACGATCATACAAGCCGCCGCCCCGGCCACGATCCGCATCGTATACAGTAAGGCCAAGACCACCACATCCACGGTGGAATATTGCTTTAGCCACAGCGAATAGGCCGAGGTCAGCGCCATATAGGCCAACAACACCAGACCAAAAACCAATCCCATCCCGCCAAAGGCCAGCAGCATTGCCCCCAGCGTCATCGCCGCCGCAGCCATAACCCCGGTCACGGGCCGCAGCGTCCCCGCCGCAAACGGGCGATGACGTTTGGTCGGGTGAACGCGGTCTGCATCTATATCCACCAGATCATTGATCAGATAGACCGAGGAGGCGCAGAGCGAAAACGCCACAAAGGCCAACAAAGCCAGCAAAAGCATCGCCGGATCGGTGTAGCTATGCGAAACGATCAGGGGCAGGAACACCAGCACGTTCTTTACCCATTGATGCGGGCGCATGGCTTTCCACAGGGCGCGCGCCTGACCTTGATCTGCGGGAACCACCAGCGCGGCTTTGTCCTCATGCGCTGCCGCATAGGCACGCGCCGGGCCGGTTGGCGCAACAAATCCGGGCCGTTCCGCAGCCTGCCAGATTGGAATATCCGCGCCGGAATCCCCCAGATATTCAAACGGCCCGCCCCCGCAATACGCTTGTATTGCCGCCAATTTCACAGCGCCTTTCAGGTTACGGCCCATGTCCGAGGCCAAAATACCATCGAATAATTGCAGATAGTCCGCCACCGCCTGCGCCACCTGCGTATCCGCGGCGGTCGCCAGAATAACCGGACGACCCTGTTTGCGGGCTTTGGCGATATAATCCAGCACTTCGGGCCGATAGGGCAACAAGTCGGCGCGAAATTCGACCACCTGCGCGGAAACCGCCTTCAGGCGGTTGCGCCCCTGCATTGCCGCCCCCGCCAAAGCCCCAATATGGCGTATCCCGGCCAACCCACGCACCAGCAATTCCTGCGCCACGTCGGTACGCACCAGCGTTCCGTCCAAATCCACGAAAAGCGGCATGGCGCCCTGTATCTTCGGGGCCAGTCTTGGTTTGTCCTGCGTCACGTTCTGCCTCAGTTCGGTCACACGGGGGCTGTAACAGCCCTTACTCATCCTCATACAATCAGGCCGGTTTACGCAATGCCAGAGCGCCTGTAGACTTGCCCCGACTGCTTTTCCAATCTGATCCTTTTCACAGCTATCTACAAAGAACATGGCAAAATTCAGCGCGATTCTAGGACTTTTTTTGCTGGCACTTCTGCTGCGCGCCACCGGGGCCGATTATGGCTATTTTCATGGCGATGAACGTATCAACGAAGCCGCCAAGGTGCTGACGGGGCAATTGGTGCCGGGTCAGTTTTTCTATCCGCCATTCATCAACTATCTGAACGCGGTGGCGCTGGCCGGATTATTTCCGGTGGGCATGGTGGCAGGCTGGTGGGACAGTCCCGGTAGTTTCCGGGCGCAATATTTTGACGACCCGACCGTATTTTATGTCACGGCCCGCTATGTCACCGCCCTGTGCGGCGCGGCGCTGGCCCCGTTGTTTTACGCCATCGCCCGCACGCTACGACTGCCCCAACCTGCGGCACTGGCGCTTGGGCTGTTGGGCGCATTGTTCCCGCTGGGGGTTTTTCTGGGCCACATCGCCAAGGGCGATACCGCATTGGCCACCTGTACCGTCGCCGTTTTCTTTGCCCTGCTGAAACGGCTGGACGCCGACACACCACGCCGTTGGGACATCGCCACCGGGCTGATGGTGATGCTGGCGCTAAGTTTCAAGCAATCGGCAATCTTCATCCTTGGGCCGCTGGGTCTGGCCTATCTGATCCTGATCGCCCGATCCGAGGGTCTGGGGCGCGGCCTGCGGTCACTGGGTTTGGCGCTGCTGGTCGTGGTCATCCTGTGGCCACTGTTGAATATCGGGCTGATGATGGATTTACGCGGTTTTCTGGATTACCAGAACATTCAGGCCGTTATGTCCGTTCAGGCCGAGGATGCATTGCGCCGGGGCTTGGAAACATTCAGCCAACGCACGATCGAACTGGTCTTTGGCCTGAACCCGATCATGGCGCTGACCGCTGTGCTGACGCCCCTGCTGATCCTGCTGCCGCAAAACCGCCTGCCATATAAACCCGCGCTGTTGGCGATCTGGTCCAGCCTGACCATTGCCACGTTGATCGTTTGCGCCCTGACCGGGGCGCGGCAACCCGAACATCTGTGGGTGGCGAACTATGCCGGGTATCTTCTGTTGGGCGGGCTGGCGCTGGCGGGGCTGATGCGATGCCCGGACCGCGCAATTGCGATGACCGCGACGCTGACCCTTTGCGCGGGCCTGATCCTGACGGCTTGGGGTGCGGTGCAACCCGTCAGACAAGCACTGGCAACGCCAATTATTGATCAGACCGACGATTTTATACGTACCCGGTTAAGTGATCGAAAAATCCTGACTTCGATGACCACGCACCTGCCCCAAGCCCCCGCCGCATGGGACATCGAACAGGCCCGGATGGAACGGCTGGCCGACAAATACAACGTAGCCTTGCCAGAACGCGCCGCCGAACGGCAACACCTGCGGGATCAGGCTGGTGAAATCTTCTATGTCAACATGCCCGGTGTGATGTACGGGCTGGAAAATGTGGATGAAGACGACGTGACCTATAAGGTGCAGGCCCATGCCTGGCCCCTGCAAAAAGAGGAATGGCACCTGCCCTATTGGCGCAATCAGGGCTATGACATCATTATCACCCGTGATCTGAGCTTTTTCCTGAACGACAGCCCTTCGGACCTGCAACGGAATTTCTATGCCGATCTGACCCGGACTTGCCGCAACATTGCGCATTTCGATCCGGTCAAGCCGCTGTATCTGGAACAGGCTGTCGATATTTTTGATTGCGTCAGGCAGCCCTGAACGATCATTGGGAAAATCTGTTGGCATTGAACAGTGCGGCCTGACTGGTCACACCGTCAATCGAAAACTTGCGCCCCACCGGCACCGCATCCAGATCCATCCGCCGCAACCAGCGCGACCAGACAGACGGCACGATCCCGATCACGTGGCTGGCCCCCATTTCACGGGTCCGCGCCACCATCTGCCCCATGATCACGCTTTGCACCTGCAACCGGCGCGAGGATGGGACATCTTCGGCAATAAACAAACGCGAAGCTTCGACGATACGCCGTTCCACCGGGGCGTCGATGAACAGGCAGTCCTGAGGGATACTGTCCAGCAGCCCCCGCTGCGCATCGCGCAACATGTACGTGTAGATGCCACATTGGGCCGTGGTCGGCAGCAACCGAAACCCGCCCAGAACTTCGCCATATTCATGGACAGCCACCCAGCGGCATTGCGGCGTGTCGTATTGGTCAAACTCCATCCCGTCGGTATGGGGCAAATCCCAATGCAGACGGTCAATAAAGGTGCGTTTGCGCGCCTTTAGAAAATCCACCAGCAAATCGCCATACTGGCTGACATTGGTAAAAGACATCATGGTGGATTTCACATGACCAAGCGGCGCAACGCCGGGGCGCTTCGTCGTTTTCCGGTCAGCGGCATCGGATTTGGCCGTTTTTGCTGGCGCAACCGGCTCGAGTTCAGGAAATACCTGCCAAGAGCGCGATATATTTTCCTCGACGACAACGTGTTTCATGTCCTGCCCGATCTTTTTTGCCGTAGTTTTAAGACTGTTAGCGGATCAGTCATCTTAAATTTTCTTAGTTTTCACCAAAAAAACGCCACAATGATGTAGGGGCAACACATATCGTCACGTAAAGGTTGCTAAACACCCGCGAAAATATCCCCGAGCGAGTCACAGCGCGACCAAAACGTGCATGGATAACCCCCCACCATGCTACCAATAAGTGTACCATACCGATTGGCGTCGACCAAAGATAAATGTTGTCCGTATTTTTACGGGCGGCAAAAAACTGCACAACCTGCCGAATTTTCGCCAATATCGTTAATTAGATATGAATGGCGACAGGCAGGAAACGATACGGCTCAACACAGAATGGCACTCCGGGTACATCTCAGAAAGTTCCGAAAGGACTGGCTCCGGCCTGATCGGCTGGAACGCCAGATCAAGGACTACATGGATGCCACCACCTCTTTGTTGTGGCAGCGTCAGGCCATTTTTTTATCGGCAACATTGCTGACCGCTTTCTATTTTGACCCCAAGATTTCATTCCTGTCCTATATGGGTGTCTTATTTGCCGAAACGCTGGACTTGTTTCTGGCCCGGCGGATTCGTTTATGGGACGGGAACCCAAAACAATCTTTGGCCTATCTAAAGGCCATCCTGTTTAACACCGTCGTCAGTTCCACAGCGATTTGCCTGTTCATCATCATGGTGGCACGGCAACAGCATGAAGGCGGGCATTTCACACCGCTATTCTTTTTGTTCGCGGCGGCCCTGTTCGCGGCCATGAATAACCATCAGGTTTTGCCTGCGCTGGCGGTGCGGTTGATCATCTATGCCGGAACCTTCGTGTATATCGCGTTGATGGATATTCTGCGCACCTATCCCCCCATAGACTCGAGCCCCTGGCTGGAGTTTTTCACGATCCTGTTCGTGATGTATTTCATTATCGACATCTCGATCCAGTTTTTGAAAATGTACCGCGCAGGTGTCCGTCAGCTTGAAGAGCTGCGCCGCGAACATGAACGCACGTTGGCCGCGCTGACCGTGAAATCGCAATTCCTGTCCACCGTCAGCCACGAATTGCGCACGCCGCTAACCTCGATCAAGGGGTCTTTGGATCTGGTGAACAAAGGCACATTGGGAGCCATCCCGCCTACCCTTGCGCCGGTTCTGGAAATCGCGGGTAAAAACAGCGTCCGGCTGGCCAATCTGATTGACGATCTACTGGATCTGCAAAAATTCGAAGCTGGCGAGATGGTATTCAACTTTGAACCGCTGAATGTCCGCCGTCTGCTGCAAGAAGCCATCGAGGCAAATTCAGGCTTTGCCCGCAGTCTGGGTATTGATGTGAAACTGTTGCCCACGAATGAACAGCTGACTATTCACGGCGACCGTTCCCGTCTGATGCAAGTGCTGGCCAATCTGTTGTCCAATGCGGTGAAATTTTCAAACGAAGGCGGCCATGTCGACCTGCGCGCCCGCGCTGATGGTTCTGATGTCGTCATTTCCATAATAGATTATGGCGTTGGCATCCCGCCCAACAGCGAAGAACGCGTTTTCGGGCAATTTACCCAGATCGATTCATCGGACCAGCGCAGGGTCGGCGGCACCGGGCTGGGCATGAATATTTCGCAACAAATCGTCGAACGGCACAAGGGAACACTGGAATACGCCAGCACCCTGAGCGAAGGCACGACCTTTTTCCTGACTTTGCAGCGCCATACCCCCAACCCCAACGAGGAAGGATAGAAAATGTCCTGCTCAGACATACCATAAGCCCCTTTCAGCCCAAAATACCCAAGGATTTCACCCCTTTTTTGCAGCCGTATCCGGCCGCCCTAATGTATAGGTTTCGATGAGTACCATGTTACAAACGCCCGACACGCCCAATCTGCAAAGCTATCTCTCTGACATCCTCGAAGAACTGCATGACGAGGTATATGTCTACGACGCCAGTTCCCTGCGATTGATCTATGCGAACCGCACGGCCAGATTACGCTGTGACTGGTCATTGCACGATGTCCCTGACAAAAAGATTACCGACAGTTCAGACGATTTCGACGTTGGCATTTTCCAAAGCCATGTCGAACCGCTGCGTCTGGGCATGACAGATGCAGTTACCATTCAGGCCATACACGAAAAGGGGCTGGTGGAAATCACTACGCGCCTGCTGACCGCGCTAGAGGGGAACCCGGTTTTCGTATCGGTGCTGCGCGACCGCGAACCCCGCCGCCAACTGGAACGTGCGCGCAAACAGGCGTTTTCCGAAATTGTGCATGACCTGCGCACGCCGCTGACCTCGATCATGGGGGCGTTGAAACTGCTGGATTCGGGCCGGATGGGGGATTTGCCGCCACAGGCGCAATCGCTTCTGGCATTGGTGCAGCGGAACGCTGATACGATGCTGACCACAGTCAGCGATATTCTGGACCTGCAAAAGCTAAAGACCCACCCAGACGAAGCCGAAGAAGAACTGGAAGAGGTGGAACTGGTCGCCCTGATCAAGGATGCCGTTGCCGCCCATATCGGCTATTGCGCCGTCCATAACGTTTCCATTGATATTGCGGCCATGCCGAAAGAGGCGTGGATTCGCGGCTTGCCGATCCGGTTGCATCAAATGCTGGCCAATCTGCTGTCGAATGCGATCAAGAACTCTCCGACCGGGGATGTCGTGGGGCTGGAATTGCGCGAAAATGGCGACAACTGGCAGATTCGGATCATCAACGGCGGGCCGGGTATCCCCGAACATCTACGGGATCGAATTTTCGACAATTACGTGCATAGCGCGGCCACATCTGACGCGAAGGTTAAAGGCACCGGATTGGGTTTGGCAATCTGTAAGAAAATTATCAAAACCCACGGTGGAGAAATTGGATTTTCATGCCATACTGGCGAAAGAACCCAGTTTTTCGTGGACATTCCCCAAACGATACCGTCCATTGGGCAGACATAAAAATAATCGCCGCCAATCAGTTAATCGGTGTGCAACACGGGCAGAACAGGACGCGGCACCGGATGGAAGATCTGAAAAGAATCCTACATGTCGATGACGACGAAGACATCCGCGTAATCGTGAAGATGGCGCTGGAGCTGATCGGCCAATTTGAAGTCGCACAGTTTTGCTCGGGTGCCGAAGCCCTGAAACATGCGGCGGATTTCAATCCCCAGATGTTCCTTCTGGATGTTATGATGCCTGAAATGACGGGCGAAGAAACATGGAAAGCCCTGCGCCAAATTCCGGGGCTGGAAAAAACCCCGGCGATCTTTCTGACCGCCAAGGCCGAAGCGTCTTTTGCCCAACGGCTACTGGATCAAGGATGCCTTGCGGTGATCACCAAACCCTTCGATCCCGTTGATTTATGCGCCCGGCTATCGCAGCACTGGGCAGACCTTCAGGCGGGCTAAAGCCGTTCGCCGCTGAACCGCGTGACTGTTACACCATTCGATTCCAGCGTTCCGCGGACGGATCGGGCGATCTGAACCGCCGTTGGGGTATCCCCATGCAGACAGATGGTATCAATCCGGGTCGGGATATGCGCGCCGCTTTCGGTGATGATCGCCCCGGCCCTGACCATTTCCAGCATCCGCTGCCCTGCACGTTCCGGATCATGGATCACCGAACCCGACAAGCTGCGGTCCACCAGCGTTGCATCGTCGTTATAGGCGCGATCCGCGAAAATCTCGCAGGCGGTGCGACAGCCCAGTTCCGCCGCCGCCGCGTTTTGTTGCGTTCCCGCCAGAACCATGATGATGATATCCGGGTCCACCTCCAGCGCGGCGCGATAGCAGGCCAACGCCATCGCTTTATCCTCGGCAGCCATATTCGCCAGCGCACCGTGTAATTTCAGATGCCGCACCGCGCCACCATTCACCCGTGCCATCGTCTGTGCGGCCCCGAATTGATAGCGCACCAGATTGGCCAGACTATCCAGTGGCACATGCATCCGCCGCCGCCCGAACCCCTGCAAATCGGGAAAGCCGGGATGCGCCCCGATCCCTACATCGTTTTGCACCGCCAGTTTCATCGTGGTGGCCATCGTGTCCCAGTCGCCCGCATGAAACCCACAGGCGATATTGGCGGAACTGACCACGCCCAACAGCGCCGCATCGTCCCCCATGCCCCACGGGCCAAAGCTTTCGCCCATATCGGCGTTCAGATCGACTGTCAGTGTCATTTCACATCTCCTCGTTTCCGGCGATTGCGCCGCTGATCAATTGATAGGACAGCAGGTCAGGAATATCGTGCGGATCGCGCACCAACGGCTGAACCTTGCCCCGCAATCCCTTGGCGGTTGCACGGGCGCGGGTTTCAACCTCGACCGCTTGGTCCAATGTCACAAAGCGGAACCGCACCCCCGCCCCCGGTTGAGCCTGCGCGACCTTTGGCAGGTCACAGGGCAACACCGTGCCGATACGCGGATACCCCCCCGTGGTCTGACATTCCGCCAGCAAAACAAAGGGCGCACCGTCCCCCGTGACCTGAATATCACCGGGCACGATGACCTCGGACAACACCGTTAAACCGCCATCAATCAGGAACCCCGGACCGTCCGAGTTCATCCGAACCCCCATACGGTTGCCCCGCATATCGCGGTGAAAATCCGTGTCCTGAAACCGGGCCAACACATCGGGCGGGAACAGGTCGGTTTGCAAACTGGGCAGAACCCGCACTTCGCCGCCGCCGAAACGCGGTTCGGGCGTCAGAATGCGGCCCACCTCTTTGACCGGATCAGCCCCGACGGGCAGGCACTCGCCCTCGCTTAGCAAGCGGCCCAACCCGGCCCCCAGATGCGCAGACCGCGCCCCCAGTTGTTCCGCCACATCAATCCCGCCGCCGACATGCAGGTAGCCATAGCTGCCGGTGCGCGCCGCCCCAATGGACAGCATCGCCCCCTTGGGCCAGTCATGGCTGGCATTCCAAACCAGCGGCGTACCGTCCAGCGTGGCCCGCATTTCCGCGCCGGTCAGGGCCAGCCGCAGATCGCAATCCGCCACAAAGTCACCGCCCATTCCGGCCATTTCCACCGCCGGCAGATCAGGGGATTGCGACAACAGCGCCGCCCCTTCGGCCAAGGCCAGCGGATCGGCAGCACCACCGCGCGACAGCCCGTAAACCAGATTGCCCGGACGGCCCATATCCTGCACCGACAGGCCCGGCCCCGCCTTGCGAAGTGTCAGGGTGCGCGTCATTGGATCACCTCGGACACTGCGCCGCCATCGGGATCGCCCGCCGCACGGATATTTTCAAATTCTTCCCGGCTGACAGCGGGAAACAGCACCTCGTCCCCCGGTCGCAGCACAAAGGGCGTATCGCTTTCGGGGCGGAACAGTTTGATCGCGGTTTGCCCCGCATGGCGCCACCCCGTTGGCGTGGCCACCGAAAACAGCACGAATTGCCGGATCGCCACGGCCAACGCCCCTTCGGGGATACGCGCGGTCAGCGCTTGTTGGCGCGGGATGTCCCAGCAGGCGGGCAATTCCCCCAGATAGGGCTGACCGGGGGCAAACCCGATAGTCTGCACCCGCACCCGTGATGTGGACAGCGATTGAATGGCGTCTTTCACGCTCAGCCCTGCGGCAGTTGCGGCTTCTTCCAGTTGCGGGGCCAGATCCGTTCCCCAGACCGCAGGAATACGCCACAGCCGCCGCCCTTGCGGCAGATCAGCGGCGTACCAGTCACGTTCGGCCAATAACCCGGACAAATCCGCCCGCACCAGATCATGCCCCCATGCCAGCGGATCGAACCGCACGAAACACGATACCAGCGATGTCGCGCTTTCTTCGATCCCGTCCCAGCCCGCGGCTTCCACCGCCGCCCGAAAGGCCAGCGCCGCGCGGTTGGCCGGTTCGCTTAACCCGTCGCCAAAGCTGACCAACATCCCGTCGAACCCAACGGTGCGGATGCGGGGCCAGTATTGTTCTGTCTTATCCGTCATGGGGTTACATCGCCTCGGGCAGGAAGGTCACGATTTCGGGGACCACCACGATGATCGCCAGCGCCAGCAGCATCAACATAAAGAACGGCAACGCCGCTCGCGCCACGGTCAGGATATTGCGCCCGGTCAGCGATTGCAGCACGAACAGGTTAAACCCCACAGGTGGCGTGATCTGGGACATTTCCACCACGATCACCACGAAAATCCCGAACCACAGCGGATCAATCCCCACCTTCTGCACCATCGGCATGATGACCGAGGTCGTCAGCACTACCACCGAAATGCCATCCAGAAAGCAGCCCATGATGACAAAAAACACCGTCAGCGCCGCCAGAAGCGTATAGGTGGACAGGTTCATGCCGCCGATCCATTCAGCCAGCAGCCGGGGAATCCCCGTGAACCCCATTGCCACGGTCAAAAACGACGCCCCCGCCAGAATAAAGGCAATCATGCAGGACGTGACCATCGCGCCCATCAGCCCCTCGCGGAAGGTTTGCCAGTTCAACGACCTCGAGGACCACGACAGTACCAAGGCCAGCACAACCCCGACCGCAGCCGCATCGGTGGGCGACGCGATCCCGGCATAGATTGAACCGATTACCCCGGCAATCAGCCCCATCACCGGCAACAAACGGCGCGAATGATACAGCTTTTCGCGCAAGCTATAGGTGGTGCCTTCGCTGGGCAGGCTGTCTTTGTTCATCATGCCCCAAATCGCCACATAGCCCACGAACAGCGACACCAGCAGCAACCCCGGCAGGATGCCCGCCACGAACAGCCGGGCGATGGATTGCTCGGTCGCGACACCGTATACGATCAGGATAATCGACGGCGGGATCAGCAGCCCCAGCGTGGCCGATCCGGCCAGCGTGCCAATCACCATCTTTTCGGGATAGCCGCGCTTGGACAGTTCGGGAATGGACAGCTTGCCAATCGTGGCCGCCGTGGCCGCCGATGATCCGCTGACCGCCGCGAAAATTCCGCAGCCAAAGATATTCACATGCAGCAACCGCCCCGGCAGCCGGTTCATCCACGGCGACAGGCCGGTGAACATATCCTCGGACAGTTTGGACCGGAACAGGATTTCCCCCATCCAGATAAACAGCGGCAATGCGGCCAGCGCCCATGAATTGCCATGCCCCCAAATGGTGGTCGCCATGACCAGCCCCAGCGGCGCATCGGTAAACAGCGCCATCGCAGCCATGCCCACGCCCAACAGCGACAGGGCCACCCACAGGCCGGACCCAAGGAAGGCGAACAGCAGAACGAACAGGATAATCGAAAGGGTCAGGATGCTCATCGGATCACTCGTTCAGCAGGTTTTCGCCCTTGCCTTCGTAAGAGGCGGGCAATCCCATCAGGTTGCAGATCAATTCATCCAGCAGCGCAATCGTCAGCACCGCCAGCCCCACGGCAACGGGCATCTGCACCAGCCACAACGGCAAGGCCACCATGCCCGACGTGCGGTCACCGAATTCGTGGCTTTCGGCGACCAACAGGCCCATATAGACCGAGCCATAGGCCACCATCGTCAGCGCCGCGATCAAAACCGCCGTTTCCACCCAGCGCCGAGGTTTGTCGCCCAACAGCCCCGTGACCAGCGTCACCCGGATATGGCCGCCCGCCCGCAGCGTATAGGCCAGCCCCAGAAAGGTCGAAGCCGCCAGCAAAAACCCGGTAAAATCGGAATAGGACGGGATCGTCAGCCCAATCGCCTGCCCCGCAAACAGAACCGCCAGCTTATCCACCAGGTTCAGGCAGACCTGCGCGAAAACCAGCCCGGTGATAGACAGAATGCAAAGCGCCGCCAGCGCCCCGCTGAATGTGTATAGTATGGTCAGACTGCGCCGCATCTGCGTCCCTCCGATAGGAAACGGGCGGCTGTCGCGCCGCCCGTTGGATCATCGTCTTAGTTGCCGTATGCTTTCAGCAAGGCTTCGCCTTCGGCCCCTGCGTTGGCTTTCCAGCCTTCCAGCATCTGAGCGCCGATGGCCTTCAGACCCGCCATCAGCTCGGCCGAAGGTTCAACAACGGTGATGCCGTTTGCTTTCAGAATGTCCACCTTGGCCGCGGTTTCTGCTTTGCTCATTTCCCAGCCGCGGGTTTCAGCGGCGGCAGCAGCTTCCAGAACGGCAGCCTGCACATCGGCGTCCAGACGACGGAAGGACCGCTTGTTCACCACCACGATGTTTTTCGGCAACCAGGCCTGAATATCGGTGTAATGCGACAGGAAATCCCAGGCTTTGGAATTGGCCCCGGTCGAAGGCGAGGTGATCATCGCCTCGACCCGGCCCGTGGTAAAGGCTTGGGGAATGTCCGGCACTTCGACCTGCGTGGGGGCCGCGCCCGCCAGCGTGGCGAATTGTTCCAGCGTGGCGTTATAGGTGCGGAATTTCAGCCCTTTCAGGTCCTCAACCGTTTTGATTTCCTTGGTGGTGTACAGCCCCTGCGGCGGCCACGGCACAGCGTAAAGCGGCATCAAACCCTGTTGATCCAGCAGCTTTTCCACGATCGGCTTTTGTGCCGCCCACAGCTTTGCCGCGTCATCATAGCTGGTCGCCAGAAACGGCAGCGAATCCGCACCAAAGGCTGAGTTATCGTTGTTCAGCAGCGACAGGAAAAATTCGCCAACCGGCACCTGACCGCTGCGCACGGCCTTGCTGATTTCGGGGTGTTTGAACAACGATCCGGCGGAATGCACCTTGATGTCCAGCTTGCCGCCGGTCTTTTCGGCCACGTCCTTGGCAAAGTCGTGGATATTCACGGTGTGAAAGGTGGCATCCGGGTAAGGCGTGGGCATATCCCACGTATCGGCCTGAGCCTGAAGCGCAAGGGACGCCACGGCAAACGCCGCACCGCCAATGGTTTTGAACAGTTTCATTTTCGCTCTCCGTTGAACTGGAATGTATTCCAATGGCAAGAGCGTCACCAAACGATGACAATTTGTCAACGTTTTATTATCGTGCTAATGCGTCAGGTGCAGTTCATGCCGTTGACACGCACGCCGCCTCGACCAATCAGGCTTTGATTTTCCTGATATTTTTCCAAGCGGCATCAGAATTTTAGCCGCCCCTGATCCGGTCTTGGCTTGTCCACGCCATTTTTCGCGCGTAATTTATATGCAAATCATCAACGTTTTCGGGATGTCATCCATGACCACTTCGCCAGACGACCGCAGAATCGTTTCTTCCCGACATCTGGCCGAAGGCGAAGGCTGGGAGGTTTCGGAATTCGAATTCGGCCTAATCCTTGCCTATAACGCGTTTTCGCGCTGGATGACGCGCTGCATGGCTGCGGCGGGGCAACCGGACCTGAACCCGCTGGACATTCTGATCCTGCACAACGTCAACCACCGCGACCGCAAAAAGCGCCTGACCGATATTTGTTTCCTGCTGAATATCGAAGACAGCCATACCGTCAATTATGGCCTGCGCAAACTGTTGAAAGCGGGACTGATCGTGTCCGACAAGCAAGGCAAGGAAGTGTTTTATGCCACCTCGGACACCGGGGCGGACCTGTGCCGCGCCTATCGGGATATTCGCCGCCAATGTCTGCTGGACGCGGTCGGGCGCACCGATCTGAGCGGGGCGGAATTACGCAACATCGCCCGATCCTTGCGCGCCCTGTCTGGGCAATACGATCAGGCCAGCCGTGCCGCCGCATCGCTTTGATCGGGATCGCCTGCGGCGGGCGGGTAAAAGGGGGCTTTGCCCCCTCGGTTGGAATTCTTTGACTTCCAACCTTCACCCCCAAGATATTTTCCCCAAAAAAGAACACAAAACCGCAAATATTTAAGTGTCATAACCAAACAGTAAGACTTCGCACCAACCCTATGGCGGACCCGAACAGGAGCATCGCAGGCCAATGAAACCCAATGGAACCGTGACCGAGGTTTTCCTGACCTTTCTGCGGCTTGGCCTTACGTCTTTTGGGGGACCGATTGCCCATATCGGATATTTCCGCGATGCTTTCGTTTTACGTCATCGGTGGCTGAAAGACGAAAACTTTGCCGATCTTCTGGCCTTGTGTCAGTTTTTACCCGGCCCTGCATCCAGCCAGATGGGGCTTGCCTTGGGATGGCTTCGGGCCGGGCCTTTGGGGGCAGTCGCGGCATTTGTGGGATTTACCCTGCCGTCAGCGGTGGCGTTGGTCCTGTTTGCCTTTGCCGCAACGCACCTGTCTGCCCCCTATAGCGCAGGCGCCTTGGCCGGATTAAAACTGGTGGCGGTGGCAATCGTGGCCCAAGCGGTGTTGGGCATGTCCCGCAGCCTGTGCCCTGATCGTGACCGGGCCACGATCGCGGTTCTGGCCGCGGGCATATTGGCCACGCTGCCCGCCCCCTATGCCATGCCCATTGCCATTCTGACCGGGGCAATCGCAGGATGGGCCTTACTGCGCGGTGACGCCCAGAAAACGTCCCCCCTGCCCCTGAACATCCCCCGCCCCGTCGCCCTGATCTGTTTGGGGCTTTTCGGCATTTTGCTGATCGGACTGCCGATTTTGGCTGGTATATCACCCAGCCTTTCACTGTTCGACAGTTTTTACCGCGCCGGGGCGCTGGTGTTTGGCGGCGGGCATGTGGTTTTACCCTTGCTGGAATCGGAACTGGTGCCAAACCTGATCCCCCATGACAGCTTTTTAGCCGGATACGGTGCCGCACAGGCTGTGCCGGGGCCTCTGTTCACCTTTGCCGCCTATCTGGGGGCTGGTGTCGGTGGCTGGTCCGGTGCTGCCGTGGCGCTGGTCGCAATATTTTTGCCGGGTTTCTTGCTGCTGATCGGCGTCTTGCCGTTTTGGGCCGCCCTGCGCTGCCACGGCTGGGCACAATCCGCCATGCAGGGGGCCAATGCCGCCGTTGTCGGTATCCTTGGGGCGGCCCTTTACGATCCTCTGTTCACAACAGCGATCCGGCACATGCAGGATTTTGCGCTGGCGCTGTTCTGTTTCACCCTGCTGATTGCTTGGCGCAGCCCCCCTTGGATCGTGGTCCTGACCGGCCTGGTTGGCGGTGTTTTGCTAACCTTGTGACAGGATATTGCCCCCTAATCCCCTGAAAGTCTTCCTCCTGCGGTTTATTAGTTTGATTATTGTTCATGTGCGAATTACTAATCGGTTAAAGTGCAAGGCCTGACAGGCCGCGCAACAGATTCGCAGGAGGAGGCGTCGCACATGTTCAAACGCACCGTATTCAACGAAGACCACGAAATGTTCCGGGCATCGGTCCGCCGGTTCGTACAAGAAGAAATCACCCCCTATCACGCGCA
>NZ_FXTO01000043.1 GCF_900182725.1 Thalassovita litoralis
CTTCAATGCGGGGGGTGTCTTCGTGTGCGTCCATAAGGACACTCGTTAAACCCTCGCGAAATCAGCCCGCCAGACGGCCCTCGGCGTAAGCTTACGTTGATCCCTCGTCGGGGAGATGTTATCTCTCCCCAACACCCCATAGATCAACCCTGCGCGGATTGAATGCCGTCAGCGTATCGACGCTGAACCCGATCAAGGGGCGTATCGTCGCACCTTGTGACCCCCTCGCAGGATTTGGAGAAGTGACCTCGCCACCTGCACCAAACCATGCACAATCCTTTTGGTCGATTGATCCCCAATCAGGGGAGCTTGTCCGCTCCCCCAATACCCCCATGACAGCTAGGGCGGCCGCCCCCGCGCAGATCAAAGGGTGGGTCCTCGCCATGCTCGGTTCGCTGTGCTGCACCTGCGCGTGGCTCTGGTCCTGCGTGACCGCACCTTTGATCCTTGCACCCCCGCTCCTCGGCGGAAGCCAGACGGTTGCATGCGCAACCCGTCAGAACAAAGAAGAGGAGACAAGACAATGCCGCAATTACACGCTCATGGGCGCGGCCCTCGCAGAATATTCTTGTCATCCTTGAGGATATCATTCCAGCGTTCAAGCTCTTGGAAAACCTCTTCCAGATTGGGGCTCTCTTGTTCGTCAGTTGAGTTTGAGCAAACTCCATCTGACCGCACCATTTTCTCTAGAGTAAACCCCTTTCCTCAACTATGTCGGGGTTCTGCCTCCTTCTGCTATCGCCTGCGACACGTAGGAGACTCACGTGATGGCACGACGCCTGTTGCGCAGAGAGGGTTTGATCGCCGGTTCTAGCAGTCTTGGGGGCGACCTTGAGGTAAACCTGATCAGCAGAAGCGAAGAGTAGCATAGGCAACGCGGAAATCTGTCCAAACATTTGGGAGCAACTCAGATTATGGCGATACCCGGAAGTTCCAATAAATAGGACCGAGCCGTGGAACGCAGGGCAACATGCGAATGTGGCGCGATGCGTTAGAAAAGAGCGACCCAAGGGCCGCTCTTTCTGAGTGCTTTTGCGGATGTGCCGGATCAGACCACGAACAGCGCCCCTTCCAGCGTGGTCAGGTCTGTGACGCCTTGCAGGATCAACAGTTCGCCACCGTCAAAGGTGAACACGGTGCTCCCCCATGCGTTAACCGTGGCAAATTGGGCAATGACCTGTGCAGCGGTCATCGTGCCGTACCCATGATCCGTCCAGAGCGCCGACACCATTTCGATCTGGTCGCCCTCGGCAATATCGAAATCGGTCACGATTCCTGTATCTTCGCCGGGCTGGAACACGAAGAAGTCCGCGCCATCGCCGCCAGTCATCGTGTCGGTGCCTGATCCGCCCAGAAGCCAGTCATCACCGGCCCCGCCCAGCAACAGGTCATTGCCCTGATCACCGACAAGGTTATCGGCATCGGCGCCGCCATCCAGCGTATCGTTGCCCCAGCCACCGGACAGGGCATCCCAGCCATCGGCACCATACAGCACGTCATTGCCGCCACTGCCTTCGATGAAATCATCGCCGGCTCCGGCCCATAGGGTGTCATTGCCTTCGCCGCCGTTGATCTGATCCACGCCGGTGTAGCCATAGACAAGATCATTGCCCGAACCGCCCCAGATCGTGTCATTGCCAGCGCCGCCGCCCAGAATGTTTGCCCCCGAGATGCCATACAGTATGTCGTCGTCATCCCCGGCCCACAGCGTGTCATCCCCGGCACCGCCGTTCAGGGTGTCGTTGCCAATATCGCCGTACAGGGCGTCATTTCCGTTTTCGCCGTAAAGCAGGTCATCGCCAGCGGCGCCGCCCAAAGCGTCATTGCCTTCGCCACCGTTCAAGGTGTCGTCGCCCGTGCCGCCCCAGACCTGATCGTTGCCGTTCTGGCCATACAGCCGGTCATTATCGGCCCCGCCATACAAGGTATCATTGCCTTCGCCGCCCCAGATCGTGTCATTCCCAGCGTCGCCGGACAGCAGGTCATCGCCCGTATAGTCGCTGATCAGGTCATCCCCATCGCCGCCTGACGCCGTGTCATTCCCGGCTCCGGTCAGAATGGTGTCATTTCCGGCATCGCCAGCCAGCAGGTCATTATCTGCCTGACCCGACAGCATATCATTGCCCTCGCCACCGCGCAGGGTGTCATTGCCGATGCCGCCCAGCAGGGTATCGTTTCCGGCGTCGCCCAACAGGGAATCGTTGCCATAACCGCCGTCCAGCTGGTCATTGCCATCGTTACCTGACAGCAGGTCGTGACCATAGTTCCCCAGCAGCGTGTCGTCGCCCGCGCCACCAAAGGCGCTGTCATTCCCGCCCAGAAGATCCAAAGCTTGCCCGCTATCGTCCATCTGAATGATGTCGTCGCTCCATGTGGCCGGGCCGTTGATCTGTGTGATCGAGAAGCTGCGAGAGTACATGCCCGCTGGTGTGTCGCCTGATCCATTGTCCTGCCAGATCAGGGTAATCAGCCCGTTTTCACCCAATTCGATCCGGGGGTATTGCTGTCCGCCGGTGATCGCATCCGTCATACGGAAAGCCGCGCCAATCGGGGTGCCATCGGAATTAAACCGCTGGCCGAAAATGTCATAGGAATTGCCTGACCAGTCCATAGATGTGGTAAAGGCCACAAAGAACCCACCATCGGGCAGTCCGACAATTTCAAACCCGTTTCGATAATAGCGGTCGAATACATCGGGCAGGCGCAGTTCCGCGCCCTGATGGGTGCCGTCCGCGTTAAAGATTTGCGCGCGCAGCGTGCCATGAAAGGTGGAATTGGTTTCGTCATAGCCGTCGTACCAGCCGATCACATATCCACCATCGGCAAGTGCTTCGACCACTGGCTCTTCTTGTCCGCCATAAGTGGCCGTATTCACAACATGCTGCGGGGCTGCGATCGTACCATCGGCGTTGAATTGCTGCACAATAACAGAGGAGCTGGAGCCATCGACGCCGTTGCTGTCTTCCCATGTGACGACAAATCCACCGCCGGTCAGGGCGGTCACATGAGAATAGCCCTGATAGGTGTCAGTCAGCGTGTTGATTTGCAGTGTGGTGCGCGGGGTGACGCCGTCCGCCTCGTAAATGCGGATGTCAATGTCCAGATCGTTGGTATAGCTCAGCACAACGGAACCATCGGCCAGTGTCGTCAGCGATGGGGTGCTTTCCCAGCTACTGGTGGATACATATCCGGTAGGGCTGACCTGATAGACCGCCACAAAGGGATCGCCCAACGGGGTGCCATCGACCGCGAAATGGCGCATCATTACATTGCGCCCGGTGTTGTATCCTCCGTTATATTCCTCGGTGGTCCATGCCACGATGAAACTACCATCCTGTAGGTAGGTCGCGGTGGGATCCCATTGATCCAGACCGGCACCGCCGGGGGTTGTGCGCAGGGTACTGACCGCGAAGGCCGAGCCAACCGGCTGCCCGTCCGCAGACAGAATGCACCCCCAAACCTCGTCAATGCCGCTGGCGGGGTGGTTGTCCCACACGGCCACAAAATTTCCATCCGGAAGCGTGGCAAGGTTTACGGCATCGGAAAAAGCACCAAGGACCGAAGCGTTCGATCCAGTAATTAAAGTGTCACTCGTAACAGGTGAAAGAAAAAACGTCGTCATCTGTTCGCACTCCGAAAGGTCAGCAGAAATGCAATCTGCATAGAAATTGCATCTTTTGATGTGAATATGTTTGTTGATACGGATCAAGTGAAACGTTTTTGGTGGGGCTTTGTTTCGTCACCCCTTGGTGGGGAATTTTTCCGGCAGTGACATTTGCCGCTTTCCTTCGCGGCGGTGGCATGGTTCAATGTTTGCGGAACGTAATTTCGCACTGAGGAATGAGGGAGAGATATGGATTTCGGGATTCGGGAGGAGAACCGGAAGCTGCTGGACCGCGTTGCGGCCATGGTCCGTGATGAAATTGAACCGCTGGCAGACGAATATGAAAAAGAAGTGGCCACAGGGGACCGCTGGCAATTCACAGACCGCCAAACAGAGATTTTGGAAAGCCTGAAATCGAAGGCCAAGGCACAGGGGCTTTGGAACTTCTGGCTGACCGACAGCGAACGCGGTTTTGGTCTGACGACAGTGGAATATGCCTATTTCGCCGAAGAAATGGGAAAAACCCCCTTGGGGGCCGAGGTGTTCAACTGCGCTGCACCTGACACTGGCAACATGGAAGTCTTTGAACGCTACGGCTCGGAGGCGATGAAAAAACAGTGGTTGGAACCGCTGCTGGCAGGGGAAATCCGGTCTGCCTATTGCATGACCGAACCCGATGTCGCCTCGTCGGACGCAACCAACATCTCGATGTCCTGCGTTCTGGAGGGTGACGAGTATGTATTGAACGGCGAAAAATGGTGGGCCTCTGGTGCCGGGGATCCGCGCTGCAAAGTCTATATCGTCATGGTGAAAACCGGAGGAGATGAGCAGCCGAAGCATAAGCGTCATTCGATGATCGTAGTGCCTGCCGGGGCCGAAGGTATCGAAATTCTGCGCCCAATGCAGGTTTATGGAAATGATGACGCACCGCATGGGCATATGCATATGCGGTTTACCAATGTGCGGGTGCCCAAGGAAAATCTGCTGCTGGGCGAAGGCCGCGGATTCGAGATCGCCCAAGGCCGCCTTGGACCGGGACGGATTCATCACTGCATGCGCGCAATCGGTCAGGCCGAAGCTGCGTTGGAATTGATGTGTAAACGCGCGCTGGAACGTGAAGCGTTCGGCAAGCCCTTGGCCCATCTGGGGGCGAATTACGACATCATAGCGGAATGCCGGATGGAGATTGAACAGGCCCGCCTGCTGTGCCTGAAGGCCGCTTGGTACATGGATCAGGGCGATGCCCGCGCGGCTGCGCCGTGGATTTCCATGATCAAAACGGTGGCGCCGCGTATGGCTTTGAAAGTCATTGACGAAGCTGCGCAGATTTTCGGTGCACAAGGGATCAGTCAGGATACGCCTTTGGCAAACAAATGGACCCACGTGCGGACCTTGCGTTTGGCCGATGGCCCGGATGCGGTTCACCGTCGTCAGATCGCCCGCAGCGAATTGCGCAAATACACGCAGCAAAAAGTCTGACTTTATTTGCCAGATCACGAATAGGAAAGGGGCCGCATAGGCCCCTTTTTCGTGCCTACCTGTTGGAAATACTCGCGGCTCTTTCTTGGTGCAAATATCCCGGGGTTTGGGGCAGCGCCCCAAGTTCCAGGCTGGAAGCCACAGGCAGACACCAAGATGGCAAAGACCCCGCTGGGGCTGATCCCGCCCAGCTTATTCTGCCGGTTGGAACCCTTCGATCAATTGCCGTAGCCCTAACGCGGCCCCGGCGAAAATTGCCAGAAAGGTGACGGGGGCGGAAAAGGCCAATACCGAAAAAGCCGAAAGCCCCTGACCGATTGTGCAGCCCAAGGCCAGCACCGCGCCCGTGCCCATCAGGGTTGCGCCAGTGATCTGACGGCGCAGTTCTCGGGGGTCTTCGCAGGCTTCCCAACGGAAATGCCCCTTAATCAATGACCCGATAAAGGCGCCGCCAATGACACCCGCCACCGAACCAACGGCAAAGGACGGTGCGCGGGCCGATGCGGTCATGAAATACAACAGGCTTTCACCCACAGGGGCCGAAAAACTATGCGAGACAACCGGCACGTCGGCAAAGCCTGTAGAGGCGACCCAGTAGCTACCGGCCCAGCCCGACGTAATGGCGATCCCAACGACAACAGACCAGAAAATCCCCGCCTTTTCCGTAATGAAATCACGCGAGGCCAGCGCCCCCACGATGATCAGCGTCCCGATTCCCATGCCCAGCATGTTGACCGACAGCCCCGACCAATCGCTTAGCAGATGCGCCAGACCGGGCGGCATGTCATTTACCACGTCTTCTTGTGGGAACAGCCAGACCCGCAGCGGTGCCAGCGGACCGGATAAGACCACATAGGCGCTGACCCCCATCACCAAAACGATGACAAAGGCGCGCATATCCCCGCCGCCCAATCGCGCGATAGAGCCGTAACCGCAATTTCCAGCCAAAGCCATGCCATAGCCAAACATCAACCCACCCAGCACCGACGCGACAGGCATCCAGCGGATCGACAGATAATAAGAGGTTTCAGTGGCCATGACGCCAAGGGCAGACAGGCCAAAGGTGCCAAAGATAGCAACCCCGATGGCTAGAACCCACATTCGCATTCGCGTGTCGGACCCGCCGTAAAGCAAATCCTCGATGGCTCCCATCGTACAGAACCGCCCCAAACGGGCGGCAAGTCCCAGCAGCAGACCGCCACCAAGGCCGACAAGTGCCACAAGCATATCGTCGCTTAGTATCTCTGGCATGGCAGGGTATCCCCGTGAAGTTCGCGCTTGGCCCGAAAACCTGCCTTATGCACCGGGATTTTCGGCGCAGAACAGATCATAGACCAATTCCAGTATACGCCGGGGTTTATCGTCCGCCAAACGGTAATAGATTGCTTTGCCTTCGCGGCGGGGAACCACCAGCCCCTCTAGCCGCAGGCGGGAAAGTTGTTGCGAAACAGCCGCTTGTCGGGCGGAAAGAAGTTCTTCCAGCTCGGTAACTGATTTTTCGCCAGTCACAAGATGGCACAAAATCAGCATTCGGCCTTCGTGGCTGACCGCTTTCAAAAAATTAGACGCATTCGTAGCATTATCCACGATGCGGTCCATTTCCGTGTCGGTAATGGTGTCTGTAAACACCGGCAGTGCCATTGCCTATCCCTTTTCTGGCGCGATCCTTGGTCCCCGTTGGCAAGGGTTATTAGCGGTTTTTCGTTACAAGTCCAGTCAGACACCACGTCGCATCTGGGGGGTGACAGCGGGTTAGCCTGCGGGTTGAACGTATTCTGTCTTGGCTTTCAGCATCATATTCAGCAGTCCCCAAAAGAAGTCTTCGCCGGGATAACCTTCGATCCGGCCGATTTCCTGACCGTCCTCGACCAGAATAAACGTGGGAGTATAGATCACCTTCTTGGCAAAGGTGACATCGGCAGGGGGGGCGTCCTGAATATCCACCATACGCAGCGGCGCAAATTGCCCTTCGGGCGTGTTCGGGTAGATCGGTCCCAGTTTGGTTTTCCACTCGACACAATAATGGCAGCCTTTGCGTTCAACCATAATCAGTTCGGCTGCTTGCGCAGGGGACAGCAGGGTGACGAAGGGCAGGACAAGCCCAAGGATGGCGGAAAAGATGAAAATGCGGGGACTCATGAAACACCTGATTGACGACAAGTTGTCGCACAACATAATATGAATATGTGAATTATTCAAGGGAGGAGCGCTGATGCTGATGGATATCAGTCTTTGGAGCGCGTTTGTAGGGGGTATTGTGGTGTTTTTCTCGCCGTGTATCCTTCCAATTGTGCCGTTTTATCTGTCTTACATGGCTGGCGTCGGGATGAATCAAATCTCGGGCGATGGACAGCTTGCGCCCGGTGCGCGGCTACGGCTGATCGCGGCGGCGGTGATGTTTTCGCTGGGAATGATGACAGTCTTTACCGTTCTGGGGGCAGGGGCCTTTGCTGTCAGTACGTTGTTCAAACAGAATATGGATTGGTTCAGCTATGTTGCTGCGGCGATTGTTCTGGTCATGGGGCTGCATTTTCTGGGCGTCTACCGGATTGGGTTTCTGGACCGTCAGTTCCAGGTGAACGCTGGCGATACCCGGAATATGACGGTGCTTAGCTCTTACCTTGTGGGGGTGGCGTTCATGGCGGGCTGGACCCCATGTGTGGGCGGCGTGCTGACCGGGGTTTTCATGATGGCCAGCACGGACGAAACCGCGTGGCAAGGGCTGGTGATGGTGATCGTTTTTGGCGCCGGGATCGTGTTGCCCTTTATCGTAGCGGCGCTGTTCACGGCACCCTTTATGCAGTTTGCCGGGCATTTCCGTAAACATCTGGGTAAGATGGAGAAGGTAATGGGGTTATTGCTAATCCTGTTCGCGATCCTGATTCTGACGGGGTCGGTGAGCGAGATTGCCAATTGGATGCTGGAAGCTTTCCCAAGCTTTCAGTCGATTTGAGTGAGGGGGGAATTCCGATGAGTCTGACAAAACGTGCCTTTATGACCCTGACAATGGTTGCCGGTCTGGGAATGGCGGCACCGGCATGGGCTGCGAATATCGGCGATGACGGGCTGCACAAAGAACCGTGGATGCGGGACACGTTCAAAGATCTGCGCGAAGATCTGGCCGAGGCGAATGCCGAAGGCAAGCGTCTGGTGGTGATGGTCGAACAACGCGGCTGCATCTACTGCAAAAAGATGCACGAGGAAATTTACCCTGATCCGATGATCGCGGACTATATTTCCGAAAATTTCTTTGTCGTGCAGATGAACCTGCACGGCAACGATTCCGCCACCGATTTCGATGGGCAGGAGATGGAGCAATCCGACATGATGCGGAAGTGGGGGATTCTGTTTACCCCTACGGTTCTGTTCTTCCCCGAGGAGGTGCCCGAGGGCGTTCCGGCCCCACAAGCTGCGGTTGCGATGATGCCGGGGGCTTTCGGAAAGCAAACAACGTATGATATGTTTGTATGGGTGAAGGAAAAACGATACCTTCTTGATAACGGCGAAGATTTCCAAAGATACCATGCCCGGAAAATTGCCGAGAGAAATAATCAGAAAACAGAGTGACGAGTTGCGCAATATTTAAAAAAATTCACAGAAGTGAATTTGTTGTTGCGTTAAGGAGCTACGGTGAACTACGGTATACCGCAGCTAGCACAGCCAAAAAACTATCCTAGGGAGGAATCATGAGGCTTACTACTCTGACACTGGCGGCATCGCTTGCTGCTGGGGCGGCATTTGCCAACCCGGTTGCGCCCGCCGATGTGGTGTTCACCGAAGACGGTGCGGTTGAACAATCGTTGACCGGCACTGCTGGTAACGCGGACAATGGTTTCAAAGTGTTCTCGGACAAAAAGCAGGGCAACTGCGTCGCGTGCCACAACATCGAAGCACGTTCCGAACTGACCTTTCCGGGAACCGTTGGTCCGATGTTGGACGGCGTGGGCGAAAACCGCTCGGCTGCCGAAATCCGCGGTATCCTCGTGAATTCGAAGAAGACCTTCGAAGGGACCGTCATGCCGGCCTATTACAAGGTCGATGGTTTCACCCGTCCGGGTGACGCATATACCGGCAAAGCCCCCAAAGGCCCGCTGGATCCGCTGCTGTCGGCGGAACAAATCGAAGACGTTGTGGCCTTTCTGAGCAGTCTGAAAGACTGATCCGCAAGGCTGACAAGAGCAAGGAGATGAATATGGAATTCTCAAGACGCGACACGCTGGCGCTTGGGCTGGGGGCAGCGGTTTTGACCGTACTGCCGTTCCGGGTCAACGCGGCTGCCGAAGACGCAATCGCTGCTTTCACCGGCGGCGCAGACATTGCCGAAGGCGGCGTTACCCTGACCGCCCCGGAAATCGCTGAAAACGGCAACACCGTTCCGGTCGCCGTGGAAGCCGAAGGCGCATCGGCAATTCTGCTGCTGGCCACCGGCAACCCGACTCCGGGCGTGGCCACTTTCAACTTTGGCGAACTGGCAGGTGCCCATGCGGCATCGACCCGTATCCGTCTGGCAGGCACGCAGGACGTGGTTGCCATCGCCAAACTGGCCGATGGTTCGTTTGCCAAGGCAAGCTCGACCGTCAAAGTCACCATCGGCGGCTGCGGCGGCTAATCAGGTTTACAGGAGATAATAAAATGGCAGATGGTGTAAAACCCCGCGTCAAAGCCCCGAAAAAGGCGGCAGCAGGCGAAGCTGTTACGCTGAAAACCCTGATCAGCCACAAGATGGAATCGGGTCAGCGTAAGAACAAGGATGGCTCGCTCATCCCGCGTTCGATCATCAATCGCTTCACCTGTGAATTCAACGGCAAGAGCGTCATCGACGTGACGCTGGAACCGGCGATTTCCACGAACCCCTATTTCGAATTCGAGGCCGTGATCCCCGAAGCCGGTGAACTGGTGTTCACCTGGTACGACGATGATGGGTCGGTCTATAGCGATTCCAAAAAGGTCGCTATCGGCTAATAATAACCAAAATAGCGCCTTGTTCCGGTGAACCGGGGCAGGGCTGCTACAGGGAGGAAGCTAGATGAAATTCAAGCAAATGACTGCAATCGCCGCTCTGGCCTTGGCGTTGCCGACGCTGTCGCTGGCGGATGCAGATGATGATAAGCTTGTCATCAATGGTGAATTGGAACTGGTCACGAAAACGGCGGCCCCGGCCCACCTTGACGGTGCGCTGGATGAAATCATGTCTGGCTGGCATTTCCGTGACGATCAGACCCAGGCCATGGAAATGGACGATTTCGACAACCCCGGTATGCTGGGCGTCGAAGCGGCATTGGACGCTTGGGATACGGTTGACGGTTCCGAAGGAAAGTCCTGTGCATCGTGCCACGGGTCTGCCGAAGAAAGCATGAAAGGCGTTCGCGCAGTTTATCCGAAATGGAACGAAGCTGCTGGCGAAGTTCGGACGCTGGAAATGCAGATCAACGATTGCCGTGAAAATCGTATGGGCGCCGAGAAACTGGGTTATACCAGCGGTGACATCGTGAACATGGTGGCGCTGATCACCCTGCAATCGCGTGGAATGCCGGTGAATGTTGCGATCGACGGCCCCGCGCAGGCGACTTGGGAAAAGGGTAAGGAAATTTACTATACCCGTTTCGGCCAACTGGATTTGTCCTGTGCCAGCTGCCACGAGCAGAACTATGGCAACATGATCCGCGCCGATCACCTGAGCCAAGGGCAAACCAATGGTTTCCCGGCGTATCGTCTGAAAAACACCAAGCTGAACTCGGTTCAGGACCGCTTCAAAGGTTGTGTGCGCGACACCCGCGCAGAAACCTTCAAGCCCGGTGGAGCAGAGTTTACCGCGCTGGAACTGTATGTTGCCAGCCGTGGGAACGGTCTGTCCGTCGAAGGTCCGTCGGTTCGTAACTAATGGTTCCTTCGGGGGCAGTGATGACTGCCCCCGAAAGCCCGCTGATCGCAACACATTGATAAAGAAGGCCAAAATGGCCTGGCCTCTGACGTTTTGCGCCAGGGGCATGGGAATACTCTAACCGCTCGGAGTTTATGAGCTATGATCTCTCGCCGCGATTTTCTTCAGGTTTCGATGGCCGCGTCTGCCTTGTATGGGGCTTCTGGTTTCGGCAATTGGGCGCGTCTGGCCGCTCAGCAAAAACTGACGCAGGACCAACTGCTGCAATTCGACACGTTCGGGAATGTGTCGCTGATCCATATCACGGATATTCACGCGCAGCTTAAACCCATCTATTTCCGCGAGCCTGAGATCAATCTGGGCGTCGGCGGTGCCAAAGGTCAGGTGCCGCATGTGACGGGCGCGGATTTCCGTAAAATGTACGGGATCAATGATGGTTCGCCCACAGCCTATGCGCTGACATACAACGACTTTACCTCGCTGGCGCAGGCCTATGGCAAAGTGGGCGGTCTGGATCGTGTGGCGACTGTAATCAACAGCATCCGGGCCGAGCGCCCCGACGCGCTGCTGCTGGATGGCGGCGATACCTGGCACGGATCGTATACCTGCTATCACACCGAAGGGCAGGATATGGTCAACGTGATGAACGCGTTGAAACCCGATGCGATGACATTCCACTGGGAATTCACGCTGGGCGGGGATCGTGTGCGGGAAATCGTGCAGGATCTGCCTTTTGCTGCGCTGGGGGCCAATATCTATGATGCGGAATGGGACGAACCGGCCGAGGATTTCGCCCCCTATAAGATGTTTGAACGTGGCGGCGTGAAAATTGCCGTGATCGGGCAGGCGTTCCCCTATATGCCGATTGCCAACCCGCGTTGGATGTTCCCCGAATACAGCTTTGGTATTCGGGATGAACGGATGCAGGAAGTCGTAGACGAGGTGAAGGCCGAAGGCGCTGAACTGGTGGTCCTGCTGTCGCATAACGGTTTCGACGTGGACAAGAAAATGGCCAGCCGTGTCAAAGGGATCGACGTGATCCTGTCCGGCCACACCCATGACGCGCTGCCCGAGCCGATCTTGGTGGGCGAAACCATCATCATCGCGTCGGGGTCGAACGGGAAATTCGTCAGCCGCGTGGATCTGGACGTGCGCGATGGCCGCATGATGGGCTTCCGCCATAAGCTGATCCCGATTTTCAGCGATGTGATCGAACCGGACAAGGCCGTGACCGCCGTGATCGACGAACAGCGCGCCCCGCACGAGACCGCGATGAGTGAGGTGATCGGCAAGACCGACAGTCTGCTGTACCGTCGCGGGAACTTTAATGGCACTTGGGACGATCTGATCTGTGACGCGCTGCTGAGCGAGCGTGACGCCGACATCGCCATGTCGCCGGGTGTGCGCTGGGGGCCGTCGATCCTGCCGGGGCAGGACATCACCCGCGAAGATATCTGGAACGTGACCTCGATGACCTATGGTCAGGCCTATCGTACTGAAATGACAGGCGAATTCATTGGCGTGATCATGGAAGACGTGGCCGACAACCTGTTCAACACCGACCCCTATTATCAGCAGGGCGGTGACATGGTGCGCATCGGTGGCATGGGTTACAAAATCGACGTCAGCAAGCCGCAAGGCGAACGGATCAGCGAAATGACACTGCTGAAAACCGGTGAAAGGATTGACCCGGCCAAGACCTATCAGGTTGCCGGTTGGGCCAGCGTCAACGAAGGCACCGAAGGCCCGCAAATCTGGGATGTGGTCGAAGCCCACATCAAGAAGATGGGGACCGTGACCGTGAACCCACATGACAACGTGAAAGTGGTGGGGGCATAAGCCCCCGCGACAATTCAGTACTTTTTCCATCTATCAAATTCACGTAAATGAATTTGATAATTTAAGAGGAGGCAAAGACAGATGACAGTCCGCTTCAAGGGTAAATCGCCTTCGCGGCGCGCGTTCCTGAAAGGAACGCTGGCGTCGACGGCTGGCGCAATCGCAGGGGCAGGCGCCGCCAGCGCCGCAACCCCCGACCCCCTGATTACCGAAAAACAAAGCTGGGCCATGGGCTTGGGCGATGGTGTGGATGCCACGCCCTATGGCCTGCCGATCAAATACGAAAGTGACGTGATCCGCCGCAATGTGGAATGGCTGACGGCTGACACGATCAGTTCGATCAACTTTACCCCGATTCATGCGCTGGACGGTACGATCACCCCGCAGGGCTGTGCGTTTGAACGCCACCACTCGGGTGCGATTGAACTGCGCAAAGAAGATTATCGCCTGATGATCAATGGGATGGTGGATCAGGAACTGGTCTTCACCTACGAGGATCTGGAGCGGTTCCCGCGTGAAAACCGGACATTCTTCTTGGAATGTGCAGCTAACACCGGGATGGAATGGGCCGGTGCGCAGCTGAACGGTGCACAATTCACCCACGGCATGATTCACAATATGGAATACACTGGCGTGAGCCTGCGGACCCTGCTGGAAGAGGCTGGGCTGAACGCGGCGGGCGACCTGAAAGATAAATGGGTCTATGTCGAAGGCGCTGATGCGTCGTCGAACGGGCGCTCGATTCCGATGGAAAAGGCGCTGGACGATTGCATGATCGCCTTCAAGGCCAATGGTGAGGCGCTGCGCAAGGAACATGGCTATCCCGCGCGTCTGGTTGTTCCCGGCTGGGAAGGCAACATGTGGGTCAAGTGGATTCGCCGGATCGAGGTGATGGACGGCCCGGTCGAAAGCCGCGAAGAAACCAGCAAATACACTGACACGCTGGCCAATGGCACCAGCCGCAAGTGGACCTGGGTCATGGACGCCAAATCGGTTGTGACCAGCCCCAGCCCGCAATCGCCCATCAAGCATGGTCATGGCCCGCTGGTCATCACCGGGCTGGCGTGGTCCGGTCGTGGCGCGATCAGCCGGGTGGATGTGTCCAAGGACGGTGGCAAGACATGGGAAACCGCGCGTCTGGCCAATCCGGGGCAGCCGATGGCCCTGACCCGGTTCTATCTGGATACCGAATGGAACGGCGAGGAAATGTTCCTGCAAGCCCGCGCCATGGATGAAACCGGCTATGTCCAGCCGACGAAACATCAGCTTCGCGAAGTGCGCGGCGAAAATTCGATCTATCACAATAACTGTGTGCAAACGTGGTGGGTCAAATCGAACGGGGAGGCAGAGAATGTCGAAGTATCGTAATCTCCTGATCGGGACCGCGATTGCCGCTTTGGCTGCGATGCCCGCCTATGCGGGGAAACTGGGGTTGGGCCGTGCGGCGCTGCCCGAAGAAGTTGCAGCATGGAACCATGACATTTCGCCGGATGGCACAGGTTTGCCCGTAGGCTCGGGGTCCGTTGAAGACGGTGAAATGATCTTCTCGGACAACTGTGCAATCTGTCACGGTGAATTTGCCGAAGGCGTGGACAACTGGCCCAAACTGGCGGGCGGTATGGATACGCTGAACCACAAAGATCCGCTGAAAACTGTGGGTTCTTATTGGCCTTACCTGTCCACCACATATGATTATGTGCGTCGGTCCATGCCGTTCGGCGCGGCCCAAAGCATGAGCGACGATGACGTTTACGCCATCGTGGCTTACATTCTGTATTCCAACGATCTGGTGGATGACGATTTCGTTCTGTCGAACGAAAACTTCCTTGATGTTGAAATGCCGAATGCGGACGGGTTCATCGTGGATGATCGCGAAACCTCGGAAAAGGCGTTCTGGGCCGAACCTTGCATGGAAAACTGCAAGGATGAGGTGAAAATCACCATGCGCGCGGCGGTTCTGGACGTAACCCCGGACGAAGCGGGCGGGGAAGCCACCGAAGGCGCAGCGCCTGCTGCTGCGGAAGAACCGGCCAAAGAAGAACCGAAGATGGAAGAGGCCAAAGCCGAAGAGCCAGCAGCGGAACAAACCGCCGCGCTGGACCCGGCATTGGTGGCCGAAGGTGAAAAGGTTTTCAAAAAGTGTAAAGCCTGCCACCAGATCGGCGAGGGGGCCAAGAATAAAACCGGCCCCGAGCTGAACAACATCATCGGGCGCACGCTGGGCGGTCATGACGGGTTCAAATACTCGAAAACCATGGCTGAAATGGGCGAGGGTGGTCTGGTCTGGAACGACGAAACTTTGGCCGAGTTCCTGAGCAAGCCCAAAGACTATGTGAAGAAAACGAAAATGTCCTTTGCTGGTCTGAAGAAAGACGACGATATCGCGGCTGTGATCGCCTATCTGAAATCCTTCTCGCAGTAAGCGGGATCGGGAAGGGGCCGGGATAACCGGCCCCTTTTTGCTATGGCGCTGATGTCGCGCGGGCGGTATGGCCTGCGACGAAAGCAGGGGAAAATGCCGCAACTTCCCAGCTGGTCCGGGAAGAACTGGGCTGGTATTGTCTTCGGACTGGAATACGCGGCGTGTCCACCTGTCAGATTACGGATGGACACGGAAAGAACAGAAAAGAAAGGCCCGGAAAGCATGGACTATCAGGGATTTTTCAAAGAGTCGCTGGCGCAGTTGCGGGACGAAGGCAACTATCGCGTTTTTGCAGACCTTGAACGCCATCTGGGGCAATTCCCAAAGGCCACCTTCCGCAATGCGGGGGATGCGCGGGATGTAACGATCTGGTGTTCCAACGATTACCTTGGCATGGGCCAGCACCCGGACGTGTTGGCGGCGATGCACGGGGCGCTGGATCGCTGTGGTGCAGGCGCGGGCGGAACACGGAATATTTCCGGCACGACCCATGATCATGTGGAACTGGAAATCGAACTGGCCGATCTGCATGGCAAGGACGCGGCGCTGCTGTTCACCAGCGGCTATGTGTCGAACTGGGCGACGCTGGGAACCTTGGGTGCTAAAATCCCCGGTATGGTGATCCTGTCGGATGCGTTGAACCATGCGTCGATGATCGAAGGCATTCGCCACTCCAAAGCGCAGCGGATCGTCTGGAAACACAATGATCTGACGGATTTGGAAACACATCTGCAATCGCTGCCGCTGGAAACGCCGAAGCTGATCGCCTTTGAATCGGTATATTCGATGGATGGGGATATTGCGCCGATCGGGGCCATTTGTGATCTGGCCGAAAAATACAACGCTCTGACCTATCTGGACGAGGTTCACGCCGTTGGCATGTACGGCCCGCGCGGGGCCGGTGTGGCGGAACGTGATGGGGTGATGGACCGTGTGGACATCATTCAGGGGACGCTGGGCAAGGCATTCGGCGTGGTTGGCGGCTATATCACCGCCAGCACGGAATTGGTGGATTTCGTTCGTAGTTTCGCCAGCGGGTTTATTTTCACGACGGCCTTGCCGCCTGCTGTGGCAGCCGGGGCGGTGGCGTCGATCAAGCATCTGAAACAGTCGGCGGTGGAACGTCACGCCCAGCAAGAGCGCGTGGCCGATCTGCGTCAGCGTCTGGATGGAATCGGTATCCCGCATATTCCGAATCCCAGCCATATCATTCCGGTGATGGTGGGCGATCCGGTGAAGTGTAAATATATCTCGGATCGGCTGCTGGCGGATCACGGGATTTACATTCAGCCGATCAACTATCCCACAGTTCCCAAGGGGACGGAACGTTTGCGGATTACGCCTTCGCCGGTGCATACGGCGGCGGATATGGACAGGCTGGTGGGCGCATTAGAGGCGCTTTGGGCGGAATGCCATTTGGCCCGCAAGCCGATGGCCGCGCAATAAACACGATCCTTAGCGGAAATCTGATCCCCGGCGGCCTGTGCTGTGCCGGGGATTTTCACGTCTGCGCTACCGTGATGGTCTTGATGGGGGAAAAAACGCGTCAGCCCTTGCAGCCCCCCCGGTGCGCAACTAAGACTCCATTAGCACTTGATGCGTAAAGATGCCAAAGACAGCAGCAGGCGAGCGGATATATGAAAGACCCTTTTGACGTTTACATGAACACTCTGGTCCCGATGGTGGTGGAACAAACCAGCCGTGGGGAACGGGCCTATGACATCTTCTCGCGCCTGTTGAAAGAGCGCATTATTTTCCTGAATGGGCCGGTGCATGACGGCATGTCCAGCCTGATCGTGGCGCAATTGTTGCATCTTGAGGCGGAAAACCCGTCCAAGGAAATCAGCATGTATATCAATTCGCCGGGCGGGGTCGTGACCTCGGGCCTGTCGATCTATGATACGATGCAGTATATCAAACCCAAGGTGTCGACGCTGGTGATCGGTCAGGCGGCTTCGATGGGGTCGCTTTTGCTGACCGCAGGCGAAGCAGGGATGCGGTTCAGCCTGCCCAACAGCCGCGTGATGGTCCACCAGCCCAGCGGGGGCTATCAGGGGCAGGCGACGGATATCATGATCCACGCCGAAGAAACCCTGAAGCTGAAGCGCCGCTTGAATGAAATCTATGTGAAACACACCGGCCGCACCTTGGAAGAGGTGGAGCGCGCATTGGAACGCGATAACTTCATGTCCCCGGAAGAAGCGAAAGACTGGGGTCTGATTGATGAAATCGTGACCAGCCGCGCCAAATCCGGCGAGGAAGCATAAGCCGAACCCGCCCCCGGCTGTATGCGGGCGGGGGCGATTTTGACATTGTAGCCGCGCAAGGGCTGCCCTAGACTTGTGAACCAAGACGCGGGATCGGCTAGGCGCCGAACAATCATGCAAGACGACAAGGCCTGAAAGGGACGAAATGGCGAACAATTCCGGCGACAGCAAAAACACGCTTTATTGCAGCTTCTGCGGCAAAAGCCAGCACGAGGTGCGCAAGCTGATTGCCGGCCCGACCGTGTTCATCTGTGATGAATGTGTCGAGCTTTGCATGGATATCATCCGCGAAGAGACGAAAAGCTCGGGCCTGAAAGCTTCTGAAGGGGTGCCAACCCCGCGCGACATCTGCAATGTGCTGGACGATTATGTGATCGGTCAGGCCACCGCGAAACGCGTGCTGTCCGTGGCGGTGCATAACCATTACAAACGTCTGAACCACAGCCAGAAATCCGGCGATATCGAACTGTCCAAGTCGAATATTCTGCTGATCGGCCCAACCGGCTGCGGTAAGACGCTGCTGGCGCAAACGCTGGCGCGGATTTTGGATGTGCCGTTTACCATGGCGGATGCCACCACGCTGACCGAAGCCGGGTATGTGGGCGAGGATGTGGAGAATATCATCCTCAAGCTGCTTCAGGCCTCGGAGTATAATGTCGAACGAGCGCAGCGCGGTATCGTGTATATCGACGAAGTCGACAAGATTACCCGCAAATCGGAAAACCCGTCCATCACCCGTGACGTCTCGGGCGAAGGTGTGCAGCAGGCCTTGCTGAAGCTGATGGAAGGCACCGTTGCATCTGTGCCGCCGCAGGGCGGGCGCAAGCATCCGCAGCAGGAATTCCTGCAAGTGGACACCACGAATATCCTGTTCATCTGTGGCGGGGCGTTCGCGGGGCTGGATCGGATCATCGCGCAGCGTGGCAAAGGGTCTGCAATGGGATTCGGTGCCGATGTGCGTGACAACGATGATCGCGGCGTTGGGGAAATCTTCAAGGATCTGGAACCCGAAGATCTGTTGAAATTCGGCCTGATTCCTGAATTTGTGGGCCGTTTGCCGGTTATCGCAACGCTGGAAGATTTGGACGAAGATGCCTTGGTCACGATCCTGACCGCGCCGAAAAACGCACTGGTCAAGCAGTACCAACGCCTGTTTGAACTGGAAGACGTGCAGCTTAGCTTTACCGATGACGCGCTGAAAGCGATTGCCAAGCGCGCAATCCAGCGCAAAACCGGGGCGCGGGGGCTGCGGTCTATTCTGGAAGACATCCTGCTGGATACGATGTTCGATCTGCCCGGAATGGATGATGTCGAAGAGGTGGTCGTGAACGAAGAAGCGGCAACTTCGGCGGCGAAGCCCTTGATGATCTTTGCTGATGCAAAGAAAGAGGCGACCAGCGCCAGCTAAGGCCCCGTTGATCGGCGGAAATCAGAAGGCGGGCGATGGCCCGCCTTTTTCGTACCCGCCCGGCACTGGACCTTTGTGGCGATATGGTCCATATCAGAACCACGGTATTTTGGAGAGACTCATGGGCATTCTGAACACCCTTCTGCGCGCAGTCACCTGGTGGAACGGCGCGACGCTCAACACCCGACTGTATACGATGCGCAAAGGCGTCAAGGTTGGCGAGGATGAGCAGGGCAATGTCTTCTATCGCAGCGTGGACGGCAAACGCCGCTGGGTCATTTTCAACGGTGAAATCGAAGCCAGCCGGGTCAGCCCCGATTGGCATGGCTGGCTGCACCATACGTTCAAGGACGCCCCCAGCGATAAGCCGCTGGCCCACAAAGCATGGGAAAAACCGCATCAGGAAAACCTGACTGGTTCGGCGCTGGCCTATGCGCCCGCCGGGTCGATCCGCCGTGCGCGCCCCGAAGAACGCGCCGATTACGAGGCGTGGTCGCCCGAATAAGGCGCGTTTCAAATGTCTGAAAACAAAACCGAAGTTTTTGTTGGTGGTGTCGTTTTAGCTGTTGCTATCGGCTTTGTGGCTTATGCTGGGCAAATCACTGGGTTTTCCAAAGCCTCTGGTGGGTATCCGCTTAGCGCATCGTTCCGCTCCGCCGAAGGTGTAACCGTGGGGTCCGATGTACGGCTGGCCGGTGTGAAAATCGGCACGGTGACGGCGCTGAACCTGAACCCGCAAACATTCCGTGCGGACACCACGATCAGCGTGATTGATGGGATCGCCATTCCCGATGACAGCGCGGTGGTTGTCGCCTCCGAAGGGTTGCTGGGCGGGAATTTCGTGGAAATCGTGCCGGGCGGATCGCCGTTCAATTTTGAACCTGGGGCAGAGATCGAGGATACTCAGGGCGCTGTTTCACTTGTCAGCCTGTTGATGAAATTCGTCTCCGGTTCCGGGAGCAGCACCGAATGAGGCTGGCAGCGGCCTTTGTCATGGCCACGCTGAGTCCTGTGTTCGCATGGGCGCAGGATGATGTGATCCCGGATACCGCAGCCGAACGTGTGGCTGTTGGTGCAGGGGCGGTTTTGCGTGGGCTGGATAAGGTTAACGCGCAAACGCTGGACATCGAAATCCTGAACGGCACCAGCGTCCGTTATGAACGTTTGATCATTGATCTGGGTGAATGCCGTTATCCCGAAGGCAACCCATCCGGGGATGCTTATGCGTTTCTGACCATCCGCGAAGATGGCAAGCCACAGCCGATATTTCAGGGCTGGATGCTCGCCTCGTCCCCGGCGCTGAATGCGTTGGACGATGCGCGTTACGATGTCTGGGTATTGCGCTGCAAAACTTCTTGAACGCTGGCGGGCAGGGGGGGCGCGGTGAAATCGGCCTCATCCGTCAGGGCCGTTTCCAATAGCTGACGATAGCGGGCGCGGGGGATTTCAATCGCCCCGAGTGATGCCAGATGCGGCGTGATAAACTGCGTATCAAACAGGGTAAATCCCGCAGTATTCAGCCGGTCCACCAAATAAGCCAAAGCGATTTTTGAGGCATCCGTGCGGCGGGAAAACATACTTTCTCCAAAAAACGCCCGCCCCAACGTAACGCCGTAGACACCGCCAATCAGTGCGTCATTGTCCCAGACTTCCAGCGAATGCGCAAAACCAAGCGCGTGAAGCTGGTTATACAGCTCAAAGATTTCCGCGTTGATCCACGTTTCCGCACGATCCGCACATCCCAAAACCACGCCTTCGAAATCGCTGTTGATGCGGATTTGATAGCCACAGCGCCGCATCCGACGGGCCAGGCTGCGCGAGATGTGAAAGCGATCTAGCGGAAAAACACCCCGGCGGCGCGGATCGACCCAGAAAATTTCCGGGTCGTCGCGGTGTTCAGCCATCGGAAACACGCCCGAAGCATAGGCATTCAGCAAAAGCTGCGGGGTCAGATATGTATCGTCCTTGGCCATGTTCCGTTCATTGCCTAAGCGAAAAAGGCCGGGCTGTTTGCCCGGCCCTGTGATTTATCCGGCCAGATTTTGTTCCAGCCACTTTTCCAGCCAGTGGATGTTGTAATTGCCGCTATGGATGTCTTCCTCTTGCAGCAGGGCATGGAACAGCGGCAGCGTGGTGTCGATCCCGTCCACGATCAATTCACCCAAGGCCCGGTTCAGGCGGCTCAGCGCCTCGGCCCGGTCGCGGCCATGCACGATCAGCTTGCCGATCAGGCTGTCGTAATAGGGCGGGATCGAATAGCCATCATACAGCGCGGAATCCATCCGAACACCCAGACCACCGGGCGCATGAAACGCCGTGATCTTACCCGGACAGGGCGAGAAATTCGGCAGTTTTTCAGCGTTAATACGGACTTCGATAGAATGGCCGTTGATCACCAGATCATCCTGACCAAAGGACATGGGCATACCTTCGGCCACGCGGATTTGTTCGCGCACCAGATCAACGCCAAAAATGCCTTCGGTGACAGGGTGTTCCACCTGTAGGCGGGTGTTCATTTCGATGAAATAGAACTCGCCCTTTTCATACAGGAATTCAATCGTGCCAGCCCCGCGATAGCCCATTTTGCCAATCGCATCGGCGCAGATTTTGCCGATCCGTTCGCGTTCTTCGGGGGTGATACAGGGGCCGGGGGCTTCCTCGAACACTTTTTGATGGCGGCGCTGAAGCGAACAATCCCGTTCGCCCAGATGAACGCCTTTGCCTTTGCCATCGCCAAAAACCTGCACTTCGATATGGCGCGGCGTGGTCAGGTATTTTTCGATATAGACCTCGTCATTGCCAAAGGCGGCTTTTGCCTCGGACCGGGCGGTGCGGAAGGCGGTTTCCATTTCCGCTTCGCTCCGCGCGACCTTCATGCCACGCCCACCACCGCCAGCGGTGGCCTTGATGATCACCGGATAGCCAAATTCAGCCCCGATTTTCTTGGCATCCTCGACCGTGGGAACGCCCCCGGCAGACCCCGGCACCACGGGAATTCCCAACGTAGCGGCGGTTTCCTTTGCGGTGATCTTATCGCCCATGATGCGGATATGTTCCGCAGAGGGGCCGATAAAGGTGATGTCGTGATCTTCCAGAATTTGCACGAAATTGGCATTTTCCGACAAGAATCCGTAACCGGGGTGGATGGCCTGCGCCCCGGTGATTTCACAGGCGGAAATGATCGCCGGAATCGACAGGTAGCTTTGGGCTGACGACGGCGGGCCAATGCACACGGCTTCGTCTGCCATACGCACGTGCATGGCATCGGAATCGGCGGTGGAATGAACCGCGACGGACTGGATGCCCATTTCCCGGCAGGCCCGGATCACGCGTAGCGCGATTTCCCCGCGGTTGGCAATCAGAATTTTATCGAACATGGCGCGGCCCTTATTCGATGATCATCAGCGGCGCACCAAATTCAACGGCGCTGGCATCCTCGACCAGAATGCGCTTCACGGTGCCGGATTTAGGCGCGGGAATGTGGTTCATGGTTTTCATCGCTTCGATGATCAGCAGGGTGTCGCCTTCGGATACCTGCGCGCCAACCGAAACAAAGGACGGCGCACCCGGTTCCGCCTGAAGATAAACCGTCCCAACCATGGGCGAGGTTACAGCGCCGGGGTGGCTGGCGGGGTCTTCCGATGCGGCGGGGGCTGCGGCAACCGGGGCTGCCGGGGCGGCTGCGGCAGGGGCAGCAGCTACGGGGGCGGCGGCCACCTGTGTCACGACTTGCTGGGCGCGGCTGACGCGCACGTTCAGGCTGTCATTGTCGGCATATTCGCGCATCACTTCCAGCTCGGTCAGATCATTGGCGCGCAGAAGCTCGGCCAGCGCCTGAATGAAGGCCACGTCAGAGTCATGGTTTTGCTTAGTCATTTTATCCTCGACCGTTTTGTTCGGTTGGGCCGTTACGGGATCAGCCCTGTGCCATTCCTGGCCGCCTTATAGGCGATGATTGACGACACGGAAAGCGTCGATCTGGCCCGGAATGTGGGGGTTTTGACCATAAATTACGAGGGGAAAAATGCGCTGCCCGGCACATTTTGGCCGACGACCAAAGCGGCATTACGGGGATTACAGCGGCATACCCGATAGTTTCGCCACCAATTCCGCCAGTTTTCTGGCGCCGAATTTTTCCAGCAACCGGGCGCGGTGCAATTCTACCGTGCGAAAGGACAATTCCAGTTCCTTGCCGATTTCCTTGCTGGTCATACCACGGCAGGTCAGGATCGCCACCTCGCGCTCGCGGGGGGTCAGTTCGACGACGGGGCGTTCTTCGGACAGGTCGGACAAGGACCAGATACCCCGGCGAAACGGGTCTTCGGGGGTCAATGACTGGCCGCGCACCCGGCACCAGAACAATTCACCTGATCGGCGGCGCATGACGCGTTCATCGCCATACCGCCCGGTTTTGCGGATTTGGGTCAGCGCCCGCGCACCGATTTTTTCGTAATCCTCCATCGAGGCATAGAAATGGGCAAAGGGGACATTCTGAAAATCCGCCATCTGGCCGCCAAAAATGCGGGCAAATTCCTGATTGCAGCCGGAAATGATACGGTTTTCCAGCATACACAGCCCGATAGGCGCATGTTCAAAGGCAAGATCGCTTAGCTTCATGCCCCGGATATGCCCGCTTTTGCGAAGCGATGCAAAGGATACGTATTTCTACGAGCGGGTGCGTGTATTTCTACGAATTGCACTGTCGGGTCAGCGGTGGTTTTCTACACCCCAAGAGAGGGAGGGAAATCACATGAACATCGGGTTTTGGTTGCAACGACAGGCGCAGGTTGCGCCGGATCGTCCGGCATTGTTTCTGGGGCGGGATTTGGTGGCCAGTTACGGCGCGTTTCATGACCGGGCGGCCCGTGTGGCGGGGTGGTTGGTGGCGCAGGGGGTGAAACCCGGTGATCGGGTGGCGATTTTCATGAAAAACTGCCCGGATTTGCTGATTGTGCAATACGGCATTTGGTATGCGGGCGCGGCCTGTGTGCCAATCAATGCAAAATTGCACGGGCGCGAGGCGGCCTGGATCATTGAGAATTCGGGAACCTGCGTGACGTTTTCATCGCCCGGTCTGACGGATGCCTTGCGTGATGCGGGTGTGGACTGTCCGGTGATTGATGTAACCACTGCGGATTATGCAGCGGCACTGGCTTGCGATCCGATTATTCCCCTGCCGCAAGCGGCGGATGATCTGGCGTGGCTGTTTTATACATCCGGCACGACAGGGCGGCCCAAAGGGGTGATGATCTCCCACCGGATGCTGGTCCTGGTGTCACTGGCCTATCTGGCGGATGTGGATGCGGTGCGCGCGGATGACATCGCGCTTTATGCCGCCCCCATGAGCCACGGCGCGGGGTTGTACAATATGATCCATGTGCGGATGGGCGCGCGCCATGTCTGTCCGCCGTCGGGCGGGTTCGAGGAACCTGAAATCTTCGATCTGGCCCGGCATTTCGGCAATATCCATATGTTTGCCGCGCCGACGATGATCAAGCGCATGACCTCGGTCGCCAAAGCAACAGGCGAACGCGGCGAAGGGCTGCGCAGCATCGTTTACGGGGGCGGGCCGATGTATGTGGCCGATATTGTCGAGGCGGTGGATCACTTTGGCCCGATTTTCATTCAGATTTACGGGCAGGGCGAAGCCCCGATGGGCATCACCGCTTTGACGCGCGAAGAGGTGGCGGATCGGTCCCATCCGCGTTGGCGGGAACGGCTGGCCTCGGTCGGTCGGGCGCAATCCCCGGTCGAGGTGCGGATCGGCGATGCCGCTGGCGCTCCGGTGCCTGTTGGGACGCCCGGTGAAATCATGGTCCGCAGCGAGGTGGCCATGACCGGCTATTGGCAAAACCCCGAAGCAACGGCGAAAACCGTGGTGGATGGCTGGCTGATGACCGGCGATGTCGGTTTCATGGACGAAGATGGCTATGTCACAATGCAGGATCGGTCCAAGGATCTGATCATTTCCGGCGGAACCAACATTTACCCGCGCGAGGTAGAAGAAGCCCTGCTGACCCATGCGGATGTTCACGAAGTTTCGGTGATCGGACGCCCGAATGCCGAATGGGGCGAAGATGTCGTGGCCTTTGTGGTGATGGTGCCGGGGGCTGATTTAGACCCAGCGGCGCTGGATGCCCATTGCCTGTCACAGATTGCCCGGTTCAAACGGCCCAAGGCTTATTTTGCAGTGCCCGAACTGCCAAAGAATAATTACGGCAAAGTGTTGAAAACCGAGCTGCGCACACGTTTGACGCATATGGGCTAGGGGGCGATCAGGGCTTGCATATGGTGAATTTGTATATACATTGTATGTGCAAATTCACCTGCGGCCAGCCTGTATCATCTGGCCCGAACACCGGGATAACGGGACTATGGATATTTCAAGCGTCAAGGGGATCGGCCCCGCGATTGCAACGCAACTGGCCGCATTGGGCATTCATAACGCGGCTGATCTGGCGCTTGCCGACCCGGCGAAGCTGACACAGGTCAACGGGATTGGCCCGGCGCGGGCCATGATGCTGATCCGCGCCGCGCAAGAAGTGGTTTCTGTCCTGCCCGAAGAAGTCCCGACCGCAGCGGAACCGGACGCACAGGCAAAGGAAGACGCCGCGACGGTCGAAGTGTTGGAAGAACCCACACCCGATAGCCCGGTATCGGATCAGGAAAAGCCCAAGGCCAAGAAAAAGAAGACGTCCAAGAAAAAGGACGACAAAACCAAGAAGGGCAAAAAGAAAGACAAGAAACGCGCAGAGAAGAAAAACGCGAAAAAGGACGCCCGGAAGAAAGCCGAAAAAAAGGCCAAGCAAAAAGCAGCCCGCAAAGCCAAAGATAAAAAGAAACGCGCCAAAAAGAAGCTGAAATAAGGGTGGCAACTGAAAAAGCCCGCTCCTGCGCAGGAACGGGCTTCTGTAGTTTTGAAAGGGCGGCCTTGGAAAGGACCGCCCTTGGTCTTTCGGACTTACTTATTCGCGCGGTTTTCGATCAGTTCTTCCACGACGGACGGGTCTGCGAGTGTGGATGTGTCGCCCAGGCTGCCGAAGTCGTTTTCGGCGATTTTGCGCAGGATGCGGCGCATGATTTTGCCCGAGCGGGTTTTCGGCAGGCCCGGCGACCACTGGATCAG
>NZ_FXTO01000044.1 GCF_900182725.1 Thalassovita litoralis
ACGCAGCGCCCTGTGGATATATTGCAATTAAGGGTACAGAATCTGCCGAAAACGCTTCCAATCCGCAGAATCTGATTAATTAGGGTACAGTGACAACAACGATCTCTTGCTGGCGATCCCGATGTTCCTGATTGCCGGGAACATCATGACACGCGGGTCAATCGCAAAACGTCTGATCCGGGTCACGATGCTGGCCACCGACCCGTTGCCCGGGGGCATGGGGGTGGCGACGGTGCTTTCCTGCGCTCTGTTCGCCGCAATCAGCGGGTCGTCGCCCGTCACTCTGCTGGCTGTTGGCGCAATCCTCTATCCGGCCCTGCGCGAGGCGGGTTATTCGAAACGGTTCTCCCTTGGAGCGATCACCTCGGGGGGAACCCTTGGGATCGTGATCCCGCCTTCAATCCCGCTGATTGTCTATGGGCTTGTCACGGAAAAAAGCGTTGCCGACCTGTTCATTGCGGGCATCGGACCGGGTATCCTGCTGACGGCGGTGCTGGCTGGGTACTCGTTCTGGGTCAATCGGCATCTGCCGTCGAAATCCTTTGATCTGCCGGCCTTTGTGATTGCCTTGAAAGAGGGCATCTGGTCGATGCTTTTGCCGGTGATCCTTCTGGGGGGGATCTATAGCGGATACTTCTCTCCGACCGAGGCGGCGGCTGTGGCGCTGGCTTATGGGCTCCTGGTCGAAGCCTTCATTCACCGCGAACTCAGCTTCGCGGATTTTCGCAAGACCACGCTGGATACGGCCGTGATGCTGGGCATGCTCTTTCCGATCATAGCAGTGGCGCTCAGCCTGAAGTCGGTGCTGACCATCGAACGCGTGCCACACGAGCTGGCTATGTGGATCACTTCGATCACCGAAAGCAAAATCGCCTTCCTGATTGCGGTGAACCTTCTGTTGCTTGTGATCGGGTGTTTCATCGACGTGATCTCGGCCATCCTGATCCTGGCGCCCCTGCTTCTGGTTCCGGCGATGAGCTATGGCATCGACCCGATCCATTTCGGGGTGATGATGGTCATCAACCTGGAAATCGGGTTCCTGACCCCGCCCATCGGGTTGAACCTCTTCGTTGCGACAACGGCCTTCCGCGAGAAGTTCTCGGAAATCTGCCTTTCGGTCTTGCCGTTCATGGCCCTGATCGTGACGGTGTTGATGATGGTTACGTTCATTCCGGGAATTTCGCTTTGGCTGCTTCGTTGAGGCCAAGTGTTTCGAGCGCCACGTAGCGACCAGATTGGCCTGTCTGAACTGTGTGGAGACCGAGTGTCAGCGACTGCTTTCGTCGATCTTCTCTAGATCGTCTTCAACGTCGGCATGGCTTCCTTCTGCAACGGTCAAAGTCGGTGTTGCAGGCTTCTGCAATGGCGACAATGGGGCTCTGAAGAGTGCAGTTCCGCCGAAGTCAGTGATGTCTTCATCGCTGAAAACGCAGGCCACGTGAAATGTGTCGCACGTGTGCCAACATGCAAAGTTGGTTCAGGACGGATTCAGCGGGTCGGGGATATGACCAGTGCCAAGGCTATGCGCCAATAGTTCGCGGTTCGCCCGCGGCACCATCACTAAAAAATCGGTCTTTCGAATCGGAAATCGTCAGGACTCCGAAGATCATTGGAGTCCGTAAAACACCATCGTCTTGTGGTGGAATCATCGTAACTCATTGGTTTTTTGAGGGAAATTTTTCTATTGATTTATATTACCGACTGGTAATTAATAAATAATCAAGACGGGGAGGACAGACGTGGCGTACGAAACAATCGCAGTGAATGAGATCAATGGTGTTGCCACGATCCGGCTGTCGCATGCTGAGCAGATGAATGCGTTGTCGTTCGATGTGATTGATGAGCTCGCTGATGCGCTAAGCTGGGTCGAGGGTAATGACGGGGTGCGATCCCTGGTCATTACTGGAACGGGTTCGGCATTTTGTGCCGGTGCGGATCTGAAAGAAGTACTCGATACCCTCGGGGTGCGCGGAAAACGCGATTTTCTTGATGCGATTGCGCAATTGTTCAAGCGCCTGCGTAATCTGCCGGTGCCCGTGGTTGGTGGGCTGAACGGGATCACGATGGCTGGCGGGTTGGAGCTGGCGATGTGCTGCGATGTGCTGATTGCCGGTGAAAGTGCCAGGATCGGCGACGCGCATTCGAATTTCGGAGTTTTTCCTGGTGCTGGTGGCGCTGCGGTTCTGCCCGAGCGCATCGGGCTGAACAACGCCAAGTATCTGCTCTTTTCTGGCGATGCGCTGCCGGCCCGCCGCCTGATGGAGATGGGTCTTGTGCAGGAAGTTGTCGCTGACGATACGCTGGACGATCGCGTGCAGGAGTTTGCAGAGAAGCTCGCTGCCAAAAGTCCGCTGGTACTGCGGCGGATGAAGTCGGTCGCCAATCAGTCGATGGAAATGTCGCAATCTGGTGCGCTGCAGCTCGAATTGGAAACGCTGCGCAATCATTTTCGGTCGGACGATATCAAGGAGGGCCTCGAGGCCTTCGCTGAAAAACGTAAACCGGTCTTCACCGGTCAATAAGGGAAAGAAATTTATGACCAAGACATATGTCATCGGCGTGGGCATGACCCGGATGGGCAAGCAGGCCGACAGCACTGTGAAATCCCTGACACAAGAGGCGGTTGATGCCGCGCTGAACGATGCAGGTGTTCAAAAGTCTGACCTGCAGGGTGCTTATTTTTCGAACGCCACCCAGAACCACATGGAAGGTCAGTTGATGGTTCCCGGTCAGGTTGCCCTGCGCGCCATGGGCATCGGAGGCATCCCGGTGGTCAACGTCGAGAATGCATGTGCCAGTGCAGCGACGGCGTTTTCATTGGCCAACCAGGCCCTGCGCGCCGGTGACAGCGACATTGTCTTGGCCGTTGGGGCCGAGAAGATGTTTTCGACTGACCGTGAGCGGATGTTCAGCGTCTTTGATGGGGCGTGGGACATTTCCGCAGTCGAGGCAACCAAGGCGCAGCTTCTAGCGCTGGGTGAAGGCGTTGAGGTGCCTGAAGGCAGTACATCGCCTAAACCTTACAGCGTCTTCATGGATGTCTATGCGGCATTCTGCCGGTTGCATATGAAGCATTTTGGTACGACGCAGACGCAGATTGCCGCTGTGGCGGCTAAGAACCACGGCCATTCGGTTCATAACGAAAAAGCGCAATACCGCGACCCTTATACAGTTGAACAGGTGCTGGCCGCTCCGCCGATCACCTATCCTCTGACTCTGCCCATGTGCGCTCCAATCTCGGATGGTGGCGCAGCTGCTGTTCTGGTGAGCGAAGAGGGGCTTAAACGTCTTGGTCTCTCTCGCCATCGAGCGATCGAGGTGAAAGCTTCGATCATCCGTACCGGGAGCGACCGGATGGCTGAAGATTTTACTAATCATATCACCGCCCGCGCGGCCCGCGATGCCTATGAGATTGCAGGTATTTCGCCTTCGGATGTGTCGGTGGCTGAGGTGCATGATGCTACCGCCATGGGCGAAATTATCCAGATTGAGAACCTTGGCCTGGTGGAGTTGGGCGAAGGCGGCCCGGCCTCGGAGCGAGGCGAAACCTGCATTGGGGGCCGCGTGCCCGTTAACCCTTCGGGCGGACTTGAAAGCAAGGGCCATCCGATCGGGGCGACAGGGTTAGGGCAAATTTACGAGTTGGTCAGCCAGTTGCGCGGCGAATGCGGCGCGCGACAGGTCGAAGGCGCCCAAGTGGCCGTGGCCGAGAATGGCGGCGGGCTTGTCGGGTTGGAAGAGGCCGTGGCGGCAATCACCGTGCTGGCACGCTAAGGGAGGGCAAGATTATGTACCGCAAAACAGAAGAACAACAGGCGGCCGTGGACGGGTTGCGCCGGTTTCTTGACGAGAAGCTTGAGCCGGAAATTCGTAAGTACGACGATCAGGTTATCCCGGATGAGAAATTCCGGGAATGGGCCGGGCAGCTTTCCGAGTTCGGGGTGCTGACCGCACCACATCCAGAAGAACATGGCGGTTACGGCATGGATTGGGTGACGCACCTGATGCTGTTCGAAGAGGTGGTCTATTCCTCGCTTGATCTGGCCGTGCCGCTGTTGATCAACGTTGTGGCTGCCGATCTGTTGATCCGCCTTGCGCCGCCGGAATTGTGCGAACGCTATGTGCCGGACCTGCTGTCAGGCAAGAAATTTGCCAGTGTCGGCATTTCGGAACCGGACGTGGGCTCGGACGTGGCCGCAGTGAAAACCAAGGCGGTTCGCGATGGCGATTATTACGTGATCTCGGGAGAGAAGACTTGGATTTCCAGCGGGCGCTTTGCCGACATCTTCATTTGCACCTGCCGCACTGAGGAAGGGCTCAGTCATATCCTGATTGACCGCGAGGAGCATGGGTTCGAGACTCGCGATATCAAGAAAATCGCGCTCAATGGTCAATCCACGGCGCAGGTCTTCCTCAACGATGTGCGGGTGCCGGTCGGTAACATCATTGGTGACGCCGGTCAGGCCTTGCGCCAGACGCTTGTGGTCTTTGAGCGTGCCCGTTGTCACATGGCTGTTTGGGGCTATGCCGTGGGCCGCCGCGCCAATGATGAGGCCATTAAGTATTCTCGGGAACGCAGCCAGCACGGCAAGCTGATCGCTGGGCACCAGCTGATTGCCGACAAGATCGCCACCAATGCCACCAAGATAGACGCTGCCCGCCTGTTGACCCTGCGGGCAGGGGCGATGATCGACGCGGGCGAGCGCTGTGACGCCGAATGCGCCATGGCCAAGTGGTATGGCACCGAAATCGCTATAACCGCCGCGCGTGATGCCTTGCAAATCCATGGCGGCAACGGCGTGACCAAGGACTTCATCATCGAACGCCTGGCTCGAGAATCGCTGATCGGGCCGATCCCGGATGGGACCACGGAAATCCAGAAACTCATTATTGCGCGGTCGCTGACCGGCATCTCGGCATTCTAAAGGATCACATCGTGCAGATTGAGGGAAAGACTATCATAATCACTGGCGGCGCCTCGGGCCTCGGAGCCGAGACTATGCGTTACATGCATGGGCGCGGGGCCAATGTCGTGGCCTGCGACTTGAATGCCGAGGAGGGCATTGCGCTCGTTGCGGAACTGGGTGAGCGGGCCATGTTTGCCAAGCTGGACGTGACCAGCGACGAAGAGGCGGCGGCAGTAATCGCACAAGTGGTTGCGAAATTCGGCACGGTGCACGTCTGCATCAACTGTGCGGGCGTCGCTGCGCCAAGCAAGATCATCGAACGCGATGGCAATGCCACCTCGCTTGATGCTTACCGCCGGACCATTGATATCAATCTTGTCGGCACCTTCAATATGCTGTCGAAATGCGCCGCGCAGATGGCCAAGAACGATCTCGAGAACGGAGAGGAACGCGGCGTTTTGATCAACGTTGCTTCCGGAGCTGCCTATGAGGGGCAGATCGGGCAGGCGGCCTATGCAAGTTCCAAGAACGGTGTCATCGGGCTGAACTTGCCTGCCGCGCGCGAGCTTGGCCGTTACGGCGTACGCGTCAATGCCATCGCGCCGGGACTGTTCGGCACGCCTATGGTCATGTCCTTTGACCAAAAGGTAATCGACAGCCTGATAGAGAGTTGCGAAGCGCCCAAACGGGTCGGGCGAATGGAGGAATTCGCTCATGCCTGCGCCTTCCTGATCGAAAATGCCTATATCAACGGCGAGACCCTGCGCGTGGACGCGGCTACCCGCCTGAAAGCGCGGTGAGGTAGGCGTATGCAACTTCGCAGTGGTCCACTAAAAGGTGTGCGTGTGGTCGAGATGGCCGGGCTTGGACCCGCTCCATTTTCTGCCATGCATCTTGCCGATCTCGGAGCCGAGGTGGTGCGAGTTGCACGCCCAGGGCAGAAGTATCCGTTCCCGATCAAGGAAAAGTTTAACATCTACGACCGCTCGCGCCGATCGGTGGTGCTGGATTTGCAGACAGATGATGGGCAGGCGGCCCTTTGGCAATTGTTGGAGCGGGCCGAAATTCTGATCGAGGGCTTTCGTCCCGGCGTTATGGAAAAGCTAGGATTTGGCCCGGACGAGGTGCTCGGGCGCAGTCCCGCACTGGTCTACGGTCGGATGACTGGCTGGGGACAGACCGGCCCGCTGGCGCAGGCAGCAGGACATGATTTGAATTATGCCGCCCTGTCGGGGGCTATCTGGTCGGTGGGCGATGCAGACGCACCCCCAACGGTACCGCTGAACGTCGTCGGCGATTTGGCCGGTGGGGCAATGATGCTGAGCGTTGGAGTCTTGGCCGCCCTGACACATGCACGTGCGACCGGGCAAGGACAGGTCGTCGACACCGCGATGACCGACGGATCGGCGCTGATGATGGCGATGCAGTATGGGTTCTTGTCCGCCGGTTTCTGGAACGACAATGAACGGGGCTCGAACTTCCTGAATGGAGGTATGGCCTGGTACGGCTGCTATGAAACCTTGGACCGACAGTATGTCGCGCTGGGCTGCCTCGAACCGCAATTCTATGCCGAATTCCTTGAGCGCATGGGCCTCACAAATGATCCGGTGTTCAAAGATCAGTATACCTCTACAACGCAGACTTTGAAAAAGGAACGCTTGACTGAAGTCTTCGCCAGCAAGACCCGCGATGAATGGTGCGCCATATTGGAAGGAACCGATGCCTGTTTTGCCCCGGTTCTCTCGATGTCTGAAGCACCTGATCACCCACAAAACAAGGCGCGCTGCACATTCGTCGATGTTGACGGCGTTATCCAGCCCGCTCCTGCTCCGAGGTTTTCCAGAACCCCAGCTGCGCCCCCGACTGCCGCCGGCGCGCGAGAGATGACCGTTACCGAAATATTGTCCTATTGGAGTGTTGCCTCATGACCGGCCTCAACTTCGCGGATGTCATGCAGCTTGCCATTATTGGCTTGGCGCAGGGCAGTCTTTACAGCCTTATCGCGATCGGCCTTGTGCTGATCTACAAGGCCACAGAACAAATCAACTTTGCCCAAAGCGAGTTCATGATGCTCGGGGCCTTTTTCGGGTTCCAGTTTATCGTGCTCTGGGGAATGCCATTCTGGCTTGGCTTTCTTCTGGCCATCGCCGTGCTAGGGGGCATCGGATATACTTATGACGCGCTGGTGATCCGACGGATGACCGGACAGCCGGTCTTTGTCGTCTTTATCCTGACGCTGGCCACCGGCATCGTGCTGCGCGCGCTGGCGGGGATGTTTTGGGGGTTCGACAGTTTCTCACTGCCCTCGATGATGCCCGGTACAATTGACCTTACGGGTGTGATCATCGGCTGGGATCACGTGATTGCCATCCTGGCTGCAGCGCTCTTGTCACTGGCTCTCTTCCTCTTTTTCCGCTTCTCGCGGGTCGGCATTGCGATGCAGGCATTGTCGCTCAACCAACTGGCTGCCTTTTATATGGGTATGCCGGTCAAGCGGCTGACCTCTTCAATATGGGCTCTAGCCGCAATGTTCGGCGCGCTGGCCGGGCTTCTTCTCGGTCCGATTGCGCTGGTGTCCACGCAGATAGGATTCATCGGATTCAAGGCCTTTGCAGGGGCCATCGTCGGTGGGTTCGGGTCGATCCCAGGCGCAGTGCTTGGCTGCTTGCTTATTGGTTTTGCCGAGCCATTCTTCGACACCGCCTTCCCGACGCTCAAGGGCGTTGGGGCCTATGTGATCATGTTCGCAGTGCTGCTGGTTCGTCCGCAAGGGTTGCTTTCCCAGATGCACCAAAAAAAGGTCTGATCCGATGCGTATTACCTTCCGAAAATCCTATGAACAGGACATCCGACTTTTTCGCGACGGTGCACAGGCTGCTTGGTACCTGGGTTTCCTTGCGGTGGCGCTGCTGATGCCGCTCTTGGTCGATGGCTACTATCTGGACGAACTCAGTTTCGTTTACATTTACGCCATTGCTGGTCTGGGCCTGATGATCCTTACCGGCTTCTCGGGACAAGTCAGTTTCGGCCACGCGGCCTTTGTCGCTATCGGGGCCTATGCCCATACAATCATGATGACACGTTACGGTGTGCCATGGCTCTTGTCAGTGCCCTTGGCCGCGCTGATCTCCGGCATTGCAGGGCTAGCGCTGGGTCGGATCTGCTCCAAGATGCATGGACTTTATCTTGCCATTGCGACCCTGGCCTTTGCGCTCATCATCGAGCGCCTGATCGGGTCAGGAGGGGATTTCACCGGTGGTCACGGCGGTATGCCCGTTCCAGAAATCACCATCTTTGGCGTCGAGCTGTTCGAGAGCTGGCAGAAGTATTTCGTCAATCTCGGAGTGTTCGTAGGTGTGCTCTTGTTGGTGCGAAACCTCACCCGCTCGCGTAGCGGTCGGGCGATGATTGCGATCCGCGATAGCGAAGTTTCGGCTCGGGGTCTTGGTGTCGATATTGCCTTCTTCAAGGCCTATGCCTTCTTCCTTTCTGCCGCACTGGCCGGTCTGGCGGGCACGCTTTTGGCCCATGCCTTTTTCTTTCTCAGCCCGGAGAGTTTCGGAATGGGGGAATCGATCCGGCTCTTGCTGATGATCGTCGTGGGTGGCCTTGGCACCATTCATGGAGCCGTCTTTGGCGCGTTCTTCATCATGCTGCTCCCAACGGTTCTGAGCTGGATAAAGGTGCTGCTGCCCGCGGGCGTAGCTGCGTCCAGCGGGCTTGATAGCCTTGCCTTTGGCCTAATCCTGGTGGTGTTCATGCTGTTCGAACCAGACGGGCTTTATGGTCGTTGGCTCAAGATCCACCACTATTTCAACATCTTCCCGATGTACAAGCGACGCAGCTTCCAGCGTCAGAAAACCTTCCTCAAAACGGAGCGTCTGAGATGAGCTGGCTGGAAGTTGAAAACCTTACCCTAACCTTTGGCGGTTTGAAGGCGGTGGACAACCTGTCCTTTTCGGTCGAGCCGGATACGGTCTATACCATCATTGGTCCGAATGGTGCGGGCAAGAGCACGGTGTTCAACTTGATCTGCCGGATCTACGACCCGGTAGCGGGCGATGTTCGGCTGGGTGGTGAAAGCCTGCTCTCGGCCAAGCCGCACCAGATCGTGCGCCGCGGCATTGCTCGGACCTTCCAAAATATCGAGCTGTTCGAACATGCAACAATGCTCGAAAACCTGCTGATTGGTCGCCACAGCCGGGATGGTTTCAAACCTCTGCGCGAGCTCTTTTTTGCCGGTGGGCAGTTGGAGCAGGAACTGGCGCATCGCCGCAAGGCCGAGGAAGTGATTGAGTTCCTTGATCTTCAGGCACATCGCCACGCTCGCGTGTCTGATCTGCCGTATGGAATCCGCAAAAAGATCGAGATTGCTCGCGCTTTGGTCGCCGGACCCGAGCTGTTGTTGCTGGATGAACCGTCCAGTGGTCTGACCACCGAGGAAACCGCCGACATCGCCTTCTGGATCGAGGATATCAAAGCAGACCTCGGCATTACCGTGGTGATGATCGAGCACGACATGAAGTTGGTGAACAAAGTGTCCGATAAGGTGCTTGCTATCGCCGAGGGGCGGTTTCTGGCGGAAGGCACGGCCGCCGAGGTTCAGGACAATCAGGATGTTCAACACGCCTATCTGGGGACCGGCCATGACTGATCTATTAAAACTGGAAAACGTTGAAACATTCTATGGCAGGGTCATGGCGATCCGCGGGGTAAGCCTGTCCGTGCTTGAGGGCAAAATCGTGTCGATCATGGGCTCAAACGGCGCGGGCAAGACCACGATCCTGAAAACCATCTCGGGCGCCTTGGACCCCTTCAAAGGATCGATCAAGCTCGATGGGAACGAGATTTCCTCGCAAGACCCTGACGTGGTCGCCCGAATGGGCGTGGCCCATGTACCCGAGGGGCGCGAGGTGTTCTCGCTCTTGTCTGTGCGCGACAACCTGATGCTGGGGGCATATTGCCGCCGGGATAGGGGAGCGGTGCAACAGGATTTCGAAAAGGTGCTGGGTTGGTTCCCGGACCTGCGCAGCTTTATCGACAAACAGGCGGCCTATCTGTCCGGCGGCCAGCAGCAGATGCTGGCGCTTGGCCGCGCCTTCATGCAGAAGCCACGCCTTATGCTGCTGGACGAACCTTCCCTCGGCCTCTCCCCGCGTCTGATCGGCGAGATTTTCGACATCATCAAACACATCAATCGCGAGGAAGGCGTGACTATGCTTTTGGTAGAACAGAACGCCGCCGTGGCGCTGGAAACCTGCGACTTCGGCTACGTGATGGAGACCGGGCGCATCGTCATGGAAGGCGACCGCGATCGCCTATTGGCCAGCGAAAACATCCAAGAGTTCTACCTCGGCGTGAAGGACGAAGGCGTGCGCGAAGAACGTCGCTGGAAAGGGAAAAAGACATGGCGCTAGAAACTGTGAACTGGAACCCGCCCACCGTTTTAATCGACGGCTGCGACACCTTCGCCAAGCTGTTTCGCCAGAATTGCCTCGCGCGAGGCAATACCATTGCCATGCGCGAAAAAGAGCTTGGTATCTGGCGAGCCTATAGCTGGGCAGATTATTACGACCGCGCCCGGCAGGTTGGAGTGGCGCTCTTGTCCCTGGGGATGAAAACCGGCGATGTCGCCGCGATCATCAGTGAAGACAACAAGGAATGGGTGTTCACCGACCTGGGAACTCAGGGTATTCGGTGCGTCTGTCACGGACTTTACCCGACATTGCAGTCACGCCAGATGGCGTTTCAACTCAACGATAGCCAGGCCAAGGTTCTGTTTGTCGAGGATGAGGAGCAGCTTGATAAGTTCCTCGAACAAGAAACAAAGCTGCCCTACCTGAAACATGTGGTGGTCTACGACATGGAAGGGTTACGCCGTTTTTCGCACCCCAAGGTCATGTCATGGGAGGCATTTCTGGCGCTGGGCGATGAGGACCGTGCCAGGTTGGAGGTCGAATGGGACAAGCGCATCGACGCGGGTCTGCCCGAAGATCTCGCGATCCTGATCTATACCTCGGGCACCACCGGCAACCCCAAGGGGGCACAGGTGTCGAACCGATATATCTTGTCACAGGCCGACAATTCGCCGGACCTGCCCTTTGGTCCGGGGGACGAGTTCCTGACCTTTCTACCGTTATGCCATGCGGCGGAGCGGATTATCTCGGTGGCGATCCCGATCCGCTATGGTTCGGTCATTAACTTTGCCGAAAGCGGCGAGACTTTTGCAAAGGATATTCAAGAGGTTGCTCCCACGGCCATCTTCGCCGTGCCACGCGTATGGGAGAAGTTTTATTCCCGCATCAATTTCATCATGCAGGAAGGCACGCCTTTGGGTCGAAAGGCCTATAACTTGGCACTGCGCTTGAATGAAAAGGTGCAGGCTGGCGGTGGCTCTTTCCTCACGCGAATGGCGGCAAAACTCACAGACTATGCCGTGCTGCGCAATATCCGCATTGAACTGGGTATCAACCGGACCCACACCATCCTGTCCGGCGCGGCGCCGATCTCACCCAACCTATTGAATTGGTTCCAGACGCTTGGGGTCAGCGTGCAAGAAGCTTACGGCCAGACCGAGACCGGGATCATCACCGCTACGGTGCCAGGACAATCCCCCATCGGATCGGTTGGGCGAGCCTTCCGCGGCGTGGAGTTAAAAATCGCTGAGGATGGTGAAATACTTGTCCGCGCGCGCAGCAACTTCTCGGGCTATCACAACGCGCCTGAAAAAACCGATGAAACCGTTCTTGATGGCTGGGTCTATACCGGTGACATCGGCAAGCTGGATCAGAATGGCGATCTGTTCATTCTTGACCGGAAAAAGGACATCATCATCACAGCGGGCGGTAAGAACATCACGCCGTCATTGATGGAAAACGAGCTAAAATTCTCGCCGTATATCTCCGACGCTGTTGTCATAGGAGACAAGCGCAAGTTCCTGACAGCGCTGATCATGATCGACCAGGAAAATGTCGAGAAATACGCCCAGGAACAGCGCATCCCCTTTAGCGATTACAAATCGCTATGCCGCAACCCGGCTATCGAAGAACTGATCGATAAGGAAATCGCATCCGTCAACAAAGGCTTTGCGTCCGTCGAACAGGTTAAGAAATTTCGCCTGATAGACATCCTTCTGACAGCAGATGACGAGGAACTGACACCAACCATGAAGCTCAAGAGAAAGGTCGTGGAGGAGAAGTACGGCGATCTGATCGCGAGCATGTACTGAATCAACCAACGGAGGAGAACATGAAACAACTTATCGCAGCATTGAGTGCCGCTGCCCTTCTGGGCACACCGGCACTGGCGGAAACCCAAGGGGTGAGCGCCGACAGTATCAAACTGGGATCGTATACCGACCTTTCCGGGCCACTGGCCGTTTGGGGCGTGCCCAGTGCCAATGGTATGCGCATGCGTATCGATGAAGCCAACGCAGCGGGCGGTGTGCATGGCCGCAAGATCGAGATTGTCATCGAGGACATGCAATACCAAGTGCCGCGCGCGGTGCAGGCAGCAAACAAGCTGATCCGCCGGGACAAGGTTTTTGCAATCATCGGTGCCCTTGGCACTCCGCAAAACCTTGCCGTGATGCCAACTCAGTTCAACGCCGGGGTGCCAAACATGTACCCATTGACCGCCTCAAAGGTCATGACCGATCCGGTGAACCCAATGGTCTATAGCTTTTTCCGCAGCTATTATGAGCAGTTCAGGGCTGCGGCCGCCTATTTCTACGAAAATGGCGGTTATTCCACGCCTTGCGTTGCGCAAATCGCCAATGAAGCGGGCGAGGAGATGACCCACGGGGTCGAGGATCAACTGGCCGAATATGGGATGAAGATCGTCGCCAAAACGGAACATTCCGCCACCGAGACCGACCTGACCTCGTCGGTGACCACACTGAAGAACGCAGGCTGTGACATCGTCTTCCTGTCCACCTCGGTGCGGGACACGATCATCACCGTGGCCACCGCCAAGAAACTGGGCTTCGAGCCCATCTTCGTGACCGGAATGGTGCCCTACATGGATGCCGTGGCTGGGGCTGCCGGTGGCGCTATGCAGAACCTGTACCTTGTCGCGCCCTTCGTCTATGAGTCCGCCGCTAATGCCGAAGGTGAAGCCAAGCGGATTCTCAAAGCCTATGAAGCCACTCACGGCAAGGCAATGGAACCGCAGGCGCAGCTTGGCTACATCTTTGCCGATCTGACAATTAAGGCGCTGCAAGAGGCAGGCAAAGACCTGACCACCGAAAACTTCCTTGCGGCCACCGAGGCGATAGAAGGCTATGTAGACCCGATCGGCGGTCAACCGGTCAGCTTCTCGGCCGATGACCACCAGGGCTCGGATACCTTTATCATGGCCAAGGTCAACAACAGCGCCTGGGAAGTTGTGGCGCGCGGGCTCGACTACTGATCCCACTCCCTTTCGGGGGCCTCTGCCAATCGGTGTGAGGCCCCCGGCATCAAGCCTGTAACAGTTCGATTTGCAGCGACAACGCGCGCGCGACCCACGGCCCAACCCGCTAGCCGGTTCTCCAGGCTTGCCCAGATGCCCCTGCCGGTCGGCCTTTCGGACAGAAAGGAAACACAATGAATTCGCATGCGACACCCATCGTCCCGGATACGTCCATCGACGATCTCAAGGCGCTTTTTGCCCGCCAGAAGGCGGCGTCGAACGCCAACCCTTACCCGTCCTATCAGGAACGGCGCGGCAATATCGAAAAGCTGCTGACCCTGACGGAAAAACATAAGCACGACATCTGCGAGGCCATCGACAAGGATTTCGGCAACCGTTCGGTGCGCGAAACCACACTGGCCGATCTCATGCTCGTCATCTCGGGGGCCAAACACGCCCGCCGGCACCTGCGCCGCTGGATGCGCACGCGCCGGGTGGGCACCACCCTGCATTCGCTGCCCGCCACAAGCAAGATCATGCCACAACCCCTGGGCGTGATCGGCAATATCGCCCCGTGGAACTATCCTTATGCCATCGCGCTTTTGCCTGCCGTGCACGCGCTGGCCGCGGGCAACCGGATGATGATCAAGCCCAGCGAGGTGACGGTGCACACGACCGAGCTTCTGGGCAACCTCGTGTCGGACAATTTCGACGAGGACCTGTTGGCCATCGTCACCGGCGGGCCGGACCTGGGCAACGCCTTCGCCGAACTGCCGTTCGATCATTTGATCTTTACCGGCTCCACCGCCGTGGGCCGCAAGATTGCCCAGGCGGCGGCGCCGAACCTGACGCCGATCACGCTGGAACTGGGCGGCAAATGCCCGGCGATCATCGACCACAGCTATGATCCGTCCAAGGCGGTCAACTCGATCCTGCGTGGCAAGGTGCTGAACTGTGGCCAGACCTGTATCGGGGTGGATTACATCTTTGTCCCGACCGAGAAGCTCGACGGGTTTGTCGAGGACATGAAGAAGGGCTTTACCAAGTTCTTCCCCAAGCTCGAAGGCAACGAGGACTACACCACCATTGTCTCGGACCGCCATTACGACCGCCTGCGCAATCTGGTGACAGACGCGCGTGACAAGGGGGCAAAGGTGGTCACGGTCAACCCGGATGGCGGCGAAGGCAGCACCAACAACCGTGTCCTGCCGCTCAACATGGTGATCAACCCGACCGAGGACATGACGGTCATGCAGGAAGAGGTGTTTGGCCCGGTCCTGTCGATCAAGACCTATGACAGGCTGGACGAGGTCACGAATTACATCAACAGCCATGACCGCCCGCTGGCGCTCTATTGGTTCGGCCATGACCGCGCCAAGGAAAAATACATGCTGCAAAACACCTGGGCCGGGGGGATGTGCGTCAACGAAACCCTGTTCCACGTGTTCCAGGAAAAGCTGCCCTTTGGCGGCATCGGGGCCAGCGGCATGGGCACCCACACCGGCAAGGCCGGGTTTGACAGTTTCAGCGCCCACAAGCCGGTCTTCCGGCAGGCGCGGCTGAATTCGGCCGACCTGCTCAACCCGCCTTACGGCAAGCTGACTGACACGCTCTTGGCGGTGATGAAGAAAATCGTCTGACACAGACACATAGATAACAGGGAGAGTAACAATGGCAGATTATGTCGTCATCGGCGGAGGATCCTCGGGAGGGGTTGTCGCCGCCCGTCTATCCGAAGACCCCAACACCACCGTCACGCTTTTGGAAGCGGGCGGTCCGGGGAACTCCAAATTCGTCTCGATCCCCGGCATGTTCGCCGGGCTGATCCAGGACTACAAGATCAACAAGTTGAACTGGCGCTTCCGCACCGCGCCGCAGAAGAAGCTGAACAATCGCTCGCTCTATCACCCGCGCGGCAAGATGCTGGGCGGCTCGTCGGGCATGAACGGCATGGTCTATATCCGGGGCGAGTCCGGCGACTATGACCGCTGGTCCGAACTGGGCAACGAAGGTTGGAGCTACGACGAGGTGCTGCCCTATTTCCGCAAGGCCGAGAACAATGAACGCGGCGCGGATGATTATCACGGCGATAGCGGACCGCTACATGTGAGCAACGGCGACGAGTCCTTTGATTTCTATTCGGCCTTCCTCGCCTCGGGGGAAAAGCTGGACTACCCCAAGACCGCCGATTTCAACGGCGCCAACCGCGAAGGGCTGGGCATCTACCAGTTCACCACCAAGAACGGCGAACGCGCCTCGGTCAAGTTCTGCTATCTCGATCCGATCATGGATCGCAAGAACCTGGATATTCAGGTCAAGGCCACGGTGCGCCGCATCGTCATGGAAGACGGCCGCGCGGTGGCGGTCGAATACGACCAGGACGGCCAGACCAAGCGGGTCGAGGTGGGCAAGGAGGTCATCGTCAGCGGCGGGGCCTTCGGCTCGCCGCAAATCCTGATGCTCTCGGGCATCGGGCCGCGCGACGAGCTGGAAAAGCACGGCATCACGGTGCAGCACGAATTGCCCGGCGTGGGTGAAAACCTGCATGATCATCCGGATGTGATGTTCGTGTTCAAGTCGAAGAAACGCACCGGTATTTCGCTGGGCCCGCTGGGCACGCTCAAGAACCTTGCCGCGTTTTACCAGTATTTCACCAAGCGCAAGGGCTGGCTCGCCAATCCGCCCACGGCGGCGGGTGGCTTCCTGCGGTCTGAGCCGGGCAAGAACAACCCGGATTTCCAGCTTCACATGGTGCCGCTGCCCTATCGCAACCACGCCCATGACTACATGTCGATGATCAAGTGGGGCTTTACCATGATCGTCAATATCGGCCATCCGCGCAGCCGGGGGCGTTTGACGCTGAAGGACGCCAATCCGGGGTCCGAACCCAATATCGACCTGAACCTTCTGGATCATGTCGATGACCTCAAGGACATGCGCAACGCCTTCAAGGTGACCCAGGAAATCCTTCACGGCCCGCCGCTCAAGGATAAGATCGCCAAGCCGCTATACCCCAAGCGTTACCTCGACACCGATGCCGAGATTGACGACTTCCTGCGCGCCGAGGTCAACCACGCCTACCACCCGGTCGGCACCTGCAAGATGGGCCGCGATGACATGGCCGTGGTCGATGCCCGGCTCAAGGTTCGGGGGCTGGCCAATGTGCGGGTGGCGGACGCCTCGATCATGCCCGAGATCATCAACGGCAACACCAACGCCACCTGTATCATGATCGGTGAAAAAGCCGCCGACATGATCAAGCAGGACGCAGCCGCCTGACAAACCTCGCCCCCGGGAAACCACCATTCCCGGGGGCGGCTTTTCGATCCCGCGTAATTCATATATATGCCTGCGCCAACAAGCACGAAGCGAGGACGCCGTGAACGAGATCAGCTGGGGCCGCAAGACCAAGGATTCCAAGCGTCAGCAGAAGCTGAAACGCCGGGTTTTGCTCGACACTGCGGCACATGAGTTTACCACCAAGGGCTATTCCGAAACCTCTATCAATGATCTGGCCGACCTGCTCGATGTCTCGAAACCCGCGCTGTATTATTACGTGAAGAACAAGGAAGATATCCTGCTGCAGTGTGTCGAAATCTCGCTTGAACTGATCATGGACATATTCGAGCGGGTCAACGACCTCGCCCTTTCGGGGATTGAAAGGGTGCGTGCCTATTTCCAGAATTACGCCACGATTTGCACCGGCGATTACGGCTATGCCCTGATCCGCGAAGGCAACAAGCATCTGGGCCCCGAGAACAAGGCCAAGATGCGCAAGATCATGGAAAAGGGACAGGAAGCGGTAGAAGGATTGATCGACGCTGGTGTGAAGGAAGGCTCGATCGCGCCCTGCGAAGCCAAATATGTCGCCTATGTTTTGTTCTCGACCTTCAATCAGATGGCATTCTGGTATTCGCCTGAGGGCGACAAGAGCGAAGCTGAGATTGCAGATCAATTGTTGAAAATCGTGTTCTCGGGCATTGAGCCCAGGAAATAATAAATTTTGCCTTCATCTTTCGGGAAACAGCTTTACCGATATTGATACCGGGATCGTTGAGCTGAAGGAGTGTTCCATGCATTTCTCGAAAAGGACGCCGTCGTACCGGCGAAATACAACCCTCCAACTGCCGAGTTTCGAATAGGGATCGTCACGTTCGGCTAATAGAGCTGAATTCGTCACGAAGTTAGCCAGATCTCGGATGAGAAGATAGCTGCTGTTCGTGGTTTGCGCTAGGAAATCGGGAACGTCCTGCGTCTTTCCAGTCACCACGGTTTGTAACAAAAATCAGCTTGTAAAAAGCATTTCACAACAGGGTTTGGCGTCCGTTTCGGGCAAACACACTGTGCCGCCGTAAAGTGCTTGTTGCGGGAGGTCTGTTTTTGCGCAGGCACAAACCTATAGACAAATGGCGGCTCCGTCCCACTTTACGATGATCGGTCCCGGTTATGGCGAAAGGGCGGTTTGAAATTCGCACCGTAGATTGGCTTGTAGTAACCGCTTTGGCGAAATTGGCTACAACGCGGCGATGGATGTGCCGCACCTGCAAGGGAATGCTGCGTCAGCGAACTCCCGGATGGGCAACGGCGGTAAAGTTCGCATCGTGCAAATTCACGTGCGGAGCAGCGAATGTCGGCGCGCCGACTGAGCCCAGACATTGACTATCGACGCCCCAGCCGTCCGAGCCTTGCGAGTTGCGCCAGCATCTGGGTACCAGTGTCGGAGGAGGTGTTGGAAGGGGGTGGAGTCGGACCTCCAGCAGAGTTCGGACGCGCCGGCAGCGATTGAACTCCCAAGAATTGTCTTGCCCTTAGCGCCGCATACTCTGCACCCGTCGCGCCGCCAATGGCATATCGGTTGTAGACCTGCTGGCTCCCGGCAAGCCCACGGGCGAAGGCGTAGCTCCCGCCAAATCCGGCTGAAAGCGCCGGCATCATGATGTTGCCGGAGACGGATCGGACGATAAAAGGTGTCGCGATGATGAAGCCTTTGGCCATGAGCACCATCATGAAGAACGGGATGAGCGCCCCTATGTTTGAAGCGCCCTCGGGATCGCCGAGTTCTGCGAGTAGGGCCCTTGAAACCCCGGTGATCGTTGCGAAGACACCCGCCACGATGATCGGGTACATTGCGAAGGAGATGAGTGCCGATAGCCAGCGTGCGAAATAGTCCTTGGTCACCTCGAAGAGGGTAAGGAAGATCATGACGGGCGCGATCCCAATCAGGAGCGCGACCATCAACCGTGACGCGACGACGATAAATGCAGCCAAGCCGCCGAGGATTGAAAGTAGCAGGACCCCGAGCGTGTCCAAGAGTGCTCCCGCCATCCAATTCAGTTCGGACCCTGCGGCATTGAGATAGTCGCCAAGTGCCGCGATGAGGTCATCGAATTCTTCGGCGAAGGTTCCTGAAGGCCCCGGAGCGCCGCCACCGACGGAGGCGACCAGCGATCCCGCGATACTGTCGATACCGCTCAGAATGGCTGAAGCGAGCCCATTGAACTGAACCCAATTCGTAGCAAACACACCTATCAAGGCGAGTTTCACGGCCAACCAGAAGGCAGTGCGCCCATCCATGGCGCGGTACTGATAGATCATATTGATGCAGACCAGGATGACCACAAGCGTCGTTCCGACAACCAGCAATGTGCCAACTGTCGCGGCCACTGCGCCGAATTGTGTCTCTGCGGCCGTGTCAAGATAGCCTTCAGCTGTTTCTACGAAGTAGGTGACGACGCTCATGAACGGTTACCAGTTGCCTTCGGCTTCACAAATCGGCATTGCCTCACGCCGAAGTTCGTTTGCCCGCTTGCGGTATTCCGATGTTGCCTCGACGACATCCCAATACTCTGAAGCCGCGTAGCGCTCGAAGAAGACGCCTTCGACCGCCTCCCAGGGCGGATAGCGTGTGGCGCATTCGCAGCTCTGCGCATCAACAATGCGTTGCATGCTTTCTGCCCGGTAGATTTGCTGAACCAGGAGACGCTTGTAGGACTCCCGCATTTCGATGTTTTGCATCCACTCCGGCTCGAGGGGCTGTTCCGAGCAAACATCGGGTTGGTTGTCGAGCGTAGGGATCAGGTTGCGCTCGGCCGTTCCGGGTGTCGCGTAACAAAGCCCCAGCAAACATGCAACGGTGATGACCTTCCTCATTTCGACGTCTCGGTGATCTCGCGTTTCACGAAGGTCGTGTAGCCGTAGTCACCCGCCTCAGCCGTGATGACCTCCCAGCCTTCCGCACCTCGTTCGTTCAGGATGCGGCGCATCTCGCCAAAGTCCTTCTGTTTCCTCACTTCGAAGAACAGGATGTCGTATTCAAACTGCTTCATTGATGGTGCCTCCGCTTGTGTTGGTCCCGGGGAGATAGAATTCGGTGATGCCGCGTGCGCCATCTTCGCGACCAGCCTGAATGATCACGTCGATCGAGCTTTCGATGTATTGGACCATGTCCTGGTAGGTCATTGGGATCTCGGTCTTGAGCGCGGCAATGGCCAGGCGCTGCACGGCGAGTTGCGGCGTCTCGGCATGAAGCGTGGTCATCGAGCCGCCGTGACCGGTGTTGATGGCCTCGAGGAAGGTCATGGCCTCCTTGCCGCGCACCTCGCCGAGGATGATCCGGTCGGGCCGCATGCGAAGGGTTGCCGTCAGAAGCACATCGGCGGTCTGGAACTCCGCATCGCGATTGGCGATCAGGGTGACCGCATTTGGTTGGGAGGGCAGAAGTTCGGCGGCCTCCTCGATGGTAACGATCCGCTCCTCGTCGCCAACATGGGACAGGATCTTGCGCGCGGCGACGGTCTTGCCGGTTGAGGTGCCACCGGAGACGATCATGTTGAGCTTGTTGTCGACGCAGAATTTCAGCGCATCGTTGATGTCTTCCGCGGTCACCACTTCCCGTAGAGCGCGGTTCTTCTCCTGTCGCAACTCTTCGAGCTTGCGCTCCTCGCCGTAGAGGAACTTCAGTTCAATCCGATCCAGCGGCAGGCTCGAGAAGAAGCGCAGCGAGATTGACATGCCCGAAAGCACGGCGGGTGGCGTCACCACCTGGGCGCGGATGGGCCGGTCGCGATAGGTGATCGAGACCGAGACGATGGGTTTGTCCTTGCTCATGGTCGTGCTGGCAGAGGACGCGATCTGGTTGCCGAGGTCTTTGACTTCTGTGGCGGAAAGGCGTTGGTCCAACACTCGCATGAAATGGTCGCCTTGGAATTCTCCCCAGCAGGTGCCGTCGGGATTGATGCAAATCTCGATCACATCATCGCGGGCGGCATCCCGCAGCTTGTCGAGCGAGGCCTGGAGATAGGAGAGCGTCATGGGTCAGAAGATCTCCAGATCACGATCTACCATGACGGTGACGCGCGCACCCTGATCGATATGGATGACCGGGCCGATGGAGAGGTATTCGCCGATCACGGAATCGGTGGCATCAGCCAGATCATCGCCAACGTCCTCGAGCACTTCGGCTGTGGTTTCATTTTCGACCTGGGCTGCGGCAGCGCTTGGGGCTGCGGAGATGATCGAGATGAGCGCGGCCGAGCCGAAGCGTTGGGCAAAGCGTGTGTCGACAAATCCGGTCACGCCGGACCGGCCCAATTCATCGCCCCCGAAAGCACTGATCTGGATGGATTGATTGTCAGGCAGGATAATTCGGTCCCAGGCGATGGTGACGCGGCGCTGCGATATCTCGATGCCGGACCGGTAACGGCCGATGAGACGCGAGCCGCGCGGGATCAGCAGCCGCGTGCCATCAAAGCTGAAGACATCTTCGGAGATGATGGCACGGGTTTGGCCGGGCAGGGAGCTGTCGAGGGCGGTTTCCATCACGGCCTGGATCATCGTGCCCTGGATGACGGTGTTCGAGGGGTTGGCGATCACCTCGGCCTGGGTCACGGTGCTGGGCAGTGCACCATTCTGCACGAAATCCGTCACTTCGCCAAAGCTGCGCTCGGAAAGTGCCGTCTCGCCGGTATTGGCACCGCCAGTTCCTCCAAATGCAATAACCGGCGAAGCAATCCGACGTTCCTGGAAGGCACGTTCCTCATCCGCGCGGCGCTGCAGTTCCGCCATGCGCCGAGCTTCTTCTTCGCGGGCTAAACGCTCCGCCTCCCGGGCACGAAGCTCATCCTCAGAGGGGCCCAGCGGGGCAGGGGTTGGTTTGCTGGCCTCGAGTCGAGCCAGTTCCAGGTCCGTACGCAACTGCTGCATCGCCCGGTCGCGGGCGGCAAGCTCCTCTCGGAATTGTTCCTGTGCTCCCTCTGACGCCGCCTGCAAGGCCGCGATCTGCGCGGTCAGCGCATCGATGGCATCTGCGGCAGCCGTGTCTTCCTCGACCACGGGTTCCGGCGCGGTCTTCAGTTCCTCGATCTGGGTCTGGAGGGCTTTGATCTGGGCAAGCAGCTCGGCATTGGGTTCGACCGGGTCGGGCGTAACCACGACAATTTCCGGTTCGGGGGCAGGGGGTGGGACAAAGGGTTCGATCTCGCCAAAGCCATCCCCTTCGGATTGGAACTCGTCTGGCGTCGCCGTTGGCAGGGCGATCTCTTCCTCGGGCGTTGACACGAGGTAGAGCAGCGCACCACCGGCGAGGATCAATCCAACAATGAGGAGTGCGAGCAGTGGCGATCGACGCCTCTGAACGGGCCCATGACGTGGGTTGCCCTGTTCCAAGGCGGCGAGGCGCTGTTCAAGATCGGCGTTATTGTCGCTCATGAGCCCGCTCCCGAGGGTGTCGTCGCTTCGATGCAAACCACTTCCTCGCCGAGCCGCAGCACCCATTGGCGGCTCACGCCGGAGACTCGGATGGCGCCATCTTCCACGACGGCGGTGTTCACCGTGCGCTCACGGCCGTTCGCATAGCGGAAGATGCCGGGCACCGGTGCGTTTCGCGGGAAGGCAAAATAGGTGAAGGTCCCGTCATCCCAGATCCGCGTCGGGGTGAACTCGGAACGCGCACTGGCGCCGTAATTGTAGTTCGGCGCCGCACGTGCGATCGCACCCGCCGCCCGGCGGTTGTCCTGAGGGTAGCGGAACTGGACCACGTAGAAGGTCGGGCTCGAGGCCTCATTCACGTTGAAATAGTAGCTGCGGCGATTGGTGTAGACCGTGACGTTGGTGTGCACACCGCGGGCCAGCGGCTTGATGGCGAAGGCCCGCCCGCCCGGCACGCCGTCGATCTCGAAGCCTTCCGTATCGCCAGCGATGATCGACCGGATGCTTTCACCCTCGCCAAACTCGATGGTGGTGACATGGGTCAACGAAACGCTGAGCCGGTAGACCTGTCCCTCCTGGTAGGTTGCGATCCGCACGCGCCGGTCCTTTGGGCCGCCGCGCGGAATAGCTTCGGCTAAGGCAAGAGTGGGGACAAGAACCGCCAGTACTAGAATGAAACTCAAGGGGCGCAAATTCAGTTCTCCAATCTGTCCGAGCGGATCGAATACTCGATGACGGTAAATCCAAAGGGGTTGGTCCAGACCTCATCGATGGTGCGGCGGGTCTCGGGGCGGAACTCGAAGAGCATCGTCGCCGTGAACAGCCCAGCCTGAACGCCATTGATGGAGGTCAGGCGTTTGCGCAACCGAACGCTCGCCCGGTTGTTGCCGATCCGATTGATGCTGAGGATCTCGACCTCAAGCCTTGCGTTCGGTCCATAGACGGTCGGCGGGTATTGCGCGTTCGCCGAGTTCCAGATTTGGCGCAAAGAGGCCTGCGCGGCTCCGTCCGAGCGTCGCAGCACGCTTCTGATGCGCACATCATTGTCGAGCTGGTTATAGACCTCACGATCGGTCACATAGCGGAAGACCTCCGCCTCGATGATGGCCTGGTTTTCCGTGACGGTGGTGGCGCCAACTGAGGCCTCGGGCAGAGCAAAGCCGGTGTTGGGATCGTAGGGCACGACGACGGGTGGCGGATCCACATCGAGGATCGCAACCGCGGCAGCACCGAGGCAGCCAAGGATGCCGAAGATCAGCCCCAGGAGTCCGAGGCGTTGCCAGAGCCGTTCCCGGCGCAGGGCGCCGTAGACCAGTTCTTCTTCGATGATGGCCGTTTCTTCGTCCAAACTCGTCATCCTTTTGACGTTTCGAATTAGTCCGCACGTAGGGTGGGGAGGGTGAACTCCATGAAGCGCTGCTCCTCGGCGATGGTGGCGGCGTCGATCACACCGCCGGTGCCATCGCCCACCGTCTGCACCGCTTCAAGCTGCCACATGGCCACAAGCGCGATGGCCAGCTCTGCCGTGACGCGGGTGTTGAGATCGACGCTTTCCTTGAGCTCATCCATGTCGTCGATGAGGCCCACGAGCCGATCAACGCGCTCGAGTGATTGCCCGGCATCGTCGTAGCTGTTCTGGGCCGCGGCCGAGACCAGGGCGCCGGTGGTCGCCTGCGTCGCGATACGGTTGGCGCTTGCATTGCCGCTGGTGGCCATCTCGCGGAGCGTATCATCATCGAAGCCGAGATCGGCCAGCACCCGGTCCATCTGGGTTTCGATCTTGCTGGCCCCGGAGCCTGTGAGCCTGGAGAAGTCGCCGGTCTTGATTGCTTCGATGGTTGCGATGATGTCCCCGAACTCCCGATCAAGGAGACCGTTCAGCTCCTCTTCCATCTGAGTTCGGATAATCTCGGGTAGCTCGGCGAGGCGTGTCAGCGCCTCATAGGTGCGTTGCAGCTCCGCGAGTTGATCCCTGAGTGTGGCCAGCTGTTCGCGAAGTTGCGTGAGCTGCTCGTTCTGCAGGATTTCATCTTCGATCATCTGCCGAAGCTGCTGGATATTCTGGGTGATGTTCTGGGTGTCGACGACCGGCACACCCTGGGCCTGGCCCGGAGTGCTGGTGAAGAAACAGCTGCCAATCGCGATGGTGCTGACAAGTGACGCACTGCGCAGAAACTGCGGGAAACGACGTGACCAAAACATCAATCCAAATCCTCCAATGTGAATTCCATGTAATTGCCCTCGGCCATGTGGGCGGCGGCTTGGGCGAGCTGGGCCGCGGTGAGGGGCTGTGTGCGCGCTGCCTTCAGTCGAATGCGCGCAGCTATCAGACGGACCAGCTCTGAGCGGGCATAGGTGTTGAGCGCCATGCTCTCCTGAACATCCGACGTGCTGCCGACGCGGGTGACGATGTCCTGGATGCGCAGCGCGGCTTGCTGGATCGCGGCGGGCGCGTTGTTGCCATAGAAGGCGGCGCCATGGCCGGTGAGCGAGAGATTGGCATTGGCCAGGAGGGCAGGGTCGATCGTACCAAGCGCTTCGATCCCGCCGATCCGCGCCAGGTAGAGGTTGTAGCGCTCCGGGATGACCGTGACGTAGTGCCGGGTTTCCTTGAAGGGCGGCACACCACCGTATTCGATCACGCGACCCGGGCCGGCGTTATAGGCCGCAAGCGCGTTGATGATGTTGCCATCAAAGGTGTTGAGCTGTGCCGCGAGATAGCGCGCTCCTGTCACTGTACCCTCATTAATCAGAATTGCCTTTAAAATTATCGTTTGTTTTCAGCGGCACGATGTACCCTTAATTTTCATATTGTACCGTTAAT
>NZ_FXTO01000045.1 GCF_900182725.1 Thalassovita litoralis
GGGAAAGAACGGTCGCAGCCGCGCCATCTGTTCGTCGGTCAGCCAAAATAGATTGCTCATGATACCCCCTGAAAGTTTGGGGATTTGAAGCATGCGACCAATGCGATCTCAAGCCGATTAATGGGTCCTGAGCCTAATATGCGGTTCAAATCGTTCGCGTGCATCAGGAAAACACGCTAATAGCAGCAAAATCGCACAGGCGCGACGATCTGTCGGGGCGCGCAGCCCCAGATTGGCGTGACGCCATGTGCCAGACCCGAAGCGTACTTCGCCTGTGCGGCTGGCGGTCAGGCGGGCGGACCAATGAAGGCCCAAGGTGTTGAACTGCATTTCCTCGGGGTAATCGGTATCTGTCAGGCGCACGGCATGAGTGGTCAGGAAGTCATATATGACATCCGCATCCAGCAGCAGAATATCGGCGGCGATTTCAACCCATCCATCTGCAATCTGTCGGTCCAGTGCAGTCCATTCCATCTGGCCGTGCAGCCGAAAGGCCAGCAAGGGCAGATCGCTGTTAGCGTGGGCCACTTCGTAATGCCCGTCACCGATCACCAGCCGCGCAAAAGGGGCCTGCGCCCTGCAACTGTGGCCGTGACTGGGGCTGCGACGGCGGGGAGTGCCCGTTGCGGCGGGGGGAATATCTGTCATCGAAGCGGGCTGTTGCATGATCCTGCCTTTGGTCTGGCGTTGTGTATGAATGCCTAAACGACAGGATCAGAGAAAAACTTAGTCAGGGGTGTTCAATGTGACCCCTGTGGGCCATATCAATCGGGGCAGGCTGGATTATCCCATGCTTTTTGTCGCAAGGGCCAGACCGTCGACCACGGCGGTGAAGGCATCGGCGCGGACGATGCGGGCGGCGGGACACACGGCAAGGGCTTCATCGGAAACCAATGACATCAGGCTGGACCCGCCAACCAGAATGACGCTCTCGATTTCGGACGGTGGAATGCGGGCATGGAGGAAGGTTTCATAAAGCGCCGCACGCAGCTTTTCGCGTGCGGATGTAAGTGCGGCGTTCATCATGCCAGATGTGATTTTGCTGCTCAGGCCCGGTTCAAGGATACCAAGGTCGATGCAGGCGCCGGGTTGGTTTGAATTGGCGGCGATTTTGCCTTTTTCGACCGCAAAGGCGATGTCATGCCCCAGACGGCGTTCGATGACATCCGCCAGCCGCAACAGCGGGGCAGGGTTCACCGCATGGCGCACAAGGTCTGCCACCGTCTTTTCGGTGTCGCGGGTATACAGAAACGGGATCATCGCCCATGTCGCAAGATCGGCATAAAGCGCGCGTGGCACAGGCAGAAGCCCTTCGCCGAAGGTGCGGCGTAATTCGCCACCAAGGCCCAGCAACGGCATCGCGTGCGACATGGAAATCGCCTGATCGAAATCTGTACCGCCCAGCCGGATACCGTGGCTTGCAACGATTTCCATCCCGTTCGCGCCTATGCGCACGACCGAAAAATCCGATGTACCGCCGCCAATGTCCACGATAAGCCGCGTTTCTGCCTGCTGCGCGGTGCCGCCAGTGGCCAAGGCCGCAGCTTCAGGTTCGGGCAGAAAGCCGACGTCCTGAAATCCCGCAGCCTGATAGCACGCGCACAAATCGGCCTCGGCGCGGGCATCGCGCTGGCTGTCGGCGGAATGGAAATGCACGGGACGGCCCGAAAGAACCCGGTCAAAACGGGTGCCTGCGGTCTGTTCTGCCTGCGCTTTCACCTGTGACAGAAGGGCAGTGACAATGCCTGCGATACTCCGGCGGCGTCCGGCGATCATCCGTTCTTCGTGAAACAGCGATGTGCCAAGAACAGACTTCAGGGCGCGCATATATCGCCCCTCTTCGCCATCGGTCAGCGCGGTTTGTGCCGCGTGACCTATGCGCATCGGGCCACCATCTGCGGGCAGGAAAACGGCGGTGGGCAGGCTATCGGCGTCAGCTTCGACTGGCAGGCGTTGCACCTTGCCATCGACCAGAATCGCCACGGCGGAATTCGAGGTGCCGAAATCCATTGCAAGCACAGGTGCGGTCATGGGGTGTGTCCTTGTTGCAAACGAAAGACGTGGCTATCGGACAGCAGGCTGATCCGCAAGGGATCAGCCATCCCACAGGCCGGGTTTCGCTTTGATTTGTTCCGGCTTGCAACGCCCAAAGCGTTCATATCGGGCGAACATGGCCGGGCATAGGGCAAGCCCGAAACCCCAGCAGGGTCAGGCGGCCTTTAGCTTGCCCTGTCGCCGCCGTGCAAATGACGACGGAATCCCCAGCATGTCGCGGTATTTCGCAACGGTCCGCCGGGCCAGCACCGGCCCGCCCGATGAAATGGTATGTGCAATGGCGTCGTCGCTTAGCGGTGCGGCGGGGTCTTCGGCGTCGATCAGTTTTTGCACCTGATACCGCACTGCCGCCGCCGAAGATGGGTTTTCGCTGTCGGCGTCGTTGGGAAAGGACGCGCTAAAGAATCGTTTCAGCGCAAATGTGCCTTGGGGGGTTGCCATCAGCAGGCCGGTGGTGACGCGGCTGACTGTGCTTTCATGGACGCCAATCGCCTGCGCCACATCCGCCAGTGTCATCGGCGCAAGATGGGCTGGGCCGTGGTCCAGAAACCCGATTTGACGGCGCATGATTTCCACGCCGACCGCCAAGGTCGTCTGATTGCGGTGATCGACCGCGCGGCGTAGCCAGCGGGCAACATTCAGGCGTTCGGTCACGTAATCATGTGACGCGGGGTTGCGACCATTATGAACTGCGCGCGGTTCGTCAATCTGGACAGACGGCAGGGTTGAGCGGTTCAATTCCACCTGCCAGCCGGTTTTCCCTCGGGTCACGATCAGATCGGGTTCACGTTCGAGGGTTGTTTCCTGAACGAAATCTGCACCGGGTTTGGGATTCAGGCTTCGCAACTGTTTCAGGGCATCGCGCAATTTTTCCATTGAACACTGACACACGCGGGTCAGCCCGTTCAGGTCTGCCGCCGCAAGCCGTTGCAGGTGATCCAGCAGGCACCGAAATACAGGGGTCATCATTCCGCGATCCTCGGCTTGCAGGGCCAGACATTCGGCCAGATCGCGGGCGAACAGCCCGGCCGGTTCCACATCCTGCACCCGGCGCAGCATGTCCTGAGCTTCGGGCTGGGTCATGTGGCAATCGGCGGCAATAACGTCCAGCGGCTCGCCCAACCAACCGCTTGGGTCCAGCGCCTCTAGGAAGCGGTCAGCAACGAAACGGTCGGTGGGGTCCGCGAACATCAGGTCGAATTGCGCAGCGACATGCGCATATAGCGATAGCGGCCCGTTGCTCAGGCGGCTGGCGGGATCGTCCCATTCGGTGCTTGCGGTTCCCGAATACGGCAGGCTGGGCAGCGGGCGCGGGGCGTGATCCAGCGCGATGTATGGATTTTCCTCGGCCTCTTTGTCGATATAGCTTTGCAGGTCCGTGTTGGACAGTTGCAGCAACGCAATCGCCTGCTGCATTTGCTGCGTCATCACCAAAGTCTGTTGCTGTGCATTCCGTTGGAAAAGCTGAATATTCATTTAAAAACTCCGACCATCTGGGCGCGGTTTGCGCCGCAAGGATCAGAGAGGAAAGCATTGGAGACCGACAAACGGGGTGTCGAAAATCCGACTATGCAAAAGTACCGATGCAAGTGATTGACGAAAAAAGAAGGACCCTAAGGATAGCCAAAGAGTTCTTCCGATAGTGTCGAATGTTCGTCGGTTAACGCAGCAAGCTTAGTACGTTTTCAGACGTTTTATTGGCTTGGGCAAGCATTGCCGTACCCGCCTGAGCCAGAATTTTGGCCCGTGCCATTTCAGATGATTCCTTGGCGAAATCGGCATCCATCACCCCCGAACGTGCGGCTTCGACGTTCACGGTAATGTTGGTCAGGTTGGAAATCGTGCTGTCCAGACGGTTCGACACGGCACCCAGATCAGACCGGGCCTGGCTGATCTTTTGCAGGGCCACGTCGATGACTTTCAGGGCTTCGGCGGCACCTTCCTGTGTGGTCAGGTCGATTTCCGCGACCGAGTTCAGATCCGAGGTGTTGGCGGCGGATTCAAAGAAAACTTCGCCAGCGGTGGTGACATCGGTGCCAACCGAGAACGATTTGGTCGAGGTCAGTTCGACTTGGCCGCTGATCGCCACGTCGTTGTTGGTTGTGTCATCCAGCGTTGCGGTATGAACCCCGGCGGTCGAACCCGCAGCGGTGCCATCGCCGTTCAGCGCGGTGGCGTTCATGGTGGTTGTGCCGCCGCCGGTGGTGAAATCCCCGATCAGAATATCCCCGCCCGCCGCATCGGTCAGAACGATTGTCGCGTTGTCATCGCCCATTTTCGCGGTCACGCCGGTTCGGCCCGACTGGTTGTTGATCGCGTCCGCAATCCCGCGCAGGTCGCTGGTATCGGAAATGGCGACGGTGCCGATATTCACGCCATTCACATCAAAGGTCACGGTGTCCGCTGCGGAAAACCCGGACAGTTCGACATTGGTCGTGGCGGATGCTGTCACCCCGGTCGAGGCACTGACCTGATTGATCGCGGTGGCCATTTCCTGCGCCGATTGTCCCGCCGATGTGGTCAGTTCGGCGCTCCCGGCGAAACCTGTGATGTTCAGCGTGGTCGCTGCTGCGATCCCGGTGTCCGTTACGGCGGCCCCGGCTGCCAGAGACACGTTCGATTTCAGGGTATTCGATCCGATGTCGGTGGCGGCGGCGCTGTCCACGCTGATGTTCAAAACCTGACCCGAGTCAGCCCCGATCTGGAACTGCTTGTCCGAGAACGAACCGTTCAGAACATTCATCCCGTTGAAGGTGGTATCCTTTGCGACCCGGTTGATTTCGGTGATCAACTGCTTGGCCTCGGCGCCCAGATTGTTCCGGTCGGCAGAGGTGTTGGTGTCGTTCGACGATTGAACCGCCAGTTCCCGCAGACGTTGCAGCATGTTCGACACTTCGACATGCGCGCCTTCGGTGGTGTCCAGCAGGTTCTTGCCGTCGGTGGCATTGCGAACCGCCTGATTCAGGCCGGTGATCTGCGAGGTCATCTTCTCGGCGATGGCCATGCCTGCCGCGTCGTCCTTGGCCGCGTTGATCCGCAACCCCGAGGACAGCCGGTTCATGGCGGTGTTCATGTCTTCGTTGACGCGTGCCATGTTGGCCTGTGCCGTGATGGCACCGATGTTGGTGTTGATGGTCGTCATCGTAAGTCTCCTGAATGGAATTGATACGCTGGCCAGCGCTTGATCAAGGAAACGACAGGGTGGAAATTTGTTTAGCGCCGTCCTGCGGAATTATGAATAAGTATATGTTTTATAATAATTTATTTTGTGGGAATTTCAGAACTTCCGGTTGGTACGGTTCTTGCTGATCCTGTTGCAACTGTCGGCTTTTGCCGCGTGACACAGAATGCAGGGAGACTTGGTTTGGATATCGCCTCACTTATCGGATTGATTGGCGCGGTTGCGATGGTCATCGGTTCGATGATCGCGGCGGGCGGGCTGGGGCCGTTCGTTGATATACCGTCCATTTTGATCGTGTTCGGCGGGACGTTTTTCGCCGTCATGTATCGTTGCACCATGCCTGTCTTTCTGGGCAGTTTCGGCGCGATGGCCAAGGTTTTCGCCCCCAAGGCCGCCAGTAAGGAAGACCTGATTGCCCGCATGGTCGAACTGTCCGATCTGGCCCGCAAAAATGGGTTGATGGCGCTGGAAAATCAGGACGTGCCTGATGCGTTTTTTTCCAAGGGATTGCAAATGCTGGTGGATGGCGCGGACGAGGCGAAGCTGGTTAAGCAACTGAGCGAGGAAATCTCGGCCATGAAAACGCGGCATGGTCTGATCCATGATGCCGTGCGGGGCTGGATCGACATCGCCCCGGCGATGGGAATGATCGGAACCCTGATCGGCCTTGTGCAAATGCTGGGTAACATGGCCGACCCCAAGGCAATTGGCCCGGCGATGGCGGTGGCCTTGCTGACCACGCTTTACGGGGCATTTATCGCTAATGTGCTGTTCGGGCCGATCCTGTCGAAACTGGAAAGCTACAGCGCCGCTGAAACCGTGTATCGCGAAATGGTCCTTGCCGGGTTGCGCAACATTACGCGCGGTGAAACCGGGCGGAACGTGCAGGAACAGATGGTGGCCGTTATGCCGCCCAAGCTGCAAGCCAAGCTACTGGCGGCCTGAGGGGTTCCACCATGAGCCGTAGCCCCGTTCCCGCGCCCGTCGAAGACCCCCCGCAAGAGGAGTGCCCGAAATGCCCGCCTGTCGGGTCGCCCGCATGGATGGCCACCTTCGCCGATATTGCGACGCTGCTGATGGCGTTTTTCGTGTTGATCCTGTCCTTTGCGGAATTCAACCAGCCCAAGTTCAAGATGGTGGCCGGGTCTTTGAAGAAATCCTTTGGCGTACAGCGCGAGGTGCCGGTTGTTGAACAACCGCTGGGCACAACGGTGTTGAAGCTGGACTTCAGCCCTTCGCCTGAACCGGCCATCACGCAAGAGTTGCGCCAGGATACCACCCAGATCGAGCAGCCCAAGATCAGGACCACGGACCAAGATACGCCCGAGCAACAGGCCGCCCGCGAATTGGCCGAGGCCATTCAAGAGGCCGTGCAACAAGGGCAGATTCAGGTGGAAACACAGGACGGGCAGGTGGTGATGACCTTTGATCAGGATACCCCCGAACCTCTGTCGCAAAAGCTGGCGCAGGCATCCGAAGCCCTGCAACAGGCCCAACAGGCAACCGGCCTGCCCACAGATGACGTTGCCCTGAAAGGGCTGACAGGGGACTTGTCCGAGCTGGCCGAGGCATCAAGGCAACAGGCGGAACGGGCCGAAACCCAGATCACCGAAGGCAAGGCCGAACGCAGTGCCGCGCTGGCCGAAGCCCAGTTGCGGGTGGCGCTGCGCCGCGAAGTGTCACAGGGATTGGTAACGGTCGAGCAACGCGAGGACCGCGTTTTCGTGACAATCGGCGCGGGTGGGGCGTTTCCTTCGGGGGATGCGGACCTGACAGAGGAGGCCCGCGATGTCATGTCCCGCCTTGCCTTTGCGGCCATGAATGAGGCCAGCAACATTGTGGTTACGGGGCATACGGATTCCGTGCCTTTGTCTGTGGCCTCGGCTTACCGGGATAACTGGGGGCTGGCGGCGGCACGGGCGTCGTCGGTCGTGCGTGAGCTTTCTGGTACGGGGCTGATTGCGGCGGATCGGCTGACGGCGATCAGCCGGGGGGAAACCATGCCGGTTGATGACAATACCACCGCGCAGGGCCGGGAACAGAACCGGCGGATCGAGATCGAGATCACATATTAAAGCGCCGGACCGCTAACATCGCTGCGTCCTGCGCCGTTATCCAGATGCAAGAGGTGCCTGCCCATGCCGATTGATATCCTCAGTTCCCTGAACACCGGTGGGTCCGGGTTGAATATTACGGACCTGACCGAAACCCTGACAGCGGCGGAAATTGATCCGCGCAAGTCGCTGATCAATGACCGGATCGACGCGGCTGAATTGCGTGTTTCCGGCTATGAGCGGCTGCGCACGCAGGCAGAAACCCTGTCCGAGGCGCTGACCCTGATGCAAGGCCTGTCCCCCCGCACCCTTGCCAGCGATACCAGCGCGGTCGCGGTCAGCCTGACCGATGCGCAGGCGTTGGATATGCAGGATGCCACGCTTGCCGTCGACAGTCTGGCGCAGGCGCAAGTCCTGAAATACGAAGGCTACGCCGCCGCCGACACCCCGATTGGAGCCGGAACCCTGACTGTGTCCTTTGGGCGTTGGTCCGATGAAACGCCATCTGTTTTTACCGAGGGCGATACCGCCGCCACCACGCTGCGATTTACAGAGGACAGCACCCTGAGCGATCTGGCCGAAGCCCTGTCCGGGGTCGAAGGCGTTTCGGCCCGCGTCATTGATGTGGGCGACGGAAGTTTTGCATTGGGCGTGATTGCTGAACCGGGGGCCGCGAATGCGCTGCGTTTCAGTGTGGCTGCCGGGGCCAGCGACGCGTTGGCGGCATTCGATTTCAGCAACGGTCCCGAAACCGTGCAGGTTCAGGCCGGGCAGGATGCACACCTACGCCTGAACGGCATTGCGGTGACGCGCCCGACGAACGTGATTGATGATCTGCTGCCCGGCGTGACGCTGACCCTGACCGCCACAACCTCGACCCCGGCCACCCTGCGCGCAACCCCGAATACCGAAGGGGCGCTGGCGGTCATGCAAAGCTTTGTCGAGATGGTCAATGCCACCAAATCCCTTGTCGAAAGCCTGACAGCACGCGGCTATGGCAGTGGCACCACGGCTGGGGAACTTGCGGGGGACAGTTTGGCCGACACGATCATGCAGGGTATGGAGGCATTGCTGGGGCAGGGCTATGGTACCGGGGGTGTGCATCTGGCCGATCTGGGTATCCTGACAGAACGGGATGGCACCCTGACGCTGAATGAGGCTGTCTTTACCGATGCGCTGACGGAAAATCCTGCGTTGCTTGATCCGCTGATTTTGGATGATCTGGGCAGCACGGCTGATGTCGAACTGATCGCAACCGGCAGCTATATCCCAAGCGGGGGTGAATTCACGCTCATCCGCAATCCCGAAACTGGCGCGGCCCTGCTGGATGGGGTGCCGTTGTTCGGAACCATGCAGGACGACGGTCGTTGGGTGTACGGCGTCACCTCGGGACCGATGAGCGGGGTCAGGATCTTTGCCGGGCCGGATGTAGAGATTGCGACCCTTACGGCGGCTCCCAGCCTGACAAGCAGCCTGATGACCTATCTGGGCGACGTTCTGGCCAGTGATGCTGCATTGGCGCAACGTGAAGCTGCGGAACAAGACGGGTTGGCGGCGGACGCTGATGCGCTTGCGGCGCTGGATCGCCGCGCCGAGGATGTGCGCGCCCGCTATCTTGCCCGTTTCACGGAAATGGAGCGGGTTGTGACGCAGCTTAATTCGACTGGGGATTATCTGACCAACCTGATTGACGCTTGGAATTCCAGCGATTGACGGGGCGCTTAGCCGTTTGGTGGCGGCACCGCCGAATGGATAAACCGCAGGGTGGGTGCAAGCGCGGCCATCCGGCGATGTAAATCGGTTTCGTTATGTGCAGCTACCACACGCCACGGCCTGAACCCCCGTGCGATACGATCCTCGTGTGCCAGTCCGGGGGACGATCGCCAGAAATACAGCCAGATCAGGGCTTGCAGGGGCAGCCCGGCCATCCAGCCCAAAGGAACCGACAAGGCACAAAGCGCCAACCATAGCAGCAGCGCCCCCCAAAGCCGCATACGTATCAGGTGAAACGGCACCAGAAACGCCAGTGCTGTCGGGTGTTGCGGCAGGGCGTCATATCGTCCGTCTGCATCGACGACGACGCTCCAGTTTTGCAGCGCCTTTCCTCTGAAATCGCCCGGAATATCATCCTCGGACATGGGGATTTGACGCCAGCGCCCAAGGTGTGCTGTCTGGCTTTGGACTGGCCAAACAGCCCCATCGCGCTGAAACCACAGCACTTGGGGCCGGGGGGACGGGCCGTGGAACCGCGCGGACAGGTTTGTGGTGTCGCCCGCGAACCGGGTTTCACCGATTGCGATCAGCCTGTCTTCGGGCTGCAATCCCAGCGCCCGTCCCCGCGCGTTGACTGACCCCAAAGCCAGCGTATGCGCTGCATCAGAACGATGTATGTCCGGCGCAGGCATCAGGGATATTTGAACGGGTTTGGCGCGACCACAGGCGCAGAGGTTTTGCGCACGGGCTTGGCTGTGGACCCTGACGGTGTGGCTCGCGGTTGCGCCTGTACGTTTTCAACCGGCCTGTTGGCCAGCATCCGGGTCAGCGCAAGTTGCAAATCAGACAGGCCCGAGATCACCGTTTCCTGTGTGGTCTTGTGATTATCCTGTATGGCTTTCGACAGGCTGCCCAGCATTTGAGACAGCATTTGTTCGTCGGGTGTCCCGGCGGTCTGGGCTGTCAGGCCGGTTGCGATATTGGTCAACTCGGCGCTCAAGGCGGTTTGCATCTGGGTCATGGCTTGCGCTTGCGTGGTTTCAAGCTGATCCAGCCGGTTTTGCACGTCCTGCAAGGTTGTCATCTGTTCTTCGACCTTGCCAACCGAAGACGTGAAGCGGGACAGGGCTTCGATCTGGGTGGCAGTCACGTCACGCATTTCCGACAGGGTGCGCAGGTAAATCATCGCCCCCAGCAAAACCGACACCACCATGCCCAGTGCTATGCCCAGAAACAGCGGTTTCATCATCGTCGTAAACTGATCCAACCGGGCCGCTGCCGCTTTAGTATCCATGCACACACCGGCCATGTCATCCGTGGCATCATTCGCGGCGGCGGCAGCTTCCAATGCCAACTGGACACTGTTTTCAAGATCGTTGGATGGTGCGTTCATGGTCAATTCCTGCTGGAGCTGGGACGGGTTCGATATCCGCCTCATGCAGGGTTTATGCCAAGTTGGGGCTGGTTCCCCGAAAGTGGGTTCAGCGGCAGGGTGCGGAATCACTGACGGTAAAATTGATCCGTCGATCCGGGCGTTTGCTGTGTGTTTTTGTGCGGGTTGGTAAGGTGTGTGCTTTATGTTTTGAATAAATTTCAATGCCTATCAATCTGATAAAAAATAATTTTCATGATTTGAAATTTCCAATTTCATCCACCCGCCACTTTCCCATTTGACGCCAGCTTAGACTTGGGTGTACGCCATTAAGCAATCTGTTGGGGTGCCCCTAGGGGCTGAGATGCGAATGCGAACCCATTGAACCTGAACTGGTTAGGACCGGCGGAGGGAACAGAATTTCGGGCGCGTATTCCGCCCCGACTCTGGTTCGCGCACCCGGTCCAACCATTGGACCGAAGGACGTGAAACCGTGGTTTCCATCGCTTTGACAATCGCCGGATCGGATAGTGGCGGCGGGGCTGGCATTCAGGCCGATCTGAAATCTATGTCCGCGCTGGGGGTGTACGGCGCCAGTGTGATCACGGCGGTGACGGCCCAAAATACCCGCGCCGTCACGGCGGTGCATCCAATCCCCACAACCGTAATCGCCGCCCAGATCGGTGCGGTGCTGGATGATCTGGACGTGCGGGCGATTAAGATCGGCATGTTGGGCAGCGCCGCCGTCACCGAATGCGTGGCGCAGGCGCTTGCGGGGTATTCCGGCCCTGTCGTGCTGGACCCGGTGATGATCGCCAAATCCGGTGCGACCCTGCTGGAGGATGCGGCGATAACCGCCCTGCGTGACCTGCTGCTGCCCCGCGCCACGGTACTGACTCCGAACCTGCCCGAAGCTGCCCGCCTGTTGGGTCTGCCCGAGGCGACAGATGACGCGGCGATGTTGGCACAGGGGCAGGCGCTGCGGGAACTGGGGGCTGCGGCGGTGCTGATGAAGGGCGGCCATGCGGCCGGGGCTGTTTGTACCGATTGGTTGATGGAAGCGCAGGGGGCGCGCCCCTATCGCGCGGCCCGTGTCGTCACCCGAAACACGCATGGCACCGGCTGTTCGCTGTCCTCGGCCATTGCGGCGGGGTTGGCGCAGGGGCGGCCATTGGCGGATGCGGTGCAATCCGCGCATGGCTGGCTGCATGGCGCAATTCTGGCCGCAGATTGCTTGCAGGTGGGCCACGGTCACGGCCCGGTGCATCATTTTCATGAGGTGTGGACATGACCGAGATAACCATTCTGGGCAGCGGTGTGGCGGGGCTATGCGTTGCTGCGGAACTGTCGGGGCGCGGGTGCCGCGTCACCGTGATTGACCCGGACACCGGCCCCGGCCCTCAGGGGTGTTCGTGGTGGGCGGGCGGAATGCTGGCCCCTGATTGCGAAGGCGAAACCGCCGAAGAACCCGTGGTCCGGCTGGGCCGTCAGGCCGCAGCGTGGTGGCAGGCACAGGGGGCGGCGGTGACTTGGAACGGGTCGCTGGTGCTGGCGTTGGGGCGTGATCGGCAGGAACTGGACCGTTTCGCCCGTCGCACGGAAAATCACACTTTGCTGGATCGCGACGGGCTGGCCGCGCTGGAGCCGCATTTGGCCGAACGCTTCCCCCGCGCCCTGCATATGCAGGCGGAATCGCATTTGAACCCGCGTCAAACCCTGCTGGACCTGCGGGGGCGGTTGCTGGAACGGGGTGTGCGGTTCCTGCCCGATGGGCCAACACAGGGAACGGTGATTGATTGCCGGGGGCTGGCGGCGCGTGACAGCCTGCCGGACCTGCGCGGGGTCAAGGGCGAAATGGTGATCCTGCGCACGCCCGATATTGCCCTGTCGCGCCCGGTGCGTCTGCTGCATCCGCGGTTTCCGCTGTATATCGTGCCGCGCGACGATGGCGTGTTCATGCTAGGGGCCACCCAGATCGAAAGCGGCGAACGGGGCCGGGCCTCGGTCCGGTCGGTGATGGAATTGTTGAATGCCGCCTATGCCCTGCACCCCGCTTTTGCCGAGGCAGAGCTGCTGGAAATCGGTGTCGATGCCCGCCCGGCCTTTGCCGACAATCTGCCGCGTATCCGGCAGCGGAACGGGCGAATTTATGTGAACGGACTGTTCCGGCATGGTTATTTGCTGGCCCCCGCCTTGGCGCGGATGGTGGGCGATTGGCTGCTGGACGGCAAAACCCCCGAGGTGATGGATGAAAATCATGGTGAACGGTGAAGCGCAGCAGATGCAGGGCCGCACATTGGCCGATTTGCTGATTGAGCTGGGGCATGGCGATGCCAAACTGGCCACGGCGGTGAACGAAGATTTCGTTCCCGCCGCCGCCCGTGCCGATTGCGTGCTGGAACCGGGGGATCGGGTGGAAATCCTGTCCGCCCGGCAGGGGGGCTGACGGATGCCAGTATTTTACGGAACTGACCTGTCGTCGCGGATGATGCTGGGGACCGCACAATATCCGTCACCGTCCATTCTGGCACAGGCGTTTCGCCGGTCGGGCGCAGGCATTGCCACCGTTTCCATCCGGCGCGAGGCAGGCGGTGACCGTGCCGGGGCGGATTTTTGGGATTTGATCCGGGATCTGGGCGTTGCGGTTCTGCCCAACACCGCCGGGTGCCATTCCGTGCGCGAAGCGGTGACAACGGCCCATATGGCGCGGGAATTGTTCGATACGCGTTGGATCAAGCTAGAGGTGATCGGCCATGCCGACACGCTGCAACCCGACCCGTTTGGGTTGGTCGAAGCCGCGCAAATCCTGACGGAAGACGGGTTTCAGGTGTTTCCCTATTGCACCGAAGATTTGGTTCTGTGTGACCGCTTGCTGGATGTTGGCTGTCAGGTGTTGATGCCGTGGGGCGCCCCCATCGGCACCGGGCGGGGGCTGAACAACGTATACGGCCTGCGCAGTCTGCGGGCGCATTTTCCCGATGTGCCGATGGTGATCGACGCGGGGCTGGGCCTGCCGTCACAGGCGGCGCAGGCGATGGAAATGGGCTTTGACGCGGTGTTGCTGAATACGGCTGTGGCCAAGGCGGGCGATCCCGCAGCAATGGCCGAAGCCTTTGCACTGGCGGTACAGGCGGGGGCGTTGGCCCGCGATGCGGACCCGATGGAACCACGCGACATGGCCGCGCCATCGACCCCGCTGTTGGGGCAGGCGGTGCTGTCATGACGTTGCACCCGTTTTATCCGATCTTCGACGATGTGGCGTGGTTGCACCGGGCGTTGCCGCTGGGGGTGAAGCTGGTGCAATTGCGGATCAAGGACCGCCCCGAACACGAATTGCGCCAGCACATCGCGCAGGCCAAGGTGCTGTGCGATGCACATGGCGCGGTGTTGGTGGTCAATGACTATTGGGAGCTGGCGATTGATCTGGGGTGTGACTGGCTGCATCTGGGACAAGAGGATCTGGACGAGGCCGATCTGCCCGCCATTCGTGCCGCCGGGGTGAAGCTGGGCATTTCCACCCATGACCACGCGGAACTGGACCGCGCCTTGGGGCTGGACCCCGATTATGTGGCGCTGGGGCCGGTTTATCCGACGATCCTGAAGAAAATGAAATGGCACCAGCAAGGGCTGGAAAAGCTGACGGAATGGAAACGCCTGATCGGGGATATTCCGCTGGTGGCGATTGGTGGCATGTCGGTGGATCGCGCGGCGGGGGCTTTTGCGGCGGGGGCTGATATCGTGTCAGCCGTCACCGACATCACCCTGCACCCCGCCCCCGAGGATCGGATCAACGAATGGCTGGAGGCCGTGGCATGAGCCGCTATGCCCGCCAGATCGCGGTGCCGGAGTTTGGCCCGCAGGGGCAGGCCCGGTTACGGGCCGCGCATGTGCTGGTGATCGGGGCCGGGGGGCTGGCCGCGCCGGTGCTGCAATATCTGGTGGGGGCGGGGCTGGGCCGGGTGCGGCTGGTCGATCCCGATGTGGTTGAACTGAGCAATCTGCACAGGCAAACCCTGTTTCGGCACGATGATCTGGGCCAGCCCAAGGCCAGTGCTGCCGCCCGCCAGATGCTTGCCCTGAACCCTGATGTGCAGATTGATCCGGTTCAGGCGCGGTTCGATCCCGCCACGGCACCGGACCTGTGCGCGGGTGTCGATCTGGTGCTGGATTGCGCCGACAGTTTTGCCGCCAGCTACATTGCCTCGGACCTGTGTCTGGCGGCGGGGCTGCCATTAATCAGCGCCTCTGTCGTTGGGACCGAAGGGTATTGCGGCGGGTTTTGCGGGACAGCGCCCAGCCTGCGGGCGGTGTTTCCAGACCTGCCGCAACATCTGGGCAGTTGCGATGCCGATGGCGTGCTGGGGCCGCTGGTGGGGGTGATTGGGGCGCTTCAGGCGCAGATGGCGCTGGCGGTGCTGGCCGGACTGGACCACGCCGCGCCCAGTCCGCTTGGTCAATTGATTCGCTGCACCGGGCTGGGATTGCGCTTTGGTGGGTTCCGCTTTGACCGCGCGCCCGAACCTGACCACGCTTTGCCGTTTATCACGCAAAATAACCTGCGCAGTGGCGATTATCTGATTGACCTGCGCGACCCGGCGGAACCCGGCCCATCCTTGCCACAGGCGCAGCGCCATTCCGTTACGGATTTCCCCGGCGCGGCGCTGCCCGGCACCGCACAGCGGTTGGTTTTTGCCTGCCGGTCCGGATTGCGGGCCTGGCAGGCGGCGGACCGCATGGCACCGGGCTGGGGGGGCGAAATTGCCCTGCTGGCGCTGGGTGACTGATATATTCAACAGGAGACGCGAAACATGAAACACCTGATCTTTGGGGCTGCGATGCTGCTGGCCACCCCGGCATTGGCGCAGGATAAAATGACCGTGCTGCTGGATTGGTTCGTGAACCCCGATCACGGCCCGATCATCGTGGCGCAGGAAAAGGGATTTTTTGCCGATCAGGGGCTGGACGTGACCATCGTTGCCCCCGCCGATCCGTCCGACCCGCCGAAACTGGTGGCGGCGGGGCAGGCCGATCTGGCGATTTCCTATCAGCCGCATTTGCATCTGGCCATCGCCGAAGGCCTGCCGCTGGTGCGTGTGGGGACGCTGGTCGCCACGCCGTTGAATTGCCTGCTGACATTAAAGGATGGCCAGGTGCAGCGGATCGCGGATCTGAAAGGTCGCAAGGTCGGGTTTTCCGTCGCCGGGGTGGAACAAGCCCTGTTGGGCGCGATGCTGGGCAAACACGGTTTAACGATGTCAGATATTGAGCTGGTCAATGTGAACTGGTCGCTGTCCCCGTCCCTGATGTCAGGGCAGGTGGATGCGGTGCTGGGGGCGTTTCGCAATTTTGAACTGAACCAGATGAAAATCGAAGGCATCGAAGGCCGCTGTTTCTATCCCGAGGAAGAAGGCGTGCCGACCTATGACGAACTGATCTATGTCGCCAATCCCGACCGGATGGACCGCGACATGCTGGGCCGGTTCCTGCGGGCGACGGAATTGGCGACACAGTATATCGTCAACCATCCGCAACAAAGCTGGGAGGTGTTTTCTGCGACATCCCCGGAATTGCAGGATGATTTGAATGAAATGGCATGGGCCGACACGATCCCGCGCTTTGCGCTGCGCCCGGCGGCGCTGGACATCGGGCGCTATGCCGGGTTCGAGGCGTTTTTGGCACAGGCCGGGCTGATCGAAGGCACCCGTCCGGTGACGCAACTGGGCGTGGATCTGGGATCCCCGGAATGAGCTATGGGCAGATTTTCCCGCAATGGCGGGCGGCGGCGGGGCCACATTGGCCCGCCTATACCCAACACCGTTTTGTGCAGGCGTTGGGCAATGGCAGCCTGCCGCGTGCGGCCTTCCTGCATTATCTGGTGCAGGATTACCTGTTCCTGATCCAGTTTTCCCGCGCATGGGCGCTGGCCGTGACCAAGGCGGATACGGTGCAGGAAATGCGCCACTGCGCCGCCACGGTTCACGCGCTGATCCATGACGAGCTGCCCTTGCATATCGGCATCTGCGCGGCGGCGGGTCTGTCCGAAGACACCCTGTTCCGGGCCGAGGAACGGGCGGAAAATCTGGCCTATACGCGCTATGTACTGGATGCGGGCCATGCGGGTGATTTTCTGGACCTGCTGGCGGCGCTGGCGCCTTGTGTGTTGGGATACGGGGAAATCGGGGCGCATCTGCTGGCGCACGGGGGCGACGGTCCTTATGCCGACTGGATCGCTACCTATGGTGGGGCCGATTATCAGGCGTTATGCCACGCCGTTGGCGGCTTGATCGACAGCGCGACCATGGCGCGACTGGGCGATAGCCCGGCCACCACGCCACGCTGGCCGGGTCTGTGTAAGCGCTTTACCACGGCCACCCGGCTGGAGGTGGGATTTTGGGATATGGGCCTGACCCCATGATGGCCCGATGAACGCCCCCGCGCTTGCCTTGCACGGCACTGCCCACATCGCCGGACGTCTGGTTTTCGGCCCCCTGTCACTAAACGCCCCCGCCGGGTGCTGGACCTGCCTGTTGGGACCAAGCGGGGTGGGGAAATCCACCATCCTGCGGCTGTTTGCCGGGCTGGGCGACGGGATCGCATTTGACGGTGCGTTGTCGGGCGCGGGGCAGGTGGCGTTGATGGCGCAGGATGATTTGCTGCTGCCGTGGTTGTCGGTGCTGGACAACGTGACGCTTGGCGCACGCCTGCGCGGGCAGGCGGTGGACGGGGGGGCGGCTTTGCAGGTGTTGGAACGCGTCGGGTTGGCGGACCGGGCTGGGGATCGCCCCGGCGATTTATCCGGCGGACAGCGTCAGCGCGTGGCCTTGGCCCGGACCCTGACCGAGGATCGCCCGGTGGTTCTGTTGGACGAACCGTTTTCGGCGCTGGACGCCCGGACGCGGGCGCAGATGCAGGATTTGACCGTCGAATTGCTGACCGGGCGCACCGTGCTGTTGGTGACACATGATCCGGCCGAGGCGGCGCGTCTGGGCCATGTGCTGTTCATCCTGACCGAAGACGGGTTGCAGGAGGTGCCGCCCCCCGACGGCCCTATTCCCCGCCCGGTGGGGGATGCGGCGGTGTTGGCGGCGCAGGCGCGGCTGCTGACCCATCTGGGGGCCGTTCCTGTGGCAGGGGCGGGAACGAGGGGCGCTGCCCCTCGCGCTCCCCGGGATATTTTTCCCAAGAAAGAACCGGGTGCGGGATTGCCACGGGGGCGGCGATGACACGGGCGGTTTGGATGCGGGGGCTGTTGGGCGTGGCCCCGGTTGTTTTGGCGCTATCGTTATGGCAGGCGGCGGTCTGGCTGGGGGACTTGCCCCGGTTTATTCTGCCGGGACCGGCGGCTGTGGCGCAGACGCTTTGGCATAGTCGGGCGCTGATTGCTGAACATGCGCTGGTGACGCTGACCGAGGTTCTGGCGGGGTTGATGCTGGGGGCGGCGTTGGGCGGGGTATCTGCGATCGGGTTGGCGGCGTCGGCTTTGGCGCGGCGTCTGGTGCAGCCGATTTTGGTGTTTACGCAGGCTGTGCCGGTTTTTGCGCTAGCCCCGATCCTGACGCTGTGGTTCGGCTATGGGATGGGATCGAAAATCGCGATGGCGCTGATCATCATCTATTTCCCAGTCACCGCCAGTTTTCTGGATGCGTTGACGCGGACCCATCCCGGTTGGCTGGAACTGGCGCGGGTGATGGGGGCGTCGCCGTTGCGGGTGTTGTGGCATATTCGGGTGCCTGCCGCTTTGCCCGGTTTTGCGTCGGGGGTGAAACTGGCGGCGGTTTATGCCCCGATTGGGGCGATCATCGGTGAATGGGTGGGGGCCAGCAGGGGGCTGGGGTATTTGATGCTATTGGCCAATGGCCGTGCCAAAACCGATCTGATGTTTGCCGCACTGATCGTTCTGGCGCTGCTGACATTGGCGTTACATTGGGCGGTTGGCGCCGGATTGCGGCGCATGTTGCAGCGGTACGGGGCTTGATACCGGAAACCCCTGCTGTTTTCCGGACGAGGGACTGCTGCACGTGGCTTTGTTGACTATACTGGGCGGGGGTGCGATCACAGGCCCGGCTTTTTAAGTGACATTATTCGGATCATTGGCATGGATTGGGACAGGTTTTTACAACAGCTTGCCGCGCGCGGCGACACCCCGGCCCTGATCGAGGCTGACGGCACCACTGTCAGCGCCGCCGCATTTGCCGAACAGGCGCAAGAGGTGGCACAACAGGCCCGCGCATTGGGGTTGTCCGGGCGGCGGGTTGGTATCGTGATGCAGGACAGTCTGAGCGCGGCCAGCCTGATCCTTGGCCTGACGCAGGTGGCGTCGGTCCTGCCATTGAACCCGGCGCTGACCCCGGCGGAATTGCGCGATATTTTGCGTGCGGCGGGGGCCGGTCTGGTTTTGTGTGATGCACCGCACCGGGCGCTGGCGGCGCAATTGTCCCTGCCCGTGATCGTGCTGGGGGGCGCGATGCCTGTGGCCCCGGATTTGCCCGGAACGCCCCGGTTTGCGCCGGGGCTTGTGCTGACAACCTCGGGGTCGACGGGAACGCCCAAGCGTGTGCCATTGCGGGCGGATCAATTGCTCCGCTCGGCCCACCATATCGCGCAGGCGTTGGCGCTTGGCCCAGAAGACCGCGCGGTTTCGGCGCTGCCGGTTTTTCATGTGGGGGCCTTGGTCGATCTGCTGCTGGCCCCGTTGCTGGCGGGCGGGTCGGTCTGTGCCAGTGCGGATAAATCCCCCACTGCGCTGCATGATGCGGTGATACAGCGTGGTGGGACATGGGTGCAACTGGTGCCAACCATGCTGTCGCGCTGTCTGCTGGACCTGACCCCGGATCAGGCCCGGCACATGGGGCAAAGGCTGGGATTCATCCGCATGGTTTCCGCCGATCTATCCCCCGATTTGCAGGCCCGCGCGGAGGCGTTTTTTGCGAACACCCCGCTGATTCAAATGTACGGGATGACAGAAACGGCGGGGCAGATCGCTACCAACCCACGCCCACCGGGGCAGCGCGTGCCGGGATCGGTGGGGTGTGCCGCTGGGGCCGACATCGCCATTCTGGACCCGCAGGGCCAGCCCGCGCCCGAGGGCGAGGTGTGTGTGCGTGGTCCCTGTGTCACCGAAGGATATGAAGGCAGCGAAACCCCTCGTTATGGCGAATGGTTGCGCACCGGGGATTTGGGGCGGATGGACGCGCAGGGCTATCTGTTCCTGACCGGACGCCTGAAAGAGATCATCAATCGCGGCGGTGAAAAGATTTCCCCGCTGACCGTTGAACGTGCCGCCCTACGTCTGCCCGGCGTGGCCGAGGCGGTGGCTTTTGCTGTGCCGCATAAAACACTGGGCGAACAGGTTGGGTTGGCGGTGTCCGGTGCGGGGCTGAGCGAAGCGGCTGTTTTGGCGCATCTGGCCGGTGAATTGGCAGAGTTCGAGCGCCCCCGTCAGGTGCGTATCGTGGCGCAAATGCCCCGGCTGGGATCGGGCAAGGTGGATCGGCGCGCATTGGCTGCCGGGGATATTGCGTCCCCGACCGCTGCGGCGCATTTGTCAGGAACCGCGCAGACCGTGGCGCGGGTTTGGGCAAAGGTATTGGGGACGGACACGCCAGCCCCCGACCGGGATTTTTTCGACGATGGTGGCGATAGCCTGTCGGCTACCGAATTCCTGCTGGCGTTAGAGCGCGCCCTGTCGCGTGATCTACCGCCGAACCTGTTGTTCGAGGCGCCACGATTCGGTGATTTGGTGGCCCGGATCGACGCTGCGCCACAGCCACGCAAAAAACGGCGCTCTGCGGCGGAACGCTATGTGATGGCTGCAACATCGGCATGGCCGGGGGAACGGGCTGGCCCCAGTGGGTTGCTGATACTGCGCAATGGCGATGCGCCGGGGGTGCCGGTGTTTTTTGGTGTCAATGACCGCAAGATGACGGACGAGCTGGAACAGACCTTGGGGCAGGGGCGTCCGATTTATTTTCTGCGTTCGCTGCTGGGCGGCGGGATGGCCAAAATCAGGGGCGAGGCGCGGATTGCCCAACTGATCGCGCAGGATATTCAACATTTGCGGCCCAGCGGGCGGTTGATCTTGGGCGGTTTCTGCGAAGGGGCCGGGATCATGCAGCGCGTGGCGGAATTGCTGCGACAGGCGGGGCGCGGCGCCGATTTGTTCATCGCGGTGGATTGGGAAATTCCCTATCATACGCCGTCGCCATTGGTGTTGATCTGGACCAATGCGCGTTGGTTTTCCCCTTTTAGCCGGTTCGATCGGCCGGGCCGGTTTTTGCATGACGCCTATCCGCACGGGGCGGTGATGCACCACATCGCGGCAGATCACGAACACGCGCTGGAGCCTGATAAATTCGGTCCGGTGGCTGATATGATCCGGCGCTATCTGGATGGCGAAACCCCGCCCCGATTTCCAAAACGCGAAGACATCGACCAACCCGCCCGGCAGGCCAGATGGAAGGCGCATATTCGCCTGATCGGCCGGATGCCGCGTATTCTGCGCACGGGGCAGGTGGTGGCCTTGCCGATCCGGGTGCGCAATGACAGCGGTGTGATCTGGCCCCCGCATGATATTTCGGGGATCGGGGCGTCTGGTGTGTTCATCGGGCCGCGCCTGCTGCGCCGGGGGCCGTTTTATCCGTGGTATCGCCGGGTTTTCGGCCCGCGCCCACCGATTCAGCGGATGCAGGGCGCCGTAGAGCCAGGTGAAAGCCGTGATCTGACATTGCGCCTGCTGGTGCCGCACAAGCCGGGTCTGTACCTGTTGCGAGTCTCCATGCTGGAGGACGGGTTTGCCTATTTCATGAAGGGCTGGCGTGTTGGTCGGTTCCGGCTGGTCTGGGTGCGGCGGAACACGCGCTAAGGGTTACTGTCTAGGTAAGGCAACCTGCATTGCGACCGGCCCAGCGATGCCCGAACCGGGCCTGACAGACCAGCGGCGCGGCATTGGTCCGCACAGCCCCTGCCGTGCGTAATGCGCCCAGCATGGATGAAATTTGCAACACCCCCAGTTGCGCCCCGATGCAGCGATGCCGCCCACGCCCAAACATCAGCAGCGTTTCACCGCTGCGCCCCGGTTTGAAACGGTCCGCTTCGGGATGCGCCGCAGGGTCCAGATTGGCCGATCCAAGCGCCAGAAAAACCGGCACCCCTTCGCCCAGATCAATGCCATGCAGGCGAACAGGCGCACGGGTCACGCGAGGGATGATTTGCCCCGGCGTGGCCAGACGCAATGCTTCTTCGGTGATGGCGTCAATCGGGGTGTCGGGGGGAATGTCCCCCGCATGTGTCAGGGTTAAATCCAGCGCGGTGGCGATCCCGGCCTCGATATTCTCCACTCCGTCGGCCAACACCAGCAAGGCGTTATCCAGTGCTGCCTGCGGCGGCAACCCGCTTTCGGTCAGTGCAGCCAGCAGGCTGCCGGGGGGCGGGGGCGTGGCAGACAGAAAGCTACGCGCCTGATCCAGCGCGGCATTGGTGGCGTCGAATTGCGCCCGATCAGTGATCGGGGCGAACAGGTGGAAAAAACCTTGGGTGGCGTGTTTGATGGCCTGTCGGTCATCGGGCAGCCCAACAAACCGCGCCATGACTGAACAGGCAAAGGGCTGGGCCAGATCGCGAACCAGATCGAACGATTGCCCCCGCAGTGCGGCGACCCGATCCTGTGCCAAATTCGGCACCCAATCGGCAGCGTCACGGAACACCTGATGAAAGGCGGCAGAAACCGCCTGCCGGGTTGGCACATGTTCAGGCTTGTCCTGAAACGGCGGAATATGTGCGGTCAGCGCGGCGGCGGTGCTTTTGTCCCGGTTTCGCGCCGCCAGTACCGAAAACCGCGAGGGCTGATTGCCCAACGCGGGATTGGTGAACGCATCCAGAATGTCGGCATGGCGCGTCAGCACATAGCCGCCCGAAGCGGTTTCCGCCAAAGGCTGATGATCCCGTAACCATGCCCAGACCGGCGCGGGATCGGCCCACAGGCCCGCATCGGCCAGATCGACAGGCAGGCGGGGGGCGTTATTTCGGGCCGAACCGCCGAACCAGCTTCGCCATTTCTTCATCGTTTCGATCCAGATGTTCGCGGATTATTGCGCGTTCTTCGGTGGTCAGCGGTTTTCCGGCGGCGAATTTCGCCAGAATGGCCGGGCGGTAATACCGGATCGCGGCGGACAGGGTGAACACTTCTTCGGTCATGTCGGCGGTGGTCGAAGGGGAACACATATCTGCGATATTGTCCGAACCCAGCCGGATCGGAACGCCTGCTTCGGCCAGTTCCAGAATCCGTGGGATCGAATTGTACATCGGCGTCGGAATCGCCCGCAATTGCCGCATCCCGATGGCCGCTGACGGGCAACAGATCACGCCGATATTCAGTTCCAGCATGTCCTGCACGAAACGGGACCAGCGCGGTTCATCATAGGTGGATGGCGAAATCATATGCACGGTCCAGACCAACGGATCGCCATTGGCATCCTCCAGCCGCCCGGTTTCCCGGCGCATCACCTGAATCAGGCGTTCTGTGCCGTTTTCACCGGGGGAATTGATCTGGTCGGTGTGAACATGCAGGAACTTGCCGGTGCGTGTGACCAGATCCAACATTCGGGTGCAATGTTCCTCGAACCCGATATTATCCGGGTAATCGGGGAGGTCGTCCGCTTCGGGCAGCGAGCCGATGAAATCAGCCAGTTTCACGCCGTCCTCGAAAATACGCCAGCGATCCGGTTCGCTGTCCTTGAAGCCCAGCGGGGTATAGGCGGCGCAGCGGATTTGGATGCGGTCGCGCACTTCGTCAGCCAGTGCCATCAATTGCGACAGCGCGTTCGTGCCCACCCGGTCGGCGGTCGTGTCCACCATCGTATCGGCCAGACGGGTATTGGCAGCAATCATTACGTCAATCGTTTCCCGCGCCCGCCGGTCCAGATCGGGCGTATCATAGGCCGGGCCTTCGTGAACGGTGCGGATCAGCGCGTGTTTCTTCTGTAAGGAGATATGAGAGCTTTCCAATACCTGCACCCGGCCATGATCCACGTACCCATCTGACAGGGTATTGGCACGGTCCAGATGGATATGGGCGTTATGCATCCCTCCAAGCTGCGCGATATGCTGCGCAAGATCGTCGTAAAATGGCGATTTCATATAGGCTTCTTCTCGAATGGGGTTGAGTGCGATCTTTCGATCATAGGCCAGAACTGTGCATTCGCAAAGCCGGAGCGGGAAATTTTCGTGTGAGCAGGCTGGTTTGTAGGGCGTTGCCTTATTCCAGTTCATCGGACCAGTCGCGCAGGTCTTCGACCTCTTGCAGATGGCTGCGTCCGGTTTCACCAAGCGCGCGTTCGGATTCCAATGTCGGCAAACGCAGCAGGGAAGTCTCCACAACGAAGGACTCCGCGAATTGCGGGGGCGCCACGGTGCAATCCTATGACCATTGCCTGATCTTTGGGGTCCGCGTCTGTCAGGTGGACAGGGATGAGAGGGTCGATTCTGTTCTGTTTTGTGTTGATTTTCGTCTGAGGCGATTTGCTTTGCTTTGATTTGGTGGTTTCTGCTGTTGTTTTGTGCGTTTTAGAGTGTT
>NZ_FXTO01000046.1 GCF_900182725.1 Thalassovita litoralis
GGCGGCGGGTCGCCACCCGATATGACCGCTGCCCCGAAGTCTTCCTCTCGGCCATCGCTCTCGCCGCAACAGTCATGTTTTGGTTATGAGTCCTGAGCCTAGGGCAGTGCAGAAGTTCACCAAAAGTTATTCTGCTGGAACAGTCCTAACAGATATTGAAACCAGCAAGTCGCATTGCCCTTGAAATGCTGCAAAGCAGCGAAACCTTGCTTATTTGCCTACGGGTTAGTCACCGTCGCCGTTCTGGACACATCGTTGAGCGGGGTTTAGACAGGCGGGCAGATGAATTACAGGTGATTTTCCGATGTCCCGTTCCTTGTTCGGCACCGATGGCGTGCGCGGCCTGACCAATACCTATCCGATGACCGCTGAACTGGCGATGAAGCTGGGCGCTGCGGCGGGGCGGTATTTCCGGCGCGATCAACAGGACCACCGGGTTGTGATTGGCAAGGACACGCGCCTGTCGGGCTATATGTTGGAAAACGCGCTGACGGCCGGATTCACGTCAACCGGGATGAATGTGTTTTTGCTGGGACCGATGCCGACACCGGCGATTGGGTATCTGACCCGATCCATGCGGGCGGATGTGGGCGTGATGATTTCCGCCAGCCATAATCCAGCTTATGACAATGGCATCAAGTTTTTCGGCCCCGATGGTTTCAAACTGTCGGACGAAGCCGAGGCGGAAATTGAACGCCTGTTGAACGAAGGTGTCACCTTGGCAGCACCGGAAAACATCGGGCGGGCAAAGCGGGTGGATGACGCGCTGGGCCGTTACGTGGAATATGCCAAAACCACCTTCCCGCGCGGATTGCGGCTGGATGGGCTGCGCGTGGTTCTGGATTGTGCGAATGGCGCTGCATATAAGGCCGCACCGAACGTTTTGTGGGAACTCGGGGCCGAAGTTGTGGCGCTGGGTGTGGCCCCGAACGGGCGCAACATCAACGAAGATTGCGGATCAACCGCCCCTGAAGCGGCGGCGCGCAAGGTGCGGGAAACCCGCGCCAATCTGGGGATTTGCCTGGATGGCGATGCGGATCGTGTGATCATTCTGGATGAAACCGGCAAGGTTGCGGATGGCGATCAGATCATGGGGCTTATTGCCTCGATGTGGGCCAAAGAGGGTCTGTTGCAGGGGAACGCGCTGGTGGCAACTGTGATGTCCAACCTTGGGCTGGAACGCTATTTGAACCAGCAGGGTATCGCATTGGAACGCACCGCCGTGGGCGACCGTTATGTTGTGGAGCGTATGCGCGAAGGCGGGTTTAATCTGGGGGGCGAACAGTCGGGCCATATCGTAATGACCGATTATGCCACCACGGGCGATGGTTTGATCGCAGCGTTACAATTCCTGCGGGCGATGGTGGAAACCGGCAAAAAGGCCAGCGAACTGACGCAGGTTTTTGATCCGGTGCCGCAAATTCTGCGGAATGTCCGCTTTGCCAAGGGTAAGCTGCCACTGGAAACCGATTGTGTGCAGGCTGCGATTGCCGACGGGGAAAAACGCTTGGGGATGACCGGGCGCCTGTTGATCCGCAAATCCGGCACCGAGCCGCTGATTCGTGTGATGGGCGAGGCCGAGGACGAGGCGCTGCTGGATGCGATCATCACCAGCATTTGCGAAGCGGTGGAATCTGTCGCCTGATTACAGCAGGGTCAGCACGATCCCAGCCAGAATGCTGCCGCCCACGGCATAGCCGCCGTCAATCAGCGTCAATGCTATCGGGCGCCCGGCAAAGGCATAGCATGTGGTCAACCACGGGGCAGACAGGAACAACCCGATCGACAGGCCGCCGATCAGCCCTTCGTCCCATCCGCTGACACCGATTTCTGTGAACAGAAAGCGCATCATGCCTGCCACCAACAGGCAGGACACAAAGGCGATGACATAGGGAAGCGGCGCCCCTTTGTTCAGGGGTTGGCCGTTTGTATCTGTCTTGATTTCTGCGGCTTGCACCCAATGCGGTGCCAGCATCATATACCAGACAGCGCCAAAGCCATAAGCGGCCAGTGCAGCCACCAGAATGCCCAGATAGTTCATCCCGAAACCCCCTGAATTCGACCCTGTTTCAGCCTGATCGTCCTATGGTTCAATTCCGGCCATCTGGCAAACGATGGTCCATTCCTGTTCGGTCACGGGCTGAACCGACAGGCGGGAACTGCGGACCAACGCCATGTCGGACAGGGCTGGAGTGTCTTTGATTTGTGCCAGCGTGACAGGCGTTTTCACGGGCTTCACGGCCTTGATGTCCACGCATTCCCAACGCGGATCGTCGGTTTTGCTGTCGGGATGTGCCTCGGTGATTACCTCGACCACCCCGACAATCGCCTTGTCCTTTTGCGAGTGATAGAAAAACCCGCGGTCGCCCAGCGTCATCTCTCGCATGAAATTACGGGCCTGATAGTTGCGCACGCCGTCCCATTCCTCGCCCGCGTCACCCTTGGCGACCTGGTCGTCCCAGCCCCAGGTGTCGGGTTCGGATTTGAACAGCCAGTAGCGCATCAGCCGATGACCTTTTTCCAGCGGATCAGTTCCACATTGTCGAACAAACCGGCCTTTGCATAAGGATCGTTTGCCGCCCAGTTTTCGGCCTGTTCCATCGTGTCGACGTCCAGAATCACCAGTGAACCGCACATTTCTTCGGCGTCATCCAGCAGCGGACCAGCCTGCACGACAATGCCGGTGGCTTCGATATAGGCCAGATGCTCTGCCCGGTTGGCTTTGCGGATGTCCAAGGCGCCGGGTTTGTCACGGGCGATCAGCGAAACGTACATGTTCTGTCTCCATTCATATGAATATCGTTCACAAGGCGGGGCGTTGCGTCAAGCCTTCGCACCTTTTTTACCGCTACCCAGCAAGGCAGGGCTGCGTTTGTCCAGTGGCCAGCGGGGGCGGGCGGCCAGCGTCATGTCATCGGTTTCACCAGCCAGAAACCGTTCCGCCCCGGCATAGGCGATCATTGCCGCGTTATCCGTACACAGACGCAGCGGGGGGGCGGTGAAGGCCACGCCATTTTCAGCACAAACAGTCTCTAACCTTGCGCGAATGGCCTGATTGGCTGCAACACCCCCGGCCACTGCCAGCACGGGAACAGCGGGTGTTTCCGCCAGATATTCGGCAATGGCCCGCCGGGTTTTTTCGGCCAGAACGTCGCAAACGGCGGCTTGGAAACCGGCGCTCATGTCCGCGCGATCCTGACGGGTCAGGCCGCCCTTTTCGGCGATCACTTGATCCCGTGTCCGCAGCAGCGCGGTTTTCAGCCCGGAAAAGGACATATCGCAGCCGGGCCGATCTAGCAAAGGACGCGGAAAGGCAAAACGTTTTGCGTCGCCTGTTTGGGCATCCCGTTCAACCGATGGCCCACCGGGTTGCGCCAATCCCAAAAGCCGCGCGGTTTTGTCGAAGGCTTCGCCGGGGGCGTCGTCAATCGTGCCGCCCAACCGGGTAAAATCATCAGTGCCGCGCACCAGCAGGAACTGACAATGCCCGCCGGAGACCAGTAGCATCAAATAGGGAAACGCCACCTGATCGGTCAGCCGTGGGGTCAGCGCATGGCCTGCCAGATGGTTGACCCCGATCAGCGGTTTGCCCGTCCCGGCGGCGATTCCTTTGGCGCACATGACGCCAGACAACACGCCCCCAATCAGCCCCGGCCCCGCAGTGACGGCGATGGCATCCACTGTATTCAGGTCAATTTCAGCCTGTGTTAGGGCCTGTTTGACACAGATATCCAGCTTTTCCGCATGGGCACGGGCGGCGATTTCCGGCACGACCCCGCCATAGGCCGCATGCAGGTCTGTTTGTCCGTGAACCACGGATGACAGGATTACAGGCCCGTCCGGTCCCACGCGCACAATGGCGGCGGCGGTATCGTCGCAGCTGCTTTCCAGCCCCAGAATGGTAATCGTGCGGTCCATGCCCCTGCCCGTTGCAACATAACTGACTGGCAGGTAACACCAGATACAGGTTCAAACAATCCCGGCCTGTGAAATGCGCCCCTCGATCCTGTTGACTCGCCCCAAAGACGGTGCCGAACGATTTGCCGCGCAATTGCGGGCGCGGGTTGGTGGGAATCTGCGGATTGTGTCCTCTCCGTTGTTGGATATCGTGCCGATTGGAACGGCACCGGATATTTCCGCGTATCGGGGATTAATCCTGACCTCGGTCAATGCGGTGCCGTTTGGGGCGCCGGGGGTGAAATGCTATACGGTGGGGGATGCAACGGCGGATGCCGCCCGCCGGGCTGGCATGGAGCCGATCAGCGCCGGGGCCGATGCACAGGTCTTGATCCGGCGGATTTTGGCCGACGCGCCAAAGGGGCCATTGCTGCATCTGCGGGGGGAACATGCGCGTGGGCAAATTGCGCAGACCTTGACCGCCGCAGGTATCCCAACGGATGAACGCGTGGTTTATGCCCAGATGGGGGTGCCGTTGTCCGATGCGGCGCAAACCCTGCTAAATGGCGATTTACCCGTGATAGTGCCGCTTTTTTCCCCCAGAACCGCAGGGCTGTTTGCGAAACAATATACCGGGGTGGCCCCGGTGTGGGCTGTGGCGATCAGCGACGCCGCAGCGCAGGAATTACGCAACAGCCCCATTGCGCGCATTTTCGTGGCCAATGCACCGAATGCGCAGGCGATGCTGGAATTGATAGAGGGACTGATAGACGCAGATACCTGTATTGAGGGTTAAACTCCGGCCAATTAGTCTTATCAGTGCAAAAGAATTCGTTTTCAGATTCGAAAGGATGGCGCGTGGTGTCCGACCCCGAAAAAGACAAGAAAACCCCAGAGGTTCCGACCGAAGAAATCGCGGACGCTGTCATCATCGAGGAGCAAACACAGGAACCGTCCGAACCCCCGGCAGATGATGATGCGCCAGTGATCGAAGACGCGGCAGGGCCGGACGTGGATGAAAACAAGGCGGACGAGGCCGAGGAAGCTTTGGACCAAGACGCTGCAACGGATGATGTTGCAGAAGACCTGCCCGAAGATGCTGACGAACCCCCGCAGCATGATGCGGCCGAGGTTCAGGATGTATCGGAACCGGAAACGCCCCCGGCCCCAATTGCGGAACCGGCACCGCGCAAAGGCGGGTTTGTTCCGCTGGTGCTGGGCGGGATCGTGGCCGCCGGTCTTGGATTTGGGGCGTCCCGTTTCGTGTTCCCCGAAGGCTGGCCCGGCGTGGCAGCGTCTTCGGGTGTGGAACAGATGGCGGCGACGATACAGAAACAGGCTGATGCGCTGGCTAAACTGGAAAGCCGCCTGACCAAGGTCGAGGCGCGACCCGCAACGCCACCAGAATTGGAAACGTTGCCCGGTTCTGTTTCAGCCCTGAACGATAGCGTGACAGATCTGACCGGAAAACTGACCGCGGTCGAGGCCCGTTTGTCCGCATTGGAAAAACGCCCCGTTGCCGAAGGGGGCGCCCCTGCTGCCGCTGTCGAAGCCTATGAGCGGGAATTGAAGGCGCTGAAAGATGCGATGGACAAGCAGAAGGCCGAAATTCAGGGCCTTCTGGATGCTGCGACACAGCAAAAGGCAGATGCGGAACTGACCGCGCAACAGGCGATGATCCGATCCGCCGTGTCACGCGTTCAGGTGGCGCTGGATACGGGCAAGGGATTCGCCGGTGCGTTGTCTGATCTGACCGCGGCGGGCGTGGATGTTCCGCCAACGTTGTCCAAGGTTTCGGAAAATGGTGTGGCTACCATGACCGAACTGGCCGCAGAATTCCCCGAACCCGCCCGCAAGGCGCTGGCTGCCGCTCGCAAGGCCGAAGGCAGCGGCGGCAGTGCGTGGAATTTCCTGCGCAACCAGTTGGGGTTGCGTTCGCTGGAACCCAAAGAAGGGGCGGATGCCGATGCCGTCCTGTCCCGCGCCGAAGCTGCGCTGGCAGATGATCGTCTGGCTGATGCGCTGGCCGAACTGGAAGTGTTGCCCGAACAGGGCCGCGTGGAATTGACGGACTGGATGGCCAAAGCCACCCAACGCGTCGAGGCGGTCGCCGCCGCCGAAGACCTGAGCGCCCAAGTGGCGTCGAACTAAGGGGAAACGAACATGTTGTGGTCACTGATTAAGATTGTCGTTTTCGTTGCCCTGGTCGCTGCCGCCACCCTTGGCGCGGGGTATTTGCTGGAACTGGATGGCGGTGTGCGCATTGCCGTGGGCGGGGTTGAACTGAACCTGACGCCGCTGAATTCGGTGCTTGCGCTGCTGGTGCTGGTTTTTGCAGTCTGGCTGTTGCTGAAGCTGGCGGCTTTGACGGTTGCGGTGCTGAAATTCCTGAACGGGGATGAAACGGCGCTGTCCCGTTATTTTGACCGGAACCGGGAACGCAAAGGCTACAAAGCCCTGACCGAAGGCATGATGGCCCTTGCCTCGGGCGAGGCGCGGCTGGCGATGACCAAGGCCGCCAAGGCCGAAAAATATCTGGAAAAACCAGAGCTGACCAACTTGCTGACCGCACAGGCGGCGGAACTGGCCGGGGACCGGAAAAAGGCCGAAGAAACCTATAAAAAGCTGCTGGCCGATGATCGCACCCGGTTTGTCGGTGTGCGCGGGATCATGAAGCAGAAACTGGCCGATGGTGATGCCGATACCGCCCGGAAGCTGGCGGAAAAGGCCATTGCCCTGCGCCCCAAGCACGAAGAAACGCAGGACATCTTGCTGAAGCTTCAGGCGCAGGCGCGGGACTGGTCCGGTGCGCGTGAAACCCTGAGCCTGAAACTGAAGCAGGGGTCGTTGCCCCGCGATGTACACAAACGTCGCGATGCGGTTCTGGCCTTGTCGCAAGCCAAGGGCGTGCTGGATGATGGCAATGACATCGACGCCCGCGAATCCGCGATCGAAGCAAACCGCCTGTCCCCTGATCTGATCCCGGCGGCCTGTTATGCGGCCCGTGGGTATATCGAAAAGGGCAAGCCCAAGCTGGCGACTCGTATCCTGAAAAAAGCATGGGAGGCCCAGCCGCATCCCGATTTGGCGGCTGCCTTTGCCGCGATTGCCCCGGATGAAACCCCACAGGATCGCCTGAAACGGTTTGAAAAACTGCTAAAGATCAACCCGGACAATCGCGAAACCCAACTGGTTCAGGCTGAACTGTTTATCGCAGCCGAGGATTTCCCCGCTGCCCGTCGTGCGCTGGGGGATCTGATCGAGGATAACCCCGATTCCCGCGCCTTGACCATTATGGCGGCTGTGGAACGTGGCGAAGGTGCGCCCGATGTCGTGGTCAAAGGCTGGCTGGCCCGCGCACTGAACGCCCCGCGGGGGCCGCAATGGGTGTGCAGCAATTGCCACAACATTCATGCGGAATGGGTGCCGGTTTGCGAAAACTGTCAAGCCTTCGATACGCTGGAATGGGCTGCACCGCCTGCAACATCGGTCAGCAGCGCCACCGGCGTTGCCATGCTGCCGCTGATTGTCGGCGCACTGGAAGACCACAGCGCAGACCCGATGCCTGAGGATGCACCAAGCGATGACACGCCGCCTGACGAAGAGGTTCCAGAGGCCGAAATCGTCGAAGACAGCGCGATCGAAGTCGTTGATGCAGAAGAGATCAGGGAAGACCAAAAATAGGTCTTTCCCAGCCCCGACCGGGGTGCTATAGCCCCGGTCCACAAGAGTATCACTCTTGCCCAAGAAGTGCCGGTGTAGCTCAGCTGGTAGAGCACGTCATTCGTAATGATGGGGTCGGGGGTTCGAGTCCCTTCACCGGCACCACTTCTGGGTGGAAAATCCTAAAAAATTGGATGTTTAGTGGGATTGGGAAATTTCTGATCCCCTTTTTCGGTCCCGTGTGGTTGTTGGTTGGCGTGAAAAATGGCGAACCCAAGCGCTTGTCGTTCACAACATGCCGATCAGTGATGAAATTTTCCTGGAATCAAAGCGAGCCAGCACTGGATACCGGCGCGACGCGGCCTCATTTGGTGAAGCGGCGTCGCGCTTGAAAATCTTGTTGATCGGGCCTTTCCTGCGCTCAGCCTTTAACGCCGCTCATCGTAATGCCCCGGATGAAGGCGCGGCGGGCAAACAGGAAAACCAGAAGCATGGGGATTGTGACTACCGTGGCAGCGGCGAAGCTGCGCCCGTAATTGGTGTCGAACTCGGATTGGTACTGCATCATTGACAGTGTTGCTGTCATCTTGTCTTGGCTTTGCACCACGATCAGCGGCCAATAAAGATCGTTCCAGTGCGACACAAAGGAAAACACGGAAAACGCGGCAATCGCGGGCAGGGCGGCTGGTAGAATAAGACGCAGCACGATTTCGATTTCGGTCATGCCATCGACGCGCGCGGCATCAATGATGCTGTCAGGAAAGCCGCGAAAGAATTGACGAAACAGAAAGATTGCAAAGACCGAGACGAAGAAGGGGAACATCATAGACATATAGGTGTCGAGCAGCCCAACCTTTACCAAACCCAGATAGATCGGGATCGAGGTCACGTTGATCGGGATCGTCAGGCAGGCAATCACAGTGCCAAGCAAGATGGCCGAGCCGCGAAAACGAAATTTGGCAAGCGCATAGGCCGCAGGCACGGCGGTCAGCAATTGTACAGCCAAAATACCCACACAGACGATCAAGCTGTTGAGCATGAAACGCGGATAGGGTTGGCCGAACAAAACGTCAGAGTAGTTTTTGACGCCCGCAAAGGTTTTTGGGATGATCGAGAAATCCGCGTCATAAACCTCGGCGGCGGGCTTGAGGCTGGAAGACACCATCCAGATGTAGGGAAAGATCATCAGCCACGCACCTATGAACAGCACCAGTGTCACGACCACATGGGCCGGGCGGATCTGGCCAAGGGTTTGGCGCAGTTTGGCGGTGAGGGCTACGCTTTGGGGGGCAGTGATATGGCTCATTGTGACCTCCTTAAGAGTGGGTTTGGCGGTCAGCCCAAAAGGTCTGCACTGCTGCGAAAATGAAGATTACCCCAAGGAACACGACCGAAAGCGCCGAGGCATAGCCCATGTTGAAATATTCAAACCCTTCCAGGAAGGTCAGGTATAAAAACACTTCCGAGGCATGGTCAGGTTTGCCCTTGGTCAAAATCGCGACGGTGTCAAAAAGCTTGAACGCGGTGATCGAGGAGGTCACGGCCACAAAGACCGATGTGGGGGCAAGCATGGGCCAAGTGACGCGAAAGAACTGATCGACCGGGTGATCGGCCCCGTCGATTGCTGCGGCCTCATAAAGCGAACGCGGGATGGCGGTGAGGCCTGCCAAAAACAGCACCATATTGAACCCAATCACCGACCACAGCGAAATGCCCGCCAGTGCGAATAAGACCGTACCCGGATCGCCCAGAAAGTTAAGCGGCCCAAGTCCAAACCAACCGAGTGCGGCGTTGATCACGCCTTGGCGGCTGTCCATCAGGCCCGCCCAGACCAAAGCCATAGCCGCCAGTGTCGAGGTGACGGGCAGGAAATAGACCAGTTCCAAGATCGAGCGGAATTGCTTGCGCTCTTGAATGGCGATGGCAAGTAAAAGCGGAATAATAAAGGCTCCGGGCAGGAACAGGGCCGCATAGACGAAGGTGTTGCGCACCGCATTGCTGACCGCTGGATCGGCAAGCATCTGGCGATAATTATCAAACCCGACCCATTCCCAATAATCGCTTACCAGCGTGTAATCGGTGAAGCTGGTCAGTGCCACCATGGCCATCGGGGCAAGGTAGATCAGCACGATCAGCAGGGTTGCCGGAGCGACGAAGGCATAGGCGATCCGGTTTTGGCGGCGTTCAAATGTGGTACGCACACTCATGCGAGAGCCTCCTGCCGCCGCGCCACGCTTTGCGGGTCAAGGCGTTTGCCATTGATGTCAAAGATGACCGCCGTTGCCATTGGAGCATGGAGACTGAGCCGCTCTGGCAGGGCAATTTTATGCACGCCGGACTGCAAGCTTTTTTGTGCGCGGATGCGCAGCGCAATATCTGGCAGCGCGGCCACCGCACCATGCACAACAATTTCGCTTCCCAGATCTTCTATACTTGCCTGCACCATATCAAGTTGCAGTTCGGGGCCTTCTGCGGGGCGAAGCTGGGCGAGACCGGGGGCGGAGAGGCGAAGGGCTTCGGGGCGCAGGCCCACTATAAGATCGGTGCCCGGCTTGAACCCGTGCGACAGCGGCAAAAGCGTTGCACCAAGGCGCAGCCCCTCCGGCTCGGCGCAGACCGGCAACAGGTTGATCTCGGGGCTGCCGATGAATTTGGCCACGTCAATCGACTGCGGTTCAGCGTAAAGCGTGGCCGGGGGCGCGACTTGCAGCAGCGTGCCTGCCTGCAACAGCGCAACACGGTCCGACATTGTCATCGCCTCCACTTGATCATGGGTGACATAGACGAAGGTCAGGCCAGAGGCGCGGTGCAAGTCCACGATTTCGGTGCGCACCTTTACGCGTAGTTTGGCGTCAAGATTCGATAGCGGTTCGTCCATCAAAAACAGCGTGGGATTCCGTACCAAGGCGCGACCCAGTGCAACGCGCTGGCGCTGCCCGCCCGAAAGCTGCGCCGGGCGGCGTTCCAGCAGATGATCAATGTGCAATTGCTGCGCGACCTGTTCTACTTGCCCTGCCATTTCGGCGCGTAATGGGGCCAGATGCGGGGTCAGCCATTTCATCCCCGGCAGTCGCGCATGAAATGGCAACCGCGCCATAATCAGCGGCATCGCCATGTTCTGCGCGACCGTCATATGCGGATAAAGCGCGTAATCTTGAAACACCATCGCCACGCCGCGCGCTTTGGGGGCCAGCGCGGTCATGGCTTTGCCGTCAATTTCAATGGTGCCCCGGTCGGGAGTCTCTAACCCAGAGATGATGCGTAAAAGGGTGGATTTACCACAGCCCGAGGAACCGACGAGCGAAAGAAACTCGCCGTTCGCCACATCAAGCGAAATGCCCTTGAGCACTTCGGTGGAGCCAAAGGATTTGTGAATATCGCTGAGCGTGAGGCGCGCCATGATCTGTTTCCTGAATGTGCGAACGGGGGCCATTGGCCCCCGCCTTGGTCATGCGAAGCGGTTCAGCGCTTCATCAGTTTTTCGGCGATTGCTTTGATCTCGGTCGCGCCTTCTTGCGGGGTCATTTCGCCCAGCATCACGCCACGGATCACCGAGCGCTGATCACGCCAGATTTTTTCCGATTGCGTGCCGGGGTAGCCCCACCATTTGCCTGCGCGCTCATATTGGGTCGAGGGCGTTGCGAAATAGGGGTTTTCGGCGTAGTAGGCGCCCAGATATTCCTCGGCGAGTGCGCCAAGGTTGGTGGGCAGATAGCCGGTGTTGCGCGCGGTTTGGTTTTGCCCTTCCGGCCCGGTCAGGAACTTGATGTAGGTCCAGGCAGCGGCGGCTTTTTCCGGGTCAGTGGTGGTGATGATCGCGGCATTGCCGCCGGTGGGCAGGGTGCCGTTCTCTTCATCCCAGACCGAGAATTTGACCGAATGCAGGTCAAAAGCACCGCCGACGCGTTCTTGGATCATTTTCGCCGAGGCGGGCGAGTTCGCGTAGATACCCAGTTTACCTTCGGTGAAGGCGGTCAGTTGGGTGTCTACGTCGATGGCCGGGTTGTACCCGCCTTCGGTGACCATGCGACGCAGCAGTTCCATCGCTTTGAGCGAACGGTCTTCGGCGTCAAAGGCAATCGTGTCGCCTGCATCATTGAGCATCGCGCCGCCTTGCTGTTCGATCAGCACTTGCAGCAGCCAGTCGTCGCCCCATTGGTCGGCGGCGAAGGACAGGCCACCGATATCATCGCCAAGAGCGTTTACTTTGGCGGCGGCGGCCAGCACACCGTCCCACGTTTTCAGGCTATCAAGGTCCACGCCCGCTTGTTTCAGCAGATCGGTGTTCACATACCATTGTGCGACCGAGGCGTTGAACGGCATACCATATTGCACACCGTCAACGCGGCCAAGGTTGAGCATCTGTTCGGAATAGTTGGCCGCTTTCCAATCGGCCCCTTCCGTTGCCATCATCTCGTCCAGATTGACGATCTGGCCTCGTGCGGCCATGGCGCGGGCAAGCGAGGGAAGCTGATTGTAGGCTTCAAAGGCGCAATCGGGCAGCGTGTTGGTGGCCGAGGCGCGCAGCAGTTTGATGTGGGTGTCGGCGTAGTTCTGTGCGGGGGCCGCATAGACGACTTCGATCTCTTCCTGCATCGCGTTGAATTGCGCGACTAGGGGTTCGTGCTGGCGCGTCAGGTGGCCGGCGTTCGTCAGGCAGGTGATTTGCGTCTTGGCCTCTGCCGAAGCGGTAGCCGCAAGCGCCACAAGGGCGGCGCCGGTCAGGTGTTTGAGCATGGTAGTCTCCATCAGGTCCGCGTCGCGGACGGAAGGGCAGGTTGTATTAACGATCGGGGTTCTGCGGATGGAAGATGATGGTTCAGCAACATCACTGTGAAGGTTTTAAGAAAAAAACTTTCAGATCAGTGTGTTACGAAAATGTCATCGAGATGGCCTAGCGCTGCGGCAACAAAAGGAACCACTCATGTCCCAAACGACGACGAAAATCATCCAAATCACAGACACGCATTTGGTGCCCCCCGGAGAGCGCCTTTACACGCTCGACCCCGGCGCGCGGCTGGCGCATATTTTGGCCCATGTACGCACCCATCAGGCCGATGCTGATCTCTTGGTGATTACGGGGGATCTGGCCAATTCCGGCGAGCCGCGCGCCTATGCGATGTTGCGTGAACTGCTGGGCGATATGCCTATGCCGGTGCGTCTGCTTTTGGGCAACCATGATCGGCGCGATACGTTTTGCGCCGCCTTTCCCCAGCATCCGGTGGACCCGGCGGGTTTTGTGCAATCTGTACTCGAAGTGAACGAGGGTGCGGATCAGCTTATCTTTCTCGACTCGCTGAGCGAAGGCGAGATTGGCGGGCGGTTTTGCGAAACCCGCGCCAACTGGTTGCGCGAAACCCTTGCCACACGGCCCGATACCCCGGCCACAATCTTTGTACACCATCCGCCGGTGCCGCATGGCATGGCGCATTTCGACTTCATCGGTTTTCATGATGCGGCGCAGTTGATGGCGGTTTTAGAAGCTCACCGGGGTGGCGTGCGGTATATGGTGTTCGGTCATATCCATATCCCACTCAATGGGATCACCGCTTCGGGTATTGCCTATCACGCTGGGCGTGCGGCTTCGCATCAGTTCATGCAAGAATTTGACAACCCGCAACCGCAATGGATCGACGGTCCCGCCAATTACGACATCATTCGCATTGGCACCGAAGGCGTGTCGATTCATGGCGTTGATACGATTGATGCGGTGGGCGTGTCGCAAGTGCCGTTCTGCGCTGGCCCCTGAGGCGTTCCGCTCCTGCGCGGTGCAGCCTTTGACATGATCAATGGCTCGCCCTGCCTCGGCTTTCTGCGTCAATCGCTGCTGTTTCGCCGCCCTATCCAAGGGGGGCGTTCCCGACCAAGCCGACTTTCCGCCCTCTGAAAGGTCGAATTGATGCATAGGGTCGCGCCCCTTGATGGGGGTGGGGGAAAAGATATATCTGGAAAGCAATATATGAAACGGGCGCCCCGCTAGCGTGCGGGATGTGGCGAGGGTGGGAATGCACATGCAGACCGGGAAGACCGCTTTGGCGAATGTATTGTCTGCGGGGCAGGCGGGTATTCGCACTGGCGCGGTTTTGGGGCTGTTCGCCTCATTGATCTGGTTTGCACAGGCGGCGCTGATTGCAACGCTTCTGGCTGGATTGCTGGCAGGGGATTTGCCTGTTTCACCGCTGTTTCTGGGGGGTGGCTATCTGGGATTGGCCGGGCTGCGGGCGCTGATTGCGTCATCTGCCGAAAAGAAACTGTTCAACGCGGCAGAGCGGGTTGTGACTGAAACGCGCCGCCGCCTGTGGGTACAGGAAACGCGGCGGGCGGATGCTGTGCAGGGTGGTCCGGGGGCGATTGCGGCGCTGGCGCAGGAAAAGCTGGATGCGTTGATCCCCTATCTGACACGCTATGCCCCGGCCCAGATGCGGGTGCGGGTGATCCCTTTGTTGATCCTGACGATTGCGTTTTGGCATTCATGGGCGGTGGGGTTGGTTCTGCTGATGGCGGGGCCGTTGATCCCGGTATTCATGGCGTTGGTGGGATGGGCCGCGCAACAGGCCAGCGAACGCCAGATGGTTGAAATCGGTCAGTTGAACGATCTGCTGGTGGATCGGCTGGCAGCTTTGTCTGACATACGTTTGCTGGATGCGACGCAGCCCGCGATTGCGGGGTTTGAAAATGCCAGCCACGCATTGCGGCACCGCACAATGGCGGTGCTTCGGATCGCGTTCCTATCGTCGACCGTGTTGGAATTGTTTTCAGCGATTGGGGTGGCAATGGTGGCCGTCTGGGTCGGTTTTGCCCTGCTGGGAGAGGTGAGCTGGGGAACATGGGGCAGTCCGGTCACGCCTTGGGCCGGGATTTACCTGTTGCTTCTGGCGCCCGAGTTTTTCCAACCCCTGCGTGATCTGGCAGCGGCTTGGCATGATCGGGCGGGGGCGTTGGCTGTGGCGCAGGAGCTGGCACAGCGCGAACAGGGCGCGGGGCAGGTGATCCTTGGCACCGGGGCTGTGCAGCCGCGTTTGGTGGGGTCAGCAGAGATTGCGATGACTGATTTATCCGTGCTGCGGAACGGGCAAAACCTGCGCTATCCTGACATCACGCTGCCTGCCGGGGCTACTGTAGCGGTGACTGGCCCCAGCGGCGCGGGCAAGACCACATTGCTGCGTTTGTTGGCTGGGCTAGAGCGTCCGGCGACCGGGCAAATCAGTGTGGCGGGCCAGATATTGACGGATGACACCGCAGACGGGTGGCGGGCCGGTTTGGGCTGGATGCCGCAGCAGCCCCATTTTCTGAATCAGACGTTGGCGCAAAATATCGGGTTCGGCCAAGTGCCAGAGGCGGATATTTTGAAACGGGCCGGGCTGGGGTCTGTATTGGCAACGCTGCCGCAAGGGCTGAATACCGTGCTGGGCGAAACCGGTGCGGGCCTGTCCGGCGGCGAGGCACGCCGGGCGATGCTGGCCCGCGCCATGCAGGCACATCCGCTGGTGTTGCTGGCAGATGAGCCTACGTCTGATTTGGATGCCGAAACGGCGGAAACGGTGATGCAGGGGATGCTGGAACTGGCCGCGACGGGCTGCACCTTGATTGTGGCAACGCACGACCCGGCGCTGATTGCCCGAATGGCGTATCGGATTGATTTGCCGGGGGCAGGGGGCGAGCTATGAAAGCGGTCCTGCATATTCTGGGCCTGATGGTCCGCGATCAGCGCACCGCTATGATACGGGGGGCGGCGCTGTCCGTATTGGTGTTGTTGATGGGCGCGGCGCTGTTGGGATTGTCGGGGTGGTTTATCACTGCTGCGGCCGCTGCGGGCATGGCCGGGGCAGGCAGGGTGTTTGATGTATTTCGTCCCTCTGCAATGGTTCGGTTTCTGGCGTTGGGGCGTACTGCGGCCCGGTACGGAGAGCGGTTGCTGACGCATGATGCCACATTACGCGCGTTGACCAGCCTGCGGGTGCGGCTGTTGCGTGGCTTTGCGGCACAGCCTTGGGAAGCGTTGCAAACCCTGCGGGCGGCACAGGTTTTGAACCGGATCACGGCAGATGTGGATGCGCTGGACGGGATAAGCCTGCGCCTGACGCTGCCACTCATGGCAGGGGTGATTACGCATCTGACGGTGATGGTGGTGATCGGCTGGCTGGTGGATTGGTGGCTGGCGGTGATCCTGACGGCGATTTTTCTGGTTGGGGCAGCGCTGGTGCTGGTGCTGGGTATTCGGGCCGCCACCGATCCGTCGCGGCAGGCCGAAGAACAGGCGCAGATTTTGCGCAGCGCAACGGTTGATCTGATACAGGCGCGGCGCGATTTGGTGGTCTATGGCCAACTGCCCTGCCATTTGGATCAATTGACCCAGACCCAAGTGCGCCGGAATGATCACTTGCGGCAATTGGACAGGATCGAACGGCGCGCGGGTGTTTCCCTGAGTTTGACGGCTGGCATTGCCGTGGCGTTTGCTATGACGTTTGGGGGGCTGCTGGCGCAATCTGGTTTGATTACCCCGGCAGCCGCAGCCATTTCTGTTTTTGCGGCTTTGGCCTTGTTTGAAACGCTGATCCCGCTGCGCCGCGCTTTGTCCGATACGGGGCGGATTGTGCAGGCGGCCCGCCGTGTGACTGCCGTGTTGCCGGGGCGCATCCCGGACGATCCTGCGGGGCCTGTTCCGATGGGGCCATTGCGCCTGACAGGTGTGACCTTTCGCCGGGCTGCTACGGCGCAGCCGATCCTGTCAGATTTTTCATTGACGGTAGCGGCGGGGGAAACCGTGGCTTTGACCGGGCCAAGCGGGGTTGGGAAAAGCACGCTGTTGCAGATTGCTGCCGGGTTGATTGCCCCGGATGCAGGGCAAGTCATGGTGGGGGATTGTCCGCTGCCCGGCTTGTCCCAGCGCGGTTTGCGCGGTGTTTTGACCTATGTGCCGCAACGCGCGGCTTTGGTGCAGGGCAGTATCGCTGAAAATTTGCGGCTGGCTGATCCCAAGGCCACGGCCAAGCAGATGAGGCAGGCGCTGATCGCCTGTCAGCTTTGGCATGTTGTGGAACCGCGCGGTGGGCTGGACCTGCTGCTTGGTCCCGGCGGAAGCGGCCTGTCTGGTGGCGAAGGGCGTCGCTTGGTGCTGGCGCGTGCCTTGTTGCGCTGTCCGGCGATTTTGTTGCTGGATGAACCGACCGAAGGTGTGGATAGCGCCACCGCCATTCGTGTCATGCAGGGAATGCGCACCCATCTGCCGCAGACCGCGATTCTGTTGGCCGCGCATCGGCCCGAAGAACGCGCCGCCGCAGATCGTGAAATTCACCTCACGAGGTCGTGATAAGGTGAATTATTGATATAGGTTTGATCCATGTCAATAAACCTGTGCTGAATATACATATATCAAAACCATAATACGTATCTGCGATGTAGCTTTTAACATCGCGTATCAGGAGCAAGTATTATGGAGTTCGGACTCGTTGAACTATCGCGCCTCCAGTTCGCGATGACGGCGATGTATCACTTCCTCTTTGTGCCGCTGACGCTTGGTCTGTCGATCATCGTAGCGATCATGGAGACGGTATATGTGATGACGGGCCGTCCGATCTGGCGGCAAATGACCAAATTCTGGGGAACCCTGTTCGGCATCAACTTTGTGTTGGGTGTGGCAACCGGGATCACCATGGAATTCCAGTTCGGTATGAACTGGAGCTATTACAGTCACTATGTTGGCGACATTTTCGGCGCACCGCTGGCCATCGAAGGGCTGATGGCGTTCTTCCTCGAAGCAACCTTTGTCGGGTTGTTCTTCTTTGGGTGGGACAAGCTGTCGAAGGTGGCGCACCTTGTGGTGGCATGGCTGGTGGCGCTTGGGTCGAACTTCTCGGCTTTGTGGATTCTGATTGCGAATGGCTGGATGCAGAACCCGGTTGGCGCTGAATTCAACCCCGATACGATGCGGATGGAAATGGTCAACTTCTTCGAGGTTGTTTTTAACGAGGTTGCACAAGCGAAATTCGTTCACACCGTTTCCGCCGGTTATGTCACGGCCAGCGTGTTCGTGCTGGGTGTGTCAGCGTGGTATCTGCTGAAAGGACGCCATACCGATCTGGCGCGGCGGTCCATTGCGGTGGCGTCGGCCTTTGGCTTGGCATCGGCGTTTTCGGTGGTCATTCTGGGCGATGAATCCGGGTATTCGGCCACCCATACCCAGCGGATGAAACTGGCCGCGATGGAAGCGATGTGGGAAACGCATGATGCCCCGGCCCCCTTCACCGTTGTCGGTTTCCCCGATCAGGAAGCCCGTGAAACCCATTACGCGATTGAAATCCCGTGGGTTGCGGGGCTGATCACCACCCGGTCCCTGACCGAGGTTGTGCCGGGTATCAACGATCTGGTGATCGAGGCCGAGGACAAGATCCGATCCGGTATCATCGCCTATGATGCGTTGATGACCGTCCGCGAACAGCGCGACGCAACCCCCGAAGCAGTGCGCCGGACCTTTGAACAACATTCCGAGGATTTGGGCTTTGCCCTGCTGTTGAAACGGTATGTCGATGATCCGCGTCAGGCGACCGAAGAACAGATCGCCAAGGCGGCGGTCGATACGATCCCCGGTGTGTTCCCGCTGTTCTGGGCGTTCCGCGTCATGGTGGCGCTTGGGTTCAGCTTTATCGGTGTGATGTTGTATTTCTTCTACCGCGCGTCGTTCCGTGGAATGCGGTTCCCACGTTGGGCGCTGCGGGCTGCGGTGATCATCATCCCGACCCCGTGGCTGGCTGCGGAACTGGGCTGGTTCGTCGCGGAATTTGGCCGCCAACCGTGGACGGTGGATGGCGTGCTGCCCACCGCATTGTCGGCGTCGCATCTAAGCATTGTTGATCTTCTGATCACATTGGCGGGCTTCGTGATCTTCTACACCGTCCTGTTCATCATCGAGATGGGCCTGATGCTGAAATACATCCGCAAAGGCCCCTACATGGATGTCGAAGAAACCGACGCATGGATGGAACGCCATGCCCACCGCCTGCGGACCCATGACGGCAAAGGCCCGTTTGCGGCCGAAACCCCTGCGGAGTAATCGCTATGATCCTTCATGACCTTCTGACTTTCGAGTTTCTGCGCGTGATCTGGTGGGTGCTGCTGGGCGTCCTGCTGATCGGATTTGCCCTGACCGACGGGTTCGATATGGGTGTCGGTGCCTTGCTGCCCTTTGTCGGGAAAACCGATACGGAACGCCGCGTGATCATCAACACGGTTGGCCCTGTCTGGGAAGGGAACCAAGTTTGGTTCATCCTTGGCGGTGGTGCGATCTTTGCCGCGTGGCCGCCGCTGTATGCGGTCAGCTTTTCGGGCTTCTATCTGGCGATGTTCCTTGTGTTGGCGGCGCTGATCCTGCGTCCGGTGGCGTTCAAGTACCGCTCCAAGCAGGAGTCGACCCAATGGCGCAACGGTTGGGACTGGGCGCTGTTCATTGGCGGCGCGGTTCCGGCGCTGGTGTTTGGCGTGGCCGTGGGCAACGTGCTGCAAGGTGTGCCGTTTTACCTGACCCCCGATCTGATGCCGATGTATCCGGGCAATGCCATCATGAAGCTTCTGGGGCTGTTGAACCCCTATGCGTTGCTGGCTGGGTTGGTGTCGCTGTCAATGCTGGTGATGCACGGGTCGGCATGGCTGGGCCTGAAAACCGAAGGCGAACTGGCCGCCCGCGCCCGCCGTATTGGCACCGTTGCCGGGATCGTTGCTGCCGCTGCTTATGCGCTGGCCGGTCTGTGGCTTGCCGTTGGGATCGACGGGTTCGCGATTGTGGGCGATGTAGTGACCGATGGTCCGTCCAACCCGCTGTATAGCGAAGTGGCCCGTGGTGGAAGCTGGTTGTCGGCCTATGGCGCCCGCCCGTGGATTGCGATTGCACCGCTGATGGGGTTTGTCGGGATTGCGCTGGCGGTGCTGGGCCTGCGGGCAGGGCGCGAAGTGTCGACGCTGCTGTTTTCTAAAATGGCCATCACCGGGATCATCGCCAGCGTTGGCCTGACCATGTTCCCGTTCATCCTGCCGTCCACAATTGATCCCAACAGTTCGTTGACGGTCTGGGATGCCTCCAGCTCGCACCTGACGCTGTTTGTGATGCTGGTTTGCGCCCTGATCTTCATGCCGCTGATTTTGGCTTATACGGCATGGGTTTACAAAGTGCTGTGGGGCAAGGTGACGGAACAGGATGTCACTGAAAACTCCCACTCGGTCTACTAAGGAAAGGAAACAGACATGTGGTATTTCGCTTGGCTTCTGGGCCTTCCGCTGGCCGCCATGTTCGCGGTGCTGAACGCGATGTGGCTGGAAATGCGGGAGGATGCCCGCCTGACCGAAGAACACGACGACACCGCCTGATCCACGCGTCCCGGAAAAGGCAAAAGACGGGGAGGGGTGGCAAAATGCGGTCTCTCCCCGTTGCATCGTTTGGCATATCATTGCGCGGCAGGCAGGCAGGTTTCTACCCCATCCACCCGGCGCGATTTGTGCTTTTTGACAAATCCCCACACGACTCTGAGGAGGATCTCAATGCCCACCAAGACAGACAAATTGAACCTTAATCGCCGGGCGTTTTTTGGCCTTGCGGCGGGGGGAATGGCGGCTGGTGCCGCTGTAACCACGGCGCAATCCGCACACGCAGCCCCCATTCCCACCAAGGCCCGAATCGTGATCATCGGCGCGGGGGCAGGCGGCACCGCGCTGGCGAACCGTCTGGTCACGCGATTGGACGGGGCACAGATCACGCTGATCGACCCGCGCAAGGAACATCTGTATCAGCCGGGCCTGTCGCTGGTGGCTGCGGGCTTGAAACCTGCGGATTACGTTCTGTCGAAAACGACGGACTGGCTGCCGTCGGGCGTGACGCTGATCGCTGAAAAAGCCGCCGCCATTGATCCCGAGGCAAAGACGGTTGCCACAGAATCCGGGCAAACCGTGCCTTATGATTTCCTTGTCGTCGCGCCGGGTTTGATACTGGATCACGATGCAATCGAAGGGTTTTCGCTGGACATGGTTGGCCAGAATGGCATCGGTGCGCTGTATGCCGGGCCGCAATATGCCGCTGCCACATGGCGGGCAGCCAGCAAATTCGCAGAAGAGGGCGGTCACGGTGTTTTCACCCGTCCCGCGACGGAAATGAAATGCGCCGGTGCGCCGCTGAAACATACCTTCTTGATTGACGACCGTCTGCGCCGTGCGGGCAATCGCGGTAAGGCCAAGATCACCTATGCCAACAATTCCGGTGCGCTATTTGGTGTGCCGATCGTGGCGGAAAAGGTGCGGATGCTGTTCGAGGATCGGACCATCGCCCCGGCTTATTCCCATGTGCTGAAGGCTGTGGATGCGGGGCAGAAACGGGCCACTTTTGCCACGCCGGATGGTGATGCGGAAATGGAGTATGATTATCTGCATGTCATCCCGCCGCAGCGCGCCCCCGAAGTGATCCGCCAGTCCGGCCTAAGCTGGGCTGACAAGTGGACGGATCAGGGATGGGTTGAATGCGATAAATTCACCCTGCGCCACCTGCGCTACGATAGCATTTGGGCGCTGGGGGATGTGGCTGGCGTACCCAAGGGTAAAACCGCCGCGTCGGTCAAATGGCAGGTGCCCGTGGTCGAGGATGGGATCGTATCCGCGATTACCGGCACCCAGCCCACCGAAACCTATCATGGTTATACGTCCTGTCCGATGATCACCCGCATTGGCCGGGCGATGCTGGTCGAGTTTGACTATAACAACAACCTGACCCCGTCCTTCCCCGGTATCATCGCCCCGCTGGAAGAGTTGTGGATTTCATGGCTGATGAAAGAGGTGGCGCTGAAAGCCACCTATAACGCCATGCTGCGTGGCCGCGCCTAAGGAGGATATGAGATGAAAGACCTTACTTTTGGCACTTTGATTGCCGTGTTCGAGGAAATCTTTGGTCGCACGCTGTTCTGGGTGATGGTTGCGGCGGCTGTTTTGGTCACGCTGGCCTATCTGTATGTGCTGATCCGTGATCGCTCTGTGAGCTGGCGGAAATTTTTGTGGGCGCAGGTGTCTATGCCCTTTGGGGCCGTGGCTGCGGTGTGGTTTGTGATGGCGATGACCAATTCTGGCCTGTCTGATATCGGTGGCCCGATTGATGTGATCGTGTTCTTGGGGGTTGCCGTGATGGGGGCCATTGGTGCTGCGATTTTGGTCTATACGGCGGAATCCCTGATCAAACCCCCGGCGCGTAAGACCGAATAGCGCGCAACCAGTTTAGTCAGACCGATCAGAAGGGCGCACAGCGATCTGTGCGCCCGTTTTTTTGCTGTTTTCAAGGGTTGTATTGATGGGGGTTGATTCGCGGTAATGTTTCCAAAATCGCTGTGATCCTCGAATTTGTGGCATATTTAAGGCATGGATTTTACGAATTTTGCATTATGAATATTTAAATTCATATTAAATATCAGTTAGTTAAATGTTTTTTCGGCCTGCGAAATGTGACAAAACTATGGTCAGAAGGGGTTTCCTGTCGTAAACTAGTTAAGTCTTTAGACGTTCTGCACATGAAGCGGGAACAGCGCAGTGGGGGCTGCCTGATCCTGTTGAAAAAGAAGACACCAAATGAAAATAATTGCGCCTAGGCTCAGGACTCATAACCAAAACATGACTGTTGCGGCGAGAGCGATGGCCGAGAGGAAGACTTCGGGGCAGCGGTCATATCGGGTGGCGACCCGCCGCC
>NZ_FXTO01000047.1 GCF_900182725.1 Thalassovita litoralis
GGCGGCGGGTCGCCACCCGATATGACCGCTGCCCCGAAGTCTTCCTCTCGGCCATCGCTCTCGCCGCAACAGTCATGTTTTGGTTATGAGTCCTGAGCCTAACTCTGTCTCTTGCCGAACCGGCGCGATCTTAAACTGATCTCTGCAATTGCGCGTCATCGCCTGCGAATCCTTGCACGCTATGCGGTCCTTTCGCGAATATGCCACAAGGGATCATCTTTTGCGCAATATTTCTCTGGTTGGAGAAAGGACTGCGCAATCAATAATAGTCTGTGGCCGAACCGTTGAAACGCGGCCGGATTTCGATTGCTGCAATCGGTCTGCGGGAATGCAGTCCTTGATCGTGCGCCACCATTTTGCGCCAGAAACGCCATCGCAGTCGCGAGCGCATTATGGCTGTGTCGTGTGGGGGCCATTCTATGTCCTTTTGCATTCGGTCTGGTGTCCGTCAAAATGCTTTGAGCGGACGACAATTTGATGCAGATCAACAAAAGAAACGGGCGAAAATATGGAAAAACCGCCACTATTGGCGGTTTCAATGTAAAAATGTTCTGAATTACCCAAAACGTTCCCAAAGTATTGCGGAAAGACGTCTTTGGAAGGGCCGGGGGGATTGCCCCCAGCCCAAGGACGGATCAGGGAATGATCCGCGTGTATTTCATGCCTTCCAGCGATGCGCCCATCAGCAGACCCGCCTGTCCAAAGACCACGGCCAGAACGGGGGCGGTTGCTGTGGTGGTGTCCGCCCGCAGGTTTTCCCCAACATCCGAGAATACGTATTCCATATCCGCGCCCACGGCCCAGCCCGAACTGCGGCGGAATTTCTGAAGCGCGGCTTCGGTCATGAAGAACAGCACATGGGCATATTGCTGTGCGCCCATCTGGAAGCCAAAGCTGCCCTTGGCGGTCGAATAATAATCAACGGTCACATCATTCACCCGCAGCGCCCCGCGGCCATAGCCACCGCCGACGAACAACCCTGCTTCGGTCACAAGGGGCATGACAAGCTGACCAACGGATTTATCGGCCACATCGCGTACGTTGGGGTATTGGGTGTATAGATAATCCAGCGTTTTATTCACGCGGGCGTCAATCGTATCCGCATTGACGGAACCGATGCCATTGCCACATGCGGCGGTCATACCGGCACCGGCCAGCGCGGCCAGCGTAAAGCTGCGTCGGGAAAGATGGGTCATGGTCTGCTCATGCCTGTCTGGTTGTTGCTGCCTGATTTGGGACCGGCTTTGGTTATCATTGGGGCCGGTTTATGGCCGCCACTATAGATGGGGGCGTGCATCCTGTCACTATACAGGATGCAGCTTGGGCGGGATTATGCGTGTTCGCGGGGCTTCGTGGATCAGACGCCCTGAAGCTTCCGCGCCACGGCGGGCGCGAAATAGGTCAGGATGCCATCGCAACCGGCGCGTTTGAAACACATCAGGCTTTCCAGCATCGCCTTTTCGCCATCAATCCAGCCGTTCAGCGCCGCCGCCTGAATCATCGCGTATTCGCCGGATACCTGGTAGGCATAGGTTGGCACGGCAAAGGTGTCTTTGACACGGCGGCAAATATCCAGATAGGGCATACCGGGTTTCACCATCACCATATCCGCGCCTTCGCTCAGGTCGCGTTCGATCAGGCGCAGGGCCTCGTCCGAATTGGCGGGGTTCATCTGATAGGTGGTTTTGTCCCCCTTCAGTGCGCCCGAAGCCCCAACCGCATCGCGGAACGGCCCGTAAAAGGCGCTGGCATATTTGGCGGAATAGGACAGCAGCATTGTATCGCGGAAGCCTTCGGCTTCCAGTGCGGCACGAATGGCACCGATCCGGCCATCCATCATGTCTGACGGGCCGATGATATCAACACCTGCGCGGGCCTGTTCGATGGCCTGCTTCACCAGCGCGTCCACGGTTTCGTCATTGATGATTTTTCCGTCCACCACGAACCCGTCATGGCCATCGGAATTATAGGGGTCCAGTGCAACATCGGACATGATGGCAATATCAATCCCGGCGTCACGAATGGCGCGGGTCGCCCGGTTCGACAGGTTATTGGGGTTCCAGGCTTCGGCGCTGTCGGGGGTTTTCAGCGATGCGTCCGTGTAGGGAAACAAACAAATCGCGGGAATACCCAGATCGGCCGCTTCGCGCGCGGCGTCTACGATTTTGTCGACCGACAGACGATTGACGCCCGGCATGGATTGCACGGGTTCCACCACATTTTCACCATCACGCACAAAAACCGGCCAGATCAGATCCCCCACGCTCAGCGTATTTTCCTGAACCAGCGCCCGAATCTGCGGCGATTGCCGCGTGCGCCGGAAACGGGTGGTCGGAAAGGGGGCTTGAGCATTGAACGGCATTGTGACGGTCCTTGAATGGATAAAGGCGGCTATGGATTGACCCGGTATTGGGTTGCATGGAATTTCGTCACACTCAAGGGTAGGAATTGCCGCGCGGTGCGGGTAAGCACTCTCGAAAGCGAATATGGGGCGCAAAGGTGAACTGGTACGAACTCCTGAATGAAATGATCGACATGCGTTCGTTCTCGAACCTGTGGTTCTGGATCGCGCTGGCGGTTATGTGGTCTGCCACCAGTCACAGGGTGCTGGGGGTGCCGTTTGACATGGTCATCCGTGCCGCCCGCCATAAGGATGATGCGGAAAATCAGCCTCAGCAGGATCTGGAGGATATGGTACGGATCAATGTGAACCGTCTGCTATATATTTCCGGTGTGTCCGGGCTGTGGATGCTGGGGCTGGGCAGCTTTCTGTTCACCATTATGATCTTGCTGGGATTTATCTATGACGTGCAATTGGCGCAGGCTGTGTTCTGCCTGCTGTTCCCGTTGTCCATTGTCGGATTGCTTAGCCTGAACACCGCGCGTCGCATCCGCGAAGAACACATCCAGGGGGCCGTCCTGCGCAAGCAATTGACGCGGCATCGTGTCTGGGTACAGGTCATCGGTATGTTGTCAATTTTCGCCACGACGATCTGGGGCATCTACCAGAACCTTACGGTCAATCTTCCGAATAACTTCAGGCACTTGGGGCAGATTTCTCATGTCGAACAGCCAATTGATCACGATCGGGGGCGCACCCGAGGGCTATGACGCCCGGTTGATCCTGTCCGAGGTTGAAAAGGCCAACGGGCCGGTGATCCATATCGCCCGCGACGACAAAAGACTGGCAGCCACCGAGGCTGCCTTGCGTTTCTTTGCGCCCGATATGCCGGTGGTCACGTTTCCCGGCTGGGATTGTCTGCCCTATGATCGGGTCAGCCCCCATGCGGATATTTCCGCCGCCCGTATGGCCACGCTGGCGGGGCTGGTGCATGGGATGCCGAAACAGTTTGTGCTGCTGACCACCGTCAGCGCCGCCATGCAACGGGTGCCCGCCCGAGAGGTGCTGAAAGAAGCCGCATTTTCCGCCCGCGTAGACAGCCGCATTGATGAAGCTGCGCTGCGTAACTTCTTGGTTCGCATGGGGTTTTCACAAGCTCCCACGGTGATGGAGCCGGGGGACTACGCCATCCGGGGCGGTATCATTGACATATTTCCGCCGGGCGATACTGGCCCGGTGCGGCTGGATCTGTTCGGCGATGTTCTGGACGGGGCGCGGCGGTTTGACCCCGTATCACAGCGCACCATCGAAAAGCTGGAGGTTGTCGAACTGGCCCCCGTGTCCGAGGTGATCCTGGATGACGCTGCGATTATGCGGTTCCGGCAAAACTATCGCATCGAATTTGGCGCGGCAGGCACGGACGATCCGCTTTACGAAGCGGTCAGCGCAGGCCGTAAACATCAGGGCGTGGAACATTGGCTGCCATTTTTCCACGAAAAGCTAGAGGTGCTGTTCGATTACCTGCCCGGTGTAACGGTGACATTGGACGATCAGGTGACACCGCAACGGCTCAGCCGGTGGGATGGGATCGTTGACCAATACGATACCCGCAAAATCGCTATGGCGCAAAAGGGACGGATGGATTCTGTCTATAAACCTGTGCCGCCGGAGCTGTTGTATCTGGATGATACGGCGTGGACGCGTGCGGTATCCAGCCGCCGTATGGTGCAATTCCATCCGCTTGCACAGGCCAGCGGGCCGGGCGTCGTAGATGCCGGGGGCAGGATCGGGCGCAACTTTTCACCCGAACGACAGCAAGAAAACGTAAACCTATTCAGTGCCTTGTCCGTTCATGTGAAGGCGAAACTGGATAAAGGGCCGGTGATCGTCGCGTCCTATTCCGAAGGCGCGCGCGAACGTCTGGATGGCCTGCTGGAGGACGAGGGACTGCTGGGGGCGGTTCCGGTCACCGATATGCGCGGGGTGGGCAAACACGGGCTGCATCTGGCGGTCTGGCCGCTGGAACACGGGTTTGAAGCGCCCGGCCTGACCGTGATTTCAGAACAGGACGTTCTGGGCGACAGGCTGATCCGCAAACCCGGCCGCAAACGCCGGGCGGAAAATTTCCTGACCGAAACTCAATCGCTTAGCCCCGGCGATCTGGTGGTGCATGTCGATCACGGCATTGGCCGCTATCTGGGGCTGGAGGTCGTGACCGCCGCCGGTGCCTCGCATGAATGTCTGCTACTGGAATACGCCGAAGGGGCGCGGCTATATCTGCCAGTGGAAAATATCGAACTGCTGTCGAAATACGGCCATGACGAAGGGCTGTTGGATCGTCTGGGCGGTGGGGCGTGGCAGGCCAAGAAGGCCAAGCTGAAGGAACGTATCCGCGAAATGGCGGATCGTCTGATCCGCGTGGCCGCCGAACGCGCCCTGCGCACCGCCCCGGTGCTGGAGGCCGAACACCACGCATGGGAAAGCTTCTGCGCCCGTTTTCCCTATCAGGAAACCGACGATCAGCTCAAAGCGATCGAGGACGTTCTGAACGATCTGGATTCGGGGCAGCCAATGGACCGGCTGGTTTGCGGCGATGTTGGCTTTGGCAAAACCGAGGTGGCGATGCGCGCGGCCTTTGTCGCGGCCATGTCGGGGGTGCAGGTTGCGGTGATTGCCCCCACAACGCTGCTGGCGCGGCAGCATTTCAAGGGGTTTGCTGAACGATTCCGTGGTTTTCCGTTACAAGTCAGCGCCTTGTCGCGCTTTGTTAAATCATCGGATGCGTCGCGTACCCGTGCGGGGCTGGCCGATGGGACGGTTGATATTGTCGTTGGCACCCATGCGTTGCTGGCGAAGAACATCAAGTTCAAAAACCTTGGCCTGCTGATCATCGACGAAGAACAGCACTTCGGCGTCGGTCACAAGGAACGGCTGAAACAGATGCGCAGCGATATTCATGTGCTGACGCTGACCGCCACCCCCATCCCACGCACATTGCAATTGTCGCTGTCGGGGGTGCGGGATCTGTCGATCATCGGCACCCCGCCGGTGGACCGTCTGGCGATCCGCACCTATGTCAGCGAATTCGATGCGGTCACAGTGCGCGAGGCGCTGCTGCGCGAACATTATCGTGGCGGGCAATCCTTCTACGTGGTGCCGCGTATCAGCGATTTGCCGGAAATCGAGGCTTTCCTGCGCGATCAGGTGCCCGAGGTCAGCTTTGTCACCGCGCATGGGCAGATGGCTGCGGGCGAACTGGATGACCGCATGAACGCCTTTTATGACGGTAAATACGATGTGCTTCTGGCTACGACCATCGTCGAAAGCGGGCTGGACATTCCGACCGCGAATACGATGGTGGTGCATCGGGCAGATATGTTCGGGCTGGCGCAGCTTTATCAGATCCGGGGGCGGGTCGGGCGCTCGAAAACCCGCGCCTATGCCTATCTGACCACAAAGCCGCGCACGCCATTGACCGCCACCGCCGAAAAACGCCTGCGGGTGCTGGGGTCACTGGATACGCTGGGGGCCGGGTTCACGCTGGCGTCGCAGGATTTGGATATTCGCGGCGCGGGCAATTTGCTGGGCGAAGAACAGTCAGGCCAGATGCGCGATGTGGGTTATGAACTTTACCAACAGATGTTGGAAGAAGCGATTGCCAAGATCAAGGCGGGCGAATTGGAAGGCCTGTCTGACAGTGACGATCAATGGGCGCCGCAAATCAATCTGGGCGTGCCGGTACTGATCCCCGAAACCTATGTGCCTGATCTGGATGTGCGCCTTGGATTGTATCGCCGCCTCAGTGGCTTGCAGGGCAAAGTTGAACTGGAAGGCTTCGCTGCGGAACTGATCGACCGCTTTGGCAAACTCCCCAAAGAGGTGAACACCCTGCTGTTGGTGGTGCGGATCAAGGCCATGTGCAAACGCGCTGGAATTTCCAAACTTGACGGCGGACCCAAGGGCGCGACGATCCAGTTCCATAACGATAAATTCGCCTCTCCCTCAGGGTTGGTCGAATATATTCAGGCCCAGAACGGATTGGCCAAGGTCAAAGACAACAAAATCGTCATCCGCCGCGACTGGAAAAACGACGCCGATAAAATCAAGGGTGCCTTCGGCATCGCCCGCGATCTGGCTGAAAAGGTCGTGGCGCTGGAAAAACAAAAGAAAAAAGCCTGACCACTGTTCAGGCTGCTTCTTTCTGATCTGGAAATACTCCGGGGGTGATGGCCGCAGGCCAGAGGGGGCTGGCCCCCTTACCCCCGGATATTTATTCCTGTCGCGGGATCAGATGTGTCACCCCAACGGCTGCCGCGCGGGCCAGATCGGCGTCCAGCGACATCGGGATATATTCACCGCGCCGCCATAATTCGCCCAGATCGTCATAATGGCGGGACAGGAAATGCCCCGATTGCCCGGTCGAAGTGATAAATACCGAACTGTCCGGATCGGCAAAATCATAGACCCCACGATACCCCGCACCATGTACGTTCAGAAACGGTGCATCGGGTTTGCCGCTGGTTTTGCCACGCATCAGCGTAAAATCCCCGCCCGATGTCGATTGCCGGATATTCACGAAATAACGCAGCAATGGCACATTTCCCAAGACCGGATGATCATGTGTTGCCTGATGGGCATCGCCCCAGCGCAGGGATTCCAGCGCGGTGCCGTAATGTTCCCCAATCCACAGCAAAGCATCGTCCAGCGCCAGCCGGGCCATATCGGTGCAGCTTTCCCGAGGGGCGGACTGGATCACATCGCACCAGATCGCCGCGCCATCCACATTTTTGTAGACCCGTTCGATAAACAGCGGCTCGACATGGGTAAACTCGTCGCTCAGCGGGCCAAGTTCATCCTGAATAAGCCGGGTTTGTAACGCCCGTATCCACGCGGAATAAATCAGGGGTTCGGGCATGTGTTCATTCATTTCCCCGTTCCATTCCGCCAGCAGCGACAGGGCGCGTTGGCGCTGGCGTTCCTGAGTGCCGTTTGGCGCAGCTTCGCCGGTGAACCACAGATCGGCCCCGATCAGCGGCAACAGGGTGCGGGCGGCGGGGCTGACGGTATCAAGCTGCGCCTCGATAAAGCTGTCACGGGTATGGACCTGCCGCGATTGCATCAGACGTTGCCAGCGTTGCACGCGCTGCGTATCGCCCCAGTCAAAGCTTACATGCAGCGGGAACGGGCGATCCACGGTTTTGTTGTTGGTATTGCCCAGAATACCCCCGCGTGGCTGCACGAATTCCGGGTTCGCCGCATAGGCTGATCGGCCCTGCCAACGGTTCGACGTGATCCATCCGGGGGATGGCATCCGCCCCTGACTTTGGTGGTTGGCGGACCGGCGCGGCATGGCGCCCACGGTTTTCATGGCAATCTGCACACCATCCACCAGCGTCACGTTTTGGGACGGCGCAACATAGGGTTCCAGCGCGGCAATACCGTCCTGCACCGTTTTGGCAAACATCAGTGCCACCCCGGCGGACAGGGTGGTGTCGCGGGGGGACAGGGCGGTCCACGCGATACTGGCGACATGGCCGGGCGGGGTGATGGTGGCCAGATTGGCGTGACTTCCGGGCAGGACGGGGCCGTTTTCCGTCCAGCGCAGGGTGATCGTAACCGGGGCTTCATCCTTGATTTCGATGATGGATTTGCGCGTGGCAAAGGGTTTGAACCCGTCCGGGGTTTGGTATTCCTCGGGGTTGTCGGGGTTCAGCTTTTCCACATAGACATCCAGATCATCCATATAGGATGACGTGACCGCCCAGCCCAAATCCTGTGACCGCCCCGCCAGCACCATTGGAATGCCGGGAATGGTTGCGCCGATCACGCCGCCGTCCTGAAATTCCATCCGGGCCAGATACCAGATTGCAGGCGCGGTAAAGCCCAGATGCGGGTCATTCGCCAGCAACGTCCCCCCCGAGGCCGAGCGACTGGCATCCGCCGCCCAGGCATTCGACGCCCCAGCCAGTTCCTTGCCATGAAAGGGGGACAGCGGATCACGCAGCCTGTCTGTATTGGCGGCATAGCGCGGCAATGGGCTGTCCATCAGGCTGGCATAAGAAGGCAGCGCCGCCACGCCAGCGCCGGGCGCATCGGGCAGGATATCGGGCAAGCGATCCGGATTGGGCAGCGCCAATGACGTGCGGGCGCGCAGCACCTCGGTATCCAATTGGCCCGAAAGCTGAACCGCCATCAGTTTCACCAGCGCCACGGAATCCGCCGGGGTCCACGGGGCGATTGGTGCGTTGAACAGGAACATTTCCGGCGCACCCCGGCCAAGGGCATCCCGGTTTACCTCGGACAGACGGGCGTTGATCCCATCGGCATAGGCTTTTAGCGCGGCCTGCGTGCGGGCATCCTGCACCTGAACCGATTGTTGGGCCAGCGTGTACAGGTCCAGCCGCCGCATCAGCTTGTCTATTTCAATGGTACGGGGGCCGAACACTTCGGACAGGCGGCCCTGAACGGTACGGCGCATGGTGGTGATTTGCCATAGCCGGTCCTGCGCATGGGCGTAGCCCAGCCCGAAATAGACATCGGCATCGGTCCCGGCAAAGATATGCGGCACGTTGGCGTTATCGCGCACGATTTCCGCAGGGGTGGCCAGCCCGCTAACCCGCAGGCGTTTGTTGTAATCCGGCAAAGATCGTGACGCGAGGTAGTAAATCGTCAGCACGCTGATCATCGCCAGCACGATTGCTGCACCAGTCAGCCTGAACAGCCATCGGATGAAAGTCACCATGCGCCCTGAGTCCCCGTTCGCCCTTGCCTTTGGTCTGTTAGCTAGCCACAAACGAAGGCGAATACAAATACAAGGGAGTGTGACATGGCGAAAGTAGCGTTTCTGGGCTTGGGCGTGATGGGCTATCCGATGGCCGGACATCTGGTGAAGGCCGGGCATGACGTGGTGGTGTATAACCGCACTGCGGCCAAGGCCGAAAAATGGGTGGCCGAACATGGCGGGGCAATGGCCGCCACCCCGCGCGAGGCAGCGGCGGGTTGCGATTTTGTGATGGCCTGTGTGGGCAATGACGATGATTTGCGCGGCGTCTGTTTGGGCACCGACGGGGCGTTTGCAGGCATGGCCGAAGGCGCAATTTTCGTGGATCACACCACGGTTTCCGCTGCCGTGACGCGGGAATTGGCGGAACAGGCCACTGGTCAGGGTGTGGCTTTCGTGGATGCGCCGGTGTCAGGCGGTCAGGCCGGGGCGGAAAATGGTCAACTGGTGGTGATGTGCGGCGGTGATCAGGCGGCCTATGACGCGGCGGAACCTGTGATCGCGGCCTTTGCGAAAATGTGCAAACGGCTGGGTGACAGCGGCATGGGCCAGATGTGCAAGATGGTGAATCAAATCTGTATCGCCGGGCTGGTCCAAGGCCTGTCCGAGGGGATGCATTTCGCTGAAAAAGCAGGGTTGAACGGGCGCGATGTGGTCGAGGTGATCGGCGGCGGCGCGGCAGGATCGTGGCAGATGGTGAACCGCTATAAAACCATGCTGGACGATGAATTTGAACATGGTTTCGCAGTGGACTGGATGCGTAAGGATCTGGGTATTTGCCTGTCTACCGCCGATGAAATCGCCGCCAGCCTGCCGGTCACGGCGCTGGTGGATCAGTTCTATAAGGACGTGCAGAAACTTGGCGGCGGGCGTTGGGATACGTCCAGCCTGCTGAAACGCTTGCGCGTGATGGGCTGAACATATCCCGGTTGCGCCTTGGGAAACCGGGGCGCAATCGGGCGTGGTTACATATCAAGCCGCAAAGAAGGCGCGGATTTTGGGGGCGATCCAATCCCAAAGACTGGGCGCGCCATTGGCGATTTTCGCGCCGACACGGGTGGCAACAGTGTCATAATCCACATCGTAATCCAGCCACGATCCACCACCCGACGCAAGGTTCTGATTGGGCGGCTGGAAACGATCCAGCGATTTGGCAAATTTGGCGTCCGGGGTTTGGGCGGCCTCGAACTCCAGCCAAAGGGTCAGAAAATCCGCCCCCTGATCCCCCGGCAACATACCAAAGATGCGATGGGCGGCGGCCAGTTCCTCGGCCTCTTTCGCGGCGATGTCGTGGTTGCCGTAGATCGGCGCATCGCCCGCGTCGATTTCCACCAGATCATGAATCAGCAACATGCGAATGACGCGGTTCAGATCCACGCCATCGGGGGCATGTTCGCCCAGTACCATCGCATAAAGCGCAAGGTGCCAGCTATGTTCCCCGGAATTTTCCGGGCGCGACCCATCACAAAGCGGGGTGGCGCGGTCCACACGCTTGAGCTTGCACGCCTCTGTCAAAAAGGCCATTTGCGCATCCAGCGCAAGGGTGGGATCAGCCATTTGCACGCCCCGCATCCCCGGCAGTCTGCCGCGCCTTCAGGGCGGCATTCAGTTTGGTTTCCAGAAACTTCCGCGCCCGTTTTTCAGCCAAACGGACGCGCACAGCGGTCAGGAACGCCTCTTGCGTGGTGGTAGAGCTATCCCCAAGCGTTTTGGCGACCTGTTCGATCAACAGGTCGTCCTCCAGCACCTCGGCCGCTTCGATGGCGTCGCGGGCCAATGCGTCGGCCAAATCCTCGGTGATGCCCAAAGCAGCCTCCTTAGCGGGTATTTTCCGTCAGGCGGCGTTTCACATAGGACGAGACCGTGCCGATCATCTGGTCCATCTGATCTTCTTTTTCAAAGAAATGGCCAGCGCCGTCGATCTGTTCATGTGTGATGGTGATGCCTTTTTGTTCATGCAGCTTGTTCACCAGCGACACGGTATCGGCGGGCGGGGCCACGCGGTCAGCCGAACCGTTGATCACCAGACCCGAGGACGGGCAGGGCGCAAGGAACGAAAAGTCATACATATTGGCAGGCGGGGCCACCGAAACGAATCCAGTAATTTCCGGGCGGCGCATCAAAAGCTGCATCCCGATCCACGCGCCAAAGCTGAACCCGGCAACCCAGCAATGTTTGGAATTGCTGTTCATGGATTGCAGGTAATCCAGCGCTGATGCCGCATCGGACAATTCACCGACACCCTGATCGTATTCGCCCTGACTGCGGCCAACACCGCGGAAATTGAAACGCAGAACGGTAAAGCCCATGTTATAAAATGCGTAATGCAGATTATACACGACCTTGTTGTTCATGGTGCCGCCGAATTGCGGGTGAGGGTGCAGGACAATGGCGATCGGCGCGTCACGGTCTTTTTGGGGGTGGTAGCGGCCCTCTAGCCGCCCTTCGGGACCGGGAAAAATGACCTCGGGCATATGTCTTGCGTCTCTCCTGCGGGGTGCGGCTTAATTCTTGACGAATTTGCTCGGACACCTTAGAACGGTTCTAAACCCCGACCCAGATGGGCCGGAGGGCTGCAACGCAGATAAGCGTTGTCGCCCGTGTCGTCAATCTGTTCGCAAGGGAAACGCGCTGTGAAGCTTAGCACAAAGGGCCGGTACGCAATGGTGGCGCTGGCCGATATCGCCCTTCAACCCGCCGGAACGCTGGTTTCGCTGGGGGATATTTCCCGCCGACAGGATATTTCGCTGCCCTATCTGGAACAGCTTTTCGTGAAGCTGCGCCGGGCTGGATTGGTTGAATCCGTGCGCGGGCCGGGCGGTGGGTATAAGCTGGCGAAACCCACCAGCGAAATCCGCGTGGTCGAGGTGCTGAGCGCCGTTGATGAAACCGTGGACGCAATGCACAAAGGGGCCGGGGCCAGCGGCGGGCTTTCGGGGTCGCGGGCGCAATCCATGACCAACCGGCTGTGGCAAAGCCTGAGCGCCCATGTCTATGTATTCCTGCACAATGCGCGGCTGTCCGATGTGATCGACAATTCTCTGGCTCCCTGTCCGGCGGTGCCCAGCCTCTTCTCGGTGGTGGATGAGGAATGAGCCGTATCTATCTGGATTATAACGCAACTACCCCTATTCAGGATGCGGCGCGGGCGGCGATGATCGCGGCAATGGATGTGGTGGGAAATCCGTCATCCGTTCATGCCGAAGGGCGCGCGGCCAAGGCGCTGGTGGAACGGGCGCGGGCGCAGGTTGCGACAGCGTTGGGCGCGGATGGGGCCGATGTGATCTTTACCTCGGGCGCGACCGAGGCGGCCGCGCTGATCTGCGCAGGGCGCGGGCTAAAAGGTGCGGCGGTTGAACACGATGCGGTTTTGGCATGGGTCGATCCGGTTTTGCCGGTGGACGCGCAGGGCCGGGTGACAGTGGACGATCCAGCGGGATCGGTGTTGCAACTGGCCAATTCGGAAACCGGCGTGGTGCAGGATTTGCCCGAAGGATTGGCCGTCAGCGATATGACGCAGGCCTTTGGCAAAATCCCGGTGGCGTTCAACTGGTCCGGTGCGGTGGCGGCGCTGGTTTCGGCGCATAAACTGGGTGGGCCAAAAGGTGTGGGCGCTTTGGTGGTCAAGCGCGGCACCGATGTGGCGGCGCAACTGCGCGGCGGCGGGCAGGAAATGGGCCGCCGGGCCGGGACCGAAAATATCATCGGAATCGCCGGTTTCGGTGCCGCAGCCGAAGCGGCGGCGCATGTTCTGTCGCTGGGCATTTGGGCGCGGGTTGAAGGGTTGCGCAATTTACTGGAACAGGCCATTGAGGCCGAAGCGAAAGATACTATTTTTGTCGGGAAAGCCACTGCACGCCTGCCCAACACAACATGCTTTGCCACGCCCGGCTGGAAGGGCGAAACGCAGGTGATGCAGATGGACCTTGCGGGTTTTGCCATTTCGGCGGGATCGGCCTGTTCCTCGGGGAAGCTGCGGGCCAGCCCGGTGCTGCGGGCGATGGGATATGATGACGATACCGCCCGTGGCGCGATCCGCGTGTCGCTGGGGCCGGATACAAGCGAAGAAGATGTGCTGCGCTTTGCCGAAGCGTGGCTAACGAAACAAAAGAAATTTCACGCCAGACCCGGTGCCGGGGTGGCATGACGAAGACGCGAACAGGAGTTACCGATATGGCTGCTTTGGATCAGAGCGATGTGAAAGAAGGCGTCGATCAGGAAACCGTTGATGCCGTGCGCGAAGTGGGCGGCAAATATAAATACGGCTGGGAAACCGAGATTGAAATGGAATACGCGCCCAAGGGCGTGAATGCCGATATCGTGCGCCTGATCAGCGACAAGAACGAAGAACCGCAGTGGATGACCGACTGGCGGCTTCAGGCGCTGGAACGCTGGACCCAGATGGAAGAACCCAAATGGGCGATGGTCAGCTATCCGGAAATCGACTTTCAGGATCAGTATTACTATGCCCGCCCGAAAAGCATGGAAACCAAACCCAAATCGCTGGACGAGGTCGACCCCAAGCTGTTGGCGACCTATGAAAAGCTGGGCATTCCGCTGAAAGAACAGATGATCTTGGCCGGTGTCGAAGGGGCCGAGGATATGCCCGCCGAGGGCCGCAAGGTGGCCGTGGATGCGGTGTTTGATTCCGTATCCGTGGGCACGACCTTTCAGGCGGAACTGAAAAAGGCCGGGGTGATTTTCTGCTCGATCTCCGAGGCGATCCGCGAACACCCCGAACTGGTAAAGAAATATCTGGGGTCGGTTGTGCCACAGTCGGACAATTTCTATGCCACGCTGAACAGCGCCGTGTTTTCAGATGGGTCGTTCGTTTACGTGCCGCCGGGGGTGCGCTGCCCGATGGAGCTGTCCACCTATTTCCGCATCAATGCCGAAAACACCGGACAGTTTGAACGCACACTGATCATCGCCGACAAGGGTAGCTATGTGTCCTATCTGGAAGGCTGCACCGCACCGCAGCGCGATACCGCGCAGTTGCACGCCGCAGTGGTGGAGATCATCGTCGAAGAAGATGCCGAGGTGAAATATTCCACCGTTCAGAACTGGTATCCGGGCGACGAAAACGGCAAGGGCGGGATCTATAACTTTGTGACCAAACGCGCCGATTGCCGGGGCGACCGGGCCAAGGTGATGTGGACGCAGGTGGAAACCGGCAGCGCCGTGACGTGGAAATACCCGTCCTGCATCCTGCGCGGCAACGAAAGCCAGGGCGAGTTTTATTCCATCGCCATCGCCAACAACATGCAGCAGGCCGATACCGGCACCAAAATGGTGCATCTGGGCCGCGACACCAAATCGCGCATCGTGTCCAAGGGGATCAGCGCGGGCAAGGCGCAGAACACCTATCGCGGGCTGGTGTCGATGCACCCCAAGGCGAAAAACAGCCGCAACTATACCCAGTGTGACAGCCTGTTGATCGGGTCCGAATGCGGGGCGCATACCGTGCCCTATATCGAGGTGAAGAACAATTCATCCCGCTGTGAACACGAGGCGACGACGTCCAAGGTGGATGATGAACAGCTTTTCTATTGCCGCCAGCGCGGCATGGACGAAGAAGCGGCGGTGGCGCTGGTGGTGAACGGGTTCTGCAAGGACGTGTTGCAAGCACTGCCGATGGAATTCGCTATGGAAGCACAGCAACTGGTTGCGATTTCACTGGAAGGGTCCGTGGGCTGACCCCGGCCCGGATGTGCGTGGTGTCTCATGTCGCTGTCATATCCCGCCTTGGCGCCGATTGTGTTGCTGAGCCTGTCGAATGTCTTCATGACATTCGCGTGGTACGGGCATCTGAAATTCAAGGCGGCACCGCTGTTCGTGGTGGTGCTGATCAGTTGGGGCATCGCGTTTTTCGAATATTGGCTGGCAGTGCCAGCCAACCGGATCGGGCATCAGGTCTATTCGGCGGCGCAACTGAAAACCATACAAGAGGTGATCACACTGGTGATCTTTGCGGGGTTTTCGGTTTTCTGGCTGAAAGAGGCCATCAGCCTGAATACGGTGATCGGGTTCTGCCTGATCGCGGCGGGCGCGGCATTTGTGTTCAAGGGGTAGGGGCATGATGGAAACCATCAACCAGTTGATGCAGCAATCCATCGGGGTTGGCGCAGGTAGCACGATTGGCGCGCTCATCGGGTTTTCTATCGCCAAGAAACGCGGCAAGACCAAAGCCTTGGTCGCGGATTCTGTTTTCATCACTGCGGCGCTTGTGGGGTTTCTTGCGATGGCCGTGAATATGGGCATCACCTATCTGGGAGCAGGGCAATGATTGTCACCACAACACCAAATATTGAAGGCCGCCGTATCACCGCCTACAAGGGCATCGTCGTGGGCGAGGCGATCATGGGCGCCAATGTGGTGCGTGATCTGTTCGCCAGCGTGACCGATATTATCGGCGGGCGGTCCGGGGCGTATGAATCCAAATTGCAGGATGCCCGCGAAACCGCGTTGCGGGAACTGGAACAGCGGGCGGCGGCCTTGGGGGCCAATGCCGTTGTGGGGATTGATCTGGATTACGAAGTCGTGGGCCAGTCCATGCTGATGGTTTCGGCGTCTGGCACCGCTGTGGTGGTGGACTGATCCGGTGACGCAACCCGCCCCACATATCCTCAACCGCCCCGAGCTGACGCTGCCCGAGGCCGAAGCGCAGGCGTTGCGTACCGCCTATGCGGCGGCGCAAGTCGTGCTGGAATATGGCTCGGGCGGGTCGACGCTGGTGGCGGCGGAACTGGGGCGAACGGTGTTTTCGGTAGAAAGCGATCCGGCTTGGGCGCAGATGATGCGCGACTGGTTTGCCGCCAACCCCGCGCCGGGGCGGGTAGAGATCATCCACGCCGATATTGGCCCGACCAAAGAATGGGGGCATCCGGTGGATCACAGCGGTTGGCGTGGCTATGCGGCCTATCCGCTGGCGGTGTGGGACCGGGCCGGATTTGAACAGCCCGACGTGGTGCTGGTTGATGGGCGGTTCCGCGTGGGCTGTGCGTTGGCCACCGCGTTTCGGACGGAAAAACCAGTGACGCTTCTGTTTGACGACTACGTGAAGCGCGAAAATTACCATGTCGTCGAGAAATTTCTGGGCCAGCCCGCCGCTGTAATCGGCAGGATGGCCTGTTTCCAAGTAGAGCCGACCCCGGTGCCTGCAAAGCATCTGCACCGGATCGTCCAACTGATGACGCGGCCCTGAGTGGCCGCAGCGCGAGATTGAGAAGGAAGAAAAAATGCTGGAAATCAAGAACCTGCAAGTCAAACTTGAAGAAGAAGACAAGCAGATCCTGAAAGGGGTCAATCTGACGGTCGAGGCTGGCAAAGTTCACGCGATCATGGGGCCGAACGGGTCCGGCAAATCGACGCTGAGCTATGTTCTGTCCGGCAAGGATGGCTACGAAGTCATCGGCGGCGGCGCCACGCTGGACGGCGAGGATATTCTGGACATGGAACCGGAAGAACGCGCTGCGGCAGGGCTGTTTCTGGCGTTCCAATATCCGGTGGAAATCCCCGGCGTGGGCAACATGACGTTCTTGCGCACGGCGGTAAACGCACAGCGCAAAGCACGCGGCGAAGAAGAAATGTCGGCGGCGGAATTCCTGAAAGTCGTGCGCGAAAAAGCCAAGACGCTGAAAATCGACGCCGAAATGCTGAAACGTCCGGTCAACGTGGGCTTTTCGGGCGGTGAAAAGAAGCGCAACGAAATCCTGCAAATGGCGATGCTGGAACCGAAAATGTGCATTCTGGATGAAACCGACTCGGGCCTTGACGTGGATGCGATGAAGCTGGTGGCGGATGGCGTGAATGCGCTGCGCTCCGAAGGGCGGTCGTTCCTTGTGATCACCCACTATCAGCGCCTTCTGGATCACATCAAGCCGGACGTGGTGCATATCATGGCAGCGGGCCGTATTGTGAAAACCGGCGGTCCCGAACTGGCGCTGGAAGTGGAACAAAACGGCTATGCCGATATTCTGGCGGAGGTGCAGTAATGGCTGTGGCTCAGGCGAAACTGGACGCAACCGAAGCGCGCCTGTCAGCGATGACCCTGCCCGAAAGCGGCGCATGGCTGGCGGCACTGCGTCAGGATGCGCTGGCGCGGGTGCAGGCGATGGGCCTGCCGACGCGCCGGGACGAATATTGGAAATATACCCGCCCCGATACGCTGACTGCGGCGGATGTTACCCCTGCGGCCCTGTTTGATGCAGGCGGCGAAGACCCGTGTTTTTCCACGGTAGACCGGCTGCGGCTGGTGTTTGTGGATGGGGTGTTTGACGCCGACGCCAGCGATGACCTGTCGCTGGAGGGGGTCGAAATCGAACGGCTGTCTGACGCGGCCGGGAAAGATATTCATTGGGCCAAAGACCTGTATGGGGTTCTGGAAACCAATGGACAAACGCCCGTAGAACGCCCGCTGGCGGCGCTGAATACCGCATTCGCCACCGATGGCGTGCTGATCCGGGTGACGGGCAAAGTCTCAAAACCCGTCAGTTTGATGTATGTGCATCGGTCGGAAACATCGGATGCGATGCTGCATCATGTGGTAAAGCTGGAAGACGGCGCCGAACTGACCTTGCTGGAAAACGGCCCCGCCGCAGCACGGTTCAACAAGGTGCTGGAGGTCGACATCGCCGACAAGGCCGCATTCCACCATGTCCGTGCGCAAGGGCGCGACCATGAACGCCGTGCGGCCACGCATGTCTTTGCCCGTCTGGGAACGGAAAGCGTGTTCAAATCCTTTACCCTGACCGCCAATGGCGTGATGACGCGCAATGAATGCGTGATCGAACTGACGGGCGATGATGCGGTTGCACATGTGGCCGGGGCCTGCATGGGCGATGGCGATTTCCATCACGATGACACGGTATTCATCACCCATGACGCCCTGAATTGCGAAAGCCGTCAGGTGTTCAAAAAGGTGCTGCGCAACGGCGCAACCGGCGTATTTCAGGGCAAAATTCTGGTTAAGCCCGGCGCACAGAAAACCGATGGCTACCAGATCAGCCAATCGCTGTTGCTGGATGATGACAGCCAGTTTTTAGCCAAACCGGAACTGGAAATCTATGCCGATGACGTGGCCTGTTCGCACGGGTCGACCAGCGGCGCGATTGACGAAGAGGCGCTGTTCTATCTGCGGTCGCGCGGGGTTCCGATGGCCGAGGCAACGGATTTGCTGGTGCTGTCCTTCCTTGCCGAAGCGGTTGAGGAAATCGAGGACGAAACCCTGCGCGAAGATATCGTTGGCCGTTTGGCAGGCTGGCTGTCGCGGCGGCGCGGCTGATGGCTGTCACCCGCGATATCGTTGCCACCTATCGGGGACCGGGCCGCGTGGTGGCCCGGTTGCTGGCGATGGGACAGCGCGAGGACCGGGCGCTGGCCTTTGTGATGGGGTTTTGCGTCATTGCCTTTGTCGCGCAAATGCCCGCACTGGCACGTCAGGCCCATCTGACCGGCGAGGATCTGGATATGCTGATGGGCGGCGCATTGCTGGGAACGGTGCTGATCCTGCCGCTGGTGCTGTATGTGATTGCAGGGCTGACACATGTGCTGGCACGGCTGTTTCGGGCGCGCGGCACCGGATATGGTGCGCGGCTGGCGCTGTTTTGGGCCGGCTTGGCCTCGTCCCCGCTGATCCTGCTGAACGGGCTGGTGGCCGGGTTTATCGGCCCCGGTCCGGCGCTATCGCTGGTGGGGTTTATCTGGCTGCTGATCTTTGCGTGGTTCTGGCTGGCTGGGCTGCGACAGGCGGAATGGGGGCAAAACCCGTGAATGTGAATCTAAAAGATTTGGCGCTGGAAACCCTGACCGCGCCGCGTGTTGCGGCGGCTCGTATTCTGGATTTGCGTCTGGGGATGGATGTGATCTGGACCCTGTTGGCGCTAGTCGCGGTGGTCAATACGATTTTCTACTCCCTGTCGATCACCCAGTTCGAGGTGGTATCGGGCATCGCCACGGGTATGAACCTGCCGCTACTGTATCTGGGCATGTTGGCCGGGTCGATGGTGCTTGGGGCGCTGGTGTTGCGTTGGGTTGGGCAAATGTTCGGCGGGCGTGCCAGTTTCCCTGATCTGATGGTGCTGGTGATCTGGCTTCAGGCGTTGCGGGCCGCGGCACAGGCATTGCTGCTGCTGGTGATGATGGTTTCGCCCGGTTTGGCCAATCTGGCAGCGATCGGGCTGGGCCTGTTCGGGCTGTGGCTGCTGGCGAATTTTCTGGATGTGGCGCAGGGGTGGAATTCCTTGGGCAAATCCTTTGCTGTTCTGGTGATCACCGGGTTGGGTTTTGTCTTTGGCCTGTCGCTTTTCATGCTCCTGATCGGGGCAAGCGCTATGGGAGTGTGACACATGTATGATGTCGAAAAAATCCGCGCCGATTTCCCGATCCTGTCGCGGCAGGTGAACGGTAAGCCGCTGGTTTATCTGGATAACGGGGCCAGCGCACAAAAACCGCAGGTGGTGATTGATGCGATCACCCGCGCCTATGCGGATGAATATGCGAACGTGCATCGCGGGCTGCATTTCCTGTCCAATCTGGCGACGGAAAAATACGAATCCGTGCGTGGGATCGTGGCGAAGTTTCTGGGCGTGTCGGACGAGGATGAAATCGTTTTCACCTCGGGCGCGACCGAGGGTATCAATCTGGTGTCCTATGGCTGGGCCGCGCCGCGCTTGCAGGCGGGGGATGAAATTATCCTGTCCGTCGCGGAACATCACGCCAATATCGTGCCCTGGCATTTCCTGCGGGAACGGCAGGGCGTGGTGCTGAAATGGGTGGATACCGACGCCGATGGATCGCTGGACCCGCAAAAGGTGATTGACGCGATTGGCCCCAAAACAAAGCTGATCGCAATTACCCAATGTTCCAATGTGTTGGGAACCGTTGTTGATGTGAAAACCATCTGCCATGCGGCCCGTGACCGGGGCGTTCCGGTGCTGGTGGATGGATCGCAGGGCGCCGTTCACATGCCCATCAATATCGACGACATCGGATGTGATTTCTATGCCATCACCGGGCATAAACTGTATGGCCCATCGGGATCGGGCGCGATCTATATCCGGCGCGACCGAATGGCGGAAATGCGTCCCTTCCTTGGGGGTGGGGACATGATCAAGGAAGTGACCCGCGATCAGGTGATCTATAATGATCCCCCCATGAAGTTCGAGGCAGGCACCCCCGGCATCGTCCAAACCATCGGCATGGGCGTGGCGCTGGATTACCTGATGGGGATCGGCATGGACAAAATCGCGGCGCACGAGGCCGATTTGGCCACCTATGCCGCGCAGCGTTTGGGGGGAATCAACTGGCTGAACGTGCAGGGGACCGCGCCGGGCAAGGCGGCGATTTTCTCGTTCACCATGCAGGGGGCGGCCCATGCGCATGATATTTCCACCATTCTGGATAAAAAAGGCGTGGCCGTCCGCGCAGGCCACCATTGCGCCGGGCCGTTGATGGATCATCTGGGCGTAACCGCGACCTGTCGGGCGTCTTTTGGCATGTACAACACCCGCGCCGAGGTGGACGCCCTGATCGACGCGCTGGAACTGGCGCACGATCTGCTGGGGTGAAATAACCCCGGTTTGGCATCAAAGACCCGCGCCCCCGTGGTGCGGGTCTTTTGTTTGAAGGGGGCGAAATGTGGGACAGGGCGCGATCCCGAAGTTTTTCCTGTTTCCACGCGGGTTACGGATTGCACCCCGCGCAGGCATTCGGTAAAGACGCGCACAGGCACCCGTAGCTCAGCTGGATAGAGCGCTGCCCTCCGAAGGCAGAGGCCAGAGGTTCGAATCCTCTCGGGTGCGCCATCTCACATTTTTCAGTTGCAAATTGACCTAAAGCCTTGAATGGAAAGGCTAAATTAGGTGTTCGAAGTCCCTCATTTCGGCAATAGGGCAAAGGCTCCGAAAATGCCAGTCTGAGCACTGTTTTCTTCATGGTCAGATCGGCGTTATGCCATATTTTCCAAGGGCTTGAGAGAAATCGGATCGCGTGTTCGAACGACTCCTCAAAGGTGTACCGAGGTTTGCCCGCTTTCAACAGATTTTCTTCGGCCAGCACCTTCTCGCGTTCGAGTTTGGCGATCTTCTTCTCATAGGCCGACACCACTGAATCGTTGGAGGCATCGACGATCCGATCCAGAATCTGGTCGATCTGCTTCAGCGAGCGTGGAGAGGCTGAGGTCCACGCCTTCACGGGCGTAGCGCTCAGCCTGGCGGTTGAGGGGCTGATGCTGGCCGTACTTTTCGAAGACGATCATCGCCAGCAGGCTGGGCCCCGCCCATGTGATCGATGTGCGGGTGAATGGGCTGAGATCGCCCGCAGTGGCCATCGCTGTCCATCCATCGTAACCAGCATCTTTGATATCCGTCTTGTTCGTATACCGTTCTTCTCGTGGAAGACGATGGCGCGTGCCTGATCATCAAGACCGAGTTTCTGTTCCGCCCGTTCGTAAGCTTACGCCGAGGGCCGTCTGGCGGGCTGATTTCGCGAGGGTTTAACGAGTGTCCTTATGGACGCACACGAAGACACCCCCCGCATTGAAG
>NZ_FXTO01000048.1 GCF_900182725.1 Thalassovita litoralis
TCGAACCCGCCCAGAGACCCGTCATAGATCTCCAGCTGCCAGCCGGTAAAATCACCAGACGCAAACCGGCCATTCCAGACCGACCGATAATCCTCCAGAAAATCCACCGTGAAACCCGTTTCCGTGTCCCAGGGACCGGGCAGTCCGGAGGTGGTGATCGGGCGCGCCCGGAAATCATAGGTCGCCGGAATAAGGTCGGGCACGATAAATTCGCCAACGCCACCCCGGCCCAGCGGGATCCAGTCGCTGTCGGCGGAGCGTTTGTATTCCACTTCGATCTGATCGACGACGCCATCATCGGTGACAGATGTGGTCAGAACCACCACGGTCTGGGCTTCATTGCGGAAAAACCTCACAGCTTCAGCCACGGCCAGAGATACCCCGATCAGATCCGGCGTCGGTATGCCTGTTCGGTCTGTGGGTGATGGAACATCCTGCCCAGAGGACCATGCCACATCCCCGGCTTCGCGTTCACGCACCACAACCATCTGCACCAGCGTGGTGAGCTGGTCCTCGATCTCCACCACTTCGAATACTTTGCTGGTATAGCCGTTCTGCGCACTGGTCCAACTGATGGTATCCAGGGGCTCAAGGGCAGCAAAGCTGGGCGGCAATGGCAGGCGATGGGTGATAAAACGGCGGTTGTCGCGCACATAGCTGTTCAGCAAGTGCTGACATTGGCTCTTATTGACCACGGCAGGCAGCCCCATATCCATGGTCAGACGCCGTCCACCATCATCGGCCTCCCAAGTCGTGTTATAGATCGGATCGGAGCTGCGCCCCTGATAGAGATCATTGGGTTCGACATATGTGCCGGTGATGGCATTGTTGGTTTTGGCGAGTCCGGGAAACGGTGTCAGGTCTGCGGCGCGGGTGATTAAAATGTCACCATCTGTCAGGCTGAGCACCGGCGATGCCGGGGCGCCGACGCGGGGCCGGAATATCCCGCCGAACTCACTGATCTGGGCGAAGCTGGCGCGGTTCATTTCCGTAATGATCTGCAGCGGCTCAATGCTGACGTCGATTTCAAAGCCCGCCTCGAATTGCACCCGATCCCCGATCAGCTCATCACATTCGTTCATCGCAGCAAACCAGCTGTCGAGCGGCAAATCGCTGGCGGGCACCTGTCCGCCATAGACATCACCAGTTGCCAGCGTGATGCCCCGCAGGATGTTGTAGTTGATCACCTGAGGGTTCTTCGTGAATGTCCATGTCGCAGGGTTTGACCAGCGCTGCACGCCGGATCCGCCAACCGTGCTGTCTTCGCGGGGATCGTAGAGGCGAATGCCGTCGATTTCGAACCGGACCGACGGCAAGCCGGAAAACACTTCGCGATCGAAGAGGAAGGTAAGCACCGCATAGGCGGACCCCTCCAGGACGTGATCCGTGGTCCAGGGGCGATTGGGGTGAGTGCTGTATTTGTCGACCAGCATCGCGTCGGCTGTGGCCTGCGTGCCATCATAAAACCGGATCCAGCCGCGATCCTCGCCTTCATTTTGCAGGCCCGTCAGGGGAGAGCCATATTCCGCATGCTGATTGGCCGGGGTCGTATCGATGGCGGTCCAATTCCCGTTGATTGCAACCCGCTCCGACAACCCCACCACAGGCAGGTTCGACACTTCGATGATATAGGTGAGGTAGCGATTGTTCTTGCCGTGGGAATAGGCTGGGGCAACCGCATGGCCTTCGACCGCATACCGCCCGACCACGAATTTCTGGGGCGTGACATCGCCGGTCGTGGTCTGCTCGGTCTGGATGCCACGATCATTGATGCCCACTTTTTTCTGGAGCATCTGGTTGGCCAGCGTCGTGACAACAGCCGTCAGCGCCCGGGTGACGAACGACGCAATCGCAGTGGCCGTACCAACGGCCACTCCAGAACTCGCCAGCCAAGTGAAAATAGCGCTGGAAACCGGCTCAGCATGGGCGACTGACGGCAACAGCAGAAGAAAAATCAGCAGCGATCTCATACCCGGAACGCCCTTTCTGCCTGCAGCCGCGTGACGCTGCCGAGCCCATCGGGATGCAGAACGAAGACACGTTCCGCACTCAGAATCCCAAGCGCATGCCCGTTCATCAGGGCGATGTCGCCGTTTCTGGCGCGAGCGGGCGGGGTTTCCTCTAATAGCGAGGCCACAAGCGCCACATGATCCTCAAATCCAATATCGCGCAGAAGGGTCTGGCCCCGTTTCAGGCTGCGGTACCGGCCCCGCCAACCCTCAGCGTGATCGATGCCGGTCACGCGCCGGACCCAGCCAGCAATAAAGAGAGCGCAATCATGCGATCCGGGCCGGAACCGGCGATGGCGCGCAGCTTCAAGATAGGCGGTCAGCAATTCGGCGCGCGTCATCCTTTGTCCTTCGTGTCTTCCAGGGTTGCAGTTGCAGGGGCCGTTGGCGGCGGGCTGCCCCGGTTTTCCATCTGGTTCCAGAACACGCCCACCGCTCCGGAGGTGGCGGCATATTCCCGGCCCCGGTCATCTGAGTTGACGGCGCGTTGAGCGGCGTCAGATTTACGGACAGTGAGAGCGCGGGTCAGAGATCGTGCGGCACTGGCGACGGTAATCGACATGGCGGCTTCGGTGTTTTCGACCGCACGCGGCACCGGCATCTCCTCAACGGTTCCTTTGAGGATCCTGTGCGGCTCGGAGATCAGCGCCCTGGTCGCGGGGTGAAACAGCGCACGGTGAACCTCGACCGGAGCGAGCCGGGCATCATAGCCATGGATCAGGTTCTGCACTTCGGCAGGCACACGCGACAAGGACAGCTTGTGCATACGCACGCTCAGCCCCACGCTGGCGCGGATCGGCTCAATGCCGAGCAGACCACCGGCCCCGTAATATGTCCGGCTCACCCCGCCAATGCTGAAGCTGCGCACGTCTTGGCCGGTCCAGAACCCCGTCGCCTCCACCAGCCCGGTGCTGCGGTTCCGGGCCTCGATCCAGACCAGCAGGCGCACAACGACCGCCCCGAGGTCAGCCAGATAGCTGCCCTCGGCGATACTGTAATCTCGCATGGTTACCTCAATGTTTGCGAAAACCCGAAAGACGCGCCCAGCACGCCACGCCGACCCCCGCCGCCATAATCAGGGTCTGGCTGCATGACGGCCTTCATGACAGGCCGGATCAGCGACACAGCAGCCCCCGCCGTCGCCGCAACAGGTATGGTCGGGGTCACTTCCATCAGCCCCGTATTGCCGCTTCCGTTAGCCACAGCCCCGACCACGATCCGGTGATAGGCATATCGCACCGGAGACGAGCCATATTGCCAGCCCAGCAAATCCCCCGGGCTCATGGTGTATCCAGAAGGCAAGCCTGACAGGCTGAGCCTGCGGCGGTCTGCGTCGATCGCTGACAAGCTCGGCACCGTTGCCCCGAGGATGGACCCGGTGGGGTCAAGTTTGGGAAAGGACTTGCGCGGATCGTATATCAGAAACGACGCCCCCGCGCGGCTGGCCAGTGAAAGCAGCGCTTCGGTTTCTGCGCCCCGATGGAAATTGGCGTCATTGGCCAGCCGAACCGTACCGCGCCAGACGGGCTCGCCCAGCGAGGCCTTCAGGACCGTACCATTGGCGGTGCGGTCCACCTGCTGAGGCTCGGCATCCTGAAACCGGACGTCCTGCACCCGCAGCTTTCCGAAAAACGATGCCACCGAAAGGGGGAAAGTCAGCGCCGCCATCAGGCACCAACCGCATAGGGATCATCATTGATCCGCTTCACGCTGGATGGCAGCTCATGCCGATCGTATTGCCGGATCCGGGCATCCGAGATGTGTGCCGCGACACGCCCTGACACGCTTTCGATTGTTTGTACGATGTTGCCGTTTTCCACGCGCGCCACCACCTCAACCCGCCCGGAGGATGCGGCAGAAATCCCCTTGGCATGATCAATCACCGTTTCATTGGGGTGGAGCATCGCCATGAACCCTCCCTTGCCGTCCAGGCCGCCGGTTCTCGATCCCGCGCCGGTATATCCCCCGCCATCGAAAGACTTGAAGATACTGCCGAGCAGCCCGCCGCTTTCCTTGGTGCCAAAAATACCCGACAGAGGCCCGTCACCCAGCAGAGTTGCCTGCAGGACCGCTCTTGCGATCGACGCCGTGAGGTCGCGCATCACATCGTCCAGATCCTTGGCCTGCATGATGGCGTCGATCAGCCCATTGCCCAATTCGTCGGAAAAGTACCGGGCCGCTTCTGCGGTACCGAGATATTCCTCCCGCGTCTGCTTGATCGCGCGCTGATAGGCTTCCTCGTATTTTCCGCCGAGCTTACGGATTTCTTCGAGCTGCTCGAGCTCATCCGCATAGCGTTCCGCAGCCGTCCGGGTTTCTTCATAAATCCTCTCGGCCTCGCGCAGCAGTTTGTTGTGAGCTTTCTCGGCCTCGCTTTGACCGCCGCCCCGCCCTCCTCCCGGATTCATGATCTTATTGGCGGCTTGTATTGTTTCCCGGGTTGGCACGAAATCCCGAACATTTGAAAACCGTCCATCGGAATCAAAACGCCTCGGGTCACCTCCGCGTCCGCCAGCTTGCCTGCTGAGTGTTTGATTGCGAGCATAGATGATGCCATACGCGGCTTGAAGGGAAACACCCAGATCACCAGCGAGGCGAGCAGCTGCCTTCGCCGCCGCATCGACACCCTTCTCAAGATCGACGCCGCTCAGGCGCAAAGCCTCGAAGGCTGCATCGCCAAGCTCTTCACGCAAGTCGCGCGTTGTCTGAAAGACAACTGCCATATCATCGATATATGCTGAGGTTTGTGCATTCAGTGTTGTCTGCGCCTGAGCGACCGCCATGAACCCTGCATCAATCTCTTTTTGGATGCGGGCGTCTTCCAGCGCATCATTTGCCTCTCGAAGCTTGCTGATTTTTTCTTCCAGAGCGTCGACCTGAGCCTGAATCTCTTTAGTCTCCTGACGCATTACATTTAACACCGGACCGGGAGCAACATTCCCGGCGATCTGAGATTTCAAGCGATTCCGCTCGGCGGTCAGTCGATCTATTTCATCCTGAACGCGAAGTTCCTGAACAGTCCTTAGGCCGGTTTGCATCAGCTTTAGCTGTTCAGTCGCATCGCGCGTCATGTCCTCAACGCCACCGATCGCCTCTGCTACAGCCTTAATCTGCTCTTTTGCTTTTTTACTTTCTTCGGTTGTGTCCATGAGCGCAGGCAAAAATGCTGCCCCCAAGGCGGCCGCACCACCGGCCACCACCAGAGAAAGACTGCCGAACCCCGCAAGAATATCCGGAATTTGGATAGCAAGAGCACCTACAAAATCACCTGTCACGGCCCCTTGCTGGCCAACCTGATTCAACTGATAGGCAAGGTTTTTGTAGATGTAGGTGCTACTGTCGGCTGCAGTTCCAGCTCCGCGCAAGGCACCGTCGAAGTCGCCGATCTGCCTACGCGCCAACGCCATGATATCTTGGGCTTCGTCTTGGGTAGCTATACCAGCCTGCATCGCCTGATTGACCTGCTCCTGAATACGCTGAAACTTCATCATGCTCGCAAAGGTCGGGTCCAATGATGCGCGCAGATTTTGGAAGGACTTCTGCTGCTCATCAATCATCGCATCAAAGACGGCAGCGCTTTTCCGGGCATCCTTGTTGGCCTGCGAAATCCCCATCAAGGCAGCCTTGCCGGTCTGACCGACATCGACAAAGTCGCGCTTGACCAATTCCGCACCATCCGCAGACATGCGGATTTTGAACTCTTTGCTCATCGCATCGCCTTTATGATCTCATTGATCTTGTTCACCATTGCCCGTTCGATAACAGGCAGGAGTTCAGCCACCGCAATCGGACAAATCCCGAGAGCCGCCGCCATGGTGAAGGCGGCGTTGAAGTCAAACCCGACCACATAACCGCCGTCCACATGCCGTCTCTGCCCGCGCAGGCGTTGCGCCAGATCCCAGACCTGACGCCCCTCAAATGTCAGCGGCTTTTCTTGCCCCGGGCAGTCTTCGCAGATCCCCGAGCACCCTTCGCAGTATTCCCCGCCCCCGCCGTAGTGCCATTCGGCGAGGACGAAGAGCCGTTTCCCTCTTCGGCCAGGAGAAAAGCAGGAGCGATATAACTGCTCTGAAATACCCGGAACGCGGGATAAAAATCGAACAATGCATTTACAGTTTCGTCTGAAACGGGAACAGGGGTCTTTCCGTCCGAAGAAAAGATACCAGACCAAGACTGAATGACCCGGCGCCCGATGCGTTTAGCAAATGTCACACTATCCTCCGCAGCTTCGTCGCCATTTCCGTCTTGGCGAGAGGCTTGCAGCAATTCCAGCATCATAGTGGAGGTCATCGGAATGACCGTCACGGAGACGCCAGCCATCAGGTCGATATTGTATGGTTTGTTTTGCAGGTTCAGCTTCAGCATCAGTAGGTACTCACATCGTTGATAAGGGTGGCTGTGCACATGGCGCCGCCATCCGTCTGCTGCGCCGCCTGCCAGTCGAAGGTCGCCTGAATGCCATTGGGGCCTTCAATGTTGATCTTTGGACGCGGCAGGAACACACGCGGCACGTCGAGCTGGAATTTCTGACTGGCCGAGCGCGTGAGCTCAAACTTCAGCGCGCAGGCGGTACCGTTGGTGGCCTGATCCAGCAAAGCGGTCGAGGCAAAGCGCAGTGTGATCCGCCCCGACAATCCGGCCATAGAGGGATCGATACCATCGATCAGACCATCGTCACGGATCGTTTCCACCGCATCCAGATTGTTGGTGTAGCTGATCTCGGCATTCACGACATTGGCCAGCGCCGACCCGTCACGGCTGATAGACCCGTTAAACTGCCCGAACCGCGTGATCTCCCAATCACTCAGCGTCCCAGCCTGCGACGTGGTCGCATCGACCTCCCCCTGCCCGATCAGATCGACATTGGCCTGAAGATGCCCGCTGCGCTGCATTGTCCAGTTCAGCCGGTTCACCATGCAGCCACGGCTCATGCTGAACTGCGGCACCTCAGGCATGCCCTTTTCGATCGAAAGGCTCGGCAGAACCCAACCGCCCGACTTAAACACATGGGTATAGACCCCGGTATCCTCGGTTGTGGTGGCTGCCCCGAATGTGGCCTTCAACCAGACCCCCCAGGACTGCAGATCAATCGGGACAACCAATGTGCCATCGACGGTCACGACATCCTGACTGGGATCGATCGGGTCGCGCCCATACCCCAGCAATTCATTCTCCAGAAGCGGCTGGCCGCTGCCCAGCGAGTTTCTGGCAAATGGCATCCGATGAAACCCGCTCAGCGGGGAGGTGCCATAACTGGACTCGAAGGCCAGCGCACAATGCGACCGGGCCCCTTGTGCTCGTGACATGTCAGTCTCCTTTAGTTCAGATCAGAGGATCCGGCGTTGCGTAATGAATCCGGAGGGCAATGGCGGCAGACTTAACCACCGCCGCGCCCTGAGTGTGGATGTCTTCCGGGACCGGTGCGCCGGCCTCGATCCAGTCACACAGACCTCCCAGCGTGCGGTCCTCATCCAGAAGCGCCGCCAGTCCGGTCTTGATTTCTTCAAAGCGGGCCTGCCGGTTCTCACCCTGAGTGAACACATCCAGTTCCGCTTCATGGATATAGTGATACAGCAAGGGCGACATGGTCACCTCCGGATCGCCCGGATCGCCATCATGCAAGATAAGCACCCCGGTCGGCCCGAATGTGGGCAGAGGTGAATTGCGCAGGACCTTCAGGCCCATGCCTCGCTCAAGCTTCACCATCAGCGCGGAGAGGATGGCTTCAAGTCTGCTGGCCATCAGTCCCCCCAATATGCCCGGATGCGACCCGAGATCGTGCCGAACACGCGGCGCGTTTCCTGATCCAGGTCGTATCGCTTCCTCAGGCGCACCTGCGGTACCAGAATAAAAATCGGAACGGTTTGCTCCCCGCTCAGAATGCCATCGGACTTGCGGCGGCGACCGCCTTTGCGCCGGGCGCGCTGCTTTGAATCGATGCGCGCATGGTCGGCCACAAGAAGGGACGGCTTGCCCTTGCGATACACAAACCGCAAAGGCAGATTGTTGCGGCGCTCCCAGGTGAGGGGCGTCATCTTGCGCCCCCAACGCCCAAGCCCTGCTGCCGGTGTGGGGATCGCCAGATAGAACCCATCGCTCGACTGGATCAATGCACCGCTGTTATGCGCTGACACAATTTCCGGTGCCTTGGTCCAGACAACAGACGCAGCACCCATACTCACAGCGCTCCCCGCCGGGAATGATACCCCCCGAACCGTTTTGGCCAACCGGTCTCCGGTCCCCATTTTCCGGATCTGGGAGCGCCAACCCTCTTTCAGATCCTGCTGCGCCATCCGCATGGCGCGCGTCACAGCCTTTGCCCCAAGCAGATATTCCTCTGTGAACACCGCCTCAGGATCAAAGGGGATATCGAATTTTACACGCATTCTGCGACGGCCTCCATGACCCACCACTTGCGCTGCTCATCCCGCCGGAACCCGTCCTGTATGACGTAGATATCATCCTCAAACTGAAGCCGGTCTCCGACATTCGGCATGGCAAGTTCGCTGACACGCACCCGAAACGAAAATCCCTCTGTCATGAAGCGCGAGGCCCCATGCCGGACATCACGATCCGCGCGAAACGGCACCAGACGGATCGGAAAAGCGTCAAACCCTGACGGGATATAGAGGGCTGATTTTGCGAACTCGCCATGATCCCCGAAGATCGCGGCGAGATCGCCAGAGATATCAACCACCCTGCCCGGCCCCGTCTTGCCCGGGAACGCCGGGCGCGGCCCCTGTCAGATCAGGCGGGGCAGAACCCTGCCCGCCCCCGGACGGGGCTGGATCAGCGTCGACGACAGGCTGATCCTCTTCAAACTCGAGCAGCGCCCGGTTCAGACGCCCGGACGGTTGCTCCAGATCGAAGCTCTCTCCGCGTTTGAAGGTCAGCGCCTGATCGCCATCAAGCTCAACCACACCGCCACGCGGAAACTTCCCCCCCAGAACCAGCACGCGCAAGGCGTGCTGATCCCGGGTGAGGCGGAGACGCGCCGGGCCACGAACCGTGGCACCGGCTGCTGCAATCACTGTGACCCGCTTCATGGTCACACCGCCTGCAGCAAACACGCATGTTGCCAATAGCCATGACCGGTATTCCGGATGGCTTTGACCCCATAGTGATGCTTGTCCTCGTTGAATTCGAGCTCGGAGCCCTCGGCGATGGCCTTCACGGTCACACCCTCCTCTTCCTGCCGGATGAAGGGCTTGACCGAACCGTCGGTGCGCATCACGGACAGCTTGTCCGTCCAGCTCAGACGCGGATTGACGGCCAGACGGAAGGTGTAGCCATCGAGATTGGTCATCACGTTGGTATCACCCCCGCCGACAACCGGGTTGTTCAGCGCCGCCGCTGCCGTGGTGAACCATGCCGTCGGCACCATCACCAGGAAGGTCCGGGCCATTTCGTTCATCGGCTCGCCCTGATCGTCTTTGAAGCCGAGGATCTGCTCGACACCCTTCAGCACCATCGCCCGGATTTCTTCAGGCGATGGCAGGCTTGTCGTACCATGCAGTTGGGCCGGCACCGCCGAAATATCGACCGTGATGCTGTTGGACTGCGTCCCGCTCTGGCCTTCGCTGTGATCGGTGTCGAAGAAATACTGCCCGTCGTAGCAGACAGCCGTTTCCCCGCCCGCAATATTCGCAGACAGCAGGCTCTGCCAATGCGTCACAGTCCGTCCGGCCAGCTCATTCACGCGCACCATGATCTGGCCAGTCTTGTCGCGGCGCATCCAGTCCACCGGAACTTCCAGTGTGGCTTCGAACTTCTTGTTCTCGATCGTGATGCCGTTTTCGCGGAAGCCCTTCGCATGACGGCCACCGACCCATTCACGCATGGCCGGGGCCATACCCAGCCACTTGTAAGTCTCCGATTCCTGATCGGTCTCAAAATACATCGAGATGTCACCCACCCACGATGCTGCCACGGCTGCTTCCAGCGCCATGTAGAAATTGCCAATAATGGCGCGCGATGACAGCCCCTTGTTCCTGGACATATCCGTTACTCCTTAAGGGCCGTTTCAGGCCGTTGCGATTGCGATGGCGCTTTCATGCGCCGCCGCCAGGGCTGCATCGAATTCGACAACAGCCACCCCGGTCGAGACCCAGCGGGACACAAAACCGATCAGCGAGTTGGTGCCGCGCGTCAGGGTGAAGGTGTCGTCATCGGAGGCATAGACCGGGGCCCGGTCGTTGGTCGTGATTGCAGCAGCTGTGACCGGCAGTTCGATCCGACCCTTGGTCACGACACGAACCCGGATATCACCAGCAGAACCAGCAGCGTTATCGGCTGTCTCCAGGCAAAACCCCTGGAAGGGATCGCCAGCCTGCAATGGGCGGGAATACCCCGACCCGTTTTCGCCAACCGCAGCACCTTCATAGATGATGTCTGCGGCGATGGCGGGGTATTCCTCGTGATTACCAAGCTGGTAGGCACGAGATTTGTCCACGGAAAGCGTGGTCATTTCAGTACTCCTTGTTGTGGGATAGTGGCGCGGTCATCCTTCTGCGGATGCTTCCCGCCCCGATCGGGCGGCGCGGTTACGCGCGGCTGTAAATGCGGGCTTGCCCGCTGTCCTGCGCCTTCATGAACGCCAGATAGGCATTGTAGTTGCCGCTGAATTCGGCGCGCAAATCGGCATCCTTATCCCAGGACGCCTTGGCCTGGTCTTCAATCGAACCGGTCTGCGAAGTTGCGGGCGCAGGATCCGCCGGGGCGACAGCGGCCCCCGCATCGCCATCCTGACGACTGGCCAGATAGTGGCTGCCCGAAGCCTTGTCCGCCTTGACGATTTCCAGCGCGAGCTTTTCTGCCGCCCAGCCGGTCGCGCGGGCGCGGGCAACCAGCTCATCATGCCCATCAACCGCGATCTCATCGATTGCGGCAATCCGGGCCCGCTCCGCCTCGACGGCCTGCTGGATCTGCTGATCCGCGCCTGCTGTCGCAGAGGCCTCGATTTCGCTCACAATATCGGCCCGATGCTCTCGCAGCTGGGCCGCACTGATGTCTTCCCAATTCATCTCTTGGGTCTCCTGTGCTGCGGGGGCGGTATCCGCTTGAACTGCATCGCGGTCCGCCATCTCCGCGACAAGACTGTTGAGGGTGCCACGCGCATCGGCCATGCCCCGGCTGATCGCCGCATCGGCATCGAACACAAGGCCCTGACCGAAACGCTCCAGAACCTCGGCGTCTGTTACGCCCCGACCCGATGCCACGCTGGCCACGAACTCACCGCAGCTCGCATCGACCAGAGCCTGCATTTCCGCCCGCCCGGCCTCGCTGTCGGGATCAAGGCGCTTGTTTGGGCTGTCGCCAGAGACCACCCGAACGATGCGCGCACCCATCTTTTCGAACATCGGCTCAAGATCCACGTATTCGATCACTGCGCCGATCGACCCGACAGTCGAGCCGGATCCTAAAACGATGCGATCGGCGGCGCTGGAAAGCCAATAGGCAGCAGAAGCGCACAGCCCGCCAACAAACGCCTCAATCGGCTTGGGTCCACTCTCAGCGATGAACGCGGCGCAATCAGCACAGCCCGCAACCAGACCTCCGGGGCTGTCGACATCCAATACAATGCTGCTCACCAGGCGACTTTCCTGCGCAAGCTGGATGTCGCGCATGATCTCCTGATAGGACCAGAACCACCACGACATCTGCCGCATGAGCATGCCCCGCACGGGAATGACTGCGACACCGGCGTGAACCCGGGCAAAATCAGACCCTTTCAGGCGCTCCCCCTCAGAGACAGCGGCGGCTTCCCGCAGCTGGCCGCGTTGCGAAATCGCATCCGCGATCATCATTTCATCCTGACGCAGGGCCCAGATGCGGCTGGATCGATCCACAAGCATCATTCAGTCTCCAGATCATTGTCATTATCGTCGTCTTCGGCATCCTGCTTTGCCGTGCTACCCGGGGCAGGATTTGGCTTGCTGCTGTAACCGTCACTGCCATCCTGAGACCGTCTGCGCCGCACTGACCGGAAATCCGCACCGAACCGTTCCGCCGTGATGCGGGTCAATGAGGTGGCCCCCATGTCCAGATATTTGGCGTCCGCATCCGCGTCTTTCGTCGGATCGATGGTCGGGCGCGCCGGGCCCATCCATTCCGCACTCAGCCAGGCACTTCGGATCAGCGGATCTGCAAAGAACCCCGGAGCTTTCAGGCGGCCACGCGCAATGGCCTCAGCAATCACATCTGCATAAACAGGCTTGCAGAACTGGGTGACATGCAGCTTGCGATCCGTCCGGAAAAACTGCCATGCCATTTCAAGAGCGGCCCGGCTGGCCGAGTAGCTGGCCTGAAACTTCTTCATCAGCAGCTCATAGGGCAAATCGGTGCCCGTCCCGATCTCCTGCGCGATCGCATCAATGAATGGGGAAAACTGTGGATTGGGGCGTCCCGGGGTGAAGCCCTTCACCTCCTCATTAGGCAAGATGTCGAAGATTTGGCCCGGCTCCACGATATTGATCGGAGCCGCCCCCTTGGACTGGCCGGATGCTGCATTAGTGGCACCGAGCTGCGCCCCGAGGTCTCCATCCTCTGATCGCAAACCGATTGTAAAACAGGCACTGACCACCGCAGCCATCAGTTCCGCCTCGGAATACCGCGACCGCTGCTTCAGAGATTCAATCACCGGCGCAAGCAGCGGCGCATATCGTGACATGTCAGGACGCCACCGCACCCCATGCACATGGAGCACCAGCTTGTCCCCGACGCGGTCATAAGCCGGGATAGTCTGCCACGACACTGCCCCCTGCCGGTGCCGATCAATCGCATGACGATTGGCAAAATGATAATGCGTCGGGGCCCCGTCTTCATCCAGTGCGATACCGCCTGCCAAGGTCGCGCTGTCAGGCTGCCAGTTTGGATTCGACAGCCGGTCAGCCTCAACCACCTGCAGGCAGGTCGCGAGCAGCCGCCCCTTGCGCGGGCGGAACCTGCGGATCGCCAGCACGTCTCCGGAAAGAAGCCGGGAGCGGTACATCAAATCCTCAAGCTCGGCAAAAGTTTGCGTCCGCGTGACATCACAATCCGGACTCTCCGCCCAGTTCGTCCAGATATCGAGCGCCAGCCCCTCCCATTCATCTGCCTGATCCCGGGATATCCCAAGGCGCTCATGGTCGATTTCCGGACGGACCACGTGGCCGGTACCGACCACATTCACAACCTTCGTTGCGATGGCGCTTTGAGCCAGCGGATCGTTACGCACCAGATCACGAGACCGGGCCCGCAACGTGTCCAGGTCCGGAAGCGTATCCGCATCGGCACTGGCCCCTTGGGTGTTCCAGCTGCGCATCGAACTGCGATCCCGGCGTGCCCCGATATATCCGGAAACCTTGGCATAGGCGGCACGTGCCTGAACCCGTCGCAGTCCGGCAACCGGTGAAAGCCAGCCCACAACGCGATCGAGGGCGGTCAATTCAGCGCGACCACTCATCGCGGCACCGCCGTCCGGAAGACCCCACCACGATTGCGGCGGTTCAGCTTAGCAATCAGCCGCTCCTCTTCCCGGCTCAGCCAATCCAGATCCAGACGCGTGACCGACAGGCCCTCATAGTCGTAGCTCTGGACTTTGCCTTCCAGAATAGCCGTGATCGCCGCCTGAATCAGTGTCAGGCGGGCATCATAATCAATCGCTGTCATCTTACCTCACTTGCCCGCGCAGTCCGCGCTGGGGGAGTACGGGCTGTGGCGGTGCCACTGCGCGTACGCTTTGCTCGAACAGATCGCCCTGAGAGTCCGGGGCGGGAGCCGACCGTTCTGCACCGAGCGCATCCCACTCTTCAGCCGTCAGGGCGGTCCATCCTTTGCGACGGGCCGCCGCTTCGGCATAGTTCATCGTGTCCAGACCCTCGTTTCGGCGCGTGGGCTCCGCCAGTTCCCAAGAGCTCGTCACCACCCCGGTTCGGCTACGTTTCAGAACACGGATCTCGGAGGTAATCTGTCGGTAATACTCATCACCCAACCCCAGCGGAAAATCGCAATACCCGCGCTCAACTGGATCGTCCTTGTCCAGCCACGTGTAAAAATCGGCCTTCAACTGACTGACATTCAGCATGAATGCCCGTTTCTGACGCCGTTTGGCCTGCCCATCATTGCGACGCTCAAATTTCATAGGCGCCATGATCGGGCCATTCTGGGTTGAGGCCCCCTTGACGATGATCACCCGTGACCACGGCCAGCGCCGGGCATAAGACCAGACATCTTCGGTATATGTGCCACCATCAATCGCCATCATGTCGAGCGGCAGGCGAAGCCCCAACTCCGTCCGCCAACTGGTTTTCAGCAACGCATCGAGCGCCAAACGCCCGGCATCGTCACCGATGTGATGTGGAATCACGATGTAATCCACCACCCAACGGCGATAGTGCTCACCAAAGGCAACAACGTGAACTTCGGTGCGATCCCCCTGACAGTCCACACCGGCGGTCAGGATAACACCACGTGACGGCACCACGCCACGTGGTCGGCCCTCTACCTCGGGCGCATTCTCCACGCGATCCCGCAACAGCTCCCAATCGGGCCCCTTGCTGGCCTGCTCAAACGGTAAACCCAGCACATCATTAAAAAAGGTCTGCTCCGTCTCCGCCTCGACCTTGTCAGCAACCGCCCCCTCCGCTTCGCCACTCGCCCGGACCGCCGTCCACCCCATGGCACGCGCATAATCCACCGCAATCGAAACCCAGTCTCGCTGGGGGGCATATGCCCTCCAAAGATGAAAACCCGGATGATCCCCCGCCGGATTATGCGCAACCCAGCGTCCTTGGGACACGATCCGTTCCTTGTCGGCATGCTCAATAACACCTCCGCACTGATCACAGCTGAAACACGCTGCGTTCAATCGCTCGGGATTCAGGTTTTTCCTGAAATTCTCCCAAGTCAGAGGGGCCTCATGCCCGCAATGCGGACATGGCACATGAAAAAGGCGGCGATCACTCCGGTCATAGGCCCGGGATATCCTGCAGGTCCCTTTGATCTGCGGTGTCGAAACCCGCAATACCTTTGCATCCTCAAATCCGGATGCACGGCTTTCCGCCAATGCTTCAGGATCACCCTTTGGGGTCATCTCGAATTTTGCGACATCGTCCATGACCACAAGACGCCGTGACGTCCCGGCAAGGTCATCAGGCGAACCCGCGCTGGTGATTTTCAGCGACCCATTCCGGGCCAGAGTTTCCTGATTGAACTTAGCGTCCTTGTGATCGCCACGCCCCTCGCCGAATATCCTCCGAAGGCTTGGAGCCTGCCGACGCATGGGGAGCCACTTGTTGTCAGCCCACTCCGTTGCGGCACTTGTCGTGGGATGCACCACAAGGCTGTCCAATGGCCCAAACTCATGCCAGGCACCAACCACCGGGTTCACAATCGAAACCGTCTTACCCCATTGCGCAGAACCCCGAATGGTCACTTCCCGCGCTGGATGCTCGGGCGACAGAACCTCATGAATCTCCTTGAGGAACGGAAAGCGATCAATCCGAAACGGTCCAGGAAGAGGCGAACGCTCATCGAAGACGATGTTTTCCTCACACCAACGCGTAATATCGGGCCGCGGCGGCGGGGCCATCGCGGCTGAGAGAGCCTCAGCCACAATTCTCTCTGCCGCCGCCAGAAAACCCATCAGAAATTTGCCTCTTGTTCCGCATCCGACATTTCTGTCGTGCTTGCTCGCTCGCTCAGTTTTGCCTGCCGCGTACCGCGATGAGCCCGCCAAGCCTCCACAAGAACCTGACGCGCGGCCCGATAATCCACTCCGAAACGATCTGCCATTTGTCGGGCAGCTTCGCGCATCACTGTTTCAAACTCCGCAATCTCTTGACCAATCTGTTGCGTGACCTGTCTGCGCACTGCGGAGGCCAGCACAACGGTTCCCTCTGCCTCAGCGTTGGCGCGGCGCAGTCGGCGTGCTTCCTCCTCAACCTTCTGAATGCGGGCGAGTTCATATCGATCCGAATCCTTCGGGTGTAATTCCGTCCCAGAACGCGGAACAAATTCAGCCGGTTCAGTGTCGCCCGCCCCGCTCTGCAACTCCGATAGGCGGCGTTTAGTGGACGCCCCGTTTCCAAGCATTTGTCCGGCATCGAGATTGCGACCGAGCAGGGAAACACAGGCCTGAAGATCGAACCGGCGGCCCCGTCCATCCCCAGAGAAACATCCATCCAACCTTCCCGCCGCGACCAGCTGGCTGACACGCCCCTTGGTCAAACCCAGCTCTTCCGCCAACTGCGTTGCTGTCAGTCCGACCATGAGAATATTTTCCTCCTGATTTAGGGGGGTATAGTTGTTTAGCTGTCTTAGTTTAGGCTTTCTGCGACGTTTAGCGGGGCAAAACCTCCGGCCTCTGCCGCACCGTATACGCCTGAACCCCGGAAGGACCCGCAGCCCCAAGGCAAGGCATCGCCCAGACACGAAAACGCCCGGCGGAGGATCAGTCCTCGCCGGGCGCAATTCGGAAGCTGGTTGAATGTCTAGCCCCCTAGAAGTTCACCGTCAACATTTTTTAACCAAGGTGCTCGCGGAGGCATTTCACAGCTCACATCGAATGAGCTCAGCCCACTGTATATCTGGAATGAACAGCGCAGCTCATGCAAAGCCCCCCACCAATCAAGATATGACCGTCGCGCACGCGCTATATCAGCAACGGTGGGCCGCACAGAAACGGGGCAGAACAGCACCGCCTCTTGCACAATCTGCCCCTTACGGTTGCGACGGGATTGCATAGGCCACCCATGTGCACCCAAGCGCGCTGCATCTTCAGTCTTGGCACGGATACCATAACGGTTCGTATGAGTTTCGACTGGATATACCCGAGGCGCAGCATCCGGCATCCAATCCGGCACCGCCCCGGCCCGCGCCAACTCGGCAATCCACACCGCCATGCGCCGTCCGCCCCGTGCTTCTGGCAGAGCTGACACAGCAGCCGCCACAGCATCGGCATCCGGATGCGGCTCACTACGCCCACCACCATCGATCCGACACCCCAGCTGCTCATGCCGCAGGATCATTGCTGTCATGGACGCATAGCCATAGCCCAGTATGCTTTCCCCATCCTCTGCAAAGTCCAGCCGGGCACACTCACGCCGAAACGCCCATTCCAGCAAGGCATGAATGCTGATTATCTTCTTGGCACCCAAACCCCTTACCTGCTGCCCTGCCATCATACCCCGCTCCTGCTTTGTCATGCCGCCTGCCCCCTTTGAACCAGAGCCAGCGCCGCTGCGTGGTCCGCGTCATAGGCCGCCAGCCACCCCTGATCCTGCTGATCCAAAACGACACCGCGCATAAGACGATCACGGAACCTTTCAGCCTGACTCCGCCACTGCGCAGCGCGCTCGGATATCCGCCGCCGCTCACCATCATTCATCGGCGGGCGATGCTTGACCCGCCACCAACGATATTCAGCCACCAACCGATCCTGTTCCTGCGCCGCCGATCCCGCCGCACTGGCAAACCACGACGCCATGCCCGGCATATCCTCGATAGGGCGCGGCTGTGCCATCTGGGCAAAGGCTATGAATGTTGCGCGCTCAGGCCAGAAACATCGAGCCGACCCCTCCCCCTTGTCTCGCATCGCCAGCGCCACACGCCGCAGCGCTTCATCCGAGAGATAGGCCATGTCATCGCACAGCGCCGCCAACCGCCGCGATGCAACATCATCCGGGGTGCCCTTCTTGAAACGAAAACCGAGATCCTGCAAAGGCTCCAACAGCAGCCGCCTTACCCGCCCGCGCTTGGTTTCGGTCATGTCGTCATCGCTCATCACAATCTCCTTTCTCAGCCCATCCAAGACTTATCCACAGGCCAAACCGTCAAAATTAGCACGCCAACCGAACTTTCCTTTTTTATTCTTTGTGTTGTGTGTTCCTTTCTACAGTCCACACATTCTGATCCGAAGTGTCACGATTCTGTCCAAAAGTGTCACACGGACAGAAATGGACACATTTGGCGTTCACATTTTGCGAGTGCCCAAGGCATGCATTCCCTCAACGACGCGAGGCGAAGTGCGGTAGCCAGTTGGGTAGTTTTCATCAAGCCACTGATGCAGCATCACGATGTACATTTCGTCTTTCGACAGACGCTCGTTACCCAATGAGGCAACAACTTTTCTCAATCGCGTCAGAGCTTGCCGCTCTTTGTCCGCAAGATTCTTTTCTGCGTTCTTTTCTTTGAAACCCAACGCCTCGTAAGCGACCTCAGCCACTACGTCATGCATCAGACGCGGCCCCTTATCATCACGCAGCTTGCCATCGCGGTCCTGCACGAAACAAGGCTTCCATCCGTGCATTGGTGATGGAACACGCCGCTTGAACTTTGCCCATTCGTCGGACGACACCCCTACCAGCGCGGCCAACTTTTGGTCATCATCAGGCAGCGTGCCAACAGGGTTCTGATATTGCGATTTGCACCACAGGGTCAGCGCCACTGCCTGAACATCCCATTCAGCGCCATCCAAGATGAAATCAGAGTTCAAGAAACGATCATAGTGGAACGGAAAAAAGGAATGCGATGCAAGGCGCTCGCCATACGGGATTGGATAAACAGGCTTGTCATCCTTATTGACGACTCGCAGATTGCAGCTGCTACTCGTCATTGCTTCGCCTCCCACTCCCCGCAGAATTCAAACGGGAGTGTTTCTGGCCATACAGGTGCCAGATAATCGCCAGACATACTCTCTACTCCGACTTCTCCTATCGCCGGGCGCGGCGCATGGCGACGGCAACGCCCATGTGGGATACTTGCGTCATGGCCATCCCAGAATTTGCATCCTCCGCACGTACCAAGTTTCATCACGCCACCCTCCGCACACTGCGAAACACCGCCCGTCGCTCATTGCGCACGAATACCGCGCGCGATCTGGCGATGATGCGCTGTCGTATTTCGTCAATCAGTCCGTCATGCTCGACTGCCAGCACCACTTCATATCGCCGTAAACCGCTCAGAACTGTTGTATGATCGCGCCCAAAATAGCGCCCGATTTGCGGCAGGCTTTGGCCCGTCAGTTCCCGACCCAGACCGAAGGCGATGTGCCGCACCGCGCAGATTTCCCAATCCCGACAACGTCCGATCAGCACCTCCAGGCTGACGCCGAAATGGTCCGCAACCACCTCCAAGACATCCTGCATCGATATGGTCTGCGTCATCATGCGGCCCCTTTCAGATACTGCGCCGCGATCAGATCGCGCACCCGGCGCACCTGATCGGCATATTTTTCGAACAGCTTGTCCCGGGCGCGATCAGCTCCCGCCAGAATGGTCTTGCCGTGCCTGCCTGCATAAAACTCCCCGATCCTGGACGAACTGAGACCGGTCAAATCCTGCGACAGCGCATAGGCCACCGCCCGCGCATTTCCGACGCCATCACCACCCCGCCCCAGCAGTTGCGCCGCATCCAGCCCCCAGACCTGCGCGACCGCCCGCGCCACGTCATCCAGCGTGGCGGCAGGTGCGGCCTTGTCGCCATCCCGCAGCACCGTCCAGCGCAGACCGCGCTCACCCAGATCGCGCACTATGGTGGCCCGCCCCACGCCCAGACGTTCCGCCGCCTGCGGCAGGGTCAGGCCTTCTTTTGCCAGCAGCGGATATTGCCGCAGGCGATCTGCCTGAGGAACAGCGTTGGGATTGCGCTGCGGCGGCTTGCGCGGGGCCTTGACCTTGGTGGTAGTCAGCCCGCCCGGCAGCGTGGGGCGCGTCACCTTAGTTTCGCCCGGCGCAACTGTGTGCCGTTCCCAGATGTCGCAATCCCCGGCACTGATCGTGCCAGGCACCTCGCCATAGCCGAAATGTGCACAGCCACCGATGTCTCGGATATTGTGACCCGTGAAATGGCGGCAGACACCGCAGATCCGCCGCAGGGCCAGCGGGCGGCCACCAGAGTTCGAATTGCACCCATCGGCGCGGCTACCAGAAATCCGTATATCCATCACAGATAATCCTCCTCTTTTTCCAGCCGCTTCCGACAAGGCGCAATCCAGTGAAACCGTGGACCGAGCGCAGGGTGGGCGGACTTATCCCAGACCAGCCAGGCATAGGCTGTGGCCGTGCTACCATCCGGGGACAGCCACCCCTTGTGCATCACGACGCGTTCCGTGAATTGCAGGATGTCGCTGGGTGGAGTGCGTGCATACAAGCGGTCATAGCGCCCCTGCCCCTCCAGAAACGCAGCCCGCACGATCACGGCGACACCGCTGTCGCTGACTTCCAGCGCACGCTGGATGAATTGTTCAGCCAACCGGAATGGCGGGTTTGTCACAGTCCAATCCGTGCTTTCCACCGGACCGAACAGGTAATCACGCACCGGAAACCCAACGCCATAATCGTGGACATCTGATGCCACGACAGACCCGAAATACTCCGACAATGGGCGCACCATGTGACCCCGGTTGGCAGCAGGTTCGCGACAAGACATCCCGCGTAGCTGATGCCCTTGTGTCACAAGAAAATCGCATAGCGCCCGCGTGGCCCAGGGTGGCGTCGGGAAATCGTCCAGCGACTTATGCGGCTCATGGCGGCGCTGCATGACGGCGGTGGAACGGTTCTGGGTCATACGATCCGCGCTCCAACAGGCTCACGGGCCGCAAAACCCAGGCAAAAATAAACCATGAGCAACGAAAGCACATTCCGCGTGAGTGGGATTATATGGCCGGGACGATGCGACAACATCGCCCCGACCGGGGAAACCGCCCCCTTGAGAAAAGTGCGGCACCACGCGGACGCCAGCGAAATTGGACCCTCGCTGAAATCCGCCACCAGCCAAGAAAGGAAGTTCTTATGGCTGATTTGTTTGGGGGCAGAACCCCCATTCACGACCGGACCAGAACATTCAGCACCCCGGCAAGGGATCAGGAAGGTAGGCGAGAAGCCCCCTGCCGGGATGCCGTCCGATGGTGGGGGGATGAACCACCGGAAACTCATAGCTTCGTCTCCAGG
>NZ_FXTO01000049.1 GCF_900182725.1 Thalassovita litoralis
CTTCAATGCGGGGGGTGTCTTCGTGTGCGTCCATAAGGACACTCGTTAAACCCTCGCGAAATCAGCCCGCCAGACGGCCCTCGGCGTAAGCTTACTTTGAAGCTCGCGAAGAGATGGCATCCGCGCAAGACGAAAGTCATCAAGAGACTATCATTGAAATCAGAGACTGTAGCGGGGACATCAACCTTTCGCATGCGAAAGGTTTCAGCCTTCGAATGGATATCAGTCAATCAGGTTCAGGATCGCACGCAGAGTGGTTTCCGTGGCGCTACCGTCTTGTTTGAGCGCCTGCGCGGCATTCTGAATGACGCTTTTCCGATACTCGTCATCCAACAGATCTACCACAGCAATGGCGATGCCTTGCGGAGTTGCGGCCTGCAGACAACCCCCCGCCAGGTGCAGACGTTGATAAATTTCGGAAAAATTGAAGACATGCGGTCCATGGATAATAGCGGATTCCAACAGGGCTGGTTCATACGGGTTATGCCCCCCGATCGGTGACAGGGCCCCGCCTATAAAAGAGACAGGACAGAGCCGATACCAGATGCCCATCTCGCCAAGTGTATCAGCAATGTAGATTTGAACGTTCTGATCCGGTGCCTCCTGGCGGGACCGAAGGGCTACAGACCATCCCTTTTGCCGTAAACTCTCTGCGATGTGGTCTCCGCGTTCAGGATGCCTGGGCACGAGGATCAGCAGTGAGTCCAAGCCCGTCTTTTCGCGAATGGCTTTATGCGCATCTGCGAGGATGGTTTCTTCCCCGTCATGAGTAGAGGCACCGGTCCAGCAGTGCCGCGTGCCTATGAGTGATCGGAGGGTCGAGAGCGCACTCATATCCACCGGCAGGCTGGGAAGATCCTCTTTTAGGGAGCCGGAGACGAGCCAGCGGGATTTTTCGACTTCAAGCTTTTGCATCAAGTCGGCCATCTTCTCATCCTGCACCAGAACTTTACTGAAGGGTGACAGAAGCCCTCGTGCCGTGCGGGGCCAGTTTTGCCAGCGTTCTGACGTTTTCAGAGAGACCCTGGCATTGATCAGCAGCATTGGAATGTTTCGCTTCGATGTTTCGAGAAGCAGACGAGGCCAGAGTTCGCTTTCTGTCCATATCGCTATGTCCGGGTGCCAGTGATTGAGGAAGCGGCGTACCGCTTTGCGCGTGTCGATTGGTGAAAACTGGTGAAATGCTCCCTCTGGTAGGGTACGTGCCAGCATTTCAGCAGAGTTTACCGTCGTGCTCGTAATCAGAACGGAGAGTTCAGGGCGGTGCTTGAGGAGGCGGCGCACGACTTCCAGGATGGCTTTGCTTTCACCCAGACTGGCAGCATGAAACCAGATCAACTTATTGCTTGGTCGAACCGCTTGGCTATGGCCAAATCTTTCGCTGATTCTGAATGGGTCTTCTTTGCCGATGCGGATGCGCTTGCGGTAAATCTGCCGGTAAATTCCGTCAGAGCATTGGCTGAAAATAAGATAGAGCCATAGTAGAAAAGAGTGTGATTTCATTGGCTCTATCGTTTCCGCGGTGAGGAGGCTGTGCGCCTGGCACCCGTGGTGTTGTTGGGGGTTAGTGTGCAGTTCCGAAAGCTTGTATATATCCGTCCTTTGTTTGTGAAGTAATCTTGTCAGGGGCATAGTTTCAGGCAAAAGCTTGCGCCGCAGTAGACGTCAGTCTCACTCGGAAGCTGTTAGCGAATGCCGTGGCATCGGGATAGGGCGACGAAGGTCGAATTGGCTGAGGATCAGGCTTGAGAGGAGGCCAAGAGGTCTTCGTCGTCTTGATTTTGCGTGTCTTGCAGGCAAGGCTTGCGCCGATGCCGCATCATTCTTTCGCAAAGCTTAACCGCGACCAGATAACTCACTGCAAAAACCGTACCATAAAGCATGACGGCTATGAAAGCCTGCCCAGATTTGTCCCAAAGCAAATAGCCAGTCAGTGGGGGAAGGAGGATAAATGGCATGAGGATCAGAGTTGTCAGAGGATTTGCGATCCGGCGCTTGTTCCGTCCTAAAACAAAAATTTCCAATGCTCGCATGACCAGCTGATGTACGTGGAGGCGGTCAGGAGCCATAGCCGGCAGGTTCCGGCGTGAACGTCTGTAGACGGCAAGCAAAGTGTCTGCGACGGGCCAAAAGACAGTCAAAAGGATTGCCCAAGGAGAGGCTGTGGGAACGTGAAACAAGATTGCCACGCCGAACCAACTCAAGACGAACCCCAATGTGTAGGCTCCGGCATCTCCAAGAAAGATGCGCCCAAACGGGTAATTGAGGAGTAGAAATCCCAAAACAGCTGCGGCGACCATTGTTGCCAAAGGCACCATACGTTCATAATCGGCCTCGTGTGCGATTAGCGCGAGAGCGATTGCTGCTCCTATGGCGGTGACGCCAGCCAGGCCATTCACGCCATCAATAAGATTGAACCCGTTTGCGACACCTGCAGTGACCAGCAGGGTGAGAGGGATACCGATAGCCCAATGCGAGGCGACTACATCCAATCCGGGGATACCGGTGCGTGGCATCCAAATCTCCAGTAACAAAACCACTGCCAAGCTCGCAACCATGGCTGCCAGCAAACGTCCACGTGGGGAGATGCCGTAACCTAAATCTTCGATGAGGCCGGTGACAAAGAGAGGCGATGTGGCCAGCACAAAGCGTAAGTAGTTATCTTGTGCCGCTTGCGGAGCAAACAGAATGGAGATGAGGATTGCTGCGAATATACCGACCCCGCCGACGCGAGGGGTCAGATTGACATGCATGGCCTGCACTGAGCTTAAGTCTGCAACGCGTCCGGAGAGGCGTGGTTGCACACGCCCTAAAATCACCATCACGGTGCAAATCATCACCGAAACAAGCGTCAAGGTAAGTTCGGCCAAGCCAAAGGGCAGAGGTATGGAAAAAACATTAAGTTGCATATCTGTAGACCGGTAAATCTTGTGGCTGTCGTAAGGTTAGCACACTCGTATTAAGGTTTCACAACTTTTAGTTTATACTGCATCGCGGCATGTCTCAATTGTGAAACAATGCTGCATACATAAGAGGTAGGCGTATTATCGCGTGCGCGAGACTTTGCTCTAAAGTGTGGTCTATGGATGCGCGGAATATATGATATCGTTCATTTTTGAACGGAAAGGGTGCCATTATGGGTGTGGAGATTTATCCTAAAAATAAGTGGTTTTTGGCGCTCTGTAAGCCGAATAGCCACTTAATTGCAGAAAAAAACCTGACCCGACAGGGGTTTGAGGTATTCTTGCCTATGCAGGAAGAAACCCGACGTGCGCGTGGTCGCTTTCTGACACGCATGCAGCCATTGTTCCCAGGATATGTTTTTGTTGCGGTTGATTTGTCTAAAGGGATTTATCGAAAGATACACTCAACTTACGGTATATCTCGGTTGGTATCTTTTGGGGAGGTGCCCGCTACCGTTCCTTCGGAATTGATTCGCGAGCTTCGTGCACGCTGTGATCAAGATGGCAAGATGCTGCCTCAAGAAGATCTGGATGTCGGAGATCAGGTGAAGCTGATCAAGGGGCCATTTGCCGACTTTGTAGCGACGGTGGATAAGATTTCTTCGGAGCAGCGCATATGGGTTCTGCTGGATTTACTGGGACGTCAGACTCGTGTTGCGGTGGCTTCCACACAAGTGCAACGGGCCTGGCCAGGTGGTCGTGTTTAGCCTGAAGCTGGTGGTATAGGAGACTGCTGAGGCAGCGGCTATGAAACGCCCCGAGTTTGTCGGAGGTCATCAACTTCCCTCTTGGTACAGAGTCCACAAGATGTTATATTTAAGTATAACAATGGAGGCGCACGTGCACACTACAAATCTGCGCAAGGTCGGCGGATCAGTGATGATGGCCGTTCCGCCCGCCCTACTGGATCTGCTGCACATCGGGGCAGGGGCCAAAGTCGGGTTGGCTGTCGACAACGGGCGACTAGTGGTCGATCCGCAGCCCCGCCCGCGCTACACGCTCGACGAGCTGCTGGCGCAGTGCGATGGCGCGGCTGAGTTGACCAACGATGACCGCACCTGGCTCGATGACACGCCAATGGGTGATGAGCTCATCTGATGGAACGCGGAGATACCTACATCGTGCCGCTGGACCCGACACAGGGCAGCGAGCAGCAAGGCACGCGCCCTGTGCTGATCGTCTCGCCGGGGCCGTTCAACCGGCTGACGGGCGTACCGGTGGTCCTGCCGATCACTCAGGGCGGCAACTTCGCCCGAACAGCGGGCTTCGCCGTCTCATTGATGGGGGCAGGCACCAGCATTGTGGGCGTGGTGCGTTGTGACCAGCCGCGTGCTCTCGACATTCGCGCTCGGAAGGGGCGGAAAGTCGAGAGCATCCCGGCTGCGATCATGGATGAGGTTCTGGCCAAGCTGGCCACGATCCTTGAGTGATATTGCCACGTGGTAGGCCTCGCCTGCCGCCCCTGGCAGGTGATCCAAGAGGGCGCAGCGCCTCTGGCCCATGGCAATTAGCGGAGCGGCCCGCCACGCCGAACGCACTGGCGAGACCAGTCAGGCACGACTGCGGGAAGGGGCTGAGCCAGGTGCTGCGCTGGCATGGTCCAAGGCCCCTCAGAGCGACCGGGACTAACCGCAGCTTGAGGGGGCGCAGCCAACCTTAGCCGCCTTCAGAGGAGCCCCAGTTTTTCTGCCCGCTCCAGTAGCATTCTGACTGAGGAAGGCTGCCAGCTGGTACGACCGCGAGGTGTGCGCTCACGCATGGATTCCAGTCGGTCGCAGATTGCCTGCAAGGTGATCTCGGGGTCAGCACCTTTGATTGCCGCGACAATCGCAGGCAGGCGATCGTCGGTTTCGCGACGTCCAGCGCGTCCAAGCACTTCAGCGGGCAGGAATCCGTCCCCCACGTATGCCTTCACGGCGCGGAGCAAACGGCTTTGGGTCCAGTGGCGGTCGTGGGGCAGGGGAGCATTGATGATACGCAGCACGTCTTCCCAGGCCATATCCGGCCGCAGGCGGCGTACATGGGGCACCCAATCCTGCGCAGTTTCGTTCAAGCGCTCCATGTAGCCGTCCTGTCGTGCCAACCGCACCTTGCGCAGCGCTTCAGGGTCCTTGGCGCGAAGACCTGGGTTGCCGCCGACGCGGCCCTTTGAGCGTGCCGAGGCAAGTCCGGCCTTGGTACGCTCGCGGATTAGAGCGCGTTCGAACTCAGCCGCAGCGCCCAGAACCTGCAACGTGAACTTGCCCTGAGGCGAGGCGGTGTCTATCGGGTCCTGGAGCGAGCGGAAGAACGCCCCCTTGCCCTCCAGTCTTTCGATCACCTCAAGCAAGTGCGACAAAGACCGCGCAAGCCGGTCGATCCGCACGACGACCAGGGTGTCCCCCTTGCTGATCTTTTCAAGCACCCTTGCAAGCACCGGCCGCGCCCGATTGCCACCTGAGGCGTGTTCTTCGAAGATTTCGGCGCATCCCGCAGATTGCAGGGCTTCAGACTGGGGCAGAGGGGTTTGATCCTCTGTGGATACGCGCGCATAGCCTATCAGGGGCATGGAAACCGACTTTTTGCAGTTTTTGCATTTTAATATATCATCAATAAACGACCATTTATAAACGTGTGCAATGGGTGTTTCTCTCGTCGTTCTCGTCCCAAAACCCTTGGTTTCCTTGCGCTGAGCGCGATCTGAGAGGTTCCACTAGCAGGCGCACGGGCATATTATATAAAGCGCTTGGGTTTCCGGAAGAATATCTTTGGTAATATGCAAAATTATTATATTTTGCATATATGAATCCACAAGCATTTACTTTGAATGACGATTTCGACGACCCCCTCATCATGGCCGAGGGGGATGAAGATGCTCAGGAAGAGGAACTCTGGTTTCTGCCTGGGCCGCTTGAAGAAGAGCCGGATGACTTGCCACCCGGACCACGGGCAGAACCGTCCGAGACTTCTGTCATCGGTGACTGGGCAAAGGCAGAGGGGCTTCACGCTGCGCATCTGGCGCGGGTCGCCGGACGTCTGGGCGCTCTGGATGATCGGCTGCTGCGTGGCCCAGAGGGGTGGCGGCATCGGCTCGCTCTGATCGAGGCGGCAGAGCTGAGCTGGTTCGCAGGGGATCGCGTGAGTGCTGATCGGTTGGCGCTCTGGATATCAATGCGTCTGTCGGGCGCTCAGGATGACTCAAACGCCTTGGCAAGAGTTGGATGGGCTGTTCGGCGCCTGACCGGCGGTCCCGGCCCGAAGGTTGACTTGGCTGCCTTTCTTGATCGCCGTGACCCCGAGAACATTGAGGACAATGCCGAGCGTTTCGAGGATCGCGCGGGCGGATGGCTGGACGTGATGGCCGCGGCTGCCGATCTCCACCCGATCACGCGGGCTTGCATGGGTTTTCATCTTTGGAGCCTGGCGGGCCTTGGGCAACACGGCGACCGGATCGAAGCCGCCGTTACCGCGTCCAGGATCGCAGCCAGCGATGGAAACGGGGTCATCTTTGCGCCGCTTGCAATGGGTGGGGCAGGGGGGCTGCGGGCCTCGGGCGCCCCACCAGAGCGTCTTGCCCACTGGCTGGAGGGGATGAACAGCGCGATTATAACGGCGATGCGCCATCTGGATGATACCGAAACGTGGAATGCCCGGACGGAAGAAGCCCTGTCTCGGCTTTCGGGGCGAACTCCGACCGCTCTTCGGTCTGTGTTGACAGAGTGGCCTTTGGTGTCGGCCCCGATGGCGGAGGTGTTAACCGGCGCAAGTCGTGCAGCTGTTCAAAGAAACCTCACCTACATGGAAAAGAGGGGCCTGATCAAAGAGGTGACGCAACAGGGGCGGTTCAGGATGTGGCGGATCAAGGACTAAACCGATGTGATCCGATTCAGCGATAACGGCCTTATCGCGAGCGAAGCTTCTGCGGCAGCCGTCAGCGGGTAGGCGCGGTGTTTCGTGTTCTATGGCTTGCCATAGAATTCGGGGTATGCTTGCAAAATGTGCTAGCAAGGTGTATGTTGGTAGGGTGAACAGCAAGCATCGCAAGACACTGAAAGCCGTGTTCACTGACCCAGTGTCAGGAACGATTGAATGGGCGGCTGTAGAAGGCTTGCTGATTGCCATAGGAGCTGAGGTTGTCGAAGGGCGCGGCTCTCGGGTGAGGTTCGTGAAGGATGGTGAAATAGCAACCTTTCACCGCCCGCACCCAGCCAAAGAGGCAAAGCGTTATCAGGTGCGGGATGCCAGAGACTTCCTAGAGCGCATAGGAGTGACACCGTGACAAATACAATGAGCTACAAGGGCTATAGCGCCCGTGTTGAATATGATGATGAAGACGGCATTTTTGTTGGCCGCATTGCCGGAATCCGTGATGTCGTAGGCTTTCACGCTGACAGTGTGTCTGAGCTGAAAGAAGCCTTTCACGAAGCTGTGGAAGATTATCTTGAAACCTGTGCGAGCATTGGAAAGGAGCCTCAGAAAGCCTTTTCGGGTCAGATGATGTTCCGGGTTAGCCCAGATTTGCACCGCAAGGCGGCTGTGGCCGCTGAGCTGGCAGGTAAGAGCCTGAATCAATGGGCCGAAGACGTGCTGAGCCGCGCGACTGTTGATTTCCGTTGAGAACTGATGGGGTGGATTCGTCCATGGCGTATCGCTCCTTGTGGGGTTCTGGCTGGCTTGATCCCCTGCCACGATACGCCGTCCTTCAAATTACGCCATCATCCAAATTCACGCATACACACACTGGAAGGTGACCGTCACGCACCGCTCTTACAAGGGTCATGGATCGTCTCCGATTAAGTTTCATCGAGACCAATCCTTTCAAAATCTCACCCGACAGCGTGACGACTTTAACACGGCATTAAGGCGACAATTCAGCCGACAGAAGCACGAGAATATGGATCACCCCAGTCCCGCAGCTTGCCGTAGAGCCTCGTTCATACGTGTCTGCCAACCCGGCCCCTCGGCTTTAAAGCGGGACACAACTTCGGGATCAAGGCGCAAGGAAACTGCGACCTTAGGGTTCTCTACCTTCGGGCGCCCCCCCACATTCTTGCGCATTTTCTCGGCCAGCGCCGGAAACACATCCGAGAACGGTTTCGCCTCAACAAGTTGCGCAACGGTAGCCTCTGGTGCATCCGGGTCACTAGCGATCATCGCCTGAATCTGGGCTTCGCTGAGATGCATCTTGGTCATAGCAATTCCCTTTCTTTCCGGCTTGCGGGGCGCATCGAGATCACCGAGACGCCCTCTGTTCCTAGAACAGCAAACACAACCGCGATCGTTCCATCCGCAAGCCGCCCGATCGCTATGTGGCGGTTCTCCTTCGCAGGAACTACCAGCGAAGACAGGAAGAACTCCTCATCAATATCAGCAAAGTCGAGCCCGTGCTTGGCTAGGTTGGTCTGCCTCTTCAGCTCGTCCCAGATGATCATCAACATCTGTTCACCCTGCATCATCTCATATAGTTTATGTATCTACAAAAACAATCTAGTGCTACCGAAAAATATACTCTCTGGCAGGAGGTTCAGGAGGGCGCAGCGCCTCTGGCCCATGGCAATTAGCGGAGCGACTCGGAGTGAATTTCCTAGATTGCTGGCTTTCGATCGGTCGGTCCGAGAGCTTCAATCGGTCGGGTATTGACTTTCAATCGGTCGGGAGCGTACTTTCAATTGGTCAGCCAAAGATGAGCGGGAAATGTACCCGAGATTCGCCAAAGAGAGAGTAGAGGAAGCACTCTCAGACACGCGCGTGGTTCTTATCTCCGGCCCGCGCCAATCAGGCAAGACGACGCTTGCGATGGACGTCGCAGGAGACAAGACGCCCTTCCTAACTTTAGACGATGCCAACGTTCTGAGATCGGCAGTTGATGACCCTGTCGGTTTTGTGCGCGGTCTGGATCGTGCTGTAATCGACGAAGTCCAACGCGCGCCGGACCTGCTGCTCGCAATCAAGAATCTGGTCGACGATGACAAAACACCAGGTCGCTTTCTGTTGACGGGTTCCGCAAATCTTATGACCCTTCCGAAGGTTGCGGACTCGCTCGCCGGACGGATGGAGGTCATACGGCTCTTGCCTCTCAGCCAAGCCGAAACCATAGGCGTAAAATCGAACTTTATCGACAGGGCGTTTGCAGGGAAAAAACCAGCCGTAGACCACATAGTTGTCGGGGATGGCTTAGTCGAAACCGTTCTGTCCGGCGGCTACCCTGAGGCGCTTGGCCGGAGAAGATGGTCGCGCAAACAGGACTGGTACCACGAATACCTCGATGCACTTGTCCAGCGAGATGTACGAGACGTGGCGCAAATCGAACAGCTTTCCGTCATGCCAAAGCTTCTGACAGTTCTAGCAGAACATTCCGGTCAATTGGTGAATTACTCCGGTATTGGCGGCGCCATTGGCCTCAACCATGTCACGACGCAAAAGTATGTTGGTATCTTCGAAAGTCTTTACCTCGTGCATACCCTCCAGCCTTGGTTCACGAACCGGCTGAAACGTTTGACAAAATCGCCGAAACTTCACTTTTTGGATGCGGGATTGCTGGCGGCGATGCGTGAAGTGTCGCCGGATTCGGTCAAGAAAGACCGAACCGCTTTCGGCTCGATCCTTGAGACCTTTGTTTTCAGCGAACTTCGCAAGATTGCTTCCTGGAGTGAACAGCGATGCACGTTCGCTCACTACCGAGACAAGGAAAAGAATGAGGTCGACTTGGTTCTGGAGAACCGGCGGGGCCAGATCGTCGGGATTGAGGTGAAATCCTCTGCGACGGTATCGGCGGCGGATTTTTCTGGACTGCGTAAGTTGGCGGACGCATGTGGAGACAAGTTTGTCCAAGGAATGGTGCTCTATGATCACGACAAGGTCGTGCCATTTGGAGAGAGAAGTTTCGCGGCCCCGCTTTCCAGCCTTTGGAGTGCGCTATGAATAGCATTCAGGAAGTTCCATTTCGTGTTTCTGCTCGAACGGCTCGCTTGATCGGCCGCGAGAATGTTGCGACGGCAGAGGGCGCGATCACCGAACTGGTCAAAAACTCGTACGATGCCGACGCTTCGTTCTGCATCGTCAGAATTACTCCGACCTACAGCGGAGTGCCGGAAGAGATATCCAAGGACGAGTTTGGTCGGCTGAAGAGTTGGGGCTTAAGTCCAGAAAATCATTTCGACCTTGTAGGGGAGACCGCCAAACTACGTCCTTGCCTTGCTGATGAACACAGTCCTGAGGCAAAACTGGTCCAGCATCTGGTTACCATCTCAGTAATAGACGACGGCGCCGGGATGGGGGATGACGCCATCCGCGATGCATGGATGGTTATTGGAACAAATTCGAGAAAGACGGTGCACCTAGTGGGTTGTTGTCATTTAAAATGACAATTCCCCCCATCCCGGATAATCTCCCCCCCATGTTCAAGGCAGCTAGCTCTCTTGCCGATATGGCACGTGCTTCTGTAGTTGACCTTCTTTGGTAATGGGAGCATGCATATAGTGAGGGCGGACGCCCTCAATGTCTCTCATGGGGAGCCTGTCCTTGTGGAGCAGACACGGCGCGGAGCTTGTTCTGCCTGCCCGCACAATAATCTCCACGCCGATTTTTCTTGTTGTACAGGGAGCCGAGGTGGGTTGTTTCTCTCGAGGTAACAGCGAGATGCCGCCCATCTTATCCGGTCTTTCTGGACATAAGCACTGCAATGCGCTTTGCTATGATAAGGTGCGAGTATGCGCCTACTGCTCGCGCGGGGTGGAATCCGGGCGATATCCTTGATTACTGGTAGGGCGCATATCGGGTGTTTCCGTATGCGTCCTTTTTTCTCAATTTGGTTTTACTGTGCTGGGAGGGATATCGCTCTGAGGTGTCTTCTGACTGTTATCCTCGATGTGTTTGGCCAGCTTATAAAGTCTTGCCGCAAGTGCCTTGGCGGCTGGTGCCGAGCATCTGAGTCTGGCAACGCAGGACTTTTCAATCTCAACGGCCCGGCCCTTGCCATTAAGTGCGTCCGCCTGAAGCTCTACATAAACAATCTGATCGACTGCGCCGTATGCGGAAATGCTGTCAAAGAAAATAAAATTGTCTTTAGAAGCCATTAGTTTGATCTCCATGGTAATTTGGTTTGGGTTCCGGTTTTGTCGGCCGGATTGATGTGAGCATAGACGCTTCCGCATGGAGCGGTGTCAATATGTGGGGAGATACAGTCCCGGAAGCTTCTCAGCTGCGGTACGGTGCCGAATAGAGCCGCACAAGCGTCTGGCTGGAGCTGGTTTATCGGGTTGTTCCCCCAGCGTTGGGGTGTTGGCTTGAGGAAAGCCACAGGGCACCACTTTGCATCAGCCTGATTACACCGCTTTGACCACGCACCTCTAGGCGGGCAAACAGTTGTTTTGATGTGCTGCGGGTGGTTTCAATCGTCCAGCCCAACTGTCCTGCTGCTTCGGCCAGAGTGTGTCCGTCGCACAGCAGGCACGCCAGTCGTGCTTCGCTTGGGCTGAGTCTGAAATGCCGGGCAACGTGGAGTAGGGGGAGATCGGTTGCGGTTCGGGCGTAGCGGACCCGACCGATCAAATGGGGCGTGCTATGAAAATCATCTTCTTCGGTAATGATCATTTCCATCAGCGGAGTGTTCGATAGGCGCAATGGCACCGGGGTTGGGCGGGGTACAGCAGAGGGGGGAGACCAGCCGCCTGCAGTTAAGGAGGGTGCTGGAGGTCGTTGTGCGTTGGAGAGGGCCTGACGCAGGGCCTGTGCAGTGGCCTCATCTCGAAAACTCGGGCGTCCGTCTTGGGCAAAGCGGATGCCGCCGATCTGTTCTAACGGGGTGCGCAGTTCCGAATCCATGTCAATTAATACGCCGTGAGAGGAAAAGAGCACCCAACCCGCGCCAATGTCGCGCATCACATTCTGGGAAAGCTGCGTTCGTAGCCTTTCATTATTCAGGGCCTCCCATGTGTCTAAGGCGGGGGGCAGATAAGGTACAAGTGAGGATAGGTGTACCCCATCAATAGCGCGAAAATCGGCACCCTGCCGTTGCAGGGTTAACAATGCACTGTCATTTTTTGATGATCCAAAGGGGTATTTAATAGCGCGTAAAGGGCTGGAGATGCTTGCAAGCCCGGCCAGGTCGTCCTGACTATAGACCCGATGGCTGCGCATCCTTTGCCAATCCTCTATGCGCAACGGAGGGGGGCCATCGGCTTTGATCCAGTGCCAGTCCTGTGTCGGTCGGCCTTGCTGCTGAAGTTGCAGAGTAACGGTGCCGGCGTGAGTTCCTGCGCCTAGGAGTTCAAGAAAGCGTTCCCATCTCGGTTTGTCAGAGAGGCCGCTGGCAGCGGCAAAAAGCGCATTCAGTATCTCTGCTTCGGTTGGCATGAAGTTATAATCTCATTGAAACAAGGGGCCTCCCATATGGGGGGTTCGAAAGATAAAGCAGGCAGATAGGTCTGGTTCAAGCTTGATTCGAACAGGATACTTGCATGACCACGAAGACCCTGACCCATTTGCAACGCCTGGAAGCGGAAAGTATCCATATTCTGCGTGAAGTGGCTGCTGAGGCCCAAAACCCCGTGATGCTGTACAGTGTCGGTAAGGACAGTGCTGTTATGTTGCACTTGGCCAAAAAGGCTTTTTACCCGGCGCACCCACCCTTCCCATTGATGCATGTGGATACCACTTGGAAATTCCAAGATATGTATAAATTACGCGACAAGGCTGCCCGCGAAGCGGGGATGGAACTGATCGTGTATCAAAATCCGGAAGCCATGGAAAAAGGTATCACCCCTTTTGATCATGGTAGCTTACATACTGATATGTGGAAAACCGAAGGTCTGAAGCAGGCATTGGATAAATATGGGTTCGATGCGGCTTTTGGTGGTGCTCGGCGTGACGAGGAAAAATCGCGTGCCAAGGAACGTGTCTTTTCATTCCGGACTGCAAGTCATCGCTGGGATCCGAAAAACCAGCGTCCCGAACTATGGAGATTATATAACGCCCGTAAGAACAAGGGCGAGTCGATGCGGGTTTTTCCTATCTCGAACTGGACCGAGTTAGATATCTGGCAATATATCCATCTTGAAGGCATTGAAATCGTACCGCTGTATTTCGCTGCTCCTCGCCCGACAGTGATCCGCGATGGCATGATCCTTATGGTGGACGATGACCGCTTCCCACTAAATGGCGAGGAGCCCGTGATGCGCTCCGTACGGTTCCGGACGTTGGGTTGCTACCCGCTCACGGGGGCTGTTGAAAGCACAGCCCGGACACTGCCCGAGGTCATTCAGGAAACTCTACTGACGACGACATCGGAACGCCAAGGCCGTGCCATAGATCACGATTCAGGCGCGTCTATGGAGAAGAAGAAGCAGGAAGGCTACTTCTGATCGTTTGACTGCTCCAGGCTTCTTCAGATTTCAGGTGACTGACCATGACCAATAATTCCACCACGGATCCGATTTACAAAACCGACGCGCTGATTTCTGAGGATATCGACGCTTATCTCGAAACACATCAGAACAAGACTATGCTGAGGTTTATTACCTGTGGTTCCGTCGATGACGGTAAATCTACTCTGATTGGGCGGCTGCTTTATGACAGCAAAATGATTTTCGAAGATCAACTGGCTACGTTGGAGGCCGATAGCAGACGTGTTGGTACGCAGGGGCAGGAAATCGACTTTGCTCTGCTGGTAGATGGTTTGGCTGCGGAGCGCGAACAGGGGATCACGATTGATGTAGCTTATCGCTTCTTCTCGACTGAGAAGCGTAAATTCATCGTGGCTGACACCCCAGGCCATGAACAATATACCCGTAACATGGTCACTGGGGCCTCCACTGCCGATCTGGCGGTGATCCTGATTGATGCGCGCAAAGGTGTACTGACACAAACCAGGCGGCACAGCTATCTTGTGCATCTTCTGGGCATCAAGAATATCGTTCTGGCTGTGAACAAGATGGATTTGGTGGATTACAGCCAAGAGGTCTTTGATCAGATCGTTTCTGATTACACAGGCTTTGCTCACTCAATTGGTATTTCGGAATTCATTGCGATTCCGATTTCGGGCTATAAAGGCGATAACATCACGACTACGTCGGATAACACTCCGTGGTATGGTGGGGCTGCGCTACTGCCGCATCTGGAAACTGTCGATATCGCCTTGACCAAGGAGCCACAGAATGCGGCCTTCCGGATGCCCGTGCAATGGGTGAACCGGCCCAATCTGGATTTCCGAGGGTTCTCGGGATTGATTGCGTCCGGTTTAGCGCAACCTGGTGATCCGGTGCGGGTCTTGCCCTCGGGCAAGACTTCAAAAATCGCCAAGATTGTTACATTTGATGGAGATCGTGCCATTGCGGTGGCCGGTGAGGCTGTAACTTTGACATTGGAGGATGAGATTGACTGTTCGCGTGGCCAAGTCATCGTGGCAGCTCAGGCCCCGTTGGAAGTTGCGGACCAGTTCGAAAGCACCGTTATTTGGATGGATGAGCATGAAATGGTGCCGGGTCGGGCCTATTGGCTGAAAATCGGTGCGCAGACCGTTTCGGCCACTGTCCAGGCTCCCAAGTATGAAATTAACGTCAATACCTTGGAACATTTGGCAACCAAGACGTTGGATCTGAACGCAATTGGTGTGGCGAATATCACAACCGACCGTGAGATTCCATTTTCCTCTTATGAGGAAAACCACGATCTGGGCGGGTTCATCCTGATTGACAAGATAACGAATCAGACCGTTGCTGCGGGCATGATTCATTTCGCTTTGCGGCGGGCGCACAACATCCATTGGCAGGCACTGGACATTGACCGCGAGAGCCATGCGGCGATGAAGAACCAGAAGCCGGCGGTGATCTGGCTGACGGGTCTGTCAGGTTCTGGAAAGTCTACTATCGCCAATGTTGTTGAGAAGAAGCTGGCCCGTATGAACCGTCATACATTTCTACTGGACGGCGATAACGTGCGGCACGGTTTGAATAAGGACCTTGGATTTACGGAAGCAGATCGGATTGAAAATATCCGTCGGGTTGGAGAAGTGGCCAAGCTGATGACAGATTCTGGGTTAATTGTGATCACGGCCTTCATTTCACCTTTTCGGTCGGAGCGCGATATGGTGCGAGGCATGATGCAGCCGGGTGAGTTTCTGGAGGTATTCGTGGATACACCATTGGAAGTGGCCGAGGCACGCGACGTTAAGGGACTTTATGCCAAAGCCCGGTCAGGCCAGTTGAAGAATTTTACCGGGATCGACAGTCCCTATGAGGTACCTGATGCTCCGGAACTTCGTATTGATACGACCGATCTGACACCGGAACAGGCAGCAGATGCAATTATCGCGCGTCTGATCCCCTGAGAGGGGTAAGAGGGTGAGGGCGCACGGGCTTTTACTTCTTGCGATGTGAAGTCAAAGTACCAGAAGGATGGGATACTTGGATTACGAAAAGCTTACGACTGTAATGCGTGGTCTGGCCTTGGAGGCCGGTGAAAAGATCATGGAAATCTACAATTCAGATGATTTTGATGTGAAGGTGAAATCTGACGACAGTCCCGTAACTGCGGCGGATGAGGCTGCCGATGCTCTGATCTCAGCTGGGTTGCGGGCAGCTTTTCCTGATGTGCTGTTGGTGACTGAAGAGCAAGCGGCATCGCATGCAGAACGCGCGGATACGTTTCTGATTGTCGACCCTCTGGATGGGACTAAGGAATTCATAAACCGTCGCGGCGATTTCACAGTCAATATCGCGTTGGTTGAAAATGGTGTTCCTACCCGTGGTATAGTCTATGCGCCGGCAAAGGCACGGATGTTCTTTACAAAGGCCGATGGCCGATCTGTCGAGGAAGCCGGCCCTTTTGGCTCAGTGGTTGGGCACTGTATGCCGATCCAGGTTGCAGATAGCGACAATCAAGCGCTAATGGTCGTTGCGTCGAAAAGCCATCGCGATCAGGCAACTGATGATTACATCGGGAAATATGCTGTGAAAGATATGAAAAGTGCGGGCTCTTCGCTGAAATTCTGCCTGGTGGCTACTGGGGAGGCTGACTTGTATCCCCGTTTGGGCCGCACCATGGAATGGGATACTGCTGCGGGCCATGCTGTTCTGAGCGGGGCCGGGGGATGCGTGGTTCGCTTCGACGATCTGACCCCACTACTCTATGGTAAAGACAGTTACGCAAATCCTTTCTTCATTGCCACGGCCCCATCTGTGGTGCTGAAAGAAGGCTGATTTGGAAACAGGACAAGGGCTAGGGTGGACCTCCAACCTTTTGGGGCTCAGATGCCGAGCCTCGCGCGGGCTTGCTGAACTTCACTTTGGAATTTGTAGCCTTTCGGCAAGCGTTCCATGGGCCACCATTCTGCGTCGCCCGGCCAGTTGCGCCACATCTTTCCCCAACGGTCCACGACATGTGATATGCAAAGCTCTTCCCCCGCACTGACGCCAGCGCGTGTACCATTGGGCCAATACCAGTTGAGTGATTGACAAAGCCGCCCGCTTTCATCGACACGCCAAGAGCCTGCGCCGACATTGTCACTGCTTTCAGCACACCAAGCGCGTGCCTGCCAATTCGGTGAAAAATATATTCCACCATTGCAGCCTTCTTCCCAAATATCAGTCCTGCCTGCATAGGCTTGGGCTATTTTTTGGGGCTGGGCGGGCTTCGCCCCTCTGGGCATCGGGTCTGCAACACTGGGAGCCGCGAGGGACAAGAACAGGATAGAAGATAGATATGCGGTACGAAGAACCCTCATGAACGGCCCCTGACGTTAAAGGTAAACTGCGTAATCTTGCGCTTATTTGGCCGTTATGGTCAAGTCATGGGGCGTAAACAGAATGGTTCCGATACTGCAACCGCAGGAAGTCGGTTGTTCGGTAAGGTTCCGCCGAGGGCCGTCTTGCCTCAGCAGCTCTTCTCGTCGGCCATGATGCTCTCGACGACTTTGGGATCACACTGTTCGTCGCGCAGG
>NZ_FXTO01000050.1 GCF_900182725.1 Thalassovita litoralis
GGGAAAGAACGGTCGCAGCCGCGCCATCTGTTCGTCGGTCAGCCAAAATAGATTGCTCATGATACCCCCTGAAAGTTTGGGGATTTGAAGCATGCGACCAATGCGATCTCAAGCCGATTAATGGGTCCTGAGCCTAGAAGATGCGACGAATGCGGACGCTCAATTTTCTACGGCGAGTATGCACATTCAGAAGGCATTGGCTCTTTATGCATCTAGAGAAAATCCAGATTATAATAACTCTGTAAAGGAATCTATTTCGGCGATAGAGGCTGCATTTTCTGTCGTTAATGGTGAGAAAAGCAAAAACATGAGTTCCGCGATTAGGTTGGCTGAGAGTAAAGGCTTTAAGCTTCAGCCAGCTTTGAAAAGTGGAATACTTAATTTCTATGGATGGACATCCGATGAAAATGGAGTCCGCCATGCAATGTTCGATGACACATCCCAGTTATCCGAAGCGCAAGCAAAGTTAATGTTGGTCATTTGCTCAGGCCTAATGAACTATATGGTCGTCACTCAATCAGAGCGGAACTCATAGAAGCCCGTGCCAGTGGCACGGGCCGCGCCCGACCTCCCCCATGGGAGGGCGCTTCGCTTCCTCCTGAGGTCGGGCGCGGCCCTCTGTTCCGATCAAAACGCCAGCCAAATTTCGCCCACCGCCTTGCGTCAGATCAATCTGCCCCTAGCTGACTCAGTATAGCCTGAGAAAAAAACGAAGGAGGCTTTGATGCAAATCCAGATCAACACCGATCATCACCTGCACGGCGATGCCCGCACGGTTGAAGTCTGCGAACAGATTGTCCGCGAAGCGCTGGCCCCGGTGGCCAAGCGCCTGACCCGGATCGAGGTGCATCTGAAGGACGAGCGCGGCCCGAAGGGCGGCGAGGACATCCGCGCCACGGTCGAAGCCCGCCCCGAAGGGCTGCGCCCCTATGCAGCGCATCACGATGCGGCGGATATTCCCGTGGCGGTAAAGGCCGCGGCCAAGAAGCTGCGGCAGCGTCTGGAAACTGAATTTGACAAACTGGCCGATCACTGAACGCTGACCGGAACGGCCCGCCAGATCGGCGGGCCAACCCGGCGGGGCAGGGGTGAAACAGACTGTTCCCGAAATAAAGACTTTGCCCTGAATGTCGGGTGATTTACCCTGTATCCGTCGACAGACCCCCATGTTTTTCGTGTTTTCAGGGAGCTTCCAATGAAGAATTTTAAATTAATGTCTGCCGCGTGCCTTTTGGCTTTGGCCGCATCGCCCGCTTTGGCGAATGGCCCGCGCATCTATCCGTATCCTGCCAGCGCCAACTATTGCCCCGCTGGTCTGCAACCCATCACCATTGACGGCGTGATCTGTTGCGGCACGCCGAACCAGTCCATGACCTATCAACAGGCCAAGGCTGCCCCCGGCCCGCGCACATATCGCCCGGCGCGTCGCAGTGGCATGGTTTGCCCCGAAGGGGAAAAGGGCTGCTATCAACGATAGGCCCCCCCGGAATATGAATACGCAGGGGCCGATTTTCTGGCCCCTGCGTATAATGTGTTGGAAATAAACCTGTGTCGTGGCTGGGGCATGGCCCCGTAACGGTTACAGGGCTTTCAGGTCGCCAGCCATCTGTCGGCCATCGCGTCCTTCGCTCAGCTCGTAGCTGACTTTTTGGTTGTCGGCCAAACCTGTCAGGCCAGACCGTTCAACCGCCGAGATATGCACAAAAACATCTTTGCCGCCCGTATCGGGGGCAATAAACCCATAACCTTTAGTCGTATTAAACCATTTCACGGTGCCGGTGGGCATGTCCGTGTCTCCTTTCGCCTTAGTCGTTCAAACCCCGATAATTCGGGGCGTCGTGTCGCCGGACCTCAGAACTTGGCCCCCGAAACGGCGGCAGGAATCGTTCGTAAAGACCTAAGTCACGGGTATGATGATTGTTCGGTGAATGTAAAAATCAAGCAAAACGAACGTGCGCGGGTCAGTGATGCCTGTTATTCCATCATGCGGGCAAAGGAGTGTGCGATGAAAATTTACGGGTTGAAGAACTGTGATACCTGCCGCAAGGCGTTGAAATCATTGGATGGGGCGGTATTGATCGACATCCGGGAAACCCCTTTGGAGGATGCTTTGCTGGACCGGGCGTTGGAACAATTCGCTGAAAAACTGGTCAACACACGGTCTACAACATGGCGCGGTCTGGATGATGCCGAACGCGCCCGCCCGCCGCGTGACCTGCTGCGCGACCACCCGGCGTTGATGAAACGCCCGCTGATCGAAACCGCTGACGGGGAATTATTGCTGGGTTGGACCCGTACCCAGCAACAAGCCCTTGGCATCTGACGCGGAGCTGCTTAGGTCTTTGCAAAGATCGGAGGAATATCCATGCGCAATGCAGCCCTTGTTCTGGGGATTATCGGTGGCCTGATCGGGATGGTCGTGGGCTTTTTCAGCTATGGCTATACTGAATTTATCGACCGTTTCGGTGAAATCGAAGGGTTGGCATCTCAGGTGGATAACGTGGACCTGATCCGCGCGGCCAGCTTTTTCGCGCCGCTGCTGGCGCTTGCCGGGGGCGCGATGGCGCGGGCGCGGGCGTTGTGGGGCGGGGTGCTGATGTTGCTGTCCGCCGCGGGCATGTATCATGCCTTCCACTTCAACGTCTTTACCATGTTCCCCATCGGGTTTTGTGCGTTGGGCGGCTTGTTGGCGATTGCTGCGGGCAAACCGGACGAACCAAAGGCCCATTTCTAAGCGACGGGAAGGGCACCCCAATAGTTACGGCCCGCGCGGTGGTATCCGTCGCGGGCCGTGATTGTTTTTGGCGCTGATTATTTCAGCAAATCGGGCGGTGTCGCTTCTTGGGTCAGCGCGGTCACGACCCCGTCCAATGGCTGTACCGAGGTTTGTTTTTCCCCCAGACGCCGCATTGAAACGGTGCGTTCTTCGACCTCGTTTTTCCCGATGGCCAGAATGACCGGCACCTTTGCCAGCGAATGTTCGCGGACCTTGTAGTTGATCTTTTCGTTGCGCAGATCGGTTTCAGCGCGAATGCCTGCGGCCTTCAGGGTGGCGACCACCTCGCGGCAATAGTCATCGGCTTCGGACACGATCGAGGCAACAACCACCTGACGCGGGGTCAGCCAGAACGGCAGCTTGCCAGCGTGGCTTTCGATCAGGATACCGATGAAGCGTTCAAACGACCCCAGAACCGCACGGTGCAGCATGACGGGGCGGTGTTTGGCACCATCCTGCCCGATATAATTCGCGTCCAGACGTTCGGGCAGGTTCGGGTCCACTTGCAGCGTGCCGCATTGCCAATCCCGGCCAATCGCATCGGTCAGCACGAATTCCAGCTTCGGCCCATAGAACGCGCCTTCGCCTTCCTGAATTTCGTAATCATACCCGGCCGCGCGGCAGGCATCGCCCAGGGCCGCTTCGGTCCGGTCCCAGCTTTCTTCGGACCCGATCCGCTTTTCGGGGCGGGTGGACAGCTTGATCGACCAGTCATGGAAGCCTAGGTCGGCATAGATACCGGCCAGAAATTCGATGAATTTCTTGGTTTCGGCTTCGATCTGTTCCTCGGTGCAGAAGATATGCGCGTCATCCTGCGTAAAGCCGCGCACCCGCATAATGCCGTGCAACGCCCCCGAGGGTTCATAGCGGTTGCACGATCCGAATTCGGCCATGCGCAGCGGCAGGTCACGATAGGATTTCAAACCCTGATTGAACACCTGCACATGGCAGGGGCAGTTCATCGGTTTCAGCGCATTGACAGTTTTTTCACGGGCATGATCTTCGTCCACTTCGACGATGAACATGTTTTCCTGATAGTTTTCCCAGTGACCCGAGGCTTCCCACAGTTTGCGGTTCACCACTTGCGGGGTGTTCACTTCGACATAGCCGTCGCGTTCCTGCTGGCGGCGCATGTAATCCTGTAGGTTGGTGTAGATGCGCCAGCCATTCGGGTGCCAGAAAATTTGCCCCGGTGCTTCTTCCTGCATGTGGAACAGGTCCATTTCGCGGCCCAGTTTGCGGTGGTCGCGTTTGGCGGCTTCTTCCATCATGACTTCCCATGCCTTCAGATCCTTGCGGTTCTTGAAGGCCACGCCATAGATGCGTTGCAGCATCGGGCGGCTGCTGTCGCCCAGCCAATAGGCCCCGGCAACATGGGTCAGTTTAAAGGCATCGGCAGGAAGCTGGCCGGTGCTTTGCAGGTGCGGGCCGCGGCACAGATCCTGCCAGTCACCGTGCCAGTACATGCGCAGGTCTTCGCCTTCGGGGATGCGGTTCACCAGTTCCACTTTGAACGGCTCGCCTGCGTCCTCGTAATGCTTGATCGCGCGGGCGCGGTCCCACACTTCGGTGCGGACGGCATCGCGGGCGTTGATGATGTCTTTCATCCGGGCTTCGATCTGGCCCAGATCTTCGGGGGTGAAGGGGTCGGCGCGGTCGAAATCATAGAACCAGCCGTTATCGCGGACCGGGCCGATGGTGACTTTGACATCGGGCCAGATTTCCTGCACCGCGCGGGCCATGATATGCGCCAGATCGTGCCGGATCAGTTCCAGCGCGGCGGCATCGTCCTGCATGGTGTGGATGGCGATTTTCGCGTCTTCATTGATGGGCCATTGCAAATCCCAGTGCTGGCCGTTCACGGCGGCGCTGATTGCCTTTTTAGACAGGGATTTGGAAATGCTTTCAGCAACTTCCGCAGGGGTTACGCCTGCTGGAAATTCGCGTGCATTGCCATCGGGGAATGTCAGGGTGACTTGTGCCATGTATGGCCTCCTCGTCAGTTTGGCGCCCACGGAACGCCCGGTTGCGGGTGAATATGTGCGCCCCTTTTGAATCGCCTGTTGGGGCAAGTCAACCCAACCAAACGGAATGTCGCCTGTCGCGCTGTATTTGTCGCGCCCCCCTTTCCCTGCGCGGCAGGCTGGGGCAAGGTTGTGCCGAACACCACAACGCACCGGAGCTTTCATGACTTCCCCCAGCTACCTGACCACCCCGCAGGGCCGCCGAATTGCCTATCACAAAACCGAAGGGCTGGGGCCGGGCGTCGTGTTTCTGGGCGGGTTCAAATCCGATATGGGCGGCACCAAGGCAGTGTATCTGGAGGAATGGGCCAAGCAGCAGGGGCGTGCCTTTCTGCGCTTTGATTATTCCGGGCATGGTGAATCGTCCGAGGCGTTTGAGGACGGGGCCATTGGCGATTGGGCGCAGGACGCGGCGGCGGCCATCACGGAATTGACAGACGGGCCGCAGGTGTTGGTTGGCTCGTCTATGGGCGGGTGGATTTCGCTGCTGATGACGCAACGCCTGACGGCAAAGGTGGCGGGGCTGGTGACGGTCGCCGCCGCGCCTGACTTTACCGAGGACAGCATGTGGAACGGTTTTACCGACGCCCAGCGGGCAGAATTGAGGGAACAGGGCCGGGTGGCGCTGCCGTCAGAGTATGGCGATCCGTATATCATCACCCGCCGCCTGATCGAAGAAGGGCGTGATAATCTGGTGTTGCGCCAACCGTTGCCGTTGCCGTTCCCCACCCGGTTTCTTCAGGGAACTGCGGATGCAGATGTGGATATGGGGGTGGCGCTGCGCCTGTTGGATCACGCCAGCGGGCCGGACATACGGCTGACGCTGGTCAAGGGCGCGGATCATCGTTTTTCCGATGATGACTGTCTGGCGCTGATTGCCGAAAACATCACAGACGTGCTGACCCGAATTGCCAGCGCATAACCATGATCCAAGTATCGGAGGATACAAATGCACGACGCTAATCCAACGCACTGGCCGCAACGTGTCAGCCTGATTACCTTGGGCATGATGGATGTGGACCGTGCGGCCCGGTTTTATACCGCGATGGGCTGGCGGGCTGTTGAAACCATGCCGAACATGGTGGTCTATGATCTGCTGGGGCAGTCCATTGGGCTGTATGACCGCGCGGCCCTGGCCCGCGATATGGGGCTGGAACTGTCAGAGCTGGGGACAGGTGCGATGACACTGGCGCTGAATGCCCGGTCCAAGGCGCAGGTGGATCAATATTTCGATGCCGCCCGGCAGGCCGGGGCACGGGTGCTGAAAGCCCCGCATGATGTGTTTTGGGGTGGCTATATTGCTTATATCGCTGATCCCGACGGCCATGTTTGGGAACTGGCCTTTAATCCGTTTTCACCGCTGCGCGCCGATGGGGCGTTTCGCTGGGCAGGTTTCGGTCCCGAAGAAGGGGATGGCGGGCGTTAATTTGTTTTCATAAGCCCCCCGATGATGCGGGGGGTAATGTGGGTAGGGGAGTGTCGGGATGTCCGAACCACTGGTTTTTTTACCGGGCATGATGTGTGACGCGCGGGTGTTCGCGCCGCAGGTGACAGCGCTTTCGCGTGACCATGTTGTAACGGTTGCGCCAATTACATTGGGGGAACGGATCGAGGAGATTGCCTCGGCCATTTTACCGCTGTTGCCGCATAAATTCGCGCTGGCAGGGCTGTCGATGGGCGGTATCGTCGCCATGGAGATCCTGCGCAAAGCGCCGGACCGGGTGACGCGGCTGGCGCTGATGGATACCAATGCGCTGGCGGAAACCCCGGCCAGCGCCGCCGCCTACGAGCCGCTGATCATCGGGGCCAAGGCCGGGCGTCTGGACGATATGATGCGGCAGATGATGCGCCCCGAATATCTGGCCCCCGGCTCCCAGCGGGTCGAGGTGCTGAACAGCTTTCTGGAGATGGCGCGCGATCTGGGGCCGGATGTGTTTATCCGCCAAATCCGCGCCTTGCAGCGCCGCCGGGATCAGCAGGCGACATTGCGCAAATGCAAATGCCCAACGCTGGTGATGTGTGGGGAGCTGGATGGGCTGACGCCGCTGAAACGTCATACATTCATGGCTGACCTGATCCCCTATGCCGATCTGAAGGTGATCTCCGATGCAGGGCATTTGCCAACGCTGGAACAGCCCGAACGGGTGACAGCGGTGTTGCGTGACTGGCTGAAACAACCGCTGGTGCTGCGGGCGTGAAGCCTGCGGGGGAAAAGAACAGCTTGCGCCGCATGATTGCGCGGGTGCAAATCTGGACCCGCGCCCATCTGCCGCCGGGGGTGCGGTTGGTTGTTGGTCTGCTGTTATGTGTGGGCGGGGTATTCGGGTTTCTGCCGGTCTTGGGGTTTTGGATGCTTCCGCTGGGCGTAGCGGTCGCGGCACTGGATATTGTACCGCTGTGGCGGATGATACAGGGCCGGACGAAAGGGGGCCGGGCGAAACGGGATGACTGACGCGCCATAGAAAAAGGCGCAAGCCCGCGCCTGCGCCTTTTCTGAACACTCAGCCGTTGCGGATTATTTCGCGGCGGCGTTTTTATTGGCGGCTGCGGTTTTTGGGTTCGCTGCCGACTTGGCTGGTTTGACCGGGGCCGCAGAATTGGCATCAATGAAATCCAGCACCAGCGGGCGGATATTGTCGCGCCAGCTTTTGCCCGCGAAAATCCCATAATGGCCTGCGCCGGGTTCGACGTGGCTGGCCTTTTTGCTGTCCGGCAGGCCGGTACACAGGCCAAGGGCCGCAACGCATTGGCCGGGGGCGGAAATGTCATCATTCGCCCCTTCGACGGTTTTCACCGCCACGGTGGTGATTTTGCCGATGTCCACATGTTTGCCGTTGATCGAGAAGGTGTTTTTCCCGATTTCGCATTTTTTGAACACGCGTTCGACCGTGGACAGGTAGAATTCGGCGGTCATGTCCATAACTGCCAGATATTCATCGTAAAAACGGTTGTGGGCGTCATGGTCCGACGCTTCGCCCTTGGCCGTGCGCTGAATCTGATCGGTAAACGCCTTGGAGTGGCGATCTGCGTTCATCGACATGAAAGACGCCAATTGCAGCAGGCCCGGATAAACCTGACGCCCAACGCCTTTGTATTTGAAGCCAACGCGCTGGATCATCAGCTCTTCTAGCTGGCCCATCGTCATACGATTGCCGAAATCGGTCACATCGGTGGCCGCAGCGTCCGGGTCAATCGGGCCACCGATCAGCGTCAGCGAACGGGGCTGCGCGTCCGGGTCTTCTTCGGCCAGATAGGCGGTCGCGGCCAGCGTCAGCGGGGCGGGCTGGCAGACGGCGATCACATGGGTGTCCGGCCCCAGATGTTTCATGAAATCGACAAGGTAAAGGGTGTAATCCTCGACATCGAATTTACCTTCGGACACGGGGATGTCGCGCGCGTTATGCCAATCGGTAATGTATACTTCGCAGTTGACCAGCAGCGATTTCACGGTCGAGCGCAGCAGCGTGGCATAGTGGCCCGACATCGGTGCCACCAGCAGGATTTTGCGCGGCTGGGTTTCGCGGCCCGATACGTTGAAATGGATCAGGTTGCCAAAGGCCTTCTCGACCACGGTTTCAATGTTGACCAGATGGTCCTTGCCATCTTCACAGGTGAAGGTGCGGATACCCCAATCGGGTTTGGCAACCATGCGCTGAAACGTGCGTTCCGTGACCTGCCCCCAGGCGGCCATCCACTGCAAAGCAGGGTTTGGCACCATGCTAAAAAGCGGGTAAGATGCAAAGGACAGGGCGGAGGCACCCAACCATTGGTTCGTATTACGGAAAGTTTCCATAAGGTCATATGTCGCCATGTTGCGCATGTGGGTCTCCTTGTTGCCGGTGTTAGCCGGGACTTTTCGCCGATCAGCCCTGCAATGAAGCGACAGGTCACCTGTTCACCGAAGATGCTGCACAGCAGAAAGAATAGTAGGGAATCTTTAATATGACAACAAAAGAGGACGTCGCAGGCGAAAATTTGGAGCGGCTGAACGCCAACCTGACAAAGGTCGAGGAGCTTTCCAAGCGTCTGATCAGCGCGATGTCCGGTCGTAAAGCGGTAAACCCCACCCTGAACGGTCCCGATCAGGATGTTTTTATGAAAGCCGCCACGTCCTATTGGCAGGAAATGGCGACGAATCCGGCGCGTTTGTTTGAAACGCAGTTGGAATTCTGGGGAAAATCGGTGAAACATTTCATCGAAGCGCAGCAAGTGCTGGCGCAGGGTAAGCTGGAAGCGCCCGAAGATACTGGCCCAGACGACCGGCGGTTTTCCAACCCATTGTGGAAAACGAATCCCTATTTCAACTATATCAAGCAACAGTACCAACTGAACGCCGACGCCATGCGCAAAGCCGTGGACGAGGTGGACGATCTGGAACCGATCGAGAAAAAGCGGCTGCAATATTTCTCGAATCAGATCATCGACATGATGGCGCCCACCAATTTTCTGGGCACCAACCCCGACGCGCTGGAAAGAGCGATGGAAACGGATGGCGAATCGCTGGTGCGCGGATTGGAAAATCTGGTTGCCGATCTGGAGGCCAATAACGGCGAAATGCTGGTGCGGCTATCGGATGTGAATGCGTTCCGCTTGGGCGATAACATCGCCGCCTCAAAAGGCAGCGTCGTGTATCGCAATCGTATGATCGAGTTGATTCAGTACGCCCCGACAACCGATGAAGTCCACGCCACGCCCCTGATCGTGTTTCCGCCGTGGATTAACAAATTCTACATCCTTGATCTAAAAGAACAAAACAGCCTGATTAAATGGATCACCGATCAGGGTTATACGCTGTTCGTTGTATCATGGGTGAACCCGGACGACAGCTATCGCGATGTTGGGATGGAGGATTACATTCAGGACGGGTTCCTGACCGCCATAGCAGAGGTGAAGGCGATCACCGGGCAGGATCAAGTCAATTGCATCGGCTATTGTATCGCGGGAACGACGCTGTCGATGACGCTGTCCTTGATGCAGCATCGCGGCGATAAGTCTGTGAAATCGGCCACTTTTTTCACAACATTGACCGATTTTTCCGAACAGGGGGAATTCACGCCCTTCCTGCAAAACGATTTCATCGACGGCATCGAAAAGGAAGTGGCGGAAAATGGCATCCTGCGGTCGTTCATCATGGCGCGGACTTTTTCGTTCCTGCGGTCGAACGATCTGATCTATGGCCCGGCCATTCGCAGCTACATGCTGGGCGAAGCGCCGCCAGCCTTTGATCTGCTGTACTGGAACGGGGATGGCACCAACCTGCCTGCCAAGATGGCGGTCGAATATCTGCGCAAGCTGTGCCAGCGGAATGAATTTGCCGATGGCGGGATCGAGTTGATGGGGGATCGTTTGCAAATCGAGGATGTGGATATCCCGGTTTGTTTCATCGCCTGTGAAACCGATCATATCGCGGCGTGGAAAGACAGCTATCGCGGCGCACAGAAAATGGGGTCGAAGAACAAGACCTTTATCCTGTCTGAATCCGGCCATATCGCCGGGATCGTGAACCCGCCCTCGAAAAAGAAATACGGCCATTACACCAATACGGATATGTCGCTGTCCGCCGAAGACTGGCAGTCCACCGGCAAGTATCACGCGGGATCATGGTGGCCCCGGTGGGAAGGCTGGTTGGCGAAACGATCTGGCAAAATGGTTCCGGCCCGCCAGCCCGGCGATTCGACGCATCCGGTTCTGTGTGATGCGCCGGGAACCTATGTTGTGCCACTTGTCCCGGCGTCAACTGTCTGAATTCGCTTGATAATAGAATTCTTTCTGCATCGCAGCAAAATCACTTGATTTTCTGCGGTGCAGCATTCATATTGTTTGCAGATGCAGAAACCGGGGTGGGCCCGGAAAGCAGACTGAAGGAATTCAAAAATGGCTACGACCGCACAAGACTTCACCGGCATCATGAAAGACATGATGGGTTCGTTCCCGGTTGACACCAAAGCATTCGAAGACGCGTTCAAAACTCAGGCGTCGCTGAACGAAAAGCTGGCTGGCGTTGCGCTGACCGCTGCTGAAAAATCGTCGGAAATTTCGGCCAAATGGACCAAAGAAACCCTGACCAAACTGGGTGACATGTCCAAAGCCAAGGCAGACCCGGCTGACTATGCCAAAGCCCTGACCGATTTCGCTTCGGCTTCGGCTGAAACGGCTGCTGAAAACATGGCGGCTTTCGCTGAAATCGCGAAAAAAGTTCAGATGGAAACTGTTGAGCTGCTGATGGCCGCTGGCAAAGACATCACCGAAGAAGCTTCGGCGGCTGTTCAGAAAGCCACCAAAGAAGCAACTGAAGCGGCCAAGAAGGTCGCTGCGAAGTAAGTAACGCGTTTTCACCGCATCGACCTCCTCCCAAATAGATGCGTGGCGTGGGGCGGGCATGTAATGCCCGCCCTTTCTTTTTGAATTGGACTGGTCTACGCTTTGCCGCAGTGCTGCATTTTGGGAGGACTGCCATGGCAGATGACAACAAGCCGCTTTTGATCAAACGCTATGCCAGCCGCCGTTTGTATAATACGGAAACCAGCGATTATGTGACGCTGGAAGACATCGCTGGCTTCATCCGAGAAGGGCGCGAGGTTCAGATCGTTGATTTGAAATCCGGCGATGACCTGACCCGGCAATATCTGTTGCAAATCATTGCTGAACACGAAAGCCGCGGTGAAAATGTGCTGCCGGTGAATATCCTGACGGATCTGGTGCGCACCTATACCAATCAGGCCGGATCGGTCGTGCCGCAATTCCTGCAAATGTCGTTCGATATGCTGCGTGATGGGCAGTCGAAGATGATGGAAAATATGACCAAAGTGAACCCAATGGCGAAAATGCCGGGGTTCGAGGCCATGCAGGCGCAGCAAGAAGCGTTCATGAAGGCGATGACCGGGGGATTGTCGGGCGGCATGTCCGGCGCATGGAGCGGGCCATCCCCGGATGACAGCGCTGGCGGCGGGGATGACGAAGATCTGGACGACATCAAGAAACAACTGTCCGAGCTTCAGGCGAAGCTGTCGAAGATGAGCAAGTAACGCCGGATGGTAGACAGCCCCGGACGTATCACGCTTTGGGGGGTCGAGGTGTTCGTGGCCACCGCCGAAGAAGGAAGTATCTCGGCGGCGGCGCGGCGTCTGGGGGCCAGCCCTTCGGCGGTCAGCCAGCAACTAACCAATCTGGAAAGCGCCATCGGCACGACGCTGGTGCAGCGTAATGCCCGCCCGATGCGGCTAACCCCGGCGGGGGAATTGTTTCGCCGTCGCGCCGGGACCATCCTGAACGAAGCGGCATTGGCCCGCGCGGAACTGGCGATGGCCGATCTGGCCACGCTGACCCGGTTCCGGCTGGGCGTGATCGAGGATTTCGAGGCCGATGTAACCCCACGCCTGCTGACCGATCTGGCGGGGCGGATGAAGAACTGTCAGTTTCTTCTGGAAACCGGGGCCAGCCATGTTTTGCACGATCAGTTGGACGCCCGCGCGTTGGATGTGATCGTGGCCGCGGAAATGGGTGCCCCGGCTGACTGGATGGAGGTGCATCCCCTGCTGACCGAGGGGTTCGTGGCTGTTGCCCCCAAGGGGCAGGTGGACCCGGATTTGGAACCGCTGCCGCAGTTGAAGGCGCTGCCCCTGGTGCAATATACAACGCGGCACTATATGGGGCGGCTTTTGGCCTCTCATCTGGCGCGGCAAAACCTGACGTTGGCGCATCGGTTCGAGTTGGACAGCTATCACGCCATTCTTGCGCTGGTGGCGCAGGGAACGGGCTGGTCCATCCTGCCACCGTTGGCTCTGATGCGGGCGCGCCGGTTTGCCGACCGGCTGGACGTGATGGCGCTGCCCTTTGCCCAGTTGACCCGCACCATTACCCTGACCGCCCGCAAGGATATTTTACAGGACATGCCCGCGCAGGTCGCTGCACAGTTGAAGCCAATCCTGCAAGAGGTGATTGTGGACCCGGCGATCCAGGCCTATCCCTTCATGCGGAATGTTTTGTCCTTGCACTGACGGAACGCCCGGCTGGACCGCCAGTCATTCGGCGGCGTTTTTCAGGGTGGCCATCAGGCTGTGGAATTTTTCCCCCTGAATGGCCACATGACCCCGCAAGGCGTTTGCGGCGGCTTCGGAATCGCCTTGTTCTAACGCCGTCAGGATAGCTTTGTGTTCCGCTAAGGATTGCGCCATGCGCCCCCGCAGTCGTAGCTGTTGACGGCGATAGGGTTGTAACCGGCGATGCAGATTGCAGGTTTCTGTTTCTAGAAATCCATTGCCTGCTTCGCGGTAGATGATTTTGTGGAAGCGCTCGTTCTCGGCATAATACAGGTCGGGTTCTTGGGCATCGACGGCGATCTGGCACTTGTGGTTCGCGTCGTGTAAATCGGCCAGCGCCGTATCTGAAATCCGTTTCGCGGCCAACCGGCCACACACGGCTTCGACCTCGGCCATGACCTCGAACATTTCCATTAATTCGACTGGGCCGGGCTGGCGCACGAATGCCCCCCGGCGCGGCACCAGTTCCACCAGTTGCGAGCGGGCCAGCCGTTGCAGCGCCTCTCTCAGCGGGGTTCTGGAAACGCCGAAATGTTCAGAAAGGCGTACCTCGTCAAGACGATCTCCATCCGCGTAGGTGCCGTTAAAGATGCGCTCTTCCAGCGCATCCGCAATGATATCTGCGCGCCGTTTTTCCATGTTTTTCCTTTAGCGAACATCAGATTGATATGCAATGGATGGGTCAATGTATACAAGAAGGTTGACCGGAAATACACTGCCTGCCTATTGTGCAGGATACTCTGGCTTTGGCCAGAGCATGATTTTTGGGAGGAAAACATGAAGTCTATCGTTAAATCCGCCGTCGCGGCGTTGGCCATCGCATCGGTTGGCACGCTGGCACAGGCAACGGAATTACGTCTGTCACATCAATGGTCGAATAAGGACGTTCGTCATAAAGTGGCGCAAATCGTGGCGGACGAGGTGGCCGCCGCCAATGTTGACCTGAATATCAAGATTTTCGGCTCGAAGTCGCTGTTCAAACCGCGTGAACAGTACAAGCCGCTGAGCCGCGGCCAGTTGGATATGACCGTTCTGCCGCTGTCGTATGCCGGGGGACAGCAACCCGCGTACAACCTGACGCTTATGCCCGGTCTTGTGAAAAACCACGATCACGCGGCGCGCCTGTCAAATTCGCCCTTCATGGAAGCGCTCGAGGCCAAAATGGCCGAAGATGACGTGATGGTGCTGGTGCATGGCTATCTTGCGGGCGGTTTCGTGGGCAAGGACAAGTGCATCACCAAACCTTCGGATGTTGAAGGCCTGCAAACCCGCGCTGCGGGCAAGTCGTTCGAGCAAATGCTGGCAGGGGCAGGGGCGTCCATTGCCTCGATGGCATCATCCGAAATCTACAACGCGATGCAAACCGGCGTGCTTCAGGCGGCGAACTCGTCGTCCTCGTCTTTTGTCAGCTATCGTATTTACGAACAGGCCAGCTGCTATACCCCGGCGGGGGATGTGGCCCTATGGTTCATGTACCAGCCGCTTTTGATGAACAAGACAACCTTCGAGGGGCTGACAGAAGCCCAGCAAAACGCGCTTCTGGCCGCTGCTGAAAAAGCCGAAGCCTTCTACCTTGAAGAAGCCAAGAAGGAAGACGTGGTCTCGGCCAAGGTGTTTGCTGACGCAGGGGTTCAAATCGCGCAGATGAGTGTTGAGGATTTCGAGGCATGGCGCGCGCTGGCCAAGGAAACCTCGTACAAGAAGTTCGTCGAAGAAGTGAAAGACGGGCAGAAGCTGCTCGATCTGGCGCTGGCTGTCGAATAATCCCCGGCAAGAGGGGGCGGACCAATGGCCCCCTCTTTGCCTTGAAAAATAACAAAAAGGGAGGCGCTTATGGCCGGAGGTCATAGCTCTGCAACTGTTGCAGATACGGGGAACAATCCCTTCCTCAAAGCCGTGGCTGCACTATCGACCTTGGCAGGCTGGTGCGCTGCCGCGATGATCGTTGCCGCCGTGGCAATCACCTGCCAGATGATTGTTGTGCGCTTCGTGCTGAATGGCTCGACGACTTGGCAAACCGAGGCCGTGATCTATCTGGTTATTTCCGCAACGTTGATCGGTCTTCCCTATGTGCAACGTTTGCGTGGGCATGTGAACGTGGACCTGATCCCGATTTCCCTTGCCCCGCGTCCGCGGTTTTTCATGGCAATTCTAACCTCGGTCCTGTCGATCGGTATTATCGGCGTGATGCTGTTTTACGGCTATGAATACTGGCATTTCGCATTTGAACGGGGCTGGCGCTCGGACACTGTCTGGGGGGTGCGTCTGTGGATTCCCTATCTGGCGATCCCGGTCGGTTTTGGCCTGCTGTTGCTGCAACTGATTGCCGATCTTTTCGCCGTTCTGACCGGCACAGATAAACCTTTTGGGCTGGAGTAACGACGATGGACCCTCTTTTGCTTGGTGGGATTGTGGCGATTGTCACCATCCTTGTTCTGTTCTCTGGTGTATCTGTGGCGATGGGGCTTCTGATCGTGTCCGCCGGGTTCTTGCTTGTCTTTGACGGCCCCCGGTCAATGGAACTGATGCCCGAGATTTTCTTTGGCAAGCTGGATAATTTCGCGCTGCTTTCGATCCCGATGTTCATCATCATGGGGTCATCCATCGCCTCAACGCGGGCGGGCGCTGATCTTTACGAGGCCCTTGAACGCTGGCTGACCCGTATTCCCGGCGGTCTGGTCGTGTCGAACCTTGGGGCCTGTGCCCTGTTCGCGGCCATGTCTGGCTCATCCCCCGCGACCTGCGCCGCGATTGGCAAGATGGGTATCCCCGAAATGCGCAAGCGGGGCTATCCCGCAGGTGTGGCTGCCGGGTCCATTGCCGCAGGCGGTACGCTTGGTATTCTGATCCCGCCCTCTGTCACGATGATCGTTTACGGTATCGCCACGGAAACCTCGATTGGCCGCCTGTTCCTTGCGGGGGTCATTCCCGGCCTGATGCTGGTGGGGCTGTTCATGGCATGGTCGCTTTATTCCACATGGAAATCGGGCGACGCGGCCCGCCTGGGGTCCGGCAGCTATACATGGGCCGAACGGTTCGAGATACTGCCCCGCGTTCTGCCTTTCCTCGCCATTATCCTTGGGGTTCTTTACGCCATGTATGGCGGTATTGCGACGCCTTCGGAAACCGCTGCGGTTGGGGCGCTTCTGTGCCTGCTGATTGCCATCATCATCTACAAACTGTGGCATCCGCGTGCGATCTGGACCGTGCTGCGGGACAGCACCAAGGAAAGCGTGATGATCCTGTTCATCATCGCTGCCGCCGGGGTGTTTTCCTATATGCTGTCGTCGCTGTTCATCACGCAGGCCATCGCGGAATGGATCGGCACGCTAGAGGTCAACCGCTGGGTTTTGATGGGGGCCGTCAACGTGTTCCTTCTGGTGGCCGGGTTCTTCTTGCCGCCCGTCGCGGTGATCCTTATGGCGGCGCCGATCCTGCTGCCGATCATCACCACCGCAGGGTTCGATCCGATTTGGTTTGCGGTCGTCCTGACGATCAATATGGAAATCGGCCTGATTTCCCCCCCGGTGGGGCTGAATCTGTATGTCATCAACGGTATCGCGCCGGACATTTCGCTCAAGACCATTCTGGTCGGCTCTTTGCCCTATGTGGCCTGCATGGTGTTGGCGATCGTCTTGCTATGCCTGTTTCCGGGCATTGCCACATGGCTGCCCGATATGGTGATGGGGGCCGCGCTGTGATCAGGTGCGGTTTCAAACGCATCATGAAAGCGCCCGCGCCATAGCCGGGCATCTGGCCGATTGGCCACAGTGAAAAAATTCGGGATCAGCTTGGATCAGGTTGATCTCGACCCCTACGACGATACTGGTGCGATGTCGTGCGGGGCGTAAAACCTTGGCCCTTGGTTTTGCAATTTCTCTTGTCCTTCTGGCCTGTCTTAGGCTCAGGACTCATAACCAAAACATGACTGTTGCGGCGAGAGCGATGGCCGAGAGGAAGACTTCGGGGCAGCGGTCATATCGGGTGGCGACCCGCCGCC
>NZ_FXTO01000051.1 GCF_900182725.1 Thalassovita litoralis
GGCGGCGGGTCGCCACCCGATATGACCGCTGCCCCGAAGTCTTCCTCTCGGCCATCGCTCTCGCCGCAACAGTCATGTTTTGGTTATGAGTCCTGAGCCTAAACCGGCGTTTTCTGATGCGCAGTTATCGGGGGATTCGGTGGCCGCGCAGATTGCCAAACCGCCCAGTTTGCAAGATGTGCCAGAGGGTGCCAAAAGCGCGATGAAGCAAGGTGATTTTGCGCTGCAACCGGGGCAAACCCAAGCCCGGATACTCCCGCAGCTTTCCGGGGCGGCGGAGGGGGACGGACCCGCCACGGATAGCCCCCCAATCGCAGCAGAAGGCCAAGAGCCGGAGGGGCGCATTACCCTGTCGGCAGAGCCTTTGCGGGGTCTACATAGGTTTGGGTCGGAAATAGCAACGCGGCCAGTCGCGGCCAGCGCGCAATCTGATGCTGTGACAGAAGCGGTGGCATCCGCGCAGGGTAAAGTGCAGGAAACCGCACAAATGGCTGTGCCGCAGACCTTTGACACGGAAAACACCCAAGAAACTAAATGGGTGGCAAAAAAACCGTCCGGCGAATCTGCGGTGGGTTCTATGACGGCACCGCCAGACGGTGTTGCCATATCGCAAGAGGAACCATCAGAGCTGGTTGAGCCGCCTTTGTCTTCTGCGGATGCGGGAGCGGTTCCCAAGATCGAAAGCGGAACTGGCTTACAACCATCATCGGCCCAGCAGGCGGAGCAGAGGCATCCGCCCGGTCCCACACGGCAGATATTACATCACTTGTCTGAAATTCCGTTAGGTTCCGGGGATCGTATAGAGGTTACTCTGTCCCCTGATGAGTTGGGTCGCGTTCATTTGTCGGCTCGGCACACGGAACAGGGGGTTATCCTGTTGGTACAGGCGGAACGCGCGGAAACATTGGATTTGATGCGTCGGCATTTACCAGACCTGATGCAAGACCTGCGGGATATGGGGTTCGGGGACGTCAGCTATTCCGATGGTCGACCAGAACAGCAACAGCATGGCCAACCCGGATCACATCCAGACACACAGATTGCGCGTGTCGATGCGATCCCGCAATTCGCCAGCACCGGCCTGGACCTAAGACTTTGAGAGGAACCGAAGCATGACGACGATTAGCGCGACCAACAGCGCCCCCCAATCCAATTCAGCCGCGCAATCGGCTACGGTTTTGAATTCGGACTTTGAAACCTTTCTGAAGATGTTGACGGTTCAGATGCAAAATCAGGATCCATTGAATCCAATGGATTCGTCAGAATATTCGATGCAACTGGCCACGTTTTCCGGGCTGGAGCAGCAGGTGCTGACGAATGATCTGCTGTCCAGTCTGATCTATATGAGCAGCCAATCAGGCATGTCTGATCTGGCAGGCTGGATTGGATTAGAGGGGCGGTCAAATGGCCCCGCCGCGTTTGATGGCACCACGGGAATAGAGGTGGCGGTTGCCCCGGTCGATTATGCGGATACCGCGCAATTGGTGGTATACGATAGCGCGGGCAGCGAAGTGGACCGGATGGATATATCCGCGTCTGACAGGGCCGTAACGTGGGATGGAACTGGCCCGGCCGGGGCGGCGCTGGACTCTGGGCTATATACGTTTCAGGTCGAAAGCTTCGTCGATGGAAATCTAACTGAAATATCCTACGGCGAAACTTGGGGTCGAATTTCCGAAGCGCGCAGTGATACCGGCGCTGTCATTCTGGTGCTTGAGGGCGGTGGCGAAGTGTATTCCGATGCGATCAGCGGGGTGCGTCAGCCGCAAAGTTGACCGCCAATTGCTGTTCGGGGGGGGATCGCGTAGCGTGGCGCGACCTGCCAGCCCGGATGGACCATGACACCCGATCCTGAACTACAATTTCTGTTACTGCGTGATGGTTTGATTGGGCCTGATCTGTCGTGGCAGCCGTTGCATGGGGGACAGACGAACAGTCTTTGGCGGGTGGGGGACCGGGTGGTAAAGTGTTTTGCCGCGCAGGATGGCAATCCCCGTTTTCCCAACGATCCGGGGCAAGAGATCACCATGCTACGCTATCTTTCGGGACAAGCAATTGCGCCGCGTCTTTTGGGCCGGGCTGACCATCTGGGCATGACGTGTTTGGTTTATGAACATCTGGCGGGGAAGTCGTGGCATCAGGACGCGGCACAGGTTGGGGCGTTGTTGCGCCGTGTGCATTCTTTGCCTGCCCCCAATGGGTTGCGGGTGTTGCCGGGGGGATCGGATGCTGTTTTCCAGCAGGTGCAGTCCATTCTGCCAGATTTGCCTGTTGACCTTGCTGCGCGACTGAACAGAAAACGACCCACGCATTCTGTCCCGGCCTCGCAGGTCAGGGTTTTGCTACATGGGGATGTTGTTCCGGGAAATATTGTGGTGGCACCGCAGGGGGCGCGATTGATTGATTGGCAATGCCCTGCACAGGGGGACCCGGCCGAAGATTTGGCGATCTTCCTGTCACCAGCAATGCAACTGATCTATCGCGGCGGGCCGCTTTCCGATCAGGAACGGGCCGATTTTTTGGTAGCGTATGATGATCCGGCTGTGTGCGCACGGGTGCAGGCGATGCAGCCGTGGCACCATTGGGCTATGGCCGCGTATTGCGGTTGGAAAGCGGCCCGTGGGGCGCAAAACTACGCACAGGCGATGGCGCTGGAATTGGCCGAACTGTAACGCCTACAGCAGCGTTTCCAGCAGTGCGACCAAGCCGCCACCGATGACCGCGCCGCCGAATGCCCACAAAACCGGCCCTGTACGGGTTGGTTTTTCTGTCGGCTCTGCCGGGGTGGCCTGACGGATCAGCGCATTTTCCACCAAACCGGGCAGGCGGGGGCCGAACCGGGCCAAAACCCGCGCGGTACGGGTCAGGTCGCGCGCCATTGCCCGTGGTCCCATTGCGCGGGTGATGTAATCTTGCACGACCGGCTTGGCGACTTCCCAAATGTTGATCTGCGGGTGCAGCGACCGTGCGACGCCTTCGACCACAACCATCGTGCGCTGTAACAGGATCAGTTCGGTCCGGGTTTGCATACCAAATCGTTCCGTGACTTCGAACAGGTAGTTCAGCAGCCGCCCCATAGAGATATGAGAGGCGTCCATCCCAAAGATGGGTTCCCCAACGGCGCGCAAGGCCCGTGCGAATTCTTCGACATCCTGATTGGCGGGAACATAACCTGCTTCGAAATGCACTTCGGCGACGCGGTGATAATCGCGCTGGATAAACCCGAACAGGATTTCCGCGTACACGCGCCGGGCGTATTCGTCGATATGCCCCATGATCCCAAAATCATAGGCGATGATATCGCCATTTGGAGCCACCTTCAGGTTGCCTTGGTGCATGTCCGCGTGGAAATACCCGTCGCGCAGCGCGTGGCTTAGGAACAGTTGCAAAACACGTTCGCCCAGAACGCGGCGATCATGGCCCGCAGCGTCGATGGCAGCGTTATCGCCCAATGGCACGCCTTCGGCCCATGTCATCGTCATGACCCGGCGGCCTGACAGCGCCCATTTGATTTGCGGTAGCTGGAACCCTTCGTCCTGGGCTGTGTTGGCTTCAAATTCGGATGCGGATGCGCTTTCCAGCCGCAGGTCCAGTTCCCCCAGAACAACCCCTTCGAAATGGGCAATCACATCGCGGGGCCGTAACCGGCGCGAAGCGGGAGACAGAAACTCAATCACATCCGCCGCAAAATAAAAGGCATCAATATCGCGCCGGAACGCGCGTTCAACACCGGGGCGCAGCACCTTGACCGCGACTTCCTCGCCCGTGTCTTTCAGGCGGGCCTTGTGAACCTGCGCAATGGATGCGGCGGCAACAGGTTCGCTGAACGTGTCAAAGATGTCTTCGACTGGGCGATCCAATGCCTCAGCCACGGATTTTTTGGCCACTTCGACAGGGAAGGGGGGCAGTTTGTCCTGCAAGACGCGCAATTGCTGGGCCATATCCGCGCCCACCACATCGGGGCGGGTGCTAAGCACCTGACCAAATTTGATATAGGCCGGACCCAACGCGCTAAGCGCCCGTGTCGCCGGGGGCATGTCTGGGTCGCCTTTGTAGCCCAGCCAGGCGAAGGGCCATGCCAAAGCCCGTGCAACGATTCGTATTGGCCGGGGCGCATCCATCGCATCCAGCACCACGCGCATCGCGCCCGTGCGTTCCATCGTGGCACCAGTGCGGATCAGCCGCCAGATATTATGAGGGCCACGCATGTTACACCTTCCAGCCCGAATGCAGGCAGGCAATGCCCATTGTCAAATTCCGGTATTTCGCATTCGCAAATCCGGCCTGTTTGACCATGTTCAGGAACGTGTCTTGATCGGGGAATTTGCGAATGGATTCCACCAGATATTGATACGAATCCCGATCATTCGCGATCACCTGCCCCATTTTCGGGATGATGTTGAACGAATACAGATCGTAAACCTTTTGCATCAGGTCATTCGGGATCTGGCTGAATTCCAGAACCATCAAACGCCCGCCGGGGCGCAAAACGCGGTAGGCTTCGTTCAGTGCCTCTTGCGGGCGGGTGACGTTCCGAATGCCAAAGGAAATCGTATAAACGTCAAAGGTGTTGTCGGCGAACGGTAGCTTCATTGCGTCACCCACAACCCAATCCAGACTGTCGGCCATTGCGGCGGCTTCGGCGCGTTGGCGTCCGGCCACCAGCATTGGTTCCGTCAGGTCGCAAACTGTCGCATGGGCCTGTCCTGCCCGCTTCAGATAGCGAAATGAAATATCGCCGGTGCCACCAGCCACATCCAGTAGCCGCGTATTCGGGCGGGGGGCCAGCCAATCCATCATGGCATCTTTCCAGATGCGGTGGATTCCCATGCTCATTGCATCGTTCATCACATCGTATTTCGATGCGACGGAACCGAACACCCCCTGCACGCGTCCGGCTTTTTCGGCCTCGGGTACTTCCTGAAATCCGAAATGGGTGGTTTTCTGATCTGTCTGGGTCATGGGCTCTTGCCAGTCGTTTGTTCTGGTCCTTCTTATAGGGCGCTGGTCTGTCGCTGCAATGCGCCCATCTGTCAAAGGAGCCAAGATGCCCGAATTGCCCGAGGTCGAAACCGTCCGCCGTGGTCTGCTGCCCGCAATGGAAGGGGCCGTGATTTCCGATGCCCGGATCAACCGCCCTGATTTGCGCTGGCCGTTTCCAGATCGGATGGCGGAACGTCTGACAGGGCGGCGGGTTTTGGCGCTGCGGCGGCGGTCCAAATACATTCTGGCGGATCTGGATAGCGGCGAAACCCTGTTGATCCATCTGGGCATGTCCGGGCGGATGCTGATTTCCGGCGATCCACTTGGGCAGTTTTTGCACAACCATCCTGCGCCGGAAAAACACGATCATGTGGTGCTGGACATGGAAAATGGCGCCCGCATCACCTTTAACGACCCGCGTCGGTTCGGGGCGATGGATTTGTTGGATACGGCTACGGCTGAAACTCATAAACTACTGGCCTCGATCGGGCCGGAACCTTTGGGGAATGATTTTAACGAACCCTATCTGGTTGCGGCGTTCAAAGGGCGGAATACACCTGTGAAATCTGCCTTGCTGGATCAGCATATCGTGGCAGGTCTGGGGAATATCTATGTGTGCGAGTCGCTGTTTCGCGCGGGGATTCACCCCAAACGCAAGGCGGGACAGATCGCCGCCCCCCGTGTCGCCAGTCTGGTGCCGGTCATTCGGCAGGTTTTGACCGAGGCGATTCAGGCGGGTGGGTCCAGCCTGAAGGATTTTCGTCAGGCAGATGGGGAACTTGGCTATTTTCAGCATACGTTCAAAGTGTACGGGCAAGAGGGAAAACCCTGCGCCACACCCGGTTGCACCGCCCAAATTCAACGCATTGTTCAATCGGGACGTTCGACCTTTTACTGCCCGTCGTGTCAAAGATAGCTTGATCCGGGGGCCGGGATTGGCCATCAATCGGGACTGACCGGAAACAAGGAAAGCATGAATTCATGGCTTACGAGACGATTATCGTCGAAATCGAGGATCACGTTGCGCTGGTAAAACTGAACCGGCCTGATGCGCTGAACGCCCTGAACGCACAACTGCTGACGGAATTGGCTGACGCGATGGGCGCGGCCCAGAAAAATGACAAGGTGCGCTGCATCGTTCTGACCGGCTCGGAAAAGGCATTTGCCGCCGGGGCCGACATCAAGATGATGAGCGAGAAAAGCTTTACCGAGGTTTTCACCGAAGACCTGTTCGGCCCGGAAACCGCTGAAATCTCCCGTGTGCGCAAGCCGATCATCGCGGCAGTGTCGGGCTATGCGCTTGGCGGTGGGTGCGAATTGGCGATGCTGTGCGATTTTATTATCGCATCGGATACCGCGAAATTCGGCCAGCCCGAGGTGAATTTGGGCGTGATGGCCGGGATCGGCGGAACCCAGCGCCTGACCCGCGCCATTGGCAAGGCCAAGGCGATGGATATGAACCTGACGGGCCGTTTCATGGACGCGGAAGAGGCCGAGCGCGCAGGTCTGGTATCCCGCATCGTGCCCGCCAAGAAGCTAATGGAAGAGGCAATGGCCGCCGCTGCCAAGATCGCCGAGAAGTCGATGATTTCCGTGATGGCGATCAAGGAATCGGTGAACCGTTCGTTCGAGGTGCCGCTTCAAGAGGGGTTGCTGTTTGAACGCCGCCTGTTCCATTCGACCTTTGCTACCGAAGATCAGAAAGAAGGCATGGCTGCCTTCGTAGAAAAACGGACACCGCAGTTCCGTGATCGGTAACGATACGGTTCTTTCGGGACTATGAATGGCGCACCGGCCCCCTTGTGGGCCGGTGTTTGTGTTTCGGGGGGACTTTGGGGGGACAAAGGCATCGGCTGGTTTGGTGTTTGTGCGATCATGTTGGTGTGATTCTGATAAATGATCGGTAAATTTTATGATGTTCGCCGATGGGTATCGAATGCCCTGCGATTTCGGGTTTGCTTTTTGGGGGCGTTGACCTTATAGACGCCCGATACATGCGCGTGAGGCCCGCTTTGGCTAGAATCATTCCCGATAGGTGAACCTGTCAGGCGGGGTTGCGTGCAATTGAAATGTTAACCCCAGTCAAAGGGATGATTTGAAATGGCAAACTCGCCTCAGGCAAAAAAACGCGCCCGTCAGAACGACCGTCGCTTCGCCGTAAACAAAGCACGCCGCTCGCGTATCCGGACCTTCTTGCGTAAGGTCGAAGAAGCTATCGCTTCGGGCGATCAGGCTGCTGCAAAAGCTGCCCTGCAAGCTGCTCAGCCCGAGCTGATGCGCGGCGTCACCAAAGGCGTTTTCCACAAGAATACCGCAGCCCGCAAAATGTCGCGCCTGTCGTCGCGCGTTAAGGCGATGGCCTGATATATTTGGCGTAAGCTGCTGAATGTAAACGATTTTAAAAGGCGCCCCAGACTGGGGCGCCTTTTTCATTTTTCCTAATCTGTGGCATTTCTGGCGCAGCTTCCAGCGGGGTGAGAGATTCTTTTTGTGAATCCCCGAGTCAAGCCCCGAAGATCGGTTGCCCCCTCCGCAGGCGACTTGCTAGCTTCACCATGCGATTCACTTCGCCTTGGGGGGACAGGTTGATCAGCACGCTGGGTATTGCTTGGCGTATGGTTGAAATGACGCTGCCTGTGGTCCGTTCGATCTGCTGAACGGGGCATTTAGCAAAGTCTGCGTGGGGTTCCACGGCTTGTCCAGCAAGCAACGCGTCACGCGTTCAACAGTCGTTTAGATCCGGTCGGGGACAGCCGGGTAAGGACATGTTGTTCCGTGAAGCAACTGGACCGAAAGGGACGACAAGGCCCGCTGCATTCATGCTGCGGGAGCCGGTTTTTTTTGTCCAGCGTGAGGGATGAGTGCAAGCGGCAATGTATAGCCGTTTTCGGGGACAAAACAGGCTGGACTGGGAAAAAATGACGCAAGAACAATGGGGTCAGTTAAAAAATTCGCTTCTGGGGACGGTAGGGCAGAATAACTATAAGAACTGGATCGAACCGCTGGAGTTCGATGAAATCACCGAAGGCGTGGCAACGTTCACCGTGCCGACGACCTTTTTGGGTAATTACGTATCGCGCAATTTTGGCGATTTGATTCTTCATCACCTGTCGCAGTCCGGGCAGCCGGTTCGGCGCCTGAATTTCCGCGTAGCCGCGAATGTGGCCGCCCGGCCCGTGGCCGAGGTGACGCTGGAAAAACCTGCGGTAACCTCTGCTCCGGTACAATCGGCGCGTGGTGGCGAAGAACAGCTTCCGAATGCCCCTCTGGATGCGCGATTTACCTTTGACACTTTCGTTGTCGGGAAACCGAACGAACTGGCCCATGCCGCTGCGCGCCGCGTTGCCGAAGGTGGGCCTGTCACCTTTAATCCGCTGTTCCTGTATGGTGGCGTTGGTTTGGGGAAAACCCACCTGATGCACGCGATTGCGTGGGAATTGCAGCAACAGCGCCCGGATTTGAATGTGGTCTATCTGTCGGCGGAACAGTTCATGTACCGTTTCGTACAGGCGCTGCGTGACCGGAAAATGATGGATTTCAAACAGCTTTTCCGCTCGGTTGATGTGCTGATGGTGGATGACGTCCAATTCATCGCTGGCAAGGATTCGACGCAGGAAGAATTCTTTCACACCTTCAACGCGCTGGTGGATCAGAATAAGCAGATCATCATTTCGGCGGATCGCGCACCGGGCGAGATCAAGGATCTGGAAGATCGGATTAAATCCCGCCTGCAATGCGGTTTGGTCGTCGATTTACACCCCACCGATTACGAATTGCGGTTGGGAATTCTGCAATCCAAGGTCGAACAATACCGCCTGCAATATCCGGGGTTGGAGATTGAAAGCGGTGTTCTGGAATTTCTGGCGCATCGTATCAGCACCAACGTGCGCGTGCTGGAAGGGGCGCTGACCCGTCTGTTCGCCTTCGCCTCGCTTGTTGGACGCCCGATTACGATGGCGCTGACGCAGGATTGTCTGGCGGATGTGCTGCGAGCATCCGAGCGTAAAATCACGGTCGAGGAAATCCAGCGCAAAGTGTCAGAACATTACAACATCCGTATGTCTGACATGATCGGCCCAAAGCGGGTGCGCACCTATGCCCGCCCGCGTCAGGTGGCGATGTATCTGTGCAAACAATTGACCAGCCGGTCATTGCCGGAAATCGGTCGCCGTTTTGGCGGGCGCGATCACACCACCGTCATGCACGGCGTCAAACGGATCGAGGAATTGCGGGCCAAGGATGGCCAGATTGCCGAAGATCTGGAATTGCTGCGCCGCGCATTGGAGGCGTAAACGCAACAACCGGGCCGTTCGCGACGTGGGCGGTCCCCAGCCCCTTGACGGCCCCGCGAAACAAGCGGACAAAGCACAAAAAGCTTGAGCCGCTTGGGGATTTGTATACCGTACCCCTCCCGGCATCGGCCTAAAGACGATAGGAGCAAGGGTATGAAATTCAGTATTGAACGCGGTGTGCTTCTGAAAGCCGTGTCGCAGGCGCAATCGGTGGTCGAGCGCCGCAATACCATTCCGATCCTTGCGAATGTGCTGATCGAAGCCGAAGGCAACACGGTACAGTTCCGGGCAACCGATCTGGATATCGAAGTCGTCGATAAAGCGCCCGCAATGGTGGAAAAGGCCGGGGCGACAACTGTTTCGGCTGTGACGCTGCACGAAATCGTCCGCAAACTGCCGGATGGTGCGCTGGTTACCCTGTCGGATGATGGCGTTGCGGGGCGTTTGAATGTTCAGGCCGGGCGGTCGCATTTCAATCTGGCGACCCTCCCGAAAGAGGACTTCCCGGTGATGGCCTCGTCTGAATATGCGTCGAATTTCAGCGCCCCGGCGCCGGTATTGCGCCGCCTGTTCGATAAATCGAAATTCGCTATCTCGACCGAGGAAACCCGGTATTATCTGAACGGCGTTTATCTGCATGTCGCGGATGCGGACGGGGGCAAAGTGCTGCGTGCGGTGGCTACCGATGGGCACCGTCTGGCGCGGATTGATGCAGATTTGCCCGGTGGGGCCGATGGTATGGCGGGCGTGATCGTGCCGCGCAAAACCGTGGGCGAATTGCGCAAACTGTTGGATGACGATGAAATGGAAATCGCGGTTTCGGTCAGCGAAACCAAGATCCGTTTTGCCACGCCCAATATCACGCTGACGTCCAAGGTGATTGACGGCACGTTCCCGGATTACACCCGTGTGATCCCCACCGGAAACACCCGGAAGCTGGAAGTTGACGCCAGCGAATTTGCCGCGGCGGTGGATCGTGTGGCAACGGTGTCCTCGGAACGGTCGCGGGCCGTAAAAATGGCGCTGGATGAGGATAAACTGACCCTGTCCGTCAACGCCCCCGACAGCGGTGCCGCCGAAGAAGAACTGGCCGTGGCCTATGGCGACGAACGGTTGGAAATCGGGTTTAATGCCAAATACCTGCTGGAAATCGCCTCGCAAGTGGATCGGGAAAATGCCGTGTTCCTGTTCAACTCGGCCGGAGACCCGACCCTGATGCGCGAAGGGAACGATACCAGCGCGGTTTATGTCGTAATGCCGATGCGCGTCTGAACGGGCTGACGCCCGTGCCTTCGGCCAGAGTATTTTCAGCAAGATGAAAGGCCGGGGATGTCTGGCCTCTACCTGTCACACCTGACGCTGTCGCATTTCCGATCCCATAAGGTTGGGCGCGTGGAATGCGATGGGCGGCCCGTGGCGATTTATGGGCCGAACGGGGCCGGAAAAACCAACATTCTGGAAGCCGTTTCGCTGTTTTCGCCGGGGCGAGGGCTGCGCCGTGCATCCGCCGAAGATATGACACGCCGCCCCGAGGCACTGGGCTGGAAAGTCACCGGCATTTTGCACAGCCTGCGGCAGGTGCATGAGATCGAAATCTGGTCTGAAAACGGTGCGGCGCGGCAGGTGCGGATTGACGGAAAATCCGCAACGCAAAGCGCCCTGGCGGCGATTTCGCGGGTGCTGTGGCTGGTTCCCCTGATGGATCGGCTGTGGGTCGAAGGGGCCGATGGGCGCAGGCGGTTTCTGGATCGTATGACCCTGTCGTTTTTCCCATCCCATGCCGAGGTGTCGCTGGATTACGAAAAGGCGATGCGGGAACGGAACCGATTGCTAAAGGATCAGGCGCGGGACGCCCATTGGTATGCCGCGCTAGAGGCGCAATTAGCCAAAGCCGGGGCTGCAATTCACGCCAACCGCAAGGCCGCATTGCAGCAGTTGCAGGCTGCACAGGCAGAGGCGGAAACGGCCTTTCCTGTGGCTGATCTGGAACTGGTTCAAACCGAAGGTGACATGCCCGAAACCGAGGCCGATTTGCGCGCGGCTCTGGCCGAAAGCCGGTTTCGGGATTTGTCCGTGGGGCGCACGCTGGTGGGGCCGCACAGGGCAGACCTGTATGGGGTTTACGCAGCTAAAGGCGTGCCAGCCAAGGATTGTTCAACCGGAGAGCAGAAGGCGCTTCTGGTTTCGTTGATTTTGGCAAATGCACGGGCCTTGGCGCAGGATTTCGGCGCACCGCCGCTGTTGCTGCTGGATGAGGTATCTGCCCATCTGGACGCTGGCCGCCGCGCCGCGCTGTATGATGAAATCACCGCTTTGGGGGCGCAGGCCTGGATGACAGGCACCGGGCCGGAATTGTTCAGCGAACTGGGGCCGCGGGCGCAATATCTGGACGTGACCGAGGAGGCGGGCATTTCCCGCCTGTCCCCGGTGTAAGGATATGGGATCAATCCAGCCAGTCGGCCAACACGTCCTGTTGATCGCCGCCTAAAACAGGCGGGGCAATGCGATAGCTGGCCGGGGTTTTGGACAGCTTCGGCGGATAAGCGGTAGCCAGAATTTGCGCGCCATCGGTACGGGTCATTGCCACCTCGGCCTGACGGTGCTGCACATGGGGGTCGGCAAAAACATCGGGGATGGTGTTGATCGGGCCGCAGGGAACGTTTGCTTTTTCCAGAATGGTAATCACATCATCCCGCGTTTTATCGGCAATCAGATCGGTGATCGCCCCATCCACCGCATCGCGGTTATCGGCCCGTGCCTCGTTCGTGGCAAAGCGTGGGTCTTCGGCCATTTCAGGCGCACCCAAGGCAGCGACCAGCCGGGCGAATTGGCTGGAATTGCCGCAGGCGATAATCAGGAACCCATCGCTGACAGGGTAAACGCGATAGGGGATCACATTCGGGTGGTTGTTGCCCATCCGCTGCGGCACGATTTGCCCGTTCAGCCAGTTCGAGGCTTGATTGGCCAGCATGGCGATTTGCGTATCCAGCAGGGACACGTCGATTTGTTGCCCTTCGCCGGTGGTGTTGCGGTGGTTCAGCGCGGCCAAAATCGCAGTCGTTGCATACATGCCGGTGAACAGGTCCGCCACGGCCACGCCGACTTTCATCGGTTCTGCGCCGGGGGCGCCATCGGGTTGGCCTGTGATGGACATTAGCCCGCCCATGCCCTGAATCAGAAAATCATAGCCGGGGCGGTGTGCGTATGGCCCGTCCTGCCCAAACCCGGTGATGGAACAATAAATCAGCCCCGGATTTTCCGCTGACAGGCTGGCATAATCCAAACCGTATTTTTTCAGCCCGCCAGCTTTGAAGTTCTCCACCAGAATGTCCGCCTTGCGGGCCAGCGCCTTGACGGTTTCCACCCCTTCGGGCGTGGTGAAATCCAGCACGATTGACCGCTTATTGCGATTGGTGCAGGCGAAATAGGCGGCATCGGTTTTTTGACCGTCCCCATCGGTCAAAAAGGGCGGCCCCCAAATCCGGGTATCGTCGCCTGCTGCATTTTCCACTTTCACCACATCGGCCCCCAGATCGGCCAAAATCTGCGTCGACCACGGCCCCGCCAAAACGCGGCTTAGGTCCAGAACTTTGATCCCCTGTAGGGCCATCGGATTTGACATGGTGGGTTCCTCCTGTGCTTGCCCGTTAGGGCTAGACAAAAACCGGGGATGAGGAAAGTAAAAAGTTCACTAGCGAATAAATAGCGTGTTTTCCAAAAACCTGCATTGCAGAACTTGATTCCGCAAAGCGGCGGGGGAATAGTGGCCCCGAAGCGAGGGAGGACACCAGAATGAGCATCGTCAAAGCACCAACCCCGGAAATGCCGCCGGAAATAACCGTTGTCGACATGATCAGGGCCGCCGCAAAAAAAGACCCGTCTGCCGAGGCGGTGATCTGCGGGGATACGCGCCTGTCGTGGGCGCAGTTCGATGATCGGGTAAACCGGGTTGCCAATGCGTTGATCGGGTTGGGCGTGGGGCGCACGGATCGCGTGGCGGTGTTGTCCCCGAATTCGGATAAATATGCCGAGGTCTTTATCGGTGGCCTGCGGGCGGGGGCGTGTCTGACACCGCTGTCCACGATGGCCTCGTCCGAGGCATTGCAGAAAATGCTGGTGGATTGCGGCGCAAAGGTGCTGTTTCTGGCGGAAAAATATCGCCCGTTGGTTGCCGGTTTTCTGGATGATCTGGATATCACGCGCGTGGCATTTGATTTCAGCGCAGATGGGTTTCTGGATTACGAGGCGATGCTGGACGGTGCGGATACTACCGACCCGATGATCCCGATCGACTGGGAAGACCCGTTTAACCTGATATATTCGTCAGGCACGACGGGAACGCCCAAGGGCATCGTTCACAGCCATTGGATGCGGGCCATTCACATGGATCGGGCCGAACCCAACGGCTATTGCGATCATGCCCGCACGTTGTTGTCGACGCCGCTTTATTCCAACACGACGCTGGTCAGCTTTCTGCCAACGCTGGTGGGGGGATCGACCGTGGTGTTGATGTCTAAATTCGACGCGCGTGAATATCTGGAACTGGCGCAAAAGGAAAAGATCACGCACACGATGCTGGTGCCGGTGCAGTATAAGCGCATCATGGATATACCGGATTTCGACGATTTCGATTTGTCGACGATGAAGGTGAAATTTTCCACCTCGGCCCCGTTGCGGGCGGATGTGAAGCTGGATGTTCTGAACCGTTTTCCGGGCAAATTGCTGGAATATTACGGCCTGACCGAAGGCGGCGGGGTCACTGTTCTGGCGGCGGATGAATATCCCAATAAATTGCACACGGTTGGCCAGCCCGCGCCGGGTACTGAAATCCGGCTGATCGGCCCCGATGGCAAAGAGGTCGCCCAAGGGGACGTCGGGGAAATCGCAGGCCGCAGCCCCGCGATGATGAGCGGCTATTTCGGGCGCGAAGATTTAACCCGCGATTACATTTGGGAAGATGAAAACGGGACAATTTTCTTCCGGTCTGGCGACATGGGCAGCTTTGACGAGGACGGTTTTCTGGTGCTGTCGGATCGCAAGAAAGACATGATCATTTCCGGCGGTCTGAACATTTACGCAAATGATCTGGAACTGATCCTGCTGGATGACCCGGACGTAACAGACGCGGCGGTGATTGGCATCCCGTCCGACGCATGGGGCGAAACCCCGCTGGGGTTGGTGGTCGTGGGCGCGGGGGCAACCCGGTCCGCTGACGATATTCGGGAAGCTGCGAACAAACGGCTGGGTAAAAGCCACCGTTTGTCTGCCGTCGAAATTCGCACGGAATTGCCACGCAGTTCTATTGGGAAAATCCTGAAACGGGAATTGCGGGAACCCTACTGGGCCAAGTGATCCTTGTTCTGTTCCGGCGCGTGGTGCTAGGGCTGGTTTCACATTGGTTGAAAACAGGTTTGAGCGGGCGTGTCAGTACAGACGAAACGGATATTGGTCCTTGGGGCATCGGGGCGCGTCGGGCGGTTGCTGCGGCTGGTCTGGGAACAGTCGCCGCCGTCTGATGTTGAATTGCTGTTCCAGTCGCGGACTGGGCCGGGGGTACATTGGGAACCCGGCCAACCGAATCCGTTTGGGCAATTGGATGCTGTGATTTCCCTGTGGGGGGTGACGCATGGCACGCAAACAGAGCTGGCCGCGAATACGACGCTTGCCTTAGCGGCGCAGGATTTAGCGGCGCAGGCAGGGGCGGATCGCGTGCTGCATTGTTCCAGCATCGCGGTTTACGCCCCCAAGGATGGAATGCTGGCGGAAACAGATCTGACCGACCCGCCCAACGCCTATGGGTGGGCAAAGCTGGCAATGGAACAGGCGTTGGAAAACACCGCCGGGCCAAAGCCTGTGATCCTGCGCATTGGGTCCGTCGCCGGGGCCGAAAGTTTGGCGGGATCAATCCAGCAAGGATGGCAGGGGACAGCGTCTGCCGTGACGCTGGATCAGTTTGCGGACGGCAAAGGCCCGGCCCGCAGCTATATCGCGCCAACCGATCTGGCGCGGGTGCTGATCCGTTTGGCCGTACATCCCTTTGGTGATCTGCCGGGTGTCGTGAATGTTGGCGGTCCGGTTCCCGTCCACATGGAAACACTGTTACAGGCGGCGGGGCACCCGATGATCTGGAAACCTGCACCCTCCGCGGCACGTCAATATGCGGTTTTGGATTGCGGGCGGCTGTCAAAGCTACTGCCTTTGTCCAAGGATATGTCGGAACCGAAACATATCATGGAAGACTGGCTGATGTTGGAGGGGCGGATATGACCCGTTCAAAACGATTGCTGGATATTCTGGCGGCGTTGGTCTTGGGTGTCCTTCTGTCGCCGGTGATCCTGTGGCTGGTCGCGATGATCCTGATCCAAGAGGGGCGCCCCGTGCTGTATGTATCAGAGCGGATGAAAACGCCGACACGGGGTTTCCAGCTTTGGAAGTTTCGGACCATGACGGTGGTACAGCAGGATGCAGGGGTGTCAGGCGGGGACAAAGCCAATCGCATTACCAAAACGGGTGCGTTTATGCGGAAATACCGGCTGGATGAAATTCCCCAGCTTTGGAATGTGCTGCGGGGGGACATCAGCTTTGTCGGCCCACGCCCGCCATTGCGGCGATATGTGGAAAGGTTTCCGCAACTTTATGCCGAAGTCCTGAAATCGCGGCCCGGGATTACCGGGCTGGCAACGATAGTCTATCACCTGCATGAAGAGAATTTATTGGCTGCGTGTAAGACACCAGAGGAAACCGAGATCGTTTATGAACGCCGCTGCGTACCGCAGAAAGCCCGGTTGGATTTGATTTATCAGCGGCGGCGAGGTTTGTGTATGGATGTGCTGCTGATGGTAAAGACGGTATTCCGGCGGGTGCGCCTACACTGATCTGGATATGGGGGCGGAACGGGTTCATGCGAGAAAGCGCGTAAATTACGCAGACGGCCCACGAAAAAGGCAAAAATCAGCTTGTTATCGCTGATGTTAAGGGAGGTATGGAATCTCTGCCTTGAGGGAAGATGCTTCCTTTTACTATACTTTTGGAATAGAGGTGTTTGGTGTTCCGGTAGTTTTTTCTGACTTATTTTGGCTATGCAAGGCGAGGTATTTTTGTTGCTGAGCTCTTTTTTGCGGCGCAACGTGGACATTTATCGGATCGCCACGTCGCTGACGCCCAAACAAAAAAGCGACCTGTTTGTTCTGATTGACGCCGTTCTGGTGATCTTCAGTCTTGCGCTTGCTGCCCTGCTTTTTGGAGTGAAATTCGATAGTTATCACACACTTAAGGGTGGTGTATATATCGGAATATTTCTGGCGGCGCTAGGCTCAGGACCCATTAATCGGCTTGAGATCGCATTGGTCGCATGCTTCAAATCCCCAAACTTTCAGGGGGTATCATGAGCAATCTATTTTGGCTGACCGACGAACAGATGGCGCGGCTGCGACCGTTCTTTCCC
>NZ_FXTO01000052.1 GCF_900182725.1 Thalassovita litoralis
CATGGCAACAACTCAGGCAGGCGTGAGACCGGCATGTCGGAGATGCGTGCGATGGCGTCGCCGAGCCATGCCTGCGGGTCGATGTCGTTGAGCTTATCCCACTCAACACCCGCCGATCATCAACCCTCGGCTTGCCATGGCTCTTGGGAAAGAACGGTCGCAGCCGCGCCATCTGTTCGTCGGTCAGCCAAAATAGATTGCTCATGATACCCCCTGAAAGTTTGGGGATTTGAAGCATGCGACCAATGCGATCTCAAGCCGATTAATGGGTCCTGAGCCTAGGGTTGTTACCCCCGCAGCAGCCAGAAACCCCCGGCGGGTCAAAATCAAATCAGACATATCAGTTGATCCCGTTTGCACGTTGTAATTCACGTATGTAGGCGACAATAGCTTTCACATCGCCTGTGGTCAGGCCAGACTGCACCGGCATGTTTCCAAACCGCCAATGATGCGCCTGCACGCCACGTTGCACCGCCATTTGAAAGGCCATGTCCCCATGATGGGAGGGTTCATAGATCACATGAACCAGTGGCGGCCCCGCGCCTTCGACACCAGCGGCATCGTTGCCGTGGCACGTAACGCATGTACCATCGAAAGCCCGTTTTCCGATCTGCGCCATATCCGATAGCGTTTCTGGTACAGTCACAGCAGCGATGGGGGCGCCCCTTTGTGGGGTTGGTTTGCTCGTGGTGTCGTTTGGAAGCAAAGTTGCGTAGGCAGTAGCGCCAAGCACCGCAGCGCCAGCAACAAGCAGAATAGATTTGTTCATTTGGATGTCCGTAACAGTCCGGGCGGCGCAGCAGCGCCGCGATGCAGGATTCAGGTCAGAACGGACAATACGCGAGGGGGTGGCAGATCAAGGGATCGAACCGGCGAATGACGGGCTAATGCTGGCGCGCGCGGGTAACGTAGCGGATACAGATGATGCTCAAGACTATACCCGCTTGCTTCGATGATCACATTGGGCAGGCATAACATCCCATGAAGGCATGGCAGCCCATCTTGTGTGTCGCCATTCAAGACCATGTCCGGGCAACCTGCGCAGTCTGCCAGACCAGCCATTTGCATATGATTGCCCATCTCATGATCACTCCCGGCCCCGACACGCGGGACCGATAAAAAAGTCACAAGACCAATCAATACAATGATCAAAGCTGTGCGCACATCTACTCCGGCAATGCTGAGTTCAGACTATGAAAGCACACACCCCGACCGTCAACTCATAGAAACTTGATTGAAACCCCGCCCCCAGAGTTCAGCCATTATTTTCCTGCACCTTGTTACCATCCGAGGGTATTGCAGCGAACGGCAAGCTGGCGCCGTCATGCTAGCCGTTGAAAACAGAGTGCGGCTGGCCGGATGTCGGTTTTCAAACGCGCGGTTGGGCCAACAGCCATTCGCGAACCTGTTGAGCACATTGCGACATGGAAATATCCCGTGGCCAGATCACATGAAACTGCAACCCCGTTGTCAGGACATGATTGGTCAGGCGCACAAGTACGCCGCTATCGACTAGGCCACCGACAAGATGCCGCCATCCCAACGCTACGCCTTGACCCGCCAAAACGGACTGGATGACCAGAACGTAATCGTTGATTTGCAATCCTTTCGGGATGCGCCGTCTGTCGATTCCGACCGCGCTGAACCAATCTGCCCATGTCGCGGCGGTACGGTAGGGTTCTTCCAGATGGATCAGTTGATGCAGCAGCAGGTCCGCTTCTGTCATTGGCGCGGAACGTCCCGCAAGATAGCCCGCCCCACAGACCGGATAGATTTCTTCGGGGGCCAGTGGTTCGGACAGATAGTTTGGCCAGTGGTTAGGATCACCGCCCCGCACGGCAAGGGGGATACCCTCGCCCAGAAGGTCCAGATCATGATCCGAGGTCTGGATGCGCAGGTCGATATGGGGCAGTTCTTCGCGGAACTGCGCCATCCGAGGCACCATCCAGAAGGACGCAAAGGCCGTAGAACAGGACAGGGTGACGTGGCTACCCGTCGTCACCGCCCGCAAATCACGGGCCGAACGATGAATATGGGATAGACCGATAGAGACATCTGCGTGAAACCGCTCTCCTGCTTCAGTCAACCGCACGCGACGGTATTCGCGCAAGAAGAGCGTCGCCCCAAGATGTTCTTCTAATCGCGCAATGGCATAGCTGACTGCCGCCTGCGTCATCCCCAGCTCCCGCGAGGCAGCGGTGAAGCTCGACAACCGGCCCGCCGCTTCAAATACGACAAGACTGTTGATCGACGGGACAAGGCTACGCAGGGTTTCCATAAATACAGCTTATCAAGTTTATCAGAACTTTCCTGCGTCACAGGCCCAAAGTAAAGGCCTAGCCTGCCATAAAGTTATCAAAAGGGTCGGTCATGGCAGACGGAGAATTCCACAAAACAAAACGCCAGCGCGGCGGTCGATCGCAACGGCGCGAGGCGCGTGTCGGTGTCGAACAAGGCACACACCGTCCCTATATCATACGGGGCATTCCAACCTATGACATCCTGTCCGACGAAAGCCTGACCGCCATCGAAGCCACTGCTGAACGGCTTCTTGCCGAGGTCGGGATCGAGCTGCGCGAAGATACCGAGTCGATGCAACTCTACAAACGTGCCGGAGCGCAAGTGACAGAACAGACTGAAGGTGTCTGGCGCATCAAATTTGAACCGGGAATGCTGCGTGAAATCCTAAAGACCGCTCCTGCCGAATTCACCCAACACGCCCGCAACCCCGCGAACAATGTCCGCATAGGCGGCAAGAACGTGGTCTTCGCCCCATCTTATGGGTCGCCCTTCGTGATGGACCTTGACCGTGGTCGCCGCTACGGCACGATCGAGGATTTCCGCAATTTCGTGAAGCTCGCTCAATCCTCGCCTTGGCTGCACCATTCCGGCGGGACCGTGTGCGAACCGACCGACGTGCCGGTAAACAAGCGTCACTTGGATATGATCTATTCACACATCCGTTATTCGGATCGCGGTTTCCTCGGCTCTATCACTGCTGCTGAACGGGCGGCGGACAGTGTGGAAATGGCGCGCATACTGTTCGGGTCAGAATTCACCGATGCCAATTGCGTGGTGATGGGCAATTTCAATACGACATCACCCCTTGTCATCGACGGGATCACAGCGGCTGGCATCCGAACCTATGCGGCTGCGAACCAAGGGTCCATCCACCTGCCTTTCCTGCTGGGCGGCGCAGTGGCACCACTGACGACTGCGGGCATGGTGGCGCAAGGTCTGGCCGAATCTATGGCCTCCTGCGCTCTGACACAGCTTGTCCGGCCCGGTTCTCCCGCGATCCTCGCCTCTTTCTTCTCTTCCATGTCGCTGCGGACCGGCTCGCCGACTTTCGGCACGCCGGAACCTGCCATCGGATCACTGGCAATGGGCCAACTGGCCCGCCGCCTGAACCTGCCGCTGCGTTGCGCGGGAAACTTCTCGACATCCAAACTGCCAGACGGTCAGGCCATGCAACAAAGCATGATGTCGATGATGTCCGCCGTTCAGGGTGGGGCAAATTATGTGTTACACTCTGCCGGGTTCCTTGATGGGCTTTTGTCCATGTCCTACGAAAAACTCGTGATGGACACCGACATGTGCGGCGCGCTCCATGCCTATCTGGACGGGATGGCGGTGAACGAGGACACACTGGCCTTCGACGCATTGGCCGAATTCGGCCCCGGACAGCATTTGTTTTCCACCCAGCATACGCTCAGGCATTACGAAACGGCCTACTGGGACTCGGCGCTGGACGACAACCAACCCTGGGAGACATGGGACGAACAAGGCGGCATCGACTATGCGCAGCGCGCCAATACCCGTTGGAAAAAGCTGCTGCACGAGTATGAAGCCCCACCGCTGGACGAGGCTATTGACGAGGCACTACAAGACTTCATGACCCGCAGAAAGGCCGAGATGGTCGATATGTGGTATTGATCCGAGCAGCCCCTCTGCCTGCCCCTGATATCTGAACGGCCACTCTGCTCGACCGTTGCCAAGGCGAATAGCCGTAATGGTGGGATGCTTTGGTGCGTGGGCTGTTGCCTTGGATCTTCCGTATGTTCCGCAAACACGTCGGAAAAAAGTCGACGACGAGGCATGATGAACGCCCTCAGGCGCAGCATTTTGATTGGCCCCGTCGTCGGTGGGTAGGTCAGGCGTGATCGCGGTAGTGGATTTCCTTGCCATCTGCGCCGGACCCGGCTTTGTCGCGGCGGGTGATCAGTCGGTTCAGCGCGTTCACATAGGCCTTGACGCTGGCCACCACCGTATCGGTATCAGCGGATTGTCCGGTGGCGATGCGACCGTTTTCTTCGATCCGAACGGACACTGTGGCCTGTGCATCTGTGCCTTCGGTGACGGCGTGAACCTGATACAGTTGCAGAACCGCGTTATGCGGATAAAGCTGCCTGACTGCGTTAAAGGCCGCGTCAACCGGGCCGTCGCCGGTGGCCTGCACCGAATGATCCACCCCGTCGATAGACAGGGTCAGGTCTGCTTCTTGCGGGCCATCCGTGCCGCAGATCACGCGCAGGCGTTTGACCTGAAGCGTGTCGGTTTCATCCTGACCCACCTGATCCTGCACCAGTGCAACCAGATCGTCGTCGTAGACCTCTTTCTTGCGGTCGGCCAAGGCCTTGAAGCGCACGAACACATCGTTCAACTGGTTTTCACCCAGATCGACGCCCAGTTCCTTCATCTTTGCGCGCAGGGCGGCGCGACCGGAATGTTTGCCCATTGCGATGTTTTTCGCGCTCAGCCCGATGTCTTCGGGTTTCATGATCTCGAAGGTTTCCACGTTTTTCAGCACGCCATCCTGATGGATGCCGCTTTCGTGCAGAAACGCATTCTTGCCCACGACCGCTTTGTTGAATTGCACAGGGAAGCCCGAAACGGTGGACACCCGCCGCGACAGGTTCATGATTTTCGTGGTGTCGATGCCGGTCTGCCACGGCAGGATGTCATTGCGCACTTTCAGCGCCATCACCACCTCTTCCAGGGCTGTATTTCCGGCGCGTTCGCCCAGACCGTTGATCGTGCATTCGATTTGGCGCGCGCCTGCCTCGACTGCGGCCAGCGAATTGGCCGTGGCCATGCCCAGATCGTTGTGACAGTGGGTGGAAAATATCACCTGATCCGCCCCCGGCACCCGTTCCAGCAACATGCGGATCAGATCGGCGCTTTCGCGCGGGGCGGTATACCCCACGGTATCGGGAATATTGATCGTGGTGGCACCGGCCTTGATTGCGATTTCCACGACCCGGCACAGGTAATCGTGTTCGGTGCGGGTGGCATCCATCGGGGACCATTGCACATCGTCGCACAGGTTGCGGGCGTGAGTTACGGTTTCATGGATGCGATCGGCCATTTCATCCATGCTCAGGTTCGGGATCGCCCGGTGCAGGGGGGACGTGCCGATAAATGTGTGAATACGCGGTTTTCCGGCGTGTTTCACGGCGTCCCAACAGCGGTCGATGTCTGTCATGCTGGCCCGCGACAGGCCGCAGATGATCGAATTTTTCGACCGCTGCGCGATTTCTTTGACCGCGTTGAAATCGCCTTCGGAGGCGATGGGAAACCCGGCTTCGATCACGTCAACGCCCATGTCATCCAGAAGCCCGGCGATTTCCAGCTTTTCTTCGTGGGTCATGGTTGCGCCGGGGGATTGTTCGCCGTCGCGCAGGGTCGTGTCGAAAATCAAGACGCGGTCTTGCTTGGTGGTCACAGTCATTTTGAAGCTCTTTGATTATGTTTGCTTAAGCTGGCGGCGCGAAGAAAGGCACATCCTCTGAGCGGTCGCGCCAGACGAATGGCACGCTCAGAGGCAGCTTAGCAGTAGCAGGGCGGCACAGGGCAATGCGCTGGCGGAGCAGCGTGCGTCTGTGGTGATATGGCCCTGAATAATCATGAGGCTGATTTATACAGGTCGAACAGGAAAAGAAAAGCGGGAAACGTGCAATACCCGTGAACTGCACAGACGTTGCGCAAGTCCCCGGTATTTTTCGTCAGTTCTGAAACGGGTTACTCTTTGACCAGTGCGCCGTTTTCCCATGCGCCGGTTTCTTCCTGCCCCGAGGCATAGCGCATGGTCCCGCTGCCCTGCCGTTTGCCATCCTTGAACATGCCTTCGTAGACATCGCCATTGGCATAGGTGGCCCGGCCTTGGCCGTTGATTTCACCGCCCTGCCACTGCCCTTCGTAACGGAAACCATCGGCGGCATTGATGGTGCCGGTGCCTTCGCGCTGGCCGTCGACAAAGCCGCCTTCGTAGATCATGCCGTTTGGATAGGTGGCTTTGCCCTGACCGTGGCGTTTGCCGTCTTTCCATTCGCCTTCGTAGCGATAGCCATCGGAATAGGTCATGATCCCATTGCCTTCGTTCTTGGCGTTGACAAAGCCACCTTCGTACACCGCGCCATTGCGATAGGTGGCTTTGCCCTGTCCTTCGATGACGCCCGCGCGCCATTCGCCTTCATAGGTGGCCCCGTCAGGGTAGGTGATTTTACCAACCCCGTCTTCGGCTCCATTGCGGAACTGACCTTCGTAGACGGACCCATCGGGATAGGTCACTTTACCCTGTCCTTCGATCTGTCCGGCGACCCAGTTGCCTTCGTAGCGATAGCCGTCAGCCCCGGCAAAGACACCCTGACCCTGCCGCCTGTCATCTGCGAAATCGCCCTGATACACATCGCCATTGGCATAGGTGACTTTGCCCAGCCCTTCGCGGCGACCGTTCACCAGATTGCCTTCGTATACGTCACCGTTGCTTTGGGTTAATTTGCCCTGTCCGTGAATTTGGCCGTTCTGCCATAGGCCGGTATAAACCATGCCATCGGGCATGGTCAGCGTGCCCTGACCTTCGCGGGTGCCGCGTTTCACCTCGCCTTCGTAGATCGCACCATCGGGGTATGTGATCGCGCCGTATCCGTCTTTGACGCCATTGGCCCATTCCCCGTCATAGATATAGCCGCCCGCGGTGCGCATGATTCCGCGCCCGTGATGCATGGCGTTGCGAAACTGGCCTTCGTATCGGGTGCCATTGGCATAAACAGCAACCCCGCGCCCGGTAATTTTGCCTTCGATCCAATCGCCTTCGTAGGTGGACCCGTCGCTGAACACGATTTTGCCTATACCTTCGGGTTTGCCCTTGGCGAACTCACCTTCGTAGACCGATCCATTGGGGAAGCGTGCAACGCCGTTGCCGCGAATCTCGCCTTCGACCCATTGGCCGGTATATTCGTATCCGTTGGGCAGCCGATAGGTTCCGGTGCCATGTTGCAGACCGTCCTTGAACGTCCCCTCGTAGACGCCGCCATCTTCGTATTGTTTCGTGCGGACCTCGTCCTCTTGCGCGTGGGCGGGCAGGGCGATCCATAGCCCGGCCAATGCGGCGACGATGATTTTGCGCGGGTCTGCCATTTGATGCCTGCCTGTGATCTGACGGTTGCCTGTTGATTGTGCGGGAAATCTAGTAGACCGCCCGGCCAGAGACAACGGGTTTTGCCCAAAGCGGCTTTCCCTCGGCGGGAAGTCTGCTAAATCGGGGGAAACGAGTTGAACCGGGGGCCAAGGCATGTCCGACAAATTCCGCCTGACCATAGCGCAACTGAACCCCACCGTGGGCGATCTGGCAGGCAACGCCGCCAAGGCGCTGGAGGCATGGGAAAAGGGCCGCGAGGCCGGGGCCGATATGGTGGCCCTGCCGGAAATGTTCATCACCGGCTACAACACGCAGGATCTGGTGATGAAGCCGGTGTTTCACCAGATGGCAATGGCCGCAGTGGAAACGCTGGCGGCGCAATGCGTGGACGGCCCGGCGCTGGGGATCGGTGGCCCTGTGGTGGAAAACGGGCATCTGTATAACGCCTATTTCATCCTGAAAGGCGGGCGCATTTCCAGCCGGGTTTTGAAGCATCACCTGCCCAATGAAACCGTGTTCGACGAGGTGCGGGTTTTCGACAGCGGCCCCCTTGGTGGGCCTTATTCTGTTGGGGATGTGCGCATCGGCAGCCCCATTTGCGAAGACGCCTGGCACGAGGATGTGGCCGAAACGCTGGCGGAAACCGGGGCGGAGTTTTTGCTGGTGCCGAATGGCAGCCCGTATTTCCGTGGCAAGATGGAAGTACGCCTGAACATGATGGTCGCGCGGGTGATCGAAACCGGGTTGCCGCTGATCTATCTGAACATGGTGGGGGGGCAGGACGATCAGGTGTTCGACGGGGGCAGTTTTGTGCTGAATCCGCATGGCGAACTGGCGCTGCAACTGCCGGTCTTTGACGAAGCGATTGCCCATGTGGACCTGGTCCGTGGCCCTGATGGCTGGCGGGTCGAGGCCGGGGAAAAGGCGCATCACCCCGACGATATGGAGCAGGATTACCGCTGCATGGTCGAGTCGCTGCGCGACTATTGTGGCAAGGCGGGCTTCGGCAAAGTTTTGCTGGGTCTGTCCGGCGGGATCGATTCTGCGCTGGTGGCAACCATCGCGGTGGATGCCTTGGGGGCGGAAAACGTGCGCTGCGTGATGCTGCCGTCTGAATATACCTCTCAGGGGTCTTTGGACGATGCAAAGGACATCGCGGAACGTCTGGGGTGCCGGTACGATTACGTCCCGATTGCCAAAGGGCGGCAGGCGATCACCAACACGCTTGCCCCATTGTTCGACGGCACCAAGCCCGACCTCACCGAGGAAAACATCCAGTCCCGCCTGCGCGGGCTGCTGTTGATGGCGCTGTCCAACAAGTTCGGGGAAATGCTGCTGACCACCGGCAATAAATCCGAAGTCGCCGTGGGCTATGCCACGATCTATGGCGACATGGCGGGCGGGTATAACCCGATCAAGGACATGTACAAAACCCGCGTGTTCGACTGCTGCCGCTGGCGCAACGCGAACCATCGCCCTGACTGGATGCAGGGACCGACGGGCGAGGCGATCCCGGTCACGATCATCGACAAACCCCCCAGCGCCGAATTGCGCCCCGATCAGAAGGACGAGGACAGCCTGCCACCGTATCCGGTGCTGGATGCGATTCTGACCATGTTGGTGGATGGCGAAGCCAGCGTAGCCGATTGCGTGGCTGCGGGGTTCGACCGGGCAACGGTGAAACGGGTCGAACATTTGCTGTATATCAGCGAATACAAACGGTTCCAGTCCGCCCCCGGCGCGCGGCTTAGCCCCCGTGCGTTCTGGCTGGATCGGCGCTATCCCATCGTTAACCGCTGGCGCGACCCAAGCTGAGGGTGGGCCGGATTTTTTGAAAAATCCGGTCAAAATTCTTTGCAAGAATTTTGCACCCCGCGCTGCGGTGGGGGCGGGCGAATCGGGCCGCGAATATTATTTGCTGTGTCGCGGTTCATTTTCGACCTGCCTGCCGTAAACAGACGCGCGGGGCGTGGGGAAATCGCTATGGGCGGGTTTCGATTTCCTGAAAGGCAGAGTCGCATGTTGACCGTCCATTCCATGCCGGGCGCATTTTCCATCGAAGAATGCGACCGGATTCGTGATCTTGTTGCGTTGCAGCCCGCCAATGACGCGCGTCTGGTGGGGTTGACCCGCGATCATAACATCCGCCGCGCCGATCTGGTTTGGCTGGATGATGTCCCCGAAGCCGCTTGGGTGATGGGCCGGATCATTGATCTGGTGCGGGCCGCCAATCGCGCGGTGTATGATTTCGATCTGCGCGAATTTGCCGAAAGCCCGCAGGTGGCCCGCTATGGGGCTGAACGCGAGGGGCATTTTGGCTGGCATTCCGACATCGGCGAGGGTCAATTGGCGTCAAAGCGGAAGCTGACGATGGTTGTGCAGCTCAGCCCCTCTGATGCGTATCGGGGCGGCGATCTGGAGGTGATGCCCAGCCATCATGTCGTGGCCGGAGATCGGGCGCAGGGTTGCGCGACGCTGTTTCCCGCGATGTTGCTGCATCGGGTGACGCCTGTAACGGATGGCGAACGTCATTCGCTGACGATCTGGGCGCACGGTCCGGCGTTTCGTTAAGATCGGGGCGGGGGCGTTGCCCCCACGGTGCTGTTGCACCGTTCCCCCAGAGTATTTTGGGCAAGATGAAAGACGGGCGGTCCGGTATAAGGGGCGCCCGTTTGTTTTGACTTAGCCGTCCAGCATCATCTGATAGCTAGCGGGGACATAATGGAATCCGTTGCCACGGGTTTCGACATAGCCCAACGCCGGGAAGGGCATGTGATAGCCGATGAACGGGATCTTGTCCGCGGCCATCATGTCCAGCATCTTGCGGCGGGTCTGGGCGGCTTGCGCCTTGTCGCGGTCGAATTTGACCTCCCAATCGGGGTAGGCCAGCGACCAGACATAGTGGTTTGCAAAATCCGCCCCAAGGATCAGTTGCTTGCCGCCGCTTTCCAGATGATAGGCCATATGGCCCGGCGTGTGACCGGGAGCCAGCATGGCGGTGACGCCGCTGGCGACGCTGCCGCCATCGTCCAGCATGGTCATGTTTTCGGCCAGCGGGCGCACGTTGTTTTCAAACCCGTCGTTTCCAGCCATGTCCCAGGCATCGAATTCTGCCGCGCCGGTGGCGTAGCGGGCATTTTTAAAGGTGGGCGCGCCATCGGTCATCAGCCCGCCGATGTGATCGCCGTGCATATGAGTCAGTACCACAGTGTCGACCTGATCGGGGCTGTAGCCTGCGGCTTGCAGTGCGGCGGCGGTGCCTGCGCCGTTCAGCCCGGTATCGAACAGGATCAGTTCGGTCCCGGTGTTGACTACGGTGGGTGTAAAGAAGAACTGTGCCTTATCCGTGGGAATGTGGTTGGCGGCGGACACTTCGGCAAATTCTTCCGACGAGACATTCATCCCGAAGATCGTTTGCGGCTCGGGAACGGTGCGGGTGCCTGCCAGCAGGGCAGTGACTTCAAAGCTACCCAGTTTGAAGCGATTGAACCGGGGCGGGGCCGCGCCCAGCATTTCAGCAGCGGCCAGAAGCGGGCTGCCGGATGCGGTCAGCGGCAAGGCCGCAGCGCCCATCAGGGCCGCGCGGCGGGTCAGGGTCGGTGATGTCATGATGGAATCCTCCCGTTAGGTGTTATCCTGCGCAAAAGTATAGTGCGGCGGGGTTGGACTGCTGATCCATTCACGACAACGTGAAATGATCCTGATCCGGGGGCTTTTCTGGACAAATCGGCGCGTCTGTGACAATGGGCGCGTAACAGGAGTATGCAAATGACCACCACCCGTTTTGCCCCTTCGCCCACGGGCTATATTCATGTGGGCAACCTGCGCACCGCGCTGATGAATTACCTGATCGCCCGCAAGGCTGGCGGCACCTTTATTCTGCGGATCGACGACACTGATCCAGAGCGGTCGAAAGAGGAATATGTCGATCAGATCAAGCGTGATCTGGAATGGCTGGGCCTGACTTGGGATCGGTTTGAACGGCAGTCACTGCGGCTGGATCGTTATGCGGATGCGGCGGATAAGCTGCGGGCCGCCGGGCGGTTCTATGAATGTTTCGAGTCGCCGACCGAGCTGGACCTGAAGCGCAAGAAACAACTGAACATGGGCAAGCCCCCGGTTTACGACCGCGCGGCGCTGAACCTGTCGGACGAGGATAAGGCCCGCCTGCGCGATGAACGGGGCGGGTATTGGCGGTTCCTGCTGGATCAGCAGCGGATCGAATGGACCGATGGGATTTTGGGCGATATTTCGATTGATGCGGCCTCGGTGTCTGATCCGGTGCTGATCCGGGCCGATGGGCAGGTGCTGTATACGATTGCATCGGTTGTGGATGACACGGATATGGGTGTGACCCATGTCGTGCGCGGATCGGACCATGTGACCAACACCGCGACCCAGATTCAGATCATGGAGGCGCTGGGCTACACCGCGCCCGGTTTTGCCCACCATTCGTTGCTGACTGGCCCGCAAGGGGAGGCGCTGTCGAAACGTCTTGGAACGCTGGCGATCAAGGATTTGCGCGAACAGGGTGTGGAACCCGCCGCATTGCTAAGCCTGATGGCGCGGCTTGGGTCGTCCGATCCGGTGGAATTGCGCACCTCGCTAGAGGAAATCGCCGCAGGGTTCGAGTTGACGCATTTCGGATCGGCCCCGACGAAATTCGATGTGCAGGATCTGTTCCCGCTGACCGGGCATTACCTGCAAACGCTGCCCTATGCCGATGTGGCCGATGAAATTCGGGCGCTGGGTGTGCCGGATGATCTGGCGGAACGGTTCTGGACCGTGACGCGCGACAACATCACCGTGAAGGCTGATCTTCAGGGCTGGTGGGCGCTGTGCCGCGATGGGGCCACGCCGGTGATCGAGGATGAGGACCGCGAATTTATCGCGCAGGCGATGACGATGCTACCCGAAGGGTCGTTCGATGGCGATACCTGGAAAAGCTGGACCAGCGCGGTGAAAGACGCCACAGGCCGCAAGGGCAAGGGGCTGTTCATGCCGCTGCGCAAGGCGCTGACCGGGCAGGGGCATGGGCCGGATATGGGCGATCTGATGCCGCTGTTGCAGGTGATCCGCGCCCGCGGCTAAGCGGTCTGTGACGCCGATAAGAAAAAGGGTCAGCCTGCGTGGCTGGCCCTTTTTCTTTGTCAGGTTCGGTTATGTCAATTGCGCCTCGAACGCGGCCAAGTGGCTGAACGAGCCATCCAGCAGGTTTTGATAAACGTCTTCCAGCACGGTGTCTGTAACTCCGCTCATGGCGGCGGTGATGTCGTCAATGTCGGTTAGTTCGATCAGGCGTCCCACCTCCAGCGCGTCAGTCAGCGATTGGCTGCCTTGCGCCAGCAGGGCGTCATACAGGTCTTGGAGTTCATCGTTCTGGAACTCACCCGCGTCAGCGAAAACAAAACTGTCACCAAACAGGCCAAGCTGTTCCGCCTGATTTAGCAGCGCATCGAAATGGTTGTCTTCTGACGCGGCGATGTTGTCGAAGAACCGGGTGCCGTACAGATCGCCAAAGGCCTCATACAGATCACCTGCCATTTTTTCTTCTTCCAGCATGAACAGCAGGGTCGAAATGTCGCTCATGTCGTAAGGAAGGAACGATTTGTCGGGACGTGCGGGATCGCCGGGGTCCGAGATTGGCGCCGGGGCGGTTTCAACGGCTGCTATGTGGGGCGCGATAGTATCCTGCGATGCCACATCAATCAGGTGTTTCCAGCGATTACCCATTTCAGACAATTGCGCCTGCAATGCGGCAAGATGATCGGTGTGTTGGGGCATGTGGTGCATGGTGTGCCTCTGATTTTATATTCCAAATACAATATATGTCATTGGGCAAAAAGGCAATGTTCGCTCTGCCGGGACAGGCCTTTGATTTGGTCGGGAATTTTTGAAAAACCTTTTAAATTATAAGGTTAATCATATTTGTGCGGCGGGTTGCCGCAAACCTTCCGGCACTGGAAGGTTTGGGTGGCTAGGCTCAGGACCCATTAATCGGCTTGAGATCGCATTGGTCGCATGCTTCAAATCCCCAAACTTTCAGGGGGTATCATGAGCAATCTATTTTGGCTGACCGACGAACAGATGGCGCGGCTGCGACCGTTCTTTCCC
>NZ_FXTO01000053.1 GCF_900182725.1 Thalassovita litoralis
CCTGCGCGACGAACAGTGTGATCCCAAAGTCGTCGAGAGCATCATGGCCGACGAGAAGAGCTGCTGAGGCAAGACGGCCCTCGGCGGAACCTTACCAACCACCGCCAAGGTTACGAAAAACTGAAAACACATTCCGAAGGGACAAAACCATGATCAAATTCATCAAAAACTTCCGCAAAGACGAAGCTGGCGCCGTGACCGTTGACTGGGTTGTGCTGACCGCCGCTGTTGTGGGTCTGGGTGTTGCAGCGTTCACCGCTGTTGAAACCTCCACCTCGGGCCTGACCACTGAAATGACCACCGCAATCGGCGCGGCTGACGCGTCCACCACGATTGGCGGCTAATAGACTCTGCGCTTGCAGGGGCCACATCGGCCCCACGCAACACACCGGAAAGAGCCGCGCATCCGCCGCGGCTCTTTTTGCGAAGTCGGCCATACTTCAAATTATTCCCATCGGGTGAAGTTTCGCCGCAATCCCGCCCAGCTTTCGCCATCCCTGCCGGATACCTTCCCTTACGGAAGAGAGGGCTAACAGGCACCTGATTACGAGTAACATTTTGCCAGCGAAAGGCATCCGAATGGCTAAAGAGACACGCAAATTCTGGAAAAACGAAGACGGTGCCGTGACCATCGACTGGGTCGTTATCACCGCGGGAATCGTTGGACTGGTGATCGCCATCATCCCATTGGTCGAAGAACCCGTGGGAACCGTTTCAGGGCGGACGCAAGCCACCCTGGATGCTGCCGATGCAACCACGACATTTGGCGGCTAAATCCGAAACCTGCCCGGAAACATCACGGAAAAGAACCTGAATTTCCCTGAAATCGTTCTGATCCTGCCCAACTCCGGACAGATTTGACCAGCAAATTAACCTCATACCGCAGCGACGGGGCAAGTGAGAGAGGCCCACAACGTCAAAGCGGTTTAACCAAAACTCTGAAGGGACAAAACCATGATCAAATTCATCAAAAACTTCCGCAAAGACGAAGCTGGCGCCGTGACCGTTGACTGGGTTGTGCTGACCGCCGCTGTTGTGGGTCTGGGTGTTGCAGCGTTCACCGCTGTTGAAACCTCCACCTCGGGCCTGACCACTGAAATGACCACCGCAATCGGCGCGGCTGACGCAACCACCACGATTGGCGGCTAATAGGCCCCGCGCCTTCCGGCCCCAAACACCGGGGCCGGTTCCAAAACATCCCAAGAGCCGCGCATTTGCTGCGGCTCTTTTGCTGTATGGCGGGTGGTCCCGATGCCGCCAAACAGTCCTGTCACAGGCCTTTTTCCGCCACATTCAGTTGCTAATAAAAACAATGGAATAGCCGGCAAACCCGGATTCGAGGCAGAACCAAAACGAAAGGAAAAGACATGCGTGCAGTCTTTGGATTGGTCCTAATTGCAGGCTTGGCCCTTGCGGGCTTTGCTGTCTACATGGCTAGGAATTACATTTCCGGCTATCAGCATGAACTGGCGCGCGCGCAAGCGGCCAAAGCACAGATTATCCAGACCGTTGATGTTTTCGTGGCAAAGCGCCCACTGAAATACGGTGAAATCCTCAAACCCGAGGATGTGCAATCCGTGAAGTTCCCTGAAAAATCCCTGCCCGAAGGGGTGTTCAAAAAGCCCGAAGAGCTGTTCCCCGATCCCAACAACCCGGACATGCGCCGCATTGTTTTGCGCGCAATGGAACCCTTCGAGGCGATCATGGCCATTAAAGTCACTGAACCCGGCGACGATGCGGGGCTGACATCGCGCCTCAAAAAGGGAATGCGGGCCTTTACCGTGAAGGTGGACGTTGCCACCGGCGTGTCGGGCTTCCTGCGTCCCGGCGATGTGGTGGATGTCTACTGGACCGGAGAGGTCACAGTCGGCACCGTGAACAATCGCCGCGAGGTCACGAAGCTGATTCAGCCCAACATTCAATTGATTGCCGTGGACCAGACTGCAAATGGGGACAAGACCGAGGCCACGATTGCCCGCACCGTCACCGTTTCCGCCAGCCCGCAGCAGGTGGCCGCATTGGCACAGGCCCAATCCACGGGCCGCCTGTCGCTGGCTCTGGTCGGGGCCGAAGATGACAGCGTGGCGCAGGCGGTCGAGGTCGATCAGCGCTCCCTGCTTGGCCTGAAAGACGAAGCCCCCGTGGTTGAAGAACGCGTCGCCAAGAAAGAAGAAGTCTGCACAATCCGCACCCGGCGCGGGTCAGAAGTGGTGCAAATTCCGATCCCTTGCACCAACTAATCGCATCTGCATCGCACGCAAAAACAGAATACGGGGTGGCCGCGCAATCGGCCACCCCGTTGCAAATTGGCCGCAACAAACGGCAAACACCGCCGGAAAAGGTCAAACAATGCCCCAGAACCTATTGATTCTTGCAAAGTTTCCCCATTTCGCGCATGGTAGTTTGAAACAACGGGCAAAAAGACCCGACCCAGAGGCGTGATCGAAGAGGCAGGTCACATGAATATCGTAACGATCTTTAAAGCAGCCACATTGGGGCTGTCCCTGGCATTTGCCACCAGTTTGACCAGTGTTCCCGCACAGGCGCAATCGCTTCGCGTGGTGAAACAAGGCACGTCATCATCCCTGAGCGTTCCAATGAACCGCGCCGTGGTTGTCGAAAGCGACACCCCTTTTGCAGAGCTGTCCATTGCCAACCCGGCCATCGCGGATATTTCCTCGTTGTCGGACCGGACCATCTATATCTTGGGTAAATCGCCCGGTGTCACCACGCTGACCATTCTGGACGCTGCGGGCAAGCTGATGACCAATGTCGATGTGGTCGTGGCCGCAGATGTGACCGAATTCAAGGAACGCCTGCGTCAGATTCTACCCGGCGAAAAGATCGAGGTCCGAACCGCCAATGATGGCATCGTGCTGTCCGGGACGGTTTCCAGCGCCGCACGATTGCAACGCGCGTTGGATCTGGCTGAACGCTACGCCCCCGAACGCGTTTCCAATTTGATGAGCGTGGGCGGCGTCCAACAGGTCATGCTAAAGGTCCGCTTCGCCGAAATGGAGCGCAATGTTTCCAAATCGCTCAGCACCTCTCTGGCGCTGGATGGCGGCATTTTCGGCGGCAACGCGAATGTGTCGGGCGGCACGAACACCAACAACAACTCTGGGTCACAGGGTAATTCGCTGTCAGGCACGATCCCCGGCACGTCCGAAGCCAACGCCGCCATGCTGTTTGGGTTTAACGCCGGATCGGTCGAAGTGGGCGTTCTGCTGGAAGCCCTTGAAACCAAAGGCGTTGTGCGCACATTGGCCGAACCGAACCTGACCGCCCTTTCCGGGCAGGAAGCCAAGTTTCTGGCCGGTGGCGAATACCCCGTTCCGATCAGTCAAGATAACGGTTCCGTCACGGTGGAATTCAAACCCTTTGGTGTGGAACTGAATTTTACCCCCCGCGTGGTCGATGGCGACCTGATCAATCTGGAACTGGAAGCTGCGGTTTCGTCGATTGACCCCACCAACGGCTTCACCTCGAACGCCTTTACCATTGATGCGTTCCGGCGTCGGGAAACCTCGACCACCGTGGAAATGCGCGATGGCGAAAGCTTTGCCATCGCCGGTCTGTTGCAAGACGATTTTCTGGATACCAACGGTCAGGTGCCGTGGCTGGGTGACATCCCGATTCTGGGTGCCCTGTTCCGTAGCGCCCAATACCAGCGCCGTCAGTCGGAACTGGTGATCATCATTACCGCCCATCTGGTAACGCCCACCCGCGGCGAGGTACTGGCCCTGCCCACCGATCGGATCATGCCGCCCTCGGAAAAAGATCTGTTCCTGAATGGTAAGGTCGCCCGCGACAATTCCCGCAAACTGAAAGGGGCCGCTGGCGAAGTCGCCCGGCAGGATTTCAGCGGCTCTTATGGCTATGTGATGGATTGATGAAAATGCAGAAACATCAGGTTCTTTCAGTTCTGGTCATGGGGGCCTTGGTTGCGGTCAGCGGTTGCGCAGGCACCAAGACTTATTCCAGCTTCACCAACGAAGCCGGGGCGCTGATCGCCGGTGGTGATTTTGGCAACTCCACCATGAACAACACGATGGTGATGAGCGGCGAAAAAAACTATGTCATTGATTTGGCTCGGCGTTTTGACGCTGACGTAGGCAGCACGGTCACGTTTGAATTCAACTCGTCGCAGTTGGATCAGGCCGCCAAACTGGCGCTTCAGAAACAGGCAACATGGATTCGGCAGTTCCCCGAAGTTCGCTTCCGCGTCTATGGTCACACCGATGCTGTTGGCTCTCAGGGGTACAATAAATCCTTGGGGCTACGCCGCGCCCGCGCGGTTGTGAACTATCTGGCCACCCAAGGCGTCAGCCGGTCACGGCTGGAAGCTGTCGTTTCTTATGGCGAAACCCAGCCTTTGATCGTGACCGAAGGCCGTGAACGCCGCAATCGTCGCACCGTGACCGAGGTCAGCGGGTTCGTTCAACGGCATCCGTCGATCCTGGACGGGAAATACGCGGCCGTTGTCTATCGCGAATACATCAAAAGCGCCGAGCCGCGCAGCACCCTGTCGGGCATCGTCGGCACCGAATTCCAGACGACCGAGTGATCGTCTGCGCGCTGAACAATCCCGGCAAATTGCCGGGATCGTCAAAAGAAACCCAACAATTACGATCTTTTGGCCCTATTTCCGCCTAACTTGTCAACGATCTTAGCCTCAATGGGATTGGTGCGTACCGTGGTTTTGGTGCGCGGCAGACTCGGGTTGGGGCATAGAAGTTAACCAAATAACCATGCGGCCCCGCCCCTGTCTGTGAACCTGAAAAGGAAGACGAGGCAATGACGAGTGACGCAAACCTGCAACCCGAGGCAAGCCCGATCCAGGCTTGTACCATCAGCCGGGACGTGCAGAATTTTGACTTGCTGATCGAGGACATGGAAACCCTTCTGGGCGAAAGCTGGGGCGATCTGGGGTTTTCCGATGCGCTGGCCTTTTTCCAACAAACCGATGCTGAAAGTCTGGAATTCGTGGCAATGGCCGTGGATGCCGAGGATGAGGACAACCTGATTCTGCTGGGCGAAATTATCACACAAGCCAAATCGCGCGGCATCAAGGTGATCCTGATCGCGAATGACGTCAGTCCCGCCGCATTGCATCAATTGCTGCGCCAAGGGGCGGATGAATTTGTTCCCTATCCCTTGCCGGAAAATGAACTGATGGCGGCAGTGGATCGCATCCGCGAACCTGAACCGGAAATCCAGTATCACGCCCCTGCTGCCGAAACCGCCGCCCCTGCAACCAAAAAATCCGCGCATAACCGCGAAGGCGTATTGATCGCTGTTCACGGTCTGGCGGGTGGCACAGGCGCGACCACGCTGGCCGTCAATCTGGGCTGGGAACTGGTACAAGCCGCCAAAAAAGGGGAAACGCCCCCGCGCGTCTGCGTCATTGATCTGGACCTGCAATTTGGCTCGGTATCGACCTATTGCGACCTACCCCGCCGCGAAGCCGTGTTTGAACTTCTGACAGATACGGAATCGATGGACGATGATGTCTTCATGCAGGCGCTGATGACCTACGAAGAAAAGCTGCATGTCCTGACCGCCCCCACGGATATGATTCCGCTGGACCTGCTGGGGTCCGAGGACATCCTGCGCATCACCGAAATGGCCCGCCGTCATTTTGACTATGTGATCGTGGATATGCCCAAAACTCTGGTCCAATGGAGCGAAGCCATCCTGAACCACTCTCATATCTATTTCGCCACGCTGGAACTGGATATGCGGTCAGCCCAGAATGCATTGCGCATGAAGCGCGGCCTTCAGGCCGAGGATCTGCCCTTTGACAAGCTGCGTTTCGTTTTGAACCGGGCACCGAAATTCACCGACCTGAACGGCAAGTCGCGGGTCAAACGGCTGGCCGAAAGCCTGGGCATTTCCATTGATGTGCTGCTGCCCGATGGCGGTCGCCCTGTCACACAGGCAGGTGATCACGGGCAACCGCTGGCGCAAAGCGCCCCCAAGAACCCGCTGCGCAAGGAAATCGCCAAGCTGGCCGGGTCGTTGCACGAACTTGGGCAAACCGAAGCCGCCGCCCACTGAGGACTGAAGGGAACTGACTAATGTTTTCGCGTTACAAAAAACCCGCCAACAAGGCTCCTGCCCCTCAGGCCGCCAAAACGGCAGAAGCCCCCAAAACCGCCCCGGTGGGTGCAGCGGCCCCGAAAGCCGTGGCCATTCGCAAACCCATGCCCAAAGTGGCGGCCCAAGCCCCCGCCGCTGACAAGGAACGCAAACGCAAGGAACGCCTGTCCGAAATCAAGCTGGAACTGCACCGGGCGTTGCTGGACAACCTGAACCTGTCCGCGCTGGAAACCGCAAGCGAAGCAGAGCTGCGCGCCGAAATCGGTTCGATCTCGAACGAAATTCTCGAAGAAAAGGGCATTGTCCTGAACCGAGAGGACCGTTCGACGCTGAATCAGGAACTCTATGACGAAGTCACCGGCCTTGGCCCGCTGGAAACGCTGCTCAAGGATGAATCCGTCAACGATATTCTGGTGAACGGCCCGCGCCGCATCTTTGTGGAACGTGCCGGGAAGCTGGAACTGACAGACATCACGTTCAAGGATGAAAAGCACCTGCTGCGGATCATCGACAAAATCGTGTCCGCTGTAGGTCGCCGTGTCGACGAATCCAACCCCTATGTTGACGCCCGTCTGGCTGATGGGTCGCGTTTCAACGCAATGGTGCCGCCGATTGCGGTAGACGGGTCGCTGGTGTCGATCCGTAAGTTCAAAAAGGAAAAGCTGGGCATTGACGATCTGGTGCGCTTCGGTGCCTTTTCCGAAGAAATGGCCGCCTATCTTCAGGCCGCCGTGGCCACCCGCCTGAACGTGATCGTATCGGGCGGTACGGGGTCGGGGAAAACCACCACGCTGAACGCGTTGTCATCCTTTATCGACAATTCCGAACGTATCCTGACCATCGAAGATACCGCGGAACTGCAATTGCAACAGGTCCATGTGGGCCGTATGGAATCCCGCCCCGCCAACGTCGAAGGCAAGGGCGCGGTCAGCCAGCGCGATTGTTTGCGCAACGCGCTGCGGATGCGTCCCGACCGTATCATCGTGGGGGAAACCCGTGGCGAAGAAGTGATCGACATGTTGCAGGCCATGAACACCGGCCACGACGGTTCTATGACCACGATCCACGCCAACAGCGCCCGCGATGGGGTGTCGCGTTTGGAAAACATGATCGCAATGGCCGGGATCGAAATGCCGATCAAGGCGGTGCGCAGCCAGATTTCCAGCGCTGTGAACCTGATCGTGCAGGCCAGCCGCCTACAGGACGGTTCGCGGCGCATGACCTCGATCACCGAAATCACCGGGATGGAAGGTGACGTGATTTCCATGCAGGAAGTGTTCCGCTTCCAGCGCGTCGGCCTGACCCCGGAAAACAAAATCATCGGCCATTTCACCGCCACGGGCGTGCGGTCCCACTTCTCGGAACGGTTCCGTCTGTGGGGCTATGACCTGCCGCCTTCCATCTTTGAACCAGTCGCAGCGGAGTAATTCTTATGTCTATCAGTATGGAACCCCTGATTTACGGCCTGATTTTCGTTGGCGTGCTGGTTCTGGTCGAAGGCGTCTACCTGACGGTATTTGGCCGCTCTATCAGCCTGAACAGCCGCGTCAACCGGCGGCTGGAAATGCTGGAAAAAGGCACCAACCGCGCCGAAGTGATGGAAACGCTCCGCAAGGAGATGAGCCAGCACATGAAATCGCGGTCGATTCCGATTTACGCGATGCTGGCCGACCGGGCGCAGAAAGCGGCTATTGCGTTCACGCCCACGCAACTGATCATGATGATGGGTCTGCTCAGCGTCGTGGCCTTCATCGGCCTGACCGTGGGCACCGAAACGTCTGGCCCGGTGCGTATCGCGCTGGCGATCGGCATGGGCGTCGGTGGCATCTATTTCTGGGTCAACGGCAAAGCCAACAAACGCATGAGCATGATCGAAGAACAGCTTCCCGATGCGGTGGAACTGATGGTGCGCTCGCTGCGCGTCGGGCATCCGTTCAGCTCGGCCATCCAGATCGTCGCGAAAGAGGTCGCAGATCCGCTGGCCACCGAATTCGGCATGATCGCGGACGAAGCACAGTATGGCCGCGACGTGGGCGAAGCCCTGAAAGAAATGGCCGAACGTCTCGACATGCAGGACATGCGCTTTTTGGCCGTGGCCGTAACCATCCAACAGCAATCGGGCGGCAACCTTGCGGAAATTCTGGCCGGTTTGGCACAGGTGATCCGCGCCCGGTTCCGTCTGTTCCGCCGGGTCAAAGCCATCACCTCCGAGGCGCAATGGTCCGGTAAATTTCTGTCGGCCTTCCCGCTTTTGGCTCTGCTCGCCATCAACGTGATGGACCCGCATTACTATGACAACGTTCTGGATCATGCACTGTTCGTCCCGGCCTGTATCGCCGTGGGCCTGTTTCTGGGCGCCAACCTGATCATCATGCGTATGCTTGTGAACATCAAAGTCTGAGGAAAGCAGCAATGGATATTTTCAACGCACTCCTTGGCGAAGAACTGGGCGCCTTCGGGCCGGTCTTGCTGGTAGGTTTTCTGGCGATTGGCCTGATTATGGCCGCTGTCATGATCTTTCTGAATCAGAAATCCGATCCGCTGGATAAGCTGAAAGAAGGCAGCCGCGCAGAGCAACTGAGCGCCAAAAAGGGCAAAGCCGCCTCGTTGCGGACCGCCAAAAGCAACGACAAGCTGGAAAAATACTCGACGTTTCTGGAACCCCAGAACGAAAAGGAATATTCGGCAGTCCGTCAGAAACTTCTGCAAGCGGGCTATCGTTCCAAGGACGCAGTGCGGTTCTATCACTTTGCCCAATTCGCATTGGGTCTGGGCGGGCTTGCGCTGGGGGTTCTGTATTTCCTGCTTGTTCTGTCTGGCAAGGAACCCACAACCCAGCAAACCCTGATGTGGATTCTTGGCCCCGGCTGTGCGGGCTACATGATCCCGAAATACTGGGTCACGAAACGTCAGCAAAAACGGCAAGAGGAAATCACCGAAGGGTTCCCCGACGCGCTGGACATGATGCTGGTCTGCGTCGAAGCAGGGCAATCGCTGGATCAGTCGATCATCCGTGTGTCCAAGGAAATCCGCCCGTCCTATCCCGCGCTGGCCGATGAATTTGAAATCGTGTCGCATCAGGTCAAGGCGGGTAAGGACAAGTCCACCGTTCTGGCCGATATGGGCGAACGCTGCGGCGTGCCGGATGTGTCCAGCTTTGTTACGGTGCTGGTACAGTCGGCCACTTTCGGGACATCCATCGCCGAAGCCCTGCGCGTCTATGCCGGGGAAATGCGGGATAAACGCGTCATGCGCGCCGAAGAAAAGGCAAACAAGTTGCCGACGCAGATGACACTTGCCACAATGGCGCTGACCGTGCCGCCGCTGCTGATCATTCTGGTTGCGCCTTCGGCCATCGGCATTCTGGATTTGGGCAAATAACAGTTAAACCTATGAAAAACCAAAAGGCAGGTCTGGTCCTGCTGACAGCATTGACTTTGGCCGCCTGTTCACCGGGCGGCCTTGGTGCATCAAAGGACGGCATGAATGCCCCCGGTCTGGCCCGCGGGCAGGCTGTTGACGGGCTTTTGGTGGGGCAACGCCTGATGGATGCGGGCGAATATGAACTGGCGCTTCAGGCCTATTCCCGCGCCGCGCTGCAACATGGCATGACCGTGGATGTCATGGCCGGGCTGGGTACAGCCAATCTGGGGCTGGGGCGTCTGGGACAGGCGGAAACCCTGCTGCGCCGCGCCGTTGCCACCGATCAGGCCATCCCCGAGGTATGGAATAATCTGGGTGTTGTGCTGATGGAGCGCGGCAAAACCGGCGAAGCCGTGCAGATTTTCCAAAAAGCCTATGCGCTGGATAATGGCGAAAGTGACTCAATTCGCGATAATTTGCGCTTGGCCCTCGCAAAATCGGAAAATTCGTCCTATGATGCTGAGCAAGAACAAGATTATAAATTGGTACGGCGTGGCAGCAGCGACTACCTGATCCGCCAGATACCATGACCGGGCAAGAGCAGTAAAAGGACGCAAAAATGCGCCACCCTCTCATCCTTTCTCTGTGCCTGACCAGCGTGGTCGGGTTGTCAGCGTGTGATCAGCTTCGTGCGAAAAACGAAGTGGACCGGGCGATTACTGCCGTGAATGCGGTGGATCAGAACAACCTGTCTGACATCATGCTGACGGTTGCGGACCCGAACGAAGCGGTCACGTATTTCACCCGCTCGGTCAAGGAAAGCCCGGACCGGATCGACCTGCGCCGCGGGTTGGCCACCTCGTTGATCCGCGCGAACCGCGCGACCGAGGCGGTGCCGGTCTGGCGCAAAGTCGTGGAACATCCGCAAGCCACCAATGATGACCGCGTCGATCTGGCCGATGCCCTGATCCGCACCGGAAAATGGGACGATGCCGATAAGGTATTGGATTCCGTCCCCCCCACCTTTGAGACCTTCAAACGCTACCGGCTGGAAGCGATGGTCGCGGATTCCAATCAGGAATGGAAAAAAGCCGACAGCTTTTACGAGGTCGCCGTTGGCCTGACGACCCGCCCCGCCGGTGTGCTGAACAACTGGGGGTATTCCAAACTGACGCGCGGCGATTATTCCGATGCCGAACGCCTGTTCACAGATGCCATCCGCAACGATGACAAGCTGTTCACCGCGAAAAACAACCTTGTTCTGGCCCGTGGCGCGCAGCGGAACTATACCCTGCCCGTGATCCCGATGACCCAAACGGAACGTGCGCAATTGCTGCACACCTTGGGGTTAGCCGCAGTCAAACAGGGCGATGTCTCCACCGGCAAGGGTTTACTACGCGAAGCCATCGAAACCCATCCGCAGCATTTCGAGGCCGCCGTGCGCAGCCTGCGGGCGCTGGAAAGCAACGTGTCGAACTAATCCGCCGGAATTGTCCCAGTGTCCGATTTTCTTGCCTATCTGAATCTTGAAATCCCGCGCGGTGTCGCGCTGCCGTTGTTTGTGCTGTCGCTGCCGATCTGTGTTTGGGTGGCGTGGTCCGATATGCGGGCCATGCGTATTCCGAACACGACCGTGATGATCCTGACCGGCATTTTCCTTGTCGTGGCCCCCTTCGTAATGCCGTGGCCAGTGATGGGCTGGCAATTGCTGCATCTGGTGGTGATCCTGCTGGTGGGCATTCTGTTGAACGCTGCCGGGTTGGTGGGGGCCGGGGATGCCAAATTTGCCGCCGCCGCCGCGCCGTATATCGCCTTTGGCGACATCCGGTTCCTGATTGCGCTGTTTGCCGCCTGCCTGTTGGCCGGATATGCCACCCACCGTATCGCCAAGTTTTCCCCCCTGCGCCGCATGGCCCCCGATTGGGAAAGCTGGACCCGCAAACGCGATTTCCCGATGGGTCTGCCGCTGGCATCCACCCTGTCGATCTATCTGCTGCTGGGGGCACTTTACGGCGCATAAGACGCCGAAATTTACCGCCGCGTTTCCATTTTTTCGCCACCTTGTTCAGTCAGGCTGCCCCAGACCGCCCCGGTTTTGGGGTGCCTTTTGAGTTGGGATCATCCACGCCATGAACATGCAAGCGACATCGCGCAGCACCGTTACACCGCCCCCGCCGCCCTCTGGCCTGGAAGACATGCGCCTGCCGCTGCCGATGATGCGGGATATTCTGCTGAAAACCATGTTCCGCAAGAACGTCACCCAAGTGACCGACGTGGCCGAGGCGATCTGCCTGCCGCGTCAGGTCACACAGGAATTGGTGGACATGGCCCGCGAACAACGCCTGCTAGAGGCAACAGGCACCCTGAACGCCAATAACGGCAACGAAATGGGCTATCAGTTGACCGATGCGGGCAAAGCGCGGGCGTTGGACGCGCTGTCACAATCCGAATATTTCGGGGCCATGCCCGTCCCGCTGGATGTGTACCGCGAACAGGTCAAACGCCAGTCGATCCGCAACATCCAGATCAGCCGACAGGAGCTAACGGATGCAATGGGCCATCTGGTGTTGCCCGATAACCTGCTGTCGAACCTTGGCCCGGCGGTGAGCTCGGGCCGGTCGATCCTGATGTATGGCCCGCCGGGGAACGGCAAATCCTCGATCTCGAACGGGATACGTGACGCGATGGGGGATAAAATCTATGTTCCTCGCGCCGTGGAATATTCCGGGCAGGTCATCACCGTTTACGACCCCATCGTGCATTCCGCTGCCGAGGTGGAAATCGACGACCCCAACAGCCTGCGCCGCCGCCGGACGTTCGATACCCGCTATGTGCGCTGTGATCGTCCCACCGTGATCACCGGGGGCGAACTGACGCTGGATATGCTGGATCTGGTCTATAACCCTACGGCCCGCACCTATCAGGCACCGCTGCAATTCAAATCCTCGGGCGGGATTTTCATCGTCGACGACCTTGGCCGCCAATCTGAACCGCCGCAATCGCTGGTCAACCGCTGGATCGTCCCACTGGAAGAGGGCAAGGATATTCTGGCCCTGCAATCGGGCGAAAAATTCGAAGTCCCGTTTGATACGCTGGTGATTTTTTCCACCAACTTCCACCCGAACGAAATCTTCGATCAGGCCGCCCTGCGCCGGATTTTCTTTAAGATCAAAATCGACGGGCCAAGTCAGGAAAATTTCCTGAAGATTTTCGCCCTTGTCGCCCGCAAGAAAAAAATGCCGCTGGACGAAGATGCGCTGATCCATCTGCTTCAGAACAAATACCCGACGATCGACAACATCTATGCCAATTACCAGCCCGTTTTCCTGATCGACCAGATGATCGCGATTTGCGAGTTTGAAGGCATCCCCTATCAGATGTCGCCAGACCTGATTGACCGCGCGTGGGCCAACATGTTCGTCAAGGACGAGGTGATCGTGAAATAACCGGCGCGTGGTCCACCGGGTCCGGCGCTTCGGGGGCGATCCCCTGATCCGCCACCCCGCGCCGGATCATATCACGCAGCCAGCGATTAGCCGGGTCTACATCGGAATTGGCGTGCCAGTATAAAAACGCATCCACGCGTGGCGTGTCAAAGGGGGCCGCCACGATCTGATTGTCGAACCACGTATTTTCGCGCCGTGCAAAATTATCGGCAATCGTCAGCACCAGATCCGAGGCTGCAACCGCCCGCATAGCGGTTTGGATATTCTGACAGCGGGCCACGACGCGGCGGCCCAGACCTTCGCGGGACAGGGCAATATCTTCGGGACCAGCCCCACGGCGTCGGGATGTGACGACGATATGATCCAACGCCAGATAATCCTCTAGGCTCAGGACTCATAACCAAAACATGACTGTTGCGGCGAGAGCGATGGCCGAGAGGAAGACTTCGGGGCAGCGGTCATATCGGGTGGCGACCCGCCGCC
>NZ_FXTO01000054.1 GCF_900182725.1 Thalassovita litoralis
TCGAACCCGCCCAGAGACCCGTCATAGATCTCCAGCTGCCAGCCGGTAAAATCACCAGACGCAAACCGGCCATTCCAGACCGACCGATAATCCTCAAGAAAATCCACCGTGAAACCCGTTTCCGTGTCCCAGGGGCCTACAGCCCCCCAAGGCGCAACAGAGCGAGCCCGAAAATCATAAACGCCGGGCGTCATGTCCGGAACGATAAATTCACCAACTCCGCCCCGGCCCAACGGGATCCAGTCGCTGTCGGCATTGCGCTTATATTCAAACTCGATCTGGTCAACGAGGGATGCATCGCCAACCGAAGTGGTGAGCAAGACAACCTCCTGCGCCTGATTGCGGAAAAACCTGACCGCGAGCTGAACCCCTAATACGGGAACTGGAATATCGCCGGCCCCGAGAAGGGATGTATTGTTGGCAATGATGTCGCTCTCTTCCGCCAGCCAGCTGAAGGCGCTGGCGCTGGTTTCCCGCAAGATGAGATTGACGCGCAGATCTGAGGCATCCTGATCCGCGTAGAACCGCCAGCCAGTGACCTCGAACTCTTTTGACGCCCATCCGAACCGATCAATGTTCAGAGCAACAATATCACCCGGCTCAAGATCGAACGCCTCCAGAGAAAAATCTGCCGAGAACGTCATCTGTTCGCGCCCCCTGAACAGGGTCAGCTTTGCAAGGCGTTGCGCCATGGCTGCATCCGTTGTCAGAGGCAGCTCGAAATCGATTGCGTTTTCCGCATCGTTATCTTCGGCAATAAAAGCGGCGCTTGCGATTTCCGGGTAATCGGCCTGCACCCAGTCCTGATCCGCATCGTTGAAGACGCCACGCACAATGTTGTAATTGTCGCGGCGGCTGACCCGGGTATCCAGGCTGATGGCGCTGCGCAGATCAGCCTGTGTCAGCGTTTTGACAGGTGCCGTGTAATATCCCGGTCGCAATTGCCATCTGCCACCCCCCCAAAACAGTGTGCCAGCCTGAGCGGTCATCATGGATTGCAGGATCTGTGAGGGTGCCATGTCTGCCGATATGGCGCCATTGATCTCATAGCGCGACTGAGCGCCACCTCCGGACAGGGCCACAGCCTCATCGCAAACATTCGCGGCAGCCTGAAACGCTGTATCGTCGATCAGTGGATCGTCCAAGCCAAAGCCAGACACCAGATAATGCCGGGTGCACAGGGCGGCATTTGCTGTCCAGGCGGCAGTGCCGCTGCGCGGATCATGGGGCTTGGCCCCCTTCACAACGGCAGTGAACAGGGGAATGCCGTTTGAAAATACGTTCTTGTCATATTCCAGCCGGATGTAGAGGTAGGCGATACCATGGCCAACAAAGCTGCTGTCTATCTGTGCCGTTTCGGCCAGCAGGTCTGCATCTGCCGCAACCTGATCGCCCAGATGCTTCCTGATCCGGATCTTGCTGTCCCACGGCTCGCTGGTCACGAAGCCCGAGCCATCCAGCGTGACCACCTCATCATTTATGTAGATGTCGCTGATTTCCTCCACCTCATGACCGGCAAGGCACAAGATCATATGCAGGAATTTATTGCTTGAGCCGGTGGCCTCCAGGTAGGTCACCACCCCACCCTTTCGGACCCGGCCAAACACATATTCATGTGGAGCCGCGGCCTCGCGCACATTTGTCAGCATTCCCCGTGCGCCAACATCTGGCTGCAGCTTCCCCAGCGCCCATGAGACCACCGCACTGACGACCAGATTGACGGCAATGCCTACCAAAGCCGCGCCAATGGAACCTGCGGTCAGACCGAGGCCGGAAACAATGGCGCCGGTGATCGGGTCGCGGACAATGACGGGTGATCGGATCAGCGTTGTGGAATGCAGCGAGCCCCTGGAGTTCATAGCCAGCCTCCGCGAACCTGATTGATCGAAAGAGTGGTCACGCCGTGTTTGCCGAGAAACGCAGCCCTCAGGCCCAGAGAAATCCCCAGCGCCGCCCCGATAACCCAGACCTGTACGTCTTCGGTGACCACCAGGGCCCCGCGTGGTGGCAGGCCGGAAACACGGGTCAGCCGATGATCGAGGGCATCGTCAAGTGTTCTGAAGCCGAACTCGCGCCGCAGGGCATCACGGCGCAGATACAATCCGCCTTCAGTATACCGACCGAGCCAATCATCAGCCCACCCCACGCCGTGCATCGCGCGCCACGCTTCATTCGTGAAGGTAAAGCAGTCCCAGACATGCCATTGAAATGGACGGTCCGCGACATCCTTGAGGAATGCGTTCAGGCTTTCTTGCGGCCCCATACCACCTCCTTATCCTGCAGATCTGTAACGAAGGAGAAAAAGCTGTCGCCAGGATGGCGCGATTGCTGGCTTTCATGCGTGTAGCGACGGATGCGAGGTCGCTCCAGGGTGACAAGACGGCTCTCAACGGTCAGGCGGATTTCACAAAGCTCGCCGGAATCCACGATCGTCATCGTGTCCATCTGACCGCCGAACACTTCGACAAAAGCAGATACGTTCGTCACCCCGAAAAGAATACGGCATGGACGGCCCTGATATGGCTCCGCCAGAGCTGTGGCCACCAGACCAGACGGCACGCCGGACAATGTCAGATCGGCTGCGCGGGCCGAAAGATCGGCCACCTCTTCCAGGCCGCCAATCTGAAGCAGACTTCCGGCCCCGGTGAATGTTTGCCCATCAATCGTCTTTGTGCCGTAACCAGTCCACAGGCGCAGGGGTGCGCTGTCGAATATCAGCTCCACCGCATAAAACAGCCTGACAGTTCTCTGACCTAACGCAGTCAGCAATGCAGCGGGGATCGTCCTGCTCATGATACCGCCTCGATCGCTGGGAAGGAGACGCCGTAGAGCGACAACTCATTTGCCGTCCAACCGGTTTCATTGCTGGCCAGCCGAAACAAGCCCCTTGGATTGGTCAGTACCGCCGATACGCCGCTGCGCGATTTGCGCAATGCGGGCCATATCTCCAAAGACCCGCTGCCGCTCTTATCTTTGAGAACCTTATGCAGCGTGGCATCACTGCCGCTTCCAAGTTGCAGATAGTCCCCTGTCAGCAATGTGCCGCTCATGGTGACTGAAACTGTTTCCGCGCCCGCAGCCCCGGTGATTGTGGCGGAGGTTGCACTGCCTCGCGCCTGACAGCCATAAGGATCGCCCAACAGAAAAGTCCCGTATGCACCACGCAACGACGCCAGAAACGCAATCCACGCCTCTGCGTCCGGGCGGCGCATGGGTTTCAGGGTGATTGTCGCCGCCCATGCCTCACCGGGCCATTTGTGGATCTGCTCCGAGAAGGTGAAAGGCGATCGACTGGCCGCCACGGCATTCAGCATGCTCATTTCGACCGAGCGAACGGTATTGCCTGCCGGGAGCGACAGGGGAAAACTGATGGCCATGTATCCGTCCGATTAAGAGAAGGAGCTTTTGAAGCGCGGGTTCCGGCGCGCGGTATCGGCGACCGCCGCCTTCGTCGCCTCAGAGATTTTGGGCAGCAGGGTTTTAATCTCGGCACGCACGGTCTGCTGCACTCCGGTACTGACATTGATTGTTTGGTTCACGACAACACCGGCCCCTGAGCCCGCCATGGCCTGCTTTGCCTGCCCGACGGACAAGACGCGACCGTTCACTGCTGGCACGAATGGCTCGGGGCCATGCTCGCCTGTCCAATATGGCTGCGAGGCCTGGACACTGCCGCCGCTCGCGCGTTTTTTAAACAGGCTCCCAAGGAAGTTCATAATCGTTCCGCCGGATGATCCTCCGCCGCCCAAGGCGGTCACGAGATCGGTCATATGCCTGGTGAGGTTGGATGCAATCAGGTCAGCAACGATCTGCCGGAAAACATTACCAAGCGATTCCCCCAGATCCTCGCCATACATGGTGGCGCGAACCAGTGCCTGAGATACATCGTCCAGGCTGTCGACAAGGCCCTCAAATTTGGCCTTCACCAACTCATCGCGGAGATGAGCCATTGCCTTATCGTAATCTTCCGCGCTGATCTTACCCAGTTGCTGCAGTTTGTTCAGGGTATCAACCTGACGATTATACGCTTCCTGCTCGGTCTCCAGATCCTTCAGAATTCGGTCCCTTTCGCGCAGAAGGCTGTTCATCTCTTTGTCTGCGGACGTTCTGCCGCCTTTTCCGCCGCTGGATGTGTTGCTGCGCGTCCTGGTCGATTTGGGTGGGTCTTTGGGGGCGTTGATGCCGGGAATTTCCTTCGTGTTACCAGTTCCGTACTCGACCCAATTCCCATTCTCATCAACGTAGCCGGTCTGACCGGCCCCAGTGGCAGGCGGGTCAGGATCGGCATGGCCGGGGCCATAGTCCTCAGGTGAATATTGCGCGCCAGGGCCGGTTGGCGCATCGATATTCATTGCGATCTTGGAGAGGCGAATGAACTCGGCAACCCCCTTCGCCAGCCCATCGAACAGCTCTGCGGCTGAGGCGGTGAAACCGATCAGCTTTTCGAGCGCCGGAATACCATAATCTTCGACAAAATCCGCCAGAGTTTCGAGTTCATCCGAGCTGTCACCCAGCGCTGTGATGAGCTGGGTTCGCAGCGTATCCTTCATTTCCGCAAAACGATCATCGAGCGCGCTGACCTTCTCAATGGTCTCTGCCGACATGATCCTGCCCGCTTTGCCTGCTTCATCACCCAGGCGTTTCATCTCCTGCCCCCCGCTTTTCAGCAACGGGATAAGGGCTGTCGTGTCCGACGCCATGGCCTCAAGGTAAAACGTCAGTTCTTGCTGGCTGACACCGGCCTTTTCCAGAGTATCCACATAGAGTTGCAAAGCTTCCGGGCCTGACAGACGCGCAAACTGATCCGCCGTCACCCCCACCGCAGGCGCAATTTTTTCAAAGAAGTCTTTCATCGGACCGCCGCCGGTCTCGACGAACTCTCCAACCCTGTCGTTCACATCCTTGTAAATGTCGGCCAGCTTTTCGGATGAGATGCCGACCGTCCGGGCCCCCATGGCGAGGCGCTGGAACTGCTCAACGCCGATGCCGGAAATATTGGCGAGATTGGACAGCTCCTTGCCGAACTTGGCGGCGTTGGTGACCATTTGCACACTGAAGGCCCCGATCAGAACGGGGATCAGCGCCTTCGCGGCCCGGGCTAACTTGTCGAAATTCCGGGTTGTTGAGGACAGATTTTTCCGAGTGCGCTGACTGAACTTTTGCACAGCCTTCGTGTTCCGCTCCATCGCCTTGGCGAACTCACGGTCACGGGCCGTCAGAATGATGTTCAGATTCTCCGCATCAATTGCCATCCACACGCCCCACAAGTTCCCGATATTCGTCTCGGGTTGGTGCATCAGACCCCGGCTTGGGGCGCTCATGCGCTTCATTCCAGCCTTCGAAGCAAGTGTCGGCTGCCCAGGCACATCTGGCAGGCGCAACTTGTTGTAATAATCGACAGCGCATTGCCCTTCGGTTTCGTCAATCGGCAAGGCCGGTATCGGCGTCAGCCCCTGCGTGAGCCGTTCCTCCCAATCCGGACAGCTGAAATCCCAGCCCTCAAAGCTCAATGCTGACGCCTCCGATCAATATCCCCCCAATCGTCCGGAACGTCCTGCGCATCCTGCAATCTCTGTTCCTTTTTCCCGACCCGACCAGCGTCATCTTCGTCTTCGTCCGGTTGCTCCGGTCGATTCCGTGGGGCTTGCGGTGCAACGCCGCCAATCGCTTCACGCAATTGCCGCACCGATGGAGCATGCCCCTGCCGCACTTTGCGATAGAGCACATCCAGACAGTCGCCCTCGACAATCAGCGCCCCTTCGGAGAGCTCGCGGGAAAAATGTTTCCGAAGCGTCTTCTCATCACACCCAATGGCGGCGGAAATCATCTTATGCGTCCAGCCCGCCGCAGATCGAACCGCCACAAAGTCCTGATTTTCCTTGCTTTTTGAAAATGATGGCCTGCCGCGACGATCTCGCAACGGCTCGATCAAATTGCCGAACAGATCGTATTCCGCCTCAGCGTCAGAATTTTCATCTTTCACAGGAAAAAAATCTCTACATGTATGGGGGACGGGTCTGGATTTCCGGGGGGTGGCAGAAATCCGACCCCCCCCTCATGCCTGACCGGCCTCGCCGCGCTTCTCGATGCTTTGCTTCACGCTGTCGTGCCACGCCTTGCTGACCGACTGCAGGTTACTTTGATCCCAAAACAGGCCGGGATCACCCCGATGGGGCACGATGTGATCGACCACCGGGCTGTTGGGAGCCGGGTGCTTGCCCGACAACAGGACGCCGGTCTTCTGGCAAGTGTAGCCATCACGCTCCAGCACCCGGAGACGCAACCGCTGCCAGCGCGCCGTGTTCAGCCAATTCTTTGACCTGCGGACATCATGCCCACCACTCAAGGTCTGGTCCGACACCGGCGCAATACGTGATCGCGGAGCGGACAGCCGACCCGGCAATCCTCGCCCTTTCAGTACACCCATGCTGGTCCCGATGCTGGAAAATGAAAGCGCCCGGTCGAGTGTGGTACTCACCGGGCGCAGTTCTGAAGTCTGTAAGAAATCAAGTACCCCTAATTTTCGCCTTGGGTCAACCCCCTTTGCCAAGGGGCGCGCGGGGGCATGTCATTCGACACGGTGTATGCGCTCAATCCACCATAGGCCTGAAATGTGGTCTTGATCTCCATCAGCGCACCCCACCAATCGAGATAGTCACGCCGTCGCCGGGCGATATGCGCAGCCGTGGGCCGGATCACAATGGGGCAGTACGTTACTGGATCCATTACAATCACACCCTTCCGGTTGCGGCGAGGCTGAGCGGGCCATCCAGATGCACCCAGATGGGCGGCGTCTTTGGTCTTGGCTACAGAGCCATGCTGATTCACATACATATCCTCAGGATATACCCGAGGCGCAGCATCCGGCATCCAATCCGGCACCGCCCCGGCCCGCGCCAACTCGGCAATCCACACCGCCATGCGCCGTCCGCCCCGTGCTTCTGGCAGAGCTGACACAGCAGCCGCCACAGCATCGGCATCCGGATGCGGCTCACTACGCCCACCACCATCGATCCGACACCCCAGCTGCTCATGCCGCAGGATCATTGCTGTCATGGACGCATAGCCATAGCCCAGTATGCTTTTCCCATCCTCTGCAAAGTCCAGCCGGGCACACTCACGCCGAAACGCCCATTCCAGCAAGGCATGAATGCTGACCTCCTTTTTCTGATCGATTCCGGCCCTTTTTCCTCCTTGGATAGCCTGCACCATCATATCAAACCTCACTATTTTCCATATTTTGTTATTTCGAAGAGAAGAAAACCAAGATGTTGATTTCGTAGGTAGAGAGTCGGGGCTTGACGGGTCCGAGACAGTAATCGCAGGGCCTGAAACACATCACACACCAAGACGCCTAAACCTATAAAATCAAACACATATATTGGCGGATCACGGCCCGAACGGCCTGAACGGCCCGAAATGACAAGTAACGCATGGAGGATTTTTTTACCCCCAAACCCCAGTTCTACAGTCGCGCGCGCGTTAGGCTGAATCTCGGGCCGTTCAGGCCGTTCAAGCCGAAATATCACGCTAAGCAACTGATAACATGAGGTTTCCCCCAGACCCCATATCCAGCACGTCAGGCCCTGACTTGAGGTTTCGGGCCGGTCAGACCGCCCGAACTTTCGAAGAAGGGTGTGGGGGTGCGGGGTGCGGGTGTCTACACGAGGTAGACTATCCCGCCGGGCCGTCAAAGTGAGTAATCCTTGTCGGGGGACGATGATCCGCCGGAGGATGCAGTATGCGCTACAGGACGTCCCTGACTATTCCGTGGGGCGTCGTCATAGGCTGTGCGGAATGTGTCGATAAATCGGATACCCCGATAGCCTGTCACATCACGTTTGCCCTTGGTGAAGGGTCTGTTCGTTGCGGGGTCACGATACCGGCCGGCTTCAGCTTTAAACTTTAGCGACACGGTGCGCTGGCCCCACATACCTTCGCCGCGCTGGTCTAGCCACAAGTTAAACCCGTCGATCAGATCACGCGCAGATAGAAAGTCATCGCTGGATCCAGAGACGACGCAGCATTCAGCAAGGAAACTGCCGATCGGGTCACTGTCGGCGCGATACTCTTGGGTCGCGCTCAGCACCTGTTCCGGCTCTTGCAACCCGCCCTCCAAATAGCCCAGAAGGCCTTCAATCAGCCAATTCAGGATGCCAGGGCGTTCTTCCCACAGCTTATCGATCAGCTTTTCGTCTCGCTCAGCCTCTGGAATTTGCACGTCGAACGGAACCAGAAGCACCCGTCGCCAGATGCCGTCATCCGTCCCGCGGATATCGGGCCTGTGGTTGCCCGAGATCGTCAACTTGAAATGCGGCCTGACCTCGATGAAATCGGAGTGCAGTTGACGTACCAGTATTGGCTCGCCTCCTGTCATCTCCTTGATCATACCCTCCTGCAGACGGTCCCCCTCTTCCGGCTCCGAAGCCAGCGCCGCTCGGGCGCCGACTAAGGGCATCAGATCTGGGGTGGCATCTGCGCCGCTCTTATTGTTGCGCCCGGTCAGACTTTTGATTTTTACGGTAGCTGCATAGTCGCCCAACACTCGGTTCATCAGATCGGAGAGAACCGACTTACCATTCGCGCCCTTTCCATATTGGAACACGAACTTCTGGACAGGCAGTGCGGTCATGGATAGGCCCCACCACCGTTGAAGGAACTGCCTCATTTCCGGATCTGGCTGGACCCTTTGCAGGAACGCTTCAAATTTCGGACATGCTGCAGACGGATCATAACTGACCGGCATCAGCTTGGTGATCACCTGCGGATCGCCACTGCCTTCGACAGGGACCTCTCGGGCGTGAGGCTCACAGCGCAAATCAGCAACCCGAGAAAACCCCGCCTCAGTCCCCCCAATGACGGAGAACCGTAGGATCCCGGTTTCCGTATTTACGGTCAACGGATCAGAATCCAAATCATCAATGTTTCGGCTCAGGCTGGTCGTCGCCTCGGTGAGGAGCGCATCGAGGCGTCCTTTATTGCCGGAAGTCTTTGCAAAACTTCTGTGATCGGATTTAAGGCCGCTCTTGCGGTCCTTCAACTTGCGAATCCAGATCAGCTTTTGCGTCAGATCCTCCATCTCAATCTTTTGTTCAGCTGTGCGGGATTCAGGGTCTATAGCCCCCAATTCATCATGGTGGCGGCGCGCTTCTGCCTCACTTGCTATGATTTCAAGCTGCCAATCCTCCAGCGCGACATATGGGATTTCGCCTATAATCCTCGACTGAATTGTCTGAGCAAAACGGCGTACCGCGATCCCGTCCGGATCGAGCTTCCAGCGTCTGCCATCCCAGATGTGCCATCCGACACGGGGCACAGACATCGCATCATCACCGCAATACAGCGCAAACCGATGGCCATTCCCTGTGTCGTTCAGGGGCAACAAGGCACCGCGCGCCTCGGGGGGCTCATCCCCGCCATCGGCAGCCGGAGGCGGTGGTGCATCGCCATAGTCTGGCGGATCCGGCATGTGATCGTATCCGGGGAAGCGATCATCATCCTGAGGCCCCATATCGATCTCTTCGGGGTTGGACAGGGTTTCCCTCACACGATCCAAACGATCACTCATCATCAGCCCCCATCAGTACATCGTTGAGATCGCGCCCCTCCCCGGCGTGGACGATCTGGATACTGCCAACCCCCTGAACCGCTTTCGCGCGGCGCAAACCGGCCAGCAGTTTGGCGCGGGTGGATTTCGGCTCTGAATCGCCATCCTGAATGTAGATCAGCCGCTCGATGCCCGGAGGCGGCAAGAAGGCATCGGCATCTTCGAGATCCGGCACACCGGCATATTTCATGCCCTTGCCTGACAGGACGCGACGCCCCGCCATATTTCCCAAATCGATGCCGGCCCAGAACCAGGCATCAGGGAACGTCCCCGCGATAGCGGCGGTCAGAGTGGTTTCTATCCCCTCCCCCATCACCATCACCGGCACTACGCCACGCTGGACCAGGCGAATTGCCGATCCCTTTTTTGACCCCAGCGTTTTTTTGGATTTGCTGATTTCACCATTGTGGCGGATGACGGCCTTGCCCTTTGGCTGGTCCAGGTCCAGCCAGGTACGATGCCCCCCGCTGAAGCGTCCGCTTGGCTCCTGCATAGCGGCCAGCATCGCAGGCCCGCGCCATATCTCTGACCATCCATTCCCGGCATCACCCGGCACCATATATGGTAAATCCGGGTGGTAGCGCAGGCAGATCAGCTGACCCGGAACCAGATCAATACGGATCCCACGCCGCGCAAGATACCGTTCGACAGGACTGCCACTGATAGGTTGCCCTGCCCGCCAGATCGCGCGGGCCGCACGGATTGCATCCTCTCTGCGCCGGGCAGCTTCCCGCGCCGCCCGCTCTTTCTGCTGCTGGCGCTTTTCGGCGCGGCGCTTCTGTTCGGCGGGATCAATCTGCACATCCGCCGCCCCTACCAGCCAGTTCAGCGCCTCCGGAAACTCGCAGGCCAGTACCTGCTGCACGAGTCTGATCCCGTCACCACCACCGCAATGGCGGCAGTTAAAAACATTCCGTTGCAGGTTCACAGAAAACCGATCGTTGCCGCCACAGGCCGGACAGGGTCCGACCAGCTCGACACCGGCCCGTTTCAGGTCCAGCCGATCCCCAAGCCGCTCGACGATCTCGCGGATCGGAACGGCCTGCGCATCGGCGAGCCTGTTATCATCACGACGCCCTGCCATAATCAGTCTCCTGATCCAGCAGCGCGCCACGCGTCATAGCCTCGCGCTGCCCGCTGCTGGAGATAGCAGCGGATTTCAAAATGCAGCCGCGTCATGGCGGCCTGTCTCTCCCGTCCGGAGGTGTTCACGAGGGTATCTGCAGCCGCCCAGATCGGGGACAGCATGTCGCTGCAGCAGCGCGCATAGGGCAGACAGTCCCTCAGAATGTCGCGCCACATCTTTTGGTTAGGGTCGCCAGCACCAATCATGACGATCACCAGACAGACAGACAGCATAAGTTGCTCAGCAGCGGAGGCGGACTTCATCTGCGCACCCCCTCAACCAATCCCGCAGCCACCTCGGCCACGGGCCGCCACGCTCCAGCCGAACCGGACATCCCCGACCACCAGCGGCGCGGCATGCCGCCATCACGGTTCTCAGGCCGGCGACAGAGGCAAGCCATCGCATCGGCCTCACGCCGGACACGGTAAATTAACCCCGCGACAGTATTGCGGGTCACGCCTTCAGCCCGGGCAATCTCGGCCAGAGGCTGCCCACGGGTCTCGTGGGCGTCCAGCATCCACAGCAACCTCATGTCATCCTCTCTGGTGTGGTGTTTCATGCCCATGCGATTATCCGCCTGCCTGCGCCGCGCGCGGCTCCAGCTCGTCGATCCGATGCGCCAGCTTGCGCAGTTCCTTTCCCATGCCATCCTCGATGTGCCCGGAAAACAGTGGTCGGCGATCTTTGGCGTTGGCCGCCAATCCCGCGATCAGCGCAAACGTGGCACCATGTTCCGGATGATCAACGATCTCGAATGTAACATGCGCCACCTGGAACAGTTCGCGCCGGATCCCGGTTGTCTCAGGGTGTCGTGACTTTGATTTCAGGGAATGTGAACTCATGCGATACCCCCTGAAAATGCAGCGGGGTGTGCCTGTCCACCCCGCTGCGAGTTGGCTACACGGGCATTCGCAACCCATGCAGCATCAGGCTGGCCAGATGGGCCAGAACCGAATTGAGGGGATCGATCAACCACGGCAATGATCCGAACAATGTAGCCGCACCTCCGAGGGCTCGCCCAGCGTCTGCGCCTTAATCTGAGCCTCGCTGGACTGATCAGCACCAACAGGTTCATATCGACGAACCTTAGCAACCCTGATTGGCGGGCCGTTCTTCACATCCGAGCCCAGTGCTTTCGGAATTGTTTTTGTGGTCTTCATCGTTCTGACCTCATTTCAAAATCGTGTACGCCACAGCCGCGCAATTCAGCACCCCGACAAGGGATCAGGAAGGTAGGCGAGAAGCCCCCTGCCGGGATGCCGTCCGATGGTGGGGGGATGAACCACCGGAAACTCATAGCTTCGTCTCCAGG
>NZ_FXTO01000055.1 GCF_900182725.1 Thalassovita litoralis
AAGTTAAGTGCTCTTACGCCAATGGTACTGCATCTCAAGATGTGGGAGAGTAGGTAACCGCCAAACCTAGCAATAACCAATAATCTCTATATACGTACAATATTGACGCGGGATGGAGCAGCCCGGTAGCTCGTCAGGCTCATAACCTGAAGGTCGTAGGTTCAAATCCTACTCCCGCAACCAAATCTTCCAAATAAAACAAAAGCTTAGTTCCCTAGTAAAATACTGGGGAATTATAGGCGCGTTTCATGTCAACGCCATGTCAACGTTTGGCGAGTCGCACACCCAGAAAAGCCGTAATCATTGGTAATCAGCCGAACGCAAAGACGGTCGATGATGTTCGGGCATATTGGAACGGATCGGTTTGGTAGGGTGATGCCTGACAATTCGATCTGTTCGCGTTACAGAACCAGCTCGTAGCTCGTGCTGCGACCGCCGGCTTGCCAAGTAAGGTTGGGCCAGGTGTCTCGTTCCCAGATTTGCATCACATACTCCGCAAAATGTGCGGGGATAATCCAACTTTTTCTCCGCACTGGCAAGAACAAAAGCCGCATTATTCGCGGAGAATAGAGCCGGCAATCTCCGCACAGAACGCTTAGCCTATCCAGGAGCGTCGGCTAGATCCCACTTTTCTATTCGGCGCCTGGCACGGATGCTCAGCGATCTCGTCTGGGCCTGCATACACGGGCCTCTTGGCATCGCCGTTGTGCTCGTGGCATCACTTGCGCATGATTGAATTCCGCACGCTTCCTGATGATCACCCAGACTTAATGCGCTCGCCGCTGCTGCGCGGTGCCCTTTTGACGCTGCAATATGCCCAGGAGCATGGATCGATCGGCCTCACCCAAACTAAGGCGTTTAAGCGCGTCTTCGTTCATTGGGCCGTGGAACACTTCGATTGGCCGGGGAAAAGCGCCGAAGAAATGTTCCGCTACAACAAGGTCATCAACGAGTATGAATTTCCACCTCTTGAGGTTCTGCACTTCCTGCTGATCTCATTGCGCCTCGGCCGGCACTACAAGGGGGCGTTTCGGTTGACGAAGAAAGGCGCAGAGCTTGCACGATCGCCAGGGCGCTTGTTTGCCGAGTTGATCCCATACTTCGTGCTCCGCATCGATCACGCGTCCTATGCGCGCTTTGACGATCGGCCGTTTGGTAAATGGGACGTCTGGATGAATGTCATCAACGTCGAGGCTGACCAAGGCACCACTGAGGCAGCTTTGTACCAGGCCTTCTATGGCGAGCCAGAGGATTGGCACACCGCAGGATGGCGGGCGATGGGCGCATTCTCATCATGTGTCTTGCGGCCGCTTGAGTGGGCGGGACTGTTGATGGAGACCCGTGACAACAGCCCGGGCAAGCACGCGTGTCACGTCTTCAAGACCCAGCTTTGGCGCAGCGCGCTCAAGCTCGATACGGATGAGATGCTGCAACCCGTAAACGTTCAGTGATCAGCGGCAGTGGATTTCGCTGATCATTTCTGACCTAAGTTGTCGTCCCTGAAATTTGATGGTGGTTCATTACCATCAAACTCCGTTGCCAACGGAATATCCCTTAATGTTGCCGTCAAAGACTTTCACCTTCTTTAGCTGCCAACGCAGCGTCTTGGCGACAACGCACAGGCCGTTGTTGCCAACCAGTTTCCCTATCAACGTGGACGCTACTGAGCGTTGGGAAGGAAATGGTTGTATTGAATCAGCGGTGCCTGAAGATGGATTTGCCTCATGATAGGGTGTAGAAACCCATCATGGATTTTGTCTTCTACGATCTTGAAACCACGGGGATCTCGCCCGAGTTCGACCAGCCGCTGCAGTTCGCCGCGATCTGGACGGATGAGAATTTCGTGGAAAAGGATCGGGTCAACATCCGCTGCCGGTTGGCGCCCCATATTTTGCCTTCACCGCAAGCGTTGGTTGTGACCCGGGTCACCCCTGATCAATTGATAGACCCAAGCCTGCCGTCGCTGTTTGAGTTTTCGCAGCAGGTGGCCGAGCTCACCGGGCGATGGGCGCCGGCGATCTGGGTGGGCTACAACACGTTGAAGTTCGACGAGGAGGTGCTGCGGCAGACCTTCTACCAGAACCTGTCGCCGAACATTTACGCCACGCAGTTCAACGGAAACACGCGCTTAGACATCCTGCCTGCAGTCTATGCCGCTTATGCCCGACAGCCTGATCTGTTGATCTGGCCTAGCGACGATACAGGCCGGCGGAGCTTCAAGCTTGATCGGCTGGCGCCTGCAAATGGCTTTAATGCCCACAACGCACATGATGCCCTGGGGGACGTTGAGGCGACCATCCACATCGCACGTCTGATCGTAACGCGTAGCCCAGCGCTTTGGTATGAATTGATCGACAACGCCCATAAGGCGCGTGTGCAGGCAAAGCTTGAAAGCTTTCGGCCCTACGAGTTGGTCACGCGCTTTGGCGGCGGTGAGCCGCGATCCTACGTGGGCTGTTTCTGCGGTTACTCCCACGGCAACAGCGCGCAGGCGGCGTTTTTCGATCTGGATGCCGCGGACCCAGCCGAGTTCCTCGAGGCCTCGGATGAGGCGATCTTCGCCGCAGTTGATGCCACGCCGAAAATCATTAGAGGCGTGTCCACGAACAAAGCACCCGCTCTCCTCGAACACACAGCGCCCAGTGCAGAGCATCTGCGCCGAGCAGCGGTCATCGCCAACGCCCCTGAGTTTCGCCAGCGTGTGGGCGCGGCAATGGCCGATCGCTTCGCCGAAGGTCCCGACGCTCCGCCCAAGCCGGTTGAACGGCAAATCTATGGGGAATTCTACTCCAACGCCGACAAGCAGCTTTTACAAGATTTTCAATTTGCGACGTGGCCGCGGCGCCAAGAAATAGTCGCGAACCTTTCAGACGCTCGGCTTCGTCAGCTCGGTCGGCGTTTGGTGGCGTTTTACAGCCCTGAACTGCTGACAGCAGACGAGATGGCGCTCTTCAAAGCCTATCTGCGTGATAAGTGGTCGGCGCCTGACGCCCCTGAAACCGAATGGATGACCTTCGAAAAAGCGGAGGCCGCACTAGGCGATTTGCGTGCTGCCGGTGCTGCAGAGCCCAATGAGCTTGACGCGATTGCGTCATTTCTGTGCGCGCGGTTTGCAGGTGGTGCGTAGGAACCCCAACACTTACAGTATTCGGGCGCGATATCTCGCCTCGGTTAGCTGGTGGAAAAAGAAAATTCCACCGTACAAATACCGCAAATGTGGGGCTGTCGGGGGCCAATTTGGATGGGTTACGGTAGCTTTGCACGGGCAGCATCTGGTAGGTTTGGCGGAAAGCCGACTGATGGCCTGCAGCATCGCAATTGAAGGAAACCGAAAAACCGATCACTCTAAATTAGAATTCAATGGGGTGATACATAGTCATGGAGACAGCTCTACGAAATGCAAGATGTGCGGCAGATGTCGCAATCTTGGCAAGGGAGCCGTTAACGCGCTCCCGTTGGGTCCCGACGTAGATGGCAGCGCACCGTGTCGAGCCAGGCCTCTGTCCATTAATCGAGGTGCCGTTCATCACTCCTGTCATAGCGGCCCTACACTACTTCCTTAAAGTTTACGCCAGATTCCTGCAGCTTGGTGAGAAACCGTTCGACGTTAGCAAAGCCCTTTGAATCGAGTGCTAACGTGAATCTGACACGTTCTCTTGCACGTGATAGGGCAACAAAGAAGACGTTGACGTCGTCGGCGTTTTTCCAGAACGCGTCGTCGTTGAACTCCACGAAGATCACCGTGTGATATTCAAGGCCCTTGGACTTGTGGATCGTCATAATCTTCACAGCATCCCGGCCTTCGAGATTGCCTATCAGCGTCCGCCAATCCGGCGCACCATCGGCACTCTCGTTGTAGAATGCTGCGCAAGCTTCGATCACTGCCTCCAGATAGGCCCGGTTCCTGTAATCTGCATACACCCTGGTCAATCTCTCCCGGCGATCGTCAGGTAATGCCACCGATATCAACTGTGCAATGTCAAAGTCGGCGGGCGTCTTTTCCTTTGTCACCTTAATCGTGAAGTCGACCAAATCCTGGACTAAGCGAAGGCTTCGGGCTGCGCCTCTATCTGTCGAGAGATCCAGCCCCTCAACGCTGGCGATTGTGTCGCGGCATACCTGGAAAGGGCTGCCATCCCTGACCCCATAGGCCATTTTAAGAAGTGCTGTGAGGAAAAGAAAAACAGGATCTTTTACGATGTCCTGAATTGCAAGCGGGCCGATTTGCCTTGCTTCGTTCCGAAGCCGAATTCCGCTCGAAACAAAGTGCAACAACAATCTATCTTCCAGCTGGTTTGCATAGAGGCGTGTGAGAATCACGAAGTCATGTGGTCGAAGCTCTGGGTTCTCCTCAAGTGATGCCTTGATAAAATTCGAAATACCGGCACCCTCGGCATCACGCGTCTTGAAGACCCAGCCTTCCAACGCATCAGGCGGAGGATCGTCTTTTCGGGCGCTTTCAGTGGGGACAGGAGGCTCATCGGTAAGCAAGCCAGAAAGATCATTGATGAGGGCGACGATCTTGGAGTTAGAACGATAGTTGAATAGCAGCTTGCGGTTCTCAGCGCCGAAATCTTCTCCGAACGTACTGAAGATATCAGGCAAAGCCCCAGCCCAGCCCATGATCGCCTGATTTGTGTCACCAACGGCGGTCAGAACAGAGGGTGTCTCTTTGAAGATGCGGCGGATGAGGTCGTATTGTTGCCTAGTTACGTCTTGGAACTCATCCAGGAACACGTAAGTGTAAGTGCCAGCAATAGCTTTTTGCACTAAGGGTTGCGTTTGCACGATATGCATCGCCAGAAGCATCATCATGTCGAAACTGATTTGTGACGGTTTATGCGCGAGAGCGGTCTTCCACCAAAGGTGCCGCAGCCTGTCGCGTGCTGTTAGCTCGACGGCGTTGAAGTCAGGGACGCCACCTTGCACAAGGGTGCCAAATTGAGTGGGATTGAATGCGTGGATATCTGGATGATCTCCCACCTGCTCGGCCTGAAACTCTGCCCAGAAATCTCGATTGGGAAAGATGATCTTGTAATCCGGAGAGGGACGTAACGGCTCTGGCAACGCCTCCCTAAATTGGTCGAGTATCCGCTTCGCAAAGGCATGCAATGTTAGCGATTCAAATCGCCGCGCCTCTTGCGCATCGCATCGCAATCCAACGCGTTCTTGCAAATTGCGCGCAGCGTCCGCTTTAAACGCCACCGCCAAAATCCGCTTAGGATTAGGGCAAAGACCGGTGTTAAGAAGATACGTAGCGCGCTGAGCGAGAAGCTCGGTTTTTCCGGCGCCGGGTCCAGCCAAGACCGACAGAGATGAAGTCGATTTTACGACCTCAAGCGCTGTGCCCTCTATCGCTATTCCAGGTGTTGGTTTCCAGTCCTCTGGCTTCACAAACATTTATGGTGTCACCTTCACTGCGGGTTTTTGCGCGATGAGATAGCCTGCGCGCTCAATCAGTGCCTTCAAAGGTTCCGGGCACCCTGCTTGCAGCTGCGTTTTTGTTAAGTTTCCAAATGCCTCCAAATGAGATCCAGGCTTGGACGACGATTTGAAGAGCGCCTTGTAGCTCCAGAGCTCCTGGTCGGTGTAGTTCACCCCAACAATGTTCAGCTCTGCATTTCCTTTCCCGTGCTCCCCAAACACCGATGCGGCTAGCTTGACCCTATCTGCCGCTGGGTCCAGCGTCGTTGTGAGATAAGCCGCTGGAAACGCGGTCATCATCATCATATCGAGATCTAGTGGTGAAGAGTAGAAAATATCCTTGTGACGTAGCCACTTCACCCACCCGTCAAAGGTTGTGGGCGACAGACCAGCATTGTCCGGTATGTCGGCTGTCGTGGCTGTTCTAAAAGTTGGGGGAGTTGTGGGGGGCGACACAGGGATTTGTGGAATGAAGGCCTCCCCGAGATCTGTGAGCCATGTCACCGCGTTTTTGATCCGTCCGGTCCCGCCGTTGTGACGACCCAAGTCGAAATCGATCAGCGTAATATGCGGGATCTGAAGACCATTCAGAAGTCGCCAAAGATGCTGTGCATGCCGTCCACCAATCGACACGTAGGCGATGAAGGAAGGGTCCAGGCTGGTCCCAAGCGCTTCCGCCATCTTAGGGATCACAATGCGCTCCGTGTCGCCCTCTCCAATAATTACCAGCCTGGCAAAGTAGACTTCGGGATTCGCTAGAATGACTTGCTGCACGAATTTGTCCGCAGCAGGGTCTGCCCTCGGCAGCGGCAGCGGAAGAACTGTCGTCTTGAGGGTGACCGGGCAGATGCGGAAATAGTGCACGAGCTTTGGATCAACGCGTGAAAGGATGCTCGTTGCGTGACTGGTGACAACGGATTGCGCGGCCCCACTGGCATTTAGCGTGTCGAGCAAAGCCATTAAGCGTGGCAGGTAAAATGGAGAGAGATGGTTCTCCGGCTCTTCCAGTGCGAAGATTGTCAGCGTCGGATAAGTGAAATCCGCTGCTTTAAACCCCTTAACCGAGCCGGGCAGCTTTTTTTGCATATCCCAGATCAGGTTATGTAGCGTGGCCGATAGGGCGAAGTAGAGCAGGGACATCTGTCCTTCACTCAGTTCTCCGAGTTGGCGGATGCCGCCGCCTGGAGCTTTATCAAACTTCAGCGTCAGCTCTCGGATGAGCTTTTCAAACTCAACCGCCACCACACTCAATGCCGGTTGGGCATCGTAGTGGCCATCATGGAGCTTCGACCAAAACCCTCTCAAAGTTGTGGTGATCGAAGTGATTGCCTCAGTGGCATTGAGGTTTGCCTCCAGATCTTGGGCAAACTGTTGCGACTTTGTCTTCGTCGCAGGGTCCCAGTCTGCGGAATACTCAAGCCGCTGAAGAACGTTTTTCAAAGCATACTGGCTAACACCCCGGGAATCCCGATGTGCTGGGATATAAACCACTTCGGCGTATTGCGTTGGACGGGAGATACGGGTCTTCCGCTCATCGTCCGGTCCGAACGGGACCTCGTCGGTCGTCTTAACTGAGTAGTACACCACCTCGACGTTGTCTTCGACGGACTCTGACTTTTGATACAGCGCCTCCAGACGGATGCGCACCTTCACAGAGGTATCCTCTGCGTTGAAAAAGAGATCGTTGAAGACCGAAGAAACATCAGCCGTAGTTTCGAAGCCGAAGATCGCATCGATTGCGACCTCTCGTCTGTCCAGAGTAATAGCACTCTCGCCCGGACCGAAGTGGATATCGGACCGGCGGATTTGACGATCAGCCGGTGTCGCCGAAAAAAGACGTTTCAGAGCTTCGAGTGCCGCAGTCTTCCCAGCACCATTGGTTCCGACGAAGGCGTTAGTTCCAGGCTTGAAGCGGATCGTCACCGGTGTATCGCCGAAGCAGCGAAAATTGCGAATGGTAAGTGACTCTAAATACATCGCCCCGCGTCTCTTTCATTAAATTGCTAACCTCAAGTCGTCCAGACGACGCTAAATTCGCGGTGCTTCTAAAAGAAGGCGCCGTGATCAGAGACTGCCTCATAAAGGTCGGATCAATTTTCACATATACGCTGGCCCTAGCGGCCGCAGTGCTCGATCGCAAGGCGTGACTGCATCTCTGCCGCAACAGCAATGCACACTCCGCATTCAGATGCAACGGCAACTCTCGGGCTGATCGAGCTCATCGACTACTGAAGTTACATGGTTCGGGAAGGTTTCCTGAGCAGCAAGCCCTTGGCAAAAATCAACCTGACCAACTGCGGCACTATCGCACCAATCTCCCTGAAATTTCAGGGGGCTTTATAGCTCCTTACTGAAACTTTTGACGTCGAACTCGAATCAAGGGGGCCGATCGCCGATCGGCACAAGTTTCGCAATGGTCCGAAGCGCGGAGCTTTCAGATCGCGCAGCGGGGCTGGTGACAATGGTATTCACCCCCAGAACCAGAAGATCACGGCCGAGAACATCCCGGCCGCGACGCAGCTGTTCACTCCGCACTGGATCGTCCGCTATCTGGTTGAGAACTCGCTAGGCTCAGGACCCATTAATCGGCTTGAGATCGCATTGGTCGCATGCTTCAAATCCCCAAACTTTCAGGGGGTATCATGAGCAATCTATTTTGGCTGACCGACGAACAGATGGCGCGGCTGCGACCGTTCTTTCCC
>NZ_FXTO01000056.1 GCF_900182725.1 Thalassovita litoralis
CTTCAATGCGGGGGGTGTCTTCGTGTGCGTCCATAAGGACACTCGTTAAACCCTCGCGAAATCAGCCCGCCAGACGGCCCTCGGCGTAAGCTTACTTTCAGGCGGCTTTTGCGATCTGGTCTTTATACCATTCAGCGGACAACCTTGACACGACACCAGCAATTTGCTTCCACTCGATACCAGCCTCTTCCAGCTCGGTAGCGGACTCTTTCTTGATGTCGCCACCCATCCACTTCAGAAAGTCACCGGTGCGCCGGATATCCAGCTCTCCGTTCAAGCCCTCGTTTAGACCCTGGTTGAGCCGTGCCTCAGTGATGTAAGAGAGAGCCATTTGACGGGCGTCTTCGGTGAGTTCAAAACGACCTGAAGCTGCAGCCTTCGCTTTCCGTCCTCGGTGGTGTTGGGTCTTCGCTTTGAACGACAACTCACCAAACTCTTGACGCGTTACGCCGCTCTCGTAGATAGGGCAGCCGACAACGCCCTCACCTGCGTCTTCGATACCAAATTTAGCGAACACATACGGATCCCGGATCGCGATCTGCTCTACGATTTCGTTAACCTCATCCACTGCGTCCTGGATTGACTGTACCCTGCCAAAATCCACTTCGATGTAAGCAAGGTGGGGCAGGATGTGGATCGTGTCCGGCCGCGGCAGGTAGGTATCAAACGCTGCTTCAACGATGTAGGTGTCTGTGAAGAGCTTCCCGTCTTTCTGAACAGCGAAAGGGAAAAACATCTTTCGGTCGATCTTGTTGATCGCGTCGGTGTCTTGAACACCTGGTCCAGCCCACTCACCATAAATGATGATGTCCTCGGCTCCTGCCAAGCTCTCGAAATAGGCACGGTTTTCCTCAACCCATTCACAGAAATTGTAGTTGTCAAAATCAAGCGTCAGGTCCCGCTTGCGGCTCTGCGCTGTGATCTCACCGTTTTTGTCGATCCGGACGGCTGCGTTCGTGCCATGTAGCTTGATTTTCAGCCCGTAAAGGACAGGATGAACCCCAGCGGTCAGAACACGTTTGTTCTGATTATGCACTGCATGCGCGAAAGTTTCTATAGATGGAAATGATGTAAATTGACTTGTCATGATGATCCTCCTTGTCGATGGCAAAGAGGAGTTAGGAAAAAAGAAAGGCCCCTCAAAATGAGGGGCCAAACTAATTCATAAAAAGCGCACGAACATGATTTGTGAACAGAATACCCGCGACTGAATGATCACCCAGTCACGCCAAACGTTCTCGCAGTCCATGGAACCCTCCGTCGCGGCCTTCTTGAGGCTGGCAGCGACGAAGGGTTGTTAGGCTATGGTCGGTTCACCCACGCCATGAGAAGGGTCTCTGTCAGGGGCTCAACCTGTGCGACGATGGCGGCCCTGGCTGCGGCGTCATGGGTCTGATGCGCTTGCTCACAAAGTTGAGCGACCTGGGCGTGCTGTGCGTTGCCCGCATCGAACTCTGGCAGGTTCATGTGCTTGAACACGTCGCCGACCTGAATTGACACATTGTGTGACTCGATCCACTCGCGGACCATCGGGGCGTTCAAAAGCGCACAAAGGAAGTAAGCCGTGTCCTTGTCCTCGAAGGCGGCAAAATAGATCTTATGGTCGGGTATAAACGGCTTGATACCACCGCCCGGGATGGGCGCGGATCCGGCCACCGCCGCGAAGAACTTTGACGACATTTCCGGCCACACAACCTTCCACGGCTCAAAGGTGTATGGACCCACGTTGTAGATAGCAAAATACGGCGCACCCTGCATCTGTCGGCGATACGTCGAGCGATTTTCCAGAAGCTGCTGGTAGTGCGCAAACCAAGCCCGCGTCCGAGACAGCTGTGGGCTGTTCATCGCAATGTCGGCCGCGTCATAGTCATCGCCGTTGATCGCCTCGTTCGGCACGAATGTCAGAAACGGCTGAGCACCTGGTGCCGAAAGTCTCAAGTAGAACGCCTCAAAGTCTCCGGCACCCTTCAAAAGAGGGTAGAGAAGGTCATTCTCAACCCATGATGTCCGCGCGGCCCCGATGTCTTTCTTTCCGGCTTCAGGACGGCTTTGAATTTCGATGAGGTTCGCGTTGCTGTTCAACGGACGGACGAAATAGACACCGTTCAAGTCGGCCGTGATACCTTTCCGGCCAGCGACCCAGTCACACTCGCCGGACATGGCGTTGAGAACTGCATATCGGCCCGGCGCTAGCACGGCCCAAGGGCTTCCAAGGTCACCGACCGGTGCCGCCTCATTGTCAGCGATATCCACACGTGCCATGACATCGGCCAGAGATGACTCTACCGGTATCGCCCTGGTGAATCCGGCCGCGGCTGACCATTCCTCGTATGGGATAGGATAGCCACCGGCCGCATCGGTCTTGTCAAAGACGACGACAGTTGTGTGGTTCACTGCGTCTTCGAATGGCTTCAATTTTCTCATGTCGTCGACGAGGCGCGGCACAAGGTGTTTGGACTGGTCGTTTCCGGGCTCGATCTGGAACGTCCGGAAGCCCTCGGAAGACGGGTTCTTGAATATTGTGCCCGTGATGACAAATGTCAGCCGCCCATCATCGGCCAACCACTTGTCAGCGACAGTGTATGTGATCATGGCGCTTATATCGAGCTCGTTTCCGCCGTGCCGCTTTGTCCGAGAGAATATGCCGTAGTGCTCGCAGGTCGGCTTCACCCGCTCGCGGTATGCTTCCGGAAGTTTTGACCAGCGGACCCATGGCGGGTTGCCGATCACGTAGTCGAACCGGCCAGCGCTCGCAGACCAGAAGAAGTTCCGCACGATGCGAAACCAGATACCATCCCACTGCATCTGGTGAAGGTTCAGCACCTGGTCGTAGGTAGCCCGAAGAGGCGCATCCCAGTCCGCCATTTCCGCTGCGGTTGCGAGACCAGCCGCCACGATACGGCCTGAGCATGCGTTGAAGTCCCTAAGCGCTTCAACATCCCGGCCCATCTGGTCGAAGAAGTGGTCGAGACGGGTGCGGTCCCTGACCAGTGCGGCCGGAAGGGTGATATTAAGACGCGCGACCATGGAGCCGATTTTGTATTCCACGACGTCTTGACCGGCGGCCGGTTCGATAGTCGGGGCGTAGATGGCGTCAGCCAGCAGAACTGGGACTTCGATCTGGTGGCCTGGCGACGCGCGAAGCAGGTCAGCGATCTCCATCAGGTAGTTCACCCGCGCGGTCTGGACTGCCAACGGGTTTAGGTCGAAGCCCCAAACGGCGTCACAGATACGGTTAAGAGTGTCCAGCTCGCTCCAGCCTGCAGCGGCTGCTTCGTTCTTCAAGATCCGAATGGCCGCGATTAGAAAAGACCCTGATCCACATGTCGGATCCAGAACCCTCTTATCGAGCCACGGGGCGTTTTTAGCCCGAGTAATCGTATGGTCAACAAGCCAGTCAGGCGTGTAATACTCGCCAAGGCTGTGTCGAAGGCGTCCCGGCACAAGACCCTGGTAAAGGTCACGCAGCACGTCTCTAGAGTGGGTCATGCGGTCTGTCCGATACAGCGACAGAGCTGTAAGGATACGACGCAAGGGTGGGATGATAGTCGGCCCGAAGGCCGGATCGCCCGCGATGTCGAGATACCACGAGAAGATGACCTCCTCGACAAACCCAAGGATGCCAGCTTGTTCAAAGAGGCCCGACCCTTCGATGTCTGTTTTCAGGCGCTGCAGCATGTTCGCATCGTTCGCGACCGCCGCCATTTCCTGGGCGGGTTGATTAGCCGCCGTAAGGCCGTGTCCTGAAACGATTTCAGCGGCCAGCAATTTAATGATAAGCGAGTTGTAGGTATGGACAACAAAAAGACGTCCGGGAATGGAGAACCCGGCGGGTCCGTTCCAAGTGAACGACAACTCTCGCGCAATTTGATCTGCTTGGAGCACAGACATATCGGCAACCTGGCCGTAGAGCGTTTTCCACTCTTCAAAGAGCATCTTGATCTTGTTGTTGCCCGCCACGGTTATGCGAGCGGCCAAAGCGTCTGCCAGGCCCTGCATCAGGTCACGGGCGTTCGATGATCCATGACCAAAGTCGCGCATCAGGTTGTCGGCAGAGATGGGCTTCCGTGTCTGTGCGGTGATGGCTTGGATGACAAGCTCAACCGCATACAAAGAGAAGGGGATTAGGTGCTGGCTGGTGATTTGACCGTTGGAAACCTGCGCGAAACATACGTGTTCGCCGTCGATGGCAATGCCGATGTAGTCTTCGGTCTCTGCGTGTTCCGCCGCGGCAATGCGTTGGATATAAGGCAGGAGACGTTGGTCCATAGCCTCAATGAACTTCGCCGACGTCTTGCTGCCGCGGAAAAGGCCCGGACCTTTGAATTCGATAACCACGTTGTTGTAGCTCGAGTCGCGTCGGGCGCGTTCCGCATCGAAAATGATTCCGGTTGCGTTCTCGAGTGCTGAAATCCAGCCTTGTCTTACTTCTTCTTCATTTACCCAAGGTCTAACCCGTCTAGCCTCAATCGCTCTGAACGCAACATCTGCCGTCATAACTGCCCCACTTGTCCAAGTTTTGCGGCACCTTACATTGGGCACTTCGTTTGGCCAAGACGTTCACGAAGGAAAAGGCCCCGCCTGGGCGGGGCCATGATCATCCTGCGCTTGGCTTTACCCGACCGCCCCGAACAGCGGCAGATCTTCGTAGCCTTCGACAAGCCCGCCCCACTGGCCAGCCATGGCCTCAGCCACGCCCTGGAACGTCTTTGAACGCACCTTCCAACGATCCGGCCCCGGAGGTGCGCGATGGATTGCCGACCAGGCCTTGTGCTCGTCGGTGCCCGCTGCGGGCGGTGTGAGTTTGTCTGTAGGGCGCAGCTTGGGCAGGTTGCGTAGATAAAGGCCAGTCGCTTTGAATGCTGGGTCAACCCCAATGGTTTGTCGATGAAGGCTACCTGACAGATTTTGACTATTATGCCCCGTTTGAGCCCGATCTGAAGGGTGTTGGATCAAGGGGTGGGGAGTATGAACAGTCTGCACTGGAAGAGGCCCTGGAACGGTCAAAGGTCTTCGGGAACGCTGTCGAACTGTTCAAACGGTATGCGCCTGAAAATGGCACTGGCGTCGTGTTCTGTTGCTCGAAAAAGCACGCTGAACTCGCTGCTCAGGCTTTCAATGATGCGGGGATCCCTGCTGATATTCTCCTGGGTGAAGATCAAGGTGAGGTGAGGAAAGACAAGCTGGAACGGTTGGCACGCGGTGAGCTGCGTGTCCTGTGTGCCGTGGATGTCATCAGTGAAGGGTTCGATCTACCGTCTATCGACGTTGTGCTTCTCCTCCGTCCTACCCAGTCTTTCTCTCTTTTCCGTCAGCAAGTCGGCCGCGTCCTCCGGGTCATATACGCCGCCGGATTTGACCTGAGCACGCGAGCAGGGCGTCTAGATGCTATTGCGGCCGGTCCTAAGCCGCGCGCCCTGGTTCTGGACTGCGCCGGTAATTATCACCGACATGGCCATCCCCTAGATGATTTCTTCCCGACTCTGGAAGGGGCCGATCCAGAAAGAAAGAAAGACACACACACGGAAGACGGCGACGCGCTTTCGACGCGTCGTTGCGATGAGTGTTTACAAGTCATTCGCAGCTATCTGACTGTCTGCCCCCACTGCGGTACCGAACATGGCCCGGATCCTCGAGTCCCGGCGTCTGTTGCTGCTGAAATGCGGCGTGTCGAATCCGTCGCGAACACGCTTCATCTGTGCTTCTATGAGCTCCATGTCGTCAAGCGGACTGACTCCCCACTGCGGGCGATCCTTCCCCGGCGTTTTGAACAGGAATTGGCGGTATCCCCGGCCAGCGCGACGATACCTCTCAACCTCTTGGGCGGTCAGAAAACGCCGCTCTGTTGGCGAGAGCCTGGCCTCAGCACACCAGGCCCAGAGCATCCGTTCCAAGCCCTCTGAGCGGTGACCGGCTATGTTTCGCAACGGGCGGGCGGTATGCGTGGACGCTTGGAGCTCGTGACACAGCGTAAGAGCCCGCTGTATGCGATTGTAGTCTCTCACATACTGCGATCCTCGGATGCGCCAAGCGCCTTTATGAACGGTTCCAACAAGATCAGTCGTTTGAATGGCATCTTGCCGAAAGTAAAACCGCCAAGGTCAGAACTGGCCAACGTCGTCTGGCTACAGCCTTTGGCTTTTCTGAAAGTCTCCGCGATCAAGTCGTTGAGCGGCTGGTTGAGTACTACAAGGCGGCGACTGGGGGAGGTTCTGGAGCATGATTAACGAAGACCTCGTCGAACAGGCCGCACTGGCCATACTGGAGGAACAGGGATTTCCCTATCTGGGCGCGGATGTGATCTCGCCCGATGGGACAGCGCCCGAGCGCGCGTCCTATGGGGAGGTTCTGCTGATGGGGCGGCTGGAAGACGCCGTGGCACGGCTAAACCCTTTGATCCCCGAAGATGCCCGCCGCGACGCGCTGCGCCAGATCACCGGGTCTGCGTCACAGAGCCTGACAGAGGAAAACCGACGCATTCACTCCCTATTGATCAACGGCGTCGATGTGGAATTCAAGTCGGACGATGGAACGATCCGGGGCGACAAGGTCTGGCTGGTGGATTTCAAAGATCCACAAGAAAATGACTGGCTGGTAACAAACCAGTTCACCGTGATTGAGGGTAAGCATAATCGCCGCCCTGATGTGGTGGTTTTCCTCAATGGTCTGCCCGTCGCGGTGATCGAGCTCAAGAATGCCGCCAGCGAAACCGCGACCATTGAGGAAGCTTTCGCGCAGCTTCAGACCTACAAGCAGCAAGTTCCGTCGCTGTTCCGGACAAACGCAGTTCTGATCAGCTCGGATGGCCTGCTGGCAAGGATCGGCTCGCTCACCGCGAATGAAGAGCGGTTCATGCCGTGGCGCTCCGTCACGGGTGCAGCGGGTGACTTTACCCCCGAGGGGCCACAGGAAATGGCGACGCTGTTGCGGGGCGTGTTCGGCAAGGCGCGCTTTTTGGAACTGCTACGTGATTTCACGGTGTTTGGCGATGTTGGCGATGGCCCGTTTAAGATTATCTCGGGGTATCACCAGTTTTTCGGCGCCCGAAAGGCGCTAGCCAGCGCCATAGAGGCTTCGTCCCCCGAAGGTGATCGTCGGATCGGTGTGATCTGGCACACACAAGGTTCGGGGAAGTCTCTGCTCATGGCCTTTTTCGCTGGGCTATTGGTGCGGAGTCCAGAGTTGCAGAATCCCACCCTGATCGTGCTGACCGACCGCAACGATCTCGACGATCAGTTGTTCCAGACCTTTGCCATGACGAAGGACCTGATCCGGCAGACAGGCAGAAGCATTACTCAGAGAGATCGTCTAGAATATTGTAAGGTTCCGCCGAGGGCCGTCTTGCCTCAGCAGCTCTTCTCGTCGGCCATGATGCTCTCGACGACTTTGGGATCACACTGTTCGTCGCGCAGG
>NZ_FXTO01000057.1 GCF_900182725.1 Thalassovita litoralis
CTTCAATGCGGGGGGTGTCTTCGTGTGCGTCCATAAGGACACTCGTTAAACCCTCGCGAAATCAGCCCGCCAGACGGCCCTCGGCGTAAGCTTACGCTGAAAACAGCCGGGACATACGCAGGGCATACCGATCCGTCATACCTGAAACGAAATCCGCCAATCCATGCAACGCCTTGTCCGGGGCGTCGATGTCCCGCAAATCAAGGGACAGCGCACGGGCAATCTGTGCGGCATGATCCGGCAGTGCCTCGGCCTGCCAGCCTTGGGCTGCCATTGCTTCGTAAACGGGCAAAACCTCGTCCATCACGTTACGGATCACTTTCCGTCCCAAAATCTCCAACTCGGTTTTCCGCGCCGAGGTGAAAATCCGGTCACGGGCAAGCGCCTTTATCGCGCGAAACGCCTCTGCCCGCGCCGAGGCATCAATCAGAGCCTCGGAAAATGTGCCGTCCATGATTGCCGCATAGTTTTCCTTGAACGCCTCAACGCAAACGGAAATGGCGCTGCCGATAGCCAGCGCCCGCAACAGGGCAATCTGTTCCGCCTGCGTCATCCCCGCCGTGTCGCGATTGGTCTGGTTCGCAAGCGTATTCAGACGGTCACGTACCACATCGAACGGCAAATCACCCGAGGTAAAGGCATCCTCCAGATCGACGATATTGTAACAAATATCGTCCGCCGCTTCGACAAGGAAAACCAGCGGATGACGGCGCCACCAGCGCCCGGCATCGCTGTTTTCTTCGGGCAATCCCAAACTATGTGCAGCATCCGCAAAAATCGCTGCCTCGGATTGGAACAAACCGAATTTTTTAAGCCCGGCATAGGGCGGGGTCTTTTCGGGCAACGCCACGCGCGTGCCTGCTGTCACCGGATATTTCATAAACGCCCCAAGCACAGCCTTGGACAGGCGCATTCCGCCTTCGTTCCGATACATCTCTAGCCGGGTCAGAATGCGAAACCCTTGTGCGTTCCCCTCGAAAGCGGTCAGTTCTGCTTGTAGCCCCTGTCCCGCATCGGCAAATAGCCCAGCCCCTTCAGAGAATTTTTCGCGGAACCAATCCCCAATCGCCGCTTCGCCGGAATGCCCGAACGGTGGGTTCCCAATATCATGCGCCGCACAGGCCGCCTGTACGATATTGGCCAGTAAATGATCGTCCCCTTCGGCGATTTCCCCCTGTTCAATCAGCCAATGCCCAATACGCATCGCCAACGAACGCCCTACGCTGCTGACTTCGACGGAATGGATCAGCCGATGGTGGATGTGATCGTGATCATAAAGCGGATGTACCTGAGTTTTATTCGCCAGCCTGCGGAATGGTGCGGAAAAAATGATCCGGTCGTGATCCTGCACAAAGATCGACCTGTTTTGGCCTTCGACATATTTGGGATCGCACACCCGTTCCGCGCTAAGAAGAGAGGTCCACTGCATCGTTCTGCCTTTTGGTTATTCCAAAGAACCCTAAAGCGTTTTGCAGCAAAGCTGAATCAAGATTTTCACAACATGCGCAAAGCATTCATCCCGCGCGAATGGCTGCGGAAACGAAACGGGGGCGCTGCCCCCCGGCCTGCGGCCTTCCCCCCGGAGTATTTATGACCAGAAAGAAGGCGCGGGATGCGGGATGCCATTTTGCATTTTCGCACAGATCACGTTCGTGACTGCGGCTTGGAAAGCCGGACGCTTTGCCCCAGATTAGCCAGCAGGATACAGGAGACAAGACCATGACCTTCAGACCCGTAGCTGCCACCAGCATTGCCCGCCCCGCGATGGAAGGGGCCGGGGTTCATTTGCATCGCGTGTTTGGGTTTGATGACCCATCCCTGACGGACCCGTTCCTGATGATGGACGATTTCCGCAATGATGACCCGCGCTTGTATTCCAAGGGCTTTCCCTGGCATCCCCATCGCGGAATCGAAACCATCACCTATGTGCTGGAAGGTGAGGTTGAACATGCGGATTCACTGGGGAACAGGGGGGTTTTGGGACCGGGCGCCGTGCAATGGATGACTGCGGGGTCCGGGATCGTGCATCAGGAAATGCCCTCGGGCGACACATTGGGCCGGATGCACGGGTTTCAGCTTTGGGCGAACCTGCCGTCCTCGTTGAAAATGACTGCGCCGCGGTATCAGGACATCACAGGTAGCGATATTCCGGTGGAAATCGACGATGACGGCACCGTGGTCAAGGTGATCATCGGCAAATTCTGGGGCAAGACCGGGCCGGTGGATGGCATTGCCGCCAACCCGATGTTGCTGGATGTGTCTGTTCCCGCAGGCAAACGCAAGGTGCTGCCGGTGGACACCCGCGCCAATGCGCTGGCCTATGTCTTTGCCGGGTCAGGGACATTCCGCGATGCCAGCGATCCGGTCGGGATCAAGGTGGAAAAGGAATATCGCGGTCAGGAATTGAATATCCGCGACATGACCGGCAACCGCACTTTGGTACGGTTTGGATCGGGTGACGAAATCACGGTTCAGGCCGGGGATGATGGCATTCGGTTCCTGCTGATGACCGGACGCCCCATTCAGGAACCCGTCGCGTGGCATGGTCCCATCGTGATGAACACCCAAGACGAGTTGCGCCAAGCCTTTCGCGAGCTGCAAAACGGCACGTTCATCAAGGCATGATGATCATTCCCCCAGCGCGATCCCTTCGCGCCGGGGATCGGCCCCGCCGGACAGGCGCGGGCCGATTTCAATAGCGCCCAGCCCCGATGTCATCGGGGTGATTTTCACCGCGTAGCCCATTGCCTCCAGTGCTTGCGCGGTTTCAACATCGCCACTGCCTTCTTCGACATCGTAGCGCCCAAAGCGATTGATGCGATGCGGCTGGCTGACGGCCTGTTGCACATTCATCCCCCAATCCGCCCATGCCAGAATGGAATTGGCGACAAACCCAATAATCATGCTGCCGCCCGGCGCCCCCGTCACCAGCACCGGCTTCCCGTTCTGCATCACGATGGTTGGGGACATTGACGACCGGGGGCGTTTGCCCGGCTCTACCCGGTTGGCGATGGGCAGGCCGTCCTTATGCGTGCGAAATGAAAAATCCGTCAGTTCGTTATTCAGCAGAAAGCCCCGCACGAATAGCCGTGACCCAAAGCCGTTTTCGATGGTTGTGGTCATGGACAGCGCATTGCCATAGCGATCCACGATCGAGATATGCGAGGTCGAGGGCAGTTCAATCGCCTCGTCATCGGCCCAATTTGCGGCGTGATCGAATTTTGGGGTTCCGGGGGCGACTTCTGTCAGGCGCGGACCGGACAGCAGCGCCGCGCGGGATTGCACATAGGACGGGTCCAGCAATCCCTGCGTGGGCATCGGCACGAAATCCTCGTCCGCCATATAGCGCCCCCGGTCGGCAAAGGCCAAACGGGACGCATCGCCCAGAATACGCAGCGTTTCAGGATCATCCGGCCCCGCAGACAGGTCATATTGTTGCGCCATGCCCAGAATTTGCCCCACGGTCAGCGCCCCGGATGATGGCGGCCCCATGCCGCACACCTGATAGGTGCGATAGGGCGCACAGACGGTGGGGCGTTCTTTGGCTTGGTAAATGGCCAGATCGGTTTGTGACAACACACCGGGATTGCCAGCAGCGGTGCGCACCGTGCGCACGATGTCCGCAGCAATATCCCCAGTATAAAAGGCCCCTGCCCCGTTTTCCGCCAAAACAGCCAGCGTTTCTGCATAGGCCGGATTGCTCAGGGTTTGCCCGGCCTGCAACGGTTGCCCACCGGGCAGAAAATAATCCGCCGTCGCCGCAAATCGTGACAAACGGTCAGCATCACGGGCAATGGATTGCGCCATACGGTCGGACACGGTGAACCCATCACGGGCCAGCATCAGCGCATCGTCAAACAGCCCGGCCCAATCCAGACGCCCCCATTTTCTGTGCAACAGCTCTAGCACCGCAGGGGTGCCGGGCGTTCCAACAGACCGCCCCCCCACAACGGCATCAAAGAATTTCAACGGCTCGCCCGCAGCGTCCTGAAACAGACGCGGCGTAACGGCCAAAGGCGCGGTTTCGCGCCCGTCTAGCGTGGTCAGCGTGCCGGTCGCGGCGTCAAACCACACCACGAACGCGCCGCCACCCAGACCGGATGATTGCGGCTCAACCAGTCCCAGAACCAATTGCACAGCCACCGCCGCATCCGCCGCGCTGCCCCCCGCACGCAAGACACGCGCCCCGGCCTGCGCCGCATAGGGGTTGGCTGCGACGATCATCCAGTCATCGGCCAGAACCGGCTGGCCCGCAGCCTTGGCCGCCTGTGATGCCGCCACCGCATCGGACAGCGCCAACGCCCCGCTGCCGCCCTGTTCCGGGGCGATAGCATCCGCCGCCTGTTGCGCCAACGCTGGGGCAACACCCAAAAGAAAAAGGCCCGCGAAAACCGTATTGAATATCCGTTTCATGGGCCTTTTCCTTGTTTTCTACGGGTTACAACATCGCCGGAACCACCTGATCCGGCGGGCGGTGTCCATCCGCAAAGGTCTTGATATTGATGATGACTTTTTCGCCCATTTCGATCCGGCCTTCGACCGTGGCCGATCCCATATGCGGCAGCATCACGACATTGGGCAAATCACGCAGTTTCTGGGCGCTGTCGGTGCCGCGCTGATACACATCCAGGCCGGCCCCCGCGATTTCATTCGCGGCCAGCATCCGTGTCAGCGCGTTTTCGTCAATCACTTCCCCGCGCGAGGTGTTCACGATCACCGCCGTGGGTTTCAGCAGCTTCAACCGCCGCGCATTCATCAAATGGAACGTCGAAGGCGTATGCGGGCAGTTGATGGAGATCACATCCATCCGGGCCACCATCTGATCCAGGCTTTCCCAATAGGTCGCCTCCAGCCCGTCTTCGATCTCGGGGCGCAGACGGCGACGGTTGTGGTAATGCACCTGCATCCCAAAAACACGCGCCCGCCGCGCCACGGCCTGCCCGATACGCCCCATGCCCAGAATACCCAGACGCCGCCCACCGATGCGACCGCCCAGAAATGCGGTCGGCGACCAACCGCCCCAATCGCCGGATTTGACCGCAGCCAATCCTTCGGGAATGCGGCGGGTCACGGCCAGCAACAGGGCCATCGTCATATCGGCGGTATCATCCGTCACCACGCCGGGGGTGTTGGACACCAGAATGCCGCGCTGGCGGGCTGTGTTCACGTCGATATGATCGAATCCGGCACCATAGTTGGCGATCAGTTTCAGCCGCTCCCCGGCTTGCCCGATCAGGCCCGCGTCAATCTGGTCGGCCAATGTTGGCACCAAAACATCGCAGGTTTGAACCGCCTCGACCAGTTCGGCCCGGCTCATGGGGGTGTCATCATCCCGCAAGGTCACGTTGAACAGCTCTTTCAGCCGTGTCTCTACAACATCGGGCAAGCGTCGCGTAACAACAACACTCAGGCGTTCAGATGGCATATCGGCCCTCCCACTTCTTCCAAACGGCGCGTATTACTGGCAGAGTGGCGGATAAAGAGCCGGGTCACAAGAACCCAGTGCGAAAAATCTACCGGCAGTTCACAGGCGAATATCATGATTTCCAAGCTGTTGCAGACGGCATTATGCGCAGCCCTTATGTTTGGAGGGTCCGAAACCGCAGAAGCGGCACAAGAGCGCGGGCAGGTTACGAATCTTCCGATACCGCGTTTTGTCTCGGTCAAAACCTCCGAAGCGAATGTCCGGCGCGGTCCGGGCCTGACCCATCGCATCGACTGGGTGTTCAAACGCAAGGACATGCCGGTGGAAATCACCGCCGAATATGAACACTGGCGCCGGATTCGCGACCGCGACGGTGCGGGCGGCTGGGTGCATTATTCGCTGCTGTCCGGAGTTCGCACCGTTATCGTCGACGAAGACCTGCTGGACCTGCGCGCCCGCCCGGACGAAACCGCCCCGATCAAAGCGCGTCTGGAACTGGGTGTCATTGCCCATCTGGAAGAATGCAACCCCGATTGGTGCCGCCTGTCAGCGGGCGGCTATCGTGGCTGGGCGCATAAAACGAACCTGTGGGGCGTCGCCCCGGACGAGATTCGCGACTAAAGCGGGTTACACGCGTCGCGCCCAAATCCGTGACGCTGGCAGGGATCAGGTGGCGGGGTTCGTCGTGGTGGGGTTCGCCACTGTGCAAATCAGTACAGGGCAAATCAGTACAGGTTTTGGGCAAACGGGGGTTTTCCTTCTTTTACGCCAGCCATATGATACCCCCGCTCCTGATGAGGTATTCCAGGCTTCCCCTCATCCCGAGCCGGTACGAGTGATCTTGGGTGTGTTTGTTAGATTAGCAGGGACGTGGTAGCGCAACGCCCCTTCCCCTGCGCGAAGGGTGCCTCTCCCGTCCCCTTCGCCTCGCAACCGGATCAGTCCGGTTATTCCCCAATTCCGACCATGCCCACCAGCCCGGTCCGATTTGCCGCCGCGTTTGCCCCGACCCCACCGCCATTGTGCAAATCATCAGCGCGCGATGCGGCTGGGTCGACAGCCGCGACTGCAATTGACGTCCCAGACAGAACCACACCGCAGGACATTGACGACAATCACCGGACTAGGCTCAGGACCCATTAATCGGCTTGAGATCGCATTGGTCGCATGCTTCAAATCCCCAAACTTTCAGGGGGTATCATGAGCAATCTATTTTGGCTGACCGACGAACAGATGGCGCGGCTGCGACCGTTCTTTCCC
>NZ_FXTO01000058.1 GCF_900182725.1 Thalassovita litoralis
GGGAAAGAACGGTCGCAGCCGCGCCATCTGTTCGTCGGTCAGCCAAAATAGATTGCTCATGATACCCCCTGAAAGTTTGGGGATTTGAAGCATGCGACCAATGCGATCTCAAGCCGATTAATGGGTCCTGAGCCTAAGGCCAATCCGTGCGAATGAACGCCGCGCGGATATTGGCCTTTATACCTCTGAGGACGTGGCGAAGTGCTGCGCGTAAAATGCAGGCATTCTAGACAGAGGGGTTAGGGGATTCCCTTGAAACCCCAGTGGAATGTGCTGGGTTCATCACCTTTTTTGCCTATTCAGTGGCCCGGAAAATTAGATTGCCTGTGACTGCGAGTTTTCCAAACAATCGCCATACGGGGTGCAATCCGTCGCATCTAATGGCGTCCAAGTGTTTCTTAGATGGCGGGCGCGTTGGCGGGTAGGTAAAAAAATCCTGAAATTTCTTAATGATTTCAATGTGGTATGGCGAAGGGGATGAATCAGGCGCCCAACTCTCTCTCGTGTCAGTGTTCGCGCCCGTGTGACTAATGCGAAACCATGCGCAAATCTGACACCCTTTCGAAACTCGCCCTATTCGCCAATCGCAAAATCGTCGCGGAACCTGTCGATCTGGTGCATTCGCTCGTGCAGGATTGTCACGATCCCGATGTCGCCTTTTGACAGATGACGCCAGTAGACGAAATGGTGCTTGTACCGGAAGAAGAAGCCTTCGACCTCAAATTCAGCCGGCACGGGTTTCGAGGCAACGCCGCGCGTGGCGATCTTGTCGAAGGCTTCAAATAGGCCGGTGATGTATTTCTCGGCTTGATCTTCTCCCCACCTGTCACGGGTGTAGCGGTAAATGTCGTCAATGCGAAGGGACGCCCCTTCCTGGATCCGGATGGCGGGCACTGTCTCAGCCCCTGTTCCGCGCGATCACTTCGGCTGCGGTTAACGGCTGATAGGTCTCTTCCGGCGCCGCGAAAGCATGGGCTAGCTCGGCTTTCAGACGGTTGAAGGCTTCGGACTCCGCACGCTCCTTGTCACGCCGGATCAGGTCTCGGATATATTCGCTGACGTTTTCATAGGACCCGCCATCGCCCACGTTGGCCGACACGAAATCGCTCAATGCTCCACCGAGGCGGACGGTCATCGTGGTCGTTCTGGACATAGCGCGGCACCTCTCTTAATGGCGTATTCAAGATAACCAATAACGCATACGGATACAAGGGTTGACCATCCACCCTGCACGCCGATGGCTTCAGGGTACCCGCGTCTTCAATCATGAGGTGCCCGGCAAATGCGAGGATGAGACGGAGCACTGCAACCGAACATCAAGCACGCGAAATCAAATGGTTCACTATCCACCCGCGCTCATCGGCGAAGCAGTGTTTCAAGGTGCACACGCTGGTGCCCAAGCAACGCATCGCCATCTTGATCACGTAATGCAAGCCTTGGTCGCTGCACGAGGCGATTGCACGAAATATCGGTGCAATGGTCAGCAATCAAATTTTCAGGGGTGCGCAGCCTTCCACAGCCTTGTTGCGCTGCAGGAATCAAGCACCACTTTGTAATACTTCTGAGAGGTTTCTAAATATGCTTTCGGCGTAGATTTTCCTAGGTGAATGCCATTCCTAGCGTCTCGCAGTTTGTCCAAATCGCCCGCAAGTGCCGCGTCGATTATCCCTTCCTCTTGAGCGACAACGATTAGCCATTGGAATGTGCGCTTCTGCAGGGACCTCAACTTATTCTGAACGTTCCAGTTGATCCGGTGGTTATGTCTGGTCGAACCGATGACCGAATACATGTATTGGTTTCCGTTCATATGCCCCCCTGCGATTGCGTACATGAGCGCGTCGGATAAAACCCCTTCGCAGACTGCCCCATAGTCAAGGATTTGAGCGCGGATATGTGCTGATCGCTCCACATCCTTCACGAGTAATGCAAGACCAAGCTTGTATATCCAGCGCGCTCCATAAAACGTTTCAGCAATCTTCCGGCGAAAGGCTGGGCTATGAATATGGGCAAAGGTTGTGTTGGTAAAATCGTCTACGGTCGGAATGTCCTTGCGGGCAAACGTGTCGACGGCATCGATAATTGTCTGCCCGAATTGTTCTTGAATAGGCTTGGCCAACTTAACTCTCCCTGAACTGACGAGGCGAGCGTATCACCGCATTTTCAACTGTCCAGTGTCCGATACGTCATCACAGTCCATACGCACGCCTCCCTGGCCAACGTCAGAACGCCTATTGCATAGCCTCTTCTGGGGCCAACCTGTCAGCTAGGGCAAGCAGCATGAACAAAACGGCATCGGAATGCCGTACGAGTGAAACAAGATGCTCTCCGCTGGGTCCACGTTCACCGGCGAACCAATATTTCACTGTCCGTTCACTGGCGCCTGTCCAACGCATCGCCATCTTGATCGCACGATGCGTTTCACCAAGTTCCTCGTGCAACGCGACCGCCATGGCGGCGCGATAGTCGGTTGGTTCTTCGATCAGGTGCACAAATGTGCCCATCTTCGGCACAACTGTGCCCATCTTCACGCGCATTTTCACTTCCTTCTCAGCTAAACGATTGAAAGGCCATGAAAACGGCTGACGTGAATTGAGTCGCTGCCCGATGCGTTGTGCCGGTACCCGAGATGCACGCAAGTTGAGGTTTGCGAAGATCGAAATAACCAATACGGACAACATGGAAAGAGATTGCCCATATCTGGAAAGGACTTTTCTGCCGCAGACTGTCTGGATGGAACCATGGAGACGCCACATCCATCTGAGGCAGAACGGCTGTTCAACATATGACGGGGAACGAATTACTTGAGGAATGATCGTGTCGACAGGACCGAAAATGACGTGGAGGACGAGCAGAGCATGCCGGCCGTCGCCTATGTGCGGATGTCGACCGACCACCAGAAATATTCGACCGAGAACCAGCTCGATATCATCCGGAATTATGCCACCGCCCGAGGATTGCAGATCCTGCGGGTTTTCGAGGACAGCGGCCGGTCCGGGTTGCGGCTCGATGGCCGCGAGGCCTTACAGAATTTGATGGCCGAGGTCCAATCCGGCCAGGCTGATTTCAAGGCGATCCTTGTCTATGACGTCAGCCGTTGGGGGCGGTTTCAGGATGCGGACGAAGGCGCCTATCACGAGCATGTCTGCTCCCGCGCCGGGATCCGGGTCCACTATTGCGGTGAGCAGTTCGAGAACGACGGCAGCATCGGCTCTAACCTTCTGAAGACCGTCAAGCGCGTCATGGCCGGCGAATATAGCCGTGAACTGTCGGTCAAGGTCTTTGCCGGGCAATGTCGCCTCGTGGAACTGGGCTACCGTCAGGGTGGCGCTGCCGGCTACGGGCTGCGGCGGGTGCTGATCGACGAGCACGGTAACCCGAAAGGCGAACTGTCCCGCGGCGAGCAGAAAAGTCTACAGACTGACCGCGTCATTCTGGTGCCCGGCCCTGAGGAAGAGCAACGCATCGTTCAACGTATGTACGAGATGTTTGCCATTCAGGGGCGGCCAGAGCGCGAGATCGCGGAGGTCCTGAACGCCGAAGGTCACCGCACCGATCTCGACCGGCCGTGGACCCGGGCGACTGTTCATCAGGTGCTGACCAACGAAAAATACATCGGCAACAACGTCTTCAACAAGGTGTCGTTCAAGCTGAAGCAGCGCCGCATCGTGAACCCACGGGATATGTGGATCCGGGCCGAAGGCACCTATCCGGCCATCGTCGACAAGGCGCTGTTCCTGCGAGCGCGGGAAATCGTGGATGCCCGGAGCCGTCATTTCTCGGACGAGGAGCTGCTCGATGCCCTGCGGGCGATCCTGAAACGGCAAGGCCAGCTGTCCGGCCTGATCATCGACGAGGAGAACGATCTACCCTCGTCCAGCGCCTATCGCAGTCGGTTTGGCAGCCTGCTGCGCGCCTATCGCCTCATCGGCTATGAGCCTGAGCGGGACTACCGCTACATCGAGATCAACAAGGCGCTGCGCGCGGCCCACCCCCAGGTCGTTGAGGAAATCATCGAGGGCGTGGCCACCCAAGGTGGTCGCGTTGTGCAGGACACCGACACGCAGCTGTTGCGCGTGAATGACGAATTCACGGTGTCGGTCGTTCTGGCGCGCTGTCAGGCAACCGCAGCAGGATCTTTGCGCTGGCACATTCGTCTCGATTCCGGCCTCGTTCCGGACATCACAATTGCGGTGCGGATGAACGAAACCAACGACGCGCCGCGCGATTTCTACCTGCTGCCCAGCATCGACATGACAGCCGCGCGCCTGAAGATGGCCGAACAGAACGGCCTTTGGCTCGATGCCTATCGAACGGAAAGACTGGACAATTTTTACGCCCTCGCCGGGCGGAAAAAGGTGACGGAGGCTGCATGATGGCAAAGAAACCAGAAGATGATCACCCGACAGAGGTCACCTTGGTCCCGACCGACCGCATTCGGATTCTCAATCCAAGGGTCAGAAATCCCAGGACATTTGCTGACATGGTGGAAAACATCGCCAAGATCGGTTTGAAGCGCCCCATTACGGTCACCCGCCGCGCCGATACAGATCCGCAGGAGTACGATCTCGTCTGCGGTCAGGGTCGGCTCGAGGCCTTCATCGAGCTTAAACAGAAAGCCATCCCAGCCATTGTCATCGACGCCGATGAGGCCGACTGCCTCGTCATGAGCCTTGTCGAGAATTGCGCGCGTCGCCAACATCGGCCGATCGACCTAATGCGGGAAATCAGCACGCTCCGCGAGCGCGGTTACAATGACCGACAAATCGGCGACAAGATCGGCGTATCGCATGACTATGTCGCCATGATTGCCGGCCTTTTGGAACGCGGCGAAGAGCGATTGGTCACAGCCGTGGAAACAGGCCTGCTTCCGCTGAACCTCGCCATCGACATTTCGAAAACCGATGCCGAAGGCGCGCAGCGTGCGTTGATGGACGCCTACACGCAGAAGAAGCTGCGCGGGAAAAAACTCGCTGCTGCACGACGCATGATCGAACAGCGCGAGGTACGCGGGAAAAAGATGCACCCCAAGCAATATGGGCGCGATGGGCACTACCGGCGGCCGCTGACCAGCGAAGCGTTGGTGCGCGCCTACCAGAAGGAAGCGGACCGCCAAAAGCTTCTGATCAAGAAAGCAGAACTGACGCAGGGGCGTCTTCTGTTCATCTGTCAGGCATTCCGAACCCTTTTGGCGGACGACCACTTTCTAACGCTGCTCCGTGCGGAAGGGCTGGACACAATGCCCAGCTACTTGCTGGGCTCAGTCACCGAGGGGGCTTCACCATGATCAAGAAAGTTCAGCTCGGCTTCGAGAACGACTGCGTGACGATCCCGGTCGCAGACATCCTGCCGGTCAGGGTGCTGAGCAAATCGATCAAATCCAGCCGGAAATACACCCAGATCACGGCGTCGATCCGGGAAATCGGATTGGTCGAGCCGCCGGTGGTCGCGCGAAACGGGGATGCCAGCGGCGGCTGGCTTCTGCTCGACGGACATGTCCGGGTCGAAGTGTTGAAGGATCTGGGCCAGGAACAGGTCGAATGCCTCGTGTCGACCGACGACGAGGCCTTCACCTACAACAAGCGCATTAGCCGCATCGCGCCCATTCAGGAACACCGGATGATCCTGAAAGCGATCGAGCGCGGTGTCTCGGAGGAAAAGATCGCGGCCGCACTGGACCTCAACCCCCGCAGCATCCAGCGCAAGGTCAAACTGCTCGACGGCATTTGCCCCGAGGCTGTCGCCATTCTGAAGGACAAAGCGTGCACGGCGGCCGTGTTCACCCATCTGAGAAAGATGATCGCTTTGCGCCAGATCGAGGCTGCTGAACTGATGGTGAACGCCAACAATTATTCTGTGGCCTACATCTCAGCAATCCTCGCGGGGACGCCCCAGGCGCAGCTGGTCGATGCAAACAAGCCAAAACGCATCAAGGGCGTCACACCCCAAGCGGTCGCGCGAATGGAAAAGGAGCTTGCCCGGCTTCAGGAAGGGATCACCCAGATCCAGGACACCTACGGTCAAGACCATCTCCAGCTGACCGTGCTTCGTGGCTATGTCGGCAAGCTCCTCGGGAACGCGCGCGTGTTGCGGTATTTGATGCAAACGCGCCCGGAATTCCTGCCCGAGTTTCAGACCATTGCCGAGATGAACACGGTCGTGCCGGCCGTGGCGGATTAACCCGCGCGGTCGATTCAATGGGGACCCGGACCCGATAAGCGCGGGGACCGCAGGAGACGCCGGACGGTGGGTCGGATCAAGCGCGGTGGTGGGGATGGCGGCGAACCCGTTCGGAGCCCACCAGGTTGGCTGAGGTTTCGCCGACCGCGCGGCAGCAAAAGCTGCTGCGACATTCGCAGGCGTGCTGAGAAAGTGGGCGGCTCGGCACGCCTGCATTCTTGAATTTATTCAAACCCATAGAAGCGCGGCCTTTCCCGCTTTGCGTGCATTTTCGATTGCCTGCGCAGAAGCACTCCTCTAGGCTCAGGACTCATAACCAAAACATGACTGTTGCGGCGAGAGCGATGGCCGAGAGGAAGACTTCGGGGCAGCGGTCATATCGGGTGGCGACCCGCCGCC
>NZ_FXTO01000059.1 GCF_900182725.1 Thalassovita litoralis
AAAAACTGCTTGCGGGTAGTGGGAGTTATGCTTAGAACCCCCTTCACCGGCGGCGCTGAGGCGCTTGACGGTGGGTCGGACGGACGGCGAGGCGGTTGCCTTGGTTTGAAGTTTGGCGAAAGAATTGAGGGATTGAAGCGGGCGGGCGCGCCGGAAGTTAGGGCGCACTGGTCTGGTTTTTGTCTCTGGGACTTACGGGTTCCGCGCTCTTTGACATTGATGGTATCTGAAGAGATATGTGGGCGGTTTGGTTCATTCGATGAACAATCGACTGCATATCGGGGTCCTTAGGCATTTGCCGATGATAGGATTTAACAGCTTCACTGTTTGAGTGGTACTTTGTTTCTTTGGAAACGATGTGCATCAAACAGATGACTGTCTCTTTTCAGCCTGAGAAGAGACGATGTGCAGAGGTTCGAACGTCAAGGACAGCACTGTAAAGTGCTTTCAACTTGAGAGTTTGATCCTGGCTCAGAACGAACGCTGGCGGCAGGCCTAACACATGCAAGTCGAACGAAGCCTTCGGGCTTAGTGGCGGACGGGTTAGTAACGCGTGGGAACGTGCCCTTCACTACGGAATAGTCCCGGGAAACTGGGTTTAATGCCGTATACGCCCTTCGGGGGAAAGAATTTCGGTGAGGGATCGGCCCGCGTTAGATTAGATAGTTGGTGGGGTAATGGCCTACCAAGTCTACGATCTATAGCTGGTTTTAGAGGATGATCAGCAACACTGGGACTGAGACACGGCCCAGACTCCTACGGGAGGCAGCAGTGGGGAATCTTGGACAATGGGCGCAAGCCTGATCCAGCCATGCCGCGTGAGTGATGAAGGCCTTAGGGTCGTAAAGCTCTTTCGCCTGTGAAGATAATGACTGTAGCAGGTAAAGAAACCCCGGCTAACTCCGTGCCAGCAGCCGCGGTAATACGGAGGGGGTTAGCGTTGTTCGGAATTACTGGGCGTAAAGCGCGCGTAGGCGGACTATTAAGTCAGGGGTGAAATCCCGGGGCTCAACCCCGGAACGGCCCTTGATACTGGTAGTCTTGAGTTCGAGAGAGGTGAGTGGAATTCCGAGTGTAGAGGTGAAATTCGTAGATATTCGGAGGAACACCAGTGGCGAAGGCGGCTCACTGGCTCGATACTGACGCTGAGGTGCGAAAGTGTGGGGAGCAAACAGGATTAGATACCCTGGTAGTCCACACCGTAAACGATGAATGCCAGTCGTCGGGTAGCATGCTGCTCGGTGACACACCTAACGGATTAAGCATTCCGCCTGGGGAGTACGGTCGCAAGATTAAAACTCAAAGGAATTGACGGGGGCCCGCACAAGCGGTGGAGCATGTGGTTTAATTCGAAGCAACGCGCAGAACCTTACCAACCCTTGACATCCTCGGACAACTCCAGAGATGGAGCTTTCACTTCGGTGGCCGAGTGACAGGTGCTGCATGGCTGTCGTCAGCTCGTGTCGTGAGATGTTCGGTTAAGTCCGGCAACGAGCGCAACCCACACCCTTAGTTGCCAGCAGTTCGGCTGGGCACTCTAAGGGAACTGCCCGTGATAAGCGGGAGGAAGGTGTGGATGACGTCAAGTCCTCATGGCCCTTACGGGTTGGGCTACACACGTGCTACAATGGCAGTGACAATGGGTTAATCCCAAAAAACTGTCTCAGTTCGGATTGTCGTCTGCAACTCGACGGCATGAAGTCGGAATCGCTAGTAATCGCGTAACAGCATGACGCGGTGAATACGTTCCCGGGCCTTGTACACACCGCCCGTCACATCATGGGAGTTGGGTTTACCCGAAGACGGTGCGCCAACCTCGCAAGAGGGGGCAGCTGGCCACGGTAGGCTCAGCGACTGGGATGAAGTCGTAACAAGGTAGCCGTAGGGGAACCTGCGGCTGGATCACCTCCTTTCTAAGGATGATCCTGGCAGATAAGCTTGCTTATCTCGTGGATCACTTAGCAGAAGATCGAAAGTCAATTCGGTCAAATATACGGACCAGGCCGTCCTCATATCTCTTCAGGAAGACACAGACCTACCGGTCTGGACTTGGGTCGGTAGCTCAGGTGGTTAGAGCGCACGCCTGATAAGCGTGAGGTCGGAGGTTCAAGTCCTCCTCGACCCACCACTAATTCTGGTGTGGGTATCCACATCTTTTGGGGCCTTAGCTCAGCTGGGAGAGCGCCTGATTTGCATTCAGGAGGTCAGGAGTTCGATCCTCCTAGGCTCCACCAACCGTACTTTGCGCAGCAAAGGATCGGCATACCACTTCAACAAGTGGTCTTCAGATACCAAAGACAAGAGCGACGATGATTGGATCGTTAAGCACAGCTGAGTGTTTAACCGTCCAATCGGACGCAAATTGACATCGTATATAGAGATTAATTAACGACACTGTTTGATCGCCGTAAGTAAGCGGTTGATCTCAGTTGGTTCTGTCTTCGGGCAGAAGGCGCGTTGAAGGTTGTTTCCTCGACCTTCCTCTGCGTATCCCGGCTGAAACGGGCAGTGTTGTCCAAGTCAAGTACACTAACCAGATACGTTCACAGAACGTATCATTGTCTGATCTTCACCGACATGAAGATCAGGCGGGAAAGTATGCTTTTGATCAGAAAGAAAGCTTTGGGTCGAACCAGCCCTGAAGCGTAAAACGACAGTTTTGTTCTTTCTGGATCAAATCAAGCGCGAGAAGGGCGTTTGGTGGATGCCTTGGCAGTAAGAGGCGATGAAGGACGTGATACTCTGCGATAAGCTTGGGGGAGCCGAGAATAGGCTTTGATCCCAGGATCTCCGAATGGGGCAACCCACCTGATATTCAGTTATTGTTAGCCGTAAGGTTCTCGATAATTGGGTAAAACAGGTACTTTTAACCTGAATACATAGGGTTTTAAGAGCAAACCCGGGGAACTGAAACATCTAAGTACCCGGAGGAAAGGACATCAATAGAGACTCCCCTAGTAGCGGCGAGCGAACGGGGACCAGCCGAGCCTTGAGAGTGATCAGAACATGTTGGGAAGCATGGCCATAGTGGGTGACAGCCCCGTATGAGAAGCTCGATGGGACGTATTAAGTAGGGCGGGACACGTGAAATCCTGTCTGAAGATCGGAGGACCACCTCCGAAGGCTAAGTACTCCTTACTGACCGATAGCGAACCAGTACCGTGAGGGAAAGGTGAAAAGCACCCCGACGAGGGGAGTGAAACAGTACCTGAAACCGAACGCCTACAATCAGTCGGAGGCTCCTTGCGAGCTGACGGCGTACCTTTTGTATAATGGGTCATCGACTTGGTCTTACGAGCAAGCTTAAGCCGATAGGTGTAGGCGTAGCGAAAGCGAGTCTTAATAGGGCGTTGAGTTCGTGGGATCAGACCCGAAACCGAGTGATCTAGGCATGACCAGGATGAAGGTAAGGTAACACTTACTGGAGGTCCGAACCCACACCTGTTGAAAAAGGTCGGGATGAGTTGTGCCTAGGGGTGAAAGGCCAATCAAACTCGGAGATAGCTGGTTCTCCGCGAAATCTATTTAGGTAGAGCGTCATCCGAATACCCCGGGGGGTAGAGCACTGGATGGGTAATGGGGCCCCACAGGCTTACTGATCCTAACCAAACTCCGAATACCCGGGAGTACTAGATGGCAGACACACGGCGGATGCTAACGTCCGTCGTGGAGAGGGAAACAACCCTGACCTCCAGCTAAGGCCCCCAATTCATGGCTAAGTGGGAAAGCAGGTGGGACGACCAAAACAACCAGGAGGTTGGCTTAGAAGCAGCCATCCTTTAAAGATAGCGTAACAGCTCACTGGTCTAAATAAGTTGTCCTGCGGCGAAGATGTAACGGGGCTCAAGCCATGAGCCGAAGCTGAGGATATGCACTGAGTGCATGTGGTAGCGGAGCGTAGTGTGACATAGCACTTATCCTCTTCTATCGCATCGAGTACAGGGCGCAAACGCGCTCAAGTAGCGAAGCGGTAGCGCAGGATAAAGTGCTTTCGATGAAGCCGGGCTGTAAGGCATCCGGTGGAGAGATCACTAGCGAGAATGATGACATGAGTAGCGACAAACAGGGTGAGAGACCCTGTCGCCGAAAGTCCAAGGGTTCCTGCTTAAAGCTAATCTGAGCAGGGTAAGCCGGCCCCTAAGGCGAGGCCGAAAGGCGTAGTCGATGGGAACCAGGTTAATATTCCTGGGCCAGGAGGATGTGACGGATCGAGACTGTTGTTCACCCTTATCGGATTGGGTGGGCCGCTGATCGGTTCCTGGAAATAGCCCTCCACCAGACCGTACCCTAAACCGACACAGGTGGACTGGTAGAGAATACCAAGGCGCTTGAGAGAACTACGTTGAAGGAACTCGGCAAAATACCTCCGTAAGTTCGCGAGAAGGAGGCCCGGTTTCTACGCAAGTATTGACTGGGGGCACAAACCAGGGGGTGGCGACTGTTTACTAAAAACACAGGGCTCTGCGAAGTCGCAAGACGACGTATAGGGTCTGACGCCTGCCCGGTGCTTGAAGGTTAAAAGGAGGGGTGAGAGCTCCGAATTGAAGCCCAAGTAAACGGCGGCCGTAACTATGACGGTCCTAAGGTAGCGAAATTCCTTGTCGGGTAAGTTCCGACCTGCACGAATGGCGTAACGACTTCCCCGCTGTCTCCAACGTAGACTCAGCGAAATTGAATTGCCTGTCAAGATGCAGGCTTCCCGCGGTTAGACGGAAAGACCCCGTGCACCTTTACTATAGCTTCGCACTGGCATCAGGATTGTGATGTGCAGGATAGGTGGTAGGCTTCGAAGCAGGGACGCCAGTCCCTGTGGAGCCTCCCTTGAGATACCACCCTTCGCACTCTTGATGTCTAACCGCGGCCCGTTATCCGGGTCCGGGACCCTGCGTGGTGGGTAGTTTGACTGGGGCGGTCGCCTCCTAAAGAGTAACGGAGGCGCGCGAAGGTTGGCTCAGAGCGGTCGGAAATCGCTCGTTGAGTGCAATGGCAGAAGCCAGCCTGACTGCAAGACTGACAAGTCGAGCAGAGTCGAAAGACGGCCATAGTGATCCGGTGGTCCCAAGTGGGAGGGCCATCGCTCAACGGATAAAAGGTACGCCGGGGATAACAGGCTGATACTGCCCAAGAGTCCATATCGACGGCAGTGTTTGGCACCTCGATGTCGGCTCATCTCATCCTGGGGCTGGAGCAGGTCCCAAGGGTACGGCTGTTCGCCGTTTAAAGAGGTACGTGAGCTGGGTTTAGAACGTCGTGAGACAGTTCGGTCCCTATCTGCCGTGGGTGTAGGATACTTGAGAGGAGTTGCCCCTAGTACGAGAGGACCGGGGTGAACGTTCCACTGGTGGACCAGTTATCGTGCCAACGGTAGTGCTGGGTAGCTATGAACGGAAAGGATAACCGCTGAAGGCATCTAAGCGGGAAGCCCCCCTCAAAACAAGGTATCCCTGAGGACCGTGGTAGACCACCACGTCAATAGGCCGGAGATGTAAGTGCAGCAATGCATTCAGTTGACCGGTACTAATCGTCCGATAGGCTTGATTTGATCCAGTAAAAACAAAACTGAAACAAATCAAAAGCATACGCACAAAAATACTAACTTGGACACGTTAAATTGGTTATTCCTCGGTTTGGTGGTCATAGCAGAAGCAAAACACCCGATCCCTTCCCGAACTCGGAAGTTAAGTGCTCTTACGCCAATGGTACTGCATCTCAAGATGTGGGAGAGTAGGTAACCGCCAAACCTAGCAATAACCAATAATCTCTATATACG
>NZ_FXTO01000060.1 GCF_900182725.1 Thalassovita litoralis
CGGTGTGGCCCTCGGCCGGAAATCCTGGCTCTTCGCCGGATCAGAGCGCGGCGGACATCGCGCCGCCGCCATCTACACGCTGATCGGCACGGCCAGGCCAGATCAGCGACTATACAGGGGCGGCGGCGCTCCTGGGCGACATGCCGAAAGCCCAGTGGCTTCTGGGGGACCGCGGCTATGACGCCGACTGGTTCCGCGAAGCCCTGCAAGATAAGGGGATCAGGCCCTGCATCCCGGGCCGAAAGGCACGAAAGAAGCCCATCAAATACGACAAACGCCGCTACAAGCGCCGCAATCGTATCGAGATCATGTTCGGGCGTCTGAAAGATTGGCGGCGGGTCGCCACCCGATATGACCGCTGCCCCGAAGTCTTCCTCTCGGCCATCGCTCTCGCCGCAACAGTCATGTTTTGGTTATGAGTCCTGAGCCTAAGCTCGCCCCGCTAAGCAAAAAATAAATTAACATGAGTTCAATACAACGACTTGATTCAGCCTTCAATAATGCAATCTTCCAATTTGAGAAAGCTTTGAGCTATCCTCGGAAGACCATACCGCGCTCCGTTTGGACTGAATCGACAGACTTCGTCGCCGCAGTAGACCCCGAGGGTAACGGTTTTGTTCTTAGTATCTCAAGTGGGTTGGCAGAAAAATCCTTTCAGCTTTGGATTAAGGCGCTCACCAATTGCGGCTTTTGGGCAGATATTGCTCCCAGCGCTTTGTTAAACGCTGATCAGATGACGCAAGACTCGCTGGTTTGGTTGATGCTTCATGAATTTAACCATATCGACCTAAATCACTTTAAACTGGCAGGCAGTTTCGAAGTAGTTCAACGCTCACACGCAGCTTCGCCCCAAAAGTTGCTCAACATCTCACGACTATGCCTAGAAATGCAGGCTGATCACGAAGCAACGAAAATGTTGTTAGGCGCATACACGATAACCGAATGGCGGGGCTTGCGCCAGCGAGTCATGGCGATCTCAGGCATGATGATGCTGATCGAGCTTGAAGACGCCAAGAACAATGCTGAAGGTCGCACACACCCCAAGGCCGCGACACGGATTTTCCAGCTATTGGGGCACCTAGCAGAAATGCCCTTGGTTCAGGCACAGGTTGAGCAAGACGTTTCCCTCAGGCCCCAAACAGGAAAGAAAGAACGTCAGCCCCTCAGGGCTGGCCAATGATGCGCAAGGGATGGAAGCCGCAGGGCCGAGACCGCCAAAGGCGGGCTCGGTTCACGACAGCCCGACCTGAAAGGGTGCGCCAATCAAACGTTAGAGTTCGGAATGATAGGTCTCGATTAAGTTACGGGTAAGCTGTTCACCGCGCTTGGCAATCAAGTCCAAAGTTTCCTGGGACATAGGATCAAAATCAGTCGGGTAGTCAAAGGTCGCATCTCTGGGGACTAAATCGGCAGGAGGGCAAGGCAGGGCACTATCGTTTTGTCCAAGGTAGGGAAGGAGAAACCCTTTGATTTCTCCACTCGCCTTCAAACGATGCAGAAGGTCAAATGTCATGGAGTGCGTACGGCGATGAATTGTATTGACGGTAGCAACCATTCGGGATGGCCAAAAATAGGGCAAATCAGCACCGTCTGGCACACCTTGGCCCGCAACGCAGGCGATAATGAAGTCAACCTCATTCACGTTGGTGCTAATTTCGCTATCTCTCTTGGGAACGAGGCAACTTGTTCCCAAATTATCATAGACCCCACCGTCTGACACGATGGTACGGTGCGCCGCAGTCTCGCCACGCTTGATGTAGCGACGGCTCTCATCCAATGCGGGCAACAACGCGGGGAAAGCAGCACTCACGGCGACCGCTTTTGCTACAGGGGTATCATCCACGAGTTTTCCAAAGCGCCAACACCCAGATTCCTTGGAGCCATAGCGATATGCGGACTGTGTTCTGAGTTCCGTCGCATTGATCACAACGCTCAAACCCTTTCGCTTCACGTCGCCGAGCATCATTCCTTCGAACAATTCCTTTTCGAGAAACTTGGAGAATGCTGTTGTTCTGCTGGCGAACCTCGGAAACGGCGCCTGCAAAGCTGACATGACCGTCTGAAGTTGGCTGCTGCGCAGTCCAACTATGCGCAACACGGAAAGCAGGCTTCGAAGCAACGAGATGACAGCCGCTAAAGCACCAGACGTTACAATAGTCGCGACAATCTTCGGCGTAACTGAAGAGAGAAATGTGTAGCGAAGTATCCCACGCTTTAGACCTTTGCGAAGGACTTTCTGCATACGTTTGTCAAACTCACCAAAATCTTCATCCGAGTAGGCCCACATCGCTCCAATCACGCTGCCACCCGAGACCGTCGAAATGACACGAACATCATCCAAAATTCCGCGATCATTCAATGCACGCATACAACCCAAATGAAATGCGGCAGCCCTCGAGCCACCACCGGAAAGCGCCAGACCGAATTTCATAGTTTCGGTTTGTGGATTAGGCTTGTCCATCTGCGTACTCTACGATCTGAAATTCGCTTCTGCGGAACAAATGAAAACGCCAATTCGGGCTTGTAGCGGCGTGCCCGATGATAAGCATCACGACATGTCGAGGCGTCTTGGCCTGTAGACGGAGAATTTGTGCCATTGCCTGAAGATCCACTGCACTCGGTTCGGGCATCGAGACTGGATGAGTATGCCAAACGCCAACAAATCTCGTGGAACCACCGCTTTTTTCTGCATGGTACTGGCATTTGCGCTCCGTGCCTTCGGTGCCGCAAATAAACCGTTCAGGTGATTTGACGCTGTCGGGCGGTGCGCCGGTAGCCGTATCAATATTGATTAACGCGAGGGAGTCATCGATTTCCCGAAGAACCAGCTCGCATTGGTGTCTTGATCACGTCGAAATGTGACCTCGGGGCGGTTCTCGTAAACGCGGCACCATTCGGTTTTGGCTTTTGTAGCCCATTCAAGAACAGCATCCCATGCCGCTTCAGCATCGTCCGCAGTCTGATCCCCTATGATGCCTCTCAACGCAGCCACGTATTTGGGCTCTACCCTGATTGTGGAGCTTGTCGAGCGCGATGAACATGAGCGCGCGGCTCTTGCCCGAGGCGGGAGGCGATTTAATCAGGAGATATTGCTCGCCGCGCTTTTCATAGGCGCGCTTGCCAAGATGGTGTTGTAGTACAACACACATCTTGCGGGCAGTCCTAACCCCAATTTGCGTGTCCTTTCAGGTGTTTCTGGGCGCATACCTAAGGGGAGTCCATCGAACACCCTCGGCGGGCAAGCGCCGTAGGCATGGGTTTGCGTTATTGCGGTACGCCCATTACGAATTGCCGCAGTCTTTCTTCTGCACTGAAAATCGAAACATGCGCTGGCCACTCAATTCTTGCACTGACTGTCTTCCAAGGCAGCCCGCCTTTAAGTCCGGATTGTCGTCCCTCCCGTTCGCGGTACGCGAGGATGCGGTTCTTTATTAGCCTGACTTGCCAATCGCTGAACGACACTTGGAAATCCACCTTGACGAGGAATGTGCGAGGAATGCGCGTTCCGATTGTCCCCACATTTCAAATCAAGAGGCGTCGCAACGAGCGTGCCTCTCGATCTGAGGAGAAGGATAGATGGATTTCTTACGTGGGATCAAGGAAACAAAGGTCAAGCCGTTTCGCGGTGGACCGAAGACGGTCATGTTGACTGATCGTGATGGTGTAGCGAAGGGCGTACGGGTTCAGCCCAAGTATCTTACCCCGCTCGGAGCTATCGTTGCGGACGCCACCGCAAAGCTCTTAACTGTGGGACTCGTCAGTTACAGCATCCTCACCGTTCTGGAGATGCCTGAACCGAACTGGGTCGTTCCCGCGCTGATGCCCCTGGCCTACGTTCCGCTGAGGCGCACAGCGCCAAGGAGACGATGACTCGTCAGCTCAAGGATGTAGAGAAGCAGATCGAGAATCTGTTGGATCGGATTCTCGATGCTTCGAGCCCTTCGGTCGTTTCGGCCTATGAAGGGCGTATCGCCAAGCTTGAGCGCGAGAAGATTCTTCTGAGCGAAAAAGCTGTCCAGGTTGTCCCGCCAAAGGGGAGGTTCGAAGAGTTTATCGAACTATCCCTAGAATTCCTGTCAAGACCTTGGAATATATATGAAAATGGGAACCTTGCACTGAAACAAACTGTGGTCAGATTGGCTTTCTCGGAGCCTCTTCGATACTCCCGAGAAAGCGGTTATCGAACTACAGAAACCGCCTTTCCCTTCAAGGTGTTAGCGGGAATCTGTAGTGAAAAAAGAGAGATGGTGCGGCCGAGAAGACTCAATTATAATACATAAGAGTTTGATTAATAGAAATAAAAAAACGGGAGACTGATCTTAGTCCCCCAGCTAGTCCCC
>NZ_FXTO01000061.1 GCF_900182725.1 Thalassovita litoralis
GAGGAACTGGATTTCCGCCTCGCCGGTGTCGCGGTTGGTGGCGACTTTCAGGTCGCTGGTCTCGAACACCTGAAACTGCCGCGACATGGCCAGCAACTGGGCCAGTTGGCCAAAGCGTCCTTCGATCTTCTGGGCAGTTTCGATCAGGCGATTTTCCCAGGGCTGGTTCTTGTCGCTGGTGGTGCCTTTCAGAACTGCCGGGGTCGGGTCCATGATGTCCTTAGCCTGCGCTTCGATGAACTCGCCCAGCTCGTCCTTGTCCAGCCCGGTGCCGGATACCTGCATCCACGCCTTCCATTCGTCAGATAGCGGGAAGTCATAGACCGCGCGGTGGTGGCAGTGGCGGGCGCTGGCATCGCCTGTGGGCGTGGTGACATCCACCGGGCCAGCCGCGTGGTAATCAGCGATACAGGTCAGGGCCGGGGCCGTCATGTCGGGCTTGGCAAAGAGGGCAGAGCTGTCGCCCTTGAAACGGTTGGCCCATGCGATCAGGCTGGCCAGATCGGCAAAGCGGGCGGTACCTTTGCGGCGGGCAGGCTTCATGAATTCCAGCGCTTCGCGGCGGTATGTCGAGACATCGACCACCTTGCGCTTTTCTGGAACCGTGATCAGGTCGGCGGCGCTTGGGTTCCATTCGGGATCGGCATCCACAATGGTGTGGTGCATCAGATCGGACATCACATCGCGCATGGTTTCTGCCGGGTTCTCCAGCACGGGGAATTGAGTGTCAGCCATTGTCGGCTCCTTTGATTGATAGGTTTGGGGTTAGACGTCCCGGACTTCGCCGGTTTCCGGGTCGTGTGGGGTGACATCGCGCACACCGCTGTGCATGCGCTTCATCATCGGGCTGAAAAGGGTCAGTTGACCGTCTTCATCGACATAGGCGGCGGCTTGGCTGGCGGGCTTCTTGGGGCCTTTGAAGTCGGCTTGCGCCCGCATGGCCAGATCGCCAGCGCCGCCCAGCTCGTAAGAGACATTCAGGCTGAAAGAGCCTTTCGCGCCCTTGTGGCCGTATTCTTCGTTGTGATCCTGCATTTGCTGCAACAGGTCGCGGTGATCCTCCATGAATTTGGCGAGGAACTCTCCGCCTGCGAACAGGGTCATCAACTGTTCGATGCCGTGGATCGCGTAAGGGTCACGCTGGGCAATCCGGGCGGTGTCTTCGGGGGGCTTTCGTTTGGTCATCACGGGGGTGATCCTTCTAGCTGGTGATGTGGCGCACGGCGCGCATGACCGCGTCTTCGACGTGGGTGTTTGCAAGGCTCAGATCGCGTGAGGCAAAGCGATCTGATGTGCTGTCTGTGCCACCGATTTCGTGCAGTTTGGCGATGAAGGTCGCGCCCATATCCTTGATGTCCTGCATCTGGATTTTTTCAGCATCGGTCAGGGTGCGGTACTTGTGGCGCACGGCGTTGTTCGTGGTTCGGTCGTCGCTGGCGCTGTCGATCTGTGTCATGGGGTCCTTTCCTTTCGTTGCTTTTGGTTAGCGTGGGGTGGCGATCTTGCCGGTCCATGCGTCGAATTCGGTACGCACCCCGTCCTGGGCCGTCCCCATCGACCCCTTGCGAATTGTGGAAAAGAGGCCGGTGGCGGCGAGCAGTCCACCACCGGCCAGTTGACCGGCGCTCAGGCAACCGCCGGTTATTCGATTGGCGAATACCCCCATCAGCCTGCCGCCTTCTGGTCTGCGCATGTGCAATCAGGGCAGGGTTCGTGGCCGTTGTCCCAGTGCGGGTGCCAGTGAATGACGCCACGCCCGCCACAGCGGGGGCAGGCCGCTGCCGCTTTGGCATGGGCCATCGCAACCCAAGTGCTGATCGCGCTGCTTTCGGTCCAGCCGGTGGCGGTGATGCCGTGCAGGTGGATCTCGAACAGGGCGCGGCTGTCCGGGTCATAGTCACCCGGTGGGGTGGTCCACACGCCGCCGGTTTCCAGCACCTCGTTCGCAAAGGCATCCACCCGCGCCTCGGGGCTTTTGCCCTTCAAGGACGCCAGAAACATGGCGCGGCGGTCGAAATGGGAATGCAGGCTCATCACCACACCCGCTGCATGGCGCCGTGAAACTGGCCGAACAGAAAGGCCAGATAGAGCGCTGCGATGATGAGAAGGAACGCACCCAGACCGGGCAGAATACGCGCAGACAGATCGCGCAGACGGTCGCGGCGGATTTGTGGGCGATTGAGGTGTTCAAACATACTCATGCCGCATCTCCCCCCCCAGTTGGGGCGTAGCCCGCAGGACGTCGCGCTTGGCGGGATTGGAAGCGGGCAGCAGCCTGCTGGCGGATACTGGCGGCGCGTCCGGCGCAGCGATCAAGGATCGTCTGCACAGTATCCTCACTGGAGATTTCTGATTGCGCAGTGATCTGGTGGTGCGAGGGCAGGGAGTGAAGGCGATCCCAGTTGCAGCTTTGGCCCCGATCGCGTTTGAGCGCGTCCCATGCTGTCTGGATGGTTTCCACGGGCATGTTGCCCGGGTGAAGGATGACCGATGCCGGGCAGGCGTCGATCAGATGCAGGGATGTCCGTTCGTTTGACAAGGTGGTTCTCCCATCTGGTTGTCCCGCGATCTGCTGGCGCGTCTTCGGCGGGTGTGATGGGGTCATAACATGCACGCCGTAGCGTGCATGTCAATGTTTAATGAACGCTATGGCGTGCATATAGTGCGGGTCAAATAGGGGATGGGGAGAATCAGTAACCCATCTGGAGAATTAAAGGAGGGCTATGAGCTGCTGCAATCTACAAGAGCCGTCGTCGCAGAGTGATCGTGATGCCTCACCGAATCCGCAACTACCTCGCAGCCCGATGCTGCGCGAATGGCTTTCAGATTGCGGACATAGTTGGCATTATCACCAGATCGGAAAACCTGAGGGCTGCTAAGTGCTGGCGCTGCCATCCAGACATTTTCTGCAGGCTCCCTTCCTACAATCAACTCATACCCATCCACCACCATGGATCGTCGTGGCTCGGGCGCACAAGATGGGAGAAGAACCGAAAGTGTAATCGCAGCGGGCGCAACTATGAATGCTCTCCGCCAAATAAAATCTACCATTAATTGACTCCCTTGCTTTGTTAGTCTTAATCTCGGAACATAAGGGGAACGACGGAGGGCGAGGTGAGTGCAGATATCACGGAGATGTTTCGGCTTTGGGCTTCTCTTTGTCCTGCGCAACGCGCAGTGGCCCTTGCACAGATTGGATGTCTTGCATCTTCTGCAGAACGGTTAGTGCGGCACGACGTCCATCTGCATCAAGGCTTGAGACGGTCTTCAGAAACTCCAAATCCATGTTTGATAGCTGAAGGCCGGTCAGCACATACAAATCCGCACCAGGTCCAAGGGCCTGAAGAAGGCGTTCAAGTTGGCTCGCGCGCGGGTCTTTGCGGTCCTTGATTAGTTGCTGAACGAAGTTTGGTCCGCAGCCAGCAGCCTTGCTAAGCTCGCGAAAGCTACGCTGATCCTTTTCTACCAGCTCAATTAGTCGCTCTAACCATATGTTTTTCATGGCTATTTGATAGCACGCAGTTGAGTGTATGGCGTGAACGTTATTGCGTGCATTGACATGCACGCTATTGCGTGCATTATGGCTTTTGCTATGAGAACACTCCTTGAAGAACTCGAAAAATTTATCTTGGACACTGGTCTGTCTGAACATCGCGTTGGGGTCCTCCTTGCGCGGAATGGTCGGCTAGTTCCGCGCCTTAGGGGTGGGAAGAGGATATGGCCCGAAACTGAAACTCGCATCCGTGAGGCGATGGAAAACGAGAGAGGGCGTCGCGACTTGATTGAGCGTGAAACTGGCAATCATGGGGATGCAGCATGACGTTAGATATTGTTTCATATATGCATGGTGACTCCGCCGCCCCGCGCTGTCCTGTGAAATCAGCGGGGGTGTTTTCATGACCCGCGCTGTACGTCCTGCCTCCATCCAGTCTGCTGTCAGTGCGGCCTATCGGGCTGCGGGTGGGTTGGAATGCTGTTCTGCCGATCTGGGCGTGTCCATATCAACACTGTCTTACGGCACCGAAGTGACCGACCAGCGCCCCGGTGGTCTGGGGGTCAATTATCTGGACAGGCTGGGTCGCATCGAACCATTG
>NZ_FXTO01000062.1 GCF_900182725.1 Thalassovita litoralis
ACGAAGAAGCGCGATGGCCGCCAGCCCGGCCGCGCGCTGCGCTACGCCAAGGGCTTCGCGCGCGGCCTCTTACACCACCCCACGGGGCACTACCGGCACATGGCACACTTAATAGTTGCGGGAAATTATACTGAAGGAGTAGTTCTTGTACGCCGAAAATGATTTTCAGTTGCTGGAAGCGCGCACTGCGGATGTACGCGTCGAGATGCCATGGCGACGCAAGGACCGCCCTTATATCAATCCTCACGCCATCTTCAGCCGCAAGCCTCACATGGCTGGCGAACAGCATGAACATTTGACGGCAGTCATCGGAAAAAACGGAACTGGCAAGTCCCACCTCTTAAGCGCAATAGTTCAGACATTCCTGCGCCTCGAAGAGCTGCATCAGGGTAAGCGACAAGAGATCAAGGATGACCTGCCGCTGAAACTTCTGGTCTATCGCGTGGATGGCTATCACTGCACGGTTACGCAGGCAGGGCATCGTTCGATCAGCATTCAGGTAAACGGCAAGGACGTTGCCCCCAGAGATCTTCCCTTACCCAAACGCATTGTTGCGCTGACCATCAGCCCATTCGACAAGTTTCCACTCCCCAGAACAATACGTCGTTCGGTGGTTCAAGTCGATGCCGCATCATCGATGTATCAGTATCTCGGTCTGCGGGACAATTTCGGCAAGGCATCCATTCGAACGCTTTTATTCAGGTCCTTGAGCAGCTTGTTCGACGCAACGGATAACAGCGCCCTTAGATTGAGCAACATCGGGGCTGTTTTCGAATTTCTCGGCATGAGGCCGATGGTTAATGTCATCTACGCCTTCAGGGAACGGTCCTTGCTCCACGACATCGCGAGCGGAGCCGACCCTTACACCGATCACACGCTATCCTATACGAAAAGGCGGCTCCTAGAGGATATTTCTCGAAGTGACGTTCCATTAAACGCCCTTCAACGGCAGGCGCGACTCGCTTTCGAAAAAGCCAGAGGAAGCCGTATTGAAACGCACGCAGACCTGGAGACCGGATTTCAGGACCCCTTGTTTCTCGATCTACAGCCGCTACGCCGCGCAGGTCTACTGAGCATGTCTGGCGTTGAAGTTGAACTCAAGGACGGCGGTCCGACCGATCTCCTTCAGGCGAGTTCAGGTCAGCTGAGTATGGTCTCTGCGCTTATCGCGCTGGCATCTGTCATCAAGAACGGCAGCTTGGTACTCATTGACGAGCCAGAACTCAGCCTGCATCCCGAGTGGCAGGTAAAGTATGTCGACTTGCTGCTGCGCACTTTCGCTCGTTACCATGGCTGTCACTTTGTAGTTGCAACGCACTCACCCATGGTGATCTCCGAGTTGCCTGAGCATGCTGAGGTCATCTCGCTCGACCAAGAAGATCTGCCATCTACGAAGGAACTGCAGGGGCAATCGGCGGACTACCTCCTTGCCGAAGTTTTTGGCGCTCCAACATCAAACAATCTTTACGTCCGAGAACGTATCGTCACTGCACTCCGGTTGATTGCAAATGGGGATATGAATTCCCAGGCTTTTGGGGAAGCGCTTGTTGACTTGCGTAAGTTTGCGACAGAATTGGATGCAAACGACCCAGCGGCAGAATTGATCAGAAACGTTGAAGAAGCTGCGAGGGACGTAGGGACTGAGGCGCAGTCATGAATCCAGTTCAATATGGCGAAGCGTGCCAAGCACTGGTCGATACTTTCAATGCACTTGAGTGTGACCTGAAGGATCACAATTACTGGGGCGATGACGCGATCAACGCCATCCGTGCAGAGATCAAAGACCACTATATCGCCGAACAAAATCGCCGTTGCTGTTATTGCGGGCGCGAGTACCCGACCAAAAATAAAGCAGTCTGGGACGGTGAGCACATTATTGCGAAAAGTGCCGCCCCACAATTCATGTTTGAGCCACGTAATCTGGCAGCATCTTGCAAAGACTGCAACATCGCAAAGGGAGAAGTTGAAGTTCGCACCAATCCCAAGCGCAAGACATTTCCTGACCAGTCAAATCATTACAAAATCGTCCATCCGCACTTTGACAACTACCATGACCATATTCGGTGGTATGGCGATGTAGTTAAGCCACTCTCTGCCAAGGGGGCCGAGCTTGTCAATATGTGCAAGCTGTGGCGCTTTGGCGTCACCAAGGCAGGTGCCGAAGTGGCACCGCCCAACACTTTGGTCGACGGGTGGATCGGCGTGATGATGGACCCCCAAGCAGACGCCTTGAGCAAGGAAATCGCAATCGAAGCGTATAAGGCATATGTGAAGACACAACCTCAGAAGGCGGCAGGCTAAGAACGAACATCGATTGTGAGCATGTCGCGACCGTCACGTAGTTCGCAAAGCGTGTGTTCTACTCATGATGCTTCGCGCTGTGGGCAATGCTTCTTTGCTGTCGTTGGCGGCCTATGCAGCGAAAGCCCGCTCTCCGCCCTAGTCGCCCCCTCTCAAAAACGCCCGGATGAGGCAGCTTCACTCCATGGCGGATGGTGTCGGTCCCATACCGCCGGTTGATCAGGTCAATCACGTCAGAGGCCCGTTCACCGGCAGTCTTTTCGGCAGGCCTCAGCGGTAATAGCAGATCTCCCGCACTTTACGCCTGCCCACATGTGTGGACAGACAGCGGCACAGAGGCGATCTCGTGTCAGTTGCGTTTCTGTAGCGCCTGCTTCTGCTTTATCTGCGCATCAACAGCGATCACCGTAGCCAAGCGTTTTTCATCGGGAGGATGGGTGCCCCAGAAACTCAGTTTCCCGGCATCTGTTTTTGCCTTTTCTGGTCTGGCAAAAAATTCGGCCCCCTTGACCGGATCATACCCGGCGGCGGAAGCGATACGGGTGCCTAGCGTATCGCTCTCTAGCTCGTAGGACTGCGAGTAAGCCATGCTGCCAGTCGCCGCGCCTATCGCCATGTTCCGTTCTACTGCGCTTGGATCGTAATAATGCCCCGCCGAAGCGGCCTGTGAATTCGAATAGGCCGTGATGGCCCCAAGGATGATGGCCCCGACGATGGCTTGCTGATTTTTCTTCTCGATGTGGCGACCGATCAGGTGCCCATATTCGTGGCTCATCACGAATGCGACTTCGTGATCGCTGCGGACATCTTGTAGTAGCGGCATGGACAACCGGATGATCGGCTGTTGCTTTGCGTCATAGGTGAAATAGGCGTTGCGCTCTTTCATATCACGGTCGATCTGGATCGACACTTTGCAGTTAAAGTTCTGCAACTTGGCCGTTTCCTGTGCGCATAGCTGCTCGGCCACAGGCCGAACGCGGGTAGAAACTCGATTGAATCTGGCTTCTGCAGCGGCTTTGGAGGCCGGTTTGCGGTTTGTGTCAGTCTTGGCATTCTGAAACAGAACCTGCGCGCGGGTGGCCGAATTTTCATCGACATTCGGCAGGACATAGGTGGTACCACAGCCGGATATTGATACGGCAAGGATAAGTGATGTCAGGTATTTACGCACGCGTTTACTCCTCCACCTGTAGGGTGCATTGGGGGCTTCTATTTTGAATAGGTGCGCTTTTTTGGAAATGCAACTAGGAGATTGCTGGGCTGTGATTTTGGCGGATAGTAGGGATGCCCGAAGGTCAAAACCGTGGTACACAGCCGAATCTAAGTGCTTGATTTTATTCAATCTGAAAAAATGGTGGTGTGGTACATTTTTTAGTTGAAAACGCTGTTGTTTTTATAATTTTCGTCAATCCTGCCGGGCCTACCATCTGCCGACTATTTTTCCCTGTTGAATACACTAATGTGTGCCCCCGTAAGCCGGACTTGCTCTTAGGCTCAGGACTCATAACCAAAACATGACTGTTGCGGCGAGAGCGATGGCCGAGAGGAAGACTTCGGGGCAGCGGTCATATCGGGTGGCGACCCGCCGCC
>NZ_FXTO01000063.1 GCF_900182725.1 Thalassovita litoralis
TGTCACTGTACCCTCATTAATCAGAATTGCCTTTAAAATTATCGTTTGTTTTCAGCGGCACGATGTACCCTTAATTTTCATATTGTACCGTTAATTGCCATACTGTACCCTTTATTAGCATACGGTCAGTTCTGTGGATAAGTGCTGACAGGAATAGGGCAGGGATTGGCGTGGTCAGCGAGCGTCTTGCAAAACATCGAGCAGCAGTCCTCCGTCCGATCCTGGAACTTGAGAAGAAGGGTGAGCCGATCAGTGCGGCAATCGGAGATGCTGCTTGGGAACTAGGTTTGGCGAAGAGCCACACCTGGTCGCTTTACCGCCGTTTGCGCGAGAACGATGGGCGGGCCGCAGCACTGGAACTCAGTCGCCGGGGGCCGAAACCGGGGTCGAAACGGATCGCGCGAGAAGTCGAAGACCTCATCGATGAACGCCTACGGCGCTATTATCTGGTCCGCGAACGCTCCAGCTTTCTGCGAATTTGGCGTGAGATCCGTTCGGAATGCGAGGCAAAGGGCTTCCAGCCACCGGCACGAAAAACGCTGAAAGCTCGGCTCGATGCAATGGACGAGAAAGAGATTGTTAGAAAGCGCCGTGGTGCCAAGGAGGCGAACAAGACTTTTGCGGCACGTCCGGGCCGGCTTGCGGTTGGAACGCCACTGGAAATTGTTCAGATCGATCACACCTTGGCCGACATCATTTTGGTCGATCACGTGGATCGGCGACCGCTTGCGCGCCCATATTTGACGGTAGCCATCGATGTTGCAACCCGGATCGTTCTCGGGGTCTTCGTCAGCTTTGATGCACCATCAGTTCTTTCGATCGCGCTCTGCCTCGATCATTGTGTGCGTCGGAAATCGATCCACGTCCCAGGGAAGCTGGAAGAATTGGTCTGGCCGACATCCGGCATCCCGAAGGCGATCCATGTCGATAACGCGCAGGAGTTCCACAGCGACGCCTTCTCATCGGCCTGCGAAGATTGGGGCATTGCCGTCGAGTACCGCCCGCCTGGTGCAACGCACTTCGGAGGTCATATCGAACGTTTGATCGGAACGGCCATGGGGGCTGTTCATGTTTTGCCCGGGACCACGCAATCCTCCGCTGCCGAGAAGGGCGATTATGACAGCGAGAAACATGCGGCTCTGACCCTGGCCGAGTTCGAGGACTGGCTTCATCTGGAGATTTGCCGCTACCACAATACCCGCCACGAAGCCCTCGGGCGAACGCCGCTGGCCGCTTGGGCTGACTTGGGCGGAGACACTGCGGGGCGGCAGGTTGTCGATGTCGAAGCCTTCCGGACAAGCTTCCTGCCTTTTGAGTTGCGCCAGCTCGGGCGCACTGGGATCACTCTCTTTGGGGTGCACTACTGGAGTGATGCCTTCGCGTCGTTGGTCGGACGGGGCAGCGGCAAGGTGCAGGTGAAGTACGACCCGCGGGACCTGTCGCAGGTCTGGGTTCTCGTCAATGATGGCCGCATGATCCCGGCTCGGTATCGGGATCTGAGCCACCCTCGGATATCGCTTTGGGAAAGTCGTCGGGCGCGGAAGGAATGGCAAGACAGGCATGGCGGTCGGATCAACGAGAAGGCCTTGTTCCAGGTGATCGACGCGCAGAGACGACTGGCCGAGGCGGCGCGTCAGAAGACAAGGACCGCCCGTCTGGAGAGCGAACGCGAGACGCGGCTTCCCAAGCACCAGCCGCGCCGCGATCCGTCCCGAGAAATGTTCGCCATCGACACTGGTAACCCAGACCTCCCCACTTATCCGATTGAAGAGTTTGATGACCCCAGAAGAAAGAATTGACCGCATCCGCAGCGATCATTGGATCGCATTCGACCGTGCCACGATTGTTCTCAACCGATTGACGTCCCTGATGGAAATGCCGCAGCAGAGCCGGATGCCTGGCCTGATGGTCTATGGCAGTTCCGGTATTGGCAAGACGATGATCGCCAAGCGCATGGCCAGCAAGTATCCGACGCAGTACAACGCAGAACTGGGCATCACGAAGACCCCCATCCTGCTGGTTCAGGCGCCGCCAGCGCCGGACGAGCGACGCTTCTACCAGCACATCCTTTCGACGATCGGGGCGCCGATGTGGGGGCGGCATACCGTGTCCGAACTTGAGGTCCGCGCGCTCAGTCATCTTCGGGATATGGACCTGAAGATGCTGATGATCGACGAGGTGCACAATCTGCTTGCCGGTAGTTACCGGGAGCAACGCCGGTTCCTGAACATGCTGCGGTTCTTGGCCAACGATCTCTGTGCCTCGCTTGTCGTTTTCGGTGTCAACGAAGCGCTCGAGGCCGTCCGCGGTGACGACCAACTGGCCCGTCGCCTGGACGAACACTACCTGCCGCTCTGGGAGGACGACGTGGAGTTCTCTCGGCTCATCCAAACGCTGATTGCCGCGATGGCACTTGAGCAGCGGTCGGGCCTCACGGTTGCGTCGCTTCGGACAATCCTGAAAGTGACGGGCGGTGTGACCTCGCGCGTGTTCATCATGATCAAGTCCTTGGCCATCGATGCGATCGAGACGGGTGAGGAGCGGATCACCGATGAGGCCGTTCAGGCCTGGCAGCCGGTATGGGCGAAGCATGCTTGGAGCATTCCGCGCCAACCCATCGCGGAGTTCGGGTGACCGTGAACCCATTGCCGCGTCGACCGCCACCGGTATCCGACGAGCTTCTCTCGAGCTGGATCGGGCGGTTGGCCCGGGCCAATCATTGTTCCGTCGAAGAGCTTTGCGGCTATCTCGGTTTGGGGCAGGGCAGGGTGCCGGAGCATGCGGGTGACCTTGGGCATGTGAACTGGGCTCGGCTATGTCCGGCGGTTCAGCAGACCCGGGATGAGATCGCGGCCATGACCCTCCCGGACACGACGCATCATCCCGCTCAATGCGTATCTAGCGATGACTTCCAAAGTTGCGCAAACTGCTCGAAACAAACCTCGGGACTGGTCCTGCGCCACTGGCGCTTCGCCTGGTCGCTGACTTGCGAAAACTGTGGTCGACCTCTTGTGGCGAGGCATCCGGCCGATGGTCTATCAAACAGGCTACGTGTCCGCGCCGCTCGGGGCGCGGCATTGCTGAAGACGGCGGTTGCCGCCGCCGATCTGAGGCACATGCAGCGGATCAGCCATACGCTGTGCCTCTTACAAGTACTTGAGTTGGTATACAGCGTGCCACTCACGTCGCGGTGTCAACTGGAGCGGTCAATAGCACTCGCAGCTGTCGATGTCTGCTCAGCCCGTCCATTATTGGGAGTGGCCATCTTGCTGCGCGGAAATGAACAAGCATTCTGGGATCTCCGACGCGCCTTTCCTCAGCGCAGACGTTTGATTGAGAAGGTGCGCAAGCTGTCGATGAACCTCGATATGCGACTTCCGCGAAGACGTCGGCAGGAAAGCAGTCCCGTTGACCGATCTGCCAGGGCGACGTCGCCCAAAAAGACGTCTGCGCAGGCCCTAGACGCTGCCCGTCAGGCCATCTCCGAGCTCGGTGCCGATGCAGATCGTCAAGCGCTTCTGGCACGAGCCGATGCAATCTGGAAGCGCCAAAGCTGTGTCAGCCACTGACGCAGCGCCCTGTGGATATATTGCAATTAAGGGTACAGAATCTGCCGAAAACGCTTCCAATCCGCAGAATCTGATTAATTAGGGTACAGTGACA
>NZ_FXTO01000064.1 GCF_900182725.1 Thalassovita litoralis
CCGTTTGTTGCTTTCACCATAAGTCCCTCATGGGTCATCTCTGCTCGTCCTCGCGCATAAAAAAACCGCCCATCGGGCGGCTGTGGTTGGTCTTTAGTCTGTGGTTACGCCATTTGCCCGAACTACTCAGGCGGTGTTCGCTTCACGCCCAGCATTGCCACCGCCTCAGCACCAGACAGGCCGATCACCGCTGTGATTTTGCTCGGATCAAACTGCGGGTTTTCCAGATCAATGACAGCAAACGACCCCTGCGCCTGTTCGCAGAGGGAGCGATCAACGATGCCACCGTTGCCTACGTAGAGTTCCTGCAAATGTGGTGCGTCCAGAATTGCGGGATTGCCTACGCCATCAATCTGAGCATCGGACCACAGGCCAGACGATACGCTACCAGTATCGCCATTGGGTGCGATCCAGCCGCCTGAATATGTCTGCAATGTATCAGATTTACCCAGCAGGACATGTACGTGATTGCCTGCATCAGTCAGAGTGTTGGGACACCATATGGTTACTATCTGCATATTATTTCTCCGCAATCAGGCCATTCACGGCGCTGATTGCCGTTGCCACGCTTGTCGATGTGTTCTGTATGCGCTCCAACCCACGGAACACTGACCGCCCAGCAGAGGTGCCTACATGCAGCAGGTCCGTACCCAGATCGTGCGCGAGGGCTGTCACCGTGTTCGACGCCCCGTATAGGGTGCAGGCGGCGTTCTCTTGGAACAGCACCTTCTCGTCGTTGTAGATTTTGGCGATCTGGTCGGAGGTTGGGATCGTTGCTGACAGGCGGATGAGGGCCTTGGGCTTGGTTCCAGCGATCTTCAGGGTGTTGCCCGTGATGGTCAGCCCGTCGATGGGCGCAGTACTCACCACTCCGTGCTTGAACTCCCAGACCCCGTTCGTCTGCTCCCATCCGAGGGCGTAGAGCGTGTCAACGTAGGAAGCGTTCGTGCTTTCGAGGTAGTTGCTGGCAGAGAATCCGGAGTAAGCCACTAATTCAGCGCCGGTAGCCACAGGGCTACGGGTCACAGTGCCATTGACGATGAGACCCTTGTTGTTCATCGAGCGGTCTGTGTCTGCTCCATAAATTGTTACGCTATCCACGGAACCGTCGAACCCATTGAGTGCCAGCACCCGCAAGTGCGCAGAAGTGCAGGAAAAGTAATACGTGCCGTTGGCATCCAGTGCGCCCGTTTCCCCAAAAGCGAACACTTGGCTGTAGGCTGCTTGAAACGAGAGGTTCCCCGCCGTTCGGTTTGAAACAACTATTTTAACAATAATCGGTTCGCCGTTAGGGGATGGATCAGCACCACTAAACGTAAATGTTCCCGTTCCGGGGAAGTCCACTTGGTCATTGGCGGCATCAAATGTGCAGCCTGAAAACTCATACCCCGCAGCCTCTGCCGCAGCTTGGTCAGCATAGCTTGTGAAGTCGTCATCAAGATAAACAGAGCCAACCAAATCGGCGTCGTCAGTGTCAGCGAGGAAGGCACCCTTGATCGCTCCCGGCATCCAGCCCGTGTTGTAGGTGGAGGTGGTGTAAGCGACCATGCCGTTTGCCTGGGTTGCCTGATCTTCGGCCAGTGCTGTCAGGCCGCTCGTTGAACCAAAATGTTTCATGTCACTACCCTCGAAACTGTGCCAAGCAGAGCAGGCATAGATGTAATGTAGTATCCAGCACCATTTAGGAGCAAACCTGCCAGCGTTGAAAATGATGCACTTGAAACGTCAGAAGATGGATATCCTGATGTGATAACAACCCCATTTGTTGCTGAGAAAAATAGTCTGTCGGGGGTTGCATCAATAGATGTAATCACAGGAGACCCACTGTAGACAACATCCACAACAGTCCCATCATCCTTAATCACCGACACGCCGCCCGCAGTCGCCACGGCAATCGTAGGCACAGGAAGCCCCGTCGCAGGGTCAATTGGGGCATCAGGCAAAACCGCCATGGCAACGTCATTCACGGCGTTGCTCACGATTGCAGGATCGGTTGCGGTTGTGTAATCAAGCGCGACAGTCGTGTCGCCATCTGCCAGATTAAACACCGCCAGACCCGTTGACGTACCGACAGACAGCACCCCAGCAACAGCGGCAGCAGATGTGACGGCATACCCTGTAAAGTCCAGCGTCGTATGAAGCGGCAATGTCGGGTCAGCCCCATCATATATTTTTACAGATGCAGTCTCCGCTACGATCACCATCAGGGCCGGATACGCTCCGACAGCCCATGCACCGCCATCGCTGTCCAATGACGTGTCATACACAAAAACATCCGCAGCATTGATACACGCAAGCTGCATATCATTCAGATCGGCGCCATATCTGACACCTTGAGCCTTGCTTGCCAGATACCTGATGAGCCTGATCTTTTCGACTTTTGTCATGGCCCGATCAACAGCCACAAATCCGAGCAGATCGTGCTGAGGGAGGGTATATGACCCGTTCAGCGTCTGACCCTCAAGCAGCCTGATCTCAGACTGTGTGACGTAAGCGATGGTACATTCCGTCCCCAAATTGGGAAACGTGATCTGCATCTCATCGTCAATTTCATCATTCTGGAACAGCAGATCACCGTTATCGGCCCGTACCAGCGTCACCCGGTAATCATCATTTGTGACTCTGACCGCATCGTAGTCATTGCCAGAACGGTCAATAATCAACCCGACAGGATCACCGATTTCAGACGGCACTGTGCCTGACGTGTCCTGATATGCGTATGAAGTGCTCGGCTCCAGCCAAACCCATTCGTCATCAGGTCCGAAGATTGAGGCAGGTGTGGTACTCGCCCGCTGTAGAGCGGCTGAGGTCAGAGAAAGGGATAGGGAGAGCATAATGTCACCACAGCGCAACAATGTCGGTAGCAGTGGTGCCTGTGTCTAATACTCGTGACGCACGAACAGGCAGGATCGACCCAGCAGCGACATTCTTGAATGTGACTGTGGTTCCACCAACACTGATCAGAGCCAGATCGCCAGTGGTACCGATATAAAGAGCACGGCAGTAAATACTCAGGTCAGTGTCATCATCAGGGGTGACGCTAAAAAAATCACCGGCTGGGGACGATGAATCCGGGGTGTAGTGTGTGATGGGATCGGGCACGATGGCTCCTTTCAGAAGCTGTTGCGGATGGTCATTGGAGTGTCGAGGACGGTCTGTGTGTCGGCACCAAGTGTTACTCTCACCTGTAGCTGCCATGCGCCGGGATCGAGGCTCTCAGCATCGATGCGCACCTGACAGAGGCCATTCGGTGCGTCCGTCACCGTGACAGCCAGATCGACTGTGGCCCCATCTGTTACGCGCTTTGCGGCGGCAGCGACTATGGCCCCGGTGATATCTTTGGCGGTGCCGTCCGATTTAGCGACAGGGACCTCGATATTG
>NZ_FXTO01000065.1 GCF_900182725.1 Thalassovita litoralis
CTTCAATGCGGGGGGTGTCTTCGTGTGCGTCCATAAGGACACTCGTTAAACCCTCGCGAAATCAGCCCGCCAGACGGCCCTCGGCGTAAGCTTACGAATTATCGAACTGGCAGATGAAAAGAACGGCATAATCATATCCAACGATTTTTTCCGGGACAGCCTTCGTGCAAGGCAGATACCCAAGCGGCGAGGCGGATATATCGCTGAATTTGATTTTCTGCACCTGACAGCGTGCCGACCAAGTAAGACGAAGGCAATTTAACGTCACTCCCCATTGAACACGTGGGGCATCCAGTGGGGCATTCGTCAACCGCCACTTGGATCACGATCCAAGAACACAACCTATCACGATCACTGAGTGAAATGGCTGGGGTGGTAGGATTCGAACCCCTACGATGAACCTGTACCGGAATTTTGCCGATCGTTGGCGACTGGGGCAACGGTTGGGGCGGTGGACTATTTTGCGTCGACCAAGATTTTAGCCTCAACACCAGCGCGAAGCAGTCCGCTTTTGATGTCATCAATGGCGGCCAGATCATACGAGCTTACCACGACAACGTCATTCACCATGAGCGAGTAAAGGGGGCTGCTGTCTGTTGTCGCTGGTTGGGTGGTCGGAATATTTCCATCCAGATAGGCGTTCGAAGCTCTGACAGATTGCGGCCCCCAAATTCCATCAGGTGAGACGCCAATGGTATACTGAACGTCCATCACCAGTTCTTTGCTCATACGCTCACCGGCATTGAGACGCAGGATGGTGTCTTGCAGTGTTGCCTTGTCATAAATCTGGGCGGGGACAAAAACCTGTTTGCAGGTTTCAACCTCTTTGTACTTCGTGACGGTACGGCGGCTGGATTCGTTTGCTACAGCGCCCCCGATGATGGCCCCCGCTACGGCACCGCCATCTTTGCCTGTCACCGCTTTGCCCAGTACGCCACCGATCAGCGCACCGCCAATGACCTCACCGGGTTTTCCACCCTTTACGGTTTCCTGATACGGAACGGAGCTAGTTTCACATCGTGTCTCCCAAGAGCCTGCCAAGGCTTGCGTGGCAAACAGAGTAAACAGGGAGGCTATGACTAACTTTTTCATCGGGAACTCTCCGTTTTGAAGCTCTGTTATCTGTATCGGTGTGTCGCCAAAGGCAGTGGTCCTGTACCAATACATAGCCGACTCTTGGCAAGTGAGGCAACGGTTGGGGCGGTGGAGGAGGGCACTCTTCCGTGAGGGCTATCAGGCGATCAGGCAGCGGGGCAGAGCAAGCAGCAGCGCAAGGACCGCGACAAGGCCAAACAAAACGATAAGGGTCACAATTTCGTCTCCAGAACAATCTGGACCTGACCGATATGGCGATTCCATCATAGTTGATAGCCACCTGAAAATCATTCTTGGGGGGTGTAGCGTGAATGCAATACCCCATTTGGATAGGAGGTAGGTATCTTTGGATGGTTGCGCATGTGGAAGGACGGGATTGCGGACTTTCTCCGCGAGCGCAAACCAAACATTCCGCTACTGCGTAAGACGGCATTCAGGCAGCTCTGTAACTCCGAAACTCTCTGCGACGTAGCAAGCCCGGTTCGAGCCCTCTTTGACGGGCGCTGCAACCTTCGCCAACGGTAGCTAAGCGCAGGAAGCGGAGTTTGCAAAGTCGGCTGCCGACAGCGGACGTTCGCGCCATCACTGAGTAAATTTCTCAAGAGGAGTCATTGGGTCCCACAAAGCTGTCCATGGAACCGATATCCGTTCATTCATTTTAACGGAATTTTCCGCATAAGCTGAAAAGGACTTATCAACCGGAACGTGAGCATCCGTCCAAAGAGTGACCGAAAACGACTGCAAGGTTGCATCCCGCTCCAATAAGGGCAAACCCAGCTCTCTTGCCATGGCGAATTGGCTCAAAGAGATTTTACAGAACTTTTCGTTCACGTGGGGTGCATAATATCCTCTAATGACAAAATTGGAGAAATTGCCCGATCTCCAGCTCCAAACTCGGTCATTGAGGGGAATTGGCCTGCCTGACCCATCATGTCCCGTATCAGAAAAACCACGGAACGCGGCTTCGACGCTCTCCACGCCTGAGATGCGCTCGTCTGTCATCACAATTGCCGTATCACAAACGTTGCGCATACCTTCCCACGAAAGTGGCGGCATTGGCACATTTGCAACGTCGATACGCGCCAAACTAGCTCTTCCGATGGTGTCGATATTGTACATTGATTCTGGGGGAGTGGATATCGTCCGAGCAAAAAGAAAGTCTGACATACCAATCGCGCCGTGCTCCTTTATCTGAGTAAGCTCGAATAGATGGGACGAGTCCAAAAGGGCAAGGGCGTAAGCTTTCTGAACCACTGAAGACGAATGCGCTCGGCCTTCCGGTAGCACGAGGCGAGGAGCGTGAAAGCCCAGCCATGCGCCCGGCTCGATAATGGTATTTTGCGCCCTAATAGCCCCGCTTCCAACCACCAACGAACCACCTAGAAATCCAATTGCACAGGCTGACAAGCATCTGTCGCTGCTTCTGACGCGCGTTGCGACCGACCCCTTATTCCAAATGACATAAAAAATGCGAAGCCCCTCGAGGAAGTCTCCTCCGGGACTGTTAAGGCACAGTCGTGACCCGGAAGCAGTAGCTGGAATGCCCTCATCAATTTTGCGCGCGTCTCCTGCTTCAACTTCACCGGAAAAGATATAGTCGCATTGGTTGATTTCGGGAGTTCGTCGGAGTTCTCCTGCGTAAGCCGGAACTTCCGACGCGAACAGCGCCAAGAAGCAGATCATCCAAACGCCATGGATAGTCGAAAATGTCGTCACCGATGTTACCCCTTTCTGTTCTGGGACGTTATCGTAATTTATTGGAAAGCTGCTAATATAGTGCCCCTGTGCAAGCGACAAGTCCACAATTTGCCAATAGGACCGAAAGACAATAACCGTTTAAGGCCGCTATCAGTCATCAAAAATTTGGGATGAACGGCGGCTTCGTCCGCATACCCACCATCTCGTCAGTCGGATTTGCTGCGGGCTGCACGAACAGCAGGAAAGCGAAAGCTGCGACGCGGCACGACCGTAAATCGCGAATGTCCGGAGCCGCCCCCCCAAAAAAACCGAGGAACCCTTCGTATCTATAATGGAACCATAGATATAGGAGGATTTCCAAATGAAGATCTTGTCTGCCCTCGGCGTGCTGGCCGGGGGCTTTTTGATTCAGCCGACCCCAAGGGCCGTGGTGACCACGCTGCTGTGGGTCGCGTCGCGGTCGCATCCGGCTGTGGCGGCACTGGTGCTTGTGCTGGTCGTGGCAACATGGGGGAACGATGATGCTTGAGCTGTTCGTTCTGATCGTGGTCGCCAGCATCAGCCCTGCTTGGGCAGTCGCGGTGT
>NZ_FXTO01000066.1 GCF_900182725.1 Thalassovita litoralis
CCTGCGCGACGAACAGTGTGATCCCAAAGTCGTCGAGAGCATCATGGCCGACGAGAAGAGCTGCTGAGGCAAGACGGCCCTCGGCGGAACCTTACTTTCATCCAGAATAGCGTGTCTTTGCTGCGGGCGGCGTCTGGTGTGCCGAACCCGGACAGCGCCCGCCACGTCCATGTTCCCGGTTGTGCAGGGCTGCCGTTCAATGCCTGCGCCAGATCGGTTAAATCGGTCTGCCATGCGCCCAGGCCCACTGCATCCAGTCTGGAAAATGCCCGATCCGTGTCTTCAGCGTGCAGCGCCGCCCTATAGCGCAGGTGATCCGCCAGTGCCCGCAGATGCAGCGCCGCCGTGTCATGGCGCAGTTCCATATTGTGCAGAATGTGGTGCAGAAACCTGTCCTCTAGGGTCGGGATCATCAGGCCGGGAATGCCGCTTGGGGTGGCATGGCGCAGCATTTTCGCACCATTCAGCACGGATTGCACCGCGCTGGACCCCGGTTGAATGTGTAGCTCTACGGTAAACAGCCAGTCTGGCGCGATGATCTGGGCCAGATGATGATGCGCACCCGGTAAAATATCCCGATCCGCCACCGGCAGCCCCTTGGCTTCGCGCAGCAGGCGGGCGGCGTGGGTAATCTGGTTTTCAGGGATCAGAATATCCAGATCGCTGATATAGCGATGTGCGGGGATGTCGTGTAGCGGTTGAAGGACGTCTGCGGCCCCCTTTAGGGCCAGAATTGGAATGCCGTGCTGCGCAAGGATCGCGGCGATTTCCGCTAATTGCGTGATGGCTTGGGTGTTGCGTTCGCCATTCGCGCGCTGCATTTCGGTAAAATAGATCACCAGATCATCTGGAATCGCGGACTGTAGCGCAGGCAACGTCCGTAAGCCGCTGGCAAGGATCGTTTGCCCATAGGATTGATTGGCAATCGCGGCGATTTGTTCCGGTATGCTGTTTCGTAAATCGGCGATTAACCCGTCATAGGCCGGTCGCCCCAGTGCAATGGCCAAAATACCCAAAACCGCCCGATGCGGGGCCGATCCGCAGGGGGTCAGGGCAGGGGGTTTTGAAGCAACGACAGACATGTAGGCACAGATTGATCCGAGCGGGAAAACCGTAATTCATAAGCCGGGACATGGTTTAGCAATTCCGTCAGGGGCGCAATATCCCCCTGATGGCTTTCGGATGTGCGGCATCCCGCTTTCAGGGTCTGAATCAGAGCCTGTTCAGGCGAAATTCGCATTATGTCGTGGGGGGCGTCTGGGCGATAGTGCGGGATCACGATGGCCTTTACCGGCAACGCTTGCCCCAAGGGAATGGCCCCGGCGTCTTGTAGTGGGATATAGCGCACGCCTTCGCGTGGGCTGCGCGGGGTCAGGCCATATCGGTCCTGTAGCGCGCGAATTTCCGGCAGCTTCCACGAACCGGGCTTTACCCCGGCGGATGTTGGAAAGCTCATGATTTGGCGCCCATCCCGACAAAGCGGTACATGGTCGTCCCCCAGATAGGCACAGCCCGCCGCGACCAATCCAAAAGTCAGCGTTGATTTTCCCTGTCCGCTTTCCCCTGAAATCAATAACGCCTGACCGTTCAGCGCCACACACCCCGCATGAAAAACCGAGGCCACATCTTGCGGTCCACAGGTTGCCTCGGCCACTTCGCGCATCAGAACGAACCGGGCGGCATCCAACCCGATCCGACCGGACACCGCCGCACCATTGCGAAATATCGCAAACCCGTCGGTATCCGGCTGGGCAATCAGGTGGCGTGTCGGGTGTTTCGCGGCCCTTGGCGGGGCGGTCATATGCCCCATGATCGTTTCCAATTGTTCGGATAACACCGGGTCTGGCGCATAGACATGCGCAACGCCCCCCGGACCGCTGAAGCGTAAGGGCATTGTGTGTGGTTGGCCAGAAAAGGCCACGGGATCGGGGAAATCGGGTGTTTCGCGGGTTAATAACCCGGCCTGTTCCCATGCGGCCAGAACGGATTGAATTGCAGCTTTTGCTTCGTTTCTTTCGTCGGGGCGGTCAGCCAATCGCGCCGCCAGCTCATCCGGGGGCAACCCCATGCCGATCCCTTTGGCAATGGCCTGACCAAAGGCGTTTGTCAGCACAACCGCACCAGTAACAGGGGACATCAGCGCAAAAGATTGCCCGATCGGGACACAGGGAATGTTCAGGGGATCAGGCACCGGATAATTACGATCTTAGCCAGAGGTGCCGAAACACCGTTTTGGTGGGTTGGGATTATAGCATGGATTGCTAGAGGCATTTTGCGCCAATGCCTGTTCTGCGGAAATTGCAACAATGCTGGCACCAGTCGCGGCACCGGCATATTTGCCGACGGACTTCAGAATGTCACGACGCGAATACTGATCTGGTTTATGCGATTGTTCCATGTGGCTTACCTGCTGTTACTCTTACCATGTGCCCGAGGATTTGCTGCGGGTGCTGGGGAACGCATCTTCGTATGATTGGTTCGGGGAATAGCCATCCCAGCCGTCGGCCTTTGCCTTTGGCGCTTCCTGATAGCCCAGCAACCAACACCACCACCAAGGGTAAGTTGCGCGGCAATTGCTGGCCGTGGCCTGCGCCAAAGCTTCGGTCGCACTTAATGCCACCACGCTGGCCCCGCCTGCCGCAGCGGAATATTTCCCAACGGATCGCAATACCTCGCGTCTGGTAACGCTTTTGGGGTGGGGCTTTTGCTCCTCGCTCATGGTGTTGCCTCTGTCATGTCCGGGAAAACCCCCCGGTTAATCATACGTTTCAAAGTTATATTTCTGGGGATCACCGTCTGGATGATCTGCCCAGCTACGCCCGTTTCCGCGTCCGTTTCCGCCATTATTGCCGTGGCCGTTACCGTTACCGTTTCCATTTCCGCCGCCATTACACCACCAAGGTGGGTTGGGGCGGCTACAGGCGGCTTGTGCTGCGGCTTCCTCGGCGGACAACGCAACAACGGCCGCCCCGGACAGGGCGACGGAATATTTCCCAACGGCTAACAACGCATCGCGTCGGGTATAGGGTTTGGTACTGGTCTTAGAACTGCTCGACATGACTTTAACGTCTATCTTTTGACGATAAGCCTAGCAGGTCTTTTTGATGAAAGCACTAGGCTCAGGACCCATTAATCGGCTTGAGATCGCATTGGTCGCATGCTTCAAATCCCCAAACTTTCAGGGGGTATCATGAGCAATCTATTTTGGCTGACCGACGAACAGATGGCGCGGCTGCGACCGTTCTTTCCC
>NZ_FXTO01000067.1 GCF_900182725.1 Thalassovita litoralis
GGCGGCGGGTCGCCACCCGATATGACCGCTGCCCCGAAGTCTTCCTCTCGGCCATCGCTCTCGCCGCAACAGTCATGTTTTGGTTATGAGTCCTGAGCCTAGGGCGGCTTTGGCTGCTCAACCGGCCCAGCTCTAAGCTGGCCGAGCGGATGGACTACTACATCGCGCCCGAAGAGCCCGAGACGGACTTCCTGAAGATCACCAAGCCCGAAGAGATCCGCATCTGCGATCCGGCGGCGGGCCCGGGGCACATGCTGACCTATGCCTTTGACCTGCTCTACGCCATCTACGAGGAAGAGGGATATGACGCGACTGAGATCGGGCTGAAGAGAAGGTGGGCCCGGTCAACTTGACGGCCAACTCGTCGAAGGGCCTGCGGGTGTCCACCCGGGTTGCCAACGGCACACGTATGGCACTGCAGAACGGAAGGTTTCAGCTGATCGGTCGTTGGCGGGCAGGACCGCTTGGGTTCAACCTGTCCAAGACGGGTGTCAGCGCGTCGGTGAAGAACAAGGCAGGTACTTTTAACTTCCTGAAGCCCCAGTACTCGTCGTTCAAGTTTGCCGGCGTACAGCTGCGCGGCAAGAAGGCCGCCCAGCTGCAGGTCATCTATATGCTGATCACCGCAGCCGTGGTCTTGCTGGCCTTGATGGCGCGGGCTGGAATTTATCTTTTGTGGCTCTTGGCCCTGCCGATCTTGTTCGTGTGGGATCTTCTGGTCGGATTTGTGCAGGGGGTGCGTGATGCGTAGCTGGGCTTTCCGGTTTCTTAGCCACTCATGCCCCGCTTTGCTCTGCGTTGCTATGATGGTCCAGGCCGTCCAAGCAGACCCAATGGTCGACTTTATTATCGAGCAGTTCCAGGAACAATGCGACGCGGAGCAGGCGAACTTTCGCGGGATCGACGACGATCTTAATGCGCCGCTGCTGGGCGTCTTGAGCCTGTCCATCCCGCATTTCTGGCCGATGGCCTCGATGGGCCGGCGACGCTGAATCGAAGCAAAGAACTCGTCGATGCGCTCCCCGAGGCCGAAAGCATTCGGGTCCTCGACCAGTGCCTCGAAGATCGACCTTGTCAGGCTGTTCAACTCCGCGGGCTCAAACCGCCCTGTCCCGATGGCGGTCGCTGCGTCATAGACATTTACGACGCCCTCGAGCCCGACGAAGATGTCCGGCCCGACTTTTTCGGCGAACCATTCCTTGAGCGCCCGAAAGTCGTGATGCTCGCGCGTCAGAACCGCATTGAACCCGGTCTTCTGGGGCCGTTCAGCTAGTAGAGTCTCAATCCAGCGCCGCGTGTAAGGATCATCGAACGGATCCGGGCCGCGCAGATGCTGACCGGGCCCGTCATGCGAGATCGTGATGGCGATATCATGGGCCGCGATGAAGTCGATCTTTTCTCGGTCGAGGAGCGAGCCGTTGGTGATGATCGAGAAGCCGGCACTCGGGAACCGCGCGGCCAGCGCAGGGATCAGCCGCTTGATCTTGGCCCAGTAAAGAAACGGCTCCCCACCCCAAAGCTCGATCGTCTCCGGCGCGCCCGTGATCCAGCCGTCGAGCTCGATCAGGAAGTGTTCGACATCCGCCAGTCTCGAGACCGTGGCATCCGCAATCTGGAAGGCCTGGTTGCAATAGCTGCAGGCATAGTTGCACGAGAGGCCCAGCCGCCCGGTGAAGGCGCCAATCAGCGTGGTCACCGCCCCACCAAAGAACGAGTTGATCATGTCGATGAACCCACCGTCATTCATGGGCGTGCCTCCTCGAGCGCCACCACCCGGGCGGCCAGTTCCTTGACGGCCTCGATCAGAAGGCCGGTGATATTGCCATAAGCTACAGAGAGCTGACCCGCCTCGTTTTCCCGCACCACTTCGGGCAAGACCGGTTCGACCTCCTGGGCGATGACGCCGATCTGGCGGCTGCCATCCATGGTGAAGCGCACGCCGCGCAAGGCGGTGACCAAGGTCAGCGCGTCGACGATGGTCTCAACATCGGATTTGAGCCGCGCATCGGATGAAGATACGAAGTTCGGGGCGGTGACGACGCCGGTGAAGGTCGCGCCAGCGAGCGCAGCCTTCGCCGCGATCGCCGCGTCGTAATCCGCCGCCGACTTGGTCGCCATGGTCCCGAGCCCGAGGTTCGTGCGTGCCACGGCGGTGTTCGCGAGCCCCGCCAGATTGCCGGCCGCATCGAGAAGCGCGTCCCAGCCCGTGTTCGTGGCGTTCCGGCGACGCAGAACCGGCGGAGAGACCGAGGTATCGACCCAGAGCATGCCAGCCGTGGTTGCCGTTGGCGCCAAGGCCCCCGCACTCGTCGATTGCAGGGCCGCGATCACCTCATTGATGCGAGCGCGCACGGCGGCGCCCGCGTCGTTGGCGATTGTAAAACTGGATGTCTGGGACATTTCAGCGTTTTCCGTTCTCAATCAAAAAGGCGTGCAGGCGTTCGCGTTCGAGGCGCAGCCGAGAGGCAGCGAAGGCGTGTGTCTTAGGAACGGAAAGCGCGTTCACGCGACCTCATCGGCATAGAGCCGCAATTGGCTGACGATGGGCGTGTAAGACGCATCCTTTGTCGTGAGAAACGCCCGCGCCTCTACCGCGCGGGCTTCGATTTCGTGGTTGTCGAGACGACCCCAGGGGCCCCAGTTGGGCGATGCGGCCGGATCGTCGTCGGTCTCGCGGATCTCGAAGAGCACGTCGATTTCTGCACCGGCCGATCCGTCAAAGTCGGCCCATGTGTCCATCAGCGCGGTGCGGGCAAGGTCCGCTTGCCAGCGCCGAACATGCTCTCGGGGTGGCCAGCCCTGCCACCAGCCTGGGAGAGGCCCGTCAGGTTCAAAGCCCAGCGCTGCCAACAGCGATCCAAAAAACTCTTCATCGACGATTTCGCGCGTTCGCGCGTCCTCCTCCTCCTTTACACATTATGCAGAAGGAGCCTGCGTCATGTCGAACCCGAAGCCTAAAATCCTTTCCACCTTTGAGTTCGCCCGCAAGTTCCCGGATGAAGAGGCGGCGCGCAGGCTCTTTGAAGCGTAAGGTTCCGCCGAGGGCCGTCTTGCCTCAGCAGCTCTTCTCGTCGGCCATGATGCTCTCGACGACTTTGGGATCACACTGTTCGTCGCGCAGG
>NZ_FXTO01000068.1 GCF_900182725.1 Thalassovita litoralis
GGCGGCGGGTCGCCACCCGATATGACCGCTGCCCCGAAGTCTTCCTCTCGGCCATCGCTCTCGCCGCAACAGTCATGTTTTGGTTATGAGTCCTGAGCCTAAATGGTGACAGAAGGCCATTCCACTGCCGTTTAAGGTGCATTAATGATGTGATGAAAACATAAAAGCAACGCTTGCGTCGCAATGTTTATTCATCTCAGTGAACCTATTTGCTGCTAATAACCAAGACAGAAATCGTCCCTTCATGGTCGTCAGGGCAGCAAAAAAGGGCGATACTCCGGCGTGCTAAGCGCGCATTTCGGACGCTTCAAACACGGTCGCAAAGGTGCTGCGCAATGCCACGTCCAGATCGACCATCTCGATGGGCAGGCCTAGATCGACCAGGCTGGTGACGCCATGTTCGGTAATGCCGCAGGGAACGATGCCGCTGAAATGGCTTAGGTCCGGTTCCACATTGATGGAAATGCCGTGAAAGCTAATCCATTTCCGCAGTCGAATTCCGATAGCGGCGATCTTGTCCTCTTGGGGCTGCCCATTGATCCCCAAGGGTTTGTCGTGGCGCGTGACCCAGACGCCGACGCGCCCTTCGCGGATTTCGCCCTTGACGTTGAACTGGTCCAAGGTGGCGATCACCCAATCCTCTAGCTGCTGCACAAATCGGCGCACGTCATGGTCGCGCTTGCCCACGTCCAGCATCACATAGACCACCCGCTGCCCCGGCCCGTGATAGGTATATTGCCCGCCGCGTTTGGACGGATAGACCGGAAAGCGATCCGGGTCCGTCAGATCCGCCGGTTTCGCCGAAGTCCCAGCGGTATACAGCGGCGGATGTTCCACCAGCCAGATACATTCCCCCATCGTTCCCGCCGCAATCCCCGCCGCACGGTTTTCCATGAAGGCAACGGCATCGTCATAATCCGTCAGACCTTCTGTCGTGATCCATTCCACCATAGGGGGCTTTTACTCCTGCGTCGGTTGCGCAAAAGCGCAAATAGGCGTTTTTTTCTCGCCGCACGGGGAAACGTGGGCTAACCTGATTCCATTGTTTCATAGTTATAAGGAGCGAGAAGGATGTTTTCCAAGTCGCTTAAAACCGCAGTGGCGGCCGCTTTGATCGCCAGTTCAACCGCGGCACCGGCATTTGCCGATAATCTGGGGGCCGCTATCGTGGGGGGCATCATCGGCGGGGCGCTGATGAATGAAGCCGCCCGAAACAAACAAAAGAAACGAACCTATAGTTCCGCCAATTCCGTGACCCGTCAGCAAAACCGGGAAACGCAAACCGCGTTGAATTATTTCGGGTTTCCCGCGGGCACCCCGGATGGGGTGATGGGGTCGCGGTCACGTTCGGCAGTTTCGCAATATCAGGTTTACATGGGCTTCCCGGCGACCGGACACCTGAGCCAGTATGAACGCGATTTCCTTGTGTCCTCGTACAGCCGTGCGCAAATCGGTGGTCCGCAGGTCATCAAGGCGATGCAAAGCCCGCAAGGGTCGCGCGGTTTGCTGATCACATGGCGGGACGAGGCCGCAGGCACCCGCACCGCGGGCTATGGCTCTGGCTATGGCGGTATGCCGATGGAGGTCAGTCAGGCGATTGATGAAATCGCGGCCAGTTCGGACCCCAGCGCCGAACAGTTGATGCAGCGATCTGGTTTCATTCAATTGGCTGATCTGAACGGTGACGGGAAAAACGATTATATTCTGGATACGTCCGTGTCTGGCAGTTCGTTCTGGTGTGGGGCGTCGCATTGTTCGGTGATGGTGTTCGCCTCGACCCCGCAGGGGTATCAGCGCAATGATTTCATGGCGCGTGGCGTAACGGCCGCCAGCTTTGCCTGCCATCAGGGCGTGTGCCGGATGAACGATTCAGGCGGGGCCACGATGGTGACGCAGGCACCGGCACCGGTCAACCCGATGCAACCGACCATGCCGCAAACCGTGATGACATCCGGGCAAGCGCCCGGTCAGGGGATGGGGCAGGGGGCTGGTGCTGGCCTGTCGGGGATCAAACCCTTTGCTATGGCCGGGGATGCACCACAGCAGGCATCGCTGGCCAGCCATTGCAGCAAGGTCAGCTTGCTGACCAATTCCAATGGCGGGTTCATGAAGGCGTCCAACCTGTCGGACCCCGATCTGGCGCTGAGCGAACAGTTCTGCCTGACCCGGACCTATGCGATTGGCATGGGTGAAAACATGGTGTCCAAGGTGCAGGGGGCGTCGCAGGCGCAGATTGATGCGCAATGCGATGCGTTCGGCCCGGCGGCACAGCCCTATGTGGATATGTTGGGCGCACAAGATGCGATGACCGTAAAGGGCGAGGTGCAGAAATTCGTTTTGAATTCTAACATGTCCATCGCGCAATTGGCGAATACGGCCAAGATTTGCCTCTATTCCGGTTATCGCCGGGACAAGATGGATGTGGCACTGGGGTCGGCCTTGCTGATGGTCGGTATCGGTCAGGCGCCCTATGCTGAACTGGTGGGGCATCACCTGTCACAGGGGTTTGGCACAGCGCAATCCGCAGACCGCGCACAGGATTGGTATAACACGGCGCTTCAGTCGTTGGAGAGCGGGAGCGAGGCCGTTTTCGCCCCCGGTCAGCCAGAGCGGCTGGCTGTGATCCGCGCCGCATCCGCAGTACTGACTGGCGGCGGTATCCCACAGGCCAGCCCGGCCTCGGCGTTGCCCAGTTTTAAGATGGAGTAAGCTTTGCTTTCTCTGGTTTGAAGATGTGAAAAAGGGCCGGTATCGCACCGGCCCTTTTTCCTGCGCGGACATGGAAATTTGCCCCTTCACATCTGCCCGAAGCTCGTCTATACGGCGCGTCACTACCTGCTTACGTGCGGCCGTGGCGGAATTGGTAGACGCGCAGCGTTGAGGTCGCTGTTCCTTAACCGGAGTGGAAGTTCGAGTCTTCTCGGCCGCACCAGGTAGCAGTAGTAACATGTAGCAAATTGAAGTTTCCCCCTTTATTTGTTGCATCTTGCAACCTATCCTCCTAGCA
>NZ_FXTO01000069.1 GCF_900182725.1 Thalassovita litoralis
ATGGAGTGCGATCATCATCGTCTGGCATGACAATCGACCTCGGTGAGCGGTGTCGCGTGACGGTCCCCGCAGATTTTGACATGGACGCTTTGGCGGGCTGCGTAAGCAATGACATAGAGCGCCGTATTCCAACTCAGACGGCGGCAGCGTTGCTGTCCTGGACCTATAATGTCGGGGTGGGGGCGGCGTGTCGCTCCACCCTGGTGCGCAGGCTGAATGCGGCGGAGTGGGGGGCTGTTTGTCCTGAGCTGTCGCGCTGGACCCGGGCCGGGGGGCGCGTTGTGCGCGGGCTGGTCAATCGCCGGGCGGCGGAGCGGGCCGACTGTGAAGCCGGTTTGCAGAGCGCGGGGATACTGACATGATCGCCCGCGCCCTTGACCGCTCCAGGCCCGATGGCACGAGCGCTTTATCTTGCGACGTTCTCGGCCCAAAGCCGCCGCCTGACCGCTGATGGCGATGCTGCAGTTGCAGCCCGCATAGCCGACGTTCGTGCAGCTTGCAGCATTCCAGACCAACTCAATGACTGGATCGCGGACAAAATCGCCGATTGGTTTGATCTTTCAGATGTCTGCTCTGTCGCCTAGTTCGAATTCCGATACTGCCTCAACCTCTGCCCGATATAGGGTTCCAGCGGATGCGACGCGACAAATGCCGCAAAGTCACTGTGAGGTTGTTGAATACCTGTGTCATTACCTATGAAATCCTCCACGATCTGAAGCCAATAAGGGTCTCGAAGCGGCGAGACCATAGAGCCATCGTCGTAGAATTGCGGACGGGACTTCAAGTCAAGCCCAGAAAATCGAATATCCTTTGCTGGTTTGGTTCCACCAATCACCACTAATTCGGATCTCGCTCCCTCTGTAGGAGCGGCGTATTCATCCTTGTCCGTCACGGCAAATCCAGTGCCATCTGCGAGCTTGTCTGCTCTTGTAAACTCAAATCGGCGATCTTTGCGCCCGGTTGTCATGGTTAGGGATTTGAGTTGAGTCTCTTCAAGATCTTGCGGGACATAAATGACTTTATCGGCATTAATCCATTGCAGCGCATTTAGTCCGTGAACATCTTTGCCTTTTGTTAGCAGTAAGTAGCCGCATTTATCTGCGATCCTGTAAGTGCCTGCATCCAACAACATTAGGGAAAACTTCGGTGAAATTGGCATGAAGATTTGCAATCCAGCGGCAGCAAGCCCAGTTCCATGATTGCTTGGAAATCTGCGACGGCAAAACCAGTTGGTTATGACCACCGGATGGTCAGAAATTACAAATGGTATTTTGGTTTTGTTTTCAATTAGAACTTGCTGCAAGTCATACAATAACGGGCTTGTTTTGATCGCATTGGCGGTTGATAGCGTTGAGCTATTTTCCACCCGTATTCGCACACTTCGCAAAGCGTCTTCATCAAAGGAGCCCGAAAGGCATAGTTTCGCCATCGCCTCAAATCTGTCGCTCTGATCTTCAGCCGAGCGTAGTGTTCTGCCATATTGCATAGCGAGGAAGAGAGGTATTTCAGGTAGCTTACGCCCTGAGATCCCCTTGGATTGGATGAGTTCCCTTAGCAGGTTGGCTTGCGCACCCTCGATTACAGATAGATTCTTCTCAACTTCAAGATCGTCTCCATAGAAGTACTCTCGATAACACTGCTCACGCAACGAAGCGCCTCTGATCATTTTCATTGATGGTATGTGAAAAAGATTGATCCGTTTGGCGGACGCATCAGTTGAAAAGTGTCGAAGGACATACTTGGGAACGAAATGTTGTCGCTTGTTGTCGGCCAAGACTGCCCCCAGAAACGGAATCCACTCTCAAACATCTTGTGTTTTTGATGAGGAAACACAACCCAGACCGTAGCATTCATATGGGTTGAGGCGCTCAGAAAGTGAACGGAGCGAAGTCTCAGGTAGTTACCTTTCTCAAAACGGAAAACATTAATGTCTGCTGTGAAAAAAACCTTGAGTTGCTGGCTACAACGCAGCGAAGGGCAGCTATCCTGAAGGTTTTTCGATGCGGGCCGCTGCGCAACAGCACCAGCCATGAGATGACGGCCCGCGTTGACAAACCTCGGAAGCCCGCACCATAGCTGATGCCGAGAGCCGCCCGATACTTGAGCCCAGGACCGGGAACGGCGGCCAGCAAGTCGGCCACTTCCTCAACGCTGAGCACGACCGGCAACTTCCGAGGCTTTCGATGGAACTGCATGTAGCGCTTCATCTCTTCCCGCCCGCAGGTCACGCCGAAGAAGAACCTCAAGGAAATGATACGCACATTGAAGGTACTGGCGGATACCCCGTCCTTGGTCATCTTCAGCTGGTATGACCGCAGTTCTTCCGGCGTTGCCGTGTCTGGCGAACGGCCGAGAAAGGTCGCGAAATGCTTCACATTCCGGATATGTGCCTTCTGGGTCTTCTCGCCCAAGCCCCGAATGTTCATATCTTCGATCATCCGCTGGCGCAGCGGGCTTACTCTCTCCTCTGTCATGGGAGCCTCCTGTCTGATGATTGAGAAGGCCCCAATCGTCAGCCAGATCGCCAAGATCACAAAATGCGCGCCGTTTTGGTCAGGTCACAACACCCGCCACAGGCGCCAATGCCGCGGAAGCGGCTTAGTCCTTCCGCCCTTCGTGCCGGATGAGACTTCCGGCCCGAAGCCGACCTTCGCGCCAAGCGCGGCAGATGGCCGGTTCCAGCCGGCTTCACAAGCTTTTCAAGAGAGGCAGTGAGTGTTGAAGCTCATGCATCCGCATGCGACCACTTGATTGAGGCACAACGTGCCCTCGTCGATAGGTTGCTCCGGTGGCACATTTCGTCAGAATTCTGCCGCCTGCACGTAGCGACACTCGACATTGCACATGGCACATGGGTAGTGTCCCGGGAGATGGTGTAGGAACTGGCGTCCACCTGCTTCTTCATAGCTGGTGCTGCTCGTTCACTGCGCGGCGATCATCGTCGCCG
>NZ_FXTO01000070.1 GCF_900182725.1 Thalassovita litoralis
CCGTTTGTTGCTTTCACCATAAGTCCCTCATGGGTCATCTCTGCTCGTCCTCGCGCATAAAAAAACCGCCCATCGGGCGGCTGTGGTTGGTCTTTCGTTTGTGTGTGGTTACGCCATTTGCCCGAACCTCTCGGGCGGTGTGACGGTGATCTGACCACCCTCGCCGTCATCGACCTGATATGGGGCGCGGCTGTATACGCTGTCATAGAGCGCGGTGGCATCTGCATCCGCGAACAGATCGGCATAGAGCATGTCCTGTACACCGGGTCCGTATATCCGCTGCGCGAGGATCGTGACGCCGGGGGTTGCTGACCATTCCTCCGCCTGCGCCTCTGTCATGCGGATATAGACCAGCGCGGAGCTTCCAGATTGCACGGTGGGGGTGCGGGCAAAGCCAACAACAACGTGTGGCTCAACGAACCCGTTTTCATCCTGCGCTAGATGTTCAGGGGCGTTTTGCGCAAACCATGCGATGAGTGCAGGCAGGTCCGCGATATACAAGATAGCGTCGATTAGCTGTCTCATGCTGTGATCTCCCCCAAACGTGTGTCGCCGATATCAGTGACCCACCCGGACTCAACAGCGATGTGGCCGTTGAATGTCGGGGCAATTTGCATTGTGGTTGCTGACAGGTCAGGCAGTGCGGTCGGTGTCAGGTTGGCGGTAAGAACCGTTCCGTCGACCGCCCCGTTGATGAAAGTCGCGCCGTGACGACTGGCGATGCTGAACGGGACGAGTGTACCGGGAGAGTAGGCATCTACGGAAGACACAATAACCTCTGAACCTGCATCATGAATAAACTGCATCGTCCCAGAGAATCCACCGGCAGTATTTAAGCGCAATTCGATTTCGCTGGTGGGTGATTCTGTCCATCGGGCAAAGCTAACCTCCCTATAAGCGGCAGTGTCCGCATAGCTCATATCCCCCTGCACATGCCACGACAGGGCAGACGGCATGGAGGCAAACGGGAACTGCGCCGGGGTCCGGGTCAGCACATCGGCAGCGCGGGTGGCTGGTGATACGGTGGTGATGATCCGAGATGTTGGGATCAAGCCCGGCTCGTTATTGACCATCCGCACATCGCCAGAGATTGTGAGCGTCAACGATCCAGCCGACGGGGTGTATGTCAGGCTGACAAGATCGGCTACACCCGTGCCTGATAGTGATCCAGTCGCAGCGCCGGACAGCGTGATTGATCCGGTGCCGTAAAAAGACAGGGTGTATGGCTGCGCCGCGACGGTGACGGATTGCGTTGACGGTGCAAGCATATTTAGCACGTTGTTGGTCGAACTCTCCTCAATCAACAACCCACGCGCCCGCCCTGTTTCCGGATCGTAATCATAGCGCGGCTCATCGACAGCAGCGGTGCGCAGGGTGCCTGACGCGTCGACATACGTCGCAGTGCTGGCCCGCTCATAGGTGTGCAGGTCAGAGAATGTGACCGGAAGCATGGATGTGAAGCTAGTGACTTCGCGGACGGAGATGTTGTCGAACTCTGAATAGTTACCTACGCCAGCAGACTGCACACGAACAGAAACATAGACTACCCCTGTGATCGTAGAAGTCCAAGTTCCAGTGTATGATAATCCGCCGCCAATAACAGTCCCACCAAGAATTGTGCCGGACCCATCTGCGTTTCGCCCAATACTAATATTGCCAACAGACGTAGCAGCAGGCTGCTCACCGTAGAGAACATAAACTTTACCAGCAACTACAGAAATTGGTGCTGTAGCAGCGCCGTATCCAAAGTTGGTGTTCGTTACTCGCAGTCGGTTTGAAGACAGGCTAATGCTTGCGTTTGAGTTAGCCGTCCACCCCGACAGGTCAGTGTCAAACGTCCCATTCGTGACGAGTTCCGTTCCGAGAATAGGGCGTTTGGCGAAATACCGTTTCGTCTTGTGGTCAGCATACCACGCGGCGTCTTTGAAGGCTGGTGGGACTGTACTCGCCCGCTGTAGAGCGGCTGAGGTCAGGGAGAGGGATAGGGAGAGCATGATGTCACCACAGCGCAACAATGTCGGTAGCAGTAGTGCCTGTATCTAACACGCGCGAAGCACGAACAGGCAGGATCGACCCAGCGGCGACATTCCTGAATGTGACTGTGGTTCCACCAACACTGATCAGAGCCAGATCGCCAGTGGTGCCGATATAAAGAGCACGGCAGTAAATGCTCAGATCAGTGTCATCATCAGGGGTGACGCTAAAAAAATCACCGGCTGGGGACGATGAATCCGGGGTGTAGTGTGTGATGGGATCGGGCACGATGGTTCCTTTCAGAAGCTGTTGCGGATGGTCATTGGAGTGTCGAGGACGGTCTGTGTGTTGTCACCAAGTGTTACTCTCACCTGTAGCTGCCACGCGCCGGGATCGAGGCTCTCAGCATCGATGCGCACTTGACAGAGGCCATTCGGTGCGTCCGTCACCGTGACAGCCAGATCGACTGTGACCCCATCTGTTACGCGCTTTGCGGCGGCAGCGACTATGGCCCCGGTGATATCTTTGGCGGTGCCGTCCGATTTAGCGACAGGGACCTCGATATTG
>NZ_FXTO01000071.1 GCF_900182725.1 Thalassovita litoralis
CTTCAATGCGGGGGGTGTCTTCGTGTGCGTCCATAAGGACACTCGTTAAACCCTCGCGAAATCAGCCCGCCAGACGGCCCTCGGCGTAAGCTTACCATGTAACGCACAACCTGCATTCAACAAGTGACCGGCAGCGCACTTTCGCGCTGCCTTTTTCTAGGCTTTGGGGGTACATGAGGGCTAATTCGGCGTATACTCATACGTTTATGTCACAGGCAAAAGCGACAATTATTAAGACTGTCTAATCTACAAAGCCGAAATAGGCGCAGCCGCCGCGAAAATGCGCTTCGTCCGCTCTGCCAACCTTCGTCCTCTATAAATGCTGCACGCTGGACGAATGTCTGATCTGGTGACGCTGGCCCGCAGTGGTCTACCATCTCACGAGTGTCCGGTCAGGGTCGGACATTCGTGAGACAGAGATCAGTTCAGACCACAACATTGCTTGTATTTTCGGCCCGACCCACAGAAACAGGGATCGTTGCGTCCGGGCCGGAGATCGGCCTTGAACGGTACCCCTGAATGGTTGGCGGGCTCCGAACGGAACAATTCGGGGCGGGACTGATAGAGTATTGTTGCAACGCAGTTCGGGATCAGATCAGGGGCTTCAAGGTCGATTTCGTCGATCTCCTCCTGCGTGAACTTGCTGTGTCCCGTGTATATATCCTGAAGCGCCATGATGAAGATCATAGTCGTTCGCGTTTCTTCGTCGGCTTGATTGAGCAGTTGCTCCCAGGCCGCAGATCTTAGCCCCATGGCGCGAGTGAAGCCATCAATCCAAGGCTCCCACATTACCTCATCACTGTTTGGATCAATCTCGTAGATGGGTTCGAGCCAAAGCGAGCGCGTCATGGCCTCTGCAACCGAATTGTAGTGCCCCATGACCGCGCTGATCGTGGCTTCTGCGGTTTTCTGATCCGGAAAGTTTGGCTCACCTGTTTCACCCCAGACATGGGGAATCCATTCAGAGGGCGGAATGATATCAGGGCAGGCAAGAACACCGACCAGATAGCCATCAAGCTCGCTAAGCGTCATTGGCATGTTCTCGACGGGCAGCCCATGCAGCAGTGCGCTGAGACGCTCGAGTTCCTGATCGGACGGGTCCATAAATAACTCCCGGAGAAAACGGCATTGCTCTGGGCTTTACTATACGCAAAGCCAACCCGCAATCCACGCGAATGCCCAGATAGCGGGTCACTTTGAATTCTACCCTTCACACTCCCGCTCCCAAGTCAGATTGGTTCGGTAGTCCCGCGCGAGGTTCCATGGCGCATTTTGCCTGCGCCAATCAATCTCTGCCTGACTGAAGCGCCGGGGTTCCTCGACATCGCAGAAGAACGCGGCCTCAATCGCGGGCGGCACCGGTTTCAGGCAGGAGCCAGCGGTCAGGCACATCGTAATTGCCGGGATCAGTAACAGTCGCATCGCTCTTCCTATCCTCGATAATATTGCCGGTTCGTGCATCGCAAAGCGCGATTCGTCCTTTGAGCGCAGCCACGTCCATGGCCAACGCACTGTTTTCGATCTGAAGGAGGATAACCCATCCTAAAGCAGCAGAAAGACCGCAGAATGCAGCCACAAGAAGATAGCCACGCATCATTTTCTTCCCCTACGTAAACTTTGGCTGGTTTTTGATTTCGATATCGAGATATACCAGCCTTCCCGATGGACAGGCCTCCCCGGCCTTCCAATGCTGAGAGGCAGAACAGGAGGACCATATGCGTGAAGTGGTAGACCAGTTCTGGTGTCTGGGAGAGAGCGGTCGGAAGTATGAAGTGCTGATCGTCTTGGATACCGCAACGACAATGACGGCAGCAGGTGGGCGGCTGAACACGGGCTGGGGCATGACAGCCCAGCTTTCAGACAATCGCCAGCTCGAATGGGTCAAAGATAAAGATGGCACCTTCATCATCCCGGAAACCGGCGAGATAATCCGGCGGGTTTCTGACGGATAGGATAAAGCCAGCAACCCCACGCTCTGCAAACCGGCTTCACATTCGGCCCGTTCCGCCGCCCGGCGATTGACCAGTCCGCGCACAACGCGCCCCCCGGCCCGGGTCCAGCGCGACAGCTCAGGACAAACAGCCCCCCACTCCGCCGCATTCAGCCTGCGCACCAGGGTGGAGCGACACGCCGCCCCCACCCCGACATTATAGGTCCAGGACAGCAACGCTGCCGCCGTCTGAGTTGGAATACGGCGCTCTATGTCGTCATTCACACAGCCCGCCAACCCTTCCGCATGTTTGCGCAGTTCCTGCATCAGAAGTGTATCGCACTCGGCGGGCGTGGCCTTATCCCCCGGCCTCACACCGGCGGTCACACCATCGCAGATCGTCCAGACGCCCACGATATCCTGATAGGC
>NZ_FXTO01000072.1 GCF_900182725.1 Thalassovita litoralis
GGCGGCGGGTCGCCACCCGATATGACCGCTGCCCCGAAGTCTTCCTCTCGGCCATCGCTCTCGCCGCAACAGTCATGTTTTGGTTATGAGTCCTGAGCCTAAGCTCCGCAGACAGTCCACAATCTATTCCTTAAACGCTCATCCATTCCATTCTTTTGGATGGCTTGTCGCGGTAGGATAAAGCCGTGCCTTTCTGAGAACCTTCTCACCCCAACACCTCTTGCAACTCCCGCCATTCCCGTGCCGACATGCCCGAGTTTTCCTGCGTGACGTCCTCACCTTTCAGCATCCGGCGAACGCAATCAAGGGCTGCGGCAGATAAAGTTTCGCCACCCATGCGATAATCCTCGAACGCCTTATAGGCAAACGGCACCCAATCGGCGACCAGTTTGCAAATCTCCTCGGCGTAGACGCGGATTTCGTATTGGGCATGGGAATCCGCCCGCAGGCGCAGGAAATGGAACAGGTTGTGCAAATCCACCTTCCAATACCATTGGGTATAGATATTCGCGGGCAGGTTCATCCGGGCCAGTTCACGGGCCAGTCCCTCTTGCCCGTCTTGTGAAATCATCGCCTCGTAATTGTCATAGGCGCGGCCGCTGTCGGATTTCAGGATCTCCAGCACGCGCGCGGCCTCGTCCCCGGTCAAGGCCTGACCGCGGCCCTGATTATTGATCACGGATTGCGCGGCCAGTTGTTCGGGCGCGGGGATATAGAATTCACGATCCAGAATCGAATAGCGGGCGCTATATTCGTTCACATTGGCGGTCCGGTGGCGAATCCACTGACGCGCCACAAAAACCGGCAGTTTGACGTGCAGCTTGATTTCGCACATTTCAAACGGGGTGGAATGCCAATGCCGCATCAGATAGCGGATCAGCCCTTCGTCGTTCTGCACCGATTTGGTGCCTTTGCCATAGCTGACCCGCGCGGCCTGACAGATGGCGGCATCGTCGCCCATATAGTCCACCACCCGGACAAACCCGTGATCCAGCACCGGATAGATGGAATACAGGTGCTTTTCCATGCCTTCGGACACCGCCCGCAAGGTTGAGCGGGGGGCGCTGCGCAGGGCGTCAATTTCGGCCTGTTGTTCGGGCGTCACGGGCATGGGGCTGATCCTTCTTTGGCGGGCTATCTGTATGAGTGAGTCGAGGGATACTATATCTGGGGGAGGCATCCGGAAAAACTTCTATATGCGGGCAAGTTTTTCAACGCAACAGAGCATGGGTTTTTACACGCCTTCCACCATCTTTCGTTGACTTTTTATATCCAAAAGCGGATTCTGCGCATCAATAAGGCCGGGCAGGCTCGACAAAGAATAAGGATACAGGCTTATGAATCGGTACACGGCATCCCTGCTGTGCGCGTTGACGTTGGCGGCATGTACAGACGGGTCAGGCGGCGGCGGTGGCTCTCTTGGTGATAACGATAGTATCGAGAGCATCCCCGAAGGGCTGCGCAAAAACATTTCAGCGGTCTCCTATAACGCGGCCTCCGAACGTTTGCTGCTGCGGATGAGCGGTGTGGATGGTGGCCCGCAGGATTTGGTTTACGTCCGCACCCCAACGTTGGATGTAAACGGGTATCAAGCTTATACATTTCAGGACGATCCGCTGGACCGGCATTTCACGGCCTTGGTTGCCGAAAGCCGCGATGGGTCAGTCGTGGCAGGCGCGGTTGCGGATGGCGGGCAATTCAACCGCTATTTCGGCGGCGGATTTTATCAACGCAGCGGCACCTTTGACGCCCCCAGCACGAACCGCGGGCAGGTGTCCTATGCCGGTTCGTATGCCGGTGTCACTAGGCTCAGGACCCATTAATCGGCTTGAGATCGCATTGGTCGCATGCTTCAAATCCCCAAACTTTCAGGGGGTATCATGAGCAATCTATTTTGGCTGACCGACGAACAGATGGCGCGGCTGCGACCGTTCTTTCCC
>NZ_FXTO01000073.1 GCF_900182725.1 Thalassovita litoralis
GCGCCGGATGCGGCGGCAGCTTTGGCGGCCCTGCGCAAAACACGCAACCGGCTGTTGGCGGAGAGCGACTGGACCCAGATCCCCGACGCTCCCGTCGATCAGGCGGCATGGGTCAGCTACCGGCAGGCCCTGCGTGAATTACCGGCCACCGTCACGGATGTGTTTGATCCGGATTGGCCAACCCCGCCTGCCTAGGCACAACCAAAGAGGACCATATGAAACTTGTATCCGCATTTGAGCAGCAGCCGCAGGGCGTGCTGTATGGCCTTGTGCGTCGCGCTGACGGCTCGCCCCGCATTGACGATGTCGCCAAGCTCCATCCGGGTCAGATCAGCCTGCTGAGCGCCGCTGAACGCGCCGCCTTGGGTATCTGGCAGGGACCTCTGGCCATCGATGCGCAGGGCATCAAGCGGTTGACGCGGATATCCGCAACCGAATTCGAGGCGACGGACGCGCTCGTTGCCGCCTCGGAAATCTGGGACGGCAGCGCGCGCTGGCGTCTGACCGAGCGCACTGACTGCCCTGCGGGCGAAACTCTCACTTTGGAGATCTGAACATGGGTGTGACCCTTACCACGGCGGCGCGCAATGCCGCAGTTGATGCCATCGCCGATCTGGTCGACGCTGGCACCTCCGATGCAAATGGCGATCTGGTCATCATGACGGCGGGTGACGTTGAGGTTGCCACGTTGGCACTTTCAAATCCCGGATTCGCGGCGGCCTCCGGCGGCGCTGCGGCTGCGGATACGATCAGCGATGACACCAATGCCACGGGCGGCACGGCGGCGCTGTTCAAGTTGCAGGATCGTGACAATACCGAGGTGCTGCGCGGCACGGTGGGCACGTCCGGTGCAGACCTGAACCTATCCTCCCTGACAATCGGGGCCGGGGATACGGTCTCAGTGTCGTCACTGACCATATCACAGCCCGCGACCTGACCCATGGCGCTGACCGCGGGCTCCATCACATTCGGCACCGGATATTCCGGTCAACTGTGCGGCTATCTGACTTCGGATTATTCCATAGCCATCGGTCTGGATGCTGCGGATCGCGGCAGCGCCTCCATAACAGCCCTCCACGGAGGCGCGACCCTTGAGGGGCTGTTTGTATTTTTCGACGGTGACGGCAGCTATGCGCATTATGTTGGCCTGTCCGGTGTTACCAGTGCGTGGTTCGCCGATAATCCCCAGATCGCTATTGATGGCGCGACCTTCTACATTGAGCATATTCCGGCACTGGATGCGGACGGGTATGTCTCCGCTGTAATATTCGCCCCGACAGCCTCCCCCTTGTTCGCCTATCCCGGCACCGCAATCTGGCGAATTGGCGCGCATACCGGGGATATATCCCTGCCAGCCATCACCACCGCTGCATCTGGTATCGTAGACAGCGGCATCTCCGGATCCGGAGGCACAGGTCTGCCCGCTATCACCCTGTCCGGATACGGGGCGCGGAATGTGCCCGGCGCGATCGCGATCAGCGCCCCGTCGATTGGTGCGCTGGCGTCCGGAGAGATCGAGCGCACCGGCGCGGCCAGCCTGATTGCGCCAGCTGCAATCGCTGAGGGGCAGGGGCAGCGCAGCATCACTGGTTCCGTCACAGTTTCCCCATCCGCGATCGTGATAGATGGCTCCGCTGAACGCGCAGCGACGGGCGGTGCTGCGATCCATACGCCGCCCGCCCGAGTCAGTGGAAATGGCTTTGTGGGGGCTTACACCGAAGGCGATGCTGC
>NZ_FXTO01000074.1 GCF_900182725.1 Thalassovita litoralis
AAGTTAAGTGCTCTTACGCCAATGGTACTGCATCTCAAGATGTGGGAGAGTAGGTAACCGCCAAACCTAGCAATAACCAATAATCTCTATATACGTACAATATTGACGCGGGATGGAGCAGCCCGGTAGCTCGTCAGGCTCATAACCTGAAGGTCGTAGGTTCAAATCCTGCTCCCGCAACCAGATTCAATAAACAATATCAAAAGCTTAACCCTGCCTCGCGCGGGGCTTTCCGCGTTGCGTATTTATTCGTGGAAGCACTGTGGAAGCAAACGGGGCGCAATGATGGGTGTGGCGGAAGGGCAACAAAAGAGAAAGCGCGCTGACGTTATTCGCTGCGAGGTGAAATTCTGGGTCTGTTCGAACTCGCAGTCAACGGGCACAGCGGTATATTGCTTCGGTTGAGACGAGATCAGCCTTAGGGGCAATACGGTGTTAAAGCTGTTCCCGGACTGTACTAATTGTGATCCAGCCAAAACGCTCGCAGAACCGCTTGTACGTTGTGCGTGCAAGCTACAGTGTAGTGTCACTGCATGGGGACGAATGCAATGATCCTTTACAAGACAATAGCCCTAAAGTTCGGTCATTTCTATGACAGGGAGCGGCCAACAAGCATGACCGGCCTTGATGGTCAGCCAGTCCCGTCTGAAGATTTTCGCCAGCATTGGAAAAGCGTTCTTGGCGATCTTGCCTCAGCCAGAATCTATTTGCTTGACCACAATGCCGCGAATTACCTCGATTCCTTGCGAATGGGTGTTCAAGGAATGCCATGGGAAGATCGGCCAGAGTCTGACATTCAAGGCTATGTCCGTGAAGTCGACTTTCCGCGCGATCTCATTTGGGTCGAGTACGATGACCGCAAACTATGGGAAGATCGTGTCGCGCGAAGAGTATCCACCCAGACTGAAGAGGAGTTGAACAACCGGCGTCAACGGGGTTTTCTCTTCGATAATCGATCGCCTGATAAGCTGACTGTATGTCTTTTTTCAGCCTTGTCTGACACTATGTTTCTTGATGCGCCATTAGTCTTGGAAATACAGAAAGACGAAGATGGTCGACCCGACTTCAGAAATACAAGTTGGCAGCCCAATAAGACGGTAATTGCTGGACTAATGCGGGCCGGATTTCTGAGAGACGCAGCATCGGCGAGAGAATATTTTGAAGAGTACAAAGGCCACGTAACCTACGAAATGGTGATCGGGTTCATGCTTTTCGCGGCTCTTGCTGCGCGTGAAGATGATTTGGTGCCGCAGGAAACTCCAAGCCTCTCAAACGCGCAGGTCAAGACTGCTCGTAAATTCGGCAAGACTTGGATGACTGAAACGTTAAGATCACACGTCACCATTCGAATTGGTCCGGCCGCTGAACTTCACATGACCGAGCAAAAGGCAAGGCTTCGCTTTGAGGAAACGCAGGCGGTAGGCCGTGCCACGCCCACAGAGCATTGGGTGGCCGAACATGAAAGGCACTATGCAAACGGTAAAGTGGTGCGGGTTCGGGCGCACAAGCGCGGGCAATCACCATCAAGGGAATTGCCGGCACGCGTTGTAGGACCGAAAAAACACGATTGATCTATTTTGCCGTGTTCGAAGGGGGGCAGCTTACCTTTGCCGTATGGCCTTGGTCGGTAAGCTTACGCCGAGGGCCGTCTGGCGGGCTGATTTCGCGAGGGTTTAACGAGTGTCCTTATGGACGCACACGAAGACACCCCCCGCATTGAAG
>NZ_FXTO01000075.1 GCF_900182725.1 Thalassovita litoralis
GGCGGCGGGTCGCCACCCGATATGACCGCTGCCCCGAAGTCTTCCTCTCGGCCATCGCTCTCGCCGCAACAGTCATGTTTTGGTTATGAGTCCTGAGCCTAGGCACACTTTCCATCGCCAAACCGCGCTCATACTTTTCTTGTGTAGTCATGGAAGCACAGCCGGATACGGCTATGAGCGAGGCCAGAAGCAAGGCTGATTTTTCCATTTAGTTTCCCTTTTAATCAATAACGGTAGTTTTCCCCACGTCGCGCCCAATCGCAAGCTGTCTTTTGACGCGGGGACGCCGTAGCGCCCCCAATCGGGAGGTTCGGGACCTGCCTTGATGTTGTCAGAGGAACAGCGGGTCGACCCCGTAAGCTGCGAACAGCCAGTCGTCGTGCTTGCTGATTGGCAATAGAATCAACTTTGGGTCAGCACTTCAGCCTCAATTTATGGCTGATTTAGCAGCTTAGGTATGCATAAAGGTTCGGCACACAAGGGTTTGGAAAAAATAAATATTTTAAGGAGCTTCGTCTATTGATGACGCTATCATTTCGGGACTATCGGGGCGGTGAGAAGCGGAACGAAAGGAGAATCACCAGCACCCTAGACACCCCTTTTTATCAGGAGATCACATGGATCAAACCACGCAGCACACCGCTGTCGGCCACCCCATCATGCCAGAGCAGTTTCACGAGATCGCCCCGGCGCCCGCGGAAGCAGAAGATTTCGCCAGCATGCGGGTCACGTCCGAGCCCCTGCTGAACCTTCAACGCCAGGCTGTTCATCCCGCAGCGCATATCCGTCACGCCGCCCGCGATCCACACCTTCGTGCCAGAAGAGAATGCGATCATTGCATCACCTTTAACCTCCTCGTCCGTGGGAACGGCATAGCTGTTGACTCGCCCCTTGGCCTCGACCCGGACAGCACCGAAGTCCAGCTTAGGGGACCGTCCCTCATAGTACGCCCAGTCAAGGAAATGCAGCACCTGTGACACGATACGTTTCTGGGTGGCGGGGGTGATCCGGGGGCCTGTGGATCGTGACACCAGTTGTTCCAGTGACAGCGACCGCGCCCTGAAACTCTTGCCAACATGCGGGGACAGGCCAGCCACCAGAGACACGAAGCGGCGACCGTCATCACGGGACAGGCTGGCTACCTGTCGGGACCCGTAGAGCGAGACAAGCAACCCGATCGAGAAGCGAACCGATTTGAACCCGCCATGTCGGAGCTGGTCAGACCGAACCGCCAGATAGTCCTGAGCCAGCACCTTGACGGTTTCCCGACCGATCACCGGATTACTGGGGGCAAACACCGGAGCGGCGACCTTGACCGGCTCGGGACGGCCCAGAACGATGCCTTCACGGGCCTTTGCCACGATTGACTCATAGAGGGCGTTGACCTCAGCCGCCCGAACCTTGGCTTCCTTGGCATCCCCGGTTTTGAGGGACTGTTTCAGCGCCTGACCCAGCACTGGTTGCAGGGCCTTGGGATAGTTGCGGCGATACAGCCACGTTTGTTGTTTGAGATACGCGTAAGCAATACGCATGACTCCTCCTTTTGGGGCGGTTGCCCCAGTT
>NZ_FXTO01000076.1 GCF_900182725.1 Thalassovita litoralis
GAGGAACTGGATTTCCGCCTCGCCGGTGTCGCGGTTGGTGGCGACTTTCAGGTCGCTGGTCTCGAACACCTGAAACTGCCGCGACATGGCCAGCAGCTGGGCCAGTTGACCAAAGCGCCCTTCGATCTTCTGGGCGGTTTCGATCAGGCGATTTTCCCAGGGCTGGTTCTTGTCGCTGGCGGTGCCTTTTAGAACCGCCGGGGTCGGGTCCATGATGTCCTTGGCCTGGGGCTGTCTGCATCGGGTCGGGTCGATCGATCCGGGCGGCTGTCACATCTCTCACGGCAGGGGGCGAGCTCAATGGCAAGCCCGCCAGCACCACGACCCTGAGGCGCAACGCGCATTGGCAAGCGCACAGCTACGACGCGCAATGGGGCGATCACCGTTACACAGCGATCTGGAGGCGGTCAGCATGACATGCAGCGCAATTACCATCTGGGATGCCGATGAAATCAGCATTGCCTTTACCGTGTTGATGAACGGGGTGCCCCGTTCAATTGCCGGCGGGCAGGTCGTCGCGATGGCTCAGAACGCGGCCTCCGGGCAGATCGTCTCTCTGACTGCAGCCATTCTGGAAGCGGAAACCGGCGTGCTGACCGTGGCCATCGCAGAGGGCAGCCTGTCCAGGGGCGCATGGAGCCTTCAGGCCCGCCTCACCCTGGAGGGGGAAACGCAGACCGTTGTCGATGTTCCGCTCAGCGTCCGTCGCAGCTTGTGAAGAGGGTCGGGATTAATTGGGAGGCTGCTGAACTGGTCTGCAGCACGAGTGCTGTCCCACCCAGCGCTCGTCGGCTTTTGTCCCCACACAAGCCACTCCCGCCCCTGGAAGGGTGACGCTATTGATACATGGATTTGGAAGAATCGCAATTATCGGGTTGCCCTTAGCGGGAGACCGTTAGGAATGGCAGTCCCATCACGGTGCAAATGTAGCTTCCTTACACTTGCCAGCCCCGTCGACTGGGCCGCTCCCGTCCTTGGACAAGGAACCTGAATTCAATCATGGTTCGGAAAGATGTGCAATCAGGTGAGATAGGATAACCCGGGAGGCCGCGATGACTAAGGCAGATCACAACGGCACGGAATATTTTCTCGGATATCCGCCAACTTGACCGGTACAACAAGTCGCTCCCGCCCCTGCTACAGGGAGCTAATATAGATGCATAAAGCTGGGGCTGATGCAACCAATCAGAAAGAATGGGTGGGAGGCTGCTCTGGTACGGGAACACCAGCAGCGCGGATGCACTTTGCTAAAATCCGCTGACTTGCTTCAGAAAAACATGTCGCTCCCACCCGAGTAGTGGTCCCTCCCAACATATCCGCAATGGGAGGAACTCCATACATTCACGATTCCGCTACATGTGCAATCGCAAACGAAAGACCAACCACAGCCGCCCGATGGGCGGTTTTTTTATGCGCGAGGACGAGCAGAGATGACCCATGAGGGACTTATGGTGAAAGCAACAAACGG
>NZ_FXTO01000077.1 GCF_900182725.1 Thalassovita litoralis
GGGAAAGAACGGTCGCAGCCGCGCCATCTGTTCGTCGGTCAGCCAAAATAGATTGCTCATGATACCCCCTGAAAGTTTGGGGATTTGAAGCATGCGACCAATGCGATCTCAAGCCGATTAATGGGTCCTGAGCCTAATCCTTTGACTTGCACCGGAAGATTTGCATGACGACCCCCACCTACCGTCCCGATATTGACGGTCTGCGCACTTTGGCGATCATGCCTGTCATTTTGTTCCACGCCGGGGCGTCATGGTTGCCGGGCGGATTTGTTGGCGTCGATATTTTCTTTGTAATCAGTGGGTATCTGATCTCCTCTCTCATCCTGCGCGAGATACAGGCAGGCGAGTTTTCCTTCCTTCGGTTTTACGAACGCCGCCTGCGCCGCATCATCCCTGCGCTCTTGGGGGTGCTGTTCGTGACCGTAGCGGCGTTCCAGTTCATTGCGCTGCCCGATCAGGCACAAAGCGCAGCCGAGTCGGGCATCGCCGCACTGCTATCGCTGTCAAACTTCTGGTTCTGGCGGGAATCCGGGTATTTTGCGCCAGCGGCAGAACTGTTCCCCCTGCTCCACACCTGGTCTTTGGCGGTAGAAGAACAGTTTTACCTGATCTTCCCCATCGTCCTGATCGTATTTTGGAAACTGCGACTGCGGATCGGGATGGTGTTGGTGCTTGGCGCGCTTGCCACATTTGCCATTGGCCTGTGGCTGTCCTTCAACAAACCTTCTGTGGCCTATTATCTGCTGCCCGCACGGGCGTGGGAATTGCTCGTCGGGGCCGTAATCGCCTCAGGCGTATTCCCGCCAGTCAAGACACCAGCCCTGCGCGAAGCGCTCTCGGCCACCGGCCTTGGCATGATCCTGCTATCAATCTTTACGATACGCAGCGATATGATCTTTCCCGGCTGGGTGGCGCTGCTTCCTTGTCTTGGGGCTGCGGTGGTGATCCACACAGGTGGCCAATCTTGGGTGGCCAATCGCATTCTTGCCGCCCGGCCAATGGTATTCGTGGGGTTGCTGTCCTATTCGCTCTATCTCTGGCACTGGCCGATTTTGGCCCTTCTTCGGGTACGCTCTGGCAGCATTCATCTTGATCCCACCCCCGCAATCGGGGCCGTCATTCTGACCTTCCTGTTTGCATGGCTGTCGTGGCGCTATGTTGAAAGCCCCTTTCGCAATCGCAAAACCATGACAAGCAAGCGCATGGCGGCCTACTTGGGGGGCGCGTCTGTGGCTGTACTCGGTCTTGCCGGTCTGTCCATCATGATGTCGGGCTTTCCCCAGCGTCTTGCGGCCCCTAGCCGAAGCCCAGCGCCGCAGGTGGGCAAGGTGGCGGGCATCTAGGCTCAGGACTCATAACCAAAACATGACTGTTGCGGCGAGAGCGATGGCCGAGAGGAAGACTTCGGGGCAGCGGTCATATCGGGTGGCGACCCGCCGCC
>NZ_FXTO01000078.1 GCF_900182725.1 Thalassovita litoralis
CGGTAGTGCCCCGTGGGGTGGTGTAAGAGGCCGCGCGCGAAGCCCTTGGCGTAGCGCAGCGCGCGGCCGGGCTGGCGGCCATCGCGCTTCTTCGTAGTCTGAGGTTGTTCGAAGACCGACGACAACGAAGGAGAGCACGATGACCGAGAACATGATCGACCTTCCGGGCATGATCGCCAAGAGCGATGACGCGGATTTCTTGCGCGAGCTGATCCAGGATGCCGCGCAGCGGCTGATGGATATCGAGGTGGCCACCGTTTGCGGTGCGGGCCATGGCGAGCGCAGCCCGCACCGGGAGAACCAGCGGAACGGCTACCGGCCGCGGCAATGGGATACCCGGGCGGGGACCATCGGCCTGAACATCCCGAAGCTGCGCAAGGGCAGCTATTTTCCGACCTTCCTGGAGCCACGGCGGACGGCGGAGAAGGCGCTGATGGCAGTGATCCAGGAGGCCTACATCCATGGTGTTTCCACGCGCGCTGTCGATGACTTGGTGCGCGCCATGGGGCTGACGGGCACCTCCAAGAGCCAGGTCTCGCGGCTCTGCGAGGAGATCGACGAGCGGGTGCAGGCGTTCCTGAACCGGCCTCTCGAAGGCGATTGGCCCTTCCTCTGGCTCGACGCCACTTATGTGAAGCTGCGTGAGGGCGGGCGGATCGTCTCGATGGCGGTGATAGTGGCTGTGGCGGTCAATACAGACGGGCGGCGCGAGATCTTGGGGATTACCGTCATGCCCTCGGAAGCCGAGACGTTCTGGGCCGACTTCCTGCGGTCTCTTACTCGGCGCGGCCTGCGGGGCGTGCAGTTGGTGATCAGCGACGCACATGAGGGCCTGAAAGCTGCCGCACGCAAGGTGCTCAGTGCCGGCTGGCAGCGCTGCCGCGTGCATTTCCAGCGCAACCTCCTGGCCCGCGTGGGCAAGACCCACAAGCCGGTGGTCAGCGCGGTGGTAAAGACCGTTTTCGCCGAGAAGGACCGCGACCAGGCCCATGCCCGCTGGCGTGAGGTCGCCGACAGCCTGCGGGACCGGTTCCGCGATGTTGCCGAGCTGATGGATGAGGCGGAGCATGACGTGCTGGCTTACATGGCCTTCGACGAGAGCCTGCGCTCGAAGCTGCACAGCACAAACCCACTGGAACGCGTCAACAAGGAGATCAAGCGGCGGACCAATGTCGTCGGCATCTTTCCCAACCGCGAAGCCGTCATCCGGCTGGTCGGCGCGCTCATGCTGGAGCAAAACGATGAATGGGCCGTCTCCCGCCGCTACATGCCGGTGGAAAAGCTGACGGCCGTGTGCAACGATACCGGCGCGGCGACGATGATCGCCGCGCAGTGAACGAGCAGCACCAGCTATGAAGAAGCAGGTGGACGCCAGTTCCTACACCATCTCCCGGGACACTACCCA
>NZ_FXTO01000079.1 GCF_900182725.1 Thalassovita litoralis
GAGGATTATCGGTCGGTCTGGAATGGCCGGTTTGCGTCTGGTGATTTTACCGGCTGGCAGCTGGAGATCTATGACGGGTCTCTGGGCGGGTTCGATGAGGTTTCGGAACTGACGGTGGTACAGCGCAATGCCGGGGCATCGGAGGATGCCATCCGATATGCGCCCACCCCGAACGTGGTCCAGATCGACTGGGGTGACAATGCCACCGGGATCGGGGCGTATAACCGTCTGATCTGGTCTGGCCTGATCCCGGTTCAGCCCGGCGCGGATGTCTATGCCTCGTTTCGCTATGCGGCTGGTGACGGGTCGACCTATTCCGGGGTGGGGGCTAATGGCTGCACGGTCCGCGCCACGCTGCGCTGGTATGACGAGGATGGGGTGCAGCTCAGCGCCCCGGACGATGAGACCGATGATTACTTCTCGACCGCGATTGCGCCCCTGCCGGGGGACGGGTTCTGGAAGATATGGCAGCGCTCCGCCATTCCCCCTGCGCAGGCAGCCTTTTGCCGCCCGGTGTTGGAAGCCTATCGCGGGATCGGGCTGGCATTCGTGGCGGATATGGAGGTCGATGTCGCGCTGAACACGGCGCGCATCACGCGGGACGGGATCACCGAAGAGGCGGAAACCGCTGTCTCTGCGGTTTCGCTCGCCGTGAATAATGTCGAGGAAACCGTGGTCACGGAAATCGCCATCGTGCCTGAGATCAGCAGCGGCACAACGGGCGAGGCCCTGACGATCGATGCGGCCGTCTCGGGCAATGTCGATTTTACCAGCGCCGGGGAGGTGACGATCCGGCTCTATATCGACGGCGTCAATGTCGCCTCCGGTAAGCTGTCATCGGACGGCCCGTTCAGCCTGTCGGCGATCAGTCAGAAGACGGCTGGGGAATATGATGTGGAGCTGCGGGCCAGTTCTCCGGATGTCACGGCCTTCTCCTTTACCGAAGCCCGCGCCCGCGCCCTGGTACTGAAACGATGATCCTTGTTTATGATCTTGCCACCGGCAAGCCCAAGCGCCTGCATCGCGGATCGGACCGCCAGCTTGCCCGCGCCCGCGCGCGCCTCAGTGCGGGGGAAGGGGCGATTGACGGTGAGTTCGGTTCCCTGACCGGCAAGCTGGTCGAAAATGGGCAGCTGATCGATGC
>NZ_FXTO01000080.1 GCF_900182725.1 Thalassovita litoralis
TGGCCGTGCCGATCAGCGTGTAGATGGCGGCGGCGCGATGTCCGCCGCGCTCTGATCCGGCGAAGAGCCAGGATTTCCGGCCGAGGGCCACACCGCGCAGGGAGCGCTCGGCTGCGTTGTTCGAGAGGCAGATCCGCCCGTCCTCGAGGAACCGCGTGAAGCCCGGCCAGTGGTGGGGCGACAGCAGGTAATCGATGGCTTTCGCCACCTTGGCATGCTTTGACAGGAGCGCGCGCTCGCCGCGAAGCCAGTGCTCCAGGTCCGCGACCAGCGGGGCCGACTGGCGCTGCCGCATCTCCAGCCGCGCCTCCGGGGTCTGCCCGTTGACCATGCGCTCGATCTCGAACAGCGCGTCGATGCGCTTCACCGCCTCGACGGCAATGGGCGAGATCTCCTTGGCCGACTTGCCCTTGCGGATGTTGGTCTGCACGTCAGCGAGTTCGAAGAACTTGCGCCTCGCGTGCGACCAACACAACGCCGATGCTACCGGCCCGGGTTTCCGGGCGGCATCGTAGAGCTGGTTGTACCCGGCATAGGCGTCCGCCTGCAGGATGCCCTGCCAGCCCATCAGGTGTTTCGTTGGATGTTCCCCGGCGCGATCGGGGGAGAAGCGGAACACGACCGCGGGCGGCGCGGTCCCGTCGAAAGGACGATCATCGCGCACATAGGTCCATAGCCGGGCGGTTTTCGTGCCGCCACGGGCCAAAAGCGGCACCGTGGTGTCGTCACCATGTAGCCGGGCCGCGGTAAAGACATGCGCCTCGATCAGCGCGTGCAGTGGCTTCAGCAACTCGGCCACCGCGCCGACCTGGTCAGCGAGCGTGGAGAGGCTGAGGTCCACGCCTTCACGGGCGTAGCGCTCAGCCTGGCGGTTGAGGGGCTGATGCTGGCCGTACTTTTCGAAGACGATCATCGCCAGCAGGCTGGGCCCCGCCCATCCCCGCGGGATCGGATGGAAGGGCGCCGGGGGCTGGGTGATCTTCTCGCAGGCCCGGCAGGTGAACTTCTCCCGGACCGTCTGGATCACCTTCCACTGGCGGGGAATGACCTCCAGCGTCTCGGTGATGTCCTCGCCCATCTTCACGATGCGATCGGACCCGCAGCACGAACAGGTGCTG
>NZ_FXTO01000081.1 GCF_900182725.1 Thalassovita litoralis
AGGCTGCCGAAGTCGTTTTCGGCGATTTTGCGCAGGATGCGGCGCATGATTTTGCCCGAGCGGGTTTTCGGCAGGCCCGGCGACCACTGGATCAGGTCGGGGCTGGCGATCGGGCCGATTTCCGTGCGCACCCAGGTCCGCAGTTCCTTCTTCAGATCCTCGGACGGTTCTACCCCATTCATCAGCGTCACATAGCAGTAAATGCCCTGACCCTTCACGTCATGCGGATAGCCCACCACCGCGGCCTCGGCCACTTTGGCATGGGCCACCAGCGCCGATTCCACCTCGGCGGTGCCCATCCGGTGACCCGACACGTTGATCACGTCATCCACCCGGCCCGTGATCCAGTAATAGCCATCCGCATCGCGGCGGCAGCCATCCCCGGTGAAGTAATAGCCTTTGAAATCGCTGAAATAGGTCTGCATGAACCGCTCGTGATCGCCGTAAACCGTGCGCATCTGGCCCGGCCAGCTTTCCTTGATCGCCAGCACGCCCTCGGCGGCGGTGTCGGTCAGTTCCTGCCCCGTCGTGCTGTCCAGCAGCACCGGCTGCACCCCAAAGAACGGCCGCGTGGCCGATCCCGGTTTCAGCGGCGTCGCCCCCGGCAGCGGCGTCAGCATATGGCCGCCGGTTTCCGTCTGCCACCAGGTGTCCACGATCGGGCATTTGCCCTTGCCCACCACCTCGTTATACCAGTTCCAGGCTTCGGGGTTGATCGGCTCGCCCACGGACCCCAGAAGCTTCAGGCTGCTCAGGTCGTATTTTTCAACGAATTCCGTGCCTTGCCCCATCAGTGCGCGGATCGCGGTGGGCGCGGTGTAGAATTGATTGACCTTGTGCTTTTCGCACACGGCCCAGAACCGCCCCGCATCCGGGTAGGTCGGCACGCCCTCGAACATCAGCGTGGTGCCGCCATTGGCCAGCGGGCCATAAACGATATAGCTGTGGCCCGTGACCCAGCCCACATCGGCGGTACACCAGTAAATATCGCCCTCGTGATAATCGAACGTGTATTGATGGGTCATCGCCGCATAGACCAGATACCCGCCCGAGCT